>JAEWZX010000009.1 GCA_023394965.1 Pseudomonadota bacterium | reverse complement strand
CACTTTTGTGCGCCGCTCGGTGACCCTCGTTTCACTGTCCTTCCAAGGTGATGAACACGATTGGCCAAGCATCGCGTGTGGCGTTCGTGTGTCACAGTCATGTAGTGACCGTGTTGGAAATCGTGAGAGTTCTGCGGTTTGCGAAGAAGTGGTGCCGCTTAGGTGACTCGAACACCTGACCCCATCATTACGAATGATGTGCTCTACCAACTGAGCTAAAGCGGCACTTCGCATCGCTGCGAGAAGTGGAGGCCCGAGCCGGAATCGAACCGGCGTGCAAGGATTTGCAGTCCTCTGCGTAACCACTCCGCCATCGGGCCTCGCCCGGCCTCTCGACACGGGAAGCGGCGCACTAGCGATTCTCTCACGCAAAGGCAATCGTAACGTCATGCCTTACGTAACGTCACTCTGGACGCGTGGCCGGATAGCGGCAATGTGCGTGGCTATGAGCATTGCCAATCTCCTCGATCCGATTACCGCCAAGGGCGGAAAGACATGCTTTTCCGGTCTCGACCAATGGATGCAGGGTCGCACGCTGTACGGCGGTGCATCGGCGCTGATCGCCTACACTACGGCTGTACGGGCCTTTTCGGACCTGCCGCCATTGCGGGCCGCGCAAATTGCCTTTGTGGCACCGACAGGTTCTGAGATCGAACTGCGGCGCGAGATTGTCCGGCAAGGCCGCAATGTGGCGCAGGTGCGCAGCGAATTATGGTGCGAGGGCCAGTGTGCGCTCACCGCGTTCTGGCTGTTTGGTGCCACGCGCGAGCCCAACGCCATCCACCCCGCAGCTCCGGTCGAGGACTGGCCCGGCTCGCCCGAAGATGCCGAAGATGCCATGAACGGGAAAGGCCCCGCTTTCATCACCAACAATTTCGAGATCCGCCGTGCGCAAGATGCCCGCGGGCCCGGTGCCCCGGTTGTGCGCCGCTGGGCGAGGCTGGCGGAAGGCGATACGCTAGACCCCATATCGCAGATCATCCTGATGGGCGATGTTCTGCCCCCGGGAGCGATGCGAGTCATGCAGAGGCAAGGCCCGCTCAGCTCGATCAACTGGTCGTTCAATCTGCTCGACACCGAACCTGCCACGCGAGATGGTTGGTGGCTTTCGGAAAATGCAAGCCAGCATGCCGACCATGGCTATTCGTCGGAGCGGCTGCGGTTGTGGAATGCGGATGGCCAGCAGGTGCTGGACGGGATGCAGAGCGCGGCAATCTTCGGATAAGCAATTTGGGCCAGCTTTGGCCCTCGTCAGACGCTCACACCTACAATACGATTTCGCGCTGAAGCTTGATTGCCCTGCGAAATGCCTCGTCATGGCTGATGCACAGAATGGCACCATCGTAATTGCATAACGCCTGTTCTAGCAACTCGATCGCTTCGATATCGAGGTGGTTGGTCGGCTCGTCCAAAATCAGTAATTGCGGGGGCTCGGGGCGGGCGAACAGGCAGGCAAGGGCGAGCCGTACCTTCTCGCCTCCAGATATCGCTCCGGCCTCACGGCCAGCCCAGTCTCCTCGAAACCCGAATTGGGCAAGCGCGGCATGGGCCCCCTGCAGATCGAGCGCGGGATTATGCCGTCGCATTGCAGCCAGCAGGGTTTCATCGTTCCCCACCAAGGCGAGGTGCTGATCGAGCACTGCAATGCGATCCCGGTCGGCGTCGATCCGCCCGGCGGCAGGCTCTGCAGCACCTGTCAGGTATTTGACCAGACTGGTCTTTCCTCCGCCGTTGCGCCCGATGAGTGCGATGCGTTCAGGTCCGCGGACGTGAATGTGGAGCGGGCCGAACAGGCGGCGCGGGCCAGCTTCGCATATCACGCCGGAGGCATCGACCAGTACGTGGCGCGAGGATAGCTTGCATGACCCCAGCTCGATAGTGACAGGCACTACACGCTCGACCCCGGATTGCGCCTCTTGCAGGGCGTCGTGAGCCTTACTGGCCAGGTTGTCGCCGATTGCCAGCTTCCGGGAAGCCGTGCGCTCGGCCTTCTGCTGCCGGGCGTGGAGGGTTATTTTCGGCTCGCTCTTCCTAGCCGCGATGGCGCGCCCGCGCTTGTCTTTTTGCGCCTGTTTCTCGGCTTCTCGCTGACTGGCCCGTTGCGCGGCCTTATGGTCGGCCTTGGCGGTTTCCAGCGCACTAAGCGCGCGGGCACGTTCGGCATCGCGGTGCTCACGAAAGTCGGACCAGGAACCGCTGAATACCGTTGTCCCGGTCGTCGACAGCTCGACGATCCGATCGACATGTTCCAGCAATTCACGGTCGTGGCTGGCGCACAGTATCGAACCTTTCCAGTTGGAAATCAGGCCAATGATGGCATCGCGCCCGTCACGATCGAGGTTGTTGGTCGGTTCATCGAGCAAGAGAATATCGGGCTCGGAGAGCAGGAGGGAAGCAAGCTTCAGGCGCATGCGTTCGCCGCCGCTGAAACTGGCATAAGGCCGGTTCCAATCGACACTGGGCAGATCAACGCCGGTAAGGGCGGCCTCCAGTCGGCCGGGAAGCGTCCAGTCCGCGAGATCGAGATCATCGAGCAGGGCTGCGCCTTGCTCTATTCGCCCAATCCGGGCGAGTTCCTCATTAACACCGAGAACATCGGCGACTGTCCGGCCTTCAGGAAGGCTGTTCTGCCGCAGGAGGCCGATCCTGCTGTGGCAGGATATGGTCCCGGAGTACGGCGCTTCGCCCATAATGGCGCGCAGCAAGGTGGATTTGCCCGATCCATTTTTGCCGAACAGACCTATGGCCTCCTTGCCGACGCTTAAAGACAGTGCGGGGAACAGCTGTGTGCCATGCGGGGTGGCGACGGAAACGGAATCGAGAACGAGATTTGGCATGGATCACCGGAGCAGGAAATTGTCGGGAAAGACGAATTTTCGCTCAGATGTTCATCGATGCCATGCTCCTGTCAGTGGCCCAAAGTGGGCGAGGCAGCCAATTTGGCCACAGCCGTCGCACAATGCAAGGGCGATGTCGTCCAAGTGTGAACTGGCGGGGTCTCAATCGGTGAAGCGCGGGGGGCGTTTCTCCATTTCCGACATCACCGCTTCGATCTGGTTGGGCGTGCGCATGATGCCATCCTGTTCCCGGCTTTCGGCAAGGAGAATGGCGTCTTCGCCTTCTTCATGCATAACGTGGAACAGGCGTTTGGCGCCGCGGATCGCCTGCGGGTTCTTGGCGGCGATCGTTTCGGCGAGTGTGGTGGCGGTTGCCAGGGGATCGTCTTCCACCATGGTCGCGAAGCCCAGGCTCAGCGCCTCCGCACCCGAAAATTCACGGTTGGTGTATGTCAGCTCGCGCAGTGTGTCGTCGCGCACCAGGCCGCGCCACAGGGCATAGCCGCCCATGTCGGGGACGAGGCCCCATTTCATTTCCATAACCGCCATCCGCGTCTGCGGGTGGACGACGCGAATATCCGCGCCGCTGGCAATCTGTAGGCCGCCGCCGAAGCAGACGCCGTGGACGGCGGCGATGACGGGGACGGGGCATTTGCGCCAGGTCATCGCGGCTTCCTGGGCGCGGTTGGCGTTGCCGTGCGTGCGGTCGGCGAGGGTGGCGGCGGGGCTGGAGCCACCCGCGGCCATGCTGGACAGATCGAGCCCGGCACAGAAGGCGCGGCCTTCACCCGACAGGACTGCCACCCGCAAACCCTTCATTTCGCGCAAGGCCTGGCCTGCTTCCAGCACCGCATCGAACTGCGCCGGATCGAGCGCATTCATCTTGTCGCCGCGGGTAAAACGGACCTGGGCGACGCCATTTTCGGCGAGATCGATCGAAACGCGGTCCTGGAAATTCATGCCTAAATCCTCTCTCTGGCCGGCGCCGAACGCCGACACACTTGTCAATCACCCGCTCGATCAGCCGTGTTCGGCGAGGAAACGCTTCACGTTGCGCGCCGCCTGGCGGATGCGCTGTTCGTTTTCGACCATGGCGATGCGCACGAAGCCTTCGCCTTCTTCGCCATAGCCGACGCCCGCCGCCACGGCGACACCGGCATGTTCGAGCAGCTGCTTGGAAAATTCCAGGCTGCCGACATTGTGGAAGGCCCGCGGGATCGGGGCCCAGGCGAACATGCTGGCGGGCGGGCTGGGGATGTCCCACCCGGCGCGGCCGAAGCTTTCCACCATCACATCGCGCCGCTGCTGATAGCGCACGCGGTTTTCTTCCACGATGTCCTGCGGCCCGTTGAGCGCGGCACAGGCGGCTGCCTGGATCGGCGTGAACGCGCCATAATCGAGATAGCTTTTCACCCGCGTCAGCGCCGAAATCAGCGTCTGGTTGCCCACTGCAAAGCCCATTCGCCAGCCGGCCATGGAATAGGTCTTGGACATGGAGGTGAATTCCACCGCCACATCCTTGGCCCCCGGCACTTCGAGAATCGAACGGGTCGGCTTGCCGTCATAATAGAGTTCGGAATAGGCGAGGTCGGACAGCACCCAGACCTTGTGTTCCTTGGCCCAGGCAACCAGCCGTTCGTAAAAGGCGAGGTCCACCGTTTCCGCCGTCGGGTTGCTGGGATAGTTGACCACCAGCACCGTGGGCCGCGGCACGGTATAGGCCATCGCATTGTCCAGCGCCTTCCAGTAATGTTCGTCCGGCGTCGTCGGCACACTGCGGATGGTGGCCCCGGCAATGATGAAACCGAAGGTGTGGATCGGATAGCTGGGGCTGGGGGCCAGCACCACATCGCCCGGCGCGATGATCGCGGTGGCCATGGACGACAGCCCTTCTTTCGATCCCATGGTGACGACCACTTCGCGTTCGGGGTCGAGATCGACATTGAACCGGCGGCCGTAATAATTGGCCTGGGCGCGGCGCAGGCCGGGAATCCCCTTGGATTGCGAATAGCCGTGCGCGCTGGGTTTTTTCGCCACTTCGCACAATTTGTCGATCACATGCTGCGGGGGCGGCTGGTCGGGATTGCCCATGCCGAGATCGATAACGTCGCGTCCTTCGCGGCGCGCCGCATGCCGCATCGCGTTCACTTCGGCGATGACATAGGGCGGCAGGCGCTTCATGCGATAAAATTCGTCGGACATTCGAGCTCTTTCGGGCGTTGGTTGAGTCACACTGATTACCTATTCACCATGCAGGTGCAATCGGCACAGGTGCAAGTGGGCAAGGAATATCCTATTGCTGCCCAAACAGGCGCTTGAATGCGACAGGAGCGAGAATGACCGACGACGGCCCCGATCCCTTCACCAACATGTTCGAAGCCCCGGCGAAATTCGCCCGCGCCATGTTTGCGCCACTGGCCGAAGCCAGCGGTGGAACCCCGCTCAGCCCCGAAGACATGCGCGAATGGGCCGAAGTCGGGGCGAAGCTGCAGGGCCTGTGGCTGCAGTTCCAGACCGAACAGCTGGCCAATCCCGAAACGCTGGCGCCCTATTTCGATCCGTCGCGCTGGATGCGCATGGCGGAAGACTGGTATCGCCAGATGCCGCTGGCCGATCCGGTGCAGCAGCAGGCGCTGATGCAGGAAGGCATGGCCCTGTGGCAGCAGGTGCTGGCGCAGTATGGCCTGGGCGAAAGCGGCCAGCCCGAAGCGAAGGGCGATCCCGACCTGCCGCGCACCGACCGGCGCTTTGCCGATTCGCGCTGGCGTGCCCACCCGGCCTATGCGCTGATCCACCAGACCTATCTGTTCCTGGCGGAACGCGTGGGCGATATGGTCGACCGGATGGAAGGCCTGTCCGATGACCGGCGCGAACAGCTGCGATTCACCACGCGGACGATCACCGAAGCGGCCAGCCCGTCGAATTTCCCGCTGCTCAACCCGGTGGTGATGGAACGCACGCTGGAAACGCGGGGCGAAAATCTGGTCAAGGGCATGGAACACCTGCTGGCCGACATGCGCCGGGGGCAGCTTTCGCATACCGATGCCAGCGCGTTCAGACTGGGCGAAAACATCGCCGTGACGCCAGGCAAGGTGGTGCATGAAACGCCGCTTTATCAGCTGATCCAGTATTCGCCCGCGACCGACAAGGTGATGGCCGTGCCGCTGGTGATCTTCCCGCCGTGGATCAACCGGTTCTACATTCTGGATCTCAACGCCAAGAAAAGCTTCGTGCGCTGGGCGGTGGAACAGGGCGTTACCGTGTTCATGGTCAGCTGGAAATCGGCCGATGCCAGCATGAAAGATGTGGTGTGGGACGATTACGTGCGCGCCCAGATCGATGCGATCGACCATATTCGCGGGCGGCTGGACGTCGAAAGCGTCCATGCCATCGGCTATTGCGTGGCCGGGACCACGCTGGCCGCCACGCTGGCTTTGCTGCACCGCCGGGGCGAACAGGACCGGGTGAAGAGCGCGACCTTCTTCACCGCGCAGGTGGATTTCGAAAAGGCGGGCGAACTGCTCAATTTCGTCGATGACAACCAGCTTGGCATGCTGAAGGCGATGAGCGCCGACGGCTATCTCGACGGGCGGTATATGGCCGCCACTTTCAACATGCTGCGCGGGACCGACCTGATCTGGAATTACGTGGTCAACAATTACCTGCTGGGCGAAGATTATCCGGCCTTCGACCTGCTGCACTGGAACGGCGATGTGACCAATCTGCCCGCCAAGTGGCACCAGCAATATCTGCGCGATCTCTATCGCGACAACAAGCTGGTCGAAGCCGATGCGCTGAGCGTGGACGGCACGCCGATCGATCTGGGGCGGGTGGAAACGCCCACCTATATCCAGGCCGGTAAGGAAGATCATATCGCCCCTGCCGAAAGCGTCTGGCGGATTACGGATCATTTCAAGGGGCCGACCAAATTCGTCCTGGCAGGGTCGGGGCACATTGCCGGGGTGGTCAATCCGCCTGCTGCGGGCAAATACCAGTACTGGACCAATGAAGCGGAAACGCGCAGCCTGGCCGAATTCCGCGACGGCGCGCAGGAACATCCCGGAAGCTGGTGGCCCGACTGGATCGACTGGCTGCGCAGCCAGGACGATGCGACTGTCCCGGCGACGGGCAGGCGCAAGCCCGGCGGCAAGGGCGACAAGGTGATAGAAGATGCGCCGGGGCGCTATGTCGCGGCCCGGTAAATAGCTCTGTCATAACGGATTTTCGGGATATTGTGCACTGCACAAAAAGTCCTTGACTTCGCGGGTGCAATGCCTATTTTGTGCAGTGCAACAAAGTGAGGTCCCCATGGCCGAAAGTCAAAGCAAAATCGATGCTGCCGCTGAGAAGGCATTTGCCGACGCTGCCGAGAAAAAGGCTGCGGATCAGGCGACAAAGCCGGTTGATGTGAAGGCAGTCGAACAGGCTGTCGACGCAGACAGCACGGCGCCGGTCAAGGCCGATACGATTGCCAAGGCCGTGGCCGCCCAACCGGCCGCCAAGGCCAAGCCGAAAAAGGCGCTGGCCAGGAAAAAGGCCGCGCCGAAAGCCGCCGCTGCAACCGCAGCCAAGGCGGCCAACGGGAAGGCTGCACCTGCCAAGGCGACCGCCGCCAAGACCACACCGATTTCCCAGTTGAAGGATACCATCATGGCTACTGCCAAGAAGACTGCCACCACCGATTACACCACCAAGGCGAAGGAAATGGCTGCCGACATGCAGACCCGCGCCAAGGCCGCTTACGAAAAGGGTAGCGAAATGACCCGCGAAGCCGTCGAATTCCAGAAGGGCAACATCGAAGCTCTCGTGGAATCGGGCAAGATCCTGGCTGCCGGCATGCAGGACATGGGCCGCGGTTACATGGACGATGCCAAATCGGCTGCCGAAACCGTCCAGGGTGACGTGAAGAAGATGGCTTCGATCAAGTCGCCGACCGATCTGTTCCAGCTGCAGGGCGAAATCGCCCGTCGCAACTTCGATGCCATGGTTTCGACCACGTCGAAGAACACCGAAGCCATGCTGAAGCTGGTCAATGAAGCTTTCGCCCCGGTTTCGAACCGCATGAGCCTGGCGGCGGAAAAGGTTTCGAAGGCCGCCTGAGCGCTTTTGACAGACTTCAATTCCACCGGGCACTCTCTCCTCTCTCCCAAGCCCGGTGAATTGGACACGTGGGCCGGATGGTGTCGCACCATCCGGCCCTTTTTATCGCGCATCCGGCCCGCCGCGTGGCTTTCTTTGCCCTGAAAACGCCTTGCCGGGCGCTGACGCCTTGCGATTCCGCCAAGCGATACGATAATGGGTCAGATCATGCTTTCCACCCTGACCCTCCCCCCCGTCCGCGCCGCCGGAGACGACGACGATCCGCGCGACGGCGAAGGCCAGCTGGGTGTCGCCACCAAGACCCGCGCCAAACCCAAGAAGCCGAGCCAGTACAAGGTGCTGCTGCTGAACGACGATTACACGCCGATGGAATTCGTCGTCATCGTGCTCAAGCGGTTCTTCCGCATGGATATGGAAGAAGCGACCCGGGTGATGCTGCATGTCCACCAGAAGGGCGTGGGCGTATGCGGCATATTCCCTTACGAAGTTGCCGAAACCAAGGTCCATCAGGTGATGGACTTCGCCCGCCAGAACCAGCACCCGCTGCAATGCACGCTCGAAAAAGCCTGAACCGGCCATCGGTCAGGAAGGGCATGACCTGCGCAAAAAAGCGCGCTAGGGCATTGGGCTAGACACAACTGACCGGCATAATCTTGTTCAATTTCCTGCCCAGCATCGATCGGTATATCTTCCGGCTCGTCATCGTGCCGATGCTGGGGGTGTTTGCGCTGGCAGCCAGCCTCCTGCTGCTGGAAAAGCTTTCCCGCCTGCTGCAGTTCGTATCGGTCGAAGGCGGGCCGGTGGGCGTGGTCTTCAAGATGCTGATGGCGCTGATCCCGGAATATGCCAGCCTGGCCATTCCGCTGGGGCTGCTGCTGGGCATTCTGCTGGCCTTCCGCAAGCTGGCGACGACCAACGAACTCGATGTGTTCCGCGCCGTGGGCCTCGGCTATGGGCGGCTGCTGCGGGTGCCTTATGCCATCGCGGCCGTGCTGATGGTGATCAATGTGGCGCTGGTGTTCTTCATCCAGCCGGTCAGCCGCTACTATTACGAACAGATGGAATACGACCTGCGCTCCGGCGCGCTCGGCGCATCGATCAAGGTGGGGGAATTCACCACTCTGGCAGACCGGATGGCGCTGCGGATCGAAGGCAGCGAAGATAGCGGGCGCCGGTTGCAGGGCATTTTCGCGCGCGTTTCCAACGACAAGGATCAGGTGCTGTCGATTTCGGCCAAGGAAGGCGCGTTTCTGGCCACTTCGGACAATCCCGATACCATTATCCTGCGGCTGACGAACGGCACGATCGTGCAGGAAACCGGCAGCCAGACGCCGCGTGTCCTGACCTTTACCAAGCACGATCTGCCCATCGACCTGCCGACGATCGAACAGTTCCGCGCCCGCGGCGATGCGGAACGGGAATATATCCTGCCCGAACTGCTGCGGATCGGCTGGAACAAGGCCCTGCCGGAGGGGCAGCGCGATGCCAGCCAGGCGAGCTTCAATTTCCGCCTTGTCGAAGTGGTGATGATGGCCCTGATGCCGTTGCTGGCCGTGGCGCTGGGCGTGCCGCCCAAACGATCGACCAGCGCGCTGGGCGTGTTCCTGTCGATCGTGATGGTCGTCGCCTATCACAAGGTGAACCAGTATGGCGAAGACATCGCCGCGCTGGGACGAGTCGATCCGATCCTGGCGCTGTGGGGGCCGTTCTTCCTGTTCGCCGCGCTTATCGTGTGGATGTACTGGCGGGTGGCGCATGTGCCCGGGGGGCAGGCCATCGGCGCGCTCGAAATCTGGTTCGACAAGGTGATCAAGCGGATCGGCAGGCTGTTCCGCCGCCGTTCGCTGAAGATCGATCTGGCTGCGGCCGAATAGCGGGACCCGATGCAACTCGATTTCTTCCCCTCACGCACGCTGACCCTGTATCTGGCAAAGCTGTTCGCCGCGCGGATCGCGGCGATGCTGTTCGTGCTGGTGCTGGTGCTGCTGATGCTCGACCTGCTGTCGCGCAGCGGGGACATCCTCGCCGTTCCGGGTAACGGGCAGGGTGAATTGCTGACCTATGCCGGCCTGCGGATACCCCAGCTGATCGCCAGCTTCCTGCCCTATTCCGTATTGCTGGCAACGCTGATCACGCTGGTCGCGCTCAACCAGAACAGCGAAGTGATCGCGATGAAGGCCGCGGGGCTTTCGGCGCATCAGGTGCTGGCGCCGCTGCTGCTGACGGCGGGCCTCGTGTCGATCGCCAATTTCGCCTTCAACGAACAGGTCGTCACCCGTTCCACCCAGACGCTGAAGGCGTGGGAAGCGGTCGATTATGGGGCGATCCCCGCCGAAAGCCGGGTCAAGACCAATGTCTATCTCAGCGATGGCCCCAATATCCTCACCGCCGCCTATGTCGCCGGGAGGGGGGAGGCGATCGCCATGCGCAAGGTCACCTGGTACCAGCGCAATGCCGACGGGATGATCGTGGAACAGATCGATGCCGACAGCGCGCGCTATGCCGGCCCGGGCTGGCGGCTGGAAAGGATAACCCGCTTCAACGTCCAGAACGCCGTCACCGATCAGCCCGCCTCTGTCGTCGTGGGCGAAGGGCTGCTGCCGGAACAGATCGACCTCGCCAAGATCGATCCCGATGCCGAACCCTTCTGGACGCTGGGCAGTTCGATTGCCGAATTCGAACGCGCCGGGCGCCGCACGTCGGAACTGCGGGCGAAATGGTGGCACAAGATTTCCGGCCCGCTGTCGGCCTTCCTGATGCCGCTGCTCGGGGCGGTCGCCGCTTTCGGGCTCGCGCGGTCGGGCCAGCTGTTCGTGCGCGCGATCATCGGCATGGCGCTGGGCTTTGCCTATTTCGTGATCGACAACGCCGCGCTCGCCATGGGCAGCTTCGGGGGCTATCCGCCGTTTCTGGCCGCGTGGTCGCCCTTCCTGCTGTTTCTGCTGATCGGTGAGACGGTGCTGATCCGCACCGAGGAATGACCGGCTTTTCGATCCGCCTGGCGCGGCCGGAGGACGCCCGACATCTCCCGGATATAGAGCTGGCCGCAGGGCAGCTGTTTCGCTCGGTCGAAGGGCTGGCAGGAGTTGCCGGAATGCCTGCCGTTCCCGCAAGCGAACAGGCAGCCCTGATCCGCAAGGGCCATTCGCTGGTTGCCGAGGCGCAAGGCCGACTGGTCGGCTTCATTTCCACCGAACCTTTCGGGCGCGAACTGCATATCCGCGAATTTTCGGTCCACCCCGATATGCAGCGGCAGGGCGTGGGATCGGTCCTGCTCCGCGCGCTGGGCATCGATGCGCGCAATGGCCAGTTCGCCGCGCTCACGCTCACGACATTCACCGACGTCCCCTGGAACGCGGCATTCTATGCCCGGCACGGTTTCGAGACGGTCACCGATCTTGACGCGCATCCCCGGCTCAAAGCCGATATCGAGCGCGAAATTGCGCATGGCCTGCCCGCAGAACGGCGTTGCGCAATGATCCAGTTCCTTTAGAGGGCTGCTGAAACTGGCGGGAACCATTGTCCGGCATGGCGATTGATGCCACAATGTTGCCACAAAGGAGTTATGGCATGAACAAGTTTGCAATTCCCGCGCTCGCCGCTGCCCTCGCCCTGGGTGCCTGCGCCGAAGCAAATGCGCCCGAAGCCGATGAAACGGCTGCGAACGACGGCACCGATACCACGGTGATCACGCCGACCGCGACCGAAACCGTGGTTGCCGAGCCGGTGGAAACCGAAGAAGGTTCCTCGGTGACCATCGATGGTCAGGATGTCGATGCGACTGTCAGCGAAGACGGTGTCGATGCGGAAGTCAAAGTCGACTGACGCAAACCGGTTTACCCGGTCAATGGCCGGGTGAAATGCGAAGGCCGTTCCCACCCACCGAGGGGAGCGGCCTTTTTGCTGTCCGGAGCGCTGTCAGCGTCAGCCGCGGCGGCGCATGGTGCTGCGGGCAATCCGCGCGACAAGCACACCCATCCCGGCATGGTTGGCACCGTGATAGCTGGAATCGGTTTCCAGTTCCGCCACCAGGCGGCGATGCGCTTCGGGCAGGGAGTGATAGGGCATGGAGGGCATGAGATGGTGCAGCGCGTGATAGCGCAGCCCGACCGGTGCCCACAGTTCCGCGATAATCCCGGGCGGCGGCACATTGACGCTGTCGAGGAACTGCGCGGTGACGGTCATCGCATCGCCTTCGTTTTCCCATAAATGCGCCACCAGCGTGCGCAGCTGATTGAGCACTGCGACGATCGAGAAGACGGCAAAGGCTACCAGCAGGGGCTTCCACCCGAAGGCGAAGACGCTGCCGATCAAGGCCCAGCTCCACAGCATGCCGGCCGTTTCGAGCCAGAAGACACGCCGCGGCAGATCGCCTTCCGGCGGGCGGCGGCGAAATTCGGGATTGATGGCCAGCGCGCTGAACCGCTGCCAGGTCAGCTGCCGGATCGCCGGGATCACCGCGCCCAGGGGCACCAGCACCGCGAACCGGATGAGGAATGCAGCCGGAGCGAGCAGGGCGACCAGCACGAAAGTCGGCAGGCTGAGCGGTTTCATCAGCGCCAGCGGAAGATATTCGGGGTCTGCGACCGTGCCGTATTGCGTGCGTTTGTGGTGCAGCGTGTGCACCTGTTCGTACATGAAGGACGGCGTCAGCATGGGTACGCCAACCAATATGTTCCATGCCGTGCGGAAGCCGGGAAGCGCGCCATTACGGAAATGCGAAATTTCGTGAATGAACAGCAGTGCCCGATAAAGGGCTAGGACAGAGACCACCGCCAGCCCAATCGCCAGCGGCACGCTGTCGACCAGAATGGCACCTGCCAGTGCCCCGTAACCGACCAGAGCCGATGCGATCATGTCGGGCCAGTAAAGGTCTGGCCGGTGATCCGCGATATCCTTGGTCAGGTCGCGCGCGGCCCGCAGCATCGCCTTGTCATCGGGGATCTGCGCATGCCAGCCGGATCCCGCATCGCGACGCGATAGGGTGTCGGCGGCCGAAATATGTGTCTGTTGCACGTTCATAATCGATATTCCTGGAAGGCCTTAGCCTAAAACAACAGCGCAATACAGCGCTCGCGATCGATCATAGTGATCGCGGATCTGCGTTTCCTTGACAAAGATCAGTTAGCGCACACAGGGCTAATCCAATCTGAACGAAGGTATTACACGAATGTCCGACGCGAATGTGGTGATCGAGCTGGTTGAAGGCAAGCAGGGGCGCGCGGAGTTCGTCGATACCGGGCGCAGGTTTGCCGCGCGCGAGCCGCACTGGGTGCCGCAATTGCGTTCCGAACAGCTCGAACTGGTCGATCCGGACAGGAATCCGTTCTTCGGGCACGCTGCACACCAGCTGTTCCTGGCCTGTCGCAATGGTCGGCCGGTGGGGCGGATTTCCGCCCATATCGATCGGCTGGCGCTGGAACTGCCGCCCGAACAGGGTTTTGGCCCCGGCGCGGGCATGTTCGGCTATTTCGATGCCGAGGATGAAGCCACGGCCCATGCGCTGCTGGCGCGGGCGGAAGAATGGCTGCGCAGCCAGGGTATGGACCGGGCGATCGGCCCGATTTCCATGTCGATATGGGAAGAACCCGGCCTGCTGGTGAAGGGCCAGGATCACGATCCGATGATCATGATGGGACATCATCCCGCGATCTATCGGGAATGGATCGAAAGCGCCGGTTATGCGCGGGCGAAGACGCTGCTGACGTATGATCTCGATGTGTCGAGCGATTTTCCGCCCCTGATCCGCCGCATTGTCCAGTCGGGCAAGCGCAACGAGCGGATTACCGTGCGCCCTGTCGATGTGAAGCGTTGGGATGAAGAGGTGGAAACCATTCTCACCATTCTCAACGATGCGTGGTCCAACAATTGGGGATTCGTGCCCTTCACCAATGCCGAAATCGCTTATGCGGGCAAAAAGCTGAAACCGATCATTCATCCCGATCTCAACCTGATTGCGGAAGTCGATGGCAGGCCGGTGGCTTTCATGCTCACCTTCCCCGACATGAACGGGGTGCTTCGCAAGGTGGATGGCAAGCTGTTTCCCTTTGGCTGGTTCCACATCCTGCGCTGGATGCGGCACCCCCGGGGCACGGGAATGCGCGTTCCGCTGATGGGCGTGCTGAAGGAATTGCACAATTCGCGGCTTGCCAGCCAGCTGGCCTTCATGATGATCAGCCAGATCCGCGATGTGGCGGTTTCCAAATACGAAACCAAACGGGCGGAGATCGGCTGGATCCTGGATGACAACCAGGGCATGATGGCCATCGCCGACGCCATCGAAAGCAGCGTCAACCGCGAATACGGGATCTTCGAAAAGTCATTGATCTCCTGAAACTTTCCAGCTGTCGCAATTGCGCCACGGTGGCGGGCCTTAAAGACTGGGGCCGGGAACCGCGCAAGCCCGCCTGCCGTTGATCGGTAGTTAGCGGCAGTCGCCGGGTTCAAGAGATACAATGAAGCAGCACACCGTGACGACCGCGCGCAAGAATCTGCCGCACTTTGTGCTGGTGGTGGAAGACGATGCGGTGCTGGGCCTGACTATCGAAAACGCCCTGCTCGATGCCGGGGTTAAACAGGTCGCCCTGTCGGCATCGACCGAAGAAGCGCTGGAACAGTTACGCGAAGACCGGCCCGATGTGATCGTGCTCGACGTGCATCTGGCTGACCGGGACGATGGCTGGGCGATTGCCGAACTGGTTCGCACGCTGGGGCCGGACAGTCCCCGGATCATCTTTTCGACCGGGGCACCGCAGGATATTCCCGAAGATGTCGCGGCGCTCGGCTGTATTCTGGAAAAGCCCTATGATGCCGCCGTGCTGGTGGATCTGCTGTGCGAACCGCAGAAAAAGGGGATTATTTCCCGCCTTCGCGACGTTCTGCGCTAGCTTCCATCGCGCGCAGCATATTGCGCATCAGATCGGTGCCGATGCGGCCTGCTTCGGGTGCCATCTTTCGCACGGTCAGATCGGGATCGATATGCTGGGCCTTTTCGCCCGCCATATCGGCGGCGGCCTGCGCCAGCGGGGCGATGGGCATATCCAGCAGCACTTCGGTCATCGCCTGCATCATCAGGGTCAGTTCGCGCTGGCGTTCCGGATCGCGCAGCTGTTCGCCCAGATCGGCGAGCGCCGCGACCGCGCTGTCCGTATCGGGCTGCGCGAAGGCGGGGGCAGGCAGCGCCAGCGCGCCGAGCAGGACGGGAAAGACGAATGTACGCATGGAAAGCCCCAGAGAAGTCTCCGAATCGGGGCGTAGCGTAGGGCAGGCGGGGTGAGCCAATTGTGAACGCGCGCTCAGAGCCCCGATGCGTCGAGCATCATCATGCAGGCCGGCATGACATCGTCGATCCGTTCGGGGGCATCCAGCAACCCTTTGGTTTCGCGGTTCACCAGCGCCATGATCGTGTCCCGATCCGCCTCCAGATCGTCCATCAGCCGGGCGGCCGTGCGGACGAAGAATTCCTGCCCGCGGGCTGCCATGGGCGGATATTGCGCCGCCTTCGCGTCCCCGGCAGCCTGCTGGCGATGGATGATGCCGAAGGCAACCGAACAGCGCAGCGCACTCGACTGTTCCAGCGTGAGCTGCGGAAGGGCGGGCGCACCGGCCGACGCCTGGGCCAGCGTCAGGGTGATGGGGGCGATGAAATTCAGCATGACGCGCTTCTATACCTGCCAGTCTGAACCGCAAGCGACGAGCCTCATTCGCCGCTTGCCAGCCCATGGCGAGCGCTTAAGGTGGCGAATCGAAACTCAAAGGGGAGAGACGGGTATGTTCAACCATATCATGATCGGTACGAACGACATCGACGCCGCCAAGGCCTTTTATGAAAAGGTGCTCAAGGTGCTTGGCGCCGAAGGGTCGATGGAAAATACGCTGGAAAGCGGCACCCGCCGCGTGTTCTTCATGCACGATGGCAACATTCTGGCGCTCTCGCAGCCGATCGACGGGGAACCCGCGACCTGTGCCAATGGCATGACCATCGGCTTCAAATGTTCTTCGCCCGAACAGGTGAAGGAACTGCACGATGTCGCCGTGGCGGCTGGTGGCACCAGCATCGAAGACCCGCCGGGTCTGCGCGAAGGGGCGATGGGCGCGATGCACCTCAGCTATTTCCGCGACCTCGACGGGCACAAGCTCTGCGGCATCCACCGCGCGGGATAAGCGATCGGCTCAGGGTTTTGCCGATGGCGTCCATGCCGTCGGTAAAACCCTCGGGCCTTCTATCTTCTATCTTCCGTCAGCGCGTCAGCTCGAATACGGCGAATTCGGCGCGGGCATTGGCGGCGCGGCGGCCGATCGGGCGCTCGCCAGCGAAATACCATTCGTTTTCGATCCGCGCGCCCTTTTCGCGCGCCAGTTCGCGGAAATCATGTACCGTCACGTGGTGAATGTTCTGCGTTTCGTACCAGCTCACCGGAATGCTGGGCGTGACGGGCATCCGCCCCCCGAACATCAGCGCGGCACGGGTGCGCCAGTGGGCGAAATTGGGAAAGCTGACAAAGGCCCGCGTGCCGACGCGCAGCAGTTCGTCCAGCATCCGGTCGGGCCGCGCGGCGGTCTGCAATGTCTGGCTGAGAACGGCATAGTCGAAGCCCTTGTCCGGGTAATTGCCCAGATCGCTATCGGCATCGCCCTGTACCACCGACAGGCCCTGCGACACGCAGCGTTCGACGCAGGCCCCGTCGATCTCGATCCCGCGCACGTCGCAGCCCTTGTCGCGCAGGGCCAGCATCAGCACACCATCGCCGCAGCCGATGTCCAGCACCCGGCTGCCCGGCGCGACCCGGTTGGCGATTGCCGCAAGGTCGGATCGCAGAGAGATAGCAGCAGCGCTCATCCGAGGAATCCCCCGATCACGCGGTCCAGCGCGGGCACGTCGAGCAGGAAGCTGTCGTGGCCGTGCGGCGCGCTGAGTTCGACAAAGCTGACCGCCGCCCCGGCCGCATTGAGCGCATGGACCACATGGCGGCTTTCGCTCGTGGGATAGAGCCAGTCGCTGTCGAAGCTGACGAGGCAGAAGCGCGCCTGCGTCCCGGCGAAGGCATTGGCCAGTTTTCCGCCATGTTCTTCCGCAAGGTCGAAATAATCCATCGCGCGGGTGATGTAGAGATAGCTGTTGGCATCGAAGCGCCGGGAAAAGCCGCTGCCCTGATAACGCAGATAGCTTTCGACTTGGAAATCCGCGTCGAAGCCGAAGCTTTTCGCTTCGCGGTCCTGCAGATTGCGGCCGAACTTGCCGGTCAGCGCCTCTTCCGAAAGATAGGTGATATGCGCCGCCATGCGCGCCACGGCGAGCCCGTTGTCGGGTGCTTCGCCGCCGTAATAATTGCCGTTCTGCCACCGCGTATCGGCCATGATCGCCTGCCGCCCCAATTCGTGAAAGGCGATGTTCTGCGCCGAATGCCGGCTGGTTGAAGCGATGACCAGTACGCGCTGTGCCTTTTCCGGCCAGTTCGCGGCCAGGCTCAGCGCCTGCATCCCGCCCATCGATCCGCCCACCACCGCGTGCAGCCTGTCGATCCCCAGCGCATCCAGCAGGCCGACATGCGCGCGAACCATGTCGCGAATGGTGATGACGGGGAACTGCATGGCATAGGGCTGGCTGTCGGTCGCCTGCTCGTCCATCGGGCTGGCCGGGCCGGTCGACCCCATGCAACTGCCGATGACATTGGCACAGATGATATGGAAACGGTCCGTATCGATAGGCTTGCCGGGGCCGACCATCCGTTGCCACCAACCGGGTTTGCCGGTGATGGGGTGGGGCGATGCGACATATTGATCGCCCGTCAGGGCGTGGCACAGCAGGATGGCATTCGAACGATCCGCATTCAGTTCGCCATAGGTTTCGAATGCAACCTCGACGCGCGCCAGTTCGCCCCCGCCATCGAGAGGGAGCGGATGGGGTAGAGTGAGTGTCTGGGAGTGGGCGTTCAAATCGGACCTTGGGGTGAAACAATCAAACCCTGTCTCTATCGACAAGCCTTGCGCTTGTCGAAGGGGCGATATTCTTTCATGCGAAGAAACTGACATGGCAGCGGACAAGACAATGGATCAGCCCATCATGAAGCCCTGGATCGAGGGCATCCACGCCTATGTCCCGGGCAAATCGACCACGGCCGATGGGCGCGCACTGATAAAGCTTTCGGCAAACGAGAATCCGCTCGGCTGCAGCGCTGCGGCCATCGCCGCGCTGGCAGAAGGGCATGCCCCGGCCACTTATCCCGATCCCGATGCGTCAGCGCTGCGCCATGCGATAGGCACGTTCCACGGGATCGATGCGGCGCGAATCGTGTGCGGCACCGGGTCGGACGAATTGCTCAACCTTGCAGCCCAGGGTTTTGCCGGGCCGGGCGATGAAGTGCTCTTCAGCCGTTATAGTTTTGCCGTTTACGATATTGCTGCGCGGCGTTGCGGGGCAACGCCGGTGGAAGCCCCCGATGCCGATTACGCCACCGATGTCGATGCCCTGCTGGCGGCAGTGACGGAACACACCCGCGTGGTATTCCTTGCCAACCCCAACAATCCCACTGGCACATTCCTCCGCCGTGCCGAAGTCGAACGGCTGCATGCCGGGCTGCCCGCCCATGTCCTGCTGGTGATCGATCAGGCCTATGCCGATTATCTCGAACCGGAAGAGGCAGACGGCGGGATCGAACTCTCTCTTGCCCATGCCAATGTGCTGGTCACCCGAACTTTCTCGAAAATCTATGGCCTGGCCGGCGAACGCATCGGCTGGGCGACCGGGGCGCCGCACCTGCTGGATGTGCTTAACCGCATTCGCGGGCCGTTCAATGTCACAGCGAGCGGTCAGCGCGCGGCGCTGGCGGCCCTGGCGGATCGGGATTTCAGAGCCCGGTCCCGTGAAGCGAACCGCATCGAACGCGCCCGCTTCACTGCCGCGATCGAGGCGCTGGGCAATCACGGTCTTCGTGCCGTGCCCAGCAAGGCGAATTTCGTCCTTGTGCTGTTTCAAGGCGAACTCACTGCCGAGGCCGCGCTGGAAGCGATTGCGGAGGCGGGTTACGCCGTGCGTCATCTGCCGGGTCAGGGTCTGTCGCAGGCGCTGCGCATCACCATCGGCACGGCGCAGCAGATGGATGACATCACCGCCGTACTGCGCGATCTGTGTGGGGAAACTGCATGACGATCGAACGGGTTGCCGTTGTCGGTCTGGGGCTGATCGGCGGATCGGTCGGTCTGGCGGTTCAGCAGATGCTGCCCGACGTCACGACCACTGGCTGGGACGCCGATGCCGACGTCCGGCAGCGTGCCGCGGCTCGCGGTCTGGTGGGCAAGATTTGCGATACCGTTGCCGAAGCGGTGGCTGACGCCGATCTGGTCATCCTGTGCGTACCGGTCGGTGCGATGGGCTATGCGGCTGAAGCCATTGCGCCGCATCTGAAGCCCGGCACCATCGTCAGCGATGTCGGCTCGTCCAAGCGCAGCGTTGGTGATGCGCTGGTGGCCGCGCTGCCGGACGCTATCGTCGTTCCCGCCCATCCTGTTGCCGGGACGGAGAACAGCGGGCCGGAAGCGGGCTTCCCCGAACTGTTCCGCCAGCGCTGGTGCATTGTTACGCCGGACAAGGACGCGCCGCAGGAAGCTGTCGATGCCCTTTCGCATTTCTGGGAAGGTCTGGGCGCTACGGTCGAGATCATGGACGCCGAACATCACGACCTCGTGCTTGCGGTAACCAGCCATATTCCACACCTGATCGCCTACACCATCGTCGGCACGGCGAGCGATCTGGAAGAGGTGACGCGCGGCGAGGTGATCAAATATTCGGCCGGCGGTTTCCGCGATTTCACACGCATCGCCGCCAGCAACCCGACCATGTGGCGCGATGTTTTCCTGTCGAACCGCGAGGCCGTGCTGGAAATGCTCGGGCGCTTCACAGAAGATCTCAGCCTCCTCCAACGCGCGATCCGCAATGGCGATGGCGACACATTGTTCGACCTGTTCGACAGGACCCGCACTATCCGCCGCTCGATCATCGAGGAAGGTCAGGACGACTCACGGCCCGACTTTGGTCGCAAGGATCACTGATCAGGCAAGGCAGGGATCGGCGTGTCCAGCAGGGAGGAGCATTCCGAGAGTTGCTGGGCTGGCGCAACCCGTGGTTCTAAGTCAGCCATTGGGTGACGAGGTGAGAGAGCGGATTTGACGGCTCTGCAAGCAGTTTAGCCGTCAGCGCCAGACACATTATTATCAGCAGCGGCCTAACCGCCTTGGTGCCGAAGCGCATGGTGCTGTGCGCGCCCAGATAAGCGCCTGCAACGCTTGCTATTGCCATTGAAAACCCCACCAGAAACAGAATTTCTCCAGCGGCCAGAAAAACCATAAGGCCTGCAGCATTGCTGCAGAAGTTCAGTAACTTGGTGTGGGCGATGGCATTGATGGTACCAAGGCCGAATACGGCTATCAGTGCGGTGGTATAGAAAGAGCCTGCGCCCGGTCCGAAGAACCCATCGTAAAAGCCGATGGCCGCAGCGATGGCCAACAGCAGGATCGGGCGGGCCCGCGAATGGCGGTCTTCATCGCCCAGATCTCGCTTGAGAGCATAATATATCGCCATCGCTACGAGCAGGACGGGGATAAGTCCGGAGAGAACGGCGGGATCGATGCGAGTGAGGACAAAAGCTCCTGCCGCCGACCCAAGAAAGGCTGCAATTGCAGGGCCGGAGAACCGGCGAAGGTCGATGCATCCCTTGCGGGCAAAGGTAATGACAGCCGTGGCAACCCCGAAAGTGCTTTGTAACTTGCTGGTACCGATTGCGGCCGCAGGCGATATGCCCACTGCAAGGAGAGCGGGGACGGTTAGTAGCCCTCCGCCGCCTGCAATCGCATCGATCATCCCCGCAACAAAAGCGAGCGCGATCAACAAGGCCAAACTTTCGACGGCAAGTTCCATTGGCGGCGCATAGGCAGAACTTGCAAGCTGCACCAGCAAGAGAGTCTTTGGTGGCGCGTCAGGCCGGCAATCCAGGCACCTTGTGCGCCGTACAATTCAGTCGTTGAGCGCGTTTATCGCGGCTAGCACACGTTCCTCGATCTCGGGGCGGGGCAGACCTGGTGGGATCGGCTCGCCAAAGCGGTAGGTTATCCGGCCCGGCTGTTTGAGCCGTTTGTGATAGACCGGCCCGCTGTTCACCGCGACCGGGACGACGGAGAGGCCGAGCATTTTATACAGGCCGGCAAAGCCCGATTGCAGCGCCTGAACTTCGCCATGGGGGACGCGGGTTCCTTCCGGGAAGATCAACAGCGGGCGCCCGTCTGCCACCAGTGCCCTGGCCGATCGGATCATCTGCATCAGGGCTTTTGCTCCGGCGTCTCTCGCCACGGGCACCAGGCCGAATGCCGTTGCCGCCCGGCCCCACAGGGGGATGCTGAAGAGTTCCTGTTTGGCGAATACGCTGGGCGTATCGAACAGGGCGGGCGCATCGATCGCCTCGAAGAAACTCTCGTGCTTCATGGCGTAAAGCACCGCTTCGTCGAGCGGGGCGCCTTCCAGTACGATCTCGCAGCCGAGCAAATTGACGAGACACCAGCGCTGCCATTGCGCCCAGTTCCGCACCCGCCTGCGGAAGGCTGCCACGCTGAAGGGCAGCGCGATGAGCGAGGCCGAAGTTATCAGCAGGCTGCCGGTGTAGAAGGCGAGGTAAAAGGCGATGTTACGGAGCAGGCGCATAGGGATCAGTTCGGCAAGCCTTGGGAAATCGCAGCGGCCAGAAGCTTGTTATACTCCAGAAACAAGGTCGCCAGGCTTGGGTGAGACGAGACTGCATCCTCGACGACGCGAATATCGCTCGGCAATGTTCCTTCGAATTCCGAACTGGCGCGGGCCATGTGCCAGTCCGTCGTCACCAGGCGCACGGACGTAAAGTCGTTTTCCTTGAGCCATTGCGCCGCCTCGCCAGCGTTGCTGCGCGTATCCACCGCAAGATAGCCGAGCTTGACGCAGCATTCCATCGTGCTGCGCGATACATCGAACTCGGCGGCAAATTCGGCTGGCCGTACTTCCGGGTCGACACCGGAGACGAACATTTCCTTGGCCAGCCCCTGTTCGACCACCGACAGGCCGCGTGCAATCCGGCCCGGCCCGCCGGTCAGCACGATGACGGCATCGGTCGGTTCCCCCGCCAACGGCTTGGGCAGGGAAACGGCAAAGCCGAGAAAGCCGAATGCATAGACCAGCACTGCGGCGGCGAAGAGACGGAGGATCACAGAATTTTCCTGAGCGACGCGAGCACGGTGAAGCGAGCCGTCAGCACCGCTAGAGCAACCGCCCCCACGGGGACAAGTGCCAAGACCAGCCAATCGGACGTTTCCAGCCCGCCACCGGCAACCAGGCCGGAATCGAGTGCGGCGAATTGCAGACCCATCAGCCAGACCGCCGTTGCCCCGATGACCAGACCCAGCATCCCGCCGACAGCCGCATCGGCCAGGATTGACCGCTGGAATATGCGGGCGATCTGATCGTCATTACCGCCCAGCAGATGGACGATTTCAATCGTATCGCGGTTGGTGCCGAGTGCATTGCGCGCGGCCAGCCACACCGCCGCGGCCCCGGTAAAGGCCAGCAGCCCGATCAGCCCCAGCGCCGCCCAGCCCAGCGCCGACAGCGCCGACAGGACCGGGGCGAGCCACTGTGCCTGCGCATCGATACGCGCCGAGGGTGCCTGTTCGGCAAGCAGATCGCGCAGATGGTCGAGAGTCGCGTCGTTCGCGTCGTCTTTCAGCCGCAGGTCGATCAAGGCCGGGATGGGGACGGTATCCTGCGAGTTGTCGGTTCCAAGCCAGGGCTCCAGCAATTCCTCGACTGTTTCCTGCGGCACTACGGCCAGGTCGACGACGGCCCGGTCGCGTGCCAGAATGGCCGCCGCCGCCTGGGCCTGACGATCGCGAATGGCAGGGTCTGCTTCGACGATCTGGACCGTCGCGCTGCCCGACAGGTCACCCCGGGCGCGTTCCGCAAGATTGTTCAGTGCCAGTCCGCCGCCTGCGGCCAGCACCGTCAGCGCCACCATTATTGCAATGACCCAGGGCATCGGCCCACCAAGGCGGGCACGCGGCAGCAGATGAGCGGCGCGGCGTCCGCGAAAGGGCGCAAGACCGCGCTCCACCGCACGCGTCAGGACGGGCGGCCCCTTCATTGGCCCGGCCTGACCCGGCGCGGCGGATAGCGCAGGGCTCCGGTCGGATCGGACAGCATCCCCTTGTCGAGCCGCATAATCAGCGAATCGGGCACCTTGCGCAGCAGTTGTACGTCGTGCGTCGCCACCACCACGGTGGTGCCAAGCCGGTTGAGCGCTTCGAACAGGCGGATGAGTTTCAGCGCCATTTCGGGATCGACATTTCCGGTCGGCTCGTCCGCCACCAGCATGTCCGGCCGCCCGATCACCGCGCGGGCGATAGCCACGCGCTGCTGTTCCCCACCGGAAAGCGTGGCGGGCCGCGCGTCGGCCCGTTGTGCCAGGCCGACCCATTCGAGCATGTCGGTAACCGGCCCTTCCAGATCCGCCTCGCGGACACCCGCAACGCGCAACGGCAGGGCGACATTGTCGAAGGCCGATAGGTGGTCGACCAGCCGGAAGTCCTGAAACACCACGCCCATTCGCCTGCGATAGGCAGGCAGACGATCCCGCGGCAGCGTGATGACATCGGTGCCGAACATGCGGATGGCACCGCGCGAGGGACGCTGCGCAAGATAGAGCAGCTTCAGCAACGAGGTCTTACCCGCACCGCTGGCACCGGTCAGAAAATAGAACCGGCCCGGAAACAGAGTGAAGGAGACATTGGACAGCACCTCGCGATCGGTGCCGTAACGTAGGCCGACATTGTCGAACTGCACGATCTCTTCTTCGGGCGTGATCACTGCCCGACCGGTCGGATCAAGAGGAAAGGAGCAGCCACCATGGTCGTAAACAGCCTATAACCACGCTTGCATGTGGAAAAAAGCCGTTCTTGGGGGTTGCGAACAGGGCAGTCGCTTGTCGTGATTCGCATGGCACCTTAAGGCTTGGGGTCACCATGATCATTGCCTGCCCTGCCTGTACCACGCGTTATGTCGTCCCCGACACCGCCATCGGTATCGAAGGGCGCACTGTGCGCTGCGCAAAATGCAAGCACAGCTGGTTCCAGGAAGGCCCGGATGCGGATCGCCTGGCAGCGGTACAGGAAATCCCTGCCCCCGCTCCTACACCTACACCAGCACCGACGCCTCCCCGCCCGCCGGCACCCACCCCTGCCAAGCCATCGCCCGGCCGCCCGGCTGTGTATGTCGATGATGCCGTGGCGGACAGGGTGGGCCCGGACGTTGCCGGCGCCAGGAAGCCATTACGGGACGGGCCGGATTTCGATGAGACGGAACCGCCCTACGGCAATGTGCAGGACGATCTGCCTCCCGCGCCGAAACCGCAGGACGATAGCGGTGCTTCACGGTTTGATCATGCTCCGCTGTTCCGGCCCCGGCTCAACATCAACCGGCTGTGGACCTGGGCCGCCGCGGTTTTCGCGGCGATCGCGCTCGGAACGGTGGTGGTGGTGAATTCTGTCGGCCTGCCAGACTGGGTGCCGGTCACTCGCCCGCTATTCGGCGCAGCGCAGCCTGATCTCGAGATATCTTTCCCGGTGGAGCAGCAGGAACGGCGTACTCTGCCGAATGGCACCGAATTCTTCGGCGCGCGAATCATCGTCAAGAACACCGCGCGCGAAACGCGACCGATGCCACCGATTTTGATCGTTCTGCGCGATCAACGCGAACGGCAGGTCTACAGCTGGGTGGTACAGCCTCCGCAGTCCAGCCTCGCGCCGGGCGAAGAACTGACCATCAACGAAGCGGTCACCGACGTGCCCAAATCGGCCGTCTTCGCGGATATCGGCTGGGCTCCGCGCTAGGTTTCCATTTTGCGCGACAAAGGTGCTTGCGGGGCCGGTGGCTCGCTGCTAGTGGCGCGCTCCTACCGACGGGAGCGATACCAGACGGATTCGCTCCCGAGCAGACTGTGTGCGGTCGTGGCGGAACTGGTAGACGCGCAACGTTGAGGTCGTTGTGGCCGCAAGGCCGTGGAAGTTCGAGTCTTCTCGACCGCACCATTTCTCCTCGTCGGCTGAGAAGTGCCATTGAGGCATCTCGCCGACGATGTTCGAGAACTCTCATGAATGTCGCAGCACAGGCGTAGATACTGGGCTATTCGCCAGCAGCCCATAAATGCGCTATAATCCCTGCGACATGACTGCTCAACATCCGGACAAGGTCGAGGAAGTGCTGCGTTCTCCTACGAGCGCTGCGCAATCGATGGTGGCTGCAAGCTGGTGTCGGTCCGGCTTGAAATACGGTTTGGACGCAGGCGAAAATCGCGGCCCCGAACTGGTATCTGGCAGGGAGCTTACGCAGCGACGTCAGCAGAACGGCCTGCTGCTCGATGTGGCGCGCCCGCTGCTGGATCAACTTTTCCAGACCGTCGCGGCCACTGGATGTGCAGTAATGCTGTCGGACAACGATGGGGTCATCCTTGAAGCGCGCAGCCAGATCGGGGACAGGGACATCTTCGACCGCGTCGGGCTGACGCCCGGTGGGCTGTGGAGCGAAGGCACAGAAGGGACCAATGGCATTGGCACCTGCCTGGCCGAACAGCGACCGGTCACGATCCACCGGGACGAACATTTCGCCAGCCGCAATATCGGCATCAGTTGTATGGATGCCCCGGTGCGCGATGCTGCGGGGCGGCTTATCGGTGCGCTCGACATTTCCAACTGCCGCGATGATCACACGGTGGCCACGGCTGCGCTGGTACAGAAAATCGTGCAGGATGCTGCCCGCCGGATCGAAAGTGGTATCTTCCGCCGGTATTTTGACGGACATCGAATCATCGATGCCAATCTGCCGGGCGGCGATGCAGCCTTGCTGGCAGTGGATCGGGATGATCTGGTCATCGGTGCGACTTATGCGGCGCGCCATCGTTTCAGCCTGACAGACGATTGCCTGAGCGGTGGGCGCAGCGCTGCGGAAGTGCTGGGCACACCGGCAGCCAATTCTTTCGCCGACTCGGAACGCGCGGTGCTGCGGCGTGCGCTCGCCGAGGCGGATGGGAACGCCACCAGAGCGGCAAAAGCGCTCGGAATCGGGCGAGCGACCCTTTACCGCCGGATGGACAAGGCCGGTATTTCCCGGTCCTGAGCGGTAAGTTGGTCCAACTGTCTCGCATGTGAGACAGTTGGGCCAGACTTCCTTCGTCTCCGTCTTTTCAGCAGCCTATTTCCGTCCAATCATGATCCCAGCGACCGGGATGGCCCGGCGGTTTTCGAGAGGATCTTGTAATGGATGCACAGACCAGCCCTGCGGCTTTGATGAAGGCGCCATTTGCTGAAAAGTACGACAACTTCATCGGTGGCAAGTGGGCTGCGCCAAAAGACGGGCGCTATTTCGACAACACTTCCCCGGTCACCGGTCATCCCGTTGGCAAGATCGCCCGCAGTCAGGCCGTCGATGTCGAGGCTGCGCTGGATGCTGCCCATGCGGCGAAGCAGGGCTGGGCGCGGACTAGCGCGACCGAACGTTCGTTGATCCTCAACCGGATTGCGGACCGGATGGAAGAAAATCTGGAAAAGCTCGCGGTTGCCGAAACGTGGGACAACGGCAAGCCTCTACGTGAAACCATGGCTGCCGACATTCCGCTGGCGATCGATCATTTCCGCTATTTTGCGGGTGTAATCCGCGCGCAGGAAGGCAGCCTCTCCGAAATCGATCACGACACGGTCGCCTATCACTTTCACGAGCCGCTGGGTGTTGTCGGCCAGATCATTCCGTGGAACTTTCCGATCCTGATGGCGGCGTGGAAGCTTGCCCCTGCACTTGCCGCGGGCAATTGCGTTGTGCTCAAGCCCGCCGAACAGACGCCGGCTTCCATTCTCGTGTGGATGGAGCTGGTCGCGGACCTGCTGCCGGCGGGTGTGCTGAATATCGTCAACGGGTTCGGGCTTGAAGCAGGCAAGCCGCTGGCCAGCAGTAGCCGGATCGCGAAGATCGCCTTTACCGGCGAGACGACGACTGGCCGCCTGATCATGCAATATGCCTCGGAAAACCTGATCCCCGTGACGCTCGAGCTGGGAGGCAAGAGCCCGAACATCTTCTTCGAGGATGTCTGCCGCGAGGACGACGATTACTTCGACAAGGCGATCGAGGGCTTCGTCATGTTCGCGCTCAATCAGGGGGAGGTCTGCACCTGCCCCAGCCGCGCGCTGATCCACGAGAGCATTTACGATCGCTTCATGGAGAAGGCGATCGCCCGCACCGAAGCGATCAAGGCCGGCAACCCGCTAGACCTTGAAACGATGATCGGCGCACAGGCATCTTCGGAACAGCAGCAGAAGATCCTGTCCTATATCGACATCGGCAAGCAGGAAGGCGCGCAGCTGCTGACCGGCGGCCATGCGGCTAAGTTCGAAGGCCCGATTGCGGACGGTTATTACGTTCAGCCCACGATTTTCCGGGGCAACAACCGGATGCGGATTTTCCAGGAGGAAATCTTCGGCCCGGTCGTCTCGGTCACCACCTTCAAGGATCATGACGAAGCGCTGCAAATCGCCAACGATACGCTTTACGGGCTCGGTGCCGGCGTATGGAGTCGCGATGCCAACACCTGCTATCGCTTCGGCCGCGCAATCGAAGCGGGCCGCGTGTGGACCAATTGCTATCATGCCTATCCGGCCCACGCCGCATTCGGCGGATACAAGCAATCGGGCATTGGCCGCGAAAATCACCTGAAGATGCTCGACCACTACCAGCAGACCAAGAACATGCTGGTGAGCTACAGCCCGAAGAAGCTCGGCTTCTTCTAGCGCAGTGGGGCTGTGCGGTGGGACTCGCGAACGTCCTGCCGCCTGCGACTGAAACAACAATTCAGGAGAGATGTCATGAGCAAGACCATGAAAGCAGCGGTTGTCCGTGCCTTTGGCGAACCTTTGCGGATCGAAGAAGTAGCGGTGCCGGAAGTTCAGCCGGGCATGATCCAGGTGGCCATCCAGGCCTCTGGCGTGTGCCACACCGATCTGCATGCCGCCGAAGGCGACTGGCCGGTCAAGCCCGAACCGCCGTTCATTCCCGGCCATGAAGGCGTGGGCTTCGTCTCCGCCGTGGGCGAGGGCGTGACCCATGTGAAGGAAGGTGACCGGGTCGGCGTGCCCTGGCTTTACACCGCCTGCGGCCATTGCACCCATTGTCTCGGCGGCTGGGAAACGCTGTGCGAGAGCCAGCTCAACACCGGCTATTCGGTCAATGGCGGGTTCGCCGACTATGTGCTGGCCGACCCCAACTATGTCGGCCACCTGCCCGACAATGTCGGCTTCAACGAAATCGCACCGGTGCTGTGCGCGGGCGTCACGGTCTACAAGGGCCTGAAGATGACCGATACCAAGCCGGGCGATGCGGTGGTCATCTCCGGCATCGGCGGGCTTGGCCATATGGCGGTGCAATATGCGGTGGCCATGGGGCTAAACGTGGTCGCGGTCGACGTCGACGATGCCAAGCTCGATCTCGCGCGCAAGCTCGGCGCGGTGGAGACGGTCAACGCCCGCACCGAGGCGGACCCCGCCGCAGTGGTCAAGCGGCTGACCGGCGGCGGCGCGCGCGGCGCGCTGGTGACGGCGGTGAGCGAGAAGGCCTTCGAACAGGCGGTCGGCATGATCGGGCGCGGCGGCACCGTGGCGCTCAATGGCCTGCCGCCGGGCGATTTTCCGCTCAACATCTTCGGCATGGTGCTGAATGGCATCACCGTGCGCGGCTCCATCGTCGGCACGCGCCTCGATCTGCAGGAGTCGCTTGATTTCGCGGGCGACGGCAAGGTCAAGGCGACGATCTCCACCGCCGGGCTGGACGACATCAATTCGGTGTTCGACCGGATGCGCAAAGGCCAGATCGAGGGGCGCGTTGTACTCGACCTGACCGAGTGACGGGGCTTTCCCGATGACCGAAGAAGCGACCATGCCGCAGACACATCCCGTCAGCCGTGTGATCGCCACCGACGCAGCGGCCGCCTTTCTGACCGAACTCGCCGGGCAACACGGCCCGGTGCTGATCCACCAGTCGGGCGGATGCTGCGATGGTTCCAGTCCGATGGTCTATCCGCGCCGAGAGTTCCGTCTCGGTGGCTCTGATGTCCTGCTCGGCACGATCGGCACCACGCCGGTCTATATCGGGGCGGAGCAGTTCGCGGCGTGGAAGCATACGCAGCTGATCCTCGATGTGGTGGCGGGGCAGGGCGGTATGTTCAGCCTCGATAATGGAACGGGTCGGCGCTTCCTCGTGCGGAGCCGCGCCTATAACGATAAGGAGATGGGAATGTTGGAGAGAGCAGATCGGCTTCGCGCCATGCAGGCGGCGCTCGATCATGATGCGGAAGGTTTCTGGCTTTCGGAAGCGCGCCGCCTGGACTGGACCTCTTTCCCCACGAAAGCGGACGAGACCAGCTTCGACGAGGCCGATTTTGGCATCAGCTGGTTCGCCGACGGCGCGTTGAACGTTTCGGTCAACTGTCTCGATCGGCACCTGCCAAAACGCGGCGATCAGGTCGCCATTGTGTTCGAAGGCGACAGGCCGGGTGAAGGCCGCACGCTGACCTATCGCCAGCTTCATGCTGAAGTCTGCCGTTTCGCCAATCTCCTCAAGGAACGCGGAGTGGCCCGCGGCGACCGGGTCGTCATCTACATGCCGATGATTCCCGAAGCGGCTGTTGCCATGCTGGCCTGCGCGCGCATCGGTGCGATCCACTCGGTCGTGTTCGGGGGATTTTCGCCCGACAGTCTGGCCGACCGCATAGGCGATTGCGACGCGAAATGCGTCATTACCGCAGACGAAGGGCTGAGAGGCGGCAAAACGATCCCGCTCAAGGCGAATGTCGATGCTGCACTGCAGAAATGCCCGGATGTCGGCAGCGTGATCGTTGTCCGACGGACCGGCGGCGAGGTCGCCTTTGCAGAAGGCCGTGACCTGTGGTGGCACGAAGCCCGCGATCGCCAGGCTGCCGAATGCCCCCCGGAACCGATGAATGCGGAAGACCCTCTGTTCATCCTCTACACGTCCGGTTCGACCGGCAAACCCAAAGGCGTGCTGCACACGACGGGTGGATATCTGCTGTGGTCGAACCTGACCTACGATCTGCTGTTCGGACCCGAACCGGGCAAGGACATTGCCGAAGATCTGTTCTGGTGTACCGCCGATGTCGGCTGGATCACAGGCCACACCTATGTCGTCTATGGTCCCCTCTCGAATGGGGCGCGCACCGTGATGTTCGACGGTGTGCCCAGCTATCCCGATCCGGGCCGGTTCTGGGAAACAAGCCGGCGGCTGGGAGTGACGATCTTCTATACCGCACCGACCGCGATCCGTGCCTTGATGCGCGAGGGCGACGATTGGGTCACGCAGCATGATCTTTCGGACTTTCGCCTGCTTGGCACGGTGGGTGAACCGATCAATCCCGAAGCGTGGAAGTGGTATCACCGCGTGGTGGGTCAGGGGCGCTGCGAAATTGTCGACACCTGGTGGCAGACGGAAACCGGCGGTGCGCTGATCGCGCCTGTTCCGGGTGCAGTCGCGACCAAGCCGGGATCGGCGACGCTTCCTCTGCCCGGAGTGACGGCAAGTCTGGTCGATGCCGATGGCAATGCGCTGGAAGGCGCGACCGAGGGCAATCTGTGCCTGACCCACAGCTGGCCCGGGCAGATGCGCGGCATCTGGGGCGATCAGGAACGGTTCTTCCAGACCTATTTCACCACCTATCCCGGCACCTATTTTACCGGCGACGGCGCCCGGCGCGACGAGGATGGCTATTACTGGATCACCGGGCGGGTCGATGACGTCATCAACGTGTCCGGGCATCGCATGGGTACGGCAGAGATCGAGAGCGCGCTGGTGGCGCATCCTTCCGTGTCGGAAGCTGCCGTCGTCGGCATGCCTCACGATATCAAGGGTCAGGGCATCTACGCTTATGTCACGCTGAAGGCGGGAGAAGCCGACGTCGAGGACCTGCGGCAGGAATTGCGCCAGTGGATCCGCAAGGAGATCGGCCCCATCGCCACACCTGATGCGCTGCAATTCGCGCCGGGGCTGCCAAAGACCCGATCAGGCAAGATCATGCGCCGCATTTTGCGCAAGATCGCAGAAGGGCATCCGGAGCAGATCGGCGACACTTCGACCCTTGCAGAGCCGGGTGTGGTCGACAGCCTGCGCGAAGGCCGCATCGGCTAAGGTGGAGAGGCGAAGTCGCCACGGGTTGCTCCGCTTACCCTATATCGCGAAATCCATCCGATAGCCCGGCGCGTGGTAAAGCGTCATGGTGGTGACTGGCTGCTCTCCCAACCAGGTTGTCCGTTTCATGGTGAACAGCGCAGCGCCCCGATCGGCCTGTAGCATCTGCGACAGGCGGGCATCGGCAGCGACCGCCATCACCCCGACTTCACCCCGCGTGAAGGGGACCTTGCGCAGGAGCCATTCATTGGCACTCAGCCCGTCGAGGTCGGCCGTTACGAAATCTGGCACGGTGGCCAGATTTACCCACCGGGTTTCGAAGGCAAAAGGCTCGCCACCGGCGAAATGCAACGTTTCAAGAAAAGCTGCCGGTTCATCGGCTGCCAGCTGAAGATGGCCCCCGACGGCGGCCGGAGGCGGCAAGACCTGCCGTGTGATGATCTCGCAGCCATAGCTACGGCCCGTATCTTCAACCTGTTCGCGCAGCAGGGGGATACGCACCTGCCCCTGCGGCAAAGGCAATGGGCGGATGCGGGTGCCACCCTTGCGCTTGCGTTCGACGATACCTTCTTCGGCCAGGGCCTGCAGCGCGCGGTTTACCGTAGTACGCGAACAGCCATATTCTTCGGCAAACTCGACTTCTCCGGGGATCAGCTCCCCCAATTGCCATTCGCCTGCAACAATGCGCGCGCGGATGGCCTCGCGAATGCCGCGATGCGTGTTGGCGTTCATAGAGCAGCCCCCAGTTCGCAGATAGTACGGGCGAAACGTTCGCGGATGCCGTCAGCGCGGATATGCTCTCCCTGTTGCACGATATGGCGGCCGGCGGACCAGACATCGCTGACGGCCTGCGCCTCCACGCCGAAGATCCATGCATCCAGCCGCTGGTCCGGCTGCGGCCAATCGAGCAACGGCAGATCGTCGCGCAGGGCGACGATATCGGCCAGCATACCCGGCTCGATGGCGCCTGCCCTGCGGCCGATTGCCTGCGCCCCGCCGCGTGCCGCCCGCTCGTACAGATAACGCCCGGTCGAACGCGTTGCATCGTCGGTCAGCACCGCGCGCTGCCGATGTTTGAGGCGCTGTGACACTTCGAGCATGCGCAGCTCTTCAGTTACAGAAAGTCGGATGTTGGAATCCGATCCCACCCCGAAACGGCCGCCTGCTGCGAAATACTCGCCCGCTGCGAAAATACCGTCGCCAAGATTGGCTTCCGTCGTCGGGCACAGGCCAGCCACCGCCCCAGAAGCGGCAAGGCCAGTAACCTCGCCAGCATCCAGATGAGTGGCGTGAATCAGACACCAGCGCTGGTCAACCGGCATGGTGTCCAGCAGCCAGCGGACCGGGCGCGCGCTCAGAAGGGCCTCGACCTCCTCGACTTCCTTCACCTGTTCTGCGGCATGGATGTGGATCGGCCCATCGGGGCACAGTGCAACACAGGCGTCCATTCCCGCCCGATCGACTGCGCGCAGGGAGTGCGGGGCAATGCCAAGGCGAAAGTCGCTCGGTAGTTCGCGGGACTGATCGGCAATGCGGGCATAGAGCTTTTCGAATTCATCGATGGAATTGCCAAACCGCAACTGGCCTCCTGCCAGGGCGCGCTGGTCGAGGCCGCCATAGGTATAGAGCACCGGCAGATGGGTGAGGCCGATCCCGCTTGCCGTGCTGGCTGTGAAGATGGCATTCGACATTTCGGCCACATCGTCGAACTGTCCGCCGCCGACCTGGTGGTGCAGATAATGGAATTCGGCCGATGCGGTATAGCCTGCTTCGGCCATTTCCAGCTGTACGAGAGCGGCGATCGTTTCGACATGTTCCGGCGTCAGGATGTCGAGAAAACGGTACATCACTTTCCGCCAGGTCCAGAAATCATCCGCCCCCTGTGGCCCGCGCCCTTCTGCCAACCCGGCCATCGCCCGCTGAAAACTGTGTGTATGGACGTTGGCTATTCCTGGCAGCGCCGTGCCGATCGCGGCAGCCGTATCGAAGCCGCGCGGCGAAACCTCCACAATCTTTCCTGCATCGTCGACATGAATGGCATGGTCGGCAAGCCAGCCCGATGGGGTGAGAACCTGCCGTGCCGAGATAATGCCAGCCATTTGCCGTTGCGCCTTTCAATAATATGTGCATACATAATCACACAGTAAGGAGATCCGCAAGACCATGGCAGGCCAAGTCTTCACCCACTGCAAGGCAGCGACGATGGTTACGCGCGATGCCGGTTACGGCTTGGTTGAAGATGCGGCGATTGCAGTCGAAGGCGGGCGCATCGCCTGGGTTGGCGATGCGGTGGATCTGCCACAGGATTACGCCACTTGGGATAGTGCCGATCTTGGTGGAGCGCTTGTCACTCCCGCATTGGTGGATTGCCACACGCATCTGGTCTTTGGCGGTGACCGCAGCCGCGAATTCGCCCTGCGCCTTGAAGGCGCGAACTATGAAGAGATTGCCCGCGCCGGCGGCGGTATTCGTTCGACAGTCGCCGCCACGCGGGAGGCATCGGACGAAGAGCTACTCGCCAGCGCCCTGCGCCGGGTGGACGATCTGTTGGCGGATGGCGTCGCCGTGATCGAAGTGAAATCGGGCTACGGTCTTACGATAGAGCATGAAATGCGCATGCTGCGCGTGGCGCGCGCCATCGAGGAGCAGCGGCCCGTCCGCATCCGCACCAGCTGGCTGGCCGCCCATGCGGTCCCACCCGAATTCGAAGGCGAGGCCGATCGTTACATCGACGAAGTGGTGATCCCGGGGCTGGATGTTGCTGCTGCAGAAGGCCTGGTCGATGCGGTGGACGGGTTCTGTGAAAACATCGGCTTCACGCCCGATCAGACCCGCCGGGTCTTCGATCATACACTAGATTTGCAGCTTCCGGTGAAACTCCATGCAGAACAATTGAGCGATCTCAAGGGGGCAGTACTCGCGGCGCAATACGATGCGCTTTCTGCCGATCACCTCGAATGGCTCGCCCCGGCAGATGCGCCCGTGCTGGCGGAAAAGGGCGTTGTGGCGGTCCTGCTGCCCGGCGCCTTCTATGCCCTGCGCGAAACACGCCTTCCTCCCCTAGATGCCTTGCGCGAACATGGTGTTGCCATGGCGTTGGCCAGCGATTGCAACCCGGGCACCTCGCCCCTTTCCTCGCTGCGCCTGGTCATGAACATGGGGTGCACGCTCTTCCGCATGACGCCTGCCGAAGCGCTCTCGGGCACGACCAGGAATGCGGCGAAGGCGCTGGGGCTGGAGGCTGAATACGGCTCCCTGGAACCGGGCAAGCGCGCCGATCTGGCGGTATGGGATGCACCCCATCCCGACTATCTCAGTTATTGGATCGGCGGGCATTTGTTGCGCGGCCGGATCACCGCAGGAACCTATTACGATGCTTGATTTGTCGCCCGGATCGCTTGGCCTGTCGGAGCTGGAAGCGCTCTATCGTTCCGACGAGCCCTTCCGGATCGACGATGCGGCCATGGCAGCCGTGGCGCAATCTGCCCAACGGCTCACGGCGGCTGTGGGATCGGGCGAGGCGATCTACGGGGTCAATACCGGCTTCGGCAAACTTGCCAGCGTACGGATCGGCGATACGGATCTCGGCGCGCTGCAACGCAATCTCGTGCTGTCGCACAGTGCCGGTTTTGGTGCCCCGCTGGCCCCTGAAATCGTCCGCTTCATCATCGCGCTGAAGTGCCTTTCGCTTGGCCGCGGGGCTTCCGGCGTGCGCCCTCTCGTGGTCGAGCGATTGCAGCAACTGGTCGAGGCGGATGTGATCCCGCTGGTGCCGGAAAAGGGCTCTGTCGGCGCATCGGGCGACCTTGCACCGCTTGCGCATGTCGCGGCCACGCTGATTGGCGAGGGCGAGGCATTTTACAGGGGCGAGCGAATGGCTGCGCGCGACGCGCTGCAGCGTGCCGGGCTGGAACCGGTCGTGCTGGAGGCGAAGGAAGGGCTGGCGCTGCTTAACGGCACGCAGGTTTCCACCGGGCTTGCACTGGCAGCACTGTTCGACAGCTGGCAGCTGGCGATCAATTCGCTTGTCACGACGGCTCTGTCGCTCGATGCGGCGATGGGCTCGACCGCACCCTTCCGCGAGGAAATTCACACGTTGCGCGGCCATCGCGGGCAGATCGTGTCCGCCCGGATCATTCGCGATCTGCTGGACGGTTCGCAGATTCGGGAAAGCCACCGGGAAGATGATCTGCGGGTTCAGGACCCATATTGCCTGCGCTGTGCGCCGCAGGTGATCGGGGCCTGCCTCGATCAGCTGGCCCATGCCGGGCGGGTCCTCACTATCGAAGCAAATGCCGCGACGGACAATCCGCTGGTCCTGTCCGACGGATCGATCGTTTCGGGCGGGAATTTCCATGCCGAACCGGTTGGTATGGCCGCAGACGGGATTGCCATTGCCGTGTCCGAAATCGGTGCCATCGCCCAGCGCCGTATCGCCTTGCTGGTCGACCCGGCGCTCAGCTTCGGTCTGCCCGCCTTCCTTGCTCCGTCACCGGGGTTGCAATCCGGCCTGATGATCGCCGAAGTGACCAGCGCGGCGTTGATGAGCGAGAACAAGGCGCTGTCCAATCCGCGCGTGGTCGATAGCACGCCAACATCGGCCAATCAGGAAGACCATGTTTCCATGGCCTGCCATGGCGCACGCCGTCTGCTGGAGATGAATGGCAATCTCGCCGCCATTCTCGGCATCGAGGCGATGACTGCTGCACAGGGTATCGAATGTCGCGCGCCGCTCGAAACAAGCGCGACGCTTCGTAGCGCAATCAAGCGGATCCGCGCCGCTTCGCCTGCCCTGACCGGGGACCGGCTGATGGAACCCGAGATTGCGGCGATGGCAGAGCTGCTCGGTTCCAGTGTTCTGGCCGAAGGGATAGGCGCGCAAACCATTGCGGGCTTTGCGCCGTGAAACCGGTCACGGTTCTTCCTGGCACATCGCCGATCGTGCTGGCGCAGCCCCATTCGGGGACCGTGGTGCCTGATGACATCAGAGCCAATCTTACCGAGCGCGGAGGGATGCTGGCCGATACGGATTGGCATATCCCTCGCCTGTACGCAGACATCGCGCACGAGGCGACAATCGTCCGTGCCGAATTCAATCGCTACGTCATCGATGCCAACCGTCCACCCGACGGGGCCAGTCTCTATCCGGGGCAAAATACCACCGGTCTCGTGCCGATGGTGGACTTCGAAAATCAACCGATCTGGCGTGTGGAGCCAGACGAGGCAGAGATCGCCCGTCGCCGGGAAGCATTTCACAAGCCTTATCATGCCGCCTTGCGGCGCGAGCTGGACAGAGTGCACGCGATCCATGGCTTTGCCGTGCTTTACGATTGCCATTCGATCCAGTCCCGCCTGCCCTTCCTGTTCGATGGAACCCTCCCGGATCTCAACATTGGGACCCATGACGGACGGGCCTGCGCCCCATCGATCGAGCGGGCAGTTGCGCTGGCCTGTGCGAATGGCCCTTACACCTATGTCGTCAACGGGCGTTTCCGCGGGGGCTGGACTACCCGCCATTACGGGGAGCCCGGGAGAAATATTCACGCGATCCAGATGGAGATCGCGCAATCCACCTATCTCGAAGCCGAGGCGCCGCCCTTTGCCTTCTCATCCGACAAAGCCGCCGATCTGCGCGATACGCTCGCCGAAGTGCTCGACGGCATCCAGAGTACTTTCGGAGATCTTGCATGACCATCGACCGCCGCAATGCCCGCGATATCAAGGCACCGACGGGGCCCGAGCTGAACTGTGGGAGCTGGCAGACCGAGGCGCCTTTCCGGATGATTCAGAACAACCTCGATCGTGAGGTGGCCGAAAATCCGGACGAACTGGTGGTGTACGGCGGGATCGGCCGTGCTGCACGCAGCTGGGGCGATTTCGAAGCGATCCTGTCCAGCCTCAGGACCCTGGCGGACGACGAGACGCTGCTGGTCCAGTCCGGCAAGCCGGTCGGCGTGTTCCGCACGCATGCGGACGCCCCCCGTGTGCTTATCGCCAATTCCAACCTCGTGCCGCATTGGGCCAATTGGGACCATTTCAGCGAACTCGATAAGAAGGGCCTGATGATGTACGGCCAGATGACGGCCGGTTCGTGGATCTACATCGGCACACAGGGCATCGTGCAGGGGACTTACGAAACCTTCGTGGAAGCCGGGCGCAAGCATTATGGCGGAGATCTCACCGGCAAGTGGATCCTGACCGGCGGACTTGGTGGAATGGGCGGTGCCCAGCCGCTGGCCGCCGTCATGGCCGGGGCTTGCTGTCTGGCGGTGGAATGCAATCCGGACAGCGTCGATTTCCGCCTTCGCACTCGTTACCTCGACGAGAAAACCGACAGTGTGGATGAAGCGCTCGCCATGATCGAACGCTGGACGGCTGCGGGCGAGGCGAAGTCGGTCGGCTTGCTCGGCAATGCCGCCGAAATCTTCCCGGAGCTGGTGAAGCGCGGCGTGCGGCCCGATATCGTCACCGACCAGACGAGCGCGCATGATCCGGTCAACGGCTATCTGCCGGAAGGGTGGACCTTGGGTGAATGGCGGGCAAAGCGCGAAAGCGATCCCAAGGCGGTGGAAAAGGCTGCCCGGGCATCGATGCGCAAGCAGGTGGAAGCCATGCTGGCCTTCTGGGATGCAGGTGTGCCCACGCTCGATTATGGCAATAACATCCGCCAGGTCGCGCTGGAGGAGGGATTGGAGAATGCCTTTGCCTTCCCCGGCTTCGTCCCGGCCTATATCCGGCCGCTGTTCTGTCGCGGGATCGGCCCGTTTCGCTGGGCTGCGCTGTCGGGCGATCCAGAGGATATCTACAAGACCGATGCCAAGGTGAAGGAGTTGCTGCCCGACTACCATCACCTGCACAACTGGCTCGACATGGCGCGCGAACGGATTGCCTTTCAGGGTTTGCCGGCACGCATTTGCTGGGTCGGTCTTGGCGATCGGCACCGGCTGGGCATGGCGTTCAACGAAATGGTGGCTAGCGGTGACCTGAAGGCCCCGGTCGTCATTGGCCGCGATCATCTCGACAGCGGCTCGGTTGCGAGTCCCAATCGGGAAACGGAGGCGATGAAAGACGGCAGCGACGCGGTCAGTGACTGGCCGTTGCTCAACGCATTGCTCAATACCGCCAGCGGGGCGACCTGGGTCAGCCTGCATCATGGGGGCGGCGTGGGCATGGGCTTCAGCCAGCATGCGGGCATGGTCATCGTGGCCGACGGGACCGAGGATGCGGCACGCCGCCTGGAACGGGTACTCTGGAACGATCCGGCAACTGGCGTCATGCGCCACGCCGATGCCGGATATGAAGACGCCGTGGACTGCGCGCGCGCGAAAGGCCTGCGTCTTCCTGCCATCCTCGGCACCTAGCCGGACGGCCCCTTGCCGGTGCCAGCACGCCTTTGGTCGATGGGGCTTTGCTCCTGTAGTGAGTGTCGCTAGCCTCCCCGCCGTATTTCAGGGGAGCTTCACAGATGAACCGCGTTCTCACTCGCTTCGCATCGGCGATCGCCATTGCGTCTGCCACCATCTCCACGCCGACATTTGCGCAGGATCATTCCGGCCATCACGCCGGCATGTCTGCCAGCGACCACGAATCTGCGAAACTGCGCGATCTGCTGGCGCGGAGCGAGGCGGCCTCGCTCGACCGGTCGCCCATCGCCGCCTTCTATCAGGGTGACTTCTCCGATGCGGGCAAGCTGGGCGACTTTTCGCCAGCTGGCTTTGCGGCAGAGAGGGCTGCCACCGAGGCCGAATTGGCCGAGCTGGCTGCGATCGACCGCAGTGCCCTGGCTGCGGAAGATCGCATTGCCTATGACACCTTTCGTTATGCTGGCGAACGGACGCTTGCCGGGATGGAACCGGATATACTGAAAATCCGGCTTGCTCTTCCGCTGGATCATTTCACCGGCATTCAGGGGGATTATCCCGGCCTTTCCGCTCCGGACGGGGTGATGCCGTTCAAGACTGCGGAAGATTACGCTGCCAATATCGCCCGCCACACCGCCTATGCGCAGATGGTGGAAGAAGTCATCGCGCGGTTCGATACGGGTATCGAACAGGGTATCACCCTGCCGCGGCTGACGGTCGAAATGATGATCGAGCAACTCGATACCCAATTGTCGACACCGCAGGCGAAAAACGCCTATTATGCGCCGCTGCGCGCATTCCCCGACAGTTTTACCGACGCGCAGAAGGAGGACGCACGCGCCGATCTCACCACGGCCATCGACGAAAGACTGTTCCCCGCAATCCGGCGTCTGCGCGCTTATCTGGCAGATACCTATTTACCCAAGGCGCGTGCCACGTTCGGCTTGTCGGATATGCCTGGCGGCAAGGCATTCTACGATTATCGCATCGTGGAAATGACCACGCTGCCGCTCAGCGCGCAGGACGTGCACGATCTGGGCCTGTCCGAAGTGAAGCGGATCAGCCAGGCGCGAGACGAGGCGATTGCCGAGCGTGGCGAGCGTCGCCCGAAGGTCTACAAGACGAAGGAATCGCTACAGCAAGCGTGGTACGAGACGGGCAAGGCGGTCGACAGCAAGATTGGCCCCCTGTTCCTCAGCGGCCCTGAAACGCCGCTGCGTATCGAACCATACGAACCCTATCGCGAAGAGTTCTTCCTGGCTGCGTCTTACCAGCCGGGCGATCCGGAGCGCGAGCGGGCGGGGACGTTCTATTTCAGTGGCTGGAATGCTGCGGAGCGCGAACTCAGCCCCTCGATCCGGCTGTATATGCATGAAGGCAATCCGGGCCACCACTATCAGATCATGTTCGCCATCGAAGATGACAGGCTGCCCGACACGCTGAAGCACGGCTGGTATACAGCCTTCGGCGAAGGTTGGGCGCTCTACGCAGAAAGCCTGGGGTACGAACTGGGTCTTTACGACGACCCGGTAGAGCGACTGCAGGCGCTGGAAGATGGCGAACTGAAGCGCGCCGTGCGGTTGGTGGTCGATACGGGCATCCATGCGCTTGGCTGGAGCCGGGACAAGGCGGTCGACTATATGGTCGAAAACGGCAGCGCGCGCGATTATGCGGAAAACGAAGTTGCCCGCTATATCGCCATGCCGGGCCAGGCACTGGGCTACAAAATCGGCGAACTGAAGCTCAAGGAACTGCGCGCACGGGCCGAAAAGGCGCTGGGCGATGGTTTCGACATCCGCCTTTTCCACGAACAGGTGCTCAACAGCGGCAACATTCCGCTGGCCGTTCTGGAAGCCAAGATCGATCGCTGGATTGCTGCTGGCGGGCAATAGCCGGCACAGGCGCTTTGGAGCATTAAAAAGGGCCGCGCGACATTACCTCGCGCGGCCCCTTGTCGATCACACCAGCGATCAGTCCTTGCTGGATGTCCCGGTGGTGCCTGACGGCAGTTCCGGGCGTGCGGGGGGAAGCGCCGCCTTGCGGTTGCCGGTTTTCAGATAGGTGTCGAACCAGCGCATCATGCGCAGGTTGTAATCGTAACGCGCAGCCGCCTTGCGGTTGCCATGGCCTTCACCCGGAAACAGCACCAGGCGCACGGGCACATCGGGTTTGCGCACCTTCATGCTGCGATACAGCTCGTAGCTTTGGCTGGGCGCAACACGTGTATCGTCGGCACCGTGCATGATCAGCAGGGGCGTGTTGGCCTTGTCGACATGATAGATGGGCGACACTTCCAGCATGGCCTGCCAGTCGTCCCAAGGCCACTTGCCCGAATGGACATTGTACATTTCGTAGGGAATGTCCGTCGTGCCGAACTTGCTGATCTGATTGGTTATACCCACGAACATGACACCAGCAGCGAATTCGTCGCTCAGTGCGGTCGATGCCCAGCCTGTGGCATAGCCGCCATAGGACCCGCCCGTAATGCCGGTGCGATCGGGATCGGCGATCCCCGCTTCGACCAGCGCGCGCTTCGCATCGACCAGATCGGTGAATTCGGGGTCAGTATATCTACCGGTATGCTGCTTGGAAAAGGCAGTGCCGTAACCGGTCGAGCCACGATAGTTGGGCAGGAATACCGCATAACCCTGGCCGGCCGCAACCTGTCCAGGTTTGGAATAGGCAGTCTGCCAGCCATTGCTGTCATGCGCTTCGGGCCCGCCATGAACGTTGAGGATCAGCGGCGCGCCCCCGCGCTTGGCCCCACCGACCGGTTCGATCAATACGCCTTCGACCTGCTGACCATCACGCGCAGTATAGGTGAAGGTGCGCTGCTTGCCGAAATCGATATCCTTCAGCCAGTCGTTATGCGTCGTCCAGCGCTGGAAGGCGTTGCCCGACCAGACGAACAGTTCCGTGGGGTGCGTGGGGCTGCTGGCCTCGACCGCGATTGTGTTGCCACCCGCCTCGAGGCTGGACAGTATCAGTTCGCCGCCATCATATTCGGCGGCAACAGATCCATCCGGATTGTAGATGCGTAATGCGCTTTGCGCGCCCTTGTGGATCACTGCAGCCAATCGACCGTCAGCCAGCCATTCGGCATCGACTGCGGCTTCTGGTGCACCGGCGTTGAGTGCCCGGTATTTGCCGGTCGCCACATCGACAAGATGCAATGTCGTTTCGGCCGGGTCGTTCATGTCGACGCCGGCGATCATCGACAGCTGCTTTCCATCCGGCGAAATCTCGATATCGCCCAGCTTGCCCGGCGTTTCGACGACGCGCAGCACCTTGCCACTGGTCAGGTCGAGAATGTGGGCGCGTTTGGACGTGTAGGCATCGTCGATCTGCGGGGTGGGGGCGCTGTCGACAACGGCATGGCGGCCATCGGGCGCGACGCGGAATGCGCTGACATAGCCGGGAATGGTGACGGCTTTCGGATCCGCATCCACCTCTGCGCCGACACGGGCGGAAAACAGGCGGGTCAGCTTCGCTTCTTCTTCATAGACGATCGCGTTGAATCCGGCCTTGGCCTGCTTGTCGCGGGCCTTGTCTTCTTCGGCACTGGCCAGCATCCAGATCGTGCTGCCATCCGGCGACCAGGCATAGGAGCGGACCCCGGCATCCTTGACCGCGGCAAGCTTGCGCTGACCACCGCCATCGACAGGGATGCCCCAGACGGCGGACTTTTCATCCTCGTCCGCCCACACGAAGCTGATCATCCGTCCATCGGGCGAAAAGGAGATGCCCGATACGTCGATATCGTCGGGCAGGAAGGCCCGGGCATTGTTGGGGCCGTAGGCGAGGCTGAGACGCTGTGACGTCGAACCGTTTTCTTCCCCGTCGGTCACGTCGGGAAGGCTCGCGGTGGTATAGGCGATGCGGCTGCCATCTGCCGAAACGGCGATGGTGCCCACGCTTTCGAGCCGGGCGACATCTTCCGGTGTCATCGGCCGGGCCTGTGCCTGTGCAGCGAGCGAGGCCGTGGCAAGCAGAATGCCAGCGGTTAGCGGCGCGCGAAAAGTCATATGTATGCAGTCCTCCTGAAGATAATGGGACCGCTATACCGATACGGGGCGTGGGGGCAAATTGCCGCGGTGCCGCTACGCCTCGGCCGTTTGGAGTCGCCACCAAACCAGTAGGGGGCTGTCATGATATCAGCGTCAGCAATCCATAATATGGCGACGATGCTAGCCCTCTGGTCATGCACGTAATGGCCAGGCGCTACGGCAAAGATGACCAGCGATATGCGGCCCGGAACCCCGCATTTGACAAATCAGCAAAGGCGGTATTAACAAAAGGCATACTATCCGCCGCGCTATGTTGCTCAGTCAGGATGTATGTTTGCGTTGCTAAAAGGGGGGCATCGTGATCGTTCTTTATCTTATCGTGGGCATTATTTGCGCCTTTGTCTGTGCAAGTATGGCGAAGTCGAAAAATCGCGAATCCGGCTTATGGGGCGTTCTCGGTTTCTTTTTCGGAATCTTTGCCGTTCTTATTCTGGCCCTGCTCGATCGGCGGGAGCCGGGAGCGGGCATGTCTGCAGTCTCTGGCCAGCCTGCTTACCCTGCTACCCAGCCAGCCTTGCAGCCTGCCAGCACCGCTGATGAAATCGCGAAATGGAAGGCTCTTCTGGATGAAGGGGCCATCTCGGAAGACGAATTCGCAGCAAAGAAGCGCGAACTGTTGGCGCGCTGATCTGCCCAGCTCGTAACCGGGCGGGATTGCCGCCTGATATCCTGCAGGAGACGTCATGCGCAAACCGATCATCCTGATCCTCGCCGCCCTGATAATACTGTTCCCGCCGTACTGGAACTCGGGCATCTGGACCGACGATTTCGGATGGGTCTTCCTGTTCGACGATTACAGCTGGTCCACACCGGTCCTGTCTTTGCGGTTCTTTCTGGGTGACTTCAGCCTGCTTGTCTTTCTTGCCGAGCTGGCGGCCGTGGTGGCGGCGAATATGATCTGGAAACGCTCCGAACGTGCGCGTGCCGCCGATGGCGCAGTCGCAGCCATGCCGGTGGCTGCATCTACCCACCAGGCCGATGTGGCAGAGGAACTGGCGAAGCTTAACCGGCTGCGCCAGGATGGAGCGTTGAGTGCGGACGAATTTGCGGCGCAAAAAGCGCGCCTGATGGCGCCTTCGGCAGAGACGCAAGCCACCACGTCGATGGCGCAAGGTGAATTTCCTTCCGTGCGGATTGCCAATGCCGTGCAGGTACTGCGCGACGCCGGTATCCCTGAAAGCCAGATTATCGCCCCGGCCCATCGTTGGGCCTGGCGCGAAGGCAAAGCCTTGCCACCCATACCCTATATCGCGGCGGAACCGCGCTATGCGGCGGTCCTCTTCGGTCTGGCGGGAATTGTCTATTCGCTGCTCATGTCCCTGTTCGGATACGGCGGCAGTTTCAGCAAATTTGTAATTATGGCTGCAGTCTTCGGCGGGTTGATGTGGCTTGCCTTTGTTCTTTTCTCGAACTGGTTGATTGCCAAACGGAACCTGCCCCGCTGGCAGGACATTCCCGGCTGACTCTGCCCGGCAACGCTGGACGGAAGCGTTGCGAAGCTCTACACCATATCGATCCCCGGGGAGCCAGTGTTGGCTGAGAGGTAGGTGTCACGCCCTGCGACCCGTTGAACCTGAACCGATTAGCATCGGCGGAGGGAGTGGAGCGGCACGATAATCCCGCTCTTCCTTCGCCTAATGGAGAGAGCATTCGCATGGCCGATATCAATAGCAAATTCGACATTGGCGTCACCACCGGCCCGATCCGTGGCAGCCGCAAGGTCCATGTCGGCGCGCAGAGTGGCAGCGGCGTGCGCGTCGCCATGCGCGAGATTGATCTGGAAGGCGGTGAGCCCAGCGTGCGTGTCTACGACACCAGCGGCCCTTACACCGATCCCGACGCCACCATCGATATTCGCGCCGGGCTCGAACAGAAACGCCGCGAATGGATCATGGCGCGCGGCGATGTCGAGGAATATGCCGCGCGCGAGGTGAAGCCCGAGGACAATGGCCAGCTCGGCCCCGACCGGTCCGGCGGCGTTCCGGCCTTCCCCAATGTCGCCCGCAAGGTGCTGCGCGCGAAGCCCGGCATGAATGTCAGCCAGATGCACTATGCCCGCCGCGGCATCATCACGCCGGAAATGGAATATGTGGCCGAGCGTGAGAATCTGGGCCGCGAAATGCTGCGCGATGAAGCCGCCCGGCTCGAAGCGCGCAATGATGGCCAGCCCTGGGGCGCGGCGCTCCCGGATTATGTGACGCCGGAATTCGTGCGGGACGAAGTGGCGCGCGGCCGCGCGATCATTCCCAGCAACATCAACCACCCGGAAACCGAGCCGATGGCCATCGGGCGCAATTTCCTGGTCAAGATCAACGCCAATATCGGCAACTCCGCCGTCGCCAGCGATGTCGCCAACGAAGTCGACAAGATGGTCTGGTCGATCCGCTGGGGCGCGGACACGGTGATGGACCTCTCCACCGGCCGCAACATCCACGACACGCGCGAATGGATCATCCGCAACAGCCCGGTCCCCATCGGCACCGTGCCGATCTACCAGGCGCTGGAAAAGGTCGGCGGCATTGCCGAGGACCTGACGTGGGAAATCTTCCGCGATACGCTGATCGAACAGGCCGAACAGGGCGTCGACTACTTCACCATCCACGCCGGCGTGCGCCTGCCCTACGTGCCCATGACCGCGAAACGCGTCACCGGCATCGTCAGCCGCGGCGGTTCGATCATGGCGAAGTGGTGCCTCGCGCATCACAAGGAGAGCTTCCTCTACGAACGCTTCGACGAGATCACCGAGATCATGAAGGCCTACGACATCGCCTATTCGCTGGGCGACGGCCTGCGCCCCGGCTCCATCGCCGACGCGAACGACGAAGCCCAGTTCGCCGAGCTCTATACGCTGGGCGAGCTCACCAAGCGCGCTTGGAGCCAAGACGTGCAGGTGATGATCGAAGGCCCCGGCCACGTGCCGATGCACAAGATCAAGGAGAACATGGACAAGCAGCTCGAAGCCTGCGGCGAAGCCCCCTTCTACACATTGGGCCCGCTCGTCACCGACATCGCGCCGGGCTACGATCACATCACCAGCGGCATCGGCGCGGCGCAGATCGGCTGGTACGGCACCGCCATGCTCTGCTACGTCACGCCCAAGGAACACCTCGGCCTGCCCGACCGCGACGATGTGAAGGTCGGCGTGGTCACCTACAAGCTCGCAGCTCATGCCGCTGATCTTGCCAAGGGCCACCCGGCCGCCAAGGTTCGCGACGATGCGCTTTCGAAAGCCCGCTTCGAATTCCGCTGGCGCGACCAGTTCAACCTCAGCCTCGATCCCGACACGGCCGAGCAGTATCACGACCAGACCCTCCCCGCAGAAGGCGCCAAGACCGCGCATTTCTGCTCCATGTGCGGCCCGAAATTCTGCTCGATGAAGATCACGCAGGAAGTGCGCGACTTCGCCGCGAAGCAGAACTCGGACAGCTACCTCGCGAGCGCGAACATCAAGCGTGAGACGTCAGCCGAAGAGGCCGAGGAAGCGCGCGAGGGAATGGAGGAAATGAGCAAGGTATATAAGGAGAAGGGCGAGAAGCTGTATTTGCCGGAGGGGTGACGAATTGGAAGGCCTTGCATATTTTTGCTTTCGACTATAGCGTTCCCTAAACGTTCCAGATGGGGGTGCCGTGCAAGAATTTGGCGATGAGTACACTCGAAAGAAGCTCGACGCAGTCGAAAGCTACCTCAGGCCGTACCGGCAGGTCCTCAAGAAGCAGCAATTTGATCTTCTATACATTGATGCCTGCGCCGGGTCAGGCCATTCGATGCCGAAGGCTGTTTCCAAGGCAGAAAAGGAAAGCGCTAAGCAGGCCCGGTTGGATGGCTTTTCTATGCCCGTGCTCGAAGCAGACCAGATACTTACTGGCTCCGCTGTTCGCGCGTTAGCAAGCGATCCTCCATTTCATCGGTATCTGCTCAATGACAAGAAGCAGGCGAATGTCAGAGCGCTGAGTAAGATTGTCGACGAAGAATTCCCTCACCTGAAAGACCGCGTAGAAATTACAGGCCTCGATGCAAACGATATGCTTAGGCAGGTTTGTGAAAAATATGATTGGAAGAGCACACGAGCGCTCGTTTTTCTCGATCCATTCGGGCTTCAGATCAATTTCGAGACACTAAAAATGCTCGGCGCAACGAAGGCTGTAGATCTGTGGTATCTCGTTCCGGTCTTTGCGATGTACCGTCAGGTTTCGGGAGCAGGGGACATAAACCCAGACGGGGGGCCGAGGGTCGATGCTGCTCTCGGCACCAAAGCTTGGCGAGAAAGGGCGTCGGTTACCGAGGAAATCGGGAATGACCTTTTCGACCAGCCACAATTCCGATCGCAGCGCGCTGTCGATATCGCTTGGTTCGAGAAGGTGGCAAAAGAACGGGTCGGCCTAGCGTTCAACGGTCAGGTGCTGGATGAAACGCTTCCGCTCGGTAAGGATGGAATTCACTACTTTTCACTCATGTTTGCTTGCGCAAACCCAAGCGAACGCGCTCAAACGATAGCGATGCGGTTAGCAAAGGCGGTCCTGAAGTAATGGCTAGCAACTCGGAAATTGAATGGACTGATGTAACTTGGAATCCTGTTGCCGGTTGCACGATTGCATCGAGCGGATGCAGCAACTGCTACGCTATGAGAATGGCTGCGAGGCTCCAAGCGATGGGTCACCACAAGTACGCGGGGACTACTCGTAAGAGTGGGGGGCGATACATTTGGACCGGCCGCGTCAACGTTGATGAGAGCAGTCTTTCCGCGCCCCTTGAATGGCGTAAGCCAAAGCGGATTTTCGTTAATTCTATGTCAGATTTGTTCCATCCCGATGTCCCTGATGCTTTCATTCAACGGGTTTGGAAAACGATGATTGCATGCCCGCAACATCATTTCCAGATTTTGACGAAGCGCCCAGGCCGAATGGCGGAGCTTTTTGCTTCTGGCTTGATTCAGGCAGAACCCCACATTTGGGTTGGAACGTCAGTCGAGAACAGTGAAGTTGCAGACCGCGTCAAGCACTTGGTATCAATCACGAAGGCGACATTGTTCATCTCATTCGAGCCGCTGATCGGTGAAATCAAAGACATAAATCTCAGAGGTGTTCATTGGGCCATAGTAGGTGGTGAATCTGGCCCACGGGCGCGCCCCATGAAGGAGGAATGGGTCGAGCGCCTTCTCGAAATTTGTCGTCGAGATGACGTGGCTTTCTTCTTCAAGCAGTGGGGCGGAAGAAATAAAAAGGCCGCAGGCCGTGAGTTGCATGGCCAGACTTATGACGAGTATCCTTTGGAGCTCGAAGCTTAGGCGTACGGGAACACCCCGGAATCCCCGCCCGTTGGTCTTTCAAAGGAGGCCGACAATGGCACGCAATACAGGTGACGATCATCGCATCGGCTCGGTCGATGATCGCAGTCAGGTTAAGAACACGGCAACCGGCAAATGGACCAAGCGCAATCGCGAAGAGGGTTCGCCCGCGGCGGGGCAGTTCATGGATGTCAAATCGGATGGCGAGCCGTTCAAGGGTGTCGCGAAGGAACGCGACGGGCGGCGCAGCGACGAGGAGTGATCGCCGCACGCCCCACTGGCCAGCGCGCATCGATGCGCCCATAGGCACCGGCATGGCCGATCTTTATCTGAAAAATCTCGAATCCGAACGCCGCCAGCTCTGGGCGACCTGCCGCCTCAAGGGGCTGGCCAAGGACACGCCCGAGCGGCAGCGGATCGTCGCGATCGACGAAGCGATTGCCGCGCATAAGGCGAAGAAAGCGGGCTGAGCCTGCTCAGCCTGACCGCCTTGTCCCGACCAACACCTTGTCCAGCGCCTGCAGGAACCGTGACCGGTCGGCCTTGCTGAAGGGTGGCGGGCCGCCGCCGATCCCGTCCATCCCGGCACGCAGATCCGCCATGATCGCGCGCGTGGCTACCGCGCCGCCGATGCTGGAGGCATCGAAGGGCTTGCCATTGTGCGCCAGCACCTGCGCGCCTTCTTTCAGGCAGCGTTCGGCCAGCAGGATGTCGGCCGTGATCACCACGGTGCGTGGGCCCGCATTGTCGGCAATCCAGTCGTCCGCAGCGTCGAAACCATCGCCCACCACCACGCGCTTCACCCGCTCGCTCACCGGCACGCGGAAGATATCGTTGCTGACCACGCGCACCTGCGCGCCGTGGCGTTCCGCCACGCGGTAGATTTCATCCTTCACCGGGCAGGCATCCGCATCGACAAGGATGGTGATGGCCGGATCACGGGTGGCGGGCGGGGTGTGCGGTGCGGGCATTGACGCCGCCTTAGCATCGCTTCGCCCCATCGTATAATTCCGGCCAGTACAATTCCCGCCAGCCTGATTCCCCCGTGGGGCCGGGCAGCAAAAACCCGCCCCGGATCGCTCCGGCGCGGGTTTCGCGGGTTGGCCGAAGGGTGGCGCTTACATGGTCGCCTTGTCCATCCCGCTCATGTCCGCGTCGGGCAGGGCGGCCAGATCGGCGGCGGTCATTGCAGTTTGGACATCCTTGTCATTGCCATCGGCACGCGTGGTCAGGCCATCCATCGGAATTTCGACCCAGCGGTCGGGATCGGTATCTTCCAGCTCGATCACCAGGCCGGTGACCGTGCCATCATCGTCCCGGCGGACCAGCGCGATATCGCCCAGGTCGGTGCCGTCGGCAGTGACCAGATCGGCCTCCAGCAATTGCGCTTCGGTCATGCCCAGCGCGGCTTCTTCACTACCGGCAGCAACCGCGCTGCGGTCGGCCTCCAGCTCGATCTGGTCCTCGACGCGGTCGGCGTCCTTTTCGGCGGCGGTTTCACCGCAGGCGGCGGTCAGCGCACTGGCGGCGACGACACCGGCGAGGAGGGGCTTGGACAATGACATGACAGCTTCCTTCTATTGTTCGCTACGTATCCAATGCCTGGGGCAAGGGGGGCGTTCCGAAATTCCGCCTTGCGGGCGGGGCGTGCAGGAACACGGGGGACGTGACCGGCGTTTGCCCGCCATGAAACTTCTCGCCCCCCTTGCCGCCGCGCTGCTGCTGCCGCTGGCCGCCTGCGCCACCACCCCGACCCAAAGCGATGTGATCACCGTTGCGGGCGAAGCCAGCTATCGCCAGCGTGTCGCCCTGCCGCCGGAGGCGGTGGTGACCGTGCGGATAGAAGATGTGTCGCGCGCCGATGCGGCGGCTCCGGTGCTGGCCGAAAAACGCTTTTCGAGCGAGGGGCGGCAGGTGCCGCTGCCGTTCGAGATAGAGGTGCCCCGTGCCGCGCTGGACAGTGTGGTGCGGGCCAATGCGCGGGTGCGGATCGAAGATGGGGCGGGCCGCCTTCTGTGGATCACCGACACCAGCCACCCCGTCACCCCGGTTGCGGGTAGCGAGCGGGTGGATCTGGGCACGCTGTGGCTGGCCGCCGGCACCAACTGATACGAAAACATTTTCCTACAGGCCGGTATCTGTGGCTCATCCTGCGGGATGACCGATGATATCGCACCGCAAGCCGCCATTCCGCCCCGCCCTCGCAAGCGGGCCCGCCAGTGCAATGCCGATTACCGCTGGACCGTGCCCAAGGTTGCGGCCTTCCTGCTGGCGCTGGAAAAATGCGGGCGGGTGGCGGAAGCGGCGCGCGAAGTCGGGATGAGCCGACAGGCCGCCTATGCCCTGCGCGCCCGGCTCGACGGGGCTGAATTTCGCGAAGCGTTCGAAGGGGCGCGGCGCAAGGGGCTGCGCGCCCGCGCGGCGGCCAGCAGGGCGCGGATGGACGCCGCCCGCTCGCGCTGGGACGGGCCGGGGCTTGCCGCGCTCGATTATCTGCGCAGGGGCCATGAACAAGCCGACAGGAGCGCGGGGAAAACCGACATTTCCTCGCTCCATGCCGACAGCCGGGCCGCGCAAGCCGACACCTTCGGGCCGCAAGCCGACGCCCGCAGGCCATAAACCGACGCCTTTTCGCACAAGCCGACTTCTTTTGTGCCTGGACAGTGTAACACCCGGTCCATGTCTTGCCCCGCCCGGCCGCATCGCGCGGCTGGACGTTGCCGGATTGCGCTGGAAATCCGGACCGCAATGCCCATCTCGAACGTTGGAGAAGAGAGCAGGCATAAGGAGAGAAAACGCCATGCAGATCCAGTTCAATTCGGACAGCAGCGTCATGGGCACGGACGAGGTCGCCCAGCGCATCGAAACAAGCGTCCGTGAAAAGCTGGCACGGTTCGAAGAACGGCTGACCCGCCTCGAAGTGCACGTCCACAACAATCACCGCCACACTCATGGCAATGACGACAAGGGCTGCACCATCGAAGCCCGCCCGCGTGGCGGCAAGCCGATCGGCGTGACCGAACATGGCCCCACTGTCGACGCCGCGGCGCGCAAGGCCGCCAGCACGATGGCCCAGCGGCTGACGCGGCTGTTCGGCAAGGAATCGAAGCACCGGCACGATGCGCGGCCCGAAAAGGTGATGTGACCCTGCGCGGGTAAGGCCCCGCCCCGGCCCTGCCGCCACGCGATCCGTGCGGCAGGGTCTTTGCCGTCAACGGGGGTGTTGCCCGCCCCTCAGCGGCCCGATCCGATCAGGCCGCGATGCTGATCGGCGATCAGGCCGATGACCATCACGATGATGGCAGGTATCGACCAGAACCCTGCGAGCCGTTCCGCGATGATGTGCTGCGTCCCCGGAAGCATGGTGGAAGCGAAGGAAAACAGCACCGATGTGGAATGAAAGGCCGCAAACCAGAGGGGCCAGTATCGCCTGCTCCATAGGGTATAGCGTACCACCACGACGAGCAGGGCGAGATCAATCACGACCACAAGCGTGTGCGCCGCACTCTCGGAAAAGAGCATGTGGGTGGCGCCGGAAGCCAGCGCCGCCCCACCGATCGCCAGAATGATCCGCCGATCGTTGCGATCCCCTGCCTGCCAGGCCACTGCCAATGCGGTCAGCAGGAAAAGCCAGAAGGCAAGCAGGAAGATCGCGCTCATCTCAGGCCGCCAGCTTCGCCGCGGGTGCTTCTGCTGCGCGCGCGCTCGGTTCGTGAAGCGGGGGACAACCGAAATTGACCGTCTCGAGATTGGATGCCTTCTGTATCTTGACCAGTTCCCGCGTGGCGCGGCTGATGTCGTCGCGGCTGTCGATCATCTTCGTCAGGCTCATGCCTGCCATGGACAGCGCGCCCTGCGCTGTGCCGACCGGCAAATGCGAAGCCTTGCTGACCTCCACGATGCTGGCACACAGATGGGCCAGAGACATTACGGCTTGATCGACCGCCTCGACGGATTTCTGGGTGTCGTTTGCAACCACCCGGCCTGCCGCTGTTTCGATGTCGTGCATAAATTCATCCTCTTTCGCCGCGTCCGAAATAGGACCGGTCCGGCGAATAAAGTCATGCTGGAGCACTGCTGACCATCTCGGAAACGCCCAAAACGGATAGAACCATGAGACAGGTCAGCATCACACACAAGATGGCCAAGCGGACCATCCATGTGATGCGATTGCCCGTCGAGGCAGTATTCACGGAACCGCCGACTGGCGGAAATAGTGGACCACGGGTCGGAGGTGATCGGCCGAACTTCTTGGGACTGGGCGCTGAAGGCGATTTGCGAAGGAGGTTGGCTGGCGTGGGCCTGTCCGGCATCCACGAAGGGGGGATGGACTTTGTCGATTCCAGCAGTTCCTGTTCGTGCAGCATGGAGATAGCCTCTAGACGGCTTCTCACGCCGAGGCTTTCAAGGGCGACGGCAATATGCTGATCGACAGTGCGCGGAGAGATGTCGAGCTCTCGCGCAATCTGCTTTGAGGTCATTCCGTCCTTCAGCAGTAGCAGGCATTCTTTCTGGCGCGCAGTTAAGGCCTCAGTCCGATCCTGAATGGCTGTCGGCATCCTTTCCTCCGTTATGGAGTAAATTTGCAGCCTAGCGGAATGTTTCCTTCATTCCAAGTCGGTCAATTGTAACGCCATAGCATAACCCTGCGGAAAATTTAGTGTTTGGCATATATTTATTTCGGAAGTTCTCTCGACCCGGCGGTATTTCGGACTTCAGTAGGGAACCGGCTCTATCCCGACGCGCTGTGCAGGCATGAGATATATCATCCTTCCGCTCACAGCGGCGCTGATTGTTGCCGGCTGCTCATCCGAGGCCGGAGATGCTTCTGCGCGAGCCGATACGCAGGCTTCGCAAGCCCCAACCCCTAAACCAACGCCAACTCCGATCGCATCGGCGGGTGGTAAAACCCTCACGCTGGAAGAGCTTGGTGGATTGACGATCGGGCAGCCGGTTCCGAAGAATAGTAGCTTTACCGCAGCCGAAGGACAGATCGGGAATGGGTGCGAAACGCTGTCGTCGCCGCAGTTTCCTGACGTTTACGCCATCCGTACCAATGGTGAGGTGCGGCGCATTTCGGTTTTTGGCGACAGCGATGTAAAGCTGGTGGAAGGTGTCGGCCCTGGATCCGCGATTGAAGACGTACGCTCGGCGTTCCCGGGATTTGTCGAAGAGCCGCATAAATATACCGGGCCTGAAGGAAAATATCTGACGCAGCCTGGCAATGACCCTCGGCTAAGGTTCGAAATCGATCCAGACGGTACGGTTTCGACAGTGCATGTCGGGGTTATGCCGGAGCTTGGCTATGTCGAAGGGTGCGCTTGATCGTCCGCATTTATAAGGCGCTGTCGGGCCCAACCAATTTAGTTCGTCAGCCCTTCATCCTCTGTCGAGGATAATTGCGTGTCGTGAAATTCGAGATTAACCTCGGTCGACTGAGACGATTGGTCTGAGCCAAGTCCATTTTTGGACTTTTTGGAGGCTTGCTTTGCCTGATGATTTCGGTCGTCCTTAACAATGCGAGTGGGCGACCGGTTGCCCCCCACGGCTTCGTTTTCGGCTGAGGCGGGGCGTGAAACTCTCTCTCGCGTTTCGCGACGAGTTGGTTGCCAGTTGGCGAGCCGATCAATCTCTTTCTCGTCCAATTCGAATCCGTAATCGGAATCGGTCGCAATTTCACTCTCTGGGTCACCCCATCCGCCACTGGAATTGCGCAGGCGCCCGTGCTGGGCCAGAGCTTCGACGGGAACGGTTCCCGTCGGTGTTACAAGCGGGTAATGATTTGGCAGTTGTTCGCTGTCTGCCTGCGCATAGCTTTCGCGGGTTTGCTTCAGATCCTGTGGGGCGTCCTCTGCCATCCCAATACCATTTTTGAGGATTGCCGCAGAGCCTATGAAGGATCCGCTCAGTGCGCCCGCGGCGATTATGGCAACTACGATTGGCGCTGCATACCAGCGAAGTCCAAGGCGGGGCAGTTTCATGGTGATAGTGTCTCACCGAGCAGGCTTGAAAGCAAGATGGTGTCCATCGATAGATATTACCCGTCGCTTTGAATAACCGTTGCTCTGGCTGACAATTGTATCCTTTCGGTTCTCAGTCGGCGGTGAATTTCAAAAGAGGGGTGCACGAACACTTTCATGGCTAGTACACAGGGTCGCGTACTCTCAGACGCCCGTTCCGGTGCCGGGGGCCACCCACTCGCGCAAACGGTAGAATTCTTCTGCAACTTGGAAAAAACGCATGAACATACGCCTGTTTTTGATTGCTCCATTGATCGGATTGGCGAGCTGCACGGCCAACGACAGCGCGCCGGACGGAATTGTCGAGACCGGCACATTCGATGGAATAGCCGACGACGAGGTGGTGAACTATACCGGAACCGAGCCATTCTGGGGCGGTGCCGCCGGCGGTGGAATGGCGACCTATTCCACGCCAGAAAACCCTGATGGCAGTGAATTCCCGGTCAAACGCTTTGCCGGCAACAACGGCCTCGGAATCAGTGGTCAATTGGACGGAGCTGCATTTGATCTAATGGTCACGCCTGGCGAATGCTCCGATGGGATGAGCGACCGCACCTATCCTTATACTGCAACACTTCTGGTCGCCGGTGAGCAGAGGGAAGGGTGTGCATGGACCAACAGCCAGCCGTTTAGCGGACCAGAGGCGCCATAGTGCGCAGCGTTCCCAGTCTGCCGCGGTGGCTTGGCGTTGGGGGTTTGTTCCCCCAGCTGGCATGCGTCGTCGTGCTTTATGCAGGTCCGCCCGACTGGAGCAAGCAAGCGCAGTCGTTCGGTGCGCTTTATGCTGCGTTGGTACTGTCGTTTCTGGGCGGCACATGGTGGGGGATGGCGGCGATGGCCCCTGCAGCTCAACGCAGACAGGTGTTGGGTTGGGTCTGGGTGGCAGCGGTCGTGCCGTGTCTGGGGGGATTGGCTTGTTTGCTCCCTTGGCTTTTGGATTGGCAATGGCCCGAACCGTCGCTGGTTATGCTCGCCGGCGGCTTGCTTGTTAGTCTGGGTGTGGATGCGAAGCTGGGATCGCTTGCCCCGCGCTGGTGGATGGCGCTGCGAGTTCCTCTGTCCGTCGGACTGGGCTTGCTTACCCTTGCGGCTGCAATGGCCTAGCCCTTGGCAATGCCAGCGGCTTCCAGTTCGGGGCCAAGGCTGCCGGTGAGCCACATCCGCCACATGCGAAAGTCTGCCCGCAAGCTCCACCACGGATAAGTGAAAGTTGCTGGCCGGTTCTTCTCATGGGCGAAATGCGCGACCCAGGCGAAGAAATAGCCAGCAACTGGCATCACCAGGAGCCATCGCCAGTTTCCCGTCACCATGGCGGCCAGGGCTAGTGCCACCACCAGGGTAGTCCCCACATAATGCAACGCCCGTGTCCCGGGGCGGGAATGCTCGCGCAGATAAAAGGGCCAGAACGCAGCAAAGCTGGTGAAGCGTCCTTCTCTCATTGGAACCCGGGAATCTCGATTTGCGCAGAGCTTGGCGCATTGGGCATCATCAGCTCTTTCTTTGAACTTGCTGCTGCGGTTCCAGAGGCTGACGCAATTGCTGTGCAGCTACGCCCCGCAAGAAAATCAAGCGCAGTTGCGATTGACGCTTCCCGGGGGTCGCCTAATTGCTTTGATATGTCGTCCGATGCCCGGCAGGTTCGGGGCATTACACTGGCCAGACCGCTGTAATACCCGCCGCCGTCGTTGGTGTTGACCGAACGAAAGGCGACAACGCGCAGGCGATCGTCGCAGGCCGAACGGTCACGCGCGATCTGTCCGACCGGCTTGCCATAGGTGTCCATGCCGACGAGCGCGATATTGCTGCCGAGATATGGGATGAAAGCATTGGGCAGCAGTTCGCTTGCCGAAGCGGTGCCGTCAGTGCCGATTACCACAATTTTGCTTGCAGCAATTGCTTGCGGTTCCGATGTGAAAAGCCGTGTTTCATTAAACTGGCTTTTGGAATCGCGGAAGATGGTCTTGCTGAATATCTGGCCGGTCTTGTCCGCCGCCAACAGGTCGCCCAGAACTTCGGCAACCGATACTAGGCCGCCGCCATTGTACCGGAAGTCCAGAATAACCTGCGTGACACCTTCACTGCGAAACACGGTGAAAGCTTCGCGCAACTGGCGTGCGGCATCTTCAATAATAAATGTGCGCAAGTTGACATAGCCGACCTTGGTGCCGTCGTTATCAAGAATCTTCGCGCCGTAACGATCCGAAATCGGATCCAGCGAGAATTCGGTTTTCGTGAGCGACGCTGTTAATTCGCTTCCATCGGGTTGGCGGACAGTCAGGCTGCGGGTTACACCCGGATCGCTTGGGCCAAGTGCATTCACGACGGCCTGCGGCCCACCGCTGGCCATCAACGTGCTGACGCTTTGCCCATTGATAGCGATGATTTCGCTACCCCGGTCGATGTCCTCGGCCAGCGCCGGGGCGTTTTCGAACGCCTCGACCACGAAAACCTGCTGCGTGTCTTGCTGATAGGATAGGCGAATGCCGAAACCGGCACTCGATCCGCTATCGATCAGGGCGTTTTCTTCCGCAATTGACGTCAGGTATGTGAAGAAGCGATCGCGATCCTGCGCCCGCGCCGGGGCGACCAGGGCATCAATGTAGCTTTGTACACTAGAATGGTTCGCGGGATTGGCTGCCTGATCAAGCAAGTTGGGGAAGAGATACCACTCGTTCAGCTGCTCAAGGACCCAGTCCTGTCGACTGGCCAGCGAGCAATTGGCGGCGGTTCCGCCGCCGCCCCCGCTGCTGGTGCCTCCTCCGCCTGTGTTGCCTCCGCCACTTGAACTCCCGCCACCGCCACCACAGGCGGTCAGCGAAATTGCCAATGTTGCTGTCAGAACGGTGCGACCCAGGCCCATAATCTTCTCCCCAAGAATCCGGCAAAAATCCCTCATGCCGGGCGTGGCTTTGACCATGACCGGTTAATCGTGACTGAGCAATAGCACGAATAAACGCCCGCAAGGCCCATTTCCCCGTAAAATCGGTGTAAATTTCACCCGGTGGGATGGCTTGCATTGTCGAGCTATGCCTTAAAGGCAGACCGAGAGAAGTCCGCACAGGCGGAAAAGAGGAGATTTCATGGCGAGCGGCGTTGCGCCTTGGGTACTGAATGCGGTCGGCGGAGAAACTGTCGGCCATAATCTCACGCTGGAGAAAGTCGCCGACGAGCGCGTGCTTGGTCGGGGCGGCTTTGCGCTGACCAGCGCAGCCTTCCGGCATGGTGGAGAGCTCGATCCGTCATTTACCGCGATCGAGGAGGATGCTGTCGCCCCGCCGCTGGAATGGACTGCGCCGCCACCGGGTTCGCAGGAGCTTGTTCTCGTAGCCGAAGACGCGGACAAGGGACACGTCCACTGGACGGTATGGGGACTGCCGCCGCAAAAGGGCAAATTGATGGAGGGGGAAACCCCGCCACGTACGGGCAAGAACGCTCATGATAACTCCGAATGGCTGCTGCCCGATCCGCCCTTGGGTGAAGAGCACCGCTATGTGTTCCAGCTGTTCGCGATCGATCTTCCGCTGACACTGATGCCGGGGGCCACGCATGAGGAACTCGTCCGCAATCTGGACGGACACGTGACCGCCGCCGCGGTCCTCACCGCCCGGTTCGAAGGCCATGAGGTCGAGGAACTGGACGTCGAGGATCTCGACGACGTAGATTGAAGCATAGCCAAGGAAAGGATACATCATGGCTGGCAAGAACAACGCACTGCAGAAGCCGGTGAACCTGTCGCCGGAACTGGAAAACGTGGTTGGCAAGGGTCCGATGACCCGCGCACAGGTTACTTCAAAGGTGTGGGATCACATCAAGGCGAACAACCTGCAGGATTCCAAGGACAAGCGCATGATCAACCCCGACGACAAGCTCGGCGCGGTGATCGGCAAGGAACAGATCTCCATGTTCAAGATGACGGGCGCCGTCTCGAAGCACATGAGTTAATTTGGCTATCGGCGGCGTAGCGGCCAGTCCGTTATGCCGCCGGTCCATAACGCCAGCCAGACCAGGATCGGCTGCGTGAACATTCTCGGCACATGATAGCCGAGGCCAAGCCCGCCATCCGCACGGGCCATATCCATCACGAAATGATGGATATTCGCAGGAAATACGCAAACCGCATAAGCCGCAAGCCCAATGGCTCCCGCGCTTCGCAGGGGCTTGTTAAGCGGTTGCAGCAGTGCGGCGGCACCGAGAAGTTCTGCAATTCCAGTCCAGAAAACGACTGCCTCGGGAGCGGGAACCCACCCCGGCATGATGGACAGAAAGGGCGCAGGTCTGGCGATATGCGCAATCCCGGCAAACGCGTAAAAAGCTGCAAAAAGCCAGCGAAGCCATGCTCTGCCCCTGCTCGCCTGCCCGTTCTTCATCGAGTGATCCAATGGAGTGTGCTGCAAGGTCTCTCAACCGCTACAAGCCTGGCAGGCGGTAGCAAGGGGCCAAGCGGTGAGGGATTGATGGCGATCGATCCAGTCACTCCCCGGTTACCTCCACACCTTTCCAGAAAGCGATGCGATCCCGGATTTCTTTTGCAGCTTCCTTGGGCTGCGGGTAATACCATGCCGCGTCATCGTTGATTTTGCCGCCCGCATTGATCGAATAATAGCTCGCCGTGCCTTTCCACGGACAGTGACTTGTCGTCTCGCTGGGGACCAGCACACCGCGCGCAACATCCTCTGCCGGAAAATAGTGGTTTCCTTCGATGACGATTGTGTCGTCGCTACGAGCGAGCACCTCGCCGTTCCATCGGGCGGTGATAGTCATAACTGGGCCTTTCCTTACCATTTCCGTTTGCTAGGACAGTCTCCAAGACAACAAGGGGTTCCTGTTCATGCGCCATTTCCTGCTCGCTTCCGCAGCTTTCGCTCTTGCCGTCGGTGCTCCCGTGTGCGCCCAAGGAAGTGCCGAGCGTACGGCCGCCGCCGCACTCGACGCCGCTCCGGTATGGGATGGGCACAATGACGTGCCGATTCAGCTGCGCTCTCGTGTCGGAAATGTGATCAATGATTTCGATTTCCGTGACACGCTGGATACGGCCACTGCGGATAGGTCCGCAATGCATTCCGACCTTGCGCGATTGAAGCGGGGCAAAGTGGGTGCCCAGTGGTGGTCGGTCTATGTCAGTGCGAACCTGTCGGAGCCCGAGGCCGTACAGGCTACCATCGAACAGATCGACGTCACCAAACGCCTGATCGCGCGTTATCCCGGTGAGATGCAACTCGCTCTGACCGCAGACGATGTTGAAGAAGCGATGCGTTCAGGCAAGCTGGCGTCGCTGCTGGGGATGGAGGGTGGACATTCGATCGGGTCAAGCCTGGCGGTGTTGCGGCAGATGTACGATCTTGGTGCCCGGTACCTGACGTTAACGCACGGCAAAACCCTGAGCTGGGTCGATAGCGGCACCGATGCGCCGCGGCACAACGGGCTCAATGCCTTCGGCAAGGATGTGGTGCGCGAAATGAACCGCATCGGCATGCTGGTCGATTTGAGCCATGTCAGCGAAGCCACCATGATGGATGTGCTTGACGTGACCAAGGCGCCGGTGATGTTCAGCCATTCGGGAGCCCGGGCTGTCTCGGGGCATTTGCGCAATGTTCCGGATAGCGTTCTGGCCCGTATGCCTGAAAATGGTGGAATCGTGATGGTCGTCGCGCTTCCCTGGTTCATCAACGAAGATTTGCGCAACCATTCGGCCAACCGGGCCGGTGAGGAAGGGCGTTTGAAAGCGTTGTATCCCGGGCTGCCCGATACGGTCGCAGCGCAGTTGGCCAAATGGGATGCGGAGCACCGCGAACCGGTATCGACCATTTCCGACCTGGCCGATCATATCGACCACATTCGAGATGTCGCAGGAATAGACTATATCGGCATCGGCGGGGATTATGATGGTATGCCAATCGGCCCGATCGGAATGGAAGATGTCACCGGCTATCCGGCGCTTTTCACCGAACTCGCCAAGCGGGGTTATTCGCAGGAAGATCTCGAAAAGATCGCCTCGCGCAACATGATGCGTGTGATGCGCGGAGCAGAGGCTTATGCAGCCAGCGCGAAGAACCTGCCGCCGATTGAATATCCGGCCGGTGAGACACGGGACGACAGCGAGTAGATCTGCGCACCGGTCAGAGTTTGTCGAGAGTGAGCGGATCGCGCTCGCCATCGCAGAACTGGTCGAGTGCCTCGGTGAAAACCTGCGCGTCGTCATCACCACAGGCCGCTTCGAAGAGAGTCATCGAACTGCGGAACTTCATCGCATCGACGGGCCCCAGTATGTCTTCGGCACTCATCGTTCCGGCCCAGTCGAGCATGGCCTCGGTCGCTTCGAAAAGCCGGGGTCCCAATTCTTCATGGCAGCAGTAGGAGCTGGCTTCGGCACTGTCTGCCAAGGCGAATTTGCGGGCCTGCGCACTGGTGCCCAGGCCCGCAATCTGCGGAAAGACGAACCACATCCAGTGGCTGGTCTTTCTGCCTTCGCGGATTTCATCCAGCGCCCGTTCGTAAACACCGCCATCCTGCGCTTTCAGGAAATGGGCGAATTGAGTGCGTTCATTCGTTATCGTCGACATGATCGGGGAGGCCATCGAGCTTGGTAGAGGCATAATCCTCGAGCTCTTCTTCGGTCATGCTGTCATACATGTCCTTAGAAGCGCCCTGAAGATCGCCCACCTTCGTTTCACCCCGTTTCGCGGAAAGTGCCGCACCGGCGGCGCGTTGCTGTGCTTTGGACTCCGCCGGCATTACTGCTGCGCCTCCAGTTCAGAGCCCCTTTTCAACACCTGATCGCCATCGTCCTGGCGGATCAGATAGGCAGGATTGTCCTTGTCCCCATCCTTGGTGACTTCGGTACCCTGCAGTGTGCGAGTGACTTCACGTTCGAACCGTTCGGTGATCTGGCCTTTGCCTTCACCATTCCCCCAGCTCCATTTGACATATTGGTTCGTCTGGAAACTGTTTGAATTGCTCATGCCACCTCTCCGTAACCGATCAGTTTTCGATCACTTCCAAACCATCTTCGCTGGTGCTCCGATCCCGAGGAGCAGCAACTTCATCGTCGCCCAGGTCGGTTACGATGCTGTCGGTATCGTCGCCATCATCTTCCATCGAAGAAATCTGGCCGCTGACAGTTCCTTCTTCTTCGACGTCGCCCGTGGTTAGGGCGGGAATGATCCAGGTAATGGACAGGAGGATCACTGCGAGGAGCAAGCCCCCCGCGAGTACCCAGCGCACGATTCCTTCTTTCGAACCCCCGCTTGCTTCGGTTTCGTCGACGTGGATCTCTTCGCCTTTTTTATGCATGCGGTAGTTCTCCCTGAAATTTTGCGGATCCGCAGGTTTCAGGGGGATTTACGCTTGCGCGCGGCGAATGTTCCTTGCGCTTTAGTCGCGCAGAAGATCGTTGATCCCGGTCTTTTCGCGTGTCTGGGCGTCTACTGTCTTGACGATCACTGCGCAGGCGAGGCCGGGGCCGCCGTCCTTGCCGGGCAGAGTGCCGGGCACAACCACCGAATAAGGCGGGAGATGGCCACGAATGACATCGCCCGTGTCGCGGTAGACGATCTTGGTCGACTGGGTGATGAAGACCCCCATCGAAACCACGCACCCTTCACCGACGATCACGCCTTCGACGATTTCGCTGCGCGCGCCGATGAAGCAATTGTCGCCGATGATGGTCGGATTGGCCTGCATGGGTTCGAGCACGCCGCCAATGCCGGCCCCGGCGGAGATATGGCAGTTTTCGCCGATCTGGGCACAGCTGCCGATGCTGGCCCAGGTGTCGACCATGGTCCCCTTGCCGACATAGGCCCCGATATTGACGAAACTGGGCATTAACACGCAGCCGGGGGCGATATAGGCGCCTTCGCGGGCAATCGCGCCGGGGACCACGCGAAAACCGGCTTCGCGGAAACGGGCATCGTCCCAGCCGGCAAACTTGCTGGGGACCTTGTCGAAAGCGGGGTGGCCGGCGCTGCCACCTTCCATCACGCGGTTGTCGTTCAAACGGAAGCTCAGCAGCACTGCCTTCTTGAGCCACTGATTGACTGTCCAGCCGCCCTTGCCATCCGGCTGTGCAACACGGCCTTCGCCGCTGTCGAGCAGGGTCAGCGCCGCATCGACCGCTTCGCGCACGTCACTCGATTGGGGGGTGACATTGGCGCGGTCGTCCCACGCGGCTTCGATGCGGTTTTCGAGGTCGGCGCTCATTTCGTCTCTCCGAATAATTCGGAGCCCGCGTTAGCAGCGTTGCCGCGCTAGTCCATCCCCGCTGCCTTGGCGAATTGGTATGCCCTTTCGACCAGCGGCGCGACCCGTTCCGACATCGACTTGGCATGGGCGGAAGAGGCGGTGCCATCGATGACCCGTTTCTTGATGCCCTGCATGATGCCTGCAAGCCGGAAGAGATTGTAGGCGAAATACCAGTCCATCGGAGGAACGGGATAGCCGGTGCGCGCGACATACCGCTCCACCGCTTCTTCCTGCGAAGGGATGCCGAGTTCCTTCAGGTCCAGCCCTTCCAGGCCGGCGCGTCCATCATGCGGATTATGCCAGTTCAGCATTAGATAGCTGAAGTCCGCGATCGGGTCGCCCAGCGTGGACAGTTCCCAGTCGAGCACGGCGAGAACTTCGTTGGAATTCGCCTTGAAGATCATATTGTCGAGCCGGTAGTCGCCATGAACCACGCTGCTTTCGTGCTGCGGCGGGATGGTTTCCGGCAGCCATTCGATCAGCCGCTCCATCTGCGGCATATGCTCGGTTTCGGAGAGCTTGTACTGTTTCGACCAGCGGTTGATCTGGCGTGCGCAATAATCGGTCGGCTTACCGAAATCGCCCAGGCCGATGGCCACAGGGTCCTTCGTGTGGAGATCGGCAAAAGTGTCGATCATCGAATTGTAGATTTCGCGGCGTTCGGCCGGCGTATTGTTCGGCAGTCCACCGTTCCACAGGCTGCGCCCATCGGCCAACCCCATGACGAAGAATTTGGACCCGATGACGTCCGGATCTTCGCACAGGCCATAGGTTTTGGGGACGGGAAAACCAGTGGGGCCGAGGGCATGCATCACCGTATATTCCCGATCGACCGCATGCGCGCTGGGAAGCAGCTTGCCGAAAGGCTGGCGGCGCAGAACATAGCTGCGGCCCGGCGTGTCGATACGGTATGTCGGGTTCGACTGCCCACCCTTGAACTTGGTGTAGCTGAGCGGCCCTTCGAAGCCATCCACATTGGCTTCGAACCACGCGGTCAGGGCGTCCAGATCCATCCGGTCTGCTTCGGGCACTTCGATCGTGCCGACCATTTCCTTGTCGAAATCGATATCGCTCATGCCGAATCTCCCCGCTCGGGCGAATCGCACGGGGTGACACCGACCCCCGCCTGTTTCAAAACTCCCTTACCAGCCGCCAAGCGCGCATGTGCGCCGTTTTCGCGATAAATTGCCTGTCGCATATGTAACCTTCGGGATTGTACGGTTGTGAACCCTCGCCGCGGTTGGAACGGTCCGGGGTAATGAAACGGGGCGATGTAGGACAGCGGTAATATCGGCAGTCAGTCGAACACCACCACGCTGCGGGCCGATGTGCCCTGCTTCATCTTTTCAAACCCTTCGTTGATCTTTTCGAGCGGAATTCGTTCGGCAATGATCGTGTCGAGATCGAGCAGGCCGCGCATGTAGAAATCGACCAGGCGGGGCAGATCGACCGGGAAATGGTTCATCCCCATGATCGCGCCCTGCAGCTTCTTGCCCGACAGCAGGTCCATAGCGCCGAGGCCGACCTTGCAGTCCAGCGGCATCATGCCGAGGATCGTGGCCGTGCCCCCGCGGCGCAGGATTTTGACGCACAGGTCGGCGGAAGCCTGACGGCCAACGGCTTCGATGGCGTGATGCACGCCGCCGCCGGAAATCTTCATGACCTCCTCCACCGCATTGTCGGCCATGGCATCGACCGTATGGGTCGCACCAAGCACCTGAGCAAGTTCGCGTTTTTCGGGGAGGGGATCGATCGCGATGACTTTGCCGGCACCCGCGATCTTGGCCGCATTGATGGCGGCAAGGCCGACGCCGCCGCAGCCCACGACCGCGACGGTTTCGCCCGGGACGACCGAGCAGGCGTTAAAGATCGTGCCCGCGCCCGTCGTCACCGCGCAGCCGATCACGGCGGCACGGTCCAAGGGCATGTCCTTGTCGATGGCGACGCAGGCATGTTCGTGGATCAGCATCTGTTCGCAAAAGGCCGACAGATTGAGCATCTGCCCCACGGGAGACTGGTCGCTCGAGCGTCTGATCCGGGGTGTCTGGTCCGCCGAACGGCGCGTATCGGCCCCCAAACACAGCGCCATCCGCCCGGTGACACAGAATTCGCAATGCCCGCAGAATACGGAGAGGCACGAAACCACGTGATCGCCCGGCTTTACCGTCTTCACTTCGCTGCCCACGGCCCGGACCACGCCCGCCGCTTCGTGGCCCGGAATGGCCGGCAGCGGGTGCGGATAGGCGCCGTCGATGAAGTGAAGGTCCGAATGGCACAGGCCGCAGGCCTTGGTGTCGATCAGGACTTCGTGCGGGCCCGGATCGGCGAGTTCTACCTCGCCGATCGTCAGCCCGCCGACCTGTTCCAGAATAGCTGCCTTCGCCATTAGCGAGTCACTCCGATATCGCCGGAACTGAAGCTGCCGTCGTCGCCCGCAGTCGGTGCCGGGCCATTGCGCAGGGCATTGGCGGTGGGGCCTTCTTCAGGCAGATGCTTGGCGAATTCCATGCGCGCGATGGAACGGGCATGCACTTCGTCCGGCCCGTCGGCGAGACGCAGCGTCCGCTGGTGGGCATAGGCTTTGGCCAGGCCATAATCGTCGCTGACACCGCCGCCGCCATGGGCCTGGATGGCATCGTCGATGATGCGCAGCGCCATGTTGGGCGCCTGCACCTTGATCATGGCGATTTCCTGCTTGGCCGCCTTGTTGCCGACCTTGTCCATCATATCCGCGGCCTTGAGGCAGAGCAGGCGGGTCATGTCGATATCGATACGGGCGCGGGCCACGCGTTCTTCCCAGACCGAATGCTTGTAGATCGGTTTGCCGAACGCTTCGCGTTCCTGCAGGCGCTTGCACATCTTGGACAGCGCTTCTTCAGCGACGCCGATGGTGCGCATGCAGTGATGAATGCGGCCCGGCCCGAGGCGGCCCTGTGCGATCTCGAAGCCGCGACCTTCGCCCAGCAACATATTGTCGACCGGCACGCGCACGTCCTTCAGTTCCACTTCCATGTGGCCGTGCGGCGCATCGTCATATCCGAAGACGGGCAGGTGGCGCACAATGGTCACGCCCGGGGCGTCCATCGGCATCAGCAGCATGGATTGCGCAGCATGGCGGCCAGCGGAAAAATCGGTCTTGCCCATGACGATCGCAACCTTGCAGCGCGGATCGCCCACGCCCGAAGACCACCATTTCCGCCCGTTGATGACATATTCATCGCCGTCGCGATCGATCCGGGTTTCGATGTTTGTCGCATCGGACGATGCAGTGAAAGGTTCGGTCATCAGGAAGGCGGAACGGATTTCGCCATTCATGATCGGAGTCAGCCATTCATCCTTCTGCGCGCGCGTGCCGTAACGATGGAAGACTTCCATATTGCCGGTGTCGGGCGCGGAGCAGTTAAACACTTCCGAAGCGAAACCGACGCGGCCCATCTCTTCCGCGCACAGCGCATATTCGAGATTGGTGAGGCCGGGGCCTTCGAATTCGAAGCTTTCTTCGACATGATGATGGCCATCGTTGCGTGGCGGCATGAAGAGGTTCCAGACACCTTCCTTCTTTGCCTTGGACTTCAGTTCTTCGACTATGGGGATCACTTTCCAGCGGTCACCTTCGGCATCCTGCTGCTGATATGTCGGCACCGCAGGGCGCACGTGATCGTCGATGAAGTTCTTCACCCGGTCGCGCCAGTATGCTTGTCGTTCTGTGGGTTCGAAATCCATCGTATCGGTCCTCTTCTCTCAATTCAGTTTCGTCATGAAACTGGCATATGGGTGGTGTCAAGCCAAGCGCGCATGGCCTGTCACGGTGTTATGGAATGTGCATCGGGATCGGCGCGCACGGCATCGTCGATAGGGTCATCGCGGTCTTCGCCCTGCGACTGGCGGGACAGCCGGTTGGCCACCCGCGCTTCGTGCTGCGCGCGGGTTATGGGAAAGCGGCCCAGCCAGAAGGCGGCAAACAAGGCGAGCGCGCTGGCCGCCGCCACGAACAGCACCACCAATTGCCGCACCGCTTCTGGCGAAACGTCCGCCTGCGGCGTACCCGGTGCCAGATCGACCGACTGCACGATCAGGCTGGTCAGCATGATACCACCGCCGGTCGCGCATTTCTGCACCAGCCAGTTGCCGGAATAGAAGGTTCCTTCCGCTCGCTTGCCGGTCCGTTCTTCAAATGCTTCGACGATTTCGGCCACCATCGAGGTCGCTGAAATGATGGAGATTACGCTGGCGGTATTGGCCACGATCAGCAGCGCGAACAGCAGCACGGTCGATGGCGTGCTTCCCGGGGTGGGCCATACGCCCGCCAGCAGCAGGAAATAGGGGCCGCAGAAAAACACCAGGCCAACGATGGCCGAAACTGCGGCAGCTTTCGGTTTGCCCCATCTGCGGTGGATGGGGCTGACGGCCAGGAACATCACCACGACCGAGAGGAACAGGACGCCGGGATACAGCTTGAAAGCCAGTTCGCTGAACTGCCACACATAAAGGTTCACATATTGGGTGATCGAAAAGGTCATGCCCTGCAGGACATAGGCCGCCAGCCCGCCCAGCGCGAAAATGACGAAGGCCTTTTCGCGGAAGGCATCGAATATTTCGGCAAAGGCCCCGCGCAGGGAAAAGGGCGGTGGGCGCAGTGCCGGGCGATGCGCCACGATCCGGTGCTGTGCCGCCGCCGAACCGATCACCGACAGCGCCATCAGCGCCGCCCCGAACATGCCATAAGTGGCATAGCCATCCGGCTGCAACTGGGATTCGGGCGTTGGCAGGAAAAGCGTGAAGGTCAGCACCATCATCAGCAGGCCGCCCAGCCACCCCGACAGGAAACGATAGCGGAACAGCGTGGTTCGTTCATCGTAATCGTCCGTTATTTCGGGCACCAGGCTGATGGACGGTACCTCGCAGGCCGAGAGCAGCAGGCGTACGCCGACCGCCAGGGCGACAATGTCCCAGAAACCGGGCGGTCCGGTAAAGGGTGGCGACCACAGCAGGGTCCATAAAATGGCGAGCGGGATGGGGGCGAGGTACAGCCACGGCAGGCGGCGGCCCCAGCGCGTATAGGTCCGGTCGGAAAGGTGGCCGATCAGTGGGTCGACTATCGCATCGACGACCAGCGCGGTTGCCAGCGCCGCGCCGACCGTGCTGGCATCCACCCCCAGGACCAGATTGTAGAAGGGCAGCAGAAAAAAGCTGAACCCCGAATCCTTCACCCCGAAAGCGACCGACCCAAAGCCATGGGCCAGTTTCAGGCGTTGGGGAAGGCGGCCTTTGACGAAGGACATCAGGTGGTGGCCTGCCCCGTCTTGGCCTGGGTTCCCATCGCTTCGAGCGCGGCGAACAGGCCGGGTTCTTCCGGGTCCCAGCTGTGGCGCGGCCCGATGGTGATGCCGCCATCCACCAGCAGCGACGTGCCGGTCATGAAGCTGGCCTGATCACTGGCCAGGAAAGCGACGGCATTGGCAATGTCGATCGGTTGCCCGCCACGGGCAACCGGCTGGGCATTGGCCGACATCTGGGCGATGGCGGCCTTGGCCATCGCTTTCATCTCACCGGTCATTTCCAGGCTCGACGTGAAAATTTCGGTATTGATGAAGCCGGGCTGCACGGCGTTCACCCGAATGCCGTATTGCGCCAGATCGGTGGCTGCGCATTTGGTGAGATGCAGCACGCCTGACTTCGCCACTGCATATGTGGTGGGCGAATAGCCGGGCCCGACTGCGGCCACACTGGACACATTGACGATGCTGGCGCCCTTGCGCCCTTTCATATGCGGCACGGCATAGCGGATCCCGAATGCCACCGACCGCAGCAGCAGATCCATCGTGCGGTCCCAGTCATCGGGTTCGATTTCGTCGATCGGTGCCCGCGCGCCGCCCGCACCGGCATTGTTGAACACCACATCGATCCCGCCGGTTTCCTGTGCTGCACGGTCCATCAGGGCCTTGATGGCGGCCGGATCGCAGACATCGCATTCGGCAAAACGGATGTCGCCTTGGGCTTCGGCGGCCAGCTTCTCACCGCCCGGCACATCGATGTCGCTGGCGAAAACCACGGCGCCCTCTCTGGCGAACAATCTGGCGGATTCCGCGCCGATTCCAGCAGCAGCTCCGGTAACGATCACGGTCTTTCCCGAGAATCGCATGCCTACTCTCTCCACGAATTTCTCCGTTTCCAGCTTAGGGAAGCGCCAGTGTGCGTCAACGCATTCCGGCTGACGTTACGGCAAAGCGGGCCATCGCCAGCGGTCTTGCACAAGCCATGCGAATCACCCTAACGTAAGCGTCAACATACCGCTGCTTTAGAAGAGAGGATTCGGCATATGTCCGACAGCGATCTGCAAGCCTTTCGCGCAGAAACGCGCGCATGGCTCGATGCGAATTGCCCCCCTGAAATGCGTCAGCCCGTCCGGGACGAAGGCGATGTTTATTGGGGTGGGCGCAATGCCAGTTTCAAGAACGATGCCCAGAAGGCATGGTTCGAAGCGTGCCGCGACAGGGGCTATACTGTCCCCGAATGGCCCAAGGCTTACGGTGGTGCGGGTCTGTCACCTGCGGAAGGCAAGATCCTGCGCGAAGAAATGGCGCGAATCAATGCACGCCCGCCGCTGTCGAGCTTCGGCATCTGGATGCTTGGCCCGGCGCTGCTGCACTTCGGCACCGAAGGCCAGAAGCAGAAATTCCTCAATGAAATCGCGCGCGGTGAAATCCGCTGGTGCCAGGGCTATTCCGAGCCGGGCAGCGGTTCCGATCTGGTTTCGATGCAGACGTTCGGTGAAGACAAGGGCGACCACTGGGTTGTCAACGGCCAGAAGATCTGGACGTCCTATGCCGATGAAGCCGACTGGATTTTCTGCCTCGTCCGCACGGACAAGGAGAACAAGTACCAGGGCATCACCTTCATGCTGTTCGACATGGAGAACGAGGGCGTCAGCACCAAGCCGATCAAGCTGATCAGCGGCAACAGCCCGTTCTGCGAAACCTTCATGGACGATGTCACCGTCCCCAAGAGCTATGGCGAAGACATTCCCGGCTATGTCGGCGAAATCAATCGCGGCTGGGATGTGGCGAAATATCTGCTCGGCCACGAACGCGAGATGATTTCGGCCACCGGCGGGGGCGACCGTGCCTCGTCATTGGGTGCCGTGACGGCGCGCGCCGGTCTGCTCGACCCGGTACTGCGTGCCGAAATGGCGATGTTCGATGTCGATGCGCTGGCCTTCACCGCGATGAGCGAAAAGTTCATGGACGAACTGAAGGCCAGGAAGGGCCATCCCGCCCAGCCCAACATGCTGAAATATGCCGGGACCGAGCTGAACAAGCGCCGCCATGAACTGCTGATGGCAGCGGGCGGCAGCGCGGCGCTGGAGTGGGAAAGCGAAGAAAGCAATGGCGGCAAGACCGCCCGCGGCTGGCTGCGTACCAAGGCCAATTCCATCGAAGGCGGTACGAGCGAGGTCATGCTCAACGTCATTTCCAAACGTATCCTTGACCTGCCGGGAGCCTGATCGATGCCTCTGTATTACGACGACGACCAGACGATGCTGGCCGAAACCGCCAATCAGTTCATGGCGGAAGAAGGGTCGATCAAGAACCAGCTGCGCCACTGGCGCGACCGCAATTGCAAAGACGGTTTCGGCCATGCGCTGTGGAAGCAGTTTGGCGAAATGGGTTTCACCGGAATGCTGGTGGGTGAAGAGGATGGCGGCTTGGGCATGGGCCAGGTCGAAGCGAATATCGTGCTCGAGGAAATCGGCCGAAATCTGACCCCATCGCCTTTCCTGTCCTCGTCCGTGCTGGCAGCGACTGCGCTTAAACACGGTAGCAACGATGTGAAGGGGCGCTGGCTGCCAGATCTGATTTCGGGTGACAAGGTCTACGCCGTCGCGATCGACGAAGGCCCCAAGCACCGCCCGGAAACGATCGCCTGCAAGGCCGAAAAATCGGGCAATGGCTTCAAGCTTTCGGGCAAGAAGGACTTTGTGGTCTATGGTGCCTCTTCGGAGATGATCGTGGTCGCCGCGCGCACTTCGGGCAACGACAGCGATGCCGATGGCGTGACGCTGTTCGCCGTGCCGCAAGATGCGGCCGGCATGAGCCACGACAGCGTGCGCCTGGTCGACAGTTCGATGGCCAGCCACATCACCTTCGACAGCGTCGAACTCGATGGCGATGCCGTGATCGGCGAGGTCGATGGCGGGCGCGAAGTGCTCAACGCCATGCTGATGGCGGGCCGCGTCGGTTCCGCTGCAGAAGGCGTGGGCGTTGCTCGCGGCGCGATGGACATGACGGTCGATTACCTCCGCCAGCGCAAGCAGTTCGGCAAGGTGATCGGTGAATTCCAGGCGCTCCAGCACCGCGCCGCGCATCTTTATTCCGAAGTCGAGATTGCCCGTGCAGTCACGATCAAGGCGGCACAGCTCGTCGATGGCGGCAGTGAAAAGGCCGATCTCATGGCATCGGTCGCCAAGGCCAAGGTCGCCAAGGTGGCCGGCCTGGCGGTGCGCGAAGGCGTGCAGATGCATGGCGGCATCGGCATGACCGACGAATACGATATCGGCCTCTACATGAAACGCGATCGCGCTCTGCAGGAATTCCTGGGCGACCAGTATTACCATGCGGGCCGCGTCGCCGAACTGAGCGGCTACTGAAACCTCCTCCCGCTTGCCGGAGGGGCGCGCGGGTGTGCGCGGCGCAGGTCGCTAACCTACCCCGCTGAGACCAGGCATCGAGATGCCTAGTCTCACAGCCCCTCTTTCAGGCGGGAAGGACCATCCGGAGAATAACGAATGACCCTCGAAGACCTTTTCAGCCTCAAGGGGCGCGTTGCGCTCGTCACGGGCGGCAGCCGCGGCATCGGCAAGATGATCGTCGAAGGCTTCCTCGCCGCGGGGATCGACCGCGTTTACATCAGTGCCCGCAAGATCGACGAGATCGAGGAAACCTGCGCCGAACTGGGTGACCGGGTGATCGGTATACAGGGCGATCTTTCGACCATTTCAGGTATCGAAGCTCTGGTGGAAGAGTTGTCCAGCCGCGAAAGCAAGCTGGACATTCTGGTCAACAATGCCGGCGCTGCATGGGGCGTGGACTATCTCGAATTTCCGGAAGCCGGCTGGGACAAGGTCATGAACCTCAACGTCAAGACGCCGTTTTTTCTGACTCAGAAGCTGCACAAGCTGCTGACCGCTGGTGCCAGCGCAGACGAGCCCGGCAAGGTTATCAATATCACCTCGATCGATGGGCAGCGCGTCAATCCGTGGGAAACCTACAGCTATCAGGCGTCCAAGGCTGCGCTGATTCACTTGACCCGTCGCATGGCGGCGCGGCTGGTGAAGGACCATATCTATGTCACCAGCCTGGCGCCAGGGGCCTTCCCGTCGAGCATGAACCGCGCAGCGCGCGATCACGAGGAAAAATCCGCTGCGGGTATTCCCAGCAAGCGGGTCGGCGACAAACTGGATATGGGCGGCACTGCCGTTTATCTTGCCAGCCGTGCGGGTGATTACACGATCGGCGAAACACTGACCGTGGACGGCGGTATCGTAAACGCCCACTTGCCGAGCCATTTCGCCGAGCCCTCATAAGCAACAGCGATTTATCCGATGCACGCCGCCCGCTACGGTCGGGCCGAATTTTCTTGCGGGCGGCAATGCAGCCAAGCTAACTGGTGGGAATAGTTTAGGCAGTCAGCTGGCAAGGGCCAGCGGTGAGGGGTCGATAAAGTGCATAGTGTTTCCGTCCGTGCCATTGGTGCAGCAATCTGTTGTGTTCTCGTAACCGCTTGCGGCGGGGACGATTCGCCCACGCCGACACCCACCGAAACGCCGACCCCTTCGCCCAGCCCCACTCCCACGCCGACGGCGGTCGATTTCGACTTCTCGAAAGATTTCGAGGCCAGCATCTCGAATTCGGCTTACGCGTTCGCCTATTTCGCGCCTGAAGGCGGCACCGAAACATGGAACGATGGCTCACGCCGCAACGGCCAGAGCACGATTGCTTATGAAGTCGGCCCAGAGAGTGTCAAATATACGTGGCCCGACACGCTGGAATTGGCGACCTTCACCGCTGCCGACCTGCTGAATTCATCGCCCACGATCAGAACGTATCGTAAGGGCAGCACCGACGGGTTGCAGATGGAACTGCCGTTCCAGCACGTCCTGCGGGTCGCTTATGAAAAGTCCCAGTCGTTCATTCGCGAAACCGTGCCGGGAACGCTGCGCAGTTTCCGCTACTCGCTTTTCTTCAATCCAGTGACCAGTGAAGACAAGATCACTGCGAACCTTTCCTATGCCGGCACGCCGCAGGTGGCCGGCGGCGAGGCCGGAGTAACACCGGCAGGAGTGATCAGCGCGCCTGCCACCAATCTGGTGGTCGGCCCCGATGGCGACGATATCAAGATCAGCGGCACGATCCGTATCGTCGAGACCGTGAACGGAAATGCAGTCGAACAGGCGGTTCTGCCCATTTCCGGCAAGGTCGGCGCCAACGGTTTCTTCAATGGCCTGATCGAAGACGACACCAACGATTTCGCCGGCAATTTCGTCGGCTCGCTGGCCGGGCCTTCGCGCGAGGAAATCTTCCTGGTGTTCTACGCCGTCAAGGTCGACGGCGAAGGCAAAGAGGACGAGGATGACGTGCGCAAATATATCGGTTCGCTAATCGGCGATTGATCTGCGCGGGACAGGGCGGCGGCTGGCCCGCCCCTTCACTATCCCATCACTCCATAAGTTCGCGAACGAAGGGGATCAGCCCTGTCTGGCGCTGGCGTTTCATGCGTTCCGCAGCCAGAATTTCGCGCACCTTGGCAAAGCATGACTCCACATTTTCGTTGATGACCACATAGTCATAGGCGTCCCAGTGGCTGATTTCCGCCCGCGCCCGTTCCATACGCGCAGCAATCACGTCATCCGCGTCGGTCCCGCGGCTGCGCAGGCGGCGTTCCAGCTCGGCGATGCTCGGCGGGAGGATGAATACGCGGACCACATCCTGCTGGTCTTTCTGATAGAGCTGCTGCGTGCCCTGCCAGTCGATGTCGAACAGGAAATCCTGCCCTTCTTTCAATGCGCTGCGAATGCGGCCCTTCGGCGTGCCATAACGGTGGCCGAAGACCGGCGCCCATTCGTAAAAATCGTCTTCTTCGACCAGACGGTCGAACTCCGCATCGTTGACGAAATAATAGTGCACCCCGTCGATTTCGCCCGGGCGGGGTGACCGCGTGGTCACGCTGACCGACAGCTTGATCTCTTCATCAGCCGCCAGAAGCATGCGGCTGATGGTCGTTTTCCCCGCGCCGCTGGGCGAGGACAGGATGAAGAGCACACCGCGGCGGGCGAGTTTATCGTGCGACATCATGGAATCGGTCATGCGCGCTGTTGGCGCATCGGGTGGGGGCGAATCAAGCCCCTGCTAGCGGATAAGTCCTACTTCTTGTGGGCGTGCCCGGCCTGCTTGCGCAATGCGCGATCGCCTTGGCGCCGCGCTTGGCGCTTGGATTGGCTGCGATCGAACAGGACTTTGAGCGCAAGTCCGGTACCGACAAGCAATGCGCCAGGAATTGAGCGCGTGGCGACCTTGGTGACGCCGTACGCGGCCAGCGTTTGCACGACAGAGCGATTTTCGACCGCTTCCTTGGCAAAGCGCGTGCCATACTGACGGCCGAGAATGGCCTTTTCCACGGCCATACGGGACAATCTGCCAGCGCTGCGAAGCGCAATGTCGTGAATAATGAGATTGGTTGCCGGATTGGTGCTTGGCCCGGGGACGGTGTGCTTGCGCCGGTTCACCAGATCGGCTGCGTCTTCGAGCTTGTCGCCGACGACATCCGTTATGTGATCAGGTTTCCCTTTACCGATCGCCCCGTGCTTCACCATGTGCTGCCCCGCTTGCCGGTATGGCCCGGCGCCTATTTCTTCCGGCCGAAATCGACCGTGACGACATTCGAACCGTCGTCTGCTCCTTTAACGCCCTCGTCTCCGCCCTGTTCCGGCCCGTCATTGTCGGGGAATTCCGTGGGGGCAGGGGCCATGTCGGCAATGGTGGCCTGGAACTGCAGCCCGAAATCGACTGCCGGATCGACGAACTGCGTGATCGCGGCATAGGGAATGTCGAGTTCGGCAGGTATCTGGTTGAACGACAGGCCGACTGCAAAGCCATCTTCGCGAACGTTGAGATTCCAGAATTTGTTCTGGAGAACGATCGTCATTTCATCCGGAAACCGTTCACGCAGACTGGCCGGGATAGACACGCCGGGTGCATGGGTTTTGAAGGTGATGTAGAAGTGATGTGCGCCCGGCAATTCGCCGCCGCCATTCTCTATTTCACTCAGGACACGGCCAACTACGGCACGCAGGGCTTCCTGCACGATTGAATCATAAGGGATCAGGCTGTCGGGCGTATCGTCGCTCATGCGCCGCTAGGTGGAGCGAGGCGAGCCACGGGTCAAGCGCTTAAGCATGGCTTTACCCTGCCGATAACCGCAATTTCTTGCGCCCTGCCCCCAGCGCCTCTAGCGCGTCAGGCATGCGTACAGGCCGTATCGAACGCAATACTGCGGAAACCAGGATCCTTGTCGAGGTCAATCTCGACGGGACAGGATATTATGATGTCGTCACGGGCATCGGCTTTCTCGATCATATGGTCGAACAGTTTTCCAAGCATTCGCTGATCGATGTAACGATGAAGGTCGATGGCGATTTGCATGTCGATCAGCATCACACGACCGAAGACAGCGCCCTGGCCCTGGGGCAGGCACTTTCCGCCGCGCTTGACGACAAGGGCGGGATCGCGCGCTATGGCAGCGCCTATTCGCCGATGGATGAAACACTCGCGCGGGTGGCGCTCGATATTTCCGGGCGTCCCTTTCTCGTGTGGCGGGCAGGTTTCAGCCAGGAAAAGCTGGGTGAATGGGATACCGAGCTGATCGAACACTGGTTCCAGTCGGTCGCCCAGACCTGCGGCCTGACGCTGCATGTCGAACTGCTTTATGGCACCAACAACCACCATATCTGCGAAGCTATCTATAAAGGGTTTGCCCGGGCAATGCGCGCGGCGGTCGAAGTGGATCCGCGCAAGGGCGGTGCAATCCCCAGTACGAAGGGACAGCTCGGTGGCTGAGGTCGTCGCGCTCGTCGATTACGGCGCGGGCAATCTGCATTCGGTGGAAAACGCGCTGCGCAAGGTCGGGGCGAGTGTTCGGGTCACCGCCGATCCGGATGTGCTGCGCGCGGCCGATCGCATCGTTCTGCCCGGCGTCGGTTCATTTAAGGCCTGCGCAGAAGGGTTGCGGGCGGAACAGGGCGTGATCGAAGCGATGCATGAGCGGGTCTTCGTTGGCGGGGCGCCGTTTCTGGGTATCTGTGTGGGCATGCAATTGCTGGCGACCCGTGGGCTGGAGCATGGCGAAACGCCCGGCCTTGGCTGGATCGACGGTACCGTGCGGCTGATCGAACCCACCGATACCAGCGTAAAGGTTCCCCATATGGGCTGGAACGATGTCGCGCCCCTGTCTCATGCCCGCAGGCATGATGTGGTCGCGGAAGGGGAGGCGTACTTCCTCCATTCCTATCATTTCAAGGCCAGGTATCGGGAAGATGTGCTGGCGATGACCGACCACGGCGGCGGGCTCGTGGCTGCAGTCGGCCGGGACAATGTCGTGGGTGTCCAGTTCCATCCCGAAAAGAGCCAGGCCTATGGTCTCGATCTGTTGAGCAAGTTTCTGGAGTGGAAGCCGTGATCGTCTTTCCTGCAATCGATTTGAAAGGGGGGCAGGTTGTCCGCCTTGCGGAAGGCGATATGGACCGGGCCACCGTCTATGGCGATAATCCGGCAGCTCAGGCCCAGATCTTTTCAGAGGCCGGGGCAGGGCATCTGCATGTGGTCGATCTCGATGGTTCCTTTGCCGGTTCGGCACAGAACCGCGAGGCGGTGCAATCTATCGTCTCGGCCTTTCCCGGCCATGTTCAGCTTGGCGGTGGCATCCGCAAGCGCGCCGATGTCGAAGGCTGGTTCGATGCCGGCGTCTCACGCATCGTGATGGGCTCGGCGGCCCTGAAAGATCCCGAGTTCGTCAAGGATATGGCCCGCGAATTCGAGAACGGCATCGTTGTGGCAGTGGATGCGAAAGATGGCTTGGTCGCCACCGAAGGCTGGGCCGAGGTGTCCGATGTGCCTGTGGCCGACCTGGCCCGCCGGTTCGAGGATGCAGGCGTAGCCGCGCTGCTCTTCACCGATATCGGGCGCGATGGCCTGCTCAAGGGCGTGAACATCGATGCGACTGTGGAACTTGCGCGGTGCGTGGATATCCCGGTGATCGCCAGTGGCGGGGTCAAGGGGCTCGACGATATCCACGTTCTCTCGCTCTACGCGCGTGAAGGTATCGAAGGGGTGATTACTGGCCGCGCTTTGTATGACGGGCGGCTGGATCTGGCGGCGGCGCTGGCAATGGCGGCACGAGCGTGACCGTTCGTATCCGCGTTATCCCATGCCTCGACGTGCGCGACGGGCGCGTGGTCAAGGGCGTCAATTTCGTCGATCTCAAGGACGCGGGCGATCCGGTCGAACAGGCGCAGGCTTATGACCGGGCCGGTGCGGACGAGCTGTGCTTCCTCGACATATCCGCCAGCCATGAAGGGCGCGGGACTCTGCTGGACATGGTACGGCGCACGGCAGAGGTTTGCTTCATGCCGTTGACCGTGGGTGGCGGTGTGCGCAGCGTGGAAGATGCACGCGCGTTATTGCTCGCCGGGGCCGACAAGGTGGCGGTAAACTCTGCCGCGGTTACACGGCCCGAACTCGTCAGCGAAATCGCCGAGAAATTCGGCAGTCAGTGTGTCGTCGCCAGCGTCGATGCGCGTGCGGCGACAAGCGGCGAAATCCGTGGCTGGGAAATTTTTACCCACGGTGGGCGCAAGCCGACCGGGATCGACGCCGTCGACCATGCGGTCAGGCTGGCGGAACTCGGCGCCGGAGAATTGCTCGTTACCTCGATGGATGGCGACGGGACCAAGCAGGGGTACGATGTCGAACTGACACGTGCGATTGCGGATTCGGTTTCGGTACCGGTCATCGCCAGCGGCGGTGTGGGCACGCTCGACCATCTGGTGGAAGGGGTGACGCGTGGCCATGCCAGCGCTGTGCTTGCCGCCTCGATCTTCCATTTCGGCGAACATACGATTGCCGAAGCGCATGCTGCCTTGCGTGCCGCTGGCCTTCCCGCGCGAGGCTAGGGCGAACGTCCCGTGGCGGGACGCTGGTGCCTGAAATCCCGCAGTCATGAGCAATTCTGATAAGACTGCGGGTATGACATTGCAGTTCGTTTCGCTGACCGCGCATATCGCAGATATCGGGGGTTCCACGGGCATCGCCGTCCGGATGATGGAGCCGAGCGCGTCATTGCTTATCGCGATTGGCCTGGTCGGTGTGGTGGTCGGACGGTTCCTGCTGGGGCGCAACTCCGATTGACGCTGCGCGTGCGGTCCGTGCATAGCGCAGGCCATGGAAACGCTTACCCGCCTCGAACAGACGATCGCGCAGCGGCGCGCGGCCGATCCGTCGCAAAGCTATGTCGCCAGCCTCCACGCCAAGGGTATGCCGCAAATCGCGCGCAAGCTTGGTGAAGAAGGTGTGGAAGCCGCTGTCGCTGCCCTGTCCGGCACCGACGGGGAACTGGTGGGCGAGGCAGCCGATATCCTCTTTCACCTCATCGTGGCCCTCAATGCGCGCGACATTGCCTTTGCCGATGTTCTGGCCGAACTCGACCGGCGCGAAGGCATGTCGGGGATCGAAGAAAAAGCCAGCAGGAGTGCATGATGCCGATCGATCCCACATTGCCGTATGACGATGACAATATCTTCGCCAAGATCCTGCGCGGAGACATTCCCTCGACCAAGGTTTACGAGGATGAGTGGGCCTACGCCTTCGAAGATATCAATCCGCAGGCCGAAATCCACGTACTGGTAATTCCCAAGGGGCGATATGTCAGCTGGGATGATTTCAGTGTGAAGGCGGGGCCGGAAGAAATTGCGGGCTTTGTCCGCGCTGTCGGCACAGTGGCCCGTGACATGGGGCTGGTTGAACCGGGGTATCGGATGATGGCCAATATCGGTGCCCATGGCGGGCAGGAAGTGCCTCACCTGCATGTACACATATTCGGCGGGCAACCTCTGGGGCCGATGATCGCGAAAGGGCGCTGAGCAAGTCGGCAGGATCAGTCACGGGCTTTCGGCAATACCCGAAAGAGGTTGACCGAATCCCTGGGGCCGGTTAACGGGCCGCTTGATTTCGACGCGCCGGGGATCCATCTCTGGCGCGCATTTATTTCACGAGAGACATCATGAAGATCCGCAACAGCCTCAAGTCGCTCAAGAGCCGTCACCGCGATTGCCGCGTGATCCGCCGCCGCGGGCGCACTTATGTCATCAACAAGACCAACCGCCGTTTCAAGGCCCGTCAGGGCTGATTTCGGCTCCGCTCGTTCGGGCGGAAGCGTTGTTCGACCGGCCCGGCTCCGATCAGGAGTGCGGGCCGTTCGTGTTTGAGGTGTCATGACGCAGGTCGAAGCCGTCGTGTTCGATGTCGGGCGGGTGCTCTATCAGTGGCGACTGGCCGATCTGTTCGAGAAGATCGTGGATGATCCTGCAAGGTTGCAGCGTCTGCTGGACGAGGTCGTGACCGAAGAATGGCATTTCGAACACGATCAGGGACGGCCTTTGTCGGCAATGGTGCCCGAACGGATTGCTCAGTTTCCGGAATTCGAAACTGAAATTCGTGCCTATGCCACGCGTTTCAACGAAACCATCCCAGGGCCGGTCCCCGGAAGCCACGCGCTGGTTGAACGGCTCGATACGCGCGGCATGCCATTATTCGCAATAACCAATTTCGGCGAAGAGTTCTGGGCGGGATTTCGCCCCACCGCCCCAATCTTCGACAAATTTCGCGATATCGTGGTTTCGGGCACGGAACAGCTGGCCAAGCCCGACCGGGCGATCTTCACTCTGGCCGAGCGGCGCTTCGGCTATCCGGCGCAGGCGATGCTATTCATCGACGACAATCGTGCCAATATCGATAGTGCAGCCACATCGGGCTGGCAGGTGCATCACTTTGTCGATGCACCGACTCTCGAAGCTGAGCTGACGGAACGCGGGCTGATCTGAAAAAGGCCCCGGCATGATAATGCCAGGGCCTGAGTAGGCCACCCGATGGAGAGGGGGTGGGGAGGAAAGCGATTCAGCCGTTGCACTTCGCCAGATTATCGGCGTCCAGTTCCTTGTCCTTGGCGGTGAAAGAGACGATCTGGCCGTGCTGGCGCTGCAGTTCGCGGCATACACGAAGCGGGCGAGAACTGCCCTTCTGCGCGACGCAGGTCGTGCCGGAGCAGGCCCAGGCAACGCCACCAGCGATAGTGGTGGTCTTGGCAGCAACAGGCTGAGCCAGTTCCACTGCGTAATAGGAGGCACCCGATCTAGCGTTAGCGGCGGATGGCACGAGCGCAGTGCCGAAAGCCAGCGAGGTGAAGGTCGCAGCAGCGGCAAAAGCGCCAAAAGTGACCCGGCGGGAAAGAATGGAGATCATCGAATAAAGTCCTTACCGATTGCAATTTTATCAACAGAGGTTGCTGTCTGCGCAACTAAGTTGCAATAAGAAACCTATTGTGCAATGCCGCATAGCTTTCCCGGAAGAATATCGCAACTCACTCTGTAAAAATTTGGCAAATCGAATTTTTCCGCTAGATAGGTTCCTGCAAAAGGACTGAAATTATGGGCAATATCCGCGAGGAGCTGCGTGAACTGACCGAGTGCGGCCTGCCGCAAGCACTTGAAGCCATGGGGGAACGCTGGTCGTTCATGATCCTTCGGGCCAGTTTCAATGGGCTTCGCCATTTCGAAGAATATCTCACCGAACTCGGCATCGCACGCAATATCCTGTCGAACCGTCTGGCCAAGCTGGTGGAAAACGGGATTCTCAAGCGTGATCCCTGTGCCCATGACAAGCGCAAGATCGAATATCGCTTGACCTCCAAGGGATTGGATCTGCTGCCCGCCATGGTTGCCCTGCGGCAATGGGGGCAGAAGTACGGCGAAGAGGTAGTCGAGAACCCGGTCTTGGTGGACGAGCGCGATCGCCTGCCGATCGGTCCCACCTCGATCCTCAGCCATGATGGCCGCATTCTCGGCCCGGCCGATCTCTATTTTGTCGAACGCAACAATCTCGGTGTTCGGGCCGATGGTTCCAAAGCGCAGTCTTCCGGGGAACTGGATCGTGGCGATGTGGTGCACATTGCCGATGCCCGCAGACCCAGAAAGAACGCGGCCTGACAAGGCGTGCGGCGTCACCGGCGCGTTTTTTGAGGGTGGGTTTATCCCACCGGAGACCCTGGTTTGATCCCGTAATCTATCCTGATGCGCACCCACTCACCCACCATGGGACGGCCGCCCTTCACTGGCGGGCGAACCTTGAACTGCCACGCTGCTGCCTGAACCGCCTTTCCGATGCCCGAACCTTGCGGCCATTCACCCACAATAACGCAGCTTTCGACGCGAAAATCGGGTGCGGTTTTGCAGTCGATCAGGCCCCAGCCCGGGCCGCGCGCAGCGGATAGATAACCGGCGAGCTCCTCGTCATAGGGGCGGCGATACCACCGTGCGGCATAAAGCGGCTCGCCATTCGGGCCACTGCCCGCAATGCGAGGAGTGTCGCCCGGGGAGCCCGTGTCGGGAGGGCCATAAGCCTGAGGCGACTGTGCAGGTGCGGCAGGCGCGCGCTTTGGCGCATTATCGAGCGAGAAGTCATTGCGCAGGATGGGGCGCGGTGCAGCTGCAGCCGGAGAAGGAGGCGTCAGCGGAGCCGTTTCCTGCTGTGGTGGCTGCTGCGGCGACGGTTCCTGCGGTGATGGTTTCGGAACGTCCGCGGCAGAAGGCGACGGAGGCTGTTCGGGTTCTGCCGCGGGGTCGGCGGGCGGGGTCGTGGTAAAGGCGACCAGCGTATCGCGTATTTCGCCCGCCTGCTGCCTGACCGACCCGAGCGACAGCAATATCAGCACGAGCAGTGCCTCCAGAGCCAGAGCCAGGCCCAGCGCAGGCAATCGTTGCCGCAGCTCGGGGCGCATATCGTCGAACCGTCTGCGCAGCGAATCAATCAGGGTGGTGTTGGCAGTCACGGTTTTATGGGGTTCTGACGTCTGTGCCTCTGGCCGGCAAACACCGGAATTTCATGCTTTGCCCCGCATGATTCGGCATGGGCGAAACACGGCTCGGATACAAGAAAAGCCTTTGCGGCCCGCACCGTGCAGCGCCGCTATGCCACCGTGACGTCACCGTTAAAACCATTTCAACACGTCGCTGTCAGATTTGGGATCTTCGCGAAGCCTTCCTGCACAGCCGGACCTGCCATTGTGATTGAAATCGAAGTCCAGAACGAAACGCATCAGACCGTGCATCGCATCAAGGCGATGACCGTGCCCCGCATTGGCGAGGGCATCCGCCTGAAGGAACCGAGCGGGCAATGGGCGTCCTACGACATTCTCGACGTATGGTATCAGCAGGCCGATTTCGGCGAAATCTGGGTGCCCTTCATCCACGTGCGTATGACGCCGGATGAGCTGAAGGCGGTGGAAATGGCGAGCATGAATCCCCTCGTCGATCGTGGCCAGCAGATGCCGATCGAAGACTTCCTCAAGAAGTTCGAGGGTGACCACGAACATGAAACGGTCAAGCTGAACCTCGATATGGGCGAGGAATAACGCCTGACCCGGCGTGTCCGCTCGGACACCCTATGCTCTGGGTGCCTGCCTTCGATAACTGAGCGCTTCTGCCACATGGATTCGGCCGACCTGTTCCACACCGGAAAGATCGGCGATGGTACGCGCCACACGCAGCATGCGCGTATAACTGCGCGCGGACAGCCGCATGGTGGTGGCAGCCTGTAGCAGAAGCTGGCGACCCGGTTCATCCGGTGTGGCGAAGGTTTCCAAGGCATCACCGTCGAGATCTGCATTCGTGCGGGCCTTGGTCGCCCCGGCGCGTTCTGTCTGGCGGTGGCGGGCTTTTGCCACCCGCGCGGCAACTTCTGCGCTGCCTTCGGCCGGAGGCGGCAGGGCCAGATCGGCGGCGCTGACCGGGTCGACTTCGACATGCAGGTCGATCCGATCAAGCATCGGACCGGAAACCTTGCTCTGGTAATCGGCCGCACATCTGGGGGCGCGGCTGCAGGCAAGGGCGGCATCGCCCAGATGGCCGCAACGACAAGGGTTCATGGCCGCGACAAGCTGAACATTGGCTGGAAATGTCACATGGGCATTGGCGCGGGCCACATCCACCTTGCCCGTTTCCAGCGGCTGGCGCAGCGAATCGAGCACGGAACGCTGGAATTCCGGCATTATGTAGCAGACGCACCAAATGAATTGTAGATGCCATCGCCTGTAATCCACTATGTATCGCACATGGTTACAACACACGCAATCACCGCCCTACGCAACAAGCGGGGCGAACTCGCCGGACAGATCGACGCATTGCAGGATCAGCTACGGCAAGCCTTCATCGACATGGACCACATAGACGCATCCCTGCGCATGTTCGTGCCGGACATAGAGCTAGACGAGATAAAGCCTAAGCCGCTTCCACCACGTCACAGGGCATTCAAAGGACAAGTGACGCGGGCAATCCTAGCCATGCTGCGCAAGGAGGGGCCTATGGATGCCAAAGCGATAACGCTGCGCCTCATGGCAGAACGCGAGCTTAACTTGAACGACAGCGGCCTACAGAAGGCAATGCACAAGAGGATAGGTGCAGCCCTGCGCAACTTACGGGAGCGCACTCTGGTGCAATCCCGGAGTGGTTCTGGAGGGCTTCTAGTGTGGTCTGTCGCTTAAATGGGTGCGCACCCCCAGCAGTTGTGTTGACGTACCATCGAACCCACATGAACCGCGATCATCGCAATATTAGCATTTGCGGCTAATTCCGACTTTGATTAGATTGAAACTGAGAAATCATCAACGATGCCGCTAAACATAATCATATGAGGTGCCAAGCTTGCGGGAACCTGCAAGCAGAGTGCACCGTTGGTTAACCGGTTGGCGGTTAGATTTCTAACCCAGAAAGGAGAGACACAATGAACATTCGATTCGATAGCTGGGGTGGCCTGAGCTAAGTTGTCACCCTTGATTGAGATAACCCAAACTACGGCCCCCAGCACCCCGCTGGGGGCCGTTTTAGTTGCGTCCGGTATTGCATCGGCCATCGCAATCTGGGGTGTCATAACCAGTCGTTTCATTGCACGTCGCCGCGCGACGATGGACCACATGGCTGCTACTAATATGGACCGTGACATGTTGGCGGCACAAAAGCTTTTTATAAAGTTGGCGAGCAAGGATGGGGGGCTCGCAAAATGGGCCGATCTCAAAAAGGAATCATCTAAGGAAGCTGAAGCCATTCGACTTGTCCTTAACGATTTTGAACTAATTTCTACGTCAATCCAACTGGGCATTATGGATTACGAGTTATACAGAAAATTCTGCCACGGCACCGTCATAAAATATTGGACCAAAGGCGCGCCGTTTGTGCATGCGCTTCGGCAGAGAACTGGTTCTACAACTGTTTTTTGTGAGTTTGAAGCACTCTACACCTGGGTAAAAGACAAGAAGAAACCCAAGGGTGTATGGAGAAAGCAACTCTTTTAATCACCTTTGCCAGTAGCCCGACCACTGGCGGCTGTTACCCGAAGCCATAGCCGCACCAGTTAGCGTCATAGCCTGCGAACCGTTGTCTACACGGCGCATGTCTTCCCGCCATGCACACTCGTTTGCGTAAGCGTAGAGATACGGGCCTGCGATGTGGTGGTGAGTACCAGTTTCCATGCGGCGAAGGCGGCTAAAGTAGCTTTCGGCCTGATTGGTGCAAACGCCCTTGTCTGTAGCGCGACATTCTGGATGAGAAGCAGCGACGATCAAGTTGAGAAGCGATGACCGCGACGCGGTATTGTTTGTCGTGTTTGATTGTCGCTGGCAAGCCTTATGTCGCGGGCTGATTGTCGCTGAGCGACACGACCGTGTTTTTCGGCGTGGCGGATTTCGCGGGTCTTCCCGGACCTTGCTGTTTTCGGTCGATGGCGGTTCGCCTGCGATAGCTTTCGACGTTCATTTCGAAGATCGTCGCATGATGCACGAGGCGATCCACCGCGGCGAGCGTCATGGCTGGATCGGGGAAGACCTTGTTCCAGTCGCCGAAGGGCTGGTTGGCGGTGATGAGCAGCGAACGCCGCTCATATCTGGCGCTGATCAGCTCGAACAGGACGGAGGTTTCGGCCTGGTCCTTGGCGACATAGGCAAGGTCGTCAAGTATAAGCAGATCGAACCTGTCGAGCCGGTTGATCGCATTTTCGAGCGCGAGTTCGCGCCGTGCGACCTGCAGTTTCTGGACAAGGTCCGACGTTCGGGCGAACAGCACCCGCCAGCCATTCTCGATCAGCGCGAGGCCGATCGCCGATGAGAGATGCGACTTTCCCCCACCGGGCGGTCCGAACAGGATCAGGTTGGCACCGTTGCCGAGCCAGCCATCGCCCGCGCAGATGGCCATGACCTGCGCCTTAGAGATCATCGGCACGGCATCGAAGTCGAACGTATCGAGTGTCTTGCCGGGAAGCAGCTTGGCTTCGGCGAGGTGACGTTCCCTGCGCCGCCGGTCGCGATCGGCGATCTCATGCTCGGCGATGGTGGCAAGGAAGCGTGCTGCCGGCCAACCTTCCTTGTCCGCGCGTTCGGCGAAGCTGGGCCACATCTGCTTGATCGTGGGAAGCCGCAGTTCGTTGAGCATAAGGGTGAGCCTGGTGGTGTCGATCGCCTGGGTCATGCTGTTTCCTCCACGCGCCGGTCGAGCAGCGCTTCGTAGAGGGCAAGCGGCACCGCATCGATCCGCACTTCGGGCAGCGTGGCCGGATCGGGTGCGAACCGGGCGCGAAGCTTCGCCATATCGGGCATACCGCCAGGCAAAGCGAGCAGGTCCTCCATTACGCCAGCCAGTTCGGCCTCGCAGGCCCTCTCATGCGCCAGGCTGAGCAGTTCGACCATGGTCCGGCACGCCATGCGATCGGCAAGCCGCTCGCGCAGCCGTTCGAACATCCTGGCATAGGCCTCGCGCGGGAACAGCTGGTCGCGGTAGACCAGGCCCAGCAGCGCCATGGGTTTTCGGCGGAGAGCGTGGATCACATGGCGGTAATCGACGACATGGCCATGCTTGCCGCTCGCTTCGGCGCGCCCGCGCGGCAGGGTAAACAGCGCGGTTCCGCCCAGGAAGAGATCGAGCCGGTCATCGTAGAGGCGTACACGCAACCGGTGACCGATCAGCCGCGAGGGAACGGTGTAGAAGACCTTGCGCAGGGTAAATCCACCCGAGGACGTCACCGCGACCAGCACTTCCTCGTAATCGGTCGTTCTCGTCGCCGGGAGCGGTTGCAGTGCCCCGCGCTCGGCATCGATGCGCTTGGCATTTCGGGCATTCTTGCGCGCGACGATCTCGTCGATGAAGCGCCGGTAGGCGGCAAGATCGGCAAAATCATTCGATCCACGCAACAGCAGCGCGTCGCGAACCGCGGCCTTCAGGTGACCATGCGAACTTTCGATCGCACCGTTCTCATGCGCCACTCCGCGATTGTTGCGGGTCGGCTCCATCCGGTAGTGCGCACACAGCGCATCGTAGCGCCGGGTGAGATCCTCCCTTGCATCGCGAGCGAAGTTGCGGAACGCGGCCGACAGGCTGTCGCTGCGATGCTCCCTTGGCGCTCCGCCCAGGGTCCACAGCGCATTTTGCAGGCCCTCGGCCAGCGCGACATGGCTTTCGCCGCCCAGGATCACATGGGCATGCTCGAAGCCCGAACAGGCAAGCCTGAAGTGATAGAGCAGGTGATCGAGCTTCTCGCCGACGATGGTTACGCCGAGTTCCCCCATGGCGGTAAAATCGGATAGACCGAGCCGGCCGGGTTCATGCACCTGGCGGAAGATCACATCGCGCTCGGGACCGTGCAGCGCCCGCCAGGAGCGGATACGCCGCTCCATCGTCCGTCGCACCCCATCAGGCAGCTCGGGATGACGGCGTTGCATCTCTTCGAACACCGCGACCGCGCGGATTCCAGGAGCCGCCTCGAGCAAAGGCACGATCTCGCTGTCGAAGATATCGGCCAGCGGATCGGGCCGCCGCCGGCCACGTACCGCCTTCTTCTGCGACGGCAGCCGGGTGTCGCTCTCGATCCGGTACGCCGTCGCCGTGCTGAACGCGCAGGCGGCCGCCGCCGTCACCGGCGGCAAGGTTCGTCTCAATGTCATGTAAAGCCTCATCTGATGATCGTTGACGTGTCTGCCCGGCACAAGACGGCTCTCCCGAAAAAGGAAAAGCCGTTCGCTACCAGACACATCGCGATCACCCATCACCTCTCCACCAAGCGAAAAGGCCATTTGCGGTGTGGAGCCGAAAAACCTTCGGGCTACGCCCTACGGTCTCCCGGCTCCACACCGCATTCTCATCCTGATTGTCGCAAGATCCTCACCTTGTTTGTCGCGCAGCACTTGTCCATGAACTGCACCGAGTGATTTACGCGGTGCGTATCCCAACCAGCGTGCAGCGCATCCCATCCAGTGCCTTCATCGGCATGGATGGTGGCGAGCGTGCCAACATGGTCACGAACGAACGGAACCGCATCACCTTCATTGGCGACAACGAACGGGAGCGAACGGCCCTTGCGCTCGCGCATGATAACAACGCACTGGCGCTTGCCCGAACGGTTGTGAACCGCCCCGGGATTGCCGGAGGCCCTAACTCCTGAGAGGAAGGGCCTGTAATGAGTAAGACAACGAACAAATTCGCACCTGAGGTTCGCGCACGTGCGGTCCGGATGGTCCTGGATCACGAAGG
>JAEWZX010000042.1 GCA_023394965.1 Pseudomonadota bacterium | reverse complement strand
AGCGTAGAAACGGCGGCGTTCGGCGTTCATAGTTCTGTTCTGAAATGGCGCACCCGACACGATTCGAACGTGTGGCCTCCACCTTCGGAGGGTGGCGCTCTATCCAGCTGAGCTACGGGTGCATCGTCGTTTTGATAGTGTGCGAGATCAACCAAGGTCAATCCCGAAACCAGTTACTCGAATCAACGTCATTCATGCGGTTCCGAGGGCCGCCAACTTCCGTCGTTCTTACTCTACAACCTCCTTAAAGTTTGCTTCCGTGGTGCTTCCGCGACCAAGAGAGCGATTTTCACAGTTCTATCGACTTCCACCAATTCCTTGGTTTCTATCGACATTTTCTACACCCACAACAAAGCCACTTGACTTACCTCTGCCTTCGGAGGGCAGCGCTCTATCCAGCTGAGCTACGGGTGCTTTCTTTCGCTTGGGCCAGCAGGCCGCTTAGCAAAGCGCAGAGGCACTAGCCAGTCTTAAAACGCGCCGCGCATTTACAACTGAACTATTAGCAATTTGGCAAGGTCAGATCCATAAAACCTCTCGTCGATGAGCGCGATGTACCACGAACTTGATCTGGCGCATGCCAGAATGTTGCCTCCAGTCGATTATGATCGACTTGAGATAGCTGGGATGAGTTTAATGACCGAGCAATGGGGCGCAGTGCATGAAGCGGCCACGGCGGTTGGCAACCTTGCACAATTGGGCTGCGAGACTGTCGCTCCCGAAATTGCGCAGGTTCCCGCATTTGCCGCGAGAAAAGGCGGCTGGCACTATGAAACAGCCGCTCGCGGGATCGGCGATCTTGCTGCAGTGATGCAGCCGGGTTTGCGTGCATTGCTATCTCTGGCAGCACAAGGCCAAGACACTACCACAGCCGCGCTCACGCTGTGGCGCGAATTCCACCGCGCGCGTGACGCAATAGTTGAGCTGGTCGCGGCGGGCTGATTACTCTTTAAAATCGCGTTGTGCGCGATGGTCGCCCGGTCCATATTGGTGCTATGATGGGTTCGGTGACAGGAGCTCGGGAGGCCACCGTAGTTGCAAGGGGTATCTCGCGACTTTTTGCGCGAAACGACATCTGGTGCCTGGCCGAAATGCCCCTTCGCAACGGCAGACGGGCAGATCTGATGGGCATCGATCCCAAGGGGCGCGTGATCATCGTGGAGATCAAGGTTCAGCGCGGCGACCTTCTGGGCGACGGCAAGTGGCCTGACTATCTCGATTTCTGCGATCGTTTTTATTGGGGTGTGCCACCCGAACTTGATCGCAGCCCGCTGGAAGGCGAGGCTTATCGCCCGGACTTTTGCGGGGTAATCGTGGCCGATGGCTACGACGGTGAGATCGTGCGCCCAGCTCCACTACATTCGCTTGCTGCGGCGCGCCGGAAGGTGGAAGTCGAACGGATTGCACGAACCGCCCTGCGGCGCGCAACCGTTGCCCTCGACCCACACTGCGCGCCTTGGGGCGCACCCGAATAACATTTCCCAGTTTCCCGACCGGTATTGGGAGACTAGGGTTGTTGCACCATGTGGGGTGCCATAATCCTTTCCGTATGCGCAATGACCGCCATCGTTGCCTTGCGCTATCTCGCCGCCAGCGGAGTTTTTGCGCTGGTCACCAATCGCGTGCGACCGGGTTATCACGCCATGCTGGGCCCGCAGATCCGCAAAGAAATCGGCTGGTCGCTGGTATCGGCTGCAATATATGGCATTCCCGCCGGCGTGGTAGCTTGGGGCTGGCAGGAGCACGGATGGACGCAAATCTACACGGAATGGAATGCCTACCCCTTGTGGTATTTGCCACTCGCACTTCTGCTATATCTGTTGGCACACGATAGCTGGTTTTACTGGACTCATCGGGTGATGCATCGCCCGGCATGGTTCCGGGCGATGCATACAGTCCACCACGCCAGCCGGCCGCCAACCGCTTGGGCGGCAATGAGCTTTCATCCATGGGAAGCGCTGACCGGGGCGGTGGTAATACCCGTGCTTGTGTTCCTTATCCCGATCCATGTCGTGATGCTGGGGGGGGTGTTGCTAGTCATGACGGTCATGGGTGTAACCAATCACATGGGATGGGAGATGTTTCCAAACCGTCTGGTTCATTCGAGGTTGGGTGAATGGCTGATAACCGCAAGTCATCACCAGCGTCATCATGAAGAGTACAAATGCAACTACGGCCTCTATTTTCGTATCTGGGACCGGCTATGCGGAACCGACCGCGGGCTGAGTCCCAACGCATGAGGCGCGCTATGACACTTGCCCTGTTTCCGATTTGTTCACTAGTCGCGGCAGCTGCTCCGGCAACGAAAGAAGGTGCGACGATCACGGTAACAGCAACCGATTTGCGCAATTCAAAAGGCGTCGTTCGCGCCTGCATGACCGCCGACGAAGCAACATTCCCGCGTTGCCGCGGGGTGCGCGGTGCTTACGGCACCACCACGCAGGCCCTAGAAGGCAACGTGACCTTCACCTTCGAAGATGTGATACCGGGCACCTATGCTATTGCTCTGCTTCATGACGAGAATTCAAACGGCAAGGCCGATCGCGCACTTGGCATGATGCCCAAAGAAGGTTTCGGCTTCTCACGCGATGCAAAGGTGCGGATGGGCCCACCCCGATTTTCCGATGCCGCAATCGATATCGACACGCATGACCGCAAGCTGACAATCAAGATGCGGTATATGCTCTGAACCTCAAGGTCAGCGGACCTAATGGTTAATTTCCTTTACCGTATCTTTACTGCGCAAGGGTCATAGCGCTTTCGAATGGGCAGAATTCTTCGAGGGCAAATGCAGTGATGGACAGGCTTGGTGGCTTTTTGGGCTTCCGCGATCGGGAAGAGGAACTCGAGGAAGACTATGCCGTGGAGGAGGATGCTGGTGTTGCCCCGCCGCCGTCTCCGGTGAGGCAAGACGAGCGCCGCATGCAAGTCCGCGCCTACAATCACTGGGCCAGTCTGCTCGGCAATCTGAATTTCCCTCACGTTTCGGACCTTGAACCCGAAAAGCTTGACGACTTCGGTCCCTATTCAGTGCTGCTCAATGTGTCAGAGGATATCGACAATCCCAAAGTCGTATTCGTTGGTGCCGAACTGGCGAGCGAAGCAGAGCACGACTGCACGCTTGCCCAGCTCTCCTCGGTTCCCAGCCGGTCGGTATTGAGCCGCATTACCGATCACTACCTGCAAATCCTCGCCAACCAAGCCCCAATTGGTTTCGAGGCTGAATTCACCAACCGTCAGGGCATCAATGTCCTGTATCGCGGGATACTACTACCTTATTCCAGCAATAACGAAACGGTCGATTTCATTTATGGTGTGATCAACTGGAAGGAAATGGCCGACCAGGAAACTGCCGACGAGCTATTGCTTGCCATCGACCAGGCTTTGGGGAGTGTAGGAGAGGAAGAGGGCGACTTTAACGATATGGTTGAGACGGCCGAAACACTGACCAAGCGCCCCGAAGCCAGAAGTGGCCAAGATGTGTTCGAACTTGGAGGCGGAACCATGATGGACAATCATTCCAAAGGCGCATTGCCTCAGCCTTACTTCGGAAACCCCGACGATGAGGCTGGAACCGTGTCGGCAAGCCAGACGCCGCAACGCCTCGATGCCTTGGGCAACCCTATCGGCGGGCATGTTGTAAGCGGTGGGACCGGACGGGAATATGATGACTACTTCGACAGTGCCATCAAGACCGCCGCCGACTATGGCCTGCCCGAGTGGGGTGACGAGGAGGAAGTCGGCGAAGACGTCGACAGTGTCGTTGACCCCCTGGCAGATGACGAGACATCCAGCAGCCTGATTTCTCTCGTTAGCCGCAGCAGCCGTACAAAAAAGAGCGTCGATCTCTCGAACAGCGAACCGAGCCCCGCCATCCCCCAAGCCTATCATGGCGAAGGTGTTTCCCTGTCGACCCGCATGCCCAAACCGTATCCTGGGACCGGGGACTACACGGAGGCAACCCCTCCAGTCGAAGAGGTTCTTGAAGACCAAGGCTATAACGTCGATCCGGTTGACGACGCACAAGGATACGACGCGGCAGACCGTCCCTTGCACGAAAGCGATGAACCGGCAGGGCTGCTCGACTGTCTCGCAGCGGCCCGCGAGATGGCCGAGGCCGCGCAGAACACCGAAGACCGCAGCCGTAAGGCGCTATATTCTGCGGTCGGTCGAGCTTACGATTTCAGTCTGGAGGCCAAGAAGGCACCGGGAGATTTCGACGAACTGCTGGTCATCAACGGTCTGACCATGCAGGAACGCGCGCCTATGACACCGATCGTCAAGCTAGTGTTTGGTGCCGAATACGACAAAACGCGCCTGACCGAATATGCAGCCGTCCTCACGCATGCCCACCGCCTCGGCGTCGAGCGAGGTACACTCGCCACGTTCCTACGGGAGGCCGAAGGCGGCCTGAAGGGCGTGGTCCAGGCCGAACGCAAGGCGCGCAAGGAAGAACAGGGCAAGCAGGCTGATGACAAAAATGCCGTCCGGCCCGCTCTCGCCAAGAAACTGCGCGGGCTCGAGGCACTCTCGCTTGCCGATCTCGAGGAGAACGGAGCTGAATTCGCACTGGTCATGATCCGCCGTACCAGCGAAGGAGCTCTGGAGATAATCGGGGAAGTGCCAGAAGAGGTTTCGTTGGTGGAACGTGCCGCACGCAAGCTTCTAGGCTAGCACAACCAACCCATAATTAGCTTGTCCTATCTGCACGCGATTGGCTAGCGCTGAGAGGGATGCCGTTCCTGCCCACTGCGCTCGTTCGTATTCAGCCCTATTTCGGCTATCGGAACCGCAATCGCCTGCGCATTTCCGGCCGAGCATTGCGCTCTCGCGCTGGTAAATTCGAGAAACGCAGCAAATGGCGTGCGGCCAAAACAATGTTGAGCCAGTTCGTCAGCCATGAAGTGGCCGAACTGGCAGTCGAGCTTGAAATTGCCACGCCCGGGAAACAAAGCTCGCGCCATCAAGGGGTAACTGACAGGGAAGGCTTCGTCCATTTCGATATCCGGCTGGAACCCGACTGGGATTATGACGATCACCCGTTGTGGGAGACTGTCGTATTCCACTGGAGGACTGAAGGAGAGGAGCAATGCGTGGATGCGCACGTCCTTGCTCCTGGTACCGATACCGGCCTCGCTATAATTTCGGACATAGACGACACTATCATCGAGACTGGCATCACCGGCGATTTCCGCGCAGTCATGCGCCATTGGCGTCGTATCCTGCTCGAAATGCCGGAAGAACGCATTCTCGTGCCCGGAGCCGACGTGTTCTACAACGCTCTCGGCGGCGGGGAAGTGCTCGCCAAAGGAGGGGGCCATGTCGGTGAAACGCAGCCGGCGACCCATCGGCCGTTCTTCTATGTCTCGTCCAGTCCGTGGAACCTCTTCAGCTATCTTGTCAGTTATATCCGCGGTCGCGGGCTCCCATTAGGCCCGATTTCCCTGCGCGACTGGGGCCTCAATCGAGAGACATTCGGGGCGGCAAGCCATGGGGCACACAAGCGCAGCGCCATCGACGCGATTATCGGGACATATCCGGAGATGAAATTCGCCCTGATCGGAGACGATAGCCAAGGTGACCTGACGTCTTTTGCCGATATCGCCCTTGAGCATCCCGAGCGAATTAGGGCGATCTTCATCCGCAAGGTTGGTGGAGCGATGAGCGCGGATGAACTGGCTGCAAAGGCAAACCTCAAAGCTGCGCATATACCATTATGGTTGGGTGACGGCTACGATACCGGCCACGCATTCCTAGCCTCTCTCGGCCTGCTTGCCGACGACGAAGCAAAGGCAGTCGTCGAAACAGTTGAATCGGGCGGAAAGGAAGAGGCAGTATAAGCCTGATGAGAATAGCGCTCGGTCTCGTCTTTATTCTGCTGGTTGTAGGCGGCCTTTTCTTTCTGGCGGTCCGCATGAATGGCGCGGCAGTGCTCAATGGCATCGACCGGCTAACAGGCGGGTCGCGCGGTGTGTCTCTGGTCTTGAAAACCCAATATGGAAGTCATCGCGAACAGAAGCTACGCATTTACGCATCAGCAAAGCCCGCGCGCCAGTTGCCGATTATCGTTTTTATTCACGGTGGCAGCTGGAGCTGGGGCAATCCGGACGATTATACTTTCGTCGCTCGTGCGTTGGCTTCCGAAGGTTTTGTCGTCGCCCTCGCAGGTTATCGCCTCGGCAAAGATGGGCGCTATCCCGCCATGCTGGAAGATACTGCCGCAGCCATCGCTAAGACGGTCCAGCTGGCTCCACGATTCGGTGGAGACCCCACCCGTGTCGTTCTTGCCGGGCATTCGGCGGGCGCCTATAATGTCGTTCAAGTCACGCTGGAAGAAAAATGGCTGTCCGGTGCGGATATCGTTCCTGTCGGCGTAATCGGGCTTGCCGGACCCTACGATTTCTACCCCTTCGACAAGGAGGCCAGCCAGAACGCATTCGGTTCGGTCGGAGCCGGGACAGAGAGCCAGCCGATCAATCACGTGCGCAGCGATGCACCGCCCATGTTGTTGATTCACGGCGAGCGCGACACCCTGGTCAAGCCGCGCAACAGCCGGGCTCTGGCAAAAACCTTGCGGCAGGCAGGTGTGAAGGTTGAAACACGGTTTTATGATCAGTTCGATCACAACGCCCCCCTCATTTCTCTTGCCAATCCATGGCGGTCATCCCGCGATGTCGACGATGCCGTGATCGACTTCGCTCGTTGGGTTAGTGAGGTTTCAGTTCCGGTTCAGGCCGAAAGCCCTTAGGCTGTCCCTCAATGCGCCTGATTGCCCGCCTGCTCGCCATGCTTGCCGCCGCCATGCTCGCGGCACAGCCTGTTGCTGCCCAATCCATTCTAAGGGATGCGGAGACCGAGGCATTTCTCGATGAGATATCCGCACCGCTTATCGAAGCAGCCGGGCTGCAGCCCGACAATGTCGATATTATCCTCATCAATGACCCCTCGATCAACGCTTTCGTGGCCGGCGGGCAGGCAGTCTATATCCATTCCGGCCTGATCGACGCCGCCGACACAGCCGAAGAAGTACAGGGCGTGATTGCGCACGAACTTGGCCACATCACGGGCGGCCATATCCTGCGCTATGGCGAAGGAATGGCGTCGGCGACAAAGATCACTCTACTGTCGATGCTGGCTGGAATCGGTGCCGCGCTGGCCGGCGCCGGCGATGCAGCCATGGGCATTATGATGGCCGGTCAGCAGGCGGCAATGGGCAAGTTTCTTTCCTTCAGCCGAACGCAGGAATCGTCGGCGGATTTCGCCGGCGCGGAATATCTTTCCAAAGCCGGAATCTCCGGTCAGGGTTCACTCGATTTCTTCGGTAAGCTGCTCAATCAGGAATATCGCTATGGCTACAGTCAAAGCGATGAGGCCGGGTTTTATCGCACCCACCCGCTTTCAGGTGACAGAATCTCCGCCTTGCGCGAAGTCTACGAACGCGACCCGGCATGGCAACGTCCAGCCAATGCGCGCAATCAGGCCAATTTCGAACGGGTGAAAGCGAAGCTGGTCGGCTATATTTCGAAACCGTCCGCCACACTGCGTAAATATCCCGAAACCGACCAGACCGTTCCAGCACTTTACGCCCGAGCTTATGCCTATCACCAGAATGCCCGGGTCGATCTTGCCCTGGAAACGGCGGACAAGCTGCTGGCGAAGAACCCCGATGATCCCTATTTCCTCGAGCTCAAGGGACAGGTGCTGCTTGAATCGGGTCGTCCGACCGAATCGCTCGAGCCACTGCGCCGGGCGACGGCGCTAACCAATTCCGAACCGCTGATTGCCAGTATCTTCGGCCATGCGCTGATCGCGACCGAAGACAGGAGCAATTACGAGGAAGCTGAGCGGGTTTTGCGGGCTGCCGTCGGGCGCGACCGCCGCAATCCATTTGCCTGGTATCAGCTTGGCGTCGTGTACGCAGCGCGCGGCGACACCGCGCGCGCGCGCCTTGCCACAGCGGAACAGCAGGTGATGAGCGGTGCCTACGGCCTCGCCATGCGCAGTGCTCAGGCGGCAGAAGCCGGGCTGGATCATGGCAGCCCCGACTGGATCCGCGCACAAGATATCGGCATGCAGGCCCGCGCACTGCTGGAACGGCAGTGCGAGATGCAACGCAAGCGCAACTGCGCCCCCGGCTGACCAATCGAAGGATTTCCATGAAGAAACATCTGCTGACTGCGCTGATTGCGCTTACATCCGGCTTTGCCGGCGCAGGACTTTGGTCGGTGTCGGGTCTGGGGCACAGCCAGACACGCAGCTACCTGCTCTCCCATCCACAGATCCTGCCGGAAATGGCGGAAGCCTATCAGCGCGAAGAAGCCAAGGGTCGGCTGGCCAATGCCCCCGATGCGGTGAAACAACCCTTCCCCGGCGCGGTGCTGGGCAACCCCGATGGCTCCCGCGTGCTGGTGAAGTTCACCGATTACGGGTGCACCTATTGCCGCCAGTCGATTGCTGGAACTGACAAGCTGATCTCCGCCGATCCAGAGTTGAAAGTGGTGGTGCGCGAATGGCCGATCTTCGATGGCAGTGAAGCCGCGGCCCGCATGGCACTCGCAGCGGCAAAGCAAGGGAAATACGCGGCTTTCTATCACGCGATGTTCGAGCAGGGCCCTCCCAGCGAAGCGACGATCGGCCGCGCTGCGCGAATAGCAGGTCTGGATCAGGCTGCAGCCGAGGCTTTTGCCAAGTCGGATGAAGTGACGGCAGAGCTCGACCGGAACATGACCTATGCCCGCTCGCTGCAATTCAGCGGTACGCCAAGCTGGATCGCCGGAGACGAAGTTATCGAGGGGCTGGTGCCGCCAGAAAGACTGGCGGACGCGCTCAAGTCGGCCGGCTGAGGCCTATCCTTCTTCCGTCGCCTTGGCGTACATCGATGTCAGCGGTCGTTGCATGACCCGGCGCACCATGGGCTCGAAGACATCCAGCGGTTCGCTGTCATACTCCGGGTCGAAGGCGGCTTGGTCGTATTTTTCGCAGAATTCGCGGCACGCTTCGAAATGCGGATGGTCGAGCACACGGTCAGCCAAGCCTTTGGCAAAGGCGCGGTATTCGCTTCCGATGATTGCCCAGTCTTCCGCCGTGCCTTCTTTCATTTCGCGGAATTTCGCCCGCTCGGCGGCCGAATGCCGGATGTTTTGCTGAATGCCCATCGCGCCTCTCGCTCGTCTTATCCTTTACAAGTGGTGTAGCGGCTGGCGCACCTTGTCGCAATTGCGCTAGAGGAGCGGCCAATGGCGGTCCTGCCCATTCGTCCCACGCCGTTCTTCGCGAACAAGAATCAGGCGTTCTGGAACCTCCAGCTGGCTGGCTGGGGCGGAGCTGCGACGCTGCGCGCGATGTCTGCCCTTGCCAATGGGCAAGCACCCGACCGGCTGGTCATCATCCTGATCGCAACCATAACCGGGTTTTCAATCAGCCTGATCCTGGCAGTGATCTACAACAAGCTTATCAAGCAGCGCCCGTTTATCACGTGGTCCGTAACGGCAATTGTGCTGGCTTTCGCGGTCGGCGTTCACGCCTTCATCGACAGCTGGGTTCTTGACGTGGCCGGAACTGCATCATCGGGAAGCAGCAATTTCGCCAGCTTGTTCGTTGGCATCTACTTCTTCGACCTTACGCTGCTTGGGGCATGGTCGGCCCTCTATTACGCAATCAATTTCTTCCTTCAGGTGGAAGAACAGGCCGACAGGCTTGAACGGCTGGAAGCCCAGGCGACGAGCGCCCAGCTGGCTATGTTGCGCTATCAGCTCAACCCTCATTTCCTGTTCAACACGCTCAATTCGATCAGCACGCTGGTGCTGCTGAAGCAGAGCGAAACGGCCAATGCGATGCTGACCCGCCTTTCCAGTTTCCTGCGTCACACGCTGATCACCCAGCCAGGCGGCAAGGTTACGGTGGCGCAAGAGGTCGAAACACTGAAACTCTATCTCGGAATAGAGCAGATGCGCTTCGAAGAACGCCTGCGTTCGGTCTTCCGGATCGATTCTGACGCTGCCAGCGCGCAATTGCCTGCGATGCTGCTCCAGCCGCTGGTTGAAAATGCAATCAAATATGGCGTCAGCCCACAAGAGGAAGGCGCGGAAATCGCCGTCGTAGCCCAAGTGGTTGGACCGCGTTTGCGTGTCACTGTTTCGGATACTGGTCCAGGCATGACGATGAACGGCGTGGAGGAAGGCCTACCTGCCGTCCGGCATACTCATGCCCGGCGCGATTCCACCGGTGTCGGCCTCGCCAATATTCGCGATCGACTGGCGCAGGCCTATGGCGATGAACATCGTTTCGAAATCCGCTCGCCGGAGAGCGGCGGCTTTTCCGTAATTATCGAATTGCCATACGAAAGAGAAGCCGACGACAGGGCGAGTGAAGGGCAACTTTCCCCCACCCAGCAAGCCGCTATTTCGCAGAAACCCACGGCTCCCCCAATCGTTACACCCTCAAACTCACCCCCGAAAGCACCTCAGACGACATGACCATTCGCACCATCCTCGTCGACGACGAGAAGCTCGCCATCCAAGGCCTCCAGCTTCGTCTGGAGCCATTTGAAGACGTCGAGATCATAGACACCTGCCAGAACGGCCGCGAAGCGATCCGCGCAATCAAGACGCAGAAGCCCGATCTGGTCTTCCTCGACATCCAGATGCCTGGCTTCGACGGATTTTCCGTTGTTCAGGGTGTGATGGAAATCGATCCTCCGCTGTTCGTTTTCGTCACTGCCTTTCAGGAACACGCCATTCGCGCCTTTGAAGCGAATGCCGTAAACTATCTGATGAAGCCCGTAGACGAGGACAAACTCGCCGACACGATCGAACGGGTCCGCCAGCGCCTCGCCGAAAAGAAATCGACCGAGGAGGCAGAAAAGCTCAAGAATGTGCTCTCGGAAGTCGCCCCCGAAGCGGCCGAGACGCTTGCAGGCGAAGACACAGAAGCGGCGAGCCGGTTCGAAAAGCTCATCAATGTCAAGGATCGGGGCCAGATCTTCCGCGTGGAAGTCGAGACGATCGAGCACATCGAGGCCGCTGGCGATTACATGTGCATCTACACTGGCGACAATTCGCTGATCCTGCGTGAAACCATGAAGGACCTCGAGCGCCGCCTGGACCCGCGCAAATTTCAGCGTGTCCACCGTTCGACGATCGTCAATCTCGATCAGGTGCGGCAGGTCAAGCCACACACCAATGGTGAATGCTTCCTGGTGCTGGATTCGGGCGCAGAAGTGAAGGTGTCGCGTAGCTACCGCGATGTCGTCGCCCGCTTCGTACATTGACGCGCTGCTCGGTCATTGCGAGGGGCGAAGCGAAGCAATCCACTGCCGGTGGGTTGCAAAGCGACCGTCCGTCGCCCGCAATGACTGAGGGTTGGTTTTGAGCGATTTTACATTTCCCGGCTTCGATCTGGCTGCATTCGTTCGTGACACGCTGGCCGAAGATCTTGGCAACGGCCTTTCCGGCGGCGGACGCGATGTCACCAGCGAAAGCGTGATCCCTGCCGGGGCGCGCTTTGCGGGTGTCATGGATACCCGTGACGCAATTCATGTGGCGGGCCTGCCGATTGCCGCGGCCTTTTTCCGCGCACTCGATCCCGATATGCGCATTGATATCCTCGCAGAAGAAGGCGCGAGCGTGCCGGCAAGTACCGATCTGATGCGGCTCGAAGGCAATGCCCGCGCTATGCTCACGGCAGAACGCAGCGCGCTGAACATAGTTCAGCACCTGTCGGGCATTGCCAGCATGGTTGCGCAGTATGTCCGCGCAATGGACAACCCGAACTGCACGCTTCTCGACACCCGCAAGACCATTCCCGGCCTCCGGCATCTCGAGAAATACGCCGTGCGTATGGGTGGCGGTTCGAACCACCGGATGGGGCTGTGGGACGCAGCTATGATCAAGGACAATCACGTTCTCGTCGCCGGATCGGTCGGCGAGGCCGTAAGCCGTGCGGTGGCGGCAGGTGTCGAAGAGATCATCTGCGAAGTGGACCGGATCGATCAGATCGAACCAGCACTTGAAGCGGGTGCTACGCGTCTGCTGCTGGACAATATGGAGCCGCCGGTTCTGCGCGAAGCGGTAGCGCTGGTGGCTGGCCGTGTGCCGACAGAGGCAAGCGGCGGGATCAATCTGGATACTATCAGGGCCAAGGCTGCAACGGGGGTCGATTATGTTTCGGTGGGCCGCCTTACGCAAAGTGCACCGGCGGCTGACATCGGTCTCGACTTTACGCCGCTGTAATTTCGAATATCCCTCAGGACCAAACCGCGGCCAGGGGGCTATGAAAATTATGTTCCGTGCGCCCCAAGAGATTGGCTGACCGAAGGCCAGACCAGCAGTGTTCTATCGTAAGCAACTGATCTTGGCCGCAATCGCTAGCGTGAGTTGTCATGCTACGCCGGTTGCTGCCCAACATTATCAATGCAGGCCACCTCGGAGCATACAGGTGCCGCGCGTGATGCCCGATGGACCACCGCGCCCCCTACCCATCACTGGCTATACGCTGGCGCTGAGCTGGAGCCCGGAATTCTGCAAGCCGCGCAAGAGGCAATCGCGGCATGGCCGCCAATGCAGCGGCCGCGACGGAATGTTCGGCCTGGTCGTGCACGGATTATGGCCGCAGAGCGGGCGCAGCTGGCCGCAATGGTGCAAGGCACAGCGCCAGCTCCAAGCGCGTGAGATCGCTATCAACATGTGTCTCACGCCCTCGGCTGCGCTTATTGCGCGCCAATGGGCCAAACACGGCAGCTGCATGGCCCGAAACCCGGCGACCTATTTCAAGGTCACCCGCATATTGTGGCAGGGTCTGCGCATCCCCGATTTCGACCGCGTGAGCAGGGAAGACGACCTCACCGCTGGCATCATCCGCACCCGATTCGCCGATGCCAACCGTGGCTGGAGCCGCGAGGCGGTGGGCGTGAAGCTTAATGCGCGCGGTTGGCTGCAAGAACTGCGCCTGTGTTACGACAAGCACTTTATGCCTACCCCATGCGACCGGCAGAAATTCGGAGCTCGGGACGAAAGCCCGGCGAAGATCTGGCGAGGCTTATGAGGCAAACCCAAGGTAAAAGCACAGATTGAGCTCCACAAACCGATAGATGAATGATATACTGTATCAATGAGGCAATCTACCAATTCTCCCGACCCGGCCAGCTTTTTCGATCAGGATATGGCGACAGCCTATGACCGCCGGAACAGTGGCCTGAAACCAATCTCGGACTGTCTGCATTTCCTGATGCGACTGGCGCTGGATGATCTGCCGGATGATGCTCGACTGCTTTGCATCGGTGTAGGGACCGGGGCGGAAATACTGTCGCTTGCCCATCACAAGCCCGGCTGGACGTTTGTGGGCGTCGATCCTTCGGAAGAAATGCTCGAAGTCGGGCGCCAGCGTCTCAAGGAAGCGGGGGTGCTGGATCGCTGCCACCTGATCCGCGGCTATATCGACGACGTTGCCGAGCAGGCTTTCGATGGAGCCGTTGCGTTATTGGTGGCCCATTTTATCAAACTTGCAGACCGCCCAGCCTATTATGACGCCATTTACGAGCGCTTGCAGGCTGGCGGACATTTCCTCAGCGCGGAAATAAGCTGCGAGCTGGACGCACCCGAATTTCCAGCCATGCTCCAGAACTGGGAACAGGTGCAGACATTGATGGGGGCCACGCCCGCCTCCCTGGCCTCGCTACCCGATACCCTGCGCAGTATTCTGGGTGTCGTATCGCCTGCCCATACCAAAGCCTTGTGGCAGGACGCTGGCTTCACACGGCCGGTCGACTTCTTTCAGGCCTTCATGATCCGCGGATGGCATGCCAGAAAACCAGACATGCCGATGTCCTGAGAATTCTGCGTTTCCCGAACCTGTCAGGCTTGTTTCGGCTGACAGCGAATGGGCAAGCAATTCACCTGTGGTCTGCTGATTAGCGCCGCTCCCTGAAAAACTCTCGCAGCATTTCGGCCGCCCGCGCCTCGCCCAAGCCTGCGTAGACTTCGGGCCGGTGCAGGCATTGGGGCTGGTCGAACACGCGCGCGCCATGTTCGACTGCGCCCCCCTTGGGATCGCTCGCGGCGTAATAGAGTTTGGCGATACGGGCGTGAACGATCGCGCCTGCGCACATGGCGCAAGGCTCCAGCGTGACCCACAGCTCGCAATCGGCGAGACGTTCATCGCCCAAAGCCGCAGCTGCGCGGCGAATCGCGACAATCTCCGCGTGAGCGGTGGGATCGTGCTGTTCACGGGGAGCATTGTGCGCTTCTGCTATCACTTCACCGCGGCGCACTATCACCGCCCCGACCGGCACTTCCCCCGCAACGGCGGCCTCTTCGGCCAGCGCCAGTGCGCGCTGCATGGGTTGCGGAAGCGTCCAGAAAGCCATATCGCGGCTTCGCTAGCTCGCAGGTTGCGGGGGCGCAACGTGCTTGACGATTCGCACCCTCGCCGCTATGCGCGCCGCTTTCCGGGATTTATGAGCCCCTGGGCTGCAATTAGCGGCCAAGGGAACTCGCCCGCCCATTCGAACGAAGAGACGTATCATGTCGCGCATTTGCGAACTCACCGGCAAGGGCCGCCAGGTCGGGCACAATGTGAGCCACGCCAACAACAAGACCAAGCGGGTCTTCCTGCCGAACCTGCAGAACGTCACGCTGATGAGCGAGAAGCTCGATCGCAGCTTCAAGTTCCGCGTTTCGACCCAAGGCCTTCGCTCTGTCGAACACAATGGCGGTCTCGACAACTGGCTGCTCAAAACCAATGACGACAAGCTGTCGGCCAACGCGCTCAAGGTGAAGCGCGAGCTGAAGAAGGCCGCCGCCGCCTCGTAAGGCCCGGTGCCGCGCTCCGGCGCAGCAGCTTGAAGAAACGAAGAGCGCGCGGGGTTACTCGCGCGCTTTTTCGCGTCTTTCCCAGCGCAGCTTGAGCAGCAGCGTCCGCTGGAACGACATGAAATTATCATCCGAAATCAGCCAGACGAATTGGCCGTCCTCATCTCCGGTGATCGCGATACCTTCGTAATTATCTCGCGGAATGTCGCGACCGAATTCGGTAAGCAGTCGCGCGGGAATACTCCCTTCCTGATTGCGCCGGTCGATATCGATTTCCGCTATCGCCGTGTCGAACGCTGGAGGAATCGACCACACGAGACGGCGTAGCAGGACAAGCGCTCGCCCCCCGGCAATCGGTGTCGCGTCGACCGGAAGATACCCTCGCGGCACTTCCACCAGCACGCTTTCCGGCTCGTCATCCTCTATCGGGTCAGTCGCGAAGATGAGCGCTTCGTGATGCCGACCCAGCCAGCGCCTGGCGTTTTCCTGAATCACCAGGAAACGGCCGTCGGTCATCCTGGCGAGCGATTCTGCACCGCCATTACTGTCCCAATGGCTCATCTCCGGTGGGCGCACCTCCGCATCGCGGCGGTGATCAGGATCGAAGCGCACAATCGCTTCGCGAAATTCATATCCGGCCCACAACCTGCCGGTGGCCGGATCTATAGTCAGCGACTCTAGATCGCGACTCGCCTTGGGGCCATCGTCAGCATCGTCGAAGCGACTGAGGATCCCGGGCCCGTTATTGCGGTCGGGACGGCCAAACACCAGCTTGCCGCCGACGTCGCTGCCCGCAAGAAAACGGTCCTCATCCAGAACCACCAGTGCCGAAAACCCGCCAAACTCAGCCTTGTCGCCAGTCATTTCCCATCCCGCCACCAGTCGGAAGGGGCCGGAATGCACATTCCGCACCTTGATCGGCGTGATTACGGCGAGGGGCTGGAATTCGCGCTTTGGCTCGGTCGTACGCAACCAATTACCCGGCACGACGGCAATGGCCAGCATGCCGGCCAGTAAAAGACGCATCGGGCGCATGGGAAGCGTGCTCTCCTGACTGTGGCGTCAAGCGCTCAGCGCATCGGCCCCGTGAACAGTAACGGATCCAGCCGTGAATTGCGCCATTTGAGGCTCCAGTGGAGATGCGGCCCGGTGGCGCGGCCTGACGACCCGACATCGCCGATATGCTGGCCCTGCCTGACGCGATCGCCTTCCTTCACATAGAGGTGCGAGGAGTGCAGGAACGCGCTGTTGAGCCCCTGTCCGTGATCGATAATCAGCAGATTGCCTTCCAGGCTGTACCCTTCGACCGCCAGCACCACGACACCGTCTGCCGGGGCCACGTAAGGTACGCCATTGCCTGGCGCGATATCGATCCCGAAATGATAGCTGCCCGGTTCGCCGCGATACACCCGCTGCGAGCCGAACCGGCCCGAAATACGCCCCGTCACCGGCCAGATGAAATCCTGCGTCCAGCCGGTGCTGCCGGTGTCCTTCAACCGCGCATCCCAGATGGCGTCCAGTTCAGGCTGGCGGATCTTCATGAAAGCGGCCGACGCGCCGCCGGGTGTGCGCGCTGCATTTATATGCTCGATATTCCATGCCCGCGGCGCAATCGTAAGGGGGCTTTCGATCATGCGCCCATCGGCCAGCCGCGCCGTCAGTGTCATCGTTGTCGGCGCATCGCGATCGAATGCGGCGAAGAACCGCCCCTCGTCGTCGAAGGTCAGCTTTTCCTCGCCCAGCGTGGCTTCCCTGGTTCCACCGGGCACGGTCCCGCGCATCCAGCCGCCCTGTTCCAGTTCGCCATCGAAGGTGAACACCGCGGGCCGCGAGGGCGTGGGCGTCGGGGACGGCGCAGGCACGGGCGCGGCGCGCACCGGCTGCACCACTTCGGGCGATGCCGCCCGCTCCGGCCCTGCCGATGGCACACAGGCGGTCGCAAGCAGAAAAAGCGGCGCGACCCTCGTGTAACTCACGGCGCCAGCCGCTCCGTGGCGAGCTGGGCGCTGGCATAGGGCTCCTGATACTCCACCGACCAGTAGCGCAATTCATCGAGCGCGATAGGCACCCCGCTCATCGCGCAGATTACGTGGCTTCCCGGGCGCAGAACCCGAAAGCCCGAAGGTCCGTACTGCAGCTTGGCCTCGCCATTCGATGGCGAAGAATTCTTGTTCATCAACATGGCGCCAATCCTAGCAGGTCCACCTTAACCGAACAAATCTTCCTGCTTGGGGGCAGTTCCGGACCTCGTCAGCTTGCGACGCGGCGTTGAAGGCGCTGCCGCTCCACCGGTCGATACGTCGAGATCGCCATCGCGGAACTTCAGCGTCAGCGCCGCTTCCCTTGCCGCGCCCGCCCTGTCGGTGATGGTCCGGCCCTCCGCATCGGTCACCCGGACATAGCCACGCGCCAATGGCCGGTCGGGATGCAGTTGCTCGGCCAGCCGCCCCAGCGCCGCCAGCCGCTCGCGCCGTTCGGCCAGCGGACGTTCGACCAGCGCAGGCGCCAGCTTCTGTCCCGCCAGCGCACGCTGCGCCTCGCGTAGGTTCCGGTCCAGCACCGCAGGCGCAAGGCGAAGGTTGGACAGCCTCTCCCGCCCCTGGGCCGCACGGTCGCGCAGGCCCCGCCTCAGCCTCTCGGCCAGATCGTCGAGCCTTTGCGCATGCGGCTCTAACAGCGCCTCCCGCTTCGGCAGACGGTCGGCCCGCACCTGCAGCCGTTCCCGGCCTAGCTGCACCGGGCGCAGGATCGCCCGCTTCTTGCGCGCCTCGAAATCCGCCAGCGCCGCAGCCAGTTCCGCGCGCACCGGCACTGCCATTTCGGCTGCCGCTGTGGGCGTCGGCGCGCGGCGGTCCGCCGCATAGTCTGCCAGAGTGGTGTCGGTCTCATGCCCAACCGCGCTGATCGTGGGGATCGGACAATCGGCGATGGCGCGCACAACCACTTCCTCGTTGAAGCTCCACAGATCCTCGATCGAACCGCCTCCGCGCGCCACGATGACGAGGTCGGGCCGATCGGCATGACCCTGGGGCAGGGCGGAAAACCCGCGCACCGCGCCTGCCACCTGCTCTGCCGCGCCCTGGCCCTGCACGAGCACCGGCCACACGATCACGCGGCTCGGGAAACGGTCCGCCAGCCGGTGGAGGATATCGCGGATCACCGCCCCCGTGGGCGATGTAACCACCCCGATGGTTCGCGGCAGATAGGGCAGCGGCCGTTTGCGCGCGGGATCGAACAGCCCTTCCGCCTCGAGCCTTGCCTTGGTCTTTTCCAGCAGCGCCAGCAGCGCCCCTTCGCCAGCCAGCTCCATCCGTTCGATAACGATCTGGTATTTCGAGCGCCCCGGGTAGGTGGTGATCTTGCCCGTCGCCACGACTTCCAGCCCGTCTTCCGGGCGGAACGGCAGGCGCCCCGCATTGCCGCGCCACATCACCCCGTCGAGCACGGCGTTCTCGTCCTTGAGCGCGCAGTACATATGCCCGCTCGCAGCCCGCTTCACGCCCGACAATTCGCCGCGCAGCCGCACGAAGCCGAACCGGTCTTCCACCGTTCGCTTGAGCGCCTGCGATATTTCGCTCACCGTCAGCGGCTCGGCGTTGTCGCCTGCGTAGGGCTTCGCTACCAAGCTCGCATCATCTGAATCTGACGGGAAATCGGCGGTCATGAATATCCTTTTGCTCGGCAGCGGCGGGCGCGAACATGCTCTTGGCTGGAAACTGGCGCAATCGCCGCTGTGCGACAAGTTGTGGGCGGCGCCCGGCAACCCGGGCATAGCACAGCTTGCCGAATGCACATCCCTCGATGCGACCGATCACAATGCCGTCATCGCCTTCGCGAAGGACAATGCCATCGGCCTCGTCGTGATCGGCCCCGAAGCGCCACTGGTCGACGGGCTGGCCGATTCGCTGCGTGCAGCCGGGATCGATACCTTCGGCCCCTCGAAACAGGCCGCCCAGCTCGAAGGGAGCAAGGGCTTCACCAAGGAATTGTGCCAGCGCGCCGGCATCCCCACCGCGCGGTATGAACGCTGCACCTCGCTGGAGGCTGCGTGGGGCGCGCTCAAGCGGTTCAAGCCGCCCTTCGTGCTCAAGGCCGACGGTCTCGCCGCAGGCAAGGGCGTGGTCATCGCCGAAACATACGAACAGGCGCAGGAAGCGCTGGGCGAAATGTTCGATGGCAGGTTCGGCAGCGCCGGCAGCGAAGTCGTGATCGAACAGTTTCTTACCGGCGAGGAAGCCAGCTTCTTCGCGCTGACCGACGGCACGGCCATCGTCCCCATCGGCACCGCGCAGGATCACAAGCGCGTGGGCGAAGGCGACACCGGCCCCAATACCGGCGGCATGGGCGCCTATTCCCCCGCCCCCGTTCTGACCGATGCCCTGCAGGCGCAGGTCATGCGCGAAATCGTGGAGCCGACCGTGCGCACCATGGCAACCGAAGGCACGCCTTATTCCGGCGTGCTCTATGCCGGGCTGATGCTGACCAAGGACGGCCCGCAGTTGATCGAATACAATGCGCGCTTCGGCGATCCGGAATGCCAGGTGCTGATGATGCGGCTGGAAAGCGATCTGGTCGAACTGATGCTGGCCTGCGCGCAAGGGCGGCTGGGCGAAATCGCCGTCCCCAAACTGTCGGACGATTTCGCGCTGACCGTGGTGATGGCCGCAGAAGGTTATCCCGGCACACCGAAGAAAGGCGGCACAATCGATCTCGGCGAAGCCGAAGCAAACGGCGCCAAAGTCTTCCACGCGGGCACAAAGCTGGAAGGCGAAACGCTAACCAGCAGCGGCGGCCGTGTGCTGAACGTGACAGCCCGCGGCACCAGCGCGACCGAGGCGCAGGCCAATGCATACGCCGCCGTGGATGCGATTGACTTTCCCGACGGCTTCTGCCGCCGCGACATCGGCCAGCGCGAGGTGCGGCGGGAGCAGGGGTGATTATCGCCGACGGGCCGGGTTTGTGGAGATCGCTTCCAGTTTACCGCCCGCACCAAACTTCGCTCAGCCTGAGCTTGTCGAAGGCCATACACCGAGGTTAGCGACAGGATGGCCTTCTTCACCTATCTCCTGCGCTGCAATGACGGCAGCTATTACGCGGGGCACACCGAAGACCTTGAAGTCCGGATGGCGCAGCATCACTCCGGCGCGCTGGGCGGTTACACGGCAAAACGACGCCCCGTATCGCTCGAATGGTCTCAGGACTTCCCCACTCGCGACGAGGCTTTCGATGCCGAGCGACAGATAAAGGGGTGGAGCCGAGCGAAGAAAGAGGCGCTCATCGCCGGAGATTGGCAGAGAATCTCGGCACTCTCGCGTAACCGGCAGTGCTGATGGTGCCAGGAGCGGCGGTGGTGCGTGGCCTTCGACAAGCTCAGGCTGAGCGGAGGATCGGCGACTGAACCGGCAACCTTTAGCGGTAGCAATGATGATAAGTTAGCCCATTCCCTCGGCCAATCACCTTCAGTTCCGCCCACGGTTACGGTAAAAGGGGTGATCTCGGCATAGAATGTTCGGGTAACGCTACACCCCGAGTGAATACTTTAGCCACAAACCTCGTGCATAGAGCACCGAAATCATGCCACTGCCAGCTGTCCAGAAGTAATCTTCTATGGCTGTGAACTGCGAGTTCCAGAGAAAGTAACCGCAAACAATATTTGAAATCAAGAATACTGATCCAAGCAGCAGCCAGCTTGTGTCAGCAAAATGCTTAGAATTAATTTCTTGTTTGGTTCGTGGCGAACCCACCGAAATCCGCGTCCCGAGAATTCTAGCAGGGGCGGTGGTGTTGCGAATGCTGAGCAGAGCGATTGTGAAGATTGTTGCCACTGAGATAAAGACTATCCCCGATCCATCGTCCAGAAAATCAGGCGAGATCCAAAATGCCAGAGAGATAACGGCAATAGTCAGCGTAATGGTGAGCCAGAACATCGCTTTCGTCGCACGGCGATATTGAAGTCGAAATTCTTCCTTTTCTTGGGGCGTGACCGGTATCGGAGCACCCCGCCCATGCTTTCGATAAAGGAGACGTTCTCCATCTTCTTCAAATTGCTGGAGGAAGATGCGCTCAAGATGGTCAATTTGGGCGGTAAAGAGCATCACCAAGGGAATAGCAGACATTTTTTAATGCCACACTGCAAATCACGGACGTTCATTGAGGTGGCATCCCAATCGAGCTCTAGCACGGCTTCATGAGCAATAGCCGCACCACTTGCTCGAGGCCGCGGTAACGTGACAATAGGGCGGACGTTCAGCCCAACTTCTCCGCCACCAGCGCTTTCAGATCCGCCTCGCTCCGTGCGCCGTAGTGGGAGATAATCTCCGCAGCGCAGATCGAGCCCATGCGCAGGCAGGTCTCGAGGCTTTCGCCGCGGGCATGGCCGGCCAGGAAGCCGGCGGCGAAAAGGTCGCCTGCACCGGTCGTGTCGATCACTTTCTCGACCGGCTCGGCGTTCACTTCAGCGCGCTGGCCATTGGCGATACCGACGGCGCCCTTGGCGCTGCGGGTCGCGACCAGCACCGGGATCTTGCCGTCGAGCGCGGCGAGGCCTGCTTCGAAATCGCTTTCGCCCGTCAGCGTCGCCAGTTCGGTTTCGTTGACGAACAGGATGTCGATCAACCCTTCCTCGATCATCTGGCGGAAATCGTCGCCGTGACGGTCGATCACGAAGCTTTCCGACGCAGTGAAGGCGACCTTGCGGCCAGCCTTTCGCGCAACCTCGATGGCGCGGCGCATCGCGCTGCGCGGCTCTTCCGGGTCCCACAGATAACCTTCGAGATAGAGAATGCTCGCACTGGCGATCAGTTCGTCGTCGAGCGCGGCGGGTGGCAGGAACTGACTGGCACCGAGGAAAGTGTTCATCGTGCGCTCGCCATCGGGCGTCACGAAGATCAGACAACGGGCGGTAGACGGCTGACCTTCGCGCGATGGTGTATCGAAATCGATGCCCACGGCGCGGATGTCATGGGTGAACACATCGCCCAGCTGATCCTGCGCCACCTGGCCAACAAATGCACACTGCGCGCCCAGCGCGCTCATCCCTGCCAACGTATTGGCAGCCGAGCCGCCCGAAATCTCGCGCGCAGGACCCATGGCCTCGTAAAGCCGCTGTGCGCCTTCCTCATCGACCAGGGTCATGCCACCCTTGTTGAGTGAAAGCTCGTCGATCAGCTCTTCGCTGCAGGCGGACATTACGTCGACGATGGCATTGCCGATAGCAATCACGTCGTAGCGGGGTTCGGTCATGGAGACTCCGGTAGGGATTTCAATATGTCGGGCGCCGTTAGCGGTTCGTCGCCCGCAGGCCAAGGGCGGCGTTGACTTGCGTGCAGGGCACGCGCATCCCCCGCCTGCATGAATTCGCTGCCCTCCGCCCTTGCTCTGTCGCTCCGCCAGCTCGGCGACCGGGCGATCCTTGGCGTCCTGATCAAAACGGCGCTGATCACGCTGGGAATTTTTCTTGCCGGGGGGGCGGGGCTATATGTCGCGGCAGAGAGCGCAATCGACAGCTTCACCCAGGCCGATACATCGGGACTAGGCGCGCTGGTCGCCGCAACAGGCATGATCCTGGCGGGCTGGTTTCTGTTTCGCATGGTCGCACTGTTCGTACTGCAGTTTTTCGCCGAAGACGTCGTGCGCGCGGTAGAGGCGAAACACTATCCGCACGCCGCGCATGGCGTACGCGACATCCCTTTCACCGAAGACGTCGGCAATGCGCTGCGCTCGCTGGTGCGCACCGTGCTGGCCAATGCCGCGGCTTTGCCGGTTGCCGCCCTACTGCTTTTCACCGGGATCGGCGCCGCCGCCGTGTTCTTGGCGGTGAACGCCTTCCTGATCGGGCGCGAATTGCGCGATATGGTATGGATCAGGCATCGCAGCGATCCAGCCGAAAGCGCCCCCATGGGCGGCGTGAACCGCTTCCTGCTCGGCGGTGTCGTGGTCGCGCTCCTCGCTGTCCCTTTCATCAACCTGCTCGCCCCGATAATAGGCGCTGCCGCCGCGACCCACATGGTCCACCGCGCCCGACAGAGAGTTCCGAATGCGTAAATCTGCCCTCCTCCTGCTCCCCCTTCTCGGTGCCTGCGTCAGCACGCCCGCACCCTCTGGCCCCGGCCCGTCGCGCCCATCCGCCGGCACGCCGCCGCAGCAGGTGCGCCCCGCGCCGACGACGCAGGCCTTCCGCGCCCCGCGCATCATGAACATGCCAGGGCTGGAAAATGTCATCGGGAAAAATGAAACCGCGCTCGCCAATCTGTTCGGCGCACCGCGGCTTAATGTGAAGGAAGGCGACGCGAGGAAACTGCAGTTCGCTGGCGATGCCTGCGTGCTCGACATCTATCTCTACCCGCTTCAACTGCGCGGAGAACCCAGCGCCACCTATGTCGATGCCCGGCGGGCAAGCGACGGCATCGATGTGGACCGCGCCGCCTGTGTGCGGGCGCTCATGCGGTAGGGACCGAATTGCGTAAGGCTGGAGACCGCTCCAGCGGCTGACGCCGGTAGCGATTTACCCGGTCATCAGACCATAAAGCTCTCGCCGCAGCCGCAAGCGCCCTTGGCATTGGGATTTTCGAACACGAAGCCGGCGGTGAAATCGTCTTCCACCCAGTCCATCGTGCTCCCGATCAGATAGAGGACGCTGGCGCCGTCGATGTAGAACACACCGCCCGGGGTTTCGATCTTCTCGTCGAATTTGGTTTCCTCGCTGACATAGTCGACCGAATAGGCGAGACCCGAACAGCCGCGGCGCGGGGTGGACAGCTTGACGCCGATCGCATCCTCGGGTGCCTTGGCCATCAGATCGGCAACGCGCTGCTCGGCGGCGGCGGTCAGGATCACGGCTGCCTTGGGCGTGGGCCGGGTTTTCGTTGCGGTATCGCTCATAGCATTCCCAATTCCAGCCGCGCCTCGTCGGTCATCTTGTCGGGGCCCCAGGGCGGATCCCAGACCAGATTAACCTCCGCATCGCGGACGCCCGGCACGCTGGCTGCGCGCAATTCGACTTCGCCCGGCATGGTTTCGGCAACCGGACAGTGCGGTGTCGTCAGTGTCATGGTGACTGTCACGTCACTCTCGTCATCGACCTCGACGCCGTAGATCAGGCCCAGGTCGTAAATGTTCACCGGGATTTCCGGATCGTAGATTTCCTTGAGTGCAGCGATTACGCCTTCGTACAGATCGCCCCCGGGCGCACCGGCGGGCACGTTTTCAGGCTTTTTCTGCAGAAACCCTTCGAGATAGTCGCGCTTGCGCTCCATCGTTTCGCGCGGGCTCTCCTCGACGTCGACGGCATCTTGCACGCGCGCCCGCGGGGGCTTTGCGGCCACCACGTCGGCCGGAGAAGGGGCCGCGATGAAATCGGAGTCTTTGTTTGCTTCTTCGCTCATCCGAAGATCCTCTGGGTACGCTCGATGCCGCGCAGCAGGGCGGCAATATCGCTTTCATCGGAATACAGCCCGAAACTGGCCCGGGCCGTGGCGGGGACACCGAGATGGTCCATCAGCGGTTGCGCACAATGGTGCCCGGCCCGGATCGCGACATTCTCTTCGTCCAATATGGTGCCGAGATCGTGCGGATGAACCCCCTCCATCGCAAAACTGACGATGCCCGGGCTCTCTTCAGGCCCGAACAGGCGGATGGAATTGTGTCCGGACAGAGCATCGCGCAGGGTTCGGACGAGTGAACGCTCGTGATCATACGCTTGATTGACACCAATATCACCGATGTAATCGAGTGCCGCATGCAGCGCGATCGCCTCTGTGATCATCGGTGTGCCTGCCTCGAACCGCTGTGGCGGTGGGGCATAGGTGGTCTTCTCGAAGGTCACCCGGTCGATCATCGCGCCCCCACCCTGCCACGGCGGCATGGAATCGAGGATCTCTTCCCGTGCCCACAGAATGCCGATGCCGGTGGGGCCGTAAATCTTGTGACCTGAAAAAGTGTAGAAATCACAGTCTATTGCCGCCATATCGAGCGCGAGGCGGGGTGCCGCTTGGCACCCGTCGAGCAGCAGTTTCGCGCCAACCGAATGCGCCAGATCCGCCGCCGCGCGCGCATCGAGCACACTGCCCAGCACGTTGGAAACATGCGCCAGTGCGACCAGCTTCGTACGGGGAGTCAGCAAAGCCTCCAGCGCGCCGAGGTCGATCTGCCCGTGTTCGGTCAGCGGACAGACATCGATCTGCGCCCCCGTGCGCTCCGCCACCATTTGCCAGGGCACGATGTTGGAGTGATGCTCGAGCATGGACAAGACAATCCGGTCACCCTCGCCGATATTCGCTATACCCCAGCTCGCGGCGACGAGATTGATCGCCTCAGTCGCACCGCGCACGAAAACCACCTCGTTCTCGGTCTTGGCACCGATAAACTCGCCCACCCGTCGGCGGGCAGATTCATAGCCGAGCGTCATCTGCGCACTGCGGGAATACACGCCGCGATGGACAGTGGCGTAATCCTTGCCCAGCGCACGGGTCATCGCATCGACAACCACCTGCGGCTTCTGGGCCGAGGCCGCAGTATCGAGATAGTGCCATGGCTTGCCATCGGCGCTGACAAGGCCGGGGAAGTCCGTTTTTCGCGAAAGTATGGCCGTGCCGCTCACAGGTACCTGTCCACCTTGTCGAGCGCGGTTTTCATCAATTCTTCGCGCCTTATTTCGTCGTCCAGTGCCACTAACGCATCCCCGAGAAAGGCCTGCACCAGCAAGCGGCGGGCAAGATCGGGAGAGAGCCCACGCGCCGCCATGTAGAAGCGGGCGGTTTCATCCAATTGTCCGACACTGGCACCATGGGCACACTTCACATCGTCGGCGAAAATTTCCAGTTGCGGCACGGCATTGACGCTTGCGCCTTTTTCGAGCAGTAACCCTTTGAAGTCCTGGGCCGCATCTGTCTTCTGCGCATCGCGGACAACATCGATATTGCCGAGGAAATTGCCCGTTCCATGTCCCCAGTGGACGCTGCGGACTGTTTGGTTGCTTGTCGCTTCTGGTTCGGAATGGACCACGCGGGTAACGAACTCACGGACTGTATCGCGACCGCCCACGGTAATCCCTCCGAGCTCGAAATGCGCGCCCTTGTGCAGCGTAACTTCCACTTCAAATCGTGCATATTCAGCAGAGGCCACCACGGCAAAAAGTTCGCATGTCGCGCCCTCGTCCACGATCACGCGCCAGCGATGCAGTTCGGTCGGCTTGCTGTCGCCGTCGGCAATCACAAGCGTGTCGCGAAAGCGTTCGCCCGCGGCAATATCGATCATGCGCCAGTCATCAAGCACCTCGCCTTGTAGCCGGTCGACCGCAGAATAGCGCCAAGCTTCCTCGCGCCGGGTGGGCAGTTCCGTCGCTTCAGGCATCGGCCATCACCGCGTCATAGCCTTCGTTCTCAAGCCGCAGGGCGAGGTCCGGACCATCGGTCCGGACGATGCGCCCAGCGGACAGGATCGAAACCTTATCGGGCTTCACCACATCGAGCAGGCGCTGATAGTGGGTGATGAGCAACACGGCCTTGTCGGGCGCGCGCATGATCGCATTGATACCGTCCCCGACAACGCGCAGCGCATCGATATCGAGACCGCTGTCGGTTTCGTCCAGCACCGCGAATTTCGGATCGAGAATGCCCATCTGGACCATTTCCGCGCGCTTCTTCTCACCGCCGGAAAAGCCGACATTGACGTGACGCTTGAGCATTTCTGGATCGAGCTTGAGCAGGCCGGCCTTGTCTTTGGCCAGCTTAAGAAATTCACCGCCGGTGAGCGGTTCTTCGCCGCGCGCTTTTCGCTGCGCATTGAGCGCTTCGCGCAGAAACTGGAGGTTCGACACGCCGGGAATTTCGACCGGATACTGGAAGCCCAGAAACAAGCCTGCGGCCGCGCGTTCATGCGGCTCAAGATCAAGCAAGCTCACGCCGTTGAATTCGACAGAGCCTTGCGCGACCTCGTACCCGGGACGACCTCCCAGAACATAGGAGAGCGTCGATTTCCCTGCGCCATTTGGGCCCATGATCGCATGAACTTCGCCAGCAGGCACTTCCAGCGAAAGGCCGTTGAGAATGGTCTTGCCGTCGATTTCGGCGTGAAGATTGTCGATTTTCAGCATGCTATTTCCTGTCGTCGCGACGGGGCGCACGAGGGCGCCTAGGCGTCGGTCCGTATTTCGATTGATGGGCGCGACGCGCAGTTTCCTTGTCGCGGTAGCGCGCGTTCATGGCTGCGAAGATCGGCTGCATTGCTGCCTCGACATCTTCGAGAATGGTGGCAGCGGGAATCCGCAGCACTTCGATGCCCACGCTGGAAAGGCTCTTGTCGCGGCGTTTGGCCAGCGTGTCGTTCTGATCCTCTTCATCGAGCGCGATAGCTAGGCCGAGCGGATGCGAGACGAAATCTAGAATTGCCGAGCCGACCACGGTATGGCGGGTAAACTTGTATTTGCCAAAATCTTCCTTGGCGAAACGCGCCGCTAGCTCCCTGTGGGCTGGAGAGGAATGCCGCCGCATCTCGCGCGCGCGGTCATGCAACGCATCAAGCCGCTTCTCGGAAATCTCCCAACCCCGGCCCTTCTTCTTAATAGCTGGAGATTCTGCGCCAACTTCAGAAGCAGCGCGCAGTTGAAGGGTCTTGCGTTCGGTCATCTCACACTTCCTTCAAGCGAAATCGCCAACAGCTTCTGAGCTTCACCCCGAACTCCATCGGTAGTACTCTCAGAACGTCCTTGGCGAAGCCATTGAGGGACGGCCTCACGGCTTCGCCAGAACGAAAGTGAAACGCTATTACGTCCATGTTTTAGTCGCTGGGGCCGCGTTCAGTCAGCAGGCCATCGCGATTAATATGCTGCCCGGAATAAAATCCAGAGTGGCCCGAGGGTAAGATGGACTTCACAAAACGCATGTAATTAACATTGCGCTGTACAGCATTGGTCGCCCGATCATGAGCGAGATAGCTGTCATATATATCACGGCATTGCCGAAACGCACCAATCCCATCAACGGCGACACCACGCTGAAAGTCGGCGCTGTCGCGCATGGCTTCCGATGTGCACTTCATGAAAGCAAGAACTGCAGGACCAACGGCCTTATCTTCACGCCGCAGCTTCAAAGCCTGCTTGTCCATGTCATCAAAGAGAACTCGCAGGCTACGGTGAGCGAAAACCTTCTCACCGGGATAGAAACGAGAAAGGACGGTATCCGCCTCCACCAGCATGGCCTCTCGCACGGACTGGCAATTCGCCTCCGGTTTCTCGTTCGCGTCAGAGTAGACGCACACGCCATAAGCAAGCGCAAATGGTATACTTGCAGCCTTGATGCTAGAAGTAGATGCGGAAGCCGCAGTAGCGCCCCCTGATGCAGCACCAAGCGCCGCCACTGCCAAAGTTGCCGTCTTTTTGAATTTAGTAAGATTCATCATCCAATACTCCCTTCAAGTGAGATAGACAGAAGTTTTTGGGCTTCCACCGCAAACTCCATCGGCAACTCTTTTAACACATCTTTCGCAAATCCGTTAACGATCAGCGCCATCGCTTCTTCGTCATCGAGCCCACGCTGCATGGCGTAGAACAGCTGATCGTCGCTGATCTTGCTGGTGGTCGCCTCGTGCTCGATCTGGGCAGAAGGATTCTTAACTTCGATATAAGGTACGGTATGCGCGCCGCACTGGTCGCCAATCAGCAGGCTGTCGCATTCGGTGCGATTGCGCACGCCGTCGGCATTAGCCGCAACGCGCACCAGCCCGCGATAGGTGTTGTTCGACTTGCCGGCCGAAATGCCCTTGGAGATAATCGTCGAGCGGCTGCCGCGGCCATTGTGGATCATCTTGGTGCCAGTATCGGCCTGCTGGTAGTTATTGGTCACCGCGACAGAGTAGAATTCGCCCACGCTGTCTTCGCCATTGAGCACGCAGGAAGGATACTTCCACGTCACCGCGCTTCCGGTTTCGACCTGCGTCCAGCTGATCTTGGACCGCGCACCTTGGCAAAGCCCACGCTTGGTGACGAAATTGTAGATCCCGCCCATGCCTTCGGCATTGCCGGGATACCAGTTCTGCACGGTCGAATATTTGATTTCGGCATCTTCCAGTGCGACTAGCTCAACTACAGCGGCGTGGAGCTGGTTCTCGTCGCGCATCGGCGCGGTGCAGCCTTCAAGATAGCTGACATAGCTGCCCTTTTCGGCAACGATCAGCGTGCGTTCGAACTGGCCCGTATTTTCGGCATTGATACGGAAATAGGTGCTGAGTTCCATCGGGCAGCGCACTCCTTCAGGAACATAGACGAAGGTGCCATCGGAAAAGACTGCGCTATTGAGCGTCGCGAAGAAGTTGTCATGTTGCGGTACGACCTTGCCGAGCCACTTTTTCACCAGGTCGGGATATTCCTTGATGGCCTCGCTAATCGACAGGAAGATGACGCCAGCCTTCTTCAGCTCTTCCCGGAAGGTAGTGGCAACACTGACCGAATCGAAGACCGCATCAACCGCGACCTTGCGCGCGCCCTCGACCCCGGCGAGCACTTCCTGTTCCGCCACGGGAATACCGAGCTTGTCGTAAACCGCCTTGATGTCTGGATCCAGCTCGTCGAGCGAGGCGAGCGTTTCCTTCTTCTTCGGCGCGGCGTAATAATAGGCATCTTGGTAATCGATCGCCGGATACCCGAGCTTGGCCCAGTCGGGCTCTTCCATATCCTGCCACAAGCGGAACGCCTTCAACCGCCAGTCGAGCATCCATTGTGGTTCGCCTTTCTTGGCGCTGATGAAGCGGACGGTGTCCTCGCTCAGCCCCTTCTCGGCAAATTCGGTGTCGATTTCAGCCGACCAGCCGTGTTCGTATTCAGCAGCCTTTTCGGCAGCCTCCTTCGCTTCGCGGTCCTGGATATCGATATTCTCGCTCATGCAATCTCTCTTGTGCGTGCCAGCTGAGTCAGCGGAATCGCTGCCAGCGCGCTTCGCAACGCTTCATTCACAACCGGCCAGTGCGGCTTTACGGTGCAATCATGCTCGACCGAACAGTCCACCCCTTCGACACAAGCCGTCAGCGCGATCGGCCCCTCCACAGCCTCGACGATATCAGCGACCGTGATTGCCGCGGCTGGCCGAGCCAGTTGCAGCCCGCCGCCCGCGCCGCGTGTGGACCGCAACAATCCCGCAGCAGACAGCTTGCTGACCAGCTTCTGCACCGTGGGAACCGGCAGGCCGGTCTCAGCGGCCAGTTCAGAAGCGCTGGTACGCGCGCCGCCGCAATGGCGGGAAGCGGCACTCATCGTTACCACTGCATAATCGGCTAGGTTGGAAAGGCGCATATCAAATCGGACCAAATCGCTCTGAATTGGTCAGCTAGGCTTCGAAAGCGCCATTTTCAACGGATTTCCGTTTGTTGCGAGTCGTTAGCAATCAGTCGCTGTCGATTGACCGCGACTTAGTTGCTCTGACTCGCCCGACCCGAACAGATCCACTGAACCATACCCCTCCGGTCCAAGCATATCCTTGATCGGAGACCCCGAAGCGGGCTCTAGCCGCTTGGGCGTGCGACCCGTGAAAAATCGGATTTCTTTGATGAGGTGCGCCTGGTCGTAAAACGCCTCGCGGATTTCGGCTTCCAGATCCTCGGAAAGATTGGGCAGGGACAAAAGCGTTGCCGCGCGCACCGCCCGATATCGGCGCACAAGGCGCACTGGTGATTGGCCGAAGAACTGGGCAACCAGTCGCTGCGACTGTCGTTTCGAGTACGGCAGTTTTTCGTAAAGATCGTCCAGGTCCGGCTTGAACGAACTGGAAAGCCATTCAAGCGTTCGGTCGATGACAGTAAGGTGCTGGTCCGGCAAATCCGACAGGCCACGCCGGACAATATCGCACATCGCATGGAGCAAGGCCTTTTGATCTAAATCGCCTGTGCGAAACCGCCCTGCCAGCCCGGCAAATTCTTCGCCCAAATCGTCACCCAGCACTGTCCCAGACTCAAGAACACGATCATGATAGTCATGGACGGAAAGACCGGACAGAGCCGCCCAACCGCGGAAGTTCAACGACACCCCAAAAACGAGAGCTGGGCCATTCACGCTGAAGTTTCGCGCTTGGCACAACGGTGCGAGGAAAAAAGCATCGCTCGATTCGGCAATCGCGCCTGCATCGAGTTGAATTCGACCGACGCCCTGAGCGAAGACAACCATCTGGCCAGAATAGGCTGGCAGGGCATCATTCAACTGGGCGTCCGGAAAACGCCAAGTGTATAGTGAATTCAGATAGGGCGCCAGATCCGCTGGCGCCGCGATAAACTCGAATGAATGTGACATGCCGTCACTTGACGATCCTGACAAGCTCCCGTCCCATTTTAGCTGTCCCCCCAAGGAATTGTAAAAATACGCCAAAAATACCGCATTCGCAATGTGCTTACGGGTAAATACTATGTCCGTCGGTCAGCGATAGACAAAAAAAGGGGTAACCTCAGAAGGTTACCCCATTTAAGTAGAGAACTCGTTGCAAAAATGCTCCGAGCCCTTCGGGTCGCAGGTGTGTGGTAAGCCGCCTTTTCTCTTTTTGATTGTATGCAAGCGACAGTCGACTGAATCTGCGGCGGTTTTTGTATTTTCACCCTGTTTGCTGTGCAATGACTGCGGATTAAAAGCGCCTCGACAGCGAGCGTATGGCGCGGCATTGCCGAGGCGATGTTTTTTAATCTGGCACGCCCACTTCTCTTTGCGCTCGATCCCGAGCTTGCCCACCGTTTGACCGTTAGGGCGCTGGCCGTTTCCACGCAACGCAGCCCGCCTGGTTTAGGCCCGTTGGCGGTGGAAGTGGCCGGCCTTCCATTTCCGAACCCGCTCGGTATGGCCGCCGGGTTCGACAAGGATGCCGAAGTTCCCGACCAACTTCTTGGTCTCGGCTTCGGATTCGCCGAAGTCGGGTCAATCACCCCCCGCCCACAGGAAGGCAATCCGAAACCCCGCCTTTTCCGGCTTGTCGAAGACCAGGCCGTTATAAACCGGATGGGATTCAACAATCGCGGTCTGGAAAAGGCAAAGGTACGGTTGGCTCGCCGGGCTGGGAGGCCCGGCATTGTGGGCATCAATATCGGCGCGAACAAGGACAGCGACGACCGTATTGCAGATTATGAAATCATGGCGCGGGCCATGACTCCTTATGCATCCTATCTCGCGGTCAACATTTCTAGCCCGAATACGCCGGGCCTACGGGCATTGCAGGATGAAAGTGCCTTGTCCGGCCTGCTCGACGCCGTCATCACCGCTGGTGGAGAGCATGGACCACCCATTTTCCTGAAGGTGGCACCAGATCTGGAGCCATCCGACATCGATGCAATCGCGCGCCTTGCGATAGAAAAGAAACTTGGCGCGCTGATCGTTTCTAATACAACCATTTCGCGCCCCAGGCTAGCGTCTCGCGAAGCGGCAGAACCCGGCGGCCTTTCCGGCGCCCCTCTGAGAAATCTCGCGTTGGAACGTCTACGCGATTTTCGGAACGCCACCGGAGGTGCGGTGCCGCTTATTGGCGTGGGCGGCATCGCCAGTGCAGAGGATGCCTGGGCACGCATCCGTGCCGGGGCCAGCCTTGTTCAGCTTTACAGCGCTATGGTTTATGAAGGGCCCGGTCTGCCACGCCGGATCGTGAAAGGCATCGAGCACTTGATGCAGCGCGATGGCTTCACTTCGATTGCCGAAGCCGTTGGAAGCGAATAGCGTCGCTGCATGATCAGAACACTCTCCGCTTCGCTGCTGGCTCTTTCTCTCGTCGCATGCACAACGACCGCCCCCCTCTCGTCTACCGCTGCCCCGGTATCGCCGATCCGGGCGGTCGGGGCAGTCACTGCTGCAGACCCCCGCGCGCAGGCCGCTGGCGAGGACATGCTCGCCCGCGGAGGTAGTGCGACAGATGCGGCCATCGCAGTCATGCTGGCACTTGGCGTTGTCGAACCGCAGAGCTCTGGCATCGGTGGAGGGGGCTTCATGGTCCGCGGAACCGCTGATGGCTCGATCGGCACGTTCGATGGCAGGGAAACCGCACCGGCAAATGCAACGCCTGAGTGGTTCCTGGACAAAAATGGCCAGCTTCCCTCATTCATGGATTCGGTGCGCAGCGGTTTGTCTGTAGGGGTCCCGGGCAATATCGCACTTGCTGCCAAGGCGCATGCCGCGCATGGGAAATTACCTTGGGCCACCCTGTTTGAGCCTGCGATCAAGCTAGCTAGGGAGGGGTTCGAAATGAATCCACGCTTGAACGGGATGCTGGAAACAGCGCGAAATCGGTCGGCACACTCCGTACAAGCGCGCGAGATTTTCTTCGATGGCGAGGGCAATCCTCTCCCTGTAGGCACGCTGGTCAAAAACGAGCGCCTTGCCAAGACACTGGAAGCCATCGCCAACCGCGGCCCTGAGGCCTTCTATTCCGGCGACAACGCGCGCCAAATTTCTGAAATCGTGGCTGCCGATACGCCGCACGAAGCTGCAATGACCTACGAGGATATCACCTCCTACGAAGCCAAGTGGCGCAGTGCCGTATGCGGCAGCTATCGCAAATATCGCATCTGCACCATGGGGCCGCCCACCTCTGGCGGTGTGGCAGTGTTGCAAATGCTCGGGCAGCTCGAGCGTTTCGATCTTTCAGCGCTCGGGCAGCAAAATCCGGTCGTCTGGCACCTCTTCGTGGAATCACAACGGCTCGCCTACGCCGACCGCGAGGTGTATGTTGCTGACACCGATTTCGTGTCCGTCCCGCTGGCGGGCCTGTTAGCGCCTGATTATCTGGCGAAACGCAGCGCATTGATCAACGAGCGGACAACGCTCACCGAAGCGGTGGCCGGTGTTCCTGCGGGCGCATCTATTGCGCTAGCGGACGGCGACGAACCAGAGGAACATGGCACCTCCCATTTCGCAGTGGTTGATGCAGACGATACTATGGTTAGTTACACCTCTACGGTCGAAGGACCGTTCGGGTCGGGGCTGATGGTCGGCGGCTTTTTCCTCAACAACGAATTGACCGATTTCAGCCGCTCACCCATGATTGACGGCAAGCTGGTTGCCAATCGCATAGAGGGTGGAAAGCGTCCGCGCAGTTCTATGTCGCCTACGGTGGTATGGGATCCGCAGGGTAAACCGTTTCTGGCAATCGGTGCGGCAGGCGGGAGCACGATTCCTGTCCAGACAGCGCGTAGTATCATCGGTGCAATTGATTTCGGCCTTGGCGTCGAGGAAATACTTGGTCTGCCTTTCATCATGGCGTTTGGCGATCGGATCATGCTTGAAACGGGTACGTGGCTGGAAAAGCAACAAGCGGTATTCCGAGCGCTGGGGCATAAGGAAATTTCCCTGGATGGAGCTCCGGTCAAGGCGGGCGCCGTTCTGCGTGACGCGACTGGGTGGCACGCCGCCCGCGATCCCCGGCTGGCCGGTCAAATAGAAGCGCCCTGATCCCCCAACAGACCAGCTTGCCGTGGCTTGGCAGGCAGCCTAAGCCTCAGAGATTGAAATAACAAAGATCGTTGAGGAGCCTGCCGTGCTGTCGGATATCGATTCCGCCAACAATCTCGTCGAACTCTTCCTGAGGCGTGCTGACGAGAAAGGAAGTTTGCCTTTTCTTGGCGCGAAGCTGGGTGGAACCTGGCAGACGATAAGCTGGAGCGAAGCAGCCGAACGGGTTTGCCTGCTGGCCGAGAGCCTCCGCGAAATGGGGCTTCGGAACGGCGACCGGGTATGCCTTGTTTCCGAGAATCGCCCGGAATGGTGCATTGCGGACCTGGCCATCATGGCAGCTGGCGGCATCACCGTACCGACGTATATAACCAATACCGAGCGAGATCACGTCCATATCCTCGATAATTCGGGTGCGAAGGCGGTGATCGTCTCGACCGAAAAGCTGCTGAGGCCATTGCACGGTGCGTTGCAAGCCACAGGCATTGCCGAACATGTGATCGGCATCGAAGATCTGCATCGCCAGCAATCGGGCAGTTTCAGCTTCCACGACTGGTCTGAGATGGTCGAAGGAGATGCTGTATCCGCACGCAGCGCAGTGAATGAACGGATCGCCAAGATTGGTCGCGGAGACACCGCTTGCATCATCTACACAAGTGGCACTGGCGGGGCGCCGCGCGGTGTATTGCAGCATCATGGGGCAATACTGTGCAATGTCGCAGGGGCGGCCGAGATCCTTATGGAGGATTTCGGAATTGAGCATGACGAGCGGTTTCTGTCATTCCTGCCCCTAAGCCACGCCTATGAACACACGGGCGGCCAGTTCCTGCCGATCGCAGTCGGCGCGCAGATCTTTTATTCCGAAGGGCTGGAAAAGCTCGCCAGCAATATCGAAGAAACACATCCAACCATAATGGTCGTGGTCCCCCGCCTGTTCGAAGTACTGCGCGCCCGGATCATGAAGCAGGTGCAAAAGCAGGGCGGACTTGCCGAAAAGCTGATGAATACAGCGCTTGAGGTGGGCGAGAGGCGCGCGGCAGGTGAACCCAAACTCGGCGACTCGATGAAGGATTTCATTGTTGGGCGACTGCTCAGGCCGAAAATCCGCCAGCGGTTCGGCGGACGGATCAAAGCGATGGTTTCAGGCGGCGCACCGCTCAATCCTGAAGTGGGCATCTTTTTCGAGTCGATGGGGCTCACAATGCTACAAGGGTACGGCCAGACCGAAGCCGGACCGGTCATCAGCTGCAATCGACCGGCCGCTGGCATTGCCATGCATTCAGTCGGCCCAGCCATGCGCGGAGTTGAGATCAGCATTGCCGACGACGGCGAAATTCTATGCCGCGGCGAACTGGTGATGCAGGGTTACTGGCAGAACGAAGGTGAAACCGCTCGCATAATCAAGGATGGGTGGCTCCATACCGGCGACATCGGGCATCTCGACGACAAGGGCCGGATCGTCATTACCGATCGCAAGAAGGATATGATCGTCAATGACAAGGGCGATAATATTGCCCCTCAGAAGGTCGAGGGTATGCTGACATTGCAGCCCGAAATCGGTCAGGCGATGGTGGCGGGCGACAAAAAGCCATACATCGTCGGACTCATCGTGCCCGATGCGGAATGGACGCTCGAATGGTGCCGTGCCCAGGGCAAGCAGTTCGATTGCAAACAGCTACAGGACCTGCCTGAATACCGCAGCGCGGTCCGCGCGGCTGTTGACCGGGTGAACAAGGAGCTTTCAGTAGTCGAAAAAGTTCGCCAGTTTGCCTTCGCTGACGAGCCCTTTACCATTGAGAACGAGGAAATGACGCCGTCGATGAAAATTCGCCGTCACAAGATCAAGGACCGTTATGGCGAGCGGATGGAGAAGCTTTACCGATCCTAGGGCACGATCGTCGTAAACAGGTAGGTTGCGAAAATTACCAGATGGATGACGCCCTGTACCATGGTCGTGCGGCCGCGGGACAGCGTGAGGGTGGCGACCAGCAGGGTCAATGCCAGCAGGACCGTAGAGCGCATCGAAAGGCCCATTTCCAAATCGAGCCCCAAGATCAGTGCCACGATCGCAACCGATGGAATAGTGAGACCGATGGTTGCCAGAGCCGATCCGATCGCGAGATTGAGGCTTGTCTGAACGCGATTTGCACGTGCCGCCCGCAATGCAGCAAAGCCTTCAGGAGCAAGCACAAGTGCCGCAATAATTATGCCGACCAGAGCCCGCGGCAGTCCAGCGGAAGCAACTGCACCCTCGATTGTTGGCGACAGGTTCTTCGCAAGGAAGACCACGCCAATCAGAGCAACCACCAGCGCACCTCCTGCAGCAATTGCCTGAGACCGCTCGACCGGTGCCTCGTGCACATGGTCGCGGGCATCTTCCAGCTCGGGCAGAAAGTGATCCCGATGGCGGATCGTCTGCGCCACAACGAAGGTAGCGTAAATCAGCAGCGATATTACCGCGACGAACACGAGTTGCTTGGGCGAATAGAAAGCCCCTGGGGCGCTTGTGGTATAATTCGGCAGCACCAGCGTTAGTACCGACAGGGTTGCCAGCATGGCCAGACCAGCGCTGACCCCAGATTGGGTATAGCGCTGTTCATGATGAATGCGACCGCCAGCCAGCAGGCAGATGCCAACTATACCGTTAATGGTGATCATGATGGCGGCGATCAGGGTGTCGCGCGCCAAAGCCTGCGCCTGAGCCCCTTCCCCGAGCATGATGGAGACGATGAGCGAAAGCTCGATCACCGTCACCGCAACCGCAAGGACCAGGGTTCCGAAAGGTTCACCCAGATAGTGGGCGAGGATCTCGGCATGATAGACCGCTGCCATGATCGCGACACCAAGCAGAAGGCCGAGAAAAATGGCGACACCTATGGCAGCCGGTTTGCCCAAGCCTATTGCCAGTACGGCAAGGACGGGCGCCACGACTGCCCACAACGTAAGATTAAAGGGTCTGAGCGGCGTTCTCTCTGGTGCGTCTTCGATAGTCATCATCACTTTAGCTAGCGATGAATCGCTGCCCGCGGAACCGCAATATTCAAACCGTCGCTTCCTCTATGAATTGGGGATAGAAGCTCGGTTCGCGATCGCTCCAGCCAGGTGCGGTCGCCGCCGCTTCGCTCAGGCTTTGCAGCAACATTTTCCGGCGCCCCGGGCGGATCTGCGGGAGCGCTGCTGCTCCGCAAAAAGCGCTGGGAAGCCAGGGTCTGGCCCCAGCGGAGAGAAGGCGCTCGTACAGAAACCGAAAAGCGGAAAAGCTGTCGATGCGTTCCTGTGCAAGATCGAAGGCCGCGACCCGCGTCAGCTTGCCGACGAAACCTTCGATTTTGTCGAAGCCCGACTGTTGGGGGATCGACTGACGCAGCGTCTTCAATTCCTGATAGGCCACATACTGGCTGCGGATGGCGGCATTCTCACCTGCGTTGCGGCCCCAGGTACGAAAAGCGTCGCACCGACCCAGACCGATGTCCAGGCTGCGGCGGATGTAGCGTTGCTCAGCTGCCGTAAAAACAGCAAATTCGCGCATTTCAGCGATGGTCGATGAGGCGGTTCCTGTGACGGGCATGATAGCATTCCCCCTGTTGCGAGGAGACTGTCACGCAAGATGGTTAATTTTTGGTAGCCTGGACTAAATGAGGCCAGCCAGCGGACTGCTGGGATCAGCGTATTTGCGAGTCGACATACGGCCTGCCAGATATGCGTCGCGGCCGGCCTCCACCGCCAGTTTCATTGCCCGGGCCATAAGGATGGGATCCTTCGCTTCGGCAATGGCGGTATTCATCAAGACACCATCGCAGCCAAGTTCCATTGCAACGGCGGCGTCAGAGGCCGTACCGACGCCCGCATCAACCAGCACGGGAACACTCGCCCCTTCCTTGATAAGGCGAATTGTGACGCGGTTCTGAATACCGAGACCCGAACCGATCGGTGCGCCCAATGGCATCACCGCCACCGCGCCCGCATCTTCGAGCTGTTTCGCCGCGATAGGATCATCGACGCAATAGACCATTGGCAGGAAGCCTTCCTTCGCCAGAGTCTCGGTCGCATTCAGGGTCTCGCGCATGTTGGGGTAAAGCGTCCGCGCTTCGCCCAGCACTTCGAGTTTGACGAGATCCCAACCCCCGGCTTCGCGGGCAAGACGAAGCGTACGAATCGCATCGTCGGCATTAAAGCAGCCCGCCGTATTGGGCAGATAGGTGATCTTTTTCGGGTCGATGTAATCCGTCAGCATCGGTGCCTTGGGGTCGCTTACATTTACGCGCCGGACTGCGACAGTCACGATTTCGGCCCCCGAAGCTTCCAGCGCGGCGGCATTCTGTTCGAAATCCCGATATTTGCCGGTACCGACAATCAGGCGGCTTTTGAAAGTGCGCCCGGCGACTGTCCAGCTATCGTTTGTGGGCTGGTCACCCTGGCCACCACCGACGAAATGCACGATCTCCAGCGTATCGCCTTCTGCGATGGAATACTGAGCCAATTCGCTACGTGGGGCGATTGTGCCGTTGTGTTCTACCGCCACTTTCGCCGGATCGAGATCCAGTTCACGCACGAGTTCGGCAATAGTGGTAGCGGCGGTGCGGCGGATATCGCCGTTTACGGTCAGGGCAATCATGCGGCCCGACTTAGTCCCCGCAGCGATCCTTGCAAGCGGTGGAATGAACATGACGAAGATTGAGGATGTGGCCGAGCGAAACGAGCGCCACACCGATAATGGTCAAAATTGCTTCCTTGATCCCATGCGGGACTGCCAGCGCGCCCCCCATGAAAGTCAGGCCGGTCATCGCGACAACGAAGGGTGCCGCAACACGATGCCGAACCGCACCCCAGCCGATGGCGACTGCTGCGATCAGCGTGGCTGCCACCAAACCGATGCGATGAATATCGGGCGCGAGAAAAAACTCCCCGCCTATGCCGAGAACCGAAACAAGGATGATAGACAGCAGGCAATGCACAGCGCAGGCCGCCGAGAGAAATATTCCCGCACGGTCGAGCCTCCGACGAATCGGCGTTATGGCGCGTTGCAACATAACATGACAGTTATGTTATGGTGTAACGTGTTTCAAGCGAAACCATGCGTTGCCCACGCCCTTCGGACTTTTGCAAGAACCGGACCGTCGCATCCCCGATTTGCTCTTGCGCTGCGCCCACGCCCGAACCAGAGACACAGACCATGTCCAAGAATAACAAGCAGGCACGCCCAATAGCGCTGGCCAACTGGCTCTTTGTGGTTGCTGCCATGGTCGTTTTGATGGTGGCGGTCGGCGGAATCACGCGCCTGACGGAAAGCGGCCTTTCAATCACACAATGGAAGCCGATTACGGGCACGATACCTCCGCTGTCCGAAAGCGCCTGGCAAGCAGAGTTCGACCTTTACAAGGCAACGGGCGAATACAAGACCGTTACCGGGCCAGCCGGGATGGACCTTGCCGCGTTCAAGTTCATTTTCTTTTGGGAATGGTTTCACCGGCTGCTGGGCCGCCTGATCGGCCTGGCCTTCGCAGTTCCCTTGGCATGGTTTTGGGTCAAAGGCGCGATTCCTGCCGGATACAAACCGCGGCTCGTTGCCCTGCTGGCGCTGGGCGGCCTGCAAGGCGTTTTCGGCTGGTTCATGGTGCGCAGCGGCCTGGCCGGTACGGCAACCGACGTAAGCCATTTCTGGCTTTCGATCCATTTGCTCACCGCCTTCTTCACGCTTGCAGGCCTGATCTGGACGGCGCTCGACCTCCGGCGATGGGCCTCTGGACAGAAAAGGCCCGCGCGCTGGACTTTTGCAGCCAGCTGGGTCGGCGCGATCCTGTTTATTCAGCTGTTGCTGGGTGCGTGGGTTGCCGGGCTGAATGCAGGCCTCGCTTCTGACACCTGGCCGCTGATGCAGGGCCGACTGGTTCCGGAATTCGATAATTCCCATGGGATATTGTGGGCCATGACCCATGACCCGTTCATGCTACATTTTCTCCACCGCTGGTGGGCCTGGGTCGCCGTAATCGCGCTTATTATATTGGCCCGCAAGGTGAGGCCGCTTGAGCGGAAAGCATCGGTGGCGATCCATTCCGCTTTCGGCACCCAGATCGTGCTGGGAATTGCAACGGTCATGACCGGTGTCGCCTTGTGGGTCGCGGTGGCACATCAGTTGGTTGGTGCGCTGCTGGTTGCGAGCGTTGCCTGGGCCGCTCATGTTTACGGCAGCCGGAGGTGACTGCCCTGATTTACTGCCCGTTCCCCGACGCGGACAGCGCCGAGCGGATAGGGCGAATCCTGATCGAGGAAGGCTTGGCTGCCTGTATCAACATAGGCGGACCAATCCGGTCGATTTTTTCATGGAATGGGGTGATCGATCAGGGTGAAGAAGTCCCCGGCGTCATCAAGACTGCAGCTACCTTGCTGGAGGCGGCAATTGCTCGTGTGGAAATTCTCCATCCCTATGATGCGCCGGCAATAATGGGGTGGCATTGCGATGCAGCAGGCAAGACCACTCGAAGCTGGCTCGAAGCGCTCCGGCCGACGCCTTAAATCCGACACCTGCCAGACACCAGATACCGTTGGGGTTTTATTTTACCTCACGCGAGAGCCGCAGAATTGCTTGACTAGCGGAAGATCTCCAGCCATTTGGCGCGCGTTTCGCGGGTCCCCATCTGGGGATTCGCCGATTGGCGCCGCCGCTCTGTTGGGGCACGGCACGAACACTAGGAACGGAAACCAGCCATGAAGGCTCTTACAAAGGCCACCCGGTCGATCAAACCGGCCGAGGTCGAAAAGAAGTGGCACATCATCGACGCCGAAGGTCTCGTCGTCGGTCGTGTCGCGGCGATCATCGCCAACCACCTGCGCGGCAAGCACAAGCCGAGCTACACTCCGCACGTCGATTGCGGCGATCATGTCGTGGTCATCAATGCCGACAAGGTGAAATTCACCGGCAAGAAGATGAACGACAAGGTGTACTACAAGCACACCGGCCACCCGGGCGGCATCAAGGAAACCACGCCAGCCAAGGTGCTGGAAGGCAAGTTCCCCGAGCGCGTGCTTGAAAAGGCTGTCGAACGCATGATCCCGCGCGGCCCGCTTGGCCGTGCACAGATGCGTGCGCTGCATGTATTCGCCGGCACCGAGCATCCCTATGACGGCCAGAAGCCCGAAAAGCTCGACGTTGCCTCGATGAACCGCAAGAACAAGGTTGTCGCATAATGGCCGACGAAACCAAGAACGAAACCGTTTCGGATCTCGCCGATCTGAAGGACATCGCCGGTGACGCGCCTCAGGGCGACGCAGCCGATATCGCAGCAAAAGCCGACGTTCCCCTGCGCGAGCAGGAACTCGACAAGGAAGGTCGTGCTTACGCCACCGGCCGCCGCAAGGATGCGACCGCCCGCGTCTGGCTCAAGCCGGGGAGCGGTAAGGTCATCGTCAACGGCCGCGACCAGGAGGTGTACTTCGCGCGCCCCACGCTGCGCCTGATCATCGACCAGCCCTTTACGATCACCGATCGTCAGGGCCAGTACGATGTCGTCGCTACTGTAAAGGGCGGTGGCCTTTCCGGCCAGGCCGGCGCTGTGAAGCACGGCATCAGCCAGGCGCTTGCCAAATATGAACCGGCTCTGCGCAGCACCGTCAAGGCTGCGGGCTTCCTGACCCGCGACAGCCGCGTGGTCGAGCGTAAGAAGTACGGCCGCGCCAAGGCACGCCGCAGCTTCCAGTTCTCGAAGCGCTAAGCTTTATTCGATCTTCGGATCACCAAGATGGGCGGTTCCGCAAGGGGCCGCCCTTCTTCTTTGTCAGCCGCAATCATCAATGCACAGGCGGATCGACGCGCGGGATCTGGCGTACCGGTGCAACCGGCTCGCCATCGCGGCGCGGCGGCAGGGCATTTTCCGGCACATCGTCGATCTGCATCTCGCGAGTCCCGACATCCTCGAGATTCCTCACACACACTTTCAGCGTGCGGCCGTCCCATTCAATTTCGTTGAAGCTCGGCGGAGTGGAACGCGTCCGTTTGGACAGCGTACCTGCGCCGATCATCCGCATCGGGCCTTCGCTGGTATCTTCCAGGATGTCGAAGGCATCGTGGACATGGCCAGAAAGGATCGCCTCGACGTTGCGCTTGGCCAGTTCGCGCATGGCGTGATCGCCATGTTTGGTAAGCGCCGTCCCTTCGGTACCCACTTCGCGCAAGGGGTGATGGACCGCAACCAGGACACGCGTTCCCTGAGGCAGGGCGTCGATAGCTTTCAGACAACGGTCCAGAGCGCGCGGGCTCACCCACCCTTTCGACCAGTTGAGACGGGGTTGCATGCGTACCGCTGTCTTGAGCGGCACAATCGCCAGCGAGCCGAGATCGAGTTCCCTTTCGACCTTTTCCTGCATCCCCTCAAAACGCTTGTAGGGCGTGACAAAACGTTCGAGTAGATTGAAATAGGGCAGATCGTGATTGCCTACGCCGACCGTGACCGGCGCTTCGAGCGAGTTGATCCAATGCGTCGCCGCGGCAAATTCTCGGTGGCGCGCGCGCATGGTCAGATCGCCTGTGATGGCCACAGCGTCAGGGCATTTTTCCGAGATTTCCTGCTTCACCCAATCCAGGGCTCGGTTGTTCTCAAGGCCGAAATGAATATCGGACAGGTGAAATATGCGGCGAGTTTCAGAAGCCATGCGCGGTCGCTAGCAGATCGACGGGGCATTCAGCCACCGTGAATTCCGCACGCGGTGCGAGCCGCGCCGGTTCGCCATCGATGAGGATGTCCAGCGGCTCGCCACCGCAATTCTCGATCACGAGTTTATCCAGCAGACCCAGGCGTTCATGTGGCCCCTCCCTGAATCTGCGCCTCAGCACCGCCCAGCTCTGCTGGAGGAATTCGCCGGCATTCTCCAGCCGGTATCCATCCGCTTGGATTCCCCGGTGGCTGGGGGTCAGTTCGATCAGGGGATAGCCGGATTTGTGACCGATGGGCGGATCCACCATGCGCACCCGCGCCCCTTCCGTGGTCTCGGCCAAGGCGTCACTGGCGCCCTGAGCCAGGCTGGCGACATCGAAATCCCGCATGGCTTCGCGCACACCGGCCCACGCTGTACCAGGGCCCACCAGCAAGCCCGCATGGGCACTGCCAGCATCGCAACAAGCCATCATGGGGCGCACATTTCGGTAAGCGCCCCGATCGATGCAGGCGAGAATTTCTTCGCACGTCGCCTCATTCCCGTGGAGTCTTGCACTCAACAGGTTCATCGTGCCGCCGGGCAGAACCAGAATCTCGCCATTCCAACCCGACGCCGCTTGGATAGCAGCATTGAGGCTGCCATCGCCTGTGAACACGATCAGACGCGAGACGGCGTTATCCGTGAGCGTTTCGCGAGTCGGTAACTCCTGCGCCGGAAACTCGATACGTCTTTCCGGCGACAGACCACAGGCTGCAAGGGACCGCTCCAGAGCAGCAAGAGCGGCCTCGTTATTGCTGCCGCTGCGCGAATTGACCACCAGCCAGATTTTTTGGGACGACATGTCGAGAAAGCGCGAAAGGCGCGTCGCAGTTCCCGACGCCTAGATTCTCCCGTCGAGGAGCAACCATGCTGTCATCATATTGAGCGCGCTGTAGAAACCATAGGCCCAGGCCGCAACGGGCCAACCGTTCACAGCCAGTGTCATGGCAGCGATCAGCACGAGAAGTTCCATAAGCAGAGAAAGCCGCCCTCCGTTTGCCGTAAACGATTGGGGTAAGGTATCGAGCAGGGGATGGTCCGATTCGAGAACGGCCTTGTGGACCGCAAAATTCACGATTCCGAAAACGAAGAGAACACCAAGCAACATAGGCAGACGCTTTAGGCCTGTCACAGTGCCATTGCCAAATCCCACGAGCACCAACCGTGCGAAGAATCCTTGCGCAGCCGCGAGGCAACAGAGCAGACGCTATCTGCCAGCCATCGCCTTGACCTTGGGCAGATAGGTCCGGCCGATCCGCAATGTTTCGCCATCGTCCAACTCCACAGACCAGACCCCCAGCCCATCGTGGCGCAAGCCGGTTATCCGGTCCTTGCGGAGAATCGTTGACCTGTGAATGCGGATGAACTTCGCCGGATCGAGTCGCTTCTCGAGACCGGCAATCGTCTGCAGCAGCAGATATGTCCGCGCAGCGTCACCAGAGCCCACATGCAGACGCACATAGTCGCGTTCGGCATCGATCCGGTCGACTTCCGCAGTCGCGATCCGGATAAGTTCGGAGCGATGCGGTATCCACAACTCGTCGAGCCAAGCGCTCTCGGATCGATTTCCCTCGCCACGGCGCGCGGCAGCGCGCGACACCGCCCGTTCGAGCCGCTCGGGCTTCACCGGCTTGAGCACGTAATCGACCGCTTCAAGGTCGAACGCCTCGACCGCGTAATTGTCATGTGCAGTCACAAAGACCACAGCCGGACGCTCCGCTCTTTTTGCGAGAGATTTCGCAACTGAAATGCCGTCGACTTCGGGCATGGTCATATCGAGCAGGATCAGATCGGGTTCCAGCGCGTCCACCAGCCGCAAAGCCTGCGCCCCATCGCTCGCCGTGCCGACGACCTGCAATACCGGGATTTTTGCGCAGATTACCTGCATTCGCTCGACCGCCAGCGGTTCGTCATCGACGATAAGCGTCTTGAGCATTTCGACCGGTTCCTCAGCCACGCTTCACCATCGGCAGTCTCAGTTCCGTTTCATAGCCCGTGAGCGAGGGGCCCGAAACAATCATCGCAGCGTTGCCGAAGCGCGCCTCTATCCTGTCGCGCACATTGGCCAGGCCGATACCGAATCCGTGATTGGCCACCGCTCTTCCGGGGCCATCGTCGCTCACCCTGAGAACCAGGCGCCCGTATTCCTCACGGGCCGTAATTGAGATCGTTACCGGCTTGCTGGAAACCGATACGCCATATTTTACTGAGTTTTCGACAAGCGGCTGGAGGATCATGCCCGGCACTTTGTAACCGGCGAGTTCGGGCGGAAGATCGACCTTGACCCGAAGACGTTCGGGAAAACGGACAGACTCGATCTCGAGGTAATGTTCCTGCAGATCGATCTCATCCTCGAGGCTGACATCACCCGTCGAATCGTCCGCCAGGCTGTGCCGATAAAAGCGGGAAATCGTCTGGATCATCTGCTCGGCGCGGTCGGCCTTTCCAGTCATGACCAGCGCGGAGAGCGAGTTCAGCGTGTTGAACAGGAAATGGGGATTCACCTGATATCGCAGGGATCGCAGTTCGGCCGCCTTTGCCGCGCTGCGAAAGCGTTCGCCGCGGCGCTCGGCCGCGCGGGCTTGGGCGCCAGCCAACAATGCAAGGAACAGCGCCGCCCATGCCAGCAAGAGGAAGTACCGACCGATGGCCAAGTCGAACGTCATCTTCCATTGATCGAGCGGCGTGGGGGCGGGGGCGATCAGCACGCTTTGTGGCACTACATCTTCGACATCCTCATTCATCTGGGGACGGGGAAGATCGATCAGCAGATTGCCGGCATCGTCTCGTCTCAGGGAGATTCCGCGCTCCTTGCCCATCTGCTGTTCGACCTTCGCTTCTATCGAATCGAACACCCAGCGATTGGCTTGGGCTATCATGATCGCACCCGGCATCGCAGCGATGAGGGCGACGGCGATCTGAATGCCGAGCGGGCGTTTCTCGACCACCCTCAGGCAGAGCCATAGCAGGACCGTAACACCCGCACCGATCAGACAGACCAGCGCGCGGCGCCACAGGAGTTCGTCCTGGAATTCCAACCCCACCACCGCGCCACGCAGCGTGATGAGAAGGAAGTAACACAGCCACAGCCCGGCCATGGAAGCAAAGACCACCTTGGCCGGGACCCGCTCGTCCGCGGGATTAATCTGGGGTTCACCTGTCAGCACGGGGCGTGGTGTGCCCGGTGATGCGACCAAATGCCAGCGCCGCTGTCGACCAGCCTGTGCCTTTGGTCGAGCCGCCTGTTATTCGGCGGGCTCGAATTCCCCTTCAGCGATACGGCGACGCCATTCGGCAGGGGCCAGGGTGTGCACATTGTTGCCAGCCGCATCGACCGCGACCGTGACCGGCATGTCTTCTACTTCGAATTCGTAGATCGCTTCCATGCCGAGATCTTCGAACGCCACCACTTTGGCGCCCTTGATGGCCCGGCTGACGAGATAGGCCGCCCCGCCCGTAGCCATGAGATAGGCCACCTTGAATTTGCTGATCACTTCGACCGCATTGTGACCGCGTTCTGCCTTGCCTATCATGGCCAGCAGGCCGAGATCGAGCATGGTTTCGGTGAACTTGTCCATGCGGGTGGCAGTGGTCGGACCGGCCGGGCCGACGACTTCCCCCATCACCGGATCGACAGGTCCGACATAATAAATGGCGCGCCCCCTGAAATCGACCGGCAACTGTTCGCCGGCATCGATCATGTCCTTGATCCGCTTGTGCGCGGCATCGCGCCCGGTGAGCATCTTGCCGGACAGCAGCAGACGATCGCCATGCTGCCAGTCGGCCACCTCCTCGGCACTCAGCGAATCAAGATCGACGCGCCTGGCAGCAGCATCGGGCCGCCAGGTCACCTGCGGATATTCGTCAAGCTTGGGTGGATCGAGATAGGCAGGCCCCGAACCGTCCAGCGTGAAATGCGCATGGCGGGTGGCTGCACAATTGGGAATCATCGCCACCGGCTTGCCGGCGGCGTGACAGGGGGCATCCAGAATCTTCACGTCGAGAACGGTGGAAAGCCCCCCCAGTCCCTGCGCGCCGACGCCCATTGCGTTCACCGCATCGAAGATATCGATGCGCAGCTGTTCGATATCGCTCTGCGCACCGCGCTGCTTGAGCTGGCCCATATCGATCGGATCCATCAGGCTCAGCTTGGCCAGCTTCACACAATGTTCGGCCGTGCCGCCAATACCGATGCCGAGCATCCCCGGCGGACACCAGCCCGCGCCCATCGAGGGTATCTGTTCCAGCACCCAGTCGACGATATTGTCGGAGGGGTTCATCATCTTGAACTTGGACTTGTTTTCGCTGCCGCCGCCCTTGGCAGCCACATCGATACTCACCGTATTGCCGGGAATCATCTCTACCGACAGTACCGAGGGCGTGTTGTCACGCGTGTTGCGGCGGGTAAAAGCCGGATCGGCAAGGATGGAGGCACGAAGCTTGTTGTCGGGATGGTTGTAAGCCCGGCGAACGCCCTCATCGACCACTTCCTGCAACGATCGTTCGCTGTCGAGACGGCACTTCGTCCCCCATTTGACGAAGACGTTGACGATGCCGGTATCCTGGCAGATCGGCCGATGCCCTTCTGCACACATGCGGCTGTTGGTCAGGATCTGGGCTATCGCATCCTTGGCCGCCGGCCCCTTCTCCGCCTCATAGGCTTCGCCGAGCGCGCGGATGTAGTCCATCGGATGGTAGTAGGAGATATACTGGAGAGCGTCGGCGACGCTCTCGATCAAATCATTTTCGGTAATGACGGTCATGTCGCTCATCGCTGCAAATTCCCATGTTGCAGATTTGCGCTCCCCGATAGGCGCGTTACCGGGCATCGGTCAAAGCGCTTGGCCGAAACCAACCTTGCGCCTAAGGCAACCCAAGCTTGCATGAGCGTATTATTGATGTAATACAGTTTGCGGAACGACCATGACATTGACCACGACCCGCCCCGACTATGCCGCCGCCCGCAAGGCTATGATCGATAGCCAGTTGCGTACCAGCGGAGTGAACGACGCTTTCGTGCTCGAACGCATGAAAAGCGTTCCTCGCGAGGATTTCGTGCCCGAAAGCGCCAAGGCAACGGCTTATATGGATCGCGCCATTCGGCTCGAGGGCGGCGGCTTTCTGCCAGCCCCGCTGTTTCACGGCGCTCTGCTTGCGGAAGCCCATCCCACCGCAGGTGACCGGGTGCTCGTGGTCGATGCAGGAAGCGGATATCTTCCTGCGCTGGTCGGCCCGCTTGCGGCTGCAGTGGACGTAATTGCCCCGGACCAAGCCGCCAAAGGCGACAAAAGCGGCGACTATACACTTGTTCTGGTTGATGGCGCCATTGAACACGTGCCGGTCGGCCTGACCGAATTGGTCGCCGAAGGTGGGCGTATTGTGACCGGCGTGGTCGAACGCGGAGTCACGCGGCTTGCCACAGGCCGCAAGTCCGGAAAGGCACTTGCCCTGATTCCCCTGGCCGAGATGGGAATTCCGCGACTTGGGGCTTTCGACAAGCCACAAAGCTGGAGCTTTTGATGAATCGAACCGGGTTTTGCAGACTGCTTGGTATCGGGGCGAGCGGTCTGGCGCTTGCCATATCGAATCCTGCGCAAGCGGACACTCTGCAGGAAGCTCTTACCAAGGCGTATGAGAACAACCCGATTTTGCTCGCCGCACGGGCAGGCCAGCGCGCAACCGACGAAGAAGTGCCCATCCAGCGCGCCCAGGGGCTGCCGAATGTCAGCGTGTCGGGCACCTATACCGAATTCGTAAAGCAAAGCAGCACCAGCGTCATTTCTCCCGACCGGGCGATCCAGATTGGCCCATCGATTGAAATCCCGATCTATTCCGGCGGCGCCATCAAGAATTCGATGAATGCTGCAAAGGAACGTGTTTCGGCAGGACAGGCCGATCTGCGGGCGACCGAAAGCTCGCTCTTCAGCCAGGTTGTCGCCGCATATATGGATGTTCTGCGCAATCAGGCGATCGTTTCCCTTTCCGCGAACCAGGTGGATGTCCTTGGCGTCAATCTGCGCGCCACCAGCGATCGGTTCGAAATTGGCGATCTGACCCGCACCGATGTGGCACAGTCTCAATCGCGCCTCGCGCTTGCCCGCAGCGATCTGCAGAACGCGCAGTCGAACCTGATCAATGCGCGTGAAACCTATATTCGGCTGGTGGGTGAAGCACCCGATGATCTGCAGCCGCCACCCCCGCTGCCAGGCTTGCCCGACGATGTGAATACGGCAGTCGAGGTGGCACTGACAAACAATCCCGACCTCATTGCCGATAAAGAACGCGCAACGGCCGCTGGTTTCGACACCGACGTGGCAGGATCGGGACGGCTGCCGCGCGTGTCCGTATTCGCCGGGGGTAATTATACCGATTATCTGGGCACTCTGGGTGGTGGCGCCGCCGGCGTGTCGCAATCCGAAACCTCGTCCAATGCGGGTGTCCGCCTGAGTATTCCGATTTTTCAGGGCGGTCTGCCTGCGGCACGCCAGCGTCAGGCACAGGCTCGTGAATCCGCAGCCCTGGAACAGGTGATTGCCACCGAACGCAATGTGATCGCACAGGTCCGGGCGGCTTGGGCAAGCTGGAAGGCATCGCTCGCCGTGATCGAAAGCAGCCAGGTGGCAGTCGATGCTGCATCGCTCAGCCTCGAAGGTGTTCAGGCGGAAAATTCCATCGGCACCCGTCAGATCCTCGACGTGCTGAACGCCGAACAGGAACTGCTGAATGCCCGCGTTCAGCTCGTGACGGCGCGCCGAAACGCCTATGTAGCTGGTTTCTCGCTGCTTGCCGCGATGGGCCGGGCGGAAGCTCGGGACCTCAATCTGCTGGGCGAGAGCCTGTTGTATGACCCGGCCACAAATTATGAACGGGTGCGCGGAAAGATCTGGGACTGGGATCGCGATCCCGATCCCGTACCGCAAGCAACCCGGACGGTCGACGTACCGGCCCCCGATGCCAGCTATCCGGTCGAGGGTGAATTCAGCCTCGAATCGGGTTATTGAAGCGTTGTATCGAATCGGAAGTACCGATTCGCCAACTGGGGCCTGAGTAACAATGCAGCAAGCGGGTGAACCTTCGGTCGAAGAAATTCTGGATTCCATCAAGAAGGTTATCGCCCGCGATAATCGCGAAGGTGCCATTCTTGAGCGTCGGCGTCGCGCAGCGACGCCCCAGACCGAAGACAGCACGCTATCATCCGATGAACGTGAACCGGATGAAGTGCTGGAACTGGCGGAAGAGGTCGCGCTCGACGATGCGAGTGCGGACAGTGACGAACTTGAATCCGATGCCGATGCGCTGACCCGCGGCGATACCCGGGACGCCATGCGCCAGAACTTTGCCGCGCTGGCCATGCTGGCCAAGCCGGGCAGACAACCTCAGATCGTACGATCGGGCGAAACATCGCTCGAAGGCTTGGTTCGCGAGATGTTGCGGCCAATGCTGGCACAGTGGCTGGACGACAATCTGCCCGGCATGGTGGAAGATTTGGTCAAAGCCGAGATTGCCCGAATTGCGGGTAAGCGCAGCTAGATATTTCGAACTGATTTTGACTACCAGTTCCAAGTCGACGCGCAAGGCCGAAAAAGCGCTGGCCAAAACCGGCGGCGCCACTGCACAGCGACAGATCTTCCTGTGCGGTATTTCGGAAAAACAGAAATGCTGCCGCCACCACGAAGGCAAGGAAGCGTGGAATTACCTGAAGAAACGGCTGAAAGAACTGGGCCTTGTCGGTCGTGACGGCACAGTTCAACGCACCAAGGCAGACTGTCTCCAGATCTGCGAGGCAGGCCCGATCGCCGTCGTATGGCCCGATAACGTATGGTACCATTCCTGCCACCCCGAAGTGCTCGAAGCGATCATCCAGCGGCATCTGATCGGCGGCGTTCCGGTCGAAGAATATCGCTTGCGACCGGCTGACTAATCTTCGTCCTTCAACCGGTCTTCGACCGATTCGTCATGTCCCGTTCCCGAGGACAGGAAAACGAGTCCCATCAGTGCGCTGGTCAGCAGCATGGTGAAGCCGATCCCCAAGGCGGATGCGATGTAATAGTGGATCGAGATCTCTTCGTTGCCGTGCTTGTAGAGCAGGGCAAGGGCGATGATGACGATCCCCACTGTCAGCAGAAACATGAAGCGCATGATTCGCCGAAAACGGGCCCATGCAAAAGCGGCCTGTTGCGGATCGTCGAGAGGGGATTTCTGCACCATCACGGGCTCACATGGCCGCCGCGGAGCGAATATTCAACGCAATCCCGCATGCGATTCGCTTTTCGGCAGGAGAAATGGCATTCTCCAGACAGCCGCAAGGGAGGAGATGTCGCATGAAAATCAGCCGGGTGATCGAAGAACGGGCAAGCTCGAACATAATATCCTCAAGCGTGGATACCTTGGTCCGGGATGCCATCAAATTGCTCGCGTCCAAACGGATCGGGGCCATTCCCGTCATGAGCGAAGGCGAGATAGTCGGCATCTTTTCCGAACGCGACGTGATCTACCGTCTGGCCGACGAAGGCGATGCCTGTCTGTCGCGCCCGCTGGGCGATGTTATGACCACACCCGCAATTACTGTGGAGCGGTCGGCCACGGTTCTCGATGCGCTGGCCCTGATGACACGCCGCCGCATTCGCCACCTCCCGGTTGTCGACGGCAACACGATGTGCGGCTTCATTTCGATCGGGGATCTGGTGAAGGCCCGACTGGACGAGATCCAGCACGAAGCCGAAGCCATGCGGGAATATATCCGAACCGCTTGAGACCGCACCGGCGAGGTCCTACATTGTCGATATGACCACGGCCCCCACTCTCACCGACGCAGCTGCCGCCCGTATTGCCGCCATTGCTGAAAAGCAGGCGAAGCCGGCAATTTTGCGTCTGTCCGTCGAAGGGGGTGGGTGCTCCGGGTTCCAGTACCGGTTTGGCCTTGCAGATGCGGCCGATGACGAGGATTCGATCAGCGAGAATGCAGGGGTGAAGCTGGTGGTTGATTCCATCAGTCTCGACCTGGTGGCCGGAAGCACGGTCGATTACGTCGAATCGCTTGGTGGGGCGGCGTTTCGCGTTGAAAACCCGCAGGCGGCTGCAGGCTGCGGCTGCGGTTCCAGCTTCGGCATTTAGATTAGACCATCGGCGGCGTTTCGGGCATCAACCTCGACATGCGTATTGCCAGCTTCAACATCAACGGGATCAAAGCCCGTCTGCCACGCCTCAAGGAATGGCTTGAAGAAACTCGCCCGACGGTCGCCTGCCTGCAGGAAATCAAGACCATGGACGAAGGCTTCCCGGCGGATGAGTTCGAATCCGTCGGCTATAAGGCGATCTGGCATGGCCAGAAGGGGTTCAACGGCGTTGCGATCCTGGCGGATGGCATCGAGCCTCGGGAAACAAAGCGGGGCTTGGGTATCGACGGCCCCAAGGAAGGGGAGGGTGAACAGGCCCGCTATCTCGAGGCCGAGGTCAATGGCGTGCGGATCTGCAATCTCTATCTACCCAATGGCAATCCCCACCCGGGCCCCAAATTCGACTACAAACTCGCGTGGATGGAAAAGCTGCGCGAACGCACGCAAGAGCTCTGGGAGGAAGAAGTCCCGGCAATTGTGCTGGGCGATTTCAACGTCATTCCAGAGGACAAGGATGTGTGGTCGGTGAGAGCGATGGCCGAGGATGCGCTGATGCAACCCGAATCGCGTGATGCCTACACCCGCTTTCTCTCCGATGGCTGGACCGATGCGATCGACACGCTCAATCCGCGCGGCGGCGTGTGGACCTTCTGGGACTACCAAGCGGGGGCATGGCAGCGTGACCACGGTTTCCGCATCGATCACCTGCTTCTGTCACCCGACCTTGCCGACCGGATGACCGCTGCAGGCGTCGACAAGGCTTATCGCGGCAGGGAAAAGGCCAGCGACCACACCCCTGTGTGGGTGGACCTGCGCGACTGACCGGAGCCACCCGAACACATCTTCTTTAAACTGTTTCTCGAGTGGTTGCCTGCACTCAGCGATAGAAGACGTGCGTATCGATCGTTGCCAACGCAACTTTGCGATGGCTCCAGCTCGGACGCACATAATTCGCGTGAAAGAACAGAGCCTCGCCTGCTCTGCTATCCCATAAGCCTCGGTGGGCGATACGGGCAATCGCCTCGGCACGCTTCCAAGCAGCGGAACTGGTACGAATGCTCGGCATGCGACCGCCCTTTACGAAAGAGAACTGGGACCGCTGGTAAACGACGCCGCAATAGCTGGAGGGAAAACGCGCATCCTCAGCGCGGTTCACGATCACCTGGGCCACAGCAAGCTGACCTTCGAGCGGTTCACCGCGGGATTCGAAATATACCGCGCCAGCAAGGCACCGCAGCTCGTCCGAAAGCTGGTCGGCCGCAGGAATGGTCGCGACGAGCTCGCGCAGGCTGGCAGCCGTGGGTGCATCGTCGGTTGAAATTTCGGAATGACCTTCCGCCTTACCGGGAAGATCCTGCACTACGGCCTTCTCTACGAAGACGGGCACGACTTCTTCGGTGAGCTGTGCCTCTGTAGCGGTATGGTCGGTTGCTTGTGCCGCAACCTGGGCATTGGCACCGGAACCTTCGGCCCCGGCAAAAATTGTAAGGGCAATCGCCGCGATAATCGCGGTGAAACCGGTAGACTTGCGAATCATTTGTCACTGACAACTAAGCGGTTGGCGGTCTGTCGCAGGTCGGGACCCATGGCGCGTTGGTTGCGTCCTGGAATTCGGGTCCTTTTGCTGGCCTGCCGGCCACCCCCCGTCTGCGTGCTTGCGCGCCGACCCCATTGCCGTCCTACGCCGCCTTCGCATCGAAGTTGGGCGGCCAAATAGTCGCAATGGCAATCAAGTCAAGTTAATGTACGCCCGCTGCGATGAATCGTTCCGCATTTTCGATATCCAGCTCCACAATCCAGCAATCAGGGTCGGACCGCCGTCTTTTCGACAGGTAGCTGTCAAAATCATCTTTGTTTTCATCGTCTTGCTCGCGTGTACAGACAAAACTTCGCGAGCCATCAAGTTGCGGCATCCGTTCCCACAACCGCGTGTTTCCGCCATTGTGCGTGGTTAACACGAGAATGACGCCGGCATCTTGTTCCCCTCTTTGCATAACCATCCCGAAGCCACCTGCCGCTTCAACCATGCGGATGAGGCCGGACACTTCCAGATGAGCAGGCAAACGGGCGTCAGACATGGGGATCAAGTGTCCGCCATATAGCCGGGCAGGCTCGACAGCGGGATGCGTGAGCGCATGAAGGTACCTGTACCACGGCCAATTTCTTCCCCTTCTGCATCGACAAGCCGGGATTCGGCCACAAAAACCCTCTTGCGCCCGCTAACCCAACGGCCTTCGGCGACCACCTGGCCTTCGCGCACGGGTTTGGTGAAGTGAATATTGAACGAAGTGGTCAGCAAGAAGCGGTCGGTGACAAATGTGTTTGCAGCATAGAAGCCGGCATCGTCGAGCATTTTGAAATAGATCGTGCCATGGGCGGCGCCAGCCGCATGATACACCTCTTCGGTCACATCGAAGGTGATACGTGCAGCACCTTCACCCACAATTTCGAGACGAGAGGAAAACAGCGCGTTGACCGGCGCCGAAGCATAGAGGCTTTCCAGCGCCCGGTGATGGCGCTGTGCCCCGCTGGATACGGCCCCGGTCATTGCTACTTATACTCCCTTAGCGCGGTTCGACCCAGCCAATGGATCCGTCGTGCCGACGATAGACCATATTGTGAACCCCGCTACCGGCATTCTTGAACAGGAGGCCATTCGCATTCTGTAGATCGAGCAGCATCACCGCATCGGCAACGCTGCATTCGGGGATCATCGCCTTGGTTTCGGCAACAATGGGCGGGCTGTCTGACGTAACTTCCTCGTCATTGTCCGGTTCGGGCGCGGCCAGGATGGTATATGCAGCTTCCGCTTCACGCACCGCGTGGGAAGTCTGTTCGTGTCGGTCCTTGATTCTGCGCTTGTACCGGCGCAGCTGCTTTTCGATCTTGCCGGCGGCGGCATCGAATGCCTGATGAACATCATGCGCTTCGGCATGACCCTTGAGAATCAGCCCCTGCATGACATGCGTCACAATGTCGGAAGTGTAGGCACCACCAGGCCCCTTTCCGAATGTGACATGCGATGAAATTGCGCGATTGAAATACTTGTCGACGATCGAGTTCAATCGGTCATCGACATGCTCCTGCAGGGCAGCACCTGTGTCGATCTGGTGGCCGGAAACGCGAATATCCATCTTATTGTGTTCTCCTTTACCGTCCCCCGTGCGACCCCAACTCACCGGCCCGTCCGCCGGTTTCCGACTGTCGTGGAGCTATCCCCACAACGGGTTCTCTATCCCGGACATGAACGCGCGGTGGCGGGCAAGTTCCGCTTCGCTTGCGGCATGGGGGCGTGGTTCGCGCCTTTCGCCTCTTGGCGCCTTCCGCACCGCAACGATGGACTGATCGAGCCCGGTGTCGGGAATCGCCGCATCAGCCGCCAGCTCAAGCCCGATCTGGCGACCGCCTTTCAGTTCGACATAAACCTGCGCCAGCAGTTCGGCATCGAGCAGCGCGCCGTGTTTTACGCGATGGCTTCTGTCGATACCGTAGCGGCTGCACAGCGCATCCAGCGAAAGCTTGGCGCCCGGGTGTCGCTTGCGCGCCAAAGCCACTGTATCCACCATGCGTGTGGTGCATATCGGTGCCATGTCGATGAGCGCGAGCTCGGCATTGAGAAAGCCGAAGTCGAAGCCCGCGTTATGGGCGACAAGCGGCGAATCCCCGATGAAATCGAGCAAGTCCTGAGCAAGGTCGCGAAACAGCGTCTTATCCGACAAAAAGGCTGCCGACAGCCCGTGCACGGCTTCCGCGCCGGCGGGCATGTCACGTTCCGGATTGAAATAGGCGTGATAGCTTTCGCCCGTAGGCACGAGATTGACCATCTCGATGCAGCCGATTTCGACCATCCGGTCACCCGTCTTGGGATCCAGCCCGGTAGTTTCAGTATCGAATACGATTTCGCGCATCGAGTCTTCTATCGGCCTCGCGTGAACAGATTACAAGAGGATTACACCGGTAGATCCGAGGCCTTGGCAGACCGCAAATCGGCGATCAGTGCCAGCACGGCATTTTCGGTTTCGTCGAGCGTTATGCCAGTATCGATCACATGATCTGCCCGTTCCCGCTTTTCGCTGTCGGGCGTCTGGATGGCGAGGATATGGGCAAATTTTTCCTCGGTCATTCCAGAGCGTGCAAGTACCCGGCGGCGCTGTTTTTCCGCCGAAGCCGACACAACGACGACCCTGTCTACTGCTGCTGCACCACCTTTTTCGAATAGCAGTGGTATGTCGAAAACGACCACCGGTGCCCCGCTGTGTTCGATCAGAAACGCCTCGCGCTTCCTTGCGACTGCTGGGTGGACGATAGCCTCGAGCCGCGACAACTCTTCGGGATTTCCGAACACCAGTTCACCCAGCCTGTCGCGCGACACGCCGTTTTCGTTCGTGCTGCCGGGAAAAGCCGCTTCGATCACGGACACCAATTCGCCGCCGCGCCCCTGCATCGCGCGCACCTCTGCATCCGCATCGAACACTGGCACGCCGGCCGCTTCGAACATCGCAGCGACTGTCGATTTCCCCATGCCGATGGAACCCGTCAGGCCGACGATCAGCGGGCGGGTCATGCTGTCAGCCTTTCACGCAGTTCGGAATCGTATTCTCGTGGAGGCTGCGTACCGAAGAAATGGGCGAACGCAGTGGCTGCCTGGCCAATAAGCATGGAAATGCCGTCGATTGTTTCGAAACCAGCCTCTCTTGCCCCCCTTAGGAATAGGGTATCAACCGGGTCGGTGACGATGTCATAGGCAATGGAGCCGGGTGGAGCATGGCTCCAGTCGAAAGCGAGTGACGGCTGCCCTCTCATCCCAAGCGGCGATGCATTGACGACGAGATCGTAACAGCCCTCGCGGTCGTCGAAGGCAAAATCCGTAGGCGAAGAAAAATGATCGATCGGCGCAGTGTGGTGATCTCCGTCAGGAGCCAGTTCTGCCAGCATATCTCGTGCCTTGGCGATATTTCGTCCGGCCAGAACGAGTGTGAATCCTTCCTTCGCCAGGCCCGTCACGATCGCCCGCGCCGCGCCGCCGGTTCCGATCACCCTGGCCATGCGGAAATAGTGCTGCCCGCGCAGCTGTTCAGCCAGCGGTTCGAGAAAGCCCGCAACATCCGTGTTTCGCCCGACGAGCTTTCCATCAGATGCCTTTACCACCGTGTTGACCGCGCCGACCCGCTTTGCCAGTGGTTCAAGCCGGTCGAGCAGGGGCATGATCGCCTGCTTGTGGGGCATGGTCACATTGCAGCCGCGCCAATCGCCATCATCGCGTCTTGCGGCGATGTAGTCATCCAGATCTTCGGCTTTCACATGCGCTGCCCGGTAATCGGCATCGAGACCGAGCTTTTCTATCCAGAACATGTGGATCGCAGGCGATTTGGACTGGGCGATCGGATCCCCGATCACTTCGGCATAGGGAGTCACGAGGGAAGGGCACCTTCATCGCGCAAGGCGTCGAGCACCTGCAACAGCGGCATGCCAAGTACGGTAAACTGGTCACCCATGATACCATCGAACAGCTGAACACCAAGGCCTTCGATGCGGAACACCCCGACACAGTGGCTTACCGCAGGCCATTCCACATCGAGATAGCTTTCGATAAACGTGTCGCTCAACTCGCGCACATGTAACCGAGCGAAATCGGAACCGACCCAGGTGATCATGCCGTTGCGGGCAAGTGCAGCGGCGCTCTGCAGGGTCATGACCTTGCCCGAGAAAAAGCGGAGATGGTCTGCCGCGTCCTCGCGGCTGGCAGGCTTATCGAAGCGCTTTCCATCGACTTCGACCAGTGAATCCGAACCAAGAACCAACTCGGCAGGCCGGGCGGCAGAAACCGAAGCCGCCTTGGCCGCGGCAAGGGCCTGAGCGATCTCGGCTGGTTCGGCGCCGTCCATCTCCGCTTCCAGCGTGCGCTCGTCGACATCTGCAGGAACTGCGGAAAAGGCAATACCTGCCGCTTCCAGCATCGCCTTGCGCGACGCGCTGTTCGAAGCGAGTACGATTCCGTTTCCCTCTAGCCTGGTCATATGGGCTTTGCTCCCTGTCGCGTGCCGCGCGCTTCGCGCTCATTATACAGCCGGATAATCGCAGCAGCCGTTTCCTCGATTGATCGGCGGGTGACATCGATGACCGCCCAACCATTGTCGGCAAACAGGCGGCGGGCAAATTTCACCTCGTCCCTCACCCGTTCGTTATCGACATAATCCGTTGCCCGCTCCTCGTTCAGGGTCAGCAGACGGTTTCGACGGATCTGAACCAATCTTTCGGGTGCAGTGGTCAGTCCCACCACCATCGGACGCCGCAGTTCGTAAAGTTTGGCCGGTGGCGGGCTCTCCACCACCAGCGGAATATTCGCGACCTTATATCCGCGGTTGGCAAGATAGATGCTGGTCGGGGTTTTCGAACTGCGCGACACGCCGGCTAGCAGGATGTCCGCCTCTTCCCAGTTTTCCCAGCCGATCCCGTCATCGTGAGCGATGGTAAACTGAATCGCTTCGACACGATTGAAATAAGCCTGATCCATGGCATGCTGGCGTCCCGGCCGGGCGTGGGCTTCCTGCCCCAACGCCTTTTCAAGTGCCTCCGTCACCCGATCGAGGATGGGAACGGCAGGCAGGCCAAGCTGACCGCAAGCTTCTTCCAGCCGCGAGCGGGTTTCGGGATTCACCAGTGTAAACAGGACAAGTCCGGGATTGGCCTTGAGCTCGGGCAATATCCGTTCAAGATGCTGGCGGCTGCGAACCATCGGCCAGAAATGGCGGACAACGTCGGCATCCTCGAATTGCGCAAGCGCAGCCTTGGCGAGCATTTCCAGCGTTTCACCGGTGGAATCGGACAGCAAATGAAGATGGACGCGGTTGGAGATTTTTCGGTCCTGCAGCCTGTGGAGAATGTCCGGCATAAACCATGGGAAAAAGCTGCCGACAAGTTCGGGAGGAAAAACGCTCCACGAAACGAGTCCTTCGCGGGCCGATTCCCGCACAGCAAATGCGATTTATACTCAGGGGTGGGAACAACGAGGATAAGTTTGACTCGACTCAATCACGCTGGCGAGTCGTGCTGGGCCAGTTGCCCTTTGCAGCGCGGGAGAAATCGGGCAGGGGCTGGTTATCCCTGAAATCCACAGGGCCAACAGACTCCTTCAACCTCTATATAAATAATATTATTTATTGGATTGGACTCATCGATGCCCGGTCTCCTTCTCGATACACTGAATGGCAAACGTGGTACTGGCGTGCCTCTGTGGCTCATGCGCCAGGCAGGCCGCTACCTGCCCGAATATCGCGCCTTGAGAGCCGAGAAGGGTGGTTTCCTCGCCATGGCCTACGACAGTGAGGCGGCGTGCGAAATCACCTTGCAGCCGATCGACCGGTTCGGTTTCGACGGTGCGATCCTGTTTTCCGATATCCTCATTGTCCCGCACGCCCTGGGCCAGCAGCTTGAGTTTCTGGCAGGTGAGGGGCCGAAGCTGTCGCCACCGCTGGTCGATGCAGCTCTCGATGCGCTGACTCGCGAAAAGGCTCGCTACGAACCGATTTATGAAACCGTTCGCTTGTGTCGGCAGCGCCTTCCCGAAGGCGTGACGATGCTCGGTTTTGCCGGCAGCCCCTGGACCGTCGCCACCTACATGGTCGCGGGCGAGGGCAGCCGGGATCAGCACGAAGCGCGAGCGATGGCCTATCGAGACCCTGCCAAGCTCGATGCGATCATCGATGCGATCGTGAATGAAACGGTGGAATATCTTTCAGGTCAGATCGATGCGGGGGCAGAAGCTGTCCAGCTATTCGATAGCTGGGCGGGCAGCCTTGCTCCGGACGAGTTCGAGCGGTTGGTGATCGCACCGAATGCCCGAATCGTCGCGGCTTTGCGCACCCGGCATCCCGGCACCCCTGTGATCGGTTTTCCGAAAGGTGCTGGCGAGAAACTGCCCGTTTATGCCCGCGAAACCGGCGTACAGGCTGTCGGGGTGGATGAAACCATCGATCCGCTGTGGGCAGCGCGCGAATTGCCTGCGGGCATGCCGGTTCAGGGTAATTTCGATCCGCTCCTGCTGCTGGCGGGAAGCGATCGGCTCGAACACCGTGCGCAGTTCATCCTCGAAGCCTTTGCCGACCGCCCGCATATCTTCAACCTCGGCCATGGCATCGACCGCCGGACACCGATCGAACACGTCGAACGTCTGATTGCTACGGTACGCAGTTTCGAGGGGTGACGCGGGCGAGAGCGTTCCCTACATAGGCCAACAATGCAGGATATGCTCGCAATGACCTATTACTGGCTCAAGGCCGGCCACATCATCTTCATGGTGTTCTGGATGGCTGGCCTGTTCATGCTGCCGCGGCAGATGATCTATCTGCATCCAGCGAATGCGGGATCGGAGGAAGCTGCCCTGTGGGCAAAGAGGATGGGTCTGCTGCGGAAGGTCATTCTCACGCCCAGCCTGATCGTGGTGTGGGTTCTGGGCCTTCTGCTGGCCATGTCCATCGGCGCATGGGACCAGGGATGGTTTCATGCCAAATTGCTCTTCGTCATCCTTCTGACGGCATTCCACGGTATCATGGTGGCACGATCGAAGAAAATGATCGCGGGCGAACGCCCGATGACGGAAAAGCAGTTGCGGATCTGGGGCGAGTTTCCCGGAATCGCACTGGCCATCATCGTTGTCCTGGTGGTCGTCAAACCCTTCTGAGCTTCGGCACGTCGCTTTGTGAATTGACGCCCCTCTGGCGTCGGCGTAACTGCGCATCATCAACCGGCTACGGGCTTCGCATCCTGACGAGGCCGGGTCCGCTTTCTCCAAGCCCATACCGACCCGCCGGCCATCCTAACTGAATACTGAGTATAAACACATGCATCTCAAAGATTTGAAGGCGAAAACCCCGGCAGACCTGGTGGCGATGGCCGAAGAACTGGGCGTCGAAGGTGCTTCGACGATGCGTCGACAGGACCTGATGTTCTGCATCCTGCGCGAACTGGCGGAGGACGAGGAATACGAAGAAAAGATTATGGGCATTGGCATCATCGAGGTGCTGCAGGATGGCTTCGGCTTTCTGCGCAGCCCGGAAGCCAACTATCTCGCCGGACCGGACGACATTTATGTTTCGCCCAATCAGATCCGCAAATGGGGGCTGCGCACCGGCGATACGGTGGAAGGCGAGATTCGCGCGCCGCAGGAAGGCGAACGCTATTTTGCCCTGACCAAGCTCTACAAGGTCAATTTTGACGAGCCCGATGCTGTCCGTCACCGCACCAATTTCGACAACCTCACCCCGCTTTATCCCGAGCAGAAACTCACGCTCGATACGCTCGATCCGACAGTCAAAGACAAGAGCGCGCGGGTGATCGATATCATTTCGCCGCAGGGCAAGGGCCAGCGCGCATTGATCGTCGCTCCGCCGCGGACGGGTAAGACCGTGCTGCTGCAGAACATTGCCAAGGCGATTACCGACAATCACCCTGAAGTCTTCCTGCTGGTGTTGCTCGTCGACGAGCGGCCTGAGGAAGTCACCGACATGCAGCGCAGCGTGAAGGGCGAAGTCATCTCCTCGACCTTTGACGAGCCGGCCAACCGCCACGTCCAGGTCGCGGAAATGGTGATCGAAAAAGCCAAGCGACTGGTCGAGCACAAGCATGATGTCGTCATCCTGCTCGATTCGATCACGCGCCTCGGCCGCGCTTACAACACTGTTGTGCCCAGCTCGGGCAAGGTGCTGACCGGCGGTGTCGACGCCAATGCCCTGCAGCGCCCCAAGCGCTTCTTCGGCGCTGCGCGCAATATCGAGGAAGGCGGCTCGCTCTCGATCATCGCCACAGCGCTGATCGATACCGGCAGCCGTATGGACGAAGTGATCTTCGAAGAGTTCAAGGGCACCGGCAACTCGGAAATCGTCCTCGACCGCAAGGTCGCCGACAAGCGCATCTTCCCCGCGCTCGACGTCGGCAAATCCGGCACCCGCAAGGAAGAACTGCTGGTCGAAAAGGACAAGCTGTCCAAGATGTGGGTGCTGCGCCGTATCCTTATGCAGATGGGTACGGTCGATGCGATGGAATTCCTCCTCGACAAGATGAAGGATTCCAAGACCAACGAGGACTTTTTCGCCAATATGAACCAGTAGGGTTTTCTGCCCGCGTCCCATTCCCCTCGATTGAGGGATGGGGCGCGGGCGGAGATGACCCGTTCGCGCCGGGTCGGCTGGTCAGCGTGGCTTTAGGAGGCTTTCTGGCGTTCCAGTTGCGCCGCCATCTGCTCCCAGACCTTGTTGACCGCCTTTAGCGGGCGAACCATGACCTTGAAGTCGGCAATCATGCCGTCTTTATCGAAGCGGATCAGGTCGATGCCGTTGACGTGGATGCCGTCCATCTCGGTGGTGAATTCGAGCATGGCGTTGTCGCCGTCGACTAGTTCGCGGACATATTCGAAACTTTCGTTGCCAAGCGTCTTGCCGGCAGCCGCGAGATAGGCGACGACGATGGGGCGGCCGACCTGCGGCGTATGCACAACCGGGGAATGGAAGACGGCGTCTTCGCGGATGATGGCAGCCAGTGCATCCGGCGAACTGCCGCCCTCGATAACTTCATGCCACTTTTTCAAGCCAAGCTTCGCGCTCATACCCTCTCCCTGAATGTGTCCGCCTGTGCGGCAGCCCATGCTTTGGCATAAGGAGTGCTATCGGGCGAGTCGAGCAATTGGCCAGGCTCTAGGAAATGATAGAGATGCTCGAGGCTGTCCGACTGGACGCCGTTGATGCGTTCCGACATGAGATGCGGTGCGATCTGCCAGGGATTTTCAAGCCCCATGGCGATGACCATTTCCCGGAAGGAGTGGAGCGTGTGGCGCTGAAACCGGGTGACGCGCTCTGCCTTTTCCATCGGCACCAGGCCGCGTTGGCGCGTGGCATCCTGCGTGGCGATTCCGGTGGGACAGGCATCGGTATGGCATTTGAGCGATTGCACACATCCCAGGGCGAACATGAAGGCCCGTCCGGCGTTGCAGAAGTCTGCGCCAAGCCCGAAATTCATCGCCATGCCGGCGCCTGAATGAACCATACCCGCTGCGGCGAGCTTTATTTCCGGCTTCAAGCCGCTGCCGACCAGTGCGTTACGCACGAGAATCAGTCCTTCGCGCAACGGCATGCCCACACGGTTCGAAAATTCGATCGGGGCTGCGCCGGTGCCGCCCTCTGCTCCGTCTACGACGATATAGTCGAGCGTAATGCCGGTTTCCCGCACGGCTTTCATCACGGCGAAAACCTCGTGCGGTTTGCCTACGCACAGTTTGATGCCAACCGGCTTCCCGCCCGATAGCTCGCGCAACTGGGCGGCCCATTCCAGCAGGCCGATCGGGGTCGAGAATGTGGAGTGTGCGGCCGGGGATATGCAATCGGTGCCGACAGGGACACCCCGCGCTTCGGCAATTTCCTCTGTCACCTTTGTGCCGGGCAAGACCCCGCCATGGCCCGGTTTCGCACCCTGGCTAAGCTTGATCTCGATCATCTTGACCTGATCGTCCTTCGCGCTGTCGGCAAAGCGGCCGGGATCGAAGGAGCCAGCGTCATTACGGCAGCCGAAATACCCGCTGCCGATTTCCCAGACCAGGTCGCCACCGTGCGAGCGGTGATAGCGCGAAATGCCACCTTCCCCCGTGTCGTGATAGAAATTGCCGGCCGCAGCGCCCTTGTTCAACGCCATGATGGCATTGGCGGACAGCGATCCGAAGCTCATCGCAGAGATGTTGAGCAGTGCGGCCGAATAGGGCTGGGCACACTGGCTGCTGCCTACATCGACACGCCATTCGGGAGGGGCGTGGTCGTTGGGCACCATGGAATGGGCGAGCCATTCATATTCGTCGGAATATACGTCGAGTTCAGTGCCGAACGGATGGCTATCGAGCTGCCCTTTGGAACGGGCATAAACCAGCGCGCGCTGCTGATGGTTGAAGGGGCGCCCTTCAAGATCGCCTTCGACCAGATAGGCCCGGGCATAGGGGCGCAGGTCTTCCATCATCCAGCGGACATGCGCGAGCAGCGGATAGTTGCGCCACAGCGTATGCCGCCTCTGGAAGAAATCGTAGAGCGCCAGCAGCAGCAGGGGAATCGTGAAGACGAGACCCCAGCGCAACCATTCAACCGTCGCAAACAGCGCCGTCAGGAGCACCACGACAAGCGTGGGGCCGAAACGCATGAACAGTTCGGACGATTCGCGCATATGCGCGAGATTGCGCATCAGTGCAGATGCTCGGCGAAGAATTCCGCCGTGCGTTTGTCCGCAAGCTCGGCAGCTTCTTCGCTGCGGCGTTTGCCGAATTCCGTGGCGAAGCCGTGGTCCAGCCCTTCGTAGTCATAGAGGGTGATCTTGGGGTGGTCGTCCAGACCCTCGTGCATCGCTTTTTGCGTATCCTTGTCGACGAAACCGTCTTCGGTCGGGATATGCAGCATCAAGGGATTCGCGATGGCGTGCTTTTCACGAAGAAGTTCGTCGATTCCCACGCCATAGTAGCCGACCGTCGCATCGGCATCGGTGCGGGCTGCGGTCATATATGCCAGACGGCCGCCGAGGCAGTATCCAACGGCGCCGACCTTCTTGACGCCTTCGTTTTCGCGAATGTGGTGAATGGTGGCTTCGATATCGCGAATGCCCTGATCCTGATTGAATTTTCCCATCAGATCGAGCGCGCGCTGAAATTCAGGTTCGACATCGGGATCAAGCTCAACGCCCGGTTCCAGTCGCCAGAAGAGGTCCGGAGCGATGGCGAGATAGCCCTCTTCCGCCAGCTTGTCGCATTTGCGGCGAATGCCGGCGTTCACGCCGAAGATTTCCTGGATCACCAGGACTGCTGCCTTTGGCGTGTCGGCAGGACGTGCGACATAGGCATTGAATTCTTCATTGTCGGACAGGGTGGAAATCGTGACTGTTTCGCTCATGGGCCGATGCCTCTTTCGATCTCATTGGTGTCTTATGCTTGCATGACGCGTTGTGCGGACCCAGATAGGGCCTTGCAAGTCTTAACGGAGGAAGAGCGATGAAGGTCCATATCGAAATCGATTGTACGCCAGAAGAGGCGCGGACTTTCATGGGGCTGCCCGATGTGGGCAAGGCAAATGCGGTCTATGTGGACATGATGTCCAAGGCGATGAAGGGTGTGAACAACACCGATCAATTGCAGGAATATGCCAAGCAGTTGGCCCCCATGGGTCAGGCCGGATTCAAGCTGTTCCAGAGTTTCATGGAAGGCGCCAACGCCGCGCGGTCCTCCAAACCGGGCAAGACATCTGACGACGACTGAGGCGTTGTGCCGCGATGGATGACACCGTATTCGCCTTGTCGAGCGGGGCACCGCCCGCCGCCATCGGTGTAATCCGTATCAGCGGCCCCCAGGCAGGGGATGCCCTTTCGAAACTCGTGGGGGGTCTTCCCGCGGCCCGCACGCCCAGCTTGCGCGTTCTGCGGGGCCATGACGGTGTCGAACTCGACCGCGCGCTGGTGCTGTGGTTTGCAGGGCCGAATACCGCGACAGGGGAAGATCTGGCGGAACTTCACTGCCATGGGGGAAGGGCAGTGGTTGCTGCGATCCTGGCCGCATTGGGGAAGATGCACGGCCTGCGGGAAGCCGAGCCGGGCGAATTTACCCGCCGGGCGTTCAGCAATGGACGCATCGATCTGGCCGAAGCGGAAGGGCTTGCCGATTTACTTTCAGCTGAAACCGAATTGCAGCGCCGGGGTGCGATGCTGGCGGCGGGCGGGGAACTGTCCCGCCGCATAGAAGGCTGGCGCGAACGGATACTCGGCCTGGCCGCATCGGTGGAAGCGGTGATCGATTTTGCCGACGAGGATGATGTGGAGCTACCCCCGTCGTTCATGCGGGAGGTGAGAGAGCTCGCCAGCGAGATTCGTGTAACAGCAGATCAGCCAGCGATGGAAAGGCTGCGGGATGGTATCCGCGTGGTTCTGGCGGGGCCGCCGAATGCAGGAAAATCGTCTCTATTCAACGCACTGTTGGCGGATGAAGCAGCGATTGTGACGAGTGAGGCGGGCACTACCAGAGACGTGCTCGAGCGCCCGGTTGCCATTGGCGGGGTTCCTTTCGTTCTGATCGACACGGCGGGCATGCGCGACAGCGGCGCCGGAATGATCGAGGAAATGGGCATTGAGCGTGCGCGCCGCGAAGTGGCTCTGGGACAAATCGTGCTGTGGCTCGGCGCGGCAGACGATCGCCCGGAAGGTGCGGTGCAGGTGCATTCGAAGTCGGACGTTGCCTCTTTTGACGGTCCGGGCGTAAAGGTTTCGGCTGTAACCGGTGTGGGCCTTGAAGAGCTGAAAGAGCTGCTGGTCGAGAAGGGCAGGGCAGTTTTGCCGCCCGTCGATAGGCTTGCGTTCAACCGGCGCCAGCGGGATTGGGCGTTGACGGCTGCAGGGAGTCTTTTGCAGGTCGATGTGTCCAGCGACCTTCTGGTTGCGGCCGAGAATCTTCGCTTGGCGCGCCAGTCGCTTGACCGCCTTGTCGGCCGGGATTCCACTGAGGAAATGCTCGACGCGTTGTTCGGGCGGTTCTGCATCGGCAAGTAGTGTTTCACGTGAAACATGCGCCTTTGACGTGACCATCCGCCTTGGGTAAGACGCGGAGCAAATGCAGCAGTTCGATGTACTAGTAGTCGGTGGCGGCCATGCCGGTGTCGAAGCGGCCTGTGCTGCGGCACGCATGGGCGCTCGCACGGCGCTTATCTCGCTCGATCTGAATAAGATTGGAGCGATGAGTTGCAATCCCGCTATTGGCGGCTTGGGGAAAGGCCATCTCGTTCGGGAGGTGGACGCACTCGATGGCGTTATCGGGCGGGCTGCCGATGCGTCGGCCATCCATTATCGGATGCTCAACCGGTCGAAAGGCAGTGCGGTCTGGGGCCCCAGAGTGCAGGCGGACCGTCGCCTTTTCCATCGTTCGGTTCAGGCAATGGTACGCCGGCAATCCCTGCTGAACCTCGTCCCTGGCGAAGTCGCCGCCCTGCGCATCGAGTCGGGGCGGGTGGTTGGGCTGGAACTTGCCTCTGGCGACCTACTTTCCGCTGCTGCGGTGGTTCTGTGCACCGGGACATTTCTCGGTGGCGTATTGTTTCGCGGGGAAGAAAAGTTCGATGGTGGGCGGATAGGTGAGGGCGCCGCCCATCGACTCGCCGCGCAGTTACGCGACGCCGATCTTCCGATGGGTCGATTGAAGACTGGCACTCCACCGCGACTTGACGGACGGACCATCGATTGGGCGTCGCTTGAAGAGCAGGCGTCGGATGATGACGCTTGGACAATGAGCCCACTCTCCGGCCCTCGCAGCAATCCCCAGGTCTTCTGCGCGATATCGAGAACCAATGAGAGGGCGCACGACATCATTCGCGCCAATCTCGACCGGTCGCCGCTGTTTTCCGGTGCCATTGGTGCCGCCGGCCCCCGCTATTGCCCATCGATCGAGGACAAGATTCACCGCTTCGCCGATAGGGATGGGCATCAGGTTTTTCTTGAGCCCGAGGGACTGGATACGGAACTGGTATATCCCAACGGCATTTCGACATCGCTTCCGGCGGATGTTCAGCTTTCCATGCTGAGAGAGATGGATGGTCTGAGCAGGGTCGATATGGTGGTCCCGGGATATGCAGTCGAATATGACCATATAGATCCCCGCGCCCTTTCCTCTGGGTTGGAACTCCACGCTATGCCCGGCCTCTATTGCGCGGGGCAGATCAATGGCACGACGGGCTATGAGGAGGCCGCGGCGCAGGGCCTTGTCGCCGGTATGCATGCGGCATCTGCTGTTCTCGAACGAGATCCGGTACCGCTTGATCGCGCGAATTCCTACATCGCCGTGATGATCGACGATCTCACGCTGCAGGGTATTACCGAGCCTTACAGAATGCTCACCTCGCGCGCGGAATACAGGCTTCGGCTCAGGGCGAGTAATGCCGATACAAGGCTTACGCCTTTGGGTATTTCCTGCGGGCTTGTCGGGACGGAGCGGGCAGAGTGGTACGGCCAGCGCGAGGAGCGGCGGACTGTCTATACCGAGCAACTCGCTCTAGCCATTCATTCCAAAGATCTCGTGCAGGCAGGGTTTCACGTGAAACATGACGCAGGCCCGCGTCGCGCTTCCGAGTGGATCGCCGGGGGCCACGCCACTCTGGACAATCTCCAACCTTGGCTGACAAGTGTGGACCCCGGTGATTCACTGGCAGTCGAAATGGCGGAAGACGCATTTTATGCTCCCTATCTGGCGCGGCAGAATGCGGAGCTGAGCGATCTGCGCGCGAGCGAAGCGCAGCGCCTCACCAGTGATTTTCCCTTTGAACAGGTCCCCGGCCTGTCGAACGAGATGGTCGAAAGGCTCACTCTTGCCAAACCGGAATCGCTGGCCGCGGCCGGACGCATACGGGGCATTACGCCTGCCGCACTGGCCGCGCTTCTGGTTCATGCGCGAAAGATCGGGGCGAAGGCCGCATGATCGGGAACGAAGCAGAGGCGCGTGCCTATGTCGCCGGGCTTTGCGATGACGCTGCATTGGCGCGTCTCGACACTCTGGTGGACGCGCTTGAGCGCGAAAATCAGGTGCAGAATTTGGTCGCTAAGGCCACGCTGCCCATTGTGTGGCAGCGCCATATCGCAGACTCCGCGCAGCTTCTTCAATTCTGCGACGCGAAATGCCCGTGGCTCGATTTAGGGAGCGGAGCCGGATTTCCGGGCCTGGTTATCGCGGCGATGCGCCCGAACCTCCCTGTCATTCTCGTGGAATCGCGCAAACGGCGGGTTGAGTGGCTGGAAGAGGCTGCGAGCAGCATCGGCATCTTGAACTGCCGCGTGCTTGGTGATCGTCTTGAGGTTCTCGAGTCCTTCGGTGCGGGGGTTATCTCGGCCCGCGCCTTTGCTCCACTCGATCGGCTGCTCGCATTATCCGCACGCTTCTCCACAAAGGATACGCGCTGGGTGTTGCCCAAGGGGCGCTCCGCAGCCCAAGAAGTAGAAGCATTGCCGAAAAAGCATCGCCAGATGTTTCACGTGGAACAATCTCTGACCGACCCGGATGCGGGAATCGTCGTCGGACGGGGACAATGGAGCGGAAGAGCATGATCACCATTGCCATTGCCAATCAAAAGGGCGGGGTGGGTAAAACGACCACCGCCATCAACATTGCCACTGCGATGGCGGCGACAGGCTGGAAAACCCTGCTGATCGATCTCGACCCCCAGGGAAACGCCTCCACCGGCCTTGGGGTCAGCAATGCTGCACGTGAAAACACCAGCTACGATCTGCTTCTTGATCAGGCCACACTGGCCGAATGCGCGCAGCCCACGGAAATTCCCGGTCTCGATATCGTACCCGCGACGCAGGACCTCTCCGGTGCCGAAGTCGAACTCGTTTCAGTTGAAGATCGCACGGCTCGCCTTACGCACGTACTTCATCAACAAACTCCCGGTAATGTCGCCGGATACGACATCTGCTTCATCGATTGCCCTCCATCATTGGGGCTGCTCACCCTCAATGCCCTGTGTGCCGCAGATACGCTGATGGTCCCGCTGCAATGCGAGTTTTTCGCGCTGGAGGGACTTAGTCAGCTACTGCAAACCGTTGAACGTGTGCAGCAGGGCTTCAATTCTTCCCTGGGTATTGTCGGCGTGGTGCTGACCATGTTCGATCGCCGTAATCGCTTGACCGATCAGGTCGCCGACGACGTTCGGGATTGTCTGGGCAATCTGGTGTTCGAAAACGTCATACCTCGCAACGTGCGCCTGTCCGAAGCGCCGAGCCATGGTATGCCCGCACTTGTTTACGATCATAATTGTTCGGGAAGCCGGGCCTATATCGGGCTGGCCCGCGAATTGATCGGGCGTCTGCCCGAGAAACGGAAAGCAGCATGAACCAGCCACGTTCAGAACAGGGAGTTACCCCCATCGATCGCAAGAAGAAGCTTGGCAGGGGCCTCGGCGCATTGCTGGGGGAGACCCGCCGCGAAGAGCCACTCGTCGCCCACGCCGCTGGTAATGCTGGCAACCAAACGGGCGCCGAAGGTAAGGCCGGTAATTCCGTGTCTTCCGAAGGACTGGCTTCGATCTCGGTTGCTGACATTGAACCACTGCCCGGCCAGCCGCGTACCCATTTCGACGAGGAAGCCTTGGATGCCCTGGCGTCCTCGATCGCCGAGCGCGGCGTGATCCAGCCCATTATCGTTTCGCCGCTGGGTAAGGGCCGCTACCGTATCGTGGCCGGCGAACGCCGGTGGCGTGCAGCCCAAAGAGCGCGCTTGCATCAAATTCCCGCACTGGTTCGAGAGCTGGACGAGCGCGAAGTTATGGCGCTTGCCCTGATCGAAAATCTGCAGCGCGAAGATCTCAACCCCGTTGAGGAGGCCCGTGCCTATCAGAAGCTTGCTGATGACGAGGGGATGACTCAGGCCGAAATCGCCAAGCTGGTCGACAAATCACGCAGTCATGTCGCAAATTTCCAGCGTCTCCTGGCGCTGCCCGACAAAGTTCTGGCGTTTGTCGCCGATGGTTCGCTGTCCATGGGCCACGCCCGCGCCCTTATAGGACGAGATCAAGCGATGGATCTTGCACAGAAGGCCGTCTCCGAAGGGCTGTCGGTTCGCCAAATGGAAGCCTTGACGCGCAAGCCGCGTGAAACCCGCTCCGACCCCAAGCCCTCGGGGCCTACGGAAGGTGGCAATGCCGATATTTCGGCAGTTCAGGGGCATCTCGAAGAATTTCTGGGAATGCCGGTGAAAATCACGACGGACGCAACGCCAAACACCGGAAGCGTCACCATTGGCTATCGGACCCTCGATCAATTGGATCTGATTTGTCAGCGTCTAACCGGCGGCGATATCTGACGAGATCATATCAAGGGTTTACAGCTCCAAACCTCGGCGGCGGAGAGGTGTCAGCGAACAAAACTGGCGCTACTCGTGTCTAGCGCCTCCGGAAGCTAGTTCTCTGGTCCAATCTCGCGATAGACCGGACGCTGTGGTACAGCCACGGTAACGGGCATCAACATATATTGACCTGGCTGGGCATATTGCACGGTACCCGCGGTCGCGGACGCATTCTGCAGGTATGTATCCAGATAGGCTTGGCACTGACTGGCGCTGTTGGTGCTCTTGTTGCTGCCATGCTGCGTGACACTGCGCATCGCTACACCGCCGATGAGCGTGCCAATGACTTTATCACGCTCTGCGTTATTTTCATAAGTTTCGAGCCGCAAGCGGCATTGGTCGAGCCATGCTTTGCGATCAAACGCGACCACCTGTCCTCCTGCCGGGAGATATGTCGGCGGAGCAGAGAATTGTATCGGAGTTGGCGGAGCATTGGCCGCCGACCGTGAAGGTATGCTGCGTACCGCAGAGGATGTCATAGCCCCACCAATCGCCGGATCGGAAGGGTCGACTGTCTGTATCGCCGGGGCGCTCACGACGGTTGGGGGAGTCCCGGGATCGACGGAAGGTTGGCCTTCTGCGTCGCCTGTTACTGTCTCGGTGACGATATCGTCACGCATGTCCGGCAGAGGGTGAGCATATTCATACTCCCCGACATCGTAAGGTATGACGGTTTGTGCAAAGCTGCCTGAAGGCAGCACCACCAGACTGGAAGCAATCAGGAAAGCGGCAAGGCGTGCGTGCATGGTGGATGCTCCTTCGACCGACGCGATTGGCAACGCGCCGCATAGACATCCTTGTTAGCAACCAGCCGCGCCTAGGCAAAAACACTGTAATGCTTGTGCCGCCTTGGGTCAGAGTTCCCTAGATACGCCTCGACAGCATATGCGCGACAGCCTCGATGCCAGCAGCGTCTTCCTGATCGAACCTCGCCTTTGCCGGGCTGTCGAGATCGATCACCGCGATAACCTCGCCGTCGCGCTTCACCGGCACGACCAGTTCCGAATTCGTGACCGCATCACATGCGATATGCCCGGGGAAAGCGTGTACGTCTTCAACCAGCTGGGTCGCGCCGGTGCTCGCTGCTGCCCCACAAACACCCTGACCCATCGGGATACGGATGCAGGCCGGGCGACCCATGAATGGGCCTAGCACCAGCTCTTCCCCGACCGTGCGGTAGAAGCCGGACCAATTCAGATCAGGCAGGAAATCCCATAGCAGAGCGGCGATGTTCGCCATATTCGCGATAGCGTCTGGCTCCCCTTTAGTCAGAGAGTCAGCCGCGCCGAGCAACTGACGATAGACTTCATTCTTGGGTGTACCGGGGGAAGGGCGGAAATCGTACATGGCAACGCGATGTAGCGGCGAAACCCTGACTCGCAAGCCCCATTGCTCCCGAACCTACCCTCGCTTATTCCTGCATTCATGAGCATACTCAAAAAGCTGGGCATTGCGCTCGCCGTCATACTGCTGGTGATTCTCGTCGTCGGCTATTTCCTCACACGAGGGGACAAGGCCGACGTGCCGTTCGAAGATGTCGTCGGCACTGACCCGACACTTCAGGAAGCCAATGCCGAAAGCTTCCCCACCGTCGCAGTTGCCAAACCCGTGGGCTGGGGTGAGACCGAAGTACCAGTCGCGGCTGAAGGGCTTGCGGTCGGGCGTTTCGCCGAAGGCCTCGATCATCCACGCACGCTGCAGGCCTTGCCGAATGGGGACATTCTTGTGTCCCTGACCCGCGCGCCCCAAAGCGAGGGTGGCGGCGGCATCAAGGCATGGATCGCGGGTCTGCTTATGTCGCGCGCCGGTGCGACCGGCAAATCACCCAATCAAGTTGTGCTGCTGCGCGACGCCGACGGAGACGGAAAAGCCGAAATACGCGAGGTTCTGCTCGATGGGCTCAATTCACCATCAGGCCTCGCTTGGGCTGATGGCACGCTTTACGTCGCGAATAACGATGCAGTTCTGGCCTATCCTTACGAATTGGGGAGCGAGAAGGTGTCCGGTCAGCCCCGCAAGATTGCAGACCTCGCTGCAGGCGGCGGCCACTGGATGCGCAATCTCGCCCTGCACCCTGACGGCAAGCGTCTTTATGCAGCAGTAGGTTCCGATACCAATATCGCCGATAAAGGAATGAAGGCCGAAGAAGGCCGCGCCCTGATTTGGGAAATCGACTTGCAGACCGGTCGCAAGCGCATGTTTGCGGGTGGCCTGCGCAACGCAAACGGGCTCGACTTCAGCCCTTGGTCGGGTGAGTTGTGGACCACCGTCAACGAGCGCGACATGCTGGGTTCGGACCTTGTGCCGGACTATCTGACCAACGTGCCGATCGGCGCGAACTACGGCTGGCCGTGGGTCTATTACGGCAACAATTTCGACCGCCGCGTCAAATATCCCATCCCGGAATACATCAACTACGTCCGTACTCCCGAATATGCTCTCGGGCCTCACGTAGCGGCGCTGGGACTTGTGTTCAGCCAGGCCGGGGCAAAGATGGGTGAACGATTTGCCAGTGGTGCATTCGTCGCGCAGCACGGATCCTGGAATCGCAAGCCACCGTCCGGCTATGACGTCGTCTATGTCGCGTTTGATGAGCGCGGGAACCCGACCGGCAAGCCTGTGCCAGTGCTGACCGGCTTCCTGAAGGACGATGGCACGACTCGCGGCCGCCCCACATGGGTCGAGTGGGCTGGCGACGGCTCTCTGCTGGTGTCGGACGATACAGCCGGGATCATCTGGCGTGTCTTTGCACCGGGGGCAGAAGGCCAGGCTGCGATAGGCCGTCTAACTGGCGATCGCCTTCCTGCCCGCCGTGAATTGCGCGGGCAGGAGGCGACGTTCGGGGCAGACGACTATGCCCGCCGGGTTACTGCCGAATAGGCTATCCGGCCAGCTGATCGGCAGTGATAGCGTACAGCGGCTCGGCTCCTGCGGTTGCCGCCGCCTTCAACCCAGCAGCTTCGGGCACAATTCTATCGAGGAAGAAGCGCACGCTTGCCGTCTTCGTGCGCGCCAGTCCAGGGGCCTGACCACTCTCGATCGCGCGCAACTGGCGCAGTAACTGCCACCCAGCGACTGCGACCGCGAACATGGTGCAGAACGGCACGGACCCGGCCAGGCGATCATCGAGACTTGCGTCTTGGCCCATCCATTCTGCCACTTCCATGCAGTCTTCGGCGAGCGCCAAGAGCGTGGGCTCGTTTTTGGCGTCATGCGTGATTTCTGCGATCAACGCAGTCAGGACTTCGCCGCCATTGAGCCCGAGCTTTCGGGTGACGAGGTCTGCCGCCTGGATGCCATTGGTTCCTTCATAAATTGGGGCGATGCGCGAATCGCGCCAGTGCTGGGCGGCGCCGGTTTCCTCGATGAAGCCCATACCGCCATGGACTTGGACGCCAAGACTGGCGACTTCGATGCCGATGTCGGTGCCCCACGCCTTGATCAGTGGGGTCAGCACTTCGCCGCGCGCACTGGCTTCAGCATTGCCCAATGTGCCGCGATCAACCTGTCCTGCCGTGTAATACAGCAGTGCACGCGCTCCTTCTGTAAGCGCTTTCATTCTCAGCAGCATGCGACGCACATCGGGGTGTTCGATGATCGCGATCGGTGACTTGTCTGGCGACCCTGCTCGCGCGGACTGAACCCGTTCCTGTGCATAGGCCAAGGCCTGTTGTGTGGCGCGTTCACCGATCTGCACGCCCTGATTACCTACATTGATGCGGGCATTGTTCATCATCGTGAACATCGCCATCAGCCCGCGATTTTCAGCACCAACCAATTCACCGATGCATTCGCCATTGTCGCCGTAACTCATAACGCAGGTTGGCGATGCGTTAATGCCAAGCTTGTGTTCGATACTGACGCAGCGCAGATCGTTATGAGCCCCCAGCGATCCATCGCCCGTCACATGATATTTTGGCACGATGAACAACGAAATGCCGCGAGTGCCCTCGGGCGCACCTGGCAAGCGAGCAAGGACAAGGTGAATGATGTTCGTTGACAGTTCGTGCTCACCCCAGGTGATGTAGATCTTCTGACCTTTGATCAGATATTTACCTGCATGTTCCCCCTCGGTGATCGGCTGTGCGGTCGTGCGCAGTGCGCCTACATCCGAGCCGGCCTGCGGCTCTGTCAGATTCATTGTCCCCGACCATTCCCCGCTCACCAGCTTGGGTAGATATTTCTCCTGCAGTTCTGAGGATCCGTGATGCTCGAGCGACTCGATCGCACCGACACTGAGCATCGGCAGCAAATTGAAAGCCATGTTGGCTGTGCCGAGATTTTCGAGCACATTGCACGACAAGGTGAAAGGCAGGCCCTGCCCGCCAAATTCGACCGGCCCTGAAATGGCGTTCCAGCCTTGATCGACATAGTGCGAATAAGCTTGGGCAAAGCCATCGGGCAGGCGGACCACTCCGTTCTCGATCTTCGCTCCTTCCAGATCGCCGACGCGATTGAGCGGCGCCCATTCGCCAGCTGCGAATTCGCCTATTCCACTAACGATCGCTTCGACCATGTCGGTTTCAGCAGCAGCAAATTTCTCGCTGCTCGCCAGCTCCTCAATCCCGGCGTTCACACGAATGGCGAGCAATTGGTCTTCGGTAGCGGGAGTGTAGGTCACAGGGTAATCCTCTTGGCTTTGTCTCGCATGCAGATATAGCGCGCAGGCATGGGCGGCAAATACGTTACGGAAACGATAGGGGCAGATGCCCGCGGAATCGCTAAGGCTGCGCAGATATTGCGCGATGGCGGTCTTGTCGCTGTGCCCACCGAAACAGTCTACGGCCTTGCCGCACGTGCCGATAGCGACGAAGCCGTAGCTCGTATCTACCAGGCCAAGGGCAGGCCCAGCTTTAATCCGTTAATTGTTCATGTCGCTTCGAAAGAACAGGCGCTCCGGCTAGCTGACTTCTCGGCAGAAGCGGATAGACTTGCTGGCGAGCACTGGCCAGGGCCGCTCACTCTCGTTCTCCCGCGCCGTCCCGAGGCCGGATTGGCGCGAGCTGTGACGGCTGGCCTGGACACGCTTGCCCTGCGCATGCCGTCCCACCCGGTAATACGCGCTCTGCTCAAGGAAGGCGGTATGCCGATAGCGGCACCGTCGGCGAATCGCAGCGGTTTTATCAGCCCGACTTCTGCGGCCCATGTTCTCGCATCGCTCGATGGGCGAATCGACGCAGTGCTTGATGGGGGGGGATGCGAGCAGGGGGTTGAATCGACTATTGCCGCGGTGCGGGAAGATGGCACTGTCCAGGTGTTGCGGCCCGGGCCGATCTTTCTCGGCCCGTCGATTACCGCTGCAGGCGGTATCGAGGCACCCGGACAACTTGCCAGCCATTATGCGCCAGGCAAGCCGGTTCGACTGATGGCCACAAAAGTTGCGCCAGACGAGTTTCTCATCGGCTTTGGAGAGGTTGGCGGCGATTGCACGCTGTCAGGTGGCGCAAATCTTACCGAAGCCGCCTCGCGCCTTTATGCCTGCCTTCACGAAGGCGCACTGTCGGCCAAGCCGCGTATCGCCGTGGCACCGATTCCAGATGAGGGAGTGGGTGTTGCAATTAACGACAGGCTCCGCCGCGCGGCGACTCCACCTGAGTAATCAGTCCGGTTCGACCGGTATAGAGGGTATGATTTGCTGCATTTCGGCATAGGTGTTGCGCGCTTGGTCGCAGGCTCGTCGACTGCCGTCTTCACATCGGTCCAGCTGCCTCTCATAGTCGCGCTCAAGCTGCGCCAAACGCGCTTCTCGGCGCCTGATCTCGCGGCCGCGCTTCTCGTCAGCTTCTGACTGGCTGGTAGTGGCCAGATCGACCCCTTTGCCAACTGCTTTCACTGGCAAAGTTGCGACATCCACAACTGTTTTGGCCAGGCAGCCGGGCAGCGCAATTGTCGCAGGCAGGAGAAGTAAGAGGGCTAGACGGCGCATGGCGAAATCCTTTCGCCGTGCCGTCTAGCCCAGAATTGTTGATCAGTCGATGAACTCAGGCGTCGGGTGACCCCTTTGTGGCGGGCGCTTCCGGAGCCGAAGAAGCTGCGGGGGCTTCGGTTGCAGACCTGATATCCCGACAATTGAGTTTACCGGATCCCATCGCGCTGACGGTACAGTCTGCACGGCCATTTACTGTGACCGTTCCCGAACCCATGATGCTTGCATCGACTTTGCCGTCGGATGCGAACTCGGCGTCGCCGGAACCAGCAACAGAGATATCAGCATTGCCGACCTTCAGCCCGGCCATATTTGCCTGGCCGGATCCGGCGATCGTTATGTCCAGCTTCTCGACAGCTCCGGCCGCTTCGAAGTCACCCGAGCCGGCAATGGTGAGATCCAGTTCTTCCGCTTCCAGACGAGCCACCTTGGCAGTGCCCGATCCTGCGATGGTTACATCGGCTCTGCCGGACATAGAAGCAGCTTCGATGTTGCCCGTTCCTGCGAGGACCATGGCCTTGAGGCTGGGCATAGTTACCCGAATGGTGGCGACACCACTTTTTTTCCAACTGTCCTTCTCGCGGCTGATCCCGAGAGAACCATCTTCCAATGAAAAGCGAACGGCATTCACTGCTTTGTCGTCTCCGGATACGGTGATATTCAGCTCGTCGCCCCGGGTGACGACAACTGTGTCCGGTCCAGCCACCACGAGTTCCGTGGGTGCTGTACCGCTTGTGTCGAGTTCGGCCAAAGGCACACCGTCGCTCTCGCCAAACTGGACATTCATTCCGTCGCAACCAGCGAGGAGAACAGCCCCTGCGAGGGCGGAGATCGGCGCGATGCGCCTGAAGAACCGGTGAAGCATAGTACTATTCCTCTGAGAACGGCAGTCCGTATTAGTGATATAATACAGTGTTGGCGTCGAGACAAGCTTGTTGCTGGGGACGTGCTCGGCATGTTTGCGCGCATGGCGCCTTGAAACACCGTTAGTTAAAGCAGATCAGCCGTCCAGAACCCTTGCGGGTTAAACTGCAGTCGTTGGTTCCGGTAACATAGACATTGCCGCTACCGACGATGGTAGACTCGATAGCGCCGGTCGCATGGAGTCGCGCATCGCCCGATCCGGCAATCGTGATTTTTGCATCGCCAACCGTAAGATGCTCGCCAGAAAGGTCGCCACTTCCAGCGATGGCAAGGCGTGTATCCTCTGCATGGCCTGCGACAGTGAGCTTTCCCGAGCCGGCGATTTTCGAGGTAAGGTGGTCAACCTGAAGGTGAACGATACGGAGTGTGCCGGAACCAGCCAAAGTTACTGAAGCGGCGGCCCCGGTTAGCTGCTCAACTGCAAGATCGCCCGATCCCGCCAGAGTGACGCCAGTCAGAGATGGGGCTGTTACCGTAATCCGGGCGGTTCCCGATTGGTGTTTGCCGCGCAGGTTGCGACGCCCGATCACGATCTCCCCATCGTCTACTAGGAAGCGAAGATCCGCAAGAACGGCGGGGCTGCCATTAGCGCGAATCTGCCAACGTTCGCCTCGCTGTACTGTCAGGGAATCGCCACTTGCCAATGTCAGCGCGGAAAAGCGATTGGTCGCAGTCCAGGTCGAGGCCACCGCCTGTCCTTTTTCCTCGAACAGGGAATACCGTGTTTGGCCCGCCTCGACCGGCGCGCTGGGTATAGCAATGGCAGTGGCAAGGCAAAGCGATGAAGCGACAAGCAAACGCAGCATAAAAGGTCTCCAATTGGCGAGCCTCTTGATCGCAGCGGTATGTTGGGGTGTCGAGCACACTCGTCGACAAATGTAATCGTTTCGTGGATTGGCGCTCCGAAATGAGCGTACCATAAAAAAAGGGGGTGCCAGGCGGCACCCCTCTGTCTTTGTAATCAAATGACTTTCAGGCGCTCAGGCGGCGTCTTCGGCGTTCTCGTAGTACTGGGGTGCATGTTCGCGCAGCACGTCGAGGATCTTTTCCAACGCCGTCGGTTCGTCGGTCTTTTCCATCGCCGCCAGCTCCCGTGCAAGCCGACTTGAAGCGGCTTCGAAAATCTGCCGTTCCGAATAGCTTTGTTCCGGCTGGTCGTCTGGGCGGAAGAGGTCGCGTGTGACCTCTGCGATAAGGACGATCTCGCCCGAATTGATTTTGGCTTCGTATTCCTGCGCGCGGCGGCTCCACATGGTGCGCTTGACCTTGGGCTTGCCCTTCAGCGTTTCCATCGCTTCCTTGAGCGTTTTATCACTCGAAAGCTTCCGCATGCCGATCGATTCGACCTTGTTGACCGGAACGCGCAGAGTCATGCGTTCTTTTTCAAAGCGGAGAACATAGAGATCGAGCTGCATTCCGGCGATTTCTTCGCTCTGGAGCTCGATGACACGGCCAACGCCGTGCTTGGGGTAAACAACGTAATCGCCAACGTCGAAGGCATCAGGCTTGCTAGCCATGCAATCTATCCTTTCGTCGGGGCCCAGCGCAAAGGCGAACAGCGTCAAAAAAGGTACGTCTGCAGCCCATGCGAGGCTGCAGTGAAAACCTGATTGTGACGTTGCTGGAAGCGCGTGCCCTTTCAATTATCTCACCGAGCCAAGAGCAAACCGGCTTGGTTGTTGCATTATATAGCACAGCCGCAACAAAATTGCGAATCGCAATTGGTTTGTGCGCAATTTCCAGGCGGAAGCGGCCCGTGCCGCTTGGTGATCAGTCGCCTTCGCCGGGCTCGGCCGAGAAGTACTTGTCGTACTTGTCTTCTTCGTCCTTGTGCTCGTCGGCATCGGCCGGCGGCTCTTTCGACTGGGTAATATTCGGCCATTCCGCGCTGAACTTGGTGTTCAGCTCCAGCCATTTTTCCAGCCCGTCCTCGGTATCGGGGAGAATCGCTTCGGCGGGGCACTCTGGCTCGCAAACGCCGCAGTCGATACATTCGCTGGGATTGATGACGAGCATGTTCTCGCCCTCGTAGAAACAATCGACCGGACACACCTCAACACAGTCGGTGTACTTGCACTTGATGCAGGCGTCGGTGACGACATAGGTCATTTCTAGCGTAATCCCTGGAACTGTTTTCCTAGTTCGCGCTGCTAGGGCGGATTATCCGTTGGGGTCAAGCTCCCGATAACAGGTCTGTGCTTCGCGCGGGGGACCTCGGCGTTCCGGAAGCGAGAGTATTTCGATGAGTTTGACCGAATTCCCGATTGGCAGGGTGAGTATATCCCCTTCGGCAATATCGCGCGAACAGCGAGTGACTCGTTCGCCATTGCGCCGAATGTGACCCTCATCGACCAGTTTATGTGCCGCGCTGCGCGTACGGGTAAAGCGCAGGTGGCACAGGAGCCGGTCAATCCTCACGCGGACCTCTGCATCAGCGGACCAGATCGGCAAGGGCGGCGAAGGCACTGCCTTCACGGGGCTGGACTCGCCGCTGGCGATCCTGTTTGCGACGGGAGGGCTGCCAATCCCAGAAATCGGGGCGGGGAGGTCCGAAGTGGCCTTCAGGTAAGGGCTTGCCTTTCTGTACGCGGAAACCCGCATTGCCGAGCAGGCCGGAAATATTTCCTTCTTCAAGCCCAATGGATATCGGCAGCGCATAATCGAGGACGAATTTGCGCCTGCGATCCTTGGTCTGCGCCTTGGAGCGTGTCTCGTGCGCCGCCCGCAGTATCTTTTCTGCAAGATCGATTCGAATGGCCTGACTTCCAGCATGACGATAGCCGGATGGCAGCTTCTTGGTGTCCGGTAGAACCGGCAGCATGGCTTCCTGCAAGGGCCGATGATCGAGACCGAGTGCGCTGAACAACTGGCGCGGCGCCGGTTTGAGCAAAGGTGGGGCAAAAACATCGAGCGCCCCGAAGGTTACACCGATCTTGCGCAGGAACGGTCGCATTTCCTTGGGCAGATACTCGATGCCGGCTTTCTCGCGGGTGACGTATCCATGACCTGCAATCAGATTGAGCAGCAAAGCTCGGGCTTGCGAACCAGCGTCCGGATTGCTTGCGGCCTGGTGCATCTTTTCAAGCGGCTGGAGCGGTTCGAGCTTTTTTGTCAGCCACGCTTCGAGCGCTGCCATCAGCTGCCTGCGCGCCAGATCGGGAAGAGCGGTCACCTCACGACTGGGTTCCATTGAGGGAGTAACTGTGCCGTCACGGTGACGAAGCCGTGCCAGAACCTGTCCTTTCCAACGGATTGTGCCCGCCGAAAGTTTAATCTCATCCATGTCGGAACCCGCCAAGGCACAGGCTTTGTCGCCCAGCAATTTAGGCAAGGCTTTCTCCGCTGCAGCCAGCAGCATCCGCCGGTCTTCGTGCCGCGCAGACTGATCTACCACGAAGCGTAGCCCTTCCACATGGCCAAGCACTTCGCCTTCCACGCTCACTTCGCCGGCCTCGTTCAACTCAATCGGCAACATGCCTGCATCCTGTCCTAGCGACTTCATCAGAATCGCTGTCCTCCGGTTTACGAATCTTTCAGTCAGCCGCGCATGAAGTGCGTCCGACAACTTGGCTTCAACGCCCCGTGCGCGTGACGCCATTTCGTCACGCGCCAGCACCCAGTCTGGGCGCTGGCAGATATACGCCCAAGTGCGAATCGCGGCTATGCGTCCCTGCAGCGTATCGATGTCCCCGGACATATTGTCGAGTTCGCTGATGCGCGCTGCGACGTAATCGGCACCAAGATAGCCTTGTGCCAGATCCTGCCACAGCCGTGCAACGAAGCGGGCATGTACGTCCGGCCCGCGCTGCCGGAAATCCGGCAGGGAACACGCTTCCCAGAACCGGCGAACCATCCCCGGGCCCTGAACCTGCGCACCAATTGGATCGTCTGCGAGCCGCTTGAGCGTAGCGAGGTCGATCGTTTCGGGTGCAAGGAGTAGCACGGGATCATTTGGTGGCGTTTCGAGATCCGAAATCAATGTGCCAAGCGAATCAAAGCGTGGCTCGGGCTCGCGCCAGAAGAGATGGGTAAGAGGCGCGAAGCGATGTTCTTCGATCGCATATACTTCCTCTTCCGTGAACTCGGGCGGGGTACCGTGCTTGCTTGTGCCGGCGAGCGTTCCGAACGTGCCATCGCGCTGGTGTCGTCCGGCGCGCCCGGCGATCTGTGCCATCTCTGCCGGAAACAGGCGCCGCATCTTAACGCCGTCGAATTTGGAGAGACCGGCAAAGGCCACATGGTTGACGTCAAGGTTCAGCCCCATGCCGATCGCGTCGGTGGCGACGATGTAATCGACGTCGCCGTTCTGAAACAGCTCGACCTGCTTGTTGCGCGTTTCCGGGCTAAGGGCGCCCATGACCACGGCAGCGCCGCCGCGGAAACGGCGCAGCATTTCGGCAACGCCATAGACCTGCTCTGCACTGAAGGCGACGATAGCACTTCTGGGCGGAAGCCGTGAAAGCTTGCGCGGGCCGATATGAGTGAGAGTAGAAAAACGTGGCCGATCGGAAATCTCGGCCTCTGGAATCAGCTGACGGACGAGGGGTTCGAGTGTTGCCGCCCCCAGCAGCATGGTTTCTTCGCGCCCGCGCGTGTTGAGCAGGTGATCGGTAAAGATATGCCCACGTTCCCGGTCGGCACCGATCTGCGCCTCGTCCAGGGCAACAAAAGCGGCTCCGGCCCCGTCACGTGGCATTGCTTCGGCAGTGCAGCACAGATAGCGCGCACCCTTGGGTTCGATACGCTCTTCGCCGGTAATGAGCGCGACGGCATCGTCGCCCTTGATCGCCCGAACCCGATCATAGACCTCACGCGCAAGCAGGCGAAGCGGAAAGCCCATGCAGCCGCTCGAATGCGCTGCCATGCGCTCGATCGCGAGATGAGTCTTGCCGGTGTTGGTGGGTCCGAGGACCGCCTTGATCGCGCTACCCTGCACGTGGCCTACGTGGCAGCGTGCGCGCGCAAGTACAACCGTGCGGTGTGCCAGACCATCGATTCATCGCGATCCCGAGTCCGGTGGTCGCATGTTAAGCTGCCCTTTACTTTGTTTTGTCAGAGAAAACTGGCAAATGATCAGTGAACAGGTTCGGGTCGCACCGAAACACGCGCCGGGTGACCAATGTGGAGGGACAAGCGTGTATATGTCCCATAATGGCAGTGAAGAGACGGTCCTAGCTGAACCGGGCCGGACGTCGTCGGCCTCTGCGCAGGCGCGCGAACGTGCAAGCTCGTCGTTTTCCCTTTCGAATTCACGGGAATGGCTCTCGGCGCGCCTCGCGACGCTCGATCTGGCGCCGGATCTCGGTAGTGAAATCGGTAGCAAGCGGTGGTTCCGGGGGCTCGGAACCTTCGTGGGCCTTACTGGCGTGGCCCTTGCGCTATGGCCCACTTTTGCCCCGCTCGAAGCGGCTCCGCCGGCTTATATCGATGACGCGGTGCGCGATGAGTTCCGCAGTCAGATGATCCTCCCCCTCGCTCTGGGTGCAGATAGCGGTCGGCACATGGGTGCAACTGCCCTTGTCACACCGTTGGCTGCTGCGCCGGAGCGGCCGACGGTAGAAATGGTCGCTACCTTGGCAAAGGGCGACAGTTTCGAACGTATGTTGCGTCGGGCAGGCCTGGGTGTTGGCGATACCGACCGTGTTGCCGCGCTGGTGGGCGGCGCCATCCCGCTCTCGGATATTGAATCGGGTACACAGTTTGATATCATTCTCGGCCGCCGGACTGCGCCGGGCCAACCGCGTCCGCTGCAATCGATAGCTTTCCGTGCGCGGTTCGACCTTGAACTGGATGTTGGTCGCCTGGATCAGGGGGGCGATCTATCGCTGACGCGCAAGGTTATCCGCGTCGATGACACTCCACTCCGCATTCGCGGCGTGGTGGGCAACAGCCTGTATCGCTCGGCCCGTGCCGCAGGTGCCCCGGCCAGTGCCGTTCAGGCTTATCTCAAAACGCTGGGGCAGCATGTCAACCTTGACCGGGAAGTGCGTTCTGGCGACACATTCGATTTCATCGTCGCGCATCGGCGTGCCGCCACCGGTGAAAGGCAGGCGGGACAGTTGCTCTACGCGGGCCTTGATCGCGGCGATAAACCGGCGGTGCAGCTGATGCGGTGGGGCAAGGAGGGGGAGTTCTACGAAGCTTCCGGCGTCGGAGAGCAGCGTGGCGGCCTTATGGCTCCGGTGCCCGGGCGGATGAGTTCGCGCTTTGGCATGCGACGCCACCCGATTCTCGGTTATCGTCGCATGCATTCCGGCTTGGATTTCAAAGCCGGCCATGGCCAGCCGATCGTTGCGGTCACCGATGGCCGCGTTCTGTCCGCAGGGCGGGCAGGCGGATGCGGCAATGCCGTCAAGCTTCGCCATGGCGGCGGAATCGATACGCGCTATTGCCATATGAGCCGTATGGCAGTGAAAAGCGGGCAGACTGTGCGGCGCGGACAGGTTATTGGCTATGTCGGTTCGACCGGCCTTTCGACTGGCGCCCATCTTCATTACGAAATGTATCGCAATGGTCGGGCGGTGGATCCGGCCTCGGTTCAGTATGTTACGCGGGCTCAGCTGTCCGGGGCGGAACTGCGGCGGTTCAAAGACATGCTGACGAAGATGAAAACGGTCGAGCCAGGCGCTGCCCTGGCCGAACTCGAACAGACTGCGTCTGAAGCGGCTTCCGAAGCGCCTGCCCGCGAAATCGACCGGCTCGCACCCCCGAAGAACTAGCGCGGCGATTGCGCTGCGGGCGTGCTTGCGGCAGAGCGCGCGTATGACTTACGCAAGCTATCCCAACACCCGCATGCGCCGCACCCGTGCAACCGGATGGAGTCGTGCGATGCACCGCGAAACGGTGCTGACATCGGCGGATCTCATCTGGCCGCTCTTCGTAACCGATGGGAAAGGCGTGGAAGAGCCGGTGGCAAGTCTTCCCGGTGTGTCGCGTTGGTCCGTGGACGGGATTGCGGCAAATGCTAAACAGGCGCTCGATCTGGGCATACCCTGCATAGCTTTGTTCCCGAACACCCAGCCGGACAGGCGCAGCGACAACGGGGCCGAGGCGCTCAATCCGGACAATCTGATGTGCCGCGCGATCAAGGCCGTGCGAGATGCCTGCGGCAGCGATATCGGCATTCTCACCGATGTCGCGCTCGATCCTTACACCACTCACGGGCAGGATGGGCTGCTGGACGATGACGGTTATGTCCTCAATGACGATACGGTAGCGGTGCTGGTCGACCAGGCAGTGAATCAGGCCGATGCAGGGGCCGATATCATCGCCCCATCGGATATGATGGATGGCCGCGTACGGGCCATCCGCATGGCGCTGGAGATGAACCGACATCCCAATGTCCAGATCATGGCTTATTCGGCGAAATATGCTTCGGCCTTTTATGGTCCGTTTCGTGACGCAGTAGGGTCTGGCGGCTTGCTGAAGGGTAATAAGAAGAGCTATCAGATGGACCCGGCCAATGGCGATGAAGCCATGCGGGAGATCGCGCTGGATATCGCGGAAGGCGCGGATAGTGTGATGGTCAAGCCCGGGCTGGCCTATCTCGACATTATCTGGCGTGCGAAACAGGCATTCCACGTACCCGTCTATGCCTATCAGGTGAGCGGTGAATATGCGCTGATCGAAGTCGGCGCTGCGGCCGGTGTGGGCGACCGCGACGCTCTGCTGATGGAAAAGCTTATCGCCTTCAAGCGTGCCGGGTGCAGTGGGGTGCTGACCTATCATGCTCCGCGTGCGGCGCAGCTCCTCAATGGCTGATTTCCGGCACGAGACCGAGCGGCTGATCCTGCGCGACTGGCGCGAGGAGGATTGGCCGCGCTTCTGGGAAGGCACCAATACGCCCGCGGTGATGCGCTGGCTCGGCGGTGTGTGCGACGAAGCCAAACGCAAGGCGGCGCAGGACCGCCTGCTTTCCTATGAGCGCGAGCACGGCCACACCTTCTGGTGTGTCGAACGGAAGGACGATGGCGAAATCCTGGGTTTTTGCGGATTGAAACGGTCGAACCAGGCCGGTGGACCCATAGACATAATGGAAGTCGGTTGGCGCCTGCGCGAAGATGCATGGGGCTGTGGCTATGCGAAAGAGGCGGCCATCGCCTGCCTCGACCTCGCTTTCGACCGCTTTGATGCGGAAGAAGTGATCGCGCTCACTGTCCAACGCAACGAGGGCAGTTGGGGACTGATGAAGCGCCTCGGCATGCATCGCCGCGAAGACCTCGACTTCGAAAATGCCGAGTTCGACAAGGAAGAGCCGGTTATCATCGTCTATTCCATAGACAGTACAACATGGAAGGCAGACCATGGCTGACATCGCCGTGGAAACCGACCGGCTGATCCTGCGTGAATGGGGCCCTGGCGATCTGGATGCGCTTCATGCGATTTGTTCCGATTCTGATGTGATGGCGACGATCGGTCCGCTCTTGTCGCGTGAACAGGCCAGTGCAATGATCGTTGACCTGACGGCCAGGTCCATCGCGGATGGCCATACTTTCTGGGCACTCGATCGCAAAGCTGATCGGCGGATGATTGGTTTCACCGGGCTCAAGCGCGCCGATATTGATCCGATCAAGGACAGGCTTGAGATCGGCTGGCGGCTTGCGCATGATTGTTGGGGGCGGGGCTACGCGACCGAGGCTGCGGCTGCCGCGCTGGGCTGGGCTCGCGAACATCGGCCGGGAGAGGACATCTATGCCATCACCGCCGAAATTAATGATCGCAGTCGTGCTGTTATGCGCCGGTTGGGGATGATGCATCGGCCAGAGGCGGATTTCGATCACCCGAAGGTCCCTGAAGACAGTGCGCTGCGGCCCCACGTCACATACTTCAAACAAATGGATACCCATGGCTGACATCATTGCCGAAACGAACCGGCTGATCCTGCGCACGATCGAGGAAGGCGATGCGGCGGAGCAGGATCGCGTGCTCAACACTCCCACCGTTATGGCCCGGCTGGGTGGGATCGTGGAATTGCACGAGATCGAGGCCAAGCATGCCAAGGCGATGGCACTCTATGCGAAAGAAGGCTTCAGTTTCCTGTTCATGATCGAAAAGGCGACCGGCGAGATGGTCGGCCATTGCGGGATCAAGCGCGTCGACAATCCTTTGGCAAGTAATCAGGGCGATTATGAAATTGGCTGGATAGTGCGGGAAGATCGCTGGCGTCGTGGCTATGCCGAAGAAGCGATGCGGGCCGTGCTGGAATGGGCCTTCACCCGGATCGGTGCCCCCCATGTTGTCGCGCTGACGAGCCCTCCGAATGTGGGCAGCTGGAAGCTGATGGAAAAACTCGGCATGGTCCGGCGCGAGGATCTCGACTTCGATGATCCTGCCTATCCGCCGGAGGATCGCAAGACTATCCTTTATTCACTGTCGAAAGACCAATGGGAGAGCGCCCGATGACTGGAAGCCGTCCCGGAGTGACGATCATTCCGATCCATGGCCATACGCCGAAAATTCACGACAGCGCGTTTATCGCACCCGGCTGTACGATCATCGGGAATGTCGAAATCGGGGCCGACAGCTCGGTGTGGTACAATTGCGTTCTGCGCGCCGATGTCAGCCGGATCGTGATTGGCGAGCGGTCGAATATCCAGGACGGTAGTGTGTGTCATTGCGATCCGGAACGCCCAAGCGATCCCGACGGTTCACCGCTGATCATCGGTGACGACGTACTGATCGGTCATATGGCCATGGTTCACGGCTGCACGATCGAGGATCGTGGCTTCGTTGGCCTCGGGGCCATTGCGATGAACAAGGCAGTGATCGGCAGCGATGCCATGCTGGCAGCGGGCGCCATGCTGACCGAAGGCAAGGTCATGGGTGCGCGCGAATTGTGGGGGGGGCGCCCCGCACGCAAGATGCGCGATCTCGATGATGCGGCGATTGCCGGTATGCGCATGGGCGTTGCGCATTATGCGGAAAACGCCAGGCACCATGCGGCGGCGATCGATGAAGCGGTCACGCGCTGACCTACCCGATCCCGATGCCCTGCGCGCGCTGATCGATCAGGAGGGTCGGCTCGCCATAAGGGCAACGCCTGGCGCGCGAAGCGAAGCGGTCAGCATTGACGACGGGCGTGTGGCGGTGAAGGTTCGCGCAAAGCCGCAGGATGGCGCGGCGAATACAGCCGTGGCGAAGCTGATTGCCCACGCGCTGGGCCTGGCACCATCGCGGGTGGAATTGTTGCGTGGCGCGACTTCCCGAGAAAAGATGTTGCGGATCGAGCTTTAGATGGTGTCGTCGGTGGACGGTTTGCCCGCGCCCGTTCGTTCCACGCGAAAGGAATAGGCAAACAGGCCGATCGCGATCGCGCACAAGGCGGCGGGCGAATGCCCCGGTACGAGTCGGTACAGCAGCCCGCCAGTACAGGCGCCCAGAGCCAGTGCCGTCCAGAGCAAGCCATAGCCACGCGAGCTTTCGCTGACCCGGCCCGACACGCGTGCGGCCAGCCCCTGACCGAAACGGACCAGCGCCCCGGTCATGTAAGTGACGCCGACGGTGACTTCCCCGTCCTTGGCAAACACATTGTTCGCTAGGCCCATCGCCAGGGCGGATGCGGCCAGAAAGCCCAGAGTCGATCCCCACAGGCTGGCCATGGCACCGACGCTCAACAACAGGGTTACGACCCCCAGCAAGACACGTTTGCGCGATTGGGGCCAGCGCGATGCAAGCAATGCCCCAAGGACTACACCGGCGACGAAGCTGCCGATCAGCATCAGCGGAAGATATATGACTGCTGGCTCCGTCGCGATATCCAGGCCCAGTCTGGTGGTGTTGCCCGACATGAAAGACGCAAAATAGCCACCGGTTTCGATGAAGCCGGCCGCGTCCACCGTGCCAGCCAGGAAAGCGAGACCCAGAGCCAGTTTTCGACGGGAGGAATCGTAACGGTGCACGGCAGGCACCATGCCGACCGAGAGGCTGAAATCAATCCTTGATCAACGCGCGCAGGGCATCGATCCGATCGGCCTCGTGCGGGGGTTTGTCCCAGCGGATACGATGAATGCGCGGGAAACGCATCGCCAGGCCGGATTTGTGGCGTTTGCTGTCATGTACGCTGTCGAAGGCGACTTCGAAAACCAGGCTCTTGTCGGTTTCGCGCACTGGCCCGAAGCGGTTGACCGTGTTCTGCCGTACATGGCGGTCCAGCTTCTTGAGCTCCTCATCCGTGAAACCCGAATAAGCCTTGCCTACCGGAAGCAGTTCGGCCCCTGCATCGGGGTCGCCATCCCAGCATCCGAAAGTGTAATCGGAATAGAAGCTCGACCGTTTGCCGCTGCCGCGCTGGGCATACATCAGCACGCAGTCGATCAGCAGGGGGTCGCGTTTCCACTTGTACCAGTAACCGACACGCCGCCCGGCGATATAGGGGCTGTTTCTGCGCTTGAGCATCAGGCCTTCGATCGCCTCTTCCCGGCTGCCTTCGCGGATCTGCGCGAGATGGTCGAAGTTGCGGGCCTCGACCACGCGGCTGAGGTCGAAATGGCTTTCGGGCAGGCGGCCCATCAGCTTTTCGAGATGCTGGCGCCGCTCGGTCCACGGGAGAGCGCGCAGATCTTCATTATCAAGAATCAACACGTCGTAGAGCCGCACGAAAGCGGGCGCTTCGGCCAGCATCTTCTTGCTCACCGTTTTTCGCCCGAGCCGCTGCTGCAATGCATTGAAACTGGCCGCGCCGCCTTCTTCCCCCCCCTGATGGGCGCCGCGCACCAGCAGTTCCCCGTCCAGCACGGCGGGGAAGGGCAGCACATCGAGCAATTCCGGGAACGTTGCCGAGATATCGTCGCCGGAGCGGGAGAACAGTCTCGTCTCGTCCCCGGCCCGCACCAACTGCACGCGGATGCCATCCCATTTCCATTCCGCCGCATAGTCCGCCAGATCGAATACCGTCTCTTCAAGCGGATGGGCCAGCATGAAGGGGCGGAAGGTCGGTAGGTTCGCCATGTCGGGGGGCGGTTCGCCATGGGCCGCCCAGTCGAAGAGTTCGGGATAGGGCGGGGCGAGGCCATGCCAGTATTCCTCGACCTCATCGACCGACACGTCGAATGCCTGCGCAAAGGCAGTCTTGGCCAAGCGGCTGGACACGCCGATCCGCATACCCCCGGTAGCAAGTTTGAGCAGCGCATAGCGACCTGACGCATCGAGCCGGTCGAGCAGCCGCGGCAGTTCCGAAACGACGGTCTTGCGATTCATCGCTTCGAGCAATTCGACCGTGTCTGTCACGCTTGGTGGTGAGGGAGGCTGGTCGGGCGCAGGCCACAGCAGGCTGGCTGTTTCCGCCGTATCGCCGACGAAATCGCGGCTCAGCGTCCATAGCACAGGGTCGATCCGATCCTTCAGCAGATTGCGGATGGTGGAGCTTTTGACGGCAGGAAAGTCGAGCCCGTCCGACAGGGCCGCCAGCGCCCAGCCTCGATCCGGATCGGGAGTTGCGCGCAGATAATCCGCAATCAGGCGCAGTTTTTCGTTACGGCTGCGGGTGAATACCAGCGCATCGATCAGGGCGGCAAATTCGTCCATCAGGCATCGCTGCCCGGTAATGGCGGTGCGGTGGCGCTGCCTGATGCAGGTAAGACGTCAATCATCCTCGTCCTCATAGCCGACCAGCGCCAGTGCGCGGGCGCGCCGCTGATGCAATTGGCACCAGCGCAGCAGCGCATCTTCGCGGCCGTGGGTGATCCAGTTTTCCTGCGCCCCGACCTCCTCGATCGTGCGGGTCAGTTCACCCCAGTCGGCATGATCGGAAATAATCAGTGGAAGCTCCACATTTCGCTGCCGTGCACGTTGACGGATGCGCATCCAGCCGCTGGCCATGGCGGTGATCGGTTCGGGAAGTCGGCGGGACCAGCGATCATTCAGGGCGGATGGCGGACAGATCACGATGGACCCGCGCATGCCGTCTTTGGAATGATCGGAAACCAGCCGCAGTTCGCCCAGATCGACGCCATGCTCTTCATACAGACGGCACATTTTTTCCATCGCACCATGCAGATAGATCGGATCGCAGTGCCCCGCGCGGCGCAGTTCCGCGATCACCCGCTGGGCTTTGCCCAAGGCATAGGCACCCACCAGCACACAGCGATCGGGATGCGCGGCAAGCCGATCAAGCAGCTTGGCCATCTCTTCTTCGATGGGCGGATGGCAGAACACCGGCAGGCCGAATGTCGCTTCGGTGATAAAGATATCGCAGGGGGTGACTTCGAAGGGCGGACAGGTGGGGTCATGACGTCGCTTGTAATCCCCGGTGACGATCACCCGCTCGCCCGCGTGTTCCAGCAGGATCTGCGCGCTGCCCAGCACGTGTCCTGCCGGTATGTAAGTCGCGTTCACATCGCCCGGCAAAAGGATGGTTTCTCCATAGGCAACCGGCCTCGCGCCATCGCGAGTTGCGTAGCGCAACTCCATAATCGCCAGTGTCTCGGGTGTGGCGACGGTCTGGCCGTGCCCGCCGCGCGCGTGGTCGGCATGGCCGTGCGTCACCAGCGCCTTGTCGACCGCGCGGCTTGGATCGACCCAGCAATCGGCGGGGACGATATGGATCCCGTGCGGTTCGGGCTTGATCCAGGAAAAGGGGGCTGCGGCCATCCCCGATTCAAGCCCGGGCGCGCCCAAGCGTTCCCATGTGAGGGCCTTTGCCTGTCAGGCGCGTGTGCCGCGCAGTCGCTCGACGATGCGCTTGAAGCTCGGCTTTTGTCCGGTGGACAGCAGGCTGGCGCGGAACAGGCGTCCGATCAGCACCAGTTCCAGGGCGATCGCTACGGCCAGCACAATGCCCGAACCGACCATTTCCCACCATTCGATTCCCATGCCCAGCCGCGCCAGCACCGTGAACGGCGTCCACAGCGGTATCCATGTCAGAACCTGGATCAACCAGCCGGAATTGCCTGCCAGGATGGCCTGGATCAGGAACGTCACAGGCAACAGGATCAGCAGTATGACGGGCATCAGATAGCCCTGCGCCTCGCTCATCGAATCGACCATTGCACCGATCGCCACGAACATTGCCGAAATGCCGATGTAGCCAGCGATGAAAAAGAACAGAATCGCGGCAATGATGCCGGGTTTGGACACGGGATCGAGCGCTGGGCGGATCATGTCCGAAATCGCCCCTTGCGTTGCATAGGCGGCAATCCCGGCACAGGCACCCCAGACGATGATCATCAACAAGCCGACGCTGAGCGAACCCAGCAGTTTGCCATACATGAGTTCTTCGGGCCTGATGCAGGCCAGAAGCGATTCCAGCAGTTTGTTGGAACGTTCCTCGACCGATCCCTGCAGCATCCAGCTACCCGACAGCATCAGGCTCATCACCAGAATATAGGTAAGGGCCAACGGTACGATCGACCGCACCAGCAACGCCTCGCGGGCGCCGCTGCCAGGCGGCGGCGTATCGACAGCAAGAACTGGCGCGGCCGACTGGATTGCAGCGGCCTCCGCCGGAGAAACGCCCTGCTGTGCGAGCAGGCGTGATCGCAGTTCCGTGGTCAGTACGTCCTGCATGGTCGATACGAAGCTACCGCGTGGCTGGTTGGCGGAAAAAAGCTCGATGCGCGGATCTTCCGGATACTTCTCGCCAATCAGGATCACGATTTCGGGCGCTGTATCGCCTTCTTCATCGAACAGTGCGCGCGCTGCCTTGCCGAAAGCCTCGCCGCGCGCGCTCGCCAGCGCCTCCGTTGGCGGTGTAAAGGCGTATAGCGGCGGGTCCGGCTCGTAAACGGGCACGCCTTCGGGGCGAATGGCGTCGATTTTCTCAAGCGCAGTCTCGATTCCGCCGCCGCGTTCGAACGCGGCGATATCGGTGCTGGTGTACCAGCGGTCATGCTGCGCCCAGGGTGCCTGTGGATCGGCGCGCTCCAGATTGTAGCGCTGGACGTAACGCGACAGGTCGCGCAGCAGATATTGCGTGTCCTCCGCGGCAAAGCGGGCTTCAAGCGCACTGGCCGCAGCCCCGCCGGAACGATCGACCACTGTGACCCTCGTAGGCTCGTCGTCTTGCAGCGTTTCGGTAAAGACCGGGCCAAGCGCCAGCGCCACCGGCAGAATCAGCAGGGTGAGCCAGAAGCTCTTCATCTTGAGGATCTGGCGAATCTCCCGGCCAGCAACCAGCAACACATTGGGCATGTTGATTGATCTGATCATCGCGCCACCTCCGGTGTCGCGGGCACGTGTTCGGGGTCGGCCCCGACCAGCTGTACAAAGACGTCATGAAGGCTGGCACGGTGTTCGTCCCAGCGGCGCAGGCCTATCGCGTTGGAACTGCAATATTCCAGCACCGCCGAAGGATCGATCCCCTCTGAAAGATGTAGCGTCCAGTCCTGCCACCCATCTTTCCGGACCTCGCCACGCTCTGCCCGGGCGATGCCGGGGATAGTCGAAAGATCCGCCTTCGCGGTTGCGATCAGTTGTGCAGGCAATGCTGCACGCGCCTGGTCCAGCGTACCTTCAAATCGTTTCCGGCCTTTCCGCAGCAAAAGCAGGCGATCGCACAGCCGCTCGGCATGTTGCATAACGTGGGTGGAAAAGATCACGGCTGCGCCCCGTTGAGAGGCACGCAGAATTTCATTCTCCAGCAATCCCTGATTGACCGGATCAAGGCCGGAAAAAGGCTCGTCGAGCATCAGCAACTCGGGATCATTGACCAGTGAGGTGGCGAGTTGGACCTTTTGTGCCATGCCTTTCGACATGTCGCCAATATCGCTTTTGGCGCGCTCGGCGAGATCGAACCGCGTGAGCAACTCCATACCGCGTGTGCGTGCATCGGCCGCCGACATGCCCTTCAGGCGACCGAAGTAGACGATCGTGTCGATCGCACTCATCCCGGCGTAAAGGCCCCGCTCTTCGGGGAGAAACCCTATGGCCTGCGCATTTCGGCGGTCGGGCGCACTGCCCAGAACGCTGATGGTCCCTGATGTGGGCCTGATGATGTCGAGCACCATCCGCAGCGTTGTGGTTTTGCCGGCACCATTACCGCCCAGGAAGCCGAAGATTTCTCCCGGCGCGACGGCGAAAGACAGATCGTCCACCGCGACCACCTGGTCGAAGCGCTTGACGAGACTGGATACTTGCAAAACCGACATTCACATCCCCCGATTGCGTGACTGCGGGGGTAAGTGAAGCGAATTTGCGGCGCAAGCATAGCTCGCTCAAGGATGGTCGAGCTCCGACGGGCGCCAAGCTTGCCGCTTTCTCAAAATCTCGCCAGCACGCGCCGCTTGGCTGGTCGTAACAAAAAGAGCGTCAACCGCTTCCGGTAGACGCCCCTTTTGCGCAAGTTGTGCCAGGCCTCAGCCTTCTGTTTTGTCGGCGCCTTCCTGGGCATCGGCGTCTGGCTTCTTCGGAGCGGATTTCTTCGTCGCCTTTTTCTTTGCCGCCGGTTTGCGCTTCGTCTTGGGGGGGGCGGGGGTCAGTTCGAAGGCGGGCTTGCCGTCCTTCATGGTCACCGAAACCTCTCCTCCGTCGGCCAGTTTGCCGAACAGCAATTCTTCGGCCAGCGGCTGCTTGATTTTTTCCTGGATCAACCGGCCCATCGGCCGCGCGCCGTACAGACGGTCGTACCCTTTGTCGGCCAGCCACGCGCGGCTTTCCTTGTCGAACTGAATGTCCACATTCTGTTCGGCCAGCTGCAGTTCGAGCTGTAGGATGAACTTGTCGACCACGCGGGCCACGGTTTCCTTGCCGAGATATCCGAACGGGACAATCGCATCGAGCCGGTTGCGGAATTCAGGGGTGAACATGCGCTTCACCGCTTCTTCGCTCGCGTCTTCCTTGCTCACATCCCCAAAACCGATGCCCTGCCGGGCCATGTCGGCCGCGCCGGCATTGGTGGTCATGATCAGCACGACGTTGCGGAAATCGACGGTCTTGCCGTGATGGTCGGTCAGGCGGCCGTTATCCATCACCTGCAGCAGGATGTTGAACAGGTCGGGATGCGCCTTTTCGATTTCGTCGAGCAGCAGCACGCTGTGCGGGTTCTGGTCCACCGCATCAGTCAAAAGCCCGCCCTGATCGTAGCCGACATAGCCCGGAGGCGCGCCGATGAGGCGGCTGACCGAGTGGCGCTCCATGTATTCGGACATGTCGAAACGCTTGAGTTCGATACCCATGATGCTGGCGAGTTGACGTGCGACTTCGGTCTTGCCGACGCCAGTTGGACCGGAAAACAGGAACGAGCCGATCGGCTTGTCCGGATCGCGCAGGCCCGCCCGGCTGAGCTTCATCGCGGTCGACAGCTTGTGCACTGCCGCATCCTGCCCGAAAACGACATGCTTCAAATCGCGTTCGAGATTTTCGAGCGCTTTCTTGTCGTCGCTTGATACGGTTTTCGGCGGAATGCGTGCCATGGTTGCGATGACCGCTTCGATTTCTTTTGCAGTAATCTTCTTCTTGCGGCGGCTGGGGGGCACCAGCATCTGCATTGCGCCCACCTCGTCGATCACGTCGATAGCTTTGTCGGGCAGCTTGCGATCGTTGATGTAGCGCGCCGACAATTCCACCGCCGTCTTCAGCGCATCAACCGTGTAAGTAACCTTGTGGTGATCCTGGAAAGCGCTCTTCAAACCCTTCAGAATCTCGATCGTATCTTCGATCGTCGGCTCGTTCACGTCGATTTTCTGGAACCGGCGCAGCAGCGCGCGATCCTTTTCGAAATGGTTGCGGAATTCCTTGTAGGTGGTTGAACCGATGCAGCGGATCGCACCGCTCGACAGTGCGGGCTTGAGCAGATTGGAAGCGTCCATCGCCCCACCGCTGGTCGCCCCGGCGCCGATTACCGTATGTATTTCGTCAATGAACAGGATCGCCTCGGGCATGCCTTCAAGCTCGTTGACGACCTGCTTGAGCCGTTCTTCGAAATCACCGCGATAGCGGGTACCAGCAAGCAATGCCCCCATGTCGAGCGAGTAGATCACGGCATCCTGCAGCACCTCCGGTACTTCGCCTTCGACGATCTTGCGGGCGAGCCCTTCGGCGATGGCGGTTTTGCCCACGCCCGGATCGCCGACATAGAGGGGGTTGTTCTTGCTGCGGCGGCAGAGAATTTGAATCGTACGGTCGACCTCAGGGCCTCGCCCGATCAGAGGATCAATGCGGCCATCTTCGGCCTTTTTGTTGAGATTGACCGTGAACTGGTCGAGTGCGGTTTCTTTTTTGCCCTTTTCGCCCGCCTTGTCTTCAGCCTGCGGTTCTGTGCCCTCCACGCCTTCGGGCGAACGATTTTCGATCTGTTTGCCGCCTTTGCCGATGCCGTGGCTGATGAAGCTCACCGCATCGAGTCGGCTCATATCCTGTTGCTGCAGGAAATAGACGGCATAACTGTCGCGTTCGGAAAACAGGGCCACCAGCACGTTGGCGCCGGTTACAGTGTCCTTACCCGAGGACTGAACATGCAGGATCGCGCGCTGGATCACGCGCTGGAAACCGGCTGTCGGCTGGGGATCGGCGCTCTCGTCCGATTGCAGCGACTGATATTCCTGTTCGAGATACTGCTTCACCACGGCGGTAAGTTCGCCCAGGTCTACCCCGCATGCGGTCATCACCTGAGCGGCATCGTCATCGTCGATCAGGGCCAGAAGCAGATGTTCGAGCGTTGCATACTCATGGCGGCGCTCACCTGCATCGGTGAGCGCTGCATGAAGGGTCTTTTCGAGATTGGCTGCAAAGCTGGGCATTCAAATGTCTCTCTAGGGCGAATCGCTTGGGGCGAACTGGAAACAGCGTATGGGCGTGACGTTAGCCATTACTGTATGCACAGCAGATATGGGTGCGGAGCGTCGTAATATCAGCCCCCGCATCGCCAACTATTCCTTTCGCCCGAACAACGCTTCCGCTGCATCGCGATGGGCGGCGGCGGCGAGGCGGTGCTTTTCTACGCGGACGATTTCGGCTTCGAGCAGCCTGATGCGTTCCTGCAGTTCGTCCTGTGAATACGGGCCGAGATCTTCTGTGGCGAGCTTGCTCGCGCAATCGCCTCTGGGGCGTGGACGGTCGTCGTCATCCATTCTTGGCAATCTCGCAAGTTTGGCCGGTTGCTGTCAACGGGTACGAACGGTAATGCACTGCAAAGTGGCAACAACGCCGCTAGCGACCAGACGGATAATGGGGGGCCGGAGTGGCAGCAGATTTGCCCGAAACGATGACCGCGATGGGGTATGACGATCCTGGAGGACCCGAGGTTCTGCGCGCTGAAACGCTGCCGGTTCCCGAAGCGGGTAAAGATCAGGTTCTGATCAAGGTCGCCTATGCCGGGATCAACCGCCCCGATGTCATCCAGCGGCAGGGGTTCTATCCCCCGCCTCCTGGGGCGTCACCCATTCCGGGGCTCGAGGTTTCGGGCTCCGTGGTGGCTCTTGGTGAGGGCGTTGCACCCGAAATGCTCAATCGTCGGGTCTGCGCCTTAGTATCGGGGGGAGGCTACGCCGAATATTGCCTCGCGCAGGTGGCTCATTGCCTGCATGTGCCCAGTGACATGGAACTGGAAATCGCGGCAGCGATCCCCGAAACACTGTTTACAGTCTGGCACAATGTCTTCGAACGCGGCTGGGCAAGTGACGGGGACACCTTGCTTGTCCATGGCGGCACCAGCGGTATCGGTACGATGGCAATTCAGCTGGCCAGGGCGTTCGATATCACGGTTATTGCAACGGCTGGCAGCGAGGCCAAGTGCCAGGCAATCCGTGAACTGGGGGCGAATCTCGCGATTGATTACAAGCGCCAGGATTTCGTCGAGGAAGTGAGAGCCTTCACCGGTGGGCGGGGCGTTGATGTAGTACTGGACATGGTGTCGGGCGATTACGTTGCGCGGAATATCGAATGTCTTGCGGAAGATGGACGGCATGTGACCATTGCGGTGCTTGGCGGGCTCAAGGCTGAAATCAACATGGCCACGGTGATGCGCAAGCGCCTGTCGTTGACCGGTTCCACGCTGCGCCCACGCTCTGACGAATTCAAGGCCCTGCTGGCGGATGAAATTCACAAGAACGCCTGGCCGCTGTTTCAGGACGGCACGATCGCACCGGTCATGGACCGCACGTTCCCCTTGATCGAAGCGGGCGCGGCCCATGCCCGCATGGAGGCAGGCAGTCATATCGGAAAGATCGTGCTGGAAGTTGCGGGCAACTGACCCAGGGTCGTAGTAATGTCGCCGTTTCGTAACGGCCTTGCGCTTAGCGTGTAACATTCCTGTGCCATGGCATCCCCGACAGTGATCGGGGGGCTGGCCCATGAACGATTTGCCCAAACACTTCGACGACGCCCACAAGGTGGCAAATTTTCCGTCGATCAAACCGACTGTGCCAGAACGCACCGTGGGTGAGCGTCGCCGGTTTCGTACCATCTGGATCAGCGATGTTCACCTTGGAACCAAAGGGTGCAATCACGAACTGCTGATTGATTTCCTCGACCATACCGACAGCCAAACCATGTATCTGGTTGGTGACATCATCGACGGGTGGAGGCTGAAAAAGAAGATATACTGGCCGGCGGAACACAATGATATCGTGTGGCGGATATTAAAGCGTGCCAAGCGTGGCACCCGGATCATCTATATTCCGGGCAATCACGATGAAATGGTGCGCCCTTTCAGCGGAATGAACTTCGGCGGGGTGGAGATTATGCGTGCCGCCTTCCACGATACTGCTGATGGGCGGCGGCTAATGGTGTTGCATGGCGACGAATTCGATACCGTCATGCTCGCACATCGCTGGCTCGCCTTCGTTGGTGACGCGGCATATCATCTGATGATGAAGCTCAACAATTGGGTGGCGGGTGTGCGCAAGCGCTTGGGCCTTCCCTATTGGTCGATCTCCAAGGCAGCCAAGCACAAGGTAAAGAACGCTGTCGAATTCATTTCGAAATACGAAGAGGTGGTAGCTCGCGCTGCCGCCGAGCGCGGGGTGGATGGGGTCGTATGCGGGCACATCCACACTGCCGAGTTCCGCGATTTCGACGGGGTTGAATATTGGAACGACGGCGATTGGGTAGAAGGCTGCAATGCTCTGGTCGAACATTTCGACGGAATGATGGAAATCCTGCATTGGCCGGATGAAGTCGCGCAGCGCAACAATCGACGTCATGCCGCCGGACTAGCAGTCCCCGAGGCTGCATAAATGGCGCACACTGCACCGCTATCGCCGAGGTCTTTCGATGCCCCGCAGCGTATTGCCATTGTGACAGATGCTTGGTTGCCGCAGATGAATGGTGTCGTTCGCACACTGACGACCACTTGCGACCAGCTGCGCGAACAGGGCCACGATGTGCTGGTGATCTCGCCAGACCAGTTCACCAGCATTCCCTGCCCAACCTATCCGGAAATCCGCCTGGCGTTGGTGCGCCCTGGTGTGGTCGCAAATCGGCTGCGGGCCTTTGCGCCCGAAGCCATTCATATTGCCACTGAGGGTCCGCTAGGCATGACGGCACGGAGGTATTGTTCGAAACACTCGATCCGTTTTACTACCGCTTATCACACGCAGTTTCCCGACTATCTGGCTCGACGCACCCATTTGCCGGCGGAATGGTTCTGGCGGTATATTCAGTGGTTCCATAGTCCAGCGAAACGGGTCCTCGTTGCAACAGAGAGCATTTGCAACGAATTGCGTGCTCACGGCCTTACACGGCTTCATCGCTGGAGCCGTGGCGTCGATCTGTCCTGCTTTACGCCTGATGCGCCGCCACCATCGGGATTCGCTCACCTGCCAAAACCGATCCAGCTCTACGTCGGTCGGGTCTCGGTAGAGAAGAATATCGAGGCTTTTCTTGCCGGCAGCTATCCCGGCAGCAAGGTAGTGGTAGGGGATGGGCCAGCCCTCGCATCGCTCCAGGCGAAATTTCCCGATGCGCATTTTCTTGGCCGCCGTTCGGGTCGCGCCCTTGCGGGCTGCTATGCGGGTGCGGACGTCTTTGTCTTTCCAAGCAAGACCGATACATTCGGGCTTGTAATGATCGAGGCTTTGGCTTGTGGAACGCCGGTCGCCGCTTATCCCGTGGCGGGGCCTTGTGACGTCATTACCGACAGAGTGGGTGCTTTGTGCGAAGATCTTGATCGCGCAATCGCTGCGGCGGTCTTCTGTGATCGCGAGGCCTGCGCGGAATACGGCGCCAGCTACAGCTGGGCATCGGCCACCGGGCAGTTTTTGAATGGACTGGCGGCTTTCGATACAGACGAAATGTCCGTCCTCTAGCGAAACGCTTGCCGAATCCGCTACTGTCCCCTACATCGGCATCATAACGGCCGTCCCGCGAGGGGCGGCCCTTCTATTTTCGGATACGAGAAAAGGCACATCCATGGCCGATCAACCCAAACCGCTAATGCCGCATGCGACCGCCACGTGGTTGGTCGATAATACTGGCCTGTCCTTCGAACAAATCGCCGAATTCTGCGGTCTCCACATTCTCGAAGTTCAAGCCATGGCGGATGATTTGGCGGGTAGCAAGTATACCGGCCGTGACCCCGTCCATTCGGGCGAACTTACGCAGGATGAAATCGAAAAGGGGCAGGCCGACAGCGAGTATCGCTTGAAGATGCAGCGCGCGCCGGTTGCCGTGAGCCGCACCAAGGGGCCACGCTACACCCCCGTGTCCAAGCGCCAGGACAAGCCCGATGGCATTGCCTGGATCCTGCGCAATCATCCGGAGATATCGGACGCGCAGATTGGCAAGCTGATCGGCACCACGCGCAACACGATCACAGCGATCCGGGAACGCAGTCACTGGAATATCCAGAACATTCAGCCCAAGGATCCGGTTACGCTTGGTCTGTGCTCGCAGCGCGAGCTCGATGCTGTCGTTGCAAAGGCCGCCAAAAACCTCCCTGCCAGCGAAGACGAAGCGGCACCTGTCGAGACGAAAGGCTCCAGCGATCGCGAAAAGCTGATCGAAGAACTGCGCGCCGAACGCGATGCCAACGAAAAGGCTGCGGCGGAAGCGGCACAGGAAGCAGAAGCGGCGGCATGGCTTGAGGCCAAGCGCGCATCGGAAGAGGCCGGCGAGGGTGAGCAAACCAGCGAAGCCTGAACTGCTGTAGAAAAGAAATTGTAGAGGCGGGGGAGGCCAAAGCCTCCGCCGCCTTTTTGCTTGCGTTTATGTGGTAATCCTCCATTTTACTGACATGGATGTCAGCAAGCTTCCGAACTATCACCCACTCGCTTGGGACACGCGTTTCGAACCGATGACGTTGCCCGATATGTTCGGTCGCACCACTCGGGCTACCCCGCAGGCACCGCTGCTGCACTTTCTCGGTCGCACCTATAGTTATTCTGAACTGCATGCCGATGCGCTGGCTTTCGCCCATGCACTCAGGGCGCGCGGGGTTGGCGAAGGCGATCGGGTTGGTTTGTTTCTTCCCAATGTCCCGAGTTATGTTGCTGCCTATTACGGCGCGATGATGGCCGGTGCTGTGGTGGTCAATTTCTCGCCGCTTTACACGGTCGAAGAACTGGAACAGCAGGTTGCCGACTCAGGCACGCGGGTGCTGGTTACTGTCGATGTGCCAGAGCTTTACGCCACAGCAGAAAAGGTGCTGCAAGGCTCGGCTCTCGAAACGCTGGTTGTCAGTTCGCTGTCGCAAATGTTGCCAAAGCTGAAAGGCTTTGCCTTCCGGCTCTTCGCGCGCAGCAAGGTTGCCGCGGTGAAATATGGCCCGGATATCCTGCGGTGGACCAGTATTCTGGAAGATGGAGCACGATCAGGTGGCGATCTTCCCTTGGTTGATCCGCAATCGCTGGCGCTTCTTCAATATACCGGTGGCACCACCGGCATCCCCAAGGGAGCGATGCTTACGCACGCCAACCTCTCGATCAATGCGCAGCAGGTCGCCGGGCTAAATCCTTTCGGAAATCCTTCGGCCGAAGTCCTGATGGGCGCGCTGCCGTTCTTCCATGTGTTCGCCAACACCGCGCTGCTCAATCATACAGTGCTGACCGGGGCGTCGATCGCTATGGTCCCTCGCTTTGAAACAAAGCAGGTGCTGCAGACGATCGAAAAGTACGGTGCCACTGGGTTTCCTGGCGTACCCACCATGTTTCAGGCGCTGCTCGATCATCCGGACCTGCCCAAGACCGATCTCTCGACACTGAGGATCTGCATATCGGGAGGTGCGCCGCTACCTGGCCCCCTGCGTGAGAAATTCGAATCCACGACCGGCGTGCGGCTAGTCGAAGGCTACGGTCTTACGGAAAGCTCCGGCGTCGTCTCTGCAAATCCTTATGAAGGCATGCGCAAGCCTGGAACGATCGGCCAAGTCGTGATGCGCACCGAAGTGCTCCTCTTGGACAAAGAAGATCCTACCATCATTGCACCCGATGGCGAGCCGGGAGAGCTCGCCTTGCACGGACCGCAGATCATGCAGGGCTACTGGAACCGCCCTGACGCGGCGAAAGATGTGTTTGTGGAGCATGGTGGAAAAAGCTGGCTACGGACCGGTGATGTCGCCACGCTGGATGAAGACGGCTTTCTGGAAATCGTGGACCGGATCAAGGATATGATTGCGGTGGGCGGCTTCAAGGTCTTTCCCAGCCAGGTGGAGGATGTTCTTCTCGAGCACGAAGCAGTCAAGGAAGCGCTGGTAGTCGGGCGGCCTCATGGCTATCGTGGCGAGGTGCCGGTTGCCTACGTCACGCTTGAAGCCGGTGCTGAAGTGAACGGAGAGCAGCTGCGGGAATGGCTCAACGCGCGTGTCGGCAAGCACGAACGTGTGGCGGAAGTCGTTATCCGTGACGATCTTCCAAAAACCATGATCGGAAAACTGGATCGCAAGGCATTGCGCGCCGAAGTTCTCGACTAACGAAGCGCTCGGGCACCATAAGCCTTATTCGCTTTTGACGCGAAAAGGGCATCCTGCGCATTTCACCAGGGAGGTCCTGTCTTTCGCCCATACTTGCCTTAACCGGCGACAGTGAGCTCCGGTTTGACTGCGGCTTGCGTAGCGGCGGCTGTTTGGGTCTTGGTGTCGCGATGGGCGAAACGTCCTTCGACCTGGGCACCCTGTTCGATGGTGAGCGCGTCGTAAAAGACATCGCCGGTAATTCTGGCGGATTTGAGAATCACCAATTCGCGTGCGGTAATTGATCCCTCGACTGTGCCTGCCAAGCGGGCGGTTTCTGCCTTGATCGCGCCTTTCACCGTGCTGGCATCGCCTTGTACCAATGAGGAACAGGCAATGTCTCCCTCTACCGACCCGTCGATATGGAGATCGGCGGAGGCTTCGATGTCACCCGTAATCGACATATCCGAGCCGAGGACGGAGAAGGTGGAGTTGCTCTTGCTGACCATACGATCTCGTCCTGAATTACTTGGAGGAAGCGAGCTGGGGCGTTCGTCCGATTTCCTCGAGAACATGGGGTGCTGTCTCCAAAAAGGTACGCGGATTGACCGCGCGGTTGTTGATACGCACCTCGAAATGGAGGTGCGGGCCGGTGGAGCGGCCGGTCGAGCCGATCGCGCCGATTGTCTGCCCGGCGTCGACTGTTTGACCGACCTTGGCGTTGAACTTCGACATATGGGCATAGCGCGTCATCAGACCGTTGCCATGGCTGATCTCGACGACATTGCCATAGCCTGACTTACGACCGGCGAAGCTGACTCGGCCATCGGCGGCCGCATAGATCGGCGTTCCGGTAGGGCCGCGGAAATCCAGTCCCTTGTGCATCGCCGCCACACCGGTGAAGGGGTCGCGGCGGTAGCCATAGCTCGACGTGACCATCTGGACATTCGCCGGGGCGATCTGTGGAACGCCGTCGAGACCGCGCTCAAGCGCGTCCATACGGGCGATCGAGAGGCCGAGCCGCTCGAAACGAGGGTCTATGCTACCATCAGCACCCGTGGTGAGTTTTTCCAGCGGGCCACCCATCGCGCTGCGATCGGCATCGCGGATCATGTTCGCGGGATTTAGCCCGAGCTTCTTGAGTGCCGCAGCAGCACGCTGTGCACGCCAGTCAGCGTAGCGGGTGAGGCTTTCGACAAATGCAAGCTGGCGGGCTTCGATCCTGGCAAGCCTACCAGCTTCGGGAATCGAAAGGCTGACCTTTTCGACCATTGTTGCGGCTTCGCCCGAAGAATCGCTGACTGAACGAATTGCCTTCACATCCTCAGGCAGGGAATCGACCATATCCTCGATAAACTCCTGACGTTTTACCAGATCTGAAGCGACCGCGTCGATGTCATGGCGGTAGGCGTCAACGCGCTCCGTGGCCGTCGCAACCTTGGCTTCCCGGTCGAGCAACGACAGCCGGTCCGCCGAGGCGCTATATTGCGTCCAGCCGGCGACAGCCATCGAAACGGCCCAAATAACAAGTACTGCCAATGCGGTCGCAGCGGCGGCCATCTGCACTTTCGAAGATATGGTAATGAAACGGACTTGACCCTCAGACCGCATGAAAAATTCGCGATCTGGAAACCAGCTGCGCACGCGGCTCCCCCAGCCACTGGTGGCAATTCGATTGCTCAAAACGACCCGTCCCTTATGGTCTTATACGTCCCGGAAGGAGCGGTACCGAAAGTTGCTAATGAAATCGAATCAAGGTTCCCAAGGAATCCATGAACCGAAGCTGCGGCGGGACGAGTCGTTTTTTTGTGTCCCAGTTATGGAATATCAATGGGATGCGAAGGCAGGATCACTGTTTGGCCCCAACACCCGATTCGTACAGCTTTTTGTTGCCAACACATTGTACAAAAAAGGTAATTCTGGGGGATACGGGAAGTGACCGATGCAAACCGCCGAATAGGACTGCTCGGGGGCAGCTTCAATCCGGCCCATGGAGGGCATCGGCGGATTTCACAGTTTGTCCTGCGCGCGCTGGATCTTGATGAGGTCTGGTGGCTGGTGTCGCCGGGCAATCCGCTCAAGCCGCGAGAGGGTATGGCGCCGCTTGCGGCACGAGTCCGATCGGCGATGGAGCAGGCGAAACGAGCACGGATAAGGGTTACCGCTATCGAGCGGGATCTGGGAACCCGATATACGGTCGATACGCTGGCGGCCCTGAAGAGGCGCTACGCCAAGCGGGATTTCGTCTGGCTCATGGGATCGGACAATCTTGCCCAGTTTCATCACTGGCGCGACTGGCGCGGGATCGCGCGCACGATGCCGATTGCGGTTATTGCCCGTCCCGGCTATGATGCTGCTGCTATCGCGAGCCCCGCGATGGCCTGGCTGAGGCGCTTTTCCGTGCCGCTGTCCAGCTTCGTGAACGGGGGTGAATGGAGCGCACCGGCGCTGGTGACATTGCGTTTCGATCCCGATGAAAGATCGGCTACGGCAATTCGCCGCGCCGATCCCGACTGGGCTTCACGCTATGCCGAATTGCCTCCAAGGGACCAGCTGACGCATCGAATGATTCTGTCTCAAGAGGAAACTACTGCGCCATGATGCGCGTTGCCCTTCCGATGATCCAAGCCTCTCAATCCAGGAGTTTATTATCCGCCTATGACACAGGCGCAAACCAAGTCGGCTTCTCCGTGGACTGCTTCGTCAAAGGCTGCCGCCTTGACTGACACAGCCACCGACCCCCTGCTCAAGCTGGTGCTTCAGCAGCTTGACGATGGCCAGGCGCAGGAGGTTGTGACTATCGACCTTCGAGGTAAGAGCTCAATTGCCGATCACATGGTGATCGCCTCGGGCCGATCCACACGTCAAGTCGCTGCAATGGCACAGAAGCTGGCCGAAAAGGTCAAGCAGGAAGGTTTCGGCCCCGTAAAGCTCGAAGGGCTTCCTGCGGCAGATTGGGTTCTGATCGATGCCGGCGATGTCGTTGTCCATCTGTTCCGTCCGGAGGTGCGTAGCTTCTACAATCTTGAGCGGATGTGGGCGTTCGGCGATGCACCGCCCGTCGCGGGGAAGGCGTGACTTTCTAGCGCCCAAGCTGTTGCGAATCCGCCCACTAGTCGGAGAACGGCACAGTGCTTCTTCATGTTATCGCCCGTGGCAAGATCGCCCGGTCGCCTGAAGCTGACCTTGTTGCGCGTTATGAGAAGCGCCTGACATGGCCGGTGAAATTCACCGAACTGCCTGATGCTGGGGGGCGTATTCCCGATCCGCAGACCCCCTTCAAGACGGTACTGCTGGACGAGCGCGGAAAAGACCTGCCGTCTGAAAAGCTGGCTCAAGTTCTCGGGCGTTGGCGTGATGGCGGAATACGCGAATGTCGGTTCGTTCTTGGGGCAGCCGACGGACATTCGCAGCACCAACGACAGGAAGCGGACCTATTGCTTGCTTTCGGAAAAGCCACATGGCCGCACTTGCTGGCGCGAGCCATGCTCGCCGAACAACTTTATCGCGCTACCATGATACTCGCTGGTCACCCCTATCATCGCAGCGGCTGATCGGGCAGGAGTTGCAGCATGAGGTACCGCTTTGGTGTCATTGCTGCACTCGCTTTGGCGGGCCTGCTCGGCCTGCCGGCTACGGCGCAGGCTCCCACTTACTTCAAAACCGCTGATGATGCGCGCGCAGCTCTGGATGCTGCACGCCAGCAACAACGTAGCGCCCGCGGGCGGGCGGAGCGGTTGGAGCGGAACGCTGCAAACTCGCGCGAAGCCGCCCAAAAAGCACGATCCGATGCGGCTGCGCTTGCAGCTCGTGTGCAACAGGCAGAGGCAGCCATCGCGGCTGCCGAAGCGCGTTTGGCGCTGACCAATCGTGAAAGGCGGCTACTTGATCGACGCTTGTCGGCACGCCGTGCCCCTCTGGTCCAGCTCACCAGTGCGCTACACTCCATGTCGCGTCGGCCTTTGGCGCTGTCCGCTCTGCAATCAGGCTCATTACGTGATCTCGTTTATACTCGTGCCGTTCTTGACAGCACCATACCGGTTATCCGCAAGCGTACGGCCGCCTTGCGCAGCGATCTTGGCCGGGCGAAGTCGCTTGAAATGGACGCGCGGCAAGCGGTCACCGACCGACGCGAGAGCGAAGCCGCTCTGCTTCAGCGACGTAGACGGCTGGTCGCCGTGGCCGAAAGCGAACGGTTGAAGGCAAATCAGGCAGCTGGCGGTGCAGACCGCGAAGCGCAACGTGCGCTGGTCCTGGCGGAACAGGCGATCGACCTCGGCGAGCTTGTCGGACGACTTGAAGCTGCTGGAACGCTGCGAACGCAGCTTGCAGCTTTGCCGGGGCCACTACTTCGTCCGGCCAATCCAGCCGCCAGGCGAGTCTCGGCTGATCCGACGCCTAGGGCAGACGCCACTCGGCCACCGGCTCAGTATCAACTTCCCGTGGCTGGAGAGATCGCTGCCGGCTTTGGTGAGGCGGGGGCTAGTGGCCAGCGCCAGGCTGGAATCGAACTCTTCGCCCGCCCACGCGCGCTGGTCGTCGCGCCGGGTGCTGGGCGGGTGGCATTTGCCGGGCCCTACCGCGGCTTTGGCAGAATTGTGATTGTCGAACACCTCAATGGCTGGACCAGTCTGGTGACAGGTCTCGGTACTCTTGACGTTGCCGTTGGCCAGGATGTCGAAGCCGGGTCACCGCTCGGCTTCGCACCGGCGGAGCACAGTGAACTCACGCTTGAACTGAGGAAGGACGGGGAACCTGTAAACCCGCTCGACCATTTGCGCTGACGCCTGGGCGAAAACTCGAACGTTCCAAGTTCGAATCAATGCTCATCTGGCATTAAGCGCCGACAGCCTATAGATTGGGCGCGTAAAGGAGTTATTCCGCCAATGAAATTCGCCGCTCTCGCCCGTTCGGCTGCCCTTGTGACCGCCGTGGCGCTGATCCCTGCCACCACTGCCGGCCTCGCGCAGGTCGATGGCCGGGCCGGTCCCGAGTTCGCGAAGGTGCTTGCTGTCTACCAGCGGATTAAAGCCAGCTATGTTGAGCCGGTTGAGGATGACGTGCTGATCCGCGGAATGATCGATGGCATGCTTTCCGCGCTCGATCCACATTCCGGCTACCTTGATGGCGGGGACTTGCAGCGTCTTGAAACGATGATCGATGGCAATTATTCCGGCCTCGGCCTTTCCGTCGTCGAAGAAGATGGAGCCGTGAAGATCATTTCGCCTTTCCGCGGCAGCCCGGCTGACAAGGCTGGTCTGAAGGCGGGCGATTTCATTACTCATCTGGACGGCAAGTTTATCGTTGGCCAGACGCTGGATGAAGCTGTCGCACAGATGCGCGGCCCCGAAGGGTCTTCAATCAAGCTGACGATTTTTCGTCCTGGACGTGATGAGCCGTTCGATGTCTCGGTCATGCGCGGCGTGATCGAACTCGAACCTGTCACCTGGGAGCTGGAGGATGGAAATATCGGCCATATCATGGTCAATGAGTTTTCGCGCGACGTTGGCAGCGATGTGTTCGCTGCTTGGGAAGATCTGCAGAAAAAGGCGGCCGGCCGTCTGAACGGCCTTGTGCTGGACCTTCGTTCCAATCCGGGAGGTTCGCTGGATGAGGCGGTGGCGCTATCCGACCTGTTCCTGAGCGAAGGGCGTATCGTGTCGCAGCGTGGCCGGGCGCGGAGCGAAAATATCTCCTATGACGCAGAGACCGTTTTTCGTGGGGACATTGCCAAAGGTCTCCCGATCGTTGTTCTGATCGATGCCGGATCGGCGTCGGCATCCGAAATTGTCGCCGGCGCGCTGCAGGACCATCGCCGCGCTGTCGTGATGGGGCAGCGCAGCTTCGGCAAGGGAAGTGTGCAATCACTCTTGCCACTGGGTCGCGATGCTGCCCTCAAGTTGACGACGGCACGCTATTACACCCCATCCGGTCATTCGGTGCAGGAAGGCGGCATCAAGCCCGACATAGCTGTGCCGCAGCTATCCGATCCGGACCTTGCCAAGCGCGCCCGGTTTCAGATGCGCGAATCGGATCTCCGAGGTCATTTAATCAATGAAATCGGCTTGGCGGACGATGCAGTTGAAAAGGATACACGTGAAGATCCGCGCTTCCAACAGACCGCGGAAGAGCTCAAGGAAAAGGGGATCGAGGATTTCCAGCTGCACTACGCTCTGGAAACGCTGCGTCGTACCAGTCCCAAGAGCATTGCCGCACGCGCGAAATAGGCTACACCGCAGCTCTATGAGCCTTTCGCAGCACGTCCGCCTCGCACGCGTCCTTGCGCTTGCAGTGCCAGCATTTTTGTTGGGCGGCGCCTATATTTCGCAATATTTCTTTGGCCTATATCCATGTGAAATGTGCTGGTGGCAACGCTGGCCGCATTTCGCAGCCGTTGCACTGGCGCTGCTGGCGTTTGTAGTTGCCCCGCGGAAAATCTGGGTTGGCCTGGCGGCAATTGCGATTCTTGTTTCAGGCGGCATCGGCCTATTCCATGCCGGTGTGGAATATGGCTGGTGGCAGGGGGTGACGTCCTGCGCCGTGGTGACCGGCGGCGGCAGTGGCAACGCGCTTGACGATATCATGAACACGCCGCTTGTCCGGTGCGATGAACCTGCATGGACCTTGTTTGGCGTTAGCCTTGCGGGCTACAATTTCCTGATCTCGACTATTGCTGGCATTACAATTTTGGCGCTGCTTGGAAAGGATCGCGGCGGATGACCACTGTTCCGGACCATATCGAGCGTATGATTCGCGTCGATCAGGCAGGTGAATTTGGCGCAACTCGCATCTATGCTGGCCAATTGGCGGTCATGGGAGATCGCGGCCCGCACTCGGCAGAAATTGCCGGAATGGCGGAACAGGAAGCCGATCACCGCGCAAAATTCGATGCTCTCATGGCAAGGCGCAGCGTGAGGCCAACCGCGCTTCAACCTTTTTGGGATCGCGCGGGCTTCGCGCTCGGCGCTGTCACGGCGCTGATTGGGCCGGAGGCCGCGATGGCATGCACCGCTGCGATCGAGACCGAGATCGACGAACATTATTCCAGGCAGCTCGATCAGCTCCACGAAACCGGCGAAGATCCGGAACTTGCCGAGATGATCGAAGAGTTCCGCGACGACGAGCGCGAGCATCGTGACGCTGCGTTGGCAGCCGGTGCAGAGCGGGCACCTGCCTATCCGCTACTTTCCGGACTGATCCGCCTGGGATGCCGGGCCGCCATTCGCATTTCGGAGCGGGTGTGACGGGAACAAGCAGTACTCGCAACACGCTTCATAGACAGTTCACCCCACGAAGCGCTAACCGCTTCTGTATCTATTTCGCCGAGAGGACGACCATGTCGAAACCGCTGATTGCCATCGCCAGTCTGGCCCTTGCCTTCCCCGCTGCTGCACAGGATCAGGCGGGGGAAGCGGGCGATGACAATTACAACATGGTCATCGTCTATGGGGACGATAAATGCCCGGAAAGTACAGCGGATCAGATTGTTGTCTGCGCTCGCAAGGCAGAAAGTGAGCGCTATCGCATTCCGGAAAACCTGCGGTTTTCAGAAAGCCCGGATAACAAATCCTGGGCCGAGCGGGTGGAGAGTTTCGAAATGGCCGGTGCCTTCGGCACGATGTCATGTTCCCCTACCGGTGCCGGCGGATTTACCGGCTGTACGCAGGAAATGATCAACGCTGCCTACGCTGACAAGGCAAACAATGCCGGTGTCCGTTTTGGCGAGATTATTGCCGCGGAAAGAGCCAAGCGTCTCGCGACGATCGATGAAGATGCCGCTGCCGAGCAGGAACGTGTCGAAATGATCGAGCGAGAATATATGGAACGGCTTGAGCGTGAACGGGCCGCGGAAACGCCAGACGAATCGGCCTTACCGCAGCCCGGCAGCAAACCGGATCAACGGTAAGCTCTATCGCGAATTAACCATTTGCCCTTAGGCAGGTGCGCATGACTACGCGCCAGAAAATTCTTACTGTATTCGGGACGCGTCCCGAAGCCATCAAGCTTTTCCCGTTAATTCATGTTTTGCGGGCTGACACGCGCTTCGAAAGCCGCGTTTGCATTTCCGCACAGCACCGGCAAATGCTCGACCAAGTTCTCGATATCGCTGGCGTCGTGCCTGATTATGATCTCAATCTGATGATGCCGGGTCAGACATTGGATGGACTGACAGCCCGCGCGTTGGTCGAAATTGGCAAGGTTCTCGATCAGGAGAAGCCCGATTGGGTAGTGGTGCAAGGCGATACCACCACCGTCATGGCCGGAGCGCTGGCTGCGTATTATCGAAAGATCCCAGTGTGTCATGTGGAGGCAGGGCTCCGCAGTGGCGATATTTATCGGCCTTGGCCGGAAGAGGTGAACCGTAGGGTGGTCGGTACCCTTGCCAAACTTCACTGCGCTCCAACCAACACTGCGCGCGCAGCCTTGTTGCGCGAGGATGTCGACCCGGAAACGGTATATGTCACCGGCAACACGGTCATAGACGCTTTGCAATGGGTGACGGACCGCGTGAAAGCAAACCCTGAAATTGCCTCAGGGCTGGCAGAGTTGGAGGCGCGTTTTGCCGACAGGCGCATAATAGGTGTGACCAGCCACCGCCGTGAGAACTTTGGCGATGGAATGAACAATATCGCCGAAGCAGTGAAGCGGATTGCGGCGCGGCCGGATGTCGCGGTGATCTTCCCTGTCCACCTTAACCCTAATGTGCGAGCGGTCATGAACTCCCTTTTGGGTGGGCTAGACAATGTCGCTCTGATTGAGCCCTTGGATTACCCGCATTTTGCGCGGCTGCTTGATATCAGCCATCTGATGCTGACAGATAGCGGTGGCGTACAGGAAGAGGCGCCTGCGCTTGGCAAGCCGGTACTGGTAATGCGTGAAACCACTGAACGGCCTGAAGGTGTCGAAGCTGGCACAGCCAAGCTTGTTGGCACCAATGTCAAAACTATCGTAAGCGAGGCCGAGCATTTGCTCGACCATGAAGCTGCCTATTTGGCTATGGCGCGAGCCCATAATCCCTTCGGTGATGGGCACTCAGCAGTGCGAATTGCCGATCTCCTGGCCTCCGTAAAATAGTCGTTACTGTTAAATTTACCGACCGGCGCTAGAATCGCCGTGTACACATACAGGAAAGACATTGCATGCGTGGTGACACGAAACCGGAAGTCTGCGTTATCGGACTCGGTTATATCGGCCTGCCAACCGCCGCTGTAATCGCGCGTGCCGGCTGCCCTGTCCATGGTGTCGATGTAACCCAAAGCGTTGTCGATACGATCAACCGGGGCGAAATACATATCGAGGAAGTCGATCTCGACGGGTTGGTGCAGGCAGTTGTCCAGCGCGGCTTGCTCAAGGCATCGACCGAATTGGCACCCGCCGACGTTTTCGTGATCGCGGTGCCAACGCCGTTCGCCAAAGACGGCAACCACACTCCCGACACAAGCTACGTCATGGCCGCCGCCCGAAAGGCAGCGGAAGTTCTGAAAAAGGGCGATACGGTCATTCTTGAATCGACGTCTCCTGTCGGCACGACCGAGGCAGTTCGCGATGCGATTGCCGCGGCTCGCCCGGACCTGGCTATGCCGGGGCTCGTCGAAGGCCAGCCTGACATCAGCATCGCCTATTGTCCCGAGCGTGTTTTGCCTGGGAAGATTCTGGAGGAACTTACCCATAACGACAGGTCGATCGGGGGGATCACCCCCCGCTGCGCCAGGAAAGCGCTCGCGTTCTACAAACGGTTCGTAAAGGGTGAATGCGTGACGACCGATGCGCGTTCGGCCGAGATGACGAAGCTGGTCGAAAACGCCTTTCGCGACGTCAATATCGCTTTTGCGAATGAGCTGTCGATGATTGCCGATCGGCAAGGGCTCGACGTATGGGAGGTTATCCGCCTGGCAAATCGTCACCCGCGCGTGAATATTCTAACGCCGGGTCCTGGTGTGGGCGGGCATTGCATTGCCGTAGACCCGTGGTTCATTGTGCACGGCGCACCCGAAGATGCGAAGATCATCCGGCAGGCGCGCGAAACCAACGATGCCAAGATGCATCATGTTCTGGCCCGTGCCCGGGCGTTGGCCGAGGCCGATCCCGGCAAAAAGGTTGCGTGCCTTGGCCTGGCCTTCAAGGCGAATATCGACGACTTTCGCGAAAGTCCCGCTCGTTATGTAGCTGCTTCGCTGGCGCGGAAATTCGGCAATCGCATTTGCGTGGTGGAACCTTATGCGGGCGAATTACCGCGTGAATTCGATGGCACCGGGGCAGAACTGGTCGACATAGACACCGCGCTCGAAGAATGCGGTATACTCATCACGCTGGTCGACCACGACGTGTTCAAGGTGATCCCACCCGAAGAACGGCAGGATAAAGTCATCTACGATATTCGCGGAATCTGGCCCGACGCGTCGTAGCAGGGATATTACCGCCCTGGGTAACGCAGCCATTCAGCCGTCGGGATTTATGTGGTTGGTGGATGTGCCTGTCGTTCGTCCAGCCTTGCGGACTGGATATTCACGATGCCCGGCAGCATTTCTTTGTTGATGAAATACATACGGGTGCCGCACTTTCCGCAGAAATGGCACCACGATGCTGAGAAGGAATTATGCGCGACTTCTTCCCCCGCAATTATGCGAGAGGCATCCTCGGGGAAGGCCATCCAGGCCGTGGCAGGTGCACCTGACAGTGCGCCGCAATCGCTGCAATGATATAGTGAGCGATGTGTTGGTTTACCCGACCGGGTATCTCACCACACCGAACAAGCAGCCACAGTCTGGCATCGTATGCTTCTGCACTCGTTTAGGCAGAACACATGGCAAGCATCAACCTTACGTAAGGCCGATATCGGGCGCGTCTTCCTGTTTCATGCCCACCACATGGTAGCCCGCATCAACGTGATGGGTTTCGCCCGTCACACCCGACGAGAGGTCGGACAGGAAATAGAGCCCCGATCCACCGACGTCGTCGATGGTGACGTTGCGGCGCAGCGGCGAGTTCAGTTCGTTCCACTTGAGGATATAGCGGAAGTCGCCGATGCCGCTGGCGGCCAGCGTCTTGATGGGGCCTGCGCTGATCGCGTTCACACGAATGTTCTGCGGGCCGAGATCGTTGGCGAGGTATTTCACCGAAGTTTCCAGTGCTGCCTTGGCCACGCCCATAACATTGTAATGGGGGATGACCTTTTCCGCGCCATAGTAGGTCAGCGTGAGGATTGAGCCGCCATTGGGCATCATGGCTGCGGCACGCTGGGCCACGGCGACCAGAGAATAGGCCGAAATGTTCATCGTCATCAGGAAGTTGTCGAGACTGGTGTCGACATATTTCCCGCGCAGTTCGTTCTTGTCCGAAAAAACGATGGCATGGACGATGAAATCGATCGTGTCCCAACGTGACTTGAGCGTGTCGAAGGCAGTATCGAGCGCGGCCATGTCGGATACGTCGCATTCGATCAGGAAGTCGCTGCCCAGCTGTTCAGCGAGGGGGCCCACACGCTTTTTCAGCGCTTCTCCCTGATAGGAAAAGGCGAGTTCAGCGCCCTGTTCGCGCAATTGCCTGGCGATACCCCAAGCCAGCGATTTGTCGTTGGCAAGGCCCATGATCAGCCCGCGCTTACCTGTCATCAACCCGCTCATGCAGCGTTCTCCTCTTCTTGCATTTCCCTGGCCAGAGAGGCCCGGCGGCGTTCGTCTTCCTGCCCGATCAGATTCATCTCTTCCTCGGGCGTTTCGGCCAATGCAGCATTCAATTCCGCGCCGATAACCACACCAAGCCCGACAAGCCAGAAAAAGAACAGCGCGATCATTACACCTGCCAGACCGCCATAGGTCAGGTCATAGGAGAAGAAATTGCGCAGCACTGCAGGCATCAGAGTGGTCACCGCGATCCACCATAAAGTGGTCAGCAGCACGCCGGGCCATTTGGGATAGCGCTTGCGCCGGTATTTCGAGGGCGTAAGCGAATAAAAGATAAGATAAAGAGACCCGAACAGGCCGAGAGCCGGGACGATCCGCGACAGACGCAGATCAGAAATCCTGTCCACCAGCTCCGGAAAATAGGCTTGAATGACTTCCTGTGCGGTGCCGATCAGAAACTGGGCGATCAGGCTGAGCATCAGCAGAAACACCGCTGCCAGTATCACACCGGAGGACAGCAGGCGATATTTCCAGAAGGCATGGGCCGCTTGCGTCCCATACGCGCGGCGGAGGATATCGCGTATCGTTTCGATCAGGCTGCCGACGGTCCACAGCCCCACCAGTCCGCCGAGCCACAGCAGCCAGCCGCTGCGCGCCTCTATCGCGTCACGCGCGACCGGTTCGATGACGTTTCCGACCACCGGAGGCATCGCGCTGAGTACGGCGTTGATCGTCGCCGCGCGTTCGGCCTCCTCTCCGAAAGCAGAAAAAACCGCTGCCCCGAGAATGAAAAAGGGAAAAATCGCCAGCATCGAAAGATAGGCGAGATTGCCGGCATGGATGAAGCCATCGTTATACGTGCCGACCAGCGTACGTTTGGCGACGTCCCAGGCGCGCGTTCCCGGCCCGACCCGTTGTTCTATACGATTGCGCAGATCGCGCGCGTCCTTCCGGCGCTGCTCCGGCGAAAGCGAATGGACTTCGCGTTCCTGACTGTCCGGAAGTTGCTGCTGCGACAAAAACTAAATCCCGAGCTTGCTGCGCGGATCGCCATCGTCCTTCCACCCATCCAGCCGCTTGGCAAGCTCTTCAACATTTTCGGGGAGCTGAATTTCGAGCGTGACGAGCTGATCGCCGCGGCTTCCATCCTTGCGGGTGAACCCTTTGCCCTTGAGGCGCAGGACCGTGCCGCCATCGGTGCCGGATTTGATCGTCATCATCACCGGGCCATCGACAGTGGGTACGCGCACCCTGGCCCCGTTCACTGCTTCGTCGAGCGTGATCGGCAGATCGAAACGCACATCGTCACCTTCGCGCCGATACACTTTATGCTTGTCGATCGAAATGGTGACGATTCCGTCGCCTGCGCCGCCCGGCCCCTGCTGGCCCTTGCCCTTGAGTCGCATTTGCGTGCCGTCTTCGACACCCTTGGGCAATTTGAGATCGATCGTCTTGCCGTCCGCCAGTGTGATGCGCTGGTCTTTCAGTGTTGCCGCATCGGTGAAGGAGACCCGTAATTTATAGGCAATATCGGCGCCTTTCTGCGGCGGCGGGCGGCGGTGCTGCTGGGCTCCGCCGAAGGGACTGCCCCCGCCCGCGCGTTGGCCGCGGCCGCCGAAAAGCCCTTCGAAAATATCGCCAAGGTCGACCTCTTCACCGCCGAAACCCTGGAAATCCTCCGTCCTGAAACCACGCTGGCCACCATTGGGCCGGAAGCCGCCACCCCCGCCCATTCCGGCGAAAGGATTGGCAGGATTACCATCGGCATCGATTTCGCCCCGGTCGAACTGCGCCCGTTTGTCCTTGTCGGACAACAGGTCATACGCATTGGTCACCTGACTGAAGCGTTCGGCCGCGTTGGGGTTATCCTTGTTGCGGTCGGGATGCAGTTCCTTGGCGAGCTTGCGATAGGCGCTCTTGATGTCTTTTTCGGACGCGTCGCGCGCGACACCGAGGGTGGAATAGGGATCGGCCATGGTGTGTTAGCTAATTGCGACGCCTTGCGCATGCAAGTACGCGCGCTTTCCTGAAGCATATATTGGCGATAGAGGGCGTCTCGCTGGCGATGGCCACTGCCTCTATATTCTGTGTCTCGCCGACACGGGTACCGGTATATCTTGCTCCCGCGCTATTCCCAGCGGCTCACGATTAGGAAATGTCCGATGCAGACCGAAGAAAGTGCCATTCCCCAAAGCGACCCTTTCACGCTGTTTGAAGTCTGGTTCGCCGAAGCGAAGGAAAGCGAACCGAACGATTCCAATGCCATGGCGCTGGCGACGGCATCGCCCGATGGTTTTCCATCGGTGCGCATGGTGCTGCTGAAGGATCACGGCAGCGACGGATTTGTTTTCTACACCAATACGGAAAGCCGGAAAGGCGAGCAGATTCGCGCCAATATGCGTGCCGCACTGCTGTTCCACTGGAAAAGCCTGCGTCGGCAGATCCGGATCGAAGGTCCGTTGGAAGAAGTGAGCGCGGAAATGGCGGACGCCTATTTTCATTCGCGCCCCCGGGTATCGCAGATCGGGTCGGCGGCCAGCGATCAGTCGCGCCCCTTGCCCGACCGACAGATCTATGTGGATCGGGTGGCGGCGCTGGAAGAGCGCTATCCCGAAGACGACATACCCCGCCCATCGCACTGGACCGGTTTCCGACTGAGCCCGCGCCGGATCGAATTCTGGCAGGATCGCCAGTACCGTCTTCATGATCGCCGCCTGTTCCTGCGCGAAAGCGCCGAAGATGCGTGGTCGAATACGCTGCTCTATCCATGACCACCAACAGCGCAAAGCTCGCCCGCTCGGCAGCGATGGCGTCCATTTCGGTGGCTCTCGTGCTGGTCGCGCTCAAGACCTGGGCGAGCTTGCGTACCGGTTCGACTGCCATGCTCGGCAGCCTGGCCGATTCCGCGCTCGATCTTATTGCCAGCCTTGCCACGCTAACCGGGGTGTGGGTCGCCTCCATGCCGGCCGACGAAGAACATCGCTTCGGCCATGGCAAGGCGGAAGCGCTGGCAGCAATTTTCCAGGTCATGCTGATTGCGCTTTCGGCATTCGGCATTGCCGTTCGCGCGATCATGCAGCTTGCCGGAGAAGCTGGAACAGCCGCCGCCGGGGAAGGTATTGCAGTGTCGGTGGTCGCGATTGTGCTGACATTCGCCCTGCTCGGCTGGCAGCGCCATGTGATGAACCGTACGCGCAGCCTCGCGATCCAGACCGACCATCTGCACTACAAGTCCGACCTGCTTCTCAACCTGGCCGTCATCGCGGCGCTGGTGCTCGATCAATATGTCGGTTTCGGTATTGCCGACCCTCTTTTCGGCCTGGCGATAGCAGCATGGCTTGCTTTCGGCGCATGGCGTGGGGCAACCGAGGCGGTGGACGACCTGATGGACCGCGAATGGCCCGAATCGCGGCGGCTTGCCTTTGTGGAGGCTGCGGCACGGCATCCCGAACTGTCGAACCTTCACGATCTGCGCACCCGGACGAGTGGTAATCGCGACTTCGTGCAGTTTCATGTCGATCTGCCCCCGACCATGACCATCAAAGAGGCTCACGCCATTATCGAACGGGTTGAGGCGGATCTGTGTGCTCAGTTCCCCGGCATGGAACTGCTGATCCATATCGATCCCGAAGGCCATGTAGACGAACCCGGCAATCCGCTCGTTGAAAAGGACGAGTTTGCCAAACTGGAGAAAGAAGCATGAGCAGGACGCTGCCCTACTGGCATGTCGATGCCTTTGCGGACCGCCCCTTCGCCGGCAATCAGGCTGCAGTGATGCCGCTGGATGGCTGGCTCGACGATACGACCCTGCTGGCGATTGCAGAGGAGAACAATTTCCCCGAAACCGCCTTCCTCGTGCGGGATGAAAGTGGCGCGGCGGACTGGGAACTGCGCTGGTTCACCCCGGCCGAAGAAGTGCGCTTGTGCGGCCATGCGACACTGGCAAGCGGCCATGTCCTGCTGAACCGCGATGGCGGGGAGAAAGTGACCTTCCGCACCCGCCAGGCCGGTTTGCTTGAAGTGGCGCGGGACGCGGCCGGATATGAACTGGCGCTCCCGCTGATCCGCACGCAGCCGGGGGAATGGCCGGAAGCCGTCGGGCTGTTGCGCACGGAGCCGCAGGAAGTGTGGCTCCACGATGATCGCTATGGCATTTATCTGTTCGAAAACGAGGAGCAGGTGCGCAGGCTCGATCCCGATCTGCGCGGGTTGGGCGCACTGGGGAACGATCAGTTCATCTGCACAGCGCCCGGCACCCAGACCGACGTCGTGAGCCGTGTGTTCGTGCCGGGCGGTGGGGTCGATGAAGATGGCTTCACAGGCTCTGCCCATGCGGCACTCACCGATTTCTGGGCAGAGCGTCTCGGGCGCGAGAGCTTTACCGCGTTCCAGGCATCCAGGCGAGGTGGGCATGCAACGTGCCGACGCGAGGGAGACAGGGCGATTCTTTCCGGATCCTGCGTCACCGTGGTGGAAGGCAGTTTCTTCCTGCCCTAACTCGCCGGATACAGTTCGATCACGTCGGCCAACTGCTGAAGCATGGCCCTGCGCTGTTCCGCATTCGAATGGCCGAGCCGTACTACGGTGAGTTTCTGCGCGGGCGATACAAAAACATACTGGCCCATGTGGCCGATCAGCGAAAAGGCGCTGTGCGGGGCCCGGTCCGGGAAGAGCGGGTGCTCTTCGCCTTCGGGCAGCGGGCGATTGAGCCAGGTCTGGAAACCATATTGTGGGCTGCGCGGGCTCGGCTCGACCATTTCCTCGACCCATTGGCGCGGCACCAGCTGCTCTCCGCGATAAGAGCCCTTGTTGCGCAGCAATTCGCCGAACTTTGCCCAGTCGCGCGCGGTCGCGTGGATCAGGCTTCCGCCAATCAAGGTGCCGGCGCGGTCGAATTCGGGCACGGCGCTCGTCATGCCCAATGGAGCAAACAATCGCGCCTCGAGGTAGTCGGCCACTGCCTTGCGGCGCACTTCGGGATCTTTGCTGTCGGTCAGCGCCCGCGCGGCGATCGCGGCGAGAATAACGGTGGTGTTGGAGGAATATTCGAATTTCTCTCCCGGCTCGGCCTCGAGCGGTTGAGCGGTGGCATAATCGGCCATGTCGTCCCGACCGTCCAGAAACAGCATCCTCACTTCGCTGCTTTCCCAGGGCGGATCGCCGGCTTCGGTATGCTCGAGCCCGCTGCGCATCTGCAGTAGGTGGCGCAGGGTTATCTCGGCACGCGGATCGCCGGTGCGTTGCCAGCGGGGCACGGGGGCTGGCGCATCGAGCCGCAACTGCCCGTCTGCCACCAGCATGCCGATCATGACCGCGGTCACTGTTTTCGCCATCGACCAGCTGACGAAGCGCGTGTTTCGATCATAGCCTGGGGCATAGCGTTCCAGCGCCAGCTTGCCGCCGTGATAGACCACCAGGGCGCGTGTTTCTCCAAGGCCATCCAGCGTAAACAATTCGTCTGCGGCGCGGGCCAGCGCATTGGTGGGGGCGCCGGGATCTTCGCTCACTGCGGCCAGGGCCTCTTCGCTCAGCGGCGGTTCTTCGACCGGACCCGGCGAGCCACAGGAGACGAGGCTTGAGGTGGCGAGGGCAAGCGCGATAAGGGGGGCGAAACGCAGGGTCATGGCTCTGTGTCAGTCGCACGAAGGAATCCCGCTTGGCAACGGCCAAAACACATCCGAACAAGACGCGTCTCTGGCTGCTGGCGATAGCCTTCGTGGCCGTTCTCTTGGGCGCAGCCTGGATTGCCTGGGGTGAGGGGCTGCGCAAGACCGGCGCGACCGGATCTGCCTATGCCGCGCGCGTCGCCTGTTCCTGCCGTTTTGTAGCCGGACGCAGCCTCGACGATTGCGCCAAGGACAAGCTCGATGGCATGGGGCTGATTTCTCTTAGCGAGGATGCTGCAGCGAAAAGCGTTACCGCCTCGCTTCCCCTCATCGCGTCGGATACCGCAACATACCGCAAGGGCTATGGCTGCCTCTTGCAGGAGTGGCCGGGCTAGACTGTGATTCGCGTGGTCGAATCGATCCAGCCGCCGCCCACAACCCTGTCGCCAGCATAGATCACTGCTGCCTGCCCCGGGGCGACCCCGAATTCGGGGTCGACAAAGCGAATCGTGGCCGATTCGCCATCGCCCAGAGAGCCATCGAGTTCTACCGGCACCGGCCGCGCGAGGCTGCGGACCTTGGCTGTCAACGGCATGTCCGGTAGCGGTCCGATGCGGTTCGTTTCCACGATATGCGCCTGCGTGACAGCCAGCATGCGCTTGGGGCCGACCTTTACCTGCGCTTCGGCAGCATTGATCCCGACCACATAAAGCGGTTCGGGCTGGCCGCCGATCTCGAGCCCCCGGCGCTGGCCGACGGTATAGTGGATCACTCCCCGGTGTTCTCCCAGCGTCTCGCCGGTAGCAGCGTGGACGATTAAACCCGGCCTCGCGCCTTCCGGACGCATTTTCTTGACGATCTTGGCGTAATCGCCGTCGGGCACGAAACAGATATCCTGGCTGTCCGGCTTGGCGGCATTGCGCAGGCCGGCGCTTTCGGCCAGTTCGCGCACCTCGGTCTTGGGCATGCCGCCAAGGGGGAAGCGAAGAAAATCCAGTTGTGCTTCCGTCGTCGCATACAGAAAATAGGATTGGTCACGCGCCGGATCGACGGCGCGGTGTAGTTCCGGACCGGCTGCGCCCATGATGCGCCGGACATAGTGGCCTGTAGCCAGACAATCGGCGCCCAATTCGCGCGCCATGGCTAGCAGATCGGTGAATTTGGGCCCCATATTACAGCGGATGCAGGGTACGGGCGTGCGGCCGGCGAGATAATCGTCCGCGAATGTTTCGACCACGTCTTCGCGGAAGGCGCTTTCATGATCGTGCACATAGTGGGCAATACCCAGCCGCTCCGCCACGGCACGGGCATCGCGAATGTCGTCGCCGGCACAGCACGCTCCCTTCCTGCCGGTCGCCGCGCCATAGTCGTAAAGTTGCAGCGTGATCCCGATCACCTCGGCGCCGGTGCGGGCCGCAAGGGCGGCGACGACGGAGCTGTCCACTCCGCCCGACATCGCGACGACGATACGGCACTGGGATGCCGGCTTAGGCAGGTCGAATAGTGCTGTGGCCTGATCCGGCGAGAGGGCTTCGGTTGCGTGCATGACACTCCCATACACGCCTTGCCCACCCGTCACCAGTATTAGACAATGCGAGCTGTGGGACGGGCTTTACCGAACGTTTACCATAGCGGGTTATCCAAGCTGGCATGTTTGAGGGGCAAATCGACAGGACAGATGTCCAGAAACCGCGCAAGAACACGGTTTTGCGCCAGTTCCGCTGGACCGATCTGGTCGCGAAACTGGCTGCGAATCGCGAATTGCGTGATGAACTCGGCAAGGTCGACGGGGGGTTCAATGCGTTTGGCGAGGCTCGCCGGGAAGGCTGCGAAGAAAGTAAATCGATGCTTAACCATGATGATTTAAATCATGGCAAACCCAGCGGGCTAGGTTGGGGGAATACCGCAAGCAATGCGGTGCAAGGCGATAGAGAGAATACATGATCGAAAACCAGGACATCCGCCCTGCACAGGTTATCGGCCCCCTTGGCGAGCCGCTGACTATTGACGACCTGCCTTCGCCCGATACGAAGCGTTGGGTGGTCCGGCGCAAGGCTGAGGTCGTGGCTGCTGTCAATGGCGGCCTGCTGACTATCGATGAAGTGCTCGAGCGGTATTCGCTCAGTCTCGAGGAATTTGCGTCGTGGCAGCGCGCGGTTGATCGGTCGGGCATGCAGGGCCTGCGCGTGACGCGTATCCAGCATTATCGCGATTTATACGAGCGTCAGTTAAAGTACTGATCAGGCAAAATAGTGGTCCAGCGCCCATCAACTTCTTGTGATGGGAACCAAACCTCCATCCGCACGCTCAAGCTGCATCCTGCAACAATGCGGGAACCGTACGACACACCGGTCCGTTGAGGGGCCATAGGGTAGGCGGATAAACAGGAGGAATTGGAATGGGTTGGATAATCGCAATCATCGTCGGCGGTATCATTGGCTGGCTTGCAAGCCTGGTTATGAACCGCGATGCTTCGATGGGCATCTTCTGGAATATTATCGTCGGCATCGTCGGTTCGTTTATTGGCGGATTTATCGGTTCGCTAATCGGCGTTGGCGCGACGCTGACCGAATTCAGCGTACCGGGTCTCCTCATGTCGCTGCTTGGTGCAATTGTGCTGCTGGGTATTGCGAATATGGTGCAGCGCGGCCGCGTTCGCTAAATTTCCGAACATACAATTTGGAAAGGGGCGGGATGTTTCAGTACATCCCGCCCTTTTTATTTGCTCCAATCTGTGTTGCCTGAGCTACATTCGTCCAGCCATACACGCCCCCGGTCGAACCCTTGATTGCCCTCCGACAGGCCCCGGTCTATCGCCGGATCGTGAAAATCTTGCGCGAAGTGATATAGCAATGTAACACACTGCTGAATCCGTGGCGCTACTGGGGCAGGGTAAGAAATGAACTACGAGTCTGGAGTGATGGCCGAAAAGGGTGAGCCGCTTGCGGTCGGACTCGACGATGAAGCCCGCGATCTTGATGCTGCTCCGCGGCGCAACATGCGTCGTATCGCCATCATCGCTTCTCTCATTGTTCTGGCTCTGGCCATCGTGACGTTCTTCGTCCTGCGCGGTAACGGAACCACCACGCCCGCGGGTGACGAAAACTCCCAGGCGCCTACCGTAACAGTTATCACTCCCGGAAAAACAACGGTCGACGGGCAGATTACGGCCACCGGTACCCTGTCGGCCCGGCGCGAAATGCCTGTCGGCGTCGTGGGCGAGGGTGGACGCGTCGTCTCGGTTCCGGTCGATGCAGGAGACTGGGTTCGCAAAGGGCAGGTTCTAGCCAGCATAGACCAGTCGGTACAATCCCAGCAGGTGCAGAGCGCAGCTGCGAATATTCAGGTGGCGCAGGCGGATGCGAATCTGGCGCAGGCCAATCTTGATCGCGCTCTGCAACTGGTCGACCGTGGTTTCGTCTCCAAGGCGGATGTCGATCGTCTCACGGCAACACGCGATGCAGCCGTGGCTCGCGTCCGGGTGGCGCAGGCCCAGCTTGGCGAGCTGCGTGCACGTAATGCACGTCTTAACATCCTCGCACCCGAATCGGGCTACATTCTCGAACGCAATGTCGAAACCGGCCAGACCGTAAGCGCCGGGGCGGCGCCGCTGTTCCGGATCGCGCGCGGGGGCGAAATGGAAATGCTGGCCCGCCTGAACGAGGACTCGCTGGCATCCATATCCGTGGGTACTACGGCTCAGATCCGCCCCGTCGGCACCGATCAGCTTTACACGGGCCAGGTCTGGCAGCTGTCTCCGACAATCAGTCCCGAAGACCGGCAGGGCACCGTTCGCATCGCGCTGTCCTATGCACCGGGCCTGCGTCCGGGCGGCTTTGCTACGGCGACCATTTCGAGCGGGACTGTCGTGGCCCCGATCCTGCCGGAGAGCGCCGTGCTGTCCGACCGCGAAGGCTCCTACGTCCTGATCGTCAACGCCGAAAACAAGGCAGAACGGCGGCCGGTTACCACCGGTACGGTTACTTCAAAGGGTATCGTGATTGCCGAAGGGCTGACTGGCAGCGAAAAGGTCGTCCTGCGCGCCGGTGGCTTCCTGACCGAAGGCGAAACGGTGAAGGCACGTCTTGCCGAGGCCGAATGAGCGGGGACAAGTAAATGAGCTTCCGTAATATCTCCGCCTGGTCGATCCGTAACCCTGTCATTCCGCTGGTTGCATTTACCGCTCTGCTGCTTGCCGGCCTGATCAGCTTCGCCCGCATGGACGTGGTCAATAACCCGGACATCGAATTTCCGGCGGTCAATGTCTCGATTTCGCAGCCCGGCGCTGCACCGACCGAAATCGAAAACCAGATTACCCAGCTCGTCGAATCGGCTGTCCGATCGATCAATGGCGTAAATTCCATCAATTCGACTGCGAGCGAGGGAAATTCCAACACCTTCATCGAATTCGAAATCGGCACCGATCCCAATGATGCGGTGGCCGAGGTCAAGAATGCCGTCGACCAGATCCGCGGTTCATTGCCCGATGGCATCATTGAGCCGCGCGTTACCAAAGAGGAAATCTCCGGCGGTTTCCTCGCGATCTATGCTGTCGAAGCCGATGACATGACGATCGAGGGGCTGAGCTGGTTCATCGACGACAATGCGGCCAAGCAATTGCTCGGCATCGAAGGCATGGCCGAGGTCAACCGCTTCGGGGGCGTGGATCGCGAGATCGAAGTTATTCTCGACCTGCCGAAAATGCAGGCGCTGGGAGTTACTGCAAGCCAGATCAACGGTGTGCTGCGCCAGAGCAATATCGACGCGGCCGGTGGTGCCACCGAAGTCGGCGGTACAAAACAGTCGGTCCGCGTGCTCGGCAATAGTGATGATGCCTATGCGCTGAGCCAGCGCCAGATCCAGCTCGGGAATGGTAGAACGGTCAAGCTGGCCGACGTGGCCACTGTGCGCGATGGTTATTCCGAACGCACTTCCATCAGCAAGGTGCGGGACAAGGAAGTCGTCAACTTTGCCATGAGCCGCGCGAAAGGCGCTTCGGACGTTACCGTTTATGAAGAAGCTCTCAAGAAGATCGAACAGATCGAGGCGGAAAATCCGGGTGTGAAGTTCATCCCGCTGTTCAACACGGTCAAATATACCAAGGAACAGTACGAAAGCGCGATGGCGGCGATGATCGAAGGCGCCATCCTCGCTGTGGTGGTCGTGTTCTTCTTCCTGCGGGACTGGCGCGCGACGGCAATTTCCGCCGTTGCCATTCCCCTGTCGGCCATCCCGACCTTCTGGTTCATGGATTTGCTCGGGTTCAACCTGAACCAATTGTCCCTGCTCGCACTCGCGCTGGTGGCCGGCGTGCTGGTCGACGATGCGATCGTGGAGATCGAAAACATCGTCCGACACATGCGCATGGGCAAGACTGCCTATCAGGCATCGATCGACGCAGCCGATGAAATCGGTCTGCCGGTGGTTGCCACCAGCTTCTGTATTGTCGCCGTCTTCTTCCCTGTCGGTGCCATGCCGGGCATTTCCGGGCAGTTCTTCAAGAACTTCGGCTTCACGGTCGTCGTCGCCGTGCTCATGTCGCTGGCTGTCGCCCGCATGATCACGCCGATGCTGGCTGCCTATTTCCTCAAGGCTCATGGCGAAGCAGCGCATGGCGAAGGTCCCTTGATGGACCGTTACATGAACGTGCTGCGGTGGTCGCTCGACCGGGGTAAGATGTATGCGGCCCGTGAAGGACTCGAAGGGCCACGCCATCGCTGGCTTTACATTCTTTCGTTGCTGCTCGTTGTTTTGGCGGCTCTAGGTATTTCCGCCGGTGTGACGTTCACGGTCTCCGGAATTTTGCAGGGCTTCGGGCTTTCAGCCATGATCGCCGGGCCCGACGCAAGCCTGCCAGCCGAAATCCTCTCCAAGCTGGTGGGGGTTGTTCAGCTGGCTATTGCCCTGGCAGCCGGTTTGATCGCCCTGCTGGCGTTCTTCAAGATCGTTGGCTTCATCGTGCGGCGTTTTGGCGACCACATGGCGCAGGCCTGGAAATATCTCTACGCCCGGTTTCTCGATCACCGTATATGGATGCTCGGGGTTGGCTATTTCGCCCTGCTGTTGACGGTCCTGTTGTTCGGTATCGTTCCGACACAGTTCCAGCCGAATATCGACGATGATAACAGCCGCGTCGAAATCGAGATGGTTCCCGGCACCACGCTTGAAACCACCGAGCGTGTGGCTGATCAGGTCGCTGCCATCCTTTATGAACAGCAGGAAGTGGAGCGGGCGCTCGAACGCGTGCGCGAGGGACAGGCCACGATCTACATCACGCTGCGCCCGGATCGTAAGCGCACGTCGATCGAATTCGAACGCGCTCTGGCCCCCACTTTCGCGCAGATCGCGGATGCGCGTGTCCGGTTCGCATCGCAGTCGGGCGGTTTCGGTTCCGGCCGCGATATGACCGTCATGCTCGCCGGATCGGATCCCGAACTCCTCAACGAAACCGCGGCGACGCTGGTGGAACAGATGAAGGGGATCGATATGCTGGTCGCGCCGCGCATCAGTGCGGACATCAACCGGCCGGAACTGATCATCACCCCCCGTGAAGATCTCGCCGCCGAGCTTGGCGTGACGACCGTTGCGCTCAGCCAGACAATTCGCATCGCGACCATGGGTGAGATCGAACAGAATGCGGCGAAATTCTCGCTCTCCGATCGCCAGATTCCGATCCGCGTCAAACTGCCCGAACAATCGCGCGAGGATCTGACCACCATTCGCAATCTGCCGGTTCAAACCGCCAGCGGTGCATCCGTGCCACTGTCTCGCGTTGCCGATATCACTTTCGGATCCGGCCCGACCACCATTCAGCGTTACAATCAGAACCGCCGCGTCCTCGTCGGGGCCGACCTTGCGCAGGGCGTTGTGAAGGGTGAAGCACAGGCCAAGATCGATGCTCTCCCGATTCTTCAGGATTTGCCGCAGGGCGTGATCCGCGATGTGGTTGGCGAAGACCAGTGGCAGGCCGAACTGATGACCAGCCTTGCCATCGCGATCGTATCGGGTGTCTTGCTGGTCTTTGCGGTCCTGGTGCTGCTGTACAAGCGCCTGATGAGCCCGCTGGTCAATATGACCAGTCTCGCTCTCGCTCCGCTTGGCGGCATTCTGCTTGTCTGGATATTCGGGCAGCCGCAATCCATGCCCGTCTATATCGGTATTCTGCTGCTGCTGGGCATCGTGTCCAAGAACTCAATCCTGCTAATCGACTTCGCGATTGAGGAAATGGACAAGGGCACGCGCAAGCTGCACGCCATTATCGATGCCGGTCACAAGCGCGCGCAGCCGATCGTCATGACGACCGTCGCCATGACCGCCGGCATGGTGCCAACCGCTCTTTCGGGCGTGTTCGGCGGCGGTGACGGCGCGTGGCGTGCACCGATGGGTACAGTGGTGATCGGCGGGCTGATCCTGTCGACGCTGCTCACGCTTCTGATCGTCCCGGCTGGCTTCAGCCTGGCCGATGGTTTCGAAAAGCGCGTTGGCCCATGGCTGCGCACCCGTATGCTCACCTATAAGGAAGGCGACGACAAACGCGGACCTATCCGCCACGGCTCGGAAGGGCCGGGGGTCGAACCCGCAGAGTGAACGGTCGCAAACCAGCGATCCTGCGCGCTGCAGGCACACCGATAACGGCAGACCGTGCGCGTACCATGCGGCGCACGGCAACCGGCCTGATCGTGCTGATGGCGGCGTTGTTCCTGTGGTCGGGCCGCTTTCTGGATGCCCATCCGGCCTGGGGCTATCTCCATGCCTTTGCCGAAGCGGCTATGGTCGGCGGGCTTGCGGACTGGTTCGCCGTGACCGCCCTTTTTCGGCGACCGCTTGGGCTGCCGATCCCGCACACTGCGATCATTCCGGAGAACAAGGATCGTATCGCCGACACGATGGCGGGCTTCCTGCGGGAGAACTTTCTGACGCCCGCAGTGGTGGGGCGGCGGATGGGATCGATGAATCTCGCCCACGCAGTTGGCAGTTACCTTGCCGACCCCGGAGCGGCGAAGGATTCACGCATTCGGGCTGGCGCGGGCGAACTCGCCATCGAGGTGCTTGAATCGCTGGACCCCGAACGGCTCGGCACGCAGGTGCGCAGCGGAATCAAGACCCAACTGGGCAAATTGGAAATCGCTCCGCTGCTAGGCGGTATGCTTGATGCCATGATCGCCGACGGGCGCCACAAACCGCTGATCGACAAGATGATCCGCTGGGCCGGCCTGGTGCTCGAAGACAATGAAGCGATGGTCCGTGACATGGTGCACAAGCGCGCAAATGCCGTGCTGCGTTTCACCGGTCTGGACGAGCGGCTCGCAAACTCGGTCCTGGATGGGTTGTACAAGCTTCTGGCCGAGGTGCTGGTCGATCCTGATCATCCCCTGCGAACCAAGGTCGAAGAAGGGTTGCAGGAACTTGCCCGGGGCCTGCGCGAAGATCCGGAGATGCAGCAACGCGTCGAACGGATGAAGCACGAACTGCTCGATAATCCGGCAATCGGCGAATGGTGGCAGGGCGTGTGGGAGCGTTTGCGCGCCAACCTCATCAACTCGATCCGTAACTCAAACGGCACGGGCGCCGGCTATATCGGTGAAACTCTCGCCGAACTGGGCGCCGCGCTGCGCGATGATGAACGGCTCCAGCGCCAGGTCAACCGGTTCGCCCGCCGCACGGCGGTGGGTATTGCAACGCGCTATGGCGACCAGATCGTGCGACTGGTGTCAGAAACGGTGCGCCGCTGGGATGCCCAGACCATCACCGATCGTGTCGAAGGCGCCGTTGGCCGCGACCTCCAGTTCATCCGCATCAACGGTACGATGGTGGGCGGCCTGGTGGGGCTCACCATCCATACGCTTGAGAGCGTCTTTTAGCGATTCCTATTCATTCGGTAGAGCACTCGCTGGATTGCGTAAGATGCCATTGGGCGCCCCTGCATGTCTCTCGCAGGTTCGAACTTTGCATCCTTAAGCATGATGCGGCACGCCTCGCTATCGAACAAGTCTGCCTGCGTCAGGCTTGAAACATGACATTTGCTTACCGTGCCATCGGCTTCGACCATTGCGCGGATTAGCAAATCTGCCTGAGCGCCTCTTGAAAGAGCCTGCGACGGGTAGTGGTGCTGGATTTGCGTCGCAACAAAGTTAAGATTTCTCAGGACTGGACCAGTTTTTCGCTGGCGCAGCAATTCTGGCTCACTACCCCAGAAGGTGACCAAATTGACCATGCAGGCATTCATTGCTTCGTACACAGGCTTGAGATTGCCCAATTTAAGCCGATAGCTGCGATTGCCCCGAGAAAGTTGCAGCCACTCGACCGTATCGCCTTCTGCAAGGTTTAAATGTGGAAGGCCGATTGGCTTTTCCTCGTCGGACTTGGCATTCGATTCGGAACCTTCGAACCCGACCCCGCGAACTGCATCCCCGAAATTTGATATTGTCAGGCCGATATCCGAACGGGTGATGTAAGGCTCAAAACCAGGTCCGAACTGGGTTGTTAACTTTGATCCAAGATGGGCGACTATCCCGCCACCAACAATCCATTGGAGGCTTTCAGAAGGTTCGACCTGCTCCAGATATATCGCCGTCTCAGTTTCGCCTTCACCGAAAACCCGGCCAATCCGGCAACTGGTATCCCCGTAATCGAGGTGCCAATGCGACGTTGGCTCCAAGATCATAGTATCCCGATCGCTGGAGAAAGCAGGCTGGGAAGTGGCGGCCACGGCCAAACAGACCGAGAACCCCGAGATGCGATGAAACAAAAAACCCTCCCGCGACTGTTGCCGCGAGAGGGTACAGAATGATCACGTCAATTCAATCAGAGCTTCTCGGTCAGCTCCGGCACGGCCTTGAACAGATCGGCCACCAGGCCGATGTCCGCAACCTGGAAGATCGGGGCGTCTTCGTCCTTGTTGATGGCGATGATGGTCTTGGAATCCTTCATGCCGGCAAGGTGCTGGATCGCCCCCGAAATGCCGATGGCGATGTACACTTCGGGCGCGACGATCTTGCCGGTCTGGCCGACTTGGTAATCGTTGGGCACATAGCCCGCATCGACGGCGGCGCGGCTGGCACCGATGCCGGCTCCGAGCTTGTCGGCCAGCGGAGTGATAATCTGCTCGAAGGTTTCCGAATCCTTCAGCGCGCGGCCACCCGATACGATGACCTTGGCGCTGGTTAGTTCCGGACGGTCGCTTTCGGCGATCTCTTCACTGACGAAGGTGGAGATCCCGGCGTCGGTCGGACCAGAGACGTCTTCAACAGTGCCCGAACCACCTTCGGTTGCCGCCTTCTCGAAAGCGGTGCCGCGCACGGTAATGACGAGCTTTTCGTCGGAGGATTCGACCGTGGCGATGGCGTTGCCGGCATAGATCGGACGGGTGAAGGTCTTGTCGCCTTCGACCGAAAGAATGTCCGAAATCTGCATCACGTCGAGCAGCGCGGCAACGCGCGGCGCGATGTTCTTGCCGGTGGTGGTGGCCGGTGCGACGAAGGCATCGTGATGGCCCATCAGATCGGCCACCAGCGGCGCCACGTTTTCAGCCAGCGCATGTTCGTATGCGGCATCGTCCGCCAGGTGGACCTTGCCCACACCGTCGATCTTGGCAGCTTCATCGGCCACGGTGCGGCAGCCCGAACCGGCGACCAATAGGTGGACTTCGCCCAGCTTGCCTGCAGCGGTTACAGCTGCCAGCGTTGCATCGGCGAAGCTCTTGTTGTCGTGTTCGACCCAAACGAGGGTTTTCATGTCTGTCTTCCTTCTCGTCTGAATGGCTTAGGCGATGCCAAGGGCTTTGATCTTGGCGACCAGGGCGTCGACATCCTCGACCTTCTCCCCTGCCTGGCGAACCGGCGGTTCGGAGACGTTGGTAGTCTTCAGGCGCGGCGCGGTGTCGACACCGTAATCGGCAGGTGCCTTGGTATCGAGCGGCTTCTGCTTGGCCTTCATGATATTGGGCAGCGACGCGTAGCGCGGCTCGTTCAGGCGCAGGTCGGTGGTGACGATCGCCGGCATGGTCAGCTTGACCGTCTGCAGGCCGCCATCGACTTCGCGCTTGACGGTCACGCTGTCACCATCGACTTCGACGGTGTTGGCAAAGGTGCCCTGCGGGCGGCCCATCAGCGCGGCGAGCATCTGGCCCGTCTGGTTCGAATCGTCGTCGATCGCCTGCTTGCCCAGCATAACGATACCCGGCTGTTCCTCGTCCGCGATGGCCTTCAGGATCTTGGCAACTGCCAGCGGTTCCACTTCATCGTCGGTCTGCACCAGAATGGCGCGGTCGGCGCCCATGGCCAGTGCGGTGCGCAGCGTTTCCTGCGCCTTGGCCGGGCCGACGCTGACGGCAACGATTTCCTCGGCCTTGCCCGCTTCTTTCAGGCGAATGGCTTCTTCGACGGCGATTTCGTCGAACGGGTTCATGCTCATCTTCACGTTTGCAAGATCCACGCCCGAACCGTCGGCCTTGACCCGCGGTTTGACGTTGTAATCGATCACCCGCTTGACGGGGACGAGGATTTTCATGGGTTCTGCCTTCCTCTCGACTGAAAACTGTGGCGCTCGCCTATCTGGCGTTTACGTAAACGTCAAGTGAGCGTCACGCCTGTTCTGGCTTAGATACGGTTGCCCGCAAACTGGCGTTCCCGGGTCCGAAAACAGAAAGGCGGGCCGCGTCTCCGGGGCCCGCCTTCCTAAGCTCATCAGATGCGATGCGCGATCATGCAGCCTTCTTTACCTCGGCGACGATTTTCTTTGCCGCGTCGCCCAGATCGTCTGCACTGACGATGGCGAGGCCGGAATTGTCGAGGATGGCCTTGCCCTCTTCGACATTGGTACCTTCCAGGCGGACCACCAGCGGAACCGAAAGATTCACATCCTTCGCCGCCTGGACAATGCCATTGGCGATCACGTCGCACTTCATGATCCCGCCGAAGATGTTGACGAGGATACCTTCGACTGCCGGGTCCTTGAGGATGATCTTGAACGCCGCTGTCACCTTCTCGGTGGTGGCGCCGCCGCCCACATCGAGGAAGTTGGCCGGGAAAGCACCGTTCAGCTTGATGATGTCCATTGTCGCCATGGCCAGGCCCGCACCATTGACCATGCAGCCGATGTTGCCGTCCAGCTTGATGTAAGCGAGATCATATTCGCTCGCTTCGACCTCTGCGGGATCTTCCTCGGTCTCGTCGCGCAGGGCTTCCACATTCTTGTGGCGGAACAGTGCATTGCCGTCGAAGCTCATCTTGGTGTCGAGCACCAGCAGATTGCCGTCTTCGGTTTCGACCAGCGGATTGATCTCGAGCATTTCGCAATCGAGATCCATGAACGCAGTATACAACTGCTTGGCCAGTTTTTGCGCCTGCTTGTTGAGATCGCCCGTCAGCTTGAGGGCGAAGGCCATTGCCCGGCCGTGGTGCGGCATGAAGCCCTGCGCCGGATCGATGGTGATGGTGGTGATCTTTTCCGGCGTGTTATGCGCGACATCTTCGATGTCCATCCCGCCTTCGGTCGACACGATCATGGCGACGCGTCCGGTGGCGCGGTCGACCAGCATCGACAGATAGTATTCGCTGGCGATATCCACCCCGTCGGTAACATAGAGGCGGTTGACCTGCTTGCCGGCATCGCCAGTCTGCACCGTCACCAGCGTATTGCCGAGCATTTCCTTGGCATTGGCTTCGACTTCCTCGATGCTCTTCGACAGGCGGACGCCGCCTTTCGCATCGGGGCCCAGTTCGGTGAACTTGCCCTTGCCGCGGCCACCGGCGTGGATCTGCGCTTTCACGACATAAAGCGGCCCGGGCAGCTTCTTCGCACCTGCGACAGCTTCTTCCACCGTCAGCGCAGCGTGTCCCGCAGGGATGCCGATACCGTATTTCGCGAGCAGTTCCTTGGCCTGGTATTCGTGAATGTTCATGGTGAAGCGTCGTCCTTCGCGTGATGCGCGTGGGGTAAAGTGGATGTGTGGGCCATAAGCATGTCTGAGCGCGCTTGAAAAGGGCCGCTTTCGGGTGCAGGCAGCAGGCATTCTTTCATGATCGATAGTCAGCGCCTCGAATCCATCGTCTCGGAAGCCGGACGGATTGCCTACGACCTGTGGCCGGGGGCGGGGAACGCGTTGGATGCGTGGGAAAAAAAGCCCGGCGATCCGGTGTGCGAAGCCGATCTGGCCGTCGATGCATTTCTCAAACGCGAACTGGGAGCCCTGCTGCCTGCGGCCGGCTGGCTTTCGGAAGAAACAGCGGATGATCCCTCGCGGCTGGACAACGATCTTATCTGGCTGGTCGATCCGGTCGACGGGACTCGTGATTTCATCCGTGGCCGCAGCGGCTGGGCTGTTTCCGTCGCGCTCATCAGTGGCGGTCGCCCGCTGATCGGTACGCTATGCGCGCCGGCGCGGGGGGAAACCTGGCAGGCGGTGGCCGGGCAGGGATCGTATCGCAACGGGCAGAAGCTGGTGGCCAGCACGCGGCGGGAATTTCCCGGCTCGCGGGTTCCGGCCCATGTCCTGCCGAAAGCCGACGCCGATCTGGTCACGGTCGACCAGCCCAATTCGATCGCGCTGCGCATCGCCATGGTCGCCGCCGACGAAGCGGATCTTGTCGCGACGGTGCGCTGGGGTTTCGAATGGGATATTGCCGCTGCCGGCATGATCGCGCGCGAAGCGGGGGCCGCGGTCAGCGATGCCTATGGCAACAAGCTGGATTACAACAAACGCGATCCCCGCGCCTTCGGAGTGCTGGTCAGCGCGCCCGCCATTCACGGCGCGGCGGTGGAACGGCTGGCCGCCAGGGTAAGTGCCGCCCAATAGAAAAGGGGCCGGCGTGAACCGGCCCCCAGTCTGGTGCGATACCGCGAAGGGCTCGAAGGGTTACATTCCCTGCGAACGTGCGGCGTCGATGTCCTGCTGATCGAACGGAACGATCTTGATTTCGACGCGGCGGTTCAGCGGTTCGTTCACATTGTCGCCGGTCGAAACCTTGAGACGGGTTTCGCCGAAGCCCATCCAGCGCACGCGCGAAGAGCTGACGCCCTGCGAAATCAGGTAGTTGGCAACTGCCTGGGCGCGCTGTTCGGACAGGCGCTGGTTCGACGTCGCCGAACCGACCGTGTCGGTGTGGCCATATACGTCGATCAGGCTGTTGGGATACTGGCGCAGGCTGCCGGCCACGCGGTCGAGCAGATCGCGGAAGCCCGGCGAGATGGTGTAGCTGCCGGTGGCGAAAGTCACGCCGTCGGGCAGGTTGACGAGAATTGCTTCGCCACCGTCGGTCGGGGAAACGTCGACGCCGGTACCGGCCGTCTGTTCTTCCAATTCCTTGATCTGCTGGTCCATCTTGTAACCGACCACGCCGCCAGCGACACCGCCGGCTGCGGCGCCGATGATGCGTCCGGTCTTGCCGCCGATGAGGCCGCCCAGCAATCCGCCGGCCACTGCGCCGCCGGCACCGCCGAGGACAGTGCGGGAGACTTTGCGTTCTCCGGTGTTGGGATCGGTGACACAGGCAGAAACGGTCAGCAGCGATACGGCTGCAAGGCTGGCTGTGAGAATGCGCGAATTCTTCATTTATTCTTCCCCTTTATACTCGGTGACCACCCGCTAGAGGGGCAGTACCGGGCGAGTGGTACGGGACGCGCCCACCCGCGTCTCTAGTTCCACAAACCTTCAAACGGGGCAGCCGTTCCAGCCGTGGGCCAGATAAGTTGTTTGGACGCTGGCAGCGCCTCACTTTTATGCTAGCACCCGCTGCGTGACACCCTTTCCCTGGACAGATTTGCTGATCATCGCTGGATTGATCGTGCTGAACGGCGTTTTCGCGATGAGCGAGCTAGCCATCGTTTCCGCCAAAACCTCGCGCCTGCAACAGGCCGCATCGAAAGGTAGCGGTGCGGCCTCCACGGCCATCGCGCTCGCAGCGGATCCGGGCAAGTTCCTTTCCACCGTGCAGATCGGTATTACGCTGGTGGGCATTATTTCCGGCGCCTATTCCGGGGCCAGCCTTGGCGGCCCGGTGGGCGAGCGGCTGGCCGCGCTTGGCGTGCCGCCGCAATATGCCGATGAAATCGGCTTCGCTTCGGTGATCGCGCTGACCACTTATGCCACGCTGGTGATCGGCGAACTGGTGCCCAAGCAGATCGCGCTGCGTGCCGCCGTGCCGATTTCCCTCGTCATGGCGCGCCCGATGGCGCTGCTGGCGCGGGTGGCGGCACCGCTGGTGTGGTTGCTGGATGCTTCGTCGGGGGTCCTGATTCGCCTGCTTGGCGTGCGGCCATCGGGGCAAAGCCATGTGACCGCCGAAGAACTGCATATGCTGTTTGCCGAAGCGACGCGCAGCGGGGTGATCGAAAGCGAACAGCACCAGATGCTGCAGGGCGTCGTGCGTCTGGCACAGCGGCCCGTGCGCGAATTGATGACGCCGCGTACCGAAGTCGACTGGATCGATGCCGATGCGGATCTTGTGGCCCTGCGCAGCGTACTCGACACCAGTCCGCATTCGCTGCTGCCGGTGGCGGAAGGCTCGCCCGACAGGGTGCTGGGCGTGGTCAAGGTGCGCGAAATCCTCACCCGCCTTGTCGCGCAGGAGCCGATCGATCTGCGCAGGCTGATGGTCAAGGCCGAGGTCGTGCCCGACCAGCTCGATGCGGTCGATGCGCTGCGGGTGCTGCAGCAGGCCGAAGTGGCGATGGCGATGGTGCATGACGAATACGGCCATCTCGATGGGATCGTGACGCCGGTGGATCTGCTCACTGCGCTGGTCGGCAATTTCGTCAGCGATCAGGACGGTGCCGAGGGTCCGGGCGTGGTCGAGCGGGAAGATGGCAGCCTGCTCGTCTCGGGTTCGTTATCGGCCGATGTCCTCGCCGATCGCCTGGAGATCGAATATGGCGAGGATCGCGAATTCGGCACGGCGGCGGGCTATGCGCTGCATGTGCTCAAGCGCCTGCCGGGCGAAGGCGATTATTTCACCGACCAGGGCTGGCGCTTCGAAGTGGTCGACATGGACGGGCGACGGATCGACAAGCTGCTGGTGAGCAGCGAAACGGGCCGGCCTGGCGCGTAACCCCAGCACTTTGGCGGTTGCTTGTGTCCGCCCGCCGGCAGCGGGCGTGCAGCAGGCTTAGCCCGGTATGACCGCGCTGGCGGTGGCGCCGTCGCCTTCGGGGGCGGCGATGATGTCGCGGGTTACCGCGCCCTTGGCGACGGTGGCGGTTTCCGGATCGCCGACCGAACTACGGATGCCCGGATCGGCAGCGCCGGCGCGGTCGATCACGCTGGTTTCCACGCTGCTGCGGGCCTGCGGGCCGCCGAACAGCACGTCGAGCGTCTGCGAAGCGGCGCTGCCATCGCTCGGGCGGGGGGCGCCGGGCTGCGGCGGGGTGAGGTTGAAATCGGGCGGAACCACCAGCGGCGCCTGGCGCTGCACGGCGAATTCGTCAGGCCGGTTGCGGTCGAGGAAGCCGCCGCCGCCGCAGGCTGCGGTCATGGCGCCGAGGCCGGCGATCAGGGCATAACGGGCGAATTTGATCATCACTTGCTCTCCGCGGCATCGGCCGCCTTGCTGTTCATGAGGCCATCGACCTCTGCCTTATCCTTGTCGCCCATGAAGAAGGCACGCGCAAGGACGATGACTACACCGATGGTGATAGCCGCATCGGCCACGTTGAAAATAAGGAAGGGGCGGAAGTCCCCGAAATGCAGATCGGCAAAATCAACGACATAGCCGAGCTGGTAGCGGTCCTTGATATTGCCCAGCGCCCCGCCGAGGATCAGCGACAGCGCGAGAATGTCAAACAGCAGCTTTTCGCGCATCATCCACACCGTCACCACCAGGGCGATCAGCGCGGTGACCAGCACCAGGCCCCAGCGCATTTCCGGGCTGGTCGCTTCGAACATGCCGAGCGAGACGCCGAAATTGCGGGTGAAGCGCAGGTCGAAAAACGGCAGGATTTCCATCACATCGCCGACCCGGTCGATGCCGAGCGCCTTGGTGACGTAATTCTTGGTCCACTGGTCGACGAAGAAAATGACGAAAGCCGTCACGCAGCCCAGCAGGCGATTTTTCAGGATCGGGGTCATCGGGCGGCATCCAGTTGGGCGACCACGGGTTCGCAGCGATCGCACAGATCGCCGTCTTCCGCGACGGAAGGGAGCAGGCGCCAGCAGCGCCCGCATTTGTTTTCGGATGTCCGGGTGACCGTCACATCCGCGCTATCGCCGCGCGTCACTGACGCGGTGATGAACAGTTCGGCCAGATCGTCATCGCCGAACCCTTCGGGCACGGCGCTGGCGGGCACCACCACATCGGCTTCGAGGCCGGAGCGAATCACCTTTTCGCGGCGCAGCGGTTCGATCGCTTCCATCACCTCTTCGCGCAAGGCGCGCAGCCGGTCCCACTTTGCGCCATCCGCGCTGATGCCCGGCACGGCGGGCCATTCCAGCAGGTGGACGCTGCCGCCATCCGGGTAACGCGTGCCCCACACCTCTTCCGCGGTGAACACCAGCACCGGAGCGGCATAGCGGACCAGCGCGTGGAACAATATGTCGAGCACGGTGCGATAGGCGTTGCGGCGCACCGAATCCGGCCCGTCGCAATAAAGGCTGTCCTTGCGGATATCGAAATAGAAGGCCGACAGGTCTTCGTTGCAGAAATCGACCAGCAGGCGGGTGTAGGTGTTGAAATCGTAATTTTCCGCCGCAGTGCGCAGCTTGCCGTCGAGATCGGCCAGCAGGGCCAGGACATAGCGTTCCAGTTCCGGGATTTCCCCGGCATCGCCCATGTCGCCGACGAAGCCGTCCAGCGCGCCCAGCAGATAGCGGAAGGTGTTGCGCAGCTTGCGATACTGGTCGCCCACACCTTTCAGGATTTCATCGCCGATGCGGTGATCTTCGGTGAAATCGACGCTCAGCGCCCACAGGCGGATGATGTCCGCGCCATACTGTTCCATCACCTTCAGCGGGTCGATGGTATTGCCCAGGCTCTTGGACATCTTGCGCCCGTCGCTCGCCATGGTGAAACCGTGGGTCAGGATCTGGTCGTAAGGCGCGCGGCCGCGCGTGGCGCAGCTTTCCAGCAGGCTGGACTGGAACCAGCCGCGATGCTGGTCGCTGCCTTCCAGATAGAGATCGGCGGGCCACTGCATGTCTGGCCAGCGGCCCGATTCGAGGACGAAGGCATGGGTGCAGCCCGAATCGAACCACACGTCGAGAATGTCGGTGACCATTTCGTACTGGTCGGGATCGTGGTCGGAGCCGAGGAATTCTGCCTTGCGGCTCTCGTCCCAGGCATCGACGCCCTCTTCGCGCACCGCCGCGATGACGCGCGAGTTCACCTTTGCATCCTGCAGATATTCGCCCGTGCCGTTCTTCACGAACAGCGTGATCGGCACGCCCCAGGCGCGCTGGCGCGAGAGCACCCAGTCGGGGCGGCCCTCGACCATCGAGCCGATGCGGTTGCGGCCCTTTTCGGGGATGAAGCGCGTGTCGGCGATGGCCTTGGTGGCGCGTTCGCGCAGGGTAGTGCCTGCCACCTGCTTCTCGACTTCGCTCGAAGCGAACGGAGTTTCCTTTTCCCCGTTCGTGTCGAGCGTAGTCGAGACACCGCTGTCCAGGTCCTTGTCCATCGGCACGAACCATTGCGGGGTGCAGCGGAAGATGACCTTGGCCTTCGAACGCCAGCTGTGCGGGTAGGAGTGCGGGTAATCTTCGCTCGCGGCGAGCAGCGCGCCCGCTTCGCTGAGGTCCGAGCAGATCGGGCCTTCGGGCGAATTGAAGGGCTTGTTGATGACGCTGCGGCGGCGCTCGTCATCCCCGCCGAGCCAAGCCCAGTCGTCGCGGTAGAGCCCGCCATTGGTGACGGCGAAGACCGGATCGATGCCGTTGGCCTTGCACAGCAGGAAGTCATCCTCGCCATGGTCGGGCGACATGTGGACGAGGCCGGTGCCGCTGTCGGTGGTGACGAAATCGCCCGGCAGGAAGGGGCGCGGCCTGGCGTAGAACCCGCCGAGATGGTGCATCGGGTGGCGGGCTAAAGTGCCGGCGAGTTCGGAGCCCTTGATGCGCTTAACCTCGCCGACCGGCCGTACAAAGTCGAGTTTAGATCTTTGCTCAAATGCGGCGAAAAGTTTCTCCGCGATTATGAACTTTTGACCGAGACGTCCCTCGTGTGGCTGAGGAGCCGGTACGATGTCATGAGGTCCGTCTACCTGAACTTCACAGAGCAAATAGTCGACGTCCGGCCCATAGGCGATCGCCTGATTGACCGGGATCGTCCACGGCGTCGTCGTCCAGATCACCGCATGCGCGCCGACCAGTTCCGGAATTGGCGATTCCGTGATCTCGAACGCCACGTCGATCTGGGTCGAGGTGATGTCCTCGTATTCGACTTCGGCTTCGGCCAGCGCGGTTTCTTCCACCGGGCTCCACATCACCGGCTTCGACCCGCGATAGAGATTGCCCGCTTCGGCAAACTTCATCAGCTCGGCCACGATGGTCGCCTCGCTGTCGAACTGCATCGTCAGGTACGGATTGTCCCAGTCGGCCATGATGCCCAGCCGCTTCAGCTGGTCGCGCTGCACATCCACCCAGTGCTGCGCATAGGCGCGGCATTCGGCGCGGAATTCCTTCGCCGGGACCGCTTTCTTGTCCAGCTTCTTCTTGCGGTACTGTTCCTCCACCTTCCATTCGATCGGCAGGCCGTGGCAGTCCCAGCCCGGAACATAGGGTGCGTTCTTGCCCAGCAGGTTCTGCGTGCGGCAGACCATGTCTTTCAGCGTGTGGTTCAGCGCATGGCCGATATGCATGTCGCCATTGGCGTAGGGCGGGCCGTCGTGGAAGATGAACTTCTCGCGGTCCTTGCGCGCTTCGCGCAGCTGTTCGTACAGCTTTTCGTCCTGCCAGCGGGCGGCAATACCGGGCTCCTTCTGGGGGAGGCCCGCTTTCATGGGAAAATCGGTCTTCGGCAGGAAGACGGTATCTCGGTAATCGCGCTTTTCGGACATAGGTGCTCGCCGTTAGGGCAAAGCAGCCGTGTAGGAAAGAGGTTCGCGCAGGAAGGATCGAAGGAGCCCGCGCGGAGAAGGCATTAACGGCGCACCACCAACACCCGTCATTGCGAGGAGCCGCAGGCGACGCGGCAATCCATGGCGCAATTCCATGGATTGCGTCGCTACGCTCGCAATGACCGTGTTGCCAGTCAGCCCAGCAGCCGCCGCGCTTCGTCGCAATCCCTGTCCATCTGCGCCACCAGCGCATCCAGACTGTCGAACTTCGCTTCGCCGCGCAGGAAATGGTGGAACGCCACTTCGATTTCCTGCCCGTAAAGATCGCCCGAAAAATCGAAGAAATACGGCTCCAGCAATTCCTTGGGCGGATCGAACTGGGGCCGCACGCCGATATTGGCCGCGCCTTTCAGCTCCTGACCCGTGGCCAGAATGCGCCCGGTCACGGCATAAATGCCGTATCTGGGGCGCAGGTAATGTTCCACCGGCAGGTTCGCCGTGGGATAGCCGATGGTGCGACCGCGCTTGTCGCCATGCTGCACCACGCCGCGAATGGCGAAGGGGCGGGTCAGCAGCCGCGCCGCTTCCTGCGGATCGCCAGTGCGCAGGGCATCGCGCACCCGGCTGGAAGATACCGGTTCGCCCTCATCGAGCACGGGCGGCACGGCGCGCGCTTCGATCCCGACATCCTTGCCCAGGCTGACCAGCCTGTCGAAATTGCCGCCGCGCGCCTTGCCGAAGGTGAAATCCCCGCCCGTGACGACGCCCGCCACGCCCAGCTGATCGGCCAGCAGGCGCTGCACGAAATCTTCTGCCGTGGTGCCTGCCAGCTCGCCGTCGAAATGGAACACCAGCATCGCGGTGGCCCCGGCGGCCAGATAGAGTTCCTGCCGCTGTTCCAGCGTGGTCAGGCGGAACGGTTCGGCATCGGGTTTGAAATGGCGCACCGGATGCGGATCGAACGTGGCGATGATGGCCGGGCGGCCTTCTTCCCGCGCCCAGCAAATCGCTTCGCCCGCCACGGCCTGATGGCCCAGATGGAAGCCGTCGAAATTGCCCAGCGCCACAATCGCGCCGCGCAGGCTTTCCGGCAGCGGATCGCGGTGATCCAGAAATCTCATTGCGGCCGGCCCCCGGCCCCGGTTCCGACCCCGGCATCGGTATCGACAGCGGCGCGCGGGACGATGCCCGCGCGGATCACCCGCAGTGCATTGCCGCCCATCGCAGCGCGAATTTCCCCGGGCGAAAACCCTTCGTCCATCAGCGCCTGGGTCACCTGGGTCAGTTGTGATGTATCGAATCGCACCGTGACAGCGCCGTCGTAATCGCTGCCCAGCGCGACATGATCGATCCCCACCAGATCGCGGACATGCTTCATCGCCTTGGCGGCGGCGCGGGGGCTGGTGTCGCAGACCGCGCCTTCCCAATAGCCGATCCCGATCACGCCGCCGGTGCTGGCGACGCCGCGGATTTCCGCATCGGTAAGGTTGCGGTTGACGCCGCAGGTCGCCTGCACGCCGCCGTGGCTCGACACGATCGGGCGTTTCGCCATCGCCACCACATCGGCAACGCAGCGATGGCTGCAATGGGCGATGTCGACGATCATGCCCATCCGTTCCATCCGGCCGATGACGTCGCGCCCGAACGGGGTCAGCCCGCCCTTGTCGATCCCGTGCATCGACCCGGCCAGTTCATTGTCGAAGAAATGCGTCAGCCCCGCCATCCGCATGCCCGCGGCATAAAGTGTGTCGAGATTGGCGATATCGCCTTCCAGGCTTTGCAGCCCTTCGGCGCTGAACAGCGTGCCGACGGTTTTGCTGCCCCCGGCCCGCGCTTCGAACAGGCGGCGCAGATCGTCGGGGGTGCGGATGCGGGCGATTGCGCCGTCCCCGCCTGCCACCGCGGCATCCAGCTTGCTGGCATGCCATAGCGACCGTTCCAGCAGGCTGGACCAGGTGCGCACCGGCTGCAGCTGCGCCATCGCCAGCATGGTGATATTGTCGCTGTCGGCACCATTGGCGTCGTAATTCTGATCTTTCGGCGTCTTGGTCACGCTGGAAAAGACCTGCAGCGCGACATTGCCGTCGCGCAGGCGCGGCAGATCCATCTGGCCGCGATTCGCGCGCTCCAGCAGATCGCGCTTCCACAGCAGCGTATCCGAATGGAGATCGACGATCTGGAGCGTGGCATGGAGCGCCTTCGCCTCGTCGGACACTTCGATCAGCGGCTGGCCGTCGATCCGGTTCATGCTCCGCTCGGTCATGCCGGGCGCGACGATGAAAAACGCCGCCAGCGCCACGATCAGGATCGCGGCGAGGCCGATGATCAGCCGGCGCTTCATGGCGCGCGCTCCAGCGTGACGAAGCTGTAAGCCGGGGTATCGCCCTGCGCCGGGTGGTCCTCGCGCGCGGTTTCGCGCCATTCGGGTCCGGGGGCGGGCATGAAAGTATCTCCGGCGAAATCGGCGTGGATCTCGGTCAGCTCGATCCGGTTCGCATGGGGCATGAAGACGTCGAAAATCGCCGCGCCGCCGATCACGGCGACCTGTTCGGCACTGTTCGACGCCAGATCGAGCGCCTGATTGACATGTGTTGCATGTTCAGCGCCGGTCGAATCCCAGCGCTCGCGCCGGGTCAGCACGATGTGGCGGCGCCCCGGCAACAGCCCCGGAAGGCTCTCGAAAGTCTTGCGCCCCATGATCATCGGCTTGCCCATCGTCAGCGACTTGAAGCGTTTCAGATCGGCCGGCAGATGCCACGGCAACGCCCCGTCCCGACCGATGCAGCCATTGGCCGCGCGGGCATAGATCAGGAACAGATTCACCGGCCCAGCTTCGTTACATGGCCCATCTTGCGCCCCTCGCGCACCTCGGCCTTGCCGTAATCGTGCCAATGCGTATCGCTCTGTGCAAGCCACTGTTCTGACTGCAGAATATCACGCCCGATGATATTGGTCATGGTCACTTCTGCGGCCGTTGTGGCGGTGTCGCCCAGGGTCAGCCCGGCCACGGCGCGGATGTGATTTTCGAACTGGCTGGTGGCCGCGCCCTCGATCGTCCAGTGGCCGGAATTGTGCACCCGCGGGGCCATCTCGTTGAAGACCGGCCCATCGCGCGTGGCAAAGAATTCCAGCGTCAGCACGCCGACATATTTCAGCGCATCGGCCACCTGCCGCGCCAGCGCGCGCGCGTCTTCGACCTGCCCCGCGATGGCATCCCCCGCAGGCAGGCTGGACATGGCAAGAATGCCATCTTCATGCGAATTGCGGGTCGAATCCCAGAACCGAATCGCACCATCCCGCCCACGCACCAGAATGACCGAGAACTCGGCTTCGAACTCCACAAAAGCTTCGTAGATCAAGGGCATATCGGGCAAATTGAGGCCTTGCACATCACGCTGCGAACCGATGCGCCACTGGCCTTTGCCGTCATAGCCATCGCGCCGGGTCTTGAGAATGCCGGGCACCCCCAGCCGTTCGATCGCCGCTTCCAGATCGGCGCGCGAATCGATCCGCGCATAGGCCGCCGGTCTGCCGCCGAGCTCTTCGACGAACCGCTTTTCATTCAGCCGGTCCTGCGCCGTTTCCAACGCGCGCGGGTGCGGGAAAATCCGTCCTTCGGGAATTGCGCCTGCAGTGGCGACAGGGACATTCTCGAATTCCCAGGTCACCGCATCGCATTGCGCCGCAAAGGCAGCCAGCGCGGCGGTATCGTCCCATTTGTTGATGAAGGTGTCGTCGCAGGCCTGGCTAACCACATTGTCGCCATCGGGTGCATAGGCGATGCAGCGGTAGCCCAACTGCGCCGCGCTCATTGCCATCATCCGGCCAAGCTGGCCGCCACCGAGAATACCGATGGTGCTGCCGCGTTTCAGCATCAATCGGCTGGCCGTTCGGCCACGGCTGCGCTACGCGCCGCGCGCCAGTCCTGCAGGCGTTGCGACAGGGCAGGGTCGTGATTGGCAAGGATCGCCGCGGCGAGCAGCCCTGCATTGGTCGCCCCCGCCTTGCCGATGGCCAGCGTGCCGACCGGAACCCCCGCGGGCATCTGGACGATCGAAAGCAGGCTGTCCTCGCCCGAAAGCGCCTTGGACTGGACCGGCACGCCCAGCACCGGAATATGCGTGAGCGCCGCGATCATCCCCGGAAGGTGGGCCGCACCGCCCGCGCCGGCGATGATGACTTCGAAACCCGCTTCTGCCGCGCCTTTGGCGAACTCATACATCCGGTCGGGCGTGCGGTGCGCCGAAACGATGCGCACATCAGCCTCCACGCCCAGCTCGTCCAGAACCTCGACGGCATTGGTCATGGTGTCCCAGTCCGACTGGCTTCCCATGACGATAGCAACCTTCGCACCCACGCTAGGCATCCTTCAGATAATAGCGCTCGCCCGACACCTGCGTGCCTTCGAACTCATAGATGATCGGCTGGCCGGTCGGGATTTCGAGGCCGGTGATCTCGTCGTCCGAAATATTCGAAAGATGTTTCACCAGCGCGCGCAGGGAATTGCCATGGGCAGAGATGATGACCGTTTCGCCCTTGTCGAAAAGCGGCAGAATCATATCGGTCCAGTAAGGTAATACCCGGTCGATCGTCAGCTTGAGGCTTTCGGTGCGCGGCACATCGATCCCGGCATAGCGCGGATCATTGGCCAGATCGAACTCGCTCCCCGGTTCCATTTCGGGCGGGGGCACATCGAAGCTGCGGCGCCAGATGTGAACCTGCTCATCGCCGTGCCTGTCGCGCGTCTGCTGCTTATCGAGGCCGGTGAGCCCGCCATAATGCCGCTCGTTGAGATGCCAGTCGCGCGTCACCGGGATCCACAAACGGTCGCAAGCTTCGAGTGCGATGTTGAGCGTTTTGATCGCGCGTTTCTGCATGCTGGTGAAAGCGATCGTGGGCAGCACACCCTTCGCTTTCATCAGTTCGCCGGCTTCGCGCGCTTCGGTTTCGCCCTTTTCGGTCAGGTCGACATCCCACCAGCCGGTGAAACGGTTGGCGAGGTTCCACTCGCTCTGGCCGTGGCGAACGAGGATAAGTTTCGACATGATTACTCCGGTTTCCCCCTAGGAGCAGTGCGCGTTAGCGCTCTGTTTCTTTATTGGGAAGGCTTGTCTGGTCCGATTCGCGGATTTCGCGACCCTGTGTTTTCCTGCGGCGCAGATTCTCGCGAAGTTTCGCGGCGAGGCGCTCTTCGCGGCTCAATTTGTCGTTTTGGCTATCCATGACGCAAGCTTTCGCCAATTTTGCCTTCCGGCTCAAGCTAAGGTTGACTTCTGCTTCACGTCTGCCAATAGCGCCCGCCTCCACCCCGCGAGCCTTTTTCGCGGCGACGTGTGCTGCTGTAGCTCAGTGGTAGAGCGCACCCTTGGTAAGGGTGAGGCCGGGAGTTCAATCCTCCCCAGCAGCACCATTTTCTCCACAATGGTATTGTCAGTACACGGTCCGCCCGGCGGAGCGGCGAAAGCCGATTGAATAGCACTGCTGTATTGCGTAGCTAGTACGGTATGGATGCTGCCGACGATCTGACCCCGCTGGACCCCGCCTACAAATCATTGCTGCGTCTGCAGTTCGCGATTGTTGCGGTACTGTTGCTGATTGCTGCAACCCTCGCCGAAATGGCGATACCCGGCTGGACGGGGGCGGTATGGATCCCGGCTCTGATTGTGGCTGCCTACGGGCTGATTCGCGTACCGATGAGGCGTTACAGCGCTCGTGGTTATTCACTCGCGGGTGAGAGGTTGCGGGTGGTGCGGGGGGTGTTCTTCCGCGCCGATACGGTTGTCCCATTCGGCCGTGTGCAGCATATCGACGTAGGGCAGGGGCCGTTGGAACGGGCGTTTGGTCTGGCCACGCTTACGGTCCATACGGCTGGCACGCACAATGCCTCGGTTTCTTTGCCGGGCCTGCGCGAGGCAGATGCCAAGGCAATGCGGGAAGATATCCGTGCCGCGATCAGGCGCGACACGCGGTGAACGAAACGGTCGATAATAATCCGAGGCGGACTGATCCGCGCACTTTTGCAGTGCGTGCCGTGGCGCTGTTTTCTCAGCTTGTCCTGCCCATCGTCATCGGAGGATTTGCGATTCTCGATGACGGTGATTTCAGTGATGTGATCGTTTATTTCGTGCCGCTCGTCCTGGTGGCGGTGGGGGCGAATATCCTTTTCGCCTATCTGCAGTGGCTGCGCCTCACCTATATCGTCGGGGCCGATGATATCCGCGTGGAAAGCGGAATTGTGTCGCGCGCCGCCAGATCTGTTCCTTACGAACGGATCCAGGATGTCAGCCTGGAACAGAAGCTTGTTCCACGCCTGTTCGGCCTCGTCGAAGTAAAGTTCGAAACCGGTGCTGGCGGGGGCGAAGACCTGAAGCTGGCCTACCTTCCCGAAATCGAGGGCGAGCGGCTTCGCGAGCTGGTGCGAAGCCGACGCGAAAGAGGTTCTGCTGCGACTCATGAAGTCGAAGAGATCGTCTCGCGAGAAAGCGGGAAGCTCCTTTATGCCATGTCCCCACAGCGGGTCTTCACTTTCGGTCTCTTCGAGTTTTCGCTTGCAGTGGTCGCAGTGGTTGCAGGCGCTGCGCAACAACTGGACTTCCTGCTGCCATTCGAAATCTGGGAATGGCGTTTGTGGCGCGAACAGCTGTCGGGCTCCGGCCGATGGCTGGCTGGGCTCGGGTTTTTTACCCAAATTGTCGGCGCGACGATCGCGATCGGTTCACTGCTTTTCATTGGGGTAGCAACCGGAATGGTCAGAACCGCTCTGCGCGAGTGGGGCTTCCTGCTGGAGCGGACTGACAAGGGGCTGCGGCGCAGACGCGGGCTGCTGACGCGGACCGATCTGGTTATGCCGGTTCATCGGGTACAGGCGCTTAAGCTGAACACCGGATTTGTCAGGCGGCTTTTCGGTTGGCACTCTGTCAGGCTCGTCAGTCTTGCGAGCGATAGCGGATCGGCCAATCATGAAGCGGTCCCATTTGCGCAGATGGGTGAGATTGCACCTGTTATTGCGGAAACGAGCTTCGAACTGCCGCAGCCCTCGATCGATTGGCAACGCTCGGCGCCCCGCTATCGTATCGACAGCTTCCTCTTGGGTCTTGGCCTCATGGCCGTGCTCTCAATCGTGCTTGCGTTGGCAGATCAGATGATCCTGGCGCCGTTGCCCGTATTGGTCGGCGGCACAGGTTTTGCCCTGCACGAATATCTGCGTTGGCGGTGGGACCGGCACGCGCTAGGTCCCACCCAATTGTATACGCGCCATGGCTGGCTTGCGCCGAGCCTGACCATTGCATCACGAGAAAAGCTGCAATCGGTAGAAATCGTCCGAAATCCGCTGGCGCGCCTGGGCGGCTATGCGGATATCCGTTTCGGCCTTGCTGGTGGGCATTTGAACATGCGCGGCATCATGCTCCAAGACGCTATGCACATTCGCGATGCGGTTCTTTCGAGTATGGGCGAGCAGGATTTCTCCGATGTGGTTGAAATGGCCCCACAGCCAGCTTAGGCGCGAAGTTCTGCCCATTCCGGGTGACGATCGAACTGGGCCGCGACATAGGAACAACTCGGGATGATTTGAAAGCCCTTGCTGCGCGCATCGCTGATGAGCGCGTCGACCAGCTTTCCGGCAACACCCTTGCCGCGCATCGCAGGATCGACGATCGTGTGCTCTGCATCTCGCGCGCCATTTCGCAGCGTCCAGGTCAGCTTCCCCGCATGCGAGCCAGCCTCGTCGGTTGCGACATATTGGCCGTGTGTTTCTTCATCTTCGCGGCGAATGACGATTTGTGAATCTTCCATCGTTCCATGTTTCCTTCCTGTGCAAGGAATGCGCCGGCGGTTATGGGCGTTCCGATGCAATTTCTTTCCGACAATGCCGCCTCGGTACATCCCGCCATATGGGAGGCGTTGAAGGCAGCGGACGCGCCCGATTCTCCCTATGACGGGGATGGCCTAAGCGGTGCGCTCGACGCCAGATTTTCCGATCTTTTCGGTAGACCCTGCGGTGTTCTGTGGGTCGCAACGGGCACCGCGGCAAATTGTCTTGCCCTTGCAACAATGGTTCAGCCCCATGGCGGCGTCGTCTGCCATGAAGAAGCGCATATCGAGGTGGATGAAGGCGGCGCGCCCGGCTTTTACCTGCATGGCGCAAAGCTGCTGCTGGCCAAGGGAGAAGGGGCCAAGCTCACGCCCGATGCGATCCGGGCCGTCGTCGATCCGATCCGCAACGATGTGCATCAGGTGCAGCCCCATGCCGTTTCGATTACGCAGGCTAGCGAATATGGCCGGGTCTACCGCCCTGATGAGCTGTCTGCCATCACGAAACTCGCAAGGGATCGCGGACTTGGCATCCACATGGATGGTGCGCGCTTCGCCAACGCCGTTGCCTTTCTGGAATGTACTGCAGCAGAAGCCGCGGGAGATGCCGATGTATTGAGCTTCGGCTTCATCAAGAATGGCGGGCTGGGGGCAGAAGCGATCGTATTTTTCGACGCAAATCTGGCGGAGGTAGCCCGGTATCGCCGCAAGCGCGCGGGACACTTGCAATCGAAGGGCCGCTTTCTCGCTGCGCAACTTCATGCGATGCTCGATCAGGATAGATGGCTAGAAAATGCCCGCCATGCCAATGCCGCGGCGCAGGAACTTGCGGTGGCCTGCGAAGGCCGATTAATGCATCCGGTGGAGGCGAACGAAGTGTTCGTACGCTGCACCGTAGCCGAGCGCGAGGCGCTGAGAGGGCAGGGCTTCGGTTTCTACGACTGGGGTGATGACGCTGCGCGTTTCGTCACTGCTTGGAACACGCGGGACGAACACGCTTCTGCCCTGGCCAAAGCACTCGCCAGCCTATGAGCGCGGAGCAGGAGGCGGAGAGCCTGTTCACCCCTCGCAATTTCGCGGCCTTTTTGATGGTCAGCGTAATTTGGGGAGGAACATGGCTGGTGATTCGCGACCAGATTGCCGGCGTTCCGGCGAGCTGGTCGATCTCCTATCGTTTCATCGTGGCGGCGCTTGGCATGTTTGCGCTGGCTGCGCTGCGGCGGGAAAGACTGATGCTCGGACCGGGTGGACTGCGTTGGGCGGTGCTGTTGGGCCTGTTTCAGTTCACCCTTAATTTTACCTTCGTCTACAATGCTGAACACTACATCACTTCGGGCCTCGTAGCGGTGATGTTCGCCCTCCTGGTGGTGCCCAATGCGATCTTCGGGCGGATCTTCCTTGGGCAGAAAATCACCGGACCTTTCGTTGCGGGCTCTGCAATTGCCGCAATTGGTGTCGCATTGCTGTTTGCACATGAATGGCAATCGTCACCTGCAACTCTGCACGAAGTATTGCTGGGGGCTGGATTAACGGTCTGCGGTATCCTGTCGGCCAGTGCGGCCAATATTACGCAGGCGATGGATGGGGCTAAGAAGCAGCCGTTTCTGGCGTTGCTCGCCTGGTCGATGACTGCCGGCGTCGTGATGAACAGCGTATTTGCGTGGATCACCGCGGGGCCGCCGCAATTCGATCCGCGACCATCCTACGGTCTGGGAATACTATATCTCGGTCTCGCCGGCTCGGTAGTGACTTTCCCCTTGTATTACGGCCTTGTGCGCAAGATTGGGGCTGGCCAGGCGGCTTACAGTTCGGTCATCGTGCCGGTGGTGGCAATGGTCCTGTCGACCGTCTTCGAAGGGTTCGTATGGGGCTCGCTTCCGGCAGCAGGTGCTGTCACCACCCTTCTCGGGATGGTTATCGCCATGCGTGGACGCGCCTCTGCGCCTCCGCGCCGTGCTACGCCAGAGCCATGATCGCAGCGAGACCTTCGCGATAGGTGGGATAGCGGGGTTTCCAATGGAGGAGGCGTTTGGCTTTCCCATTGGCGACACGGCGGTTCTCGGCGTAGAAACCACGCGCCATTGGCGAAAGTTCGGCTTGTTCGATAGTCTGAAGAGGCGGAGGCGAAACTCCTATAAGTCGGGCAGCCTCTTCGATGACGACGTTCTGGCTGGTCGGCAAATCGTCCGATAGATTATAGGCCCCCGCTGGCGCATGCCGTTCTATCGCATCCACGATCCCTGCCACGATATCGTCTACATGTATCCGGCTGAACACTTGCCCAGGCAAGTCTATCCGGTGTCCTTTATCCTGTGCGACACGGTCCAGTGCACTCCGATCGGGTCCGTAAATGCCCGGCAGGCGGAATACCCGCGCGCCCAACTCCATCCACCGCGCATCGCATTCTGCCCGTGCAGTTCGCCGTCCTCCACCCGTAGGTGAAGATTCATCCACCCAAGCCCCTTTCGCGTCCCCGTAAACGCCAGTGGAAGAAAGGTAGCATAGGGTCTTGCTGTGTAAGGTGCTGCCATAGCTTTCGAGAACCGGGTCCTGGCCATCGGATGGCGGAACGGAACTCAGGACATGCGACGTACGCGCCAAGACTGCCGATACTTCGTTCCCGTCGTCAAAAGTGATGTTGCCAGCACTTCCGGTGGCATCGACCTGCCAGCCCCTTGCACGCATTGCTTCAGCGATACGTGATCCAGTGTAGCCAAGGCCAAAAATCAGCAGGCGGCTCATTTGTTGCCAAGATGGTTAGGTGCTGTGGTCGCGGTGTGGAAGCCGCGGGCGGTGGCAATCAGGTCCGGTAGGTTACACATCTCGTCCCATCCGGTGCTGCAGCACTGCAAAACTGTCAATCGCTCCGTTTCCGCGGTCCGTCGAATGAACACAAGCTCTCGACGGGCGTTGCAAGGGATGACAGAGCAAGTCAGCCTAGAAATGATAGGACATCAATGGATATTGCGCGCACCCCCGCCACGCCCGACGGCAACCCCGAAATGGCCGATGCAGCGTTCGAACCCAAGGCACCCCCGGTAATTCACCGTGCTGATTACACACCTTTTCCGTGGTTGGTGCCGGCAATCAGAATGGAGTTCGATCTCGGCTTGCAGAAGACGCGTGTCGTCACGACTCTGGATATAGAACGCAATCCGGATGCTGACCCTTCGCCAACCATCCGTCTGAACGGGGATGGTCTTGAACTCGTCTCGCTCAGCTGTGATGGAGGTGAATGCGCCGGGCACATGATGGACGGTGACGATCTGATTGTCACACTGGAAGGCGAACGGCACACTCTCAAGATAGTTACGGAGCTGGATCCGTCCGAGAATTCGCAGTTGATGGGGCTGTACGCCTCCAGCGGGATGCTTTGCACACAATGTGAGGCGGAAGGATTCCGTCGCATAACATTTTTCCCGGACCGCCCCGATGTGCTCAGCACTTACTCCGTGCGCGTGCACGGCCCAAAAGCGCAGTTCCCGGTGCTTCTCTGCAACGGCAATCGCACCGATCAGGGGGATGACGGTGAAGTACACTGGGCGGAATGGCACGATCCATGGCCCAAGCCGTCCTATCTTTTCGCGCTGGTGGCAGGCGATCTGGTCGCCAGGACCGATAGTTTCACGACCGTTGGTGGGCGTGAGGTGGAACTGAATGTGTGGGTGCGCAAGGGCGATCTTGCCCGCACCGAACACGCTATGGAAAGCCTGAAAAGGTCCATGAAATGGGATGAAGAAACTTTTGGACGTGAATACGATCTCGATCTGTTCAACATCGTTGCCGTGTCAGATTTCAACATGGGGGCGATGGAGAACAAGGGGCTGAATATCTTCAATACGAAGTATGTCCTTGCTGACCCTGACACAGCCACCGATGGCGATTATGACGGCATTGAAGGCGTAATCGGGCACGAATATTTTCACAACTGGTCGGGCAATCGGATTACCTGCCGGGACTGGTTCCAGTTGAGCCTGAAGGAAGGTTTCACAGTGCTGCGCGATCAGCTGTTCAGCCAGGATATGGGCAGTGCGCCGGTAAAACGGATCGAAGACGTGCGCGTGCTGCGGGGGGTGCAGTTCCCCGAGGATTCCGGCCCTCTGGCGCACCCGATCCGCCCTGATTCCTATCGCGAGATCAGCAATTTCTACACTGCGACGATCTATAACAAGGGCGCCGAAGTGATCCGCATGATGCGGACCATGGCAGGGGAAGAGCGTTTCCGCCGCGGTACGGATCTCTATTTCGACCGTCACGATGGCGAAGCTGCCACTTGTGAAGATTTCGTCGCATCGATTGAAGATGGTGCCGACATGGATCTGAGCCAGTTTCGGCTCTGGTACTCGCAGGCAGGCACTCCGAAAGTGAGCGTCGAAGTGCACCATAGTGGCAGCACCGCGAAGCTGACGTTGGCACAGACAGTTCCAGCAACGCCTGGACAGGCTGTAAAACAGCCGGTGCCGATCCCACTCAAGCTCGCGCTGTTCGACCGCGAGTCTGGCGAGCACCGAGGTGAAGAACTCGTGATTCTCGATAGGGAGAAGGCTGAATTCAGTTTCGATGGCTATGCCAACGAGCCTGTGCTTTCGATCAATCGGACCTTCTCCGCCCCCGTGTCGATCGAACGAAATGTTCCGCGCGAAGACCTCGTATTCCTCGCCGCGAGAGATGATGATCCTTTCGCTCGATATGAAGCCATGCAGGAACTGATGACGGGCTATCTCGTCGCTGCTACAACGGGCGATCTCGGAAACAATGATCGCGAAGCCGCACGTGGTGACATTGCGCAGGCGCTGAGGGCTGTGGTGGACGACGCTGCGCTCGATGATCTGATGCGCGGCGAACTGATGTCGATGCCCGGCCAAGCCTATATTGCCGAGCAGATGCCGGTGTCCGACCCAGGTCGCATTCACGCCGAAAGAGAGGCGCTGAAGGCTGATATCGGCCAGCGTTTGGCAAAGGAATTTCACGCCCTCTATGATCGCGCAGAGCAAATCCCGTTTTCGCTCGACGCGGCCGCCAAGGGAGCGCGTAAGGTCAAGACACTCGTGCTGGGCTATACCGCTGCCAGCGATCCTGCAAAGGCCGCGCAACTGGCCGCTCATCAGTATGACAAGGCGGACAATATGACCGACCGCCAGGGTGCGCTGATGGTTCTTGCGGGGCTCGACAGTGCGGAACGCACCGGCAAGTTGCTCGATTTCTACAATCGCTATCAGGGCAATGCGCTGGTGATCGACAAGTGGTTCGCGTTGCAGGCGAGCTCACTGCACCCACATGCCATTGAACATGTGAAGGCGTTGCGCGACCATCCGGATTTCACTCTTAAGAACCCCAATCGGGTTCGCTCTCTCTACATGGTCTTTGCCGCAAACCCCGCCGCATTCCACGCTGCAGATGGCGAAGGTTACAATATGATCGCCGATCTTATTTTGGAGCTTGATCCGATCAATGCCCAGACTGCCGCGCGATTTGTCCCCTCCTTGGGGCGCTGGGGCCGAATTGAACAGGGGCGGGCAAAGTTGATGCGCGAGGCACTGGAGAGAATCGCTGCAGCACCTGCCCTGTCGCGCGATACGTTCGAACAGGTTACGCGTTCTCTGGGATAGTTGTCGGATGGAAGGCTTCCTGAAAGCGAAAGTGCTCGCTGCGACACCGCATGGGTTTTCGACTGCAAAAGGACTGACTGCAGCCGATGTGTTGCCGGGCTCGGTTGTTGTTCGTCTGAGACAAGTGCACTCAGCCTCGGCTGTAACGGTCACCGGGCCATGGGAACAACCGCCAGAGGCGGATGCCTTGGTAACGGCGCGACGTGGTCTTGCGCTCAGCATCGTTACCGCTGATTGTGCGCCGGTGCTATTGGCTGATTTGGAAGCCAATGTTGTTGGCGCTGCGCATGCAGGATGGCGTGGGGCGGTCGGCGGTGTGATCGAAAATACAATTGGGGCGATGGTTTCGCTCGGCGCGCAGCGTCAGCGAATCAGGGCGGCAATCGGCCCGACCATCGCGCAGGACAGCTATGAAGTCGATCTGGCATTCCGGGAGCGGTTCGATGAAGACGATGCACGGTTTTTCAGCGCGGGCGAACCGGGGCATTATCAGTTCGATCTGTCTTCCTACGTCGCCCATCGCTTAAATGCCGCAGGCGTCGGCCAGGTCGAGGATCTGCAGCAAGACACATACACCCAGCCTGATCGTTTCTTCTCCTATCGTCGCGCAACGCATCGGGGAGAGGCAAACGATGGCCGGCAGGTCAGCATCATTGCGCTTCCGACTTAATCATCTGTAAGATTGCACGCTGACCACAAAGCTGGCCAAAATGGCGGTTGGCAACCCGTCGTATAGCGGCTAGAGGCGCGTCCAAACCGGGCACACTGGGGGGCTTCCGCGTACGCACCGTATTTTTCGGGCGCGCCGCCTTTTCAAAATGTCCGGCAATGGATTCGCAAAAAGTGTCGAAACCCGCCAGGGTTCAGGCACAGTACCAAGGCAGGCAAGGCAAAGCGCTGATGGCAGACACCGCTGTAACCGCAACCCCCGAAACGGAAGGCGTTACCGACGACGGTATGCGCCGTCGCGATTTTCTCGACATCGCCGCAGTAAGTGCGGTGGGTATTGGCGGCCTTGCAGTCGTCTATCCCTTGGTCAGTCAGATGGCTCCGTCGAAGGATGTGCTTGCTGCAAGCTCGACCGAAGTCGATGTCTCGGCAATTGAGCCGGGGCAGGCAATCAAGGCCGTGTTCCGCAAGCAGCCTCTGTTTGTGCGCCGCCTGACGAGCGCGGAAATTCAAGCGGCCAATGCCGTCAATGCCAGCACCTTGCGTGACCCGCAGACTCTCGCGGAGCGGACGAAGGAAGGGCACGAGGATATGCTCGTGACCATGGGTGTTTGTACCCACCTTGGTTGCGTTCCCCTTGGTGCCGCCGAAGGCGAAGTCAAAGGCGAATACGGCGGCTATTTCTGCCCCTGCCATGGTTCGCACTACGACACTGCCGGTCGTATCCGTAAGGGTCCTGCGCCGGCGAATCTCGAAGTGCCGGAATATCAGTTCACTTCGGACACCGTCATTCAGGTCGGCTGAGCTTAGAGAGAAGAGACGAAACGATGAGCTTTCCCTGGGCCAAGGAATATACCCCGACCAATCCGGTCATGAGGTTTTTCGACGAGAAGCTGCCGCTGCCGCGCCTCGTCTACAACGCTGTCGGTGCCGGTTACCCGGTTCCGCGCAATCTCTCCTATTTCTGGAATTTCGGCGTCCTCGCCGGTTTCTTCCTGGTGGTGCAGATCGTCACCGGTGTCGTTCTGGCGATGCATTATGCCGCCAATGCACAAGTCGCCTTCGCGACGACCGAGCATTTGATGCGCGACGTCAATTGGGGCTGGCTGATGCGCTATGCCCATGCCAATGGCGCCAGCTTCTTCTTTATTGTCGTCTATCTGCACATCTTCCGCGGCTTCTTCTACTCGTCGTACAAGGCCCCGCGCGAAATGATCTGGTTGCTCGGCGTGGTCATTTTCCTGCTCATGATGGCGACTGCCTTTATGGGGTATGTGTTGCCCTGGGGTCAGATGAGCTTCTGGGCTGCCAAGGTGATCACCGGTCTGTTTGGTGCAATTCCGCTGGTCGGTGAGCCGATCCAGATCTGGTTGCTGGGTGGATTTGCTCCGGACAATGCAACGCTCAACCGCTTCTTCAGCCTGCACTTCCTTCTGCCGTTCGTAATTGCCGGCGTGGTTATCCTGCACATTTGGGCACTGCACATTCCGGGCTCTTCGAACCCGACGGGCGTGGAAGTGAAGCAGGAAAGCGATACGCTGCCGTTCCACCCGTATTACACGGCGAAAGATGGTTTCGGTCTCGGCGTTGCTCTCATCCTGTTCTTCTCGCTGGTCTTCTTCATGCCGAACATGCTGGGCCACCCGGACAATTATATCGAAGCCAACCCGCTCTCGACACCAGCGCACATCGTTCCTGAATGGTACTTCTGGCCGTTCTACGCGATTCTGCGTGCTTTCACTGTCGACTTCCTGTTCATCCCGGCCAAGCTGATGGGCGTGATCGCGATGTTCGGTTCGATCCTGATCTGGTTCTTCCTGCCTTGGCTGGACAAGTCACCGGTACGCAGCGGTCATTATCGCCCGTTGTTCCGCAAGTTCTTCTGGTTTGGGTTGATCCCTGCAATGGCGGTGCTGTTCTATTGTGGCGGTGCTCCGGCAGAAGAACCGTTCGTGATGATGAGCCAGATCGCCACGGCGTACTACTTCCTGCACTTCCTGGTGATCCTGCCGATCGTCAGTCAAGTCGAGAAGCCTCAGCCGCTGCCATATTCGATCACCGAAGCCGTTCTCGGCTCCGACGATAAGGCCGTGGTTGGCGAAAACGCCCAGACGGTCGCCTAACCGAGTACGAGAAAAGACATGACAAAGCTTCTCAGCATCCGCCTCGTTGCTATTCTCGTCGGCCTCGGTTTTGCGGTCGTAGCCCTCTACTCTTTTGTTGTCGGTGCCTATGCCGCGATAACCGAAGAGGCACCGGGCCACCTACCCTATGAAAAGCCGCAGGACATTGCTTATTCCTTCGACGGGCCTTTCGGTAAATGGGACGTCCAACAGCTTCAGCGCGGCTTCAAGGTTTACAATGAAGTCTGCTCGGCATGCCACAGCCTCAAGTTCGTGGCATTCCGCGATCTTGAGCAAATTGGCTATGACGAAAGCCAGGTGAAGGCATTCGCAGCTTCAAAGCAGGTGCCGGGCATTGATCCCAACACTGGCGAAGCCACGACACGTCCGGGCCTTCCGACGGACTATTTCCCGTCGCCCTATCCGAACAATGTTGCCGCAGCGGCTGCGAACAACAACGCCATTCCGCCTGACCTTTCGCTGATGACGAAGGCTCGTGGCAATGGCACGAACTACGTTGCTTCGCTGTTGATGGGATATCAGGAGCCGACGGCAGAGCTGCTCGAACATCATCCGGAAGCTGCTCCGGGGCCTGGCCTGCACCACAACCCGTACTTCCCCAATCTGAACCTCGCGATGGCGCCGCCGCTTACCACCACCGGGCAGGTCACTTACGACGACGGTACCGAAGCGACTATCGAACAGATGGCAACGGACGTGGCCGCATTCCTGACATGGACAGCGGAACCAACGTTGGTGAAGCGCAAGCAGACTGGTTGGCCGGTGCTGATCTTCCTGCTGTTTGCAACCGTTCTGGCTTATCTTTCAAAGAAACAGATCTGGGCAGCTGCAAAGCGTAAAAAAGCCTAACTGGCCTGTCTTTTGCAAATGACCGACGCCCCTTGCATCCTTGAGATGCGAGGGGCGTTTTCATTTTCTGGGGAGCGACTTTGACACCCACTGACCTGAAAGCGTTGGTAAGAACGATTCCGGATTTTCCCCGCGCGGGCATCCAGTTCCGCGATGTCACCACCTTGATCGGCGATGGGTCCGGTTTTCGTACAACGATTGAATGGCTCGCAAATGAAGTCCGTGGCGCCGAAGCGATCGCTGGAATGGAGGCGCGGGGATTTATTTTCGGAGCAGCGGTGGCTGCCCATATGAGTCTGCCATTCATACCGGTCCGCAAGCCAGGCAAACTGCCCTGCAGGGTAATCGGTGTGGACTATGAATTGGAATATGGGCTTGATCGTCTTGAGATGGATCCCGACGCCATTAGGGAAGGTCAAAGAGTAGCTATAGTCGATGATCTGCTTGCCACGGGAGGAACTTCGGTTGCGGCAACACAGCTTTTGCGACAGGCTGGTGCAGCGGTCGATCGTGCGGCCTTTGTCATCGACCTCCCGGATCTCGGCGGACGCGATAGACTCGGCCAGGAAGCGGTTGAGATTCGATGCCTGATGACCTTCGACGGCGACTGAGTTCGTGGCCGGACGGAAATAATACGAGGGTTACGCATTAATAGCACTGGCGTCCGCGCGGCGTCCTGACCCGCGAAGTATTCGCGTAGTTAGAGAGGGGCATGGAACAGTCACTAGTTATTGCAATGGTCGGCATGCTGGGCATAGGCGCTCAGTGGGTGGCCTGGCGTACCGGATGGCCAGCGATCGTCCTGATGTTGGCGGCGGGCTTTCTGGCAGGGCCGGTGCTGGGCCTGTTCGATCCCGAACATGCCTTCGGCGAACTGCTCGATCCGATGATTGCCATCGGTGTTGCGCTGATTCTGTTCGAAGGCGGTCTCAGCCTTGATCTGCGGGAACTGCGCCATGCCGGAGAAGGGGTGTGGCGGCTTGTTCTTCTTGGCGGGCCGATTGCGTGGGTCCTGGGTGCGTTTGCCGCCCACTCTATCGGTGGCCTTGAGTGGCCTGTCGCCATTCTCTTTGCCGGTATTCTGGTTGTCACCGGGCCGACAGTTGTGATGCCCCTGTTGCGGCAATCCTCGGTCAAATCCCGCCCGGCAGCCATTCTCAAATGGGAGGCGATCGTCAATGATCCCATCGGTGCCCTGTTCGCCGTTGTCGCCTACGAATACTTTCGTGCGGTAACGGCATCGCCTGACGCGGGTCTGTTTGAAGTCGTTCCGCCGCTCATCTTCGCCGCAATCCTCGCTGGTCTGATCGGATACGTCGCAGCAGCGGCCATCGCCTGGGCGTTTCCGCGTGGGACTGTGCCTGAGTTTCTTAAGGTTCCCGTCCTGCTCACTGCGGTTATCGTCGTGTTCGTCCTGTCGAATCAGATCGAGCATGAAGCCGGACTGGTCGCTGTGACAGTGATGGGCGTGGCGCTGGCAAATATGAACGTGTCGTCGCTACGAAGCATTCATCCGTTCAAGCAGAACGTGGCGGTATTGCTGATTTCGGGCATTTTTATCCTTCTTTCATCCAGCCTGAAGTTTGAGGAGCTTGCCTATCTCAACTGGAACTTCGGCCTGTTTCTTCTGGCACTCCTTTTTCTGGTTCGCCCGGCGACCATACTGCTGAGTCTGCTCGGTAGTTCTGTTCCATGGAATGAGCGCCTGTTTCTCGCTTGGATTGCGCCACGGGGCATTGTGCTTGTGGCCATTTCGGGGCTGTTTGCGCTCCGCCTGGAAGAGATTGGCTATGATGGCACAGCGCTGATCGGGCTCAGCTTTGCAGTTGTGGTGGCCACTATCGTCGCCCATGGCTTCACCATCGACCTGGTCGCCAAGCTTCTCAAGCTGAAGGGCAGTAACCGTCCCGGTATCATCATCGTCGGCAGCACACCGTGGACTATCTCGCTGGCGATGATGATGAAGGATCTCAAAGCACCAGTGATGATCGTCGATGCGAGCTGGCAGCGTCTGGCCCTTGCTCGCCAGAAAGGGCTGCCGTTCTATCATGGTGAGATCCTTAACGAAGCGACCGAGCACAATCTCGACCTGGCACCCTACGCGGTGTTGGTCGCAGCGACGGAGAACGAGGCCTATAATGCCCTTGTTTGCAACGAGTTCGCTTACGAAATCGGGCGAGACACAGTGTTTCAGTTGGGTGATGCGGTAGACGAGGACGACCGGCATTCTCTGCCCAGCAGTATCCGTGGCCGGGCGCTCTTCGAAAGCGGCTTCGGCGTAGAAGACGTAAATGAACGGCTTTCACGTGGTTGGGTGTTCCGCAAGACCAAGCTTTCGGAAGAGTTTGGCTTCGACGCTGCCCGGGAGCGTCTGCCAGATGCCGCTGCAATGCTGCTGCTGGTTCGCGAAAACGGCACGATCCGCTTCTTTACGCACGCAGCGCGGCCGGAGCCACGCGCGGGAGACGTCATCGTCAGCTTCGCTCCCCCCCAGGAGCGCACCGCCCAGGACGCTGCTGCCAAGCGTGACCGCAGACGAAATAAGACCGCTGAACAGGGGGCATAAGCTGATGCAACCGCACATATTTCCCGCCGCTCTTCTAATTTTGGCCTGCGCGCTTGGCGCTTGTGACGGAGAGCGCTCAACAACCCCATCGGAAGATGTGGCAGAAGAAAAGAAGTCCATCTTTCGCCCCGAGTTTCAAGTCGAACCTATCGAGGGATTACAGCCGGCCGGATCGCTGCAAACGCGAATAGTCTTTCCCGACGGGGCAGAGTTGACGCAGGAGGCCCGGGCGGAACTAGCGACGGTGCTGGCCTCTCCACAGATGGCCGAAGGGGGCGACATTATACTTGGTGGTCATAGCGACAGCGGCGGGAGCGACGAGGCTAATATGCGGGCGTCACGGGCGCGGGCTGACGCAGTCCGAGAATGGCTGGTCGAAAATGGTATAGCCGAAGATCGGATTACGGTGATTGCATTCGGCGAACAGAACCCAGCCGCGCCCAATGCGCTGCCGGACGGAACGCCGAATGAAGAGGGCAGGACGACGAATCGCCGAGTCGAAATCGAAGTGCAGAGTCCCGGCCAATCGGCTCAGGACAATGAAGCGCAGACACTGGCTGAGAGCTTGGCCGCAGCAAGGGACGTGGACAAGGAGGAAGCCAGCGACAAAATGCAATAGCGTGTTGACGACGGCGCAACTTCGATGGCATTGGCGCATCAACCGAGCGGGTATAGCATAGTGGTAATGCTCCAGCCTTCCAAGCTGGCTAGAGGGGTTCGATTCCCCTTACCCGCTCCAGGCTTCCAAACAGATCGATCTCTGGGTGTTTCCGTCAACGAACGCTCTAGAGCGGATCGTCTTCACCTAAGCGGCATATTGTCGATCAACCGCGTACCGCCAATTCGCGCGGCAACGAAAAGCCGGTTCTCTGGCGACATTTCACTGGTGGGCTTTAGATCGGCACCAGTTCGGACTTCTGCGTAATCGACAGAGCCGAACCCAGCATCGATCAGGCGCTTCTTCAAATTTGCAAGCACCGGACCAATCGGGTCGCCGGTAGCGATCTGTTGAATTGCTTCTTGCATCTCACGTGGAAGAGCTGCGGCGGCAGCGCGGTCTGCAAGTGATAAATAGGCGTTGCGGCTACTCATCGCGAGACCATCGTCTTCCCGCACGATGGGTACCCCATGAATAGCACCCACATCAGGTCGGCTCAGGTCGAGGTCCCTTGCCATACGGCGGATCACCGCCAGCTGCTGCCAATCCTTCTCGCCGAAGAAGGCCATGTCTGGGGCGACCTGATTGAACAATTTGCATACGACTGTCGCCACTCCGTCGAAATGGCCGGGCCGATCACTTCCGCACAGTCCTTCGCTGACGCCACCGACCGAGACGTTGGTGGCATAGCCATCTGGATAGACTGCTTCGGGAGATGGGGCCCATAGCAAGGCCACCCCTTCCGTCTCGAGCAGCGCGGAGTCCCTTGCGAGCTGGCGCGGGTAAGCATCCAGGTCTTCGTTGGCGCCGAACTGGCGGGGATTAACGAATATCGAGACTATCACATGTTCCGCGGCGCGTGCGGCTTGGCGGACAAGTGTCAGGTGCCCCTCATGCAGCGCCCCCATGGTCGGAACCAGCGCCAGTGTGCCCGTTTCGCGCAACGCTTGCGTCGCGCCACGAAGATCGGACAGTTGGGTGATGGTTTGCAACGATTCAGCTCCTGGATAGGGCAAGGGGCAGAGCGACCTGTGCCGCCCCGCCCCTGATCTTGCAAGTCGATGTTCGTCAGCGCGCTTCGGGTGCCGCTGCCGCTGCATCCACCGGCAGCCCCCCAAGTTGAGTTACCATATCGGTGTAGGCGTTGAGATAGGCCAAGACTATGATCTGGCCTATTACGGTATTCTCGTAGCTGCCGAAACCGCCAGCAGCGCCACCACCGCCGCCAAATAGTCCTCCGCCGGCGGCCCAGCCGAGGTCCTTCTTCTGGAAATACCCTTCCACAAGAGCTTCTTCGACTGTGGTGCGTGCGTTGACGAGCGAAAGCACCACATTCGCTTCACCCTTTTTCACCCTGATGCCGCCAGCCAAAGCACCTGCGGTTCGACCGAACAGCCCACCGACCACTGCACCGAGGGCACCCCCACCACCGCCTGAATTGTTGTTGGCGCTGACAATGTCCGGCTGAAGGAAGTAGTCAGCCGTCACCACCTGACCAAGGCCGACATTCTGTCCATCCTGCAATTCGCCTTGCTCCTGCAATGCCCGTTCCATCGCGCGGTTCTGCATTGACCGACCGCGGTTCACCATTGTGAAGCAGCCCGAGCGCTGGACGAAAACCCGGATGATCTGTTCCGGGCTGCCCAAGTTCAGTTCACGCCACCACTTGTCGTCAGGCTCAACCACCGCAATCGTGCCGAGGTTTCGGCTGCATCGTGGGATGTCCATCGTGGCGCGATCCTGCGCCTTGCGCGCCGACGATCTGCCTTGAGCTAAAACCGGCTCGGCCACCATTCCTGTCATCGATAATACGGCAAATGCCGCAAGCAGTGCTTTCTTCATCGTCTGGCTTCCCCCTTGGAAACGGTTCGCGGCTGCCGACTTGCCGTCGTGTCTCGCCTCTCGAATACGACCCAGATGCGGGAGAGAGTATCAATTGATGGAGTATTCGATAGTATGAACGCGCCATTGTGGGAAAAACGGCGTACCATTACCCACCCACGCGTTGCCGCCACGCGATGGGTTAGATAGGGACTGTCTTATCATGAGTTCCCCAGCCAAATCCTGATGGTTTCGCAGCCTCACCGTATAGTCTTCGCCAACGAGAAAGGCGGAACGGGCAAGTCCACAACGGCAGTCCATGTCGCTGTTGCCTTGGCGTATCGCGGTGCCGATGTCGTCGCTTTCGACCTCGACCATCGCCAGCGCACGATGTGCCGGTATCTTGAGAATCGGGCCGAAACGATGCGTCGTCGCGGTATCGACCTTCCCACATCCCGCTGCCATGTGGTTGAAGATATGGATGAAGGTGCGATGGAGGCGTTGATCAAGGATCAGGCGGCTGGCGCCGACTTCGTCGTCATCGACACGCCAGGACGTGACGATCCGCTTGCACGCCATTCTGCAACGACTGCCGACACACTCGTCACTCCGATGAACGACAGCTTCGTAGATTTCGATCTCATCGGCCAGGTCGAGGGTGAAAGTTTCAAGGTCAAAAAGCTGTCTTTCTATGCAGAGTTGATCTGGGAAGCACGGCTGAAACGCAGCCGGACATCCATCGAACAACAGCGCGCGCAGATGGACTGGGTCGTTGTCCGAAACCGGACGGGCTATACCGAAGCGCGCAATATGGCCCGTATCGAACAGGCGTTGGGGGAGATGGCAAAGCGCGTTGGCTTCCGTGTTGCCAAGGGGTTGTCGGAACGCGTCATCTATCGCGAACTTTTTCCCTCTGGTCTGACGTTGCTGGACAAGGGGCATCTGGGTGATCTTGGCACCAGCCATCTCGTCGCGCGACAGGAACTGCGCGGGCTGGTAGCGAGCCTGCGCTTGCCCGGCTTCGACAAGGTTGATGGGACCACCTGATGATCCGCTTTCTCGCTCTCTTGATGCTGATCGCGGTGGCGTGTCGCTGGATCTTTGGAAAGTGGCCGTGGGAATATCTTCAAGCTAAGCCCGGACGGCAGATGGCTATCTCGAAAGCTCGCAAGCTGTTGGGAGTTTCGCCCGACGCCGATAGCCATGCGATACGCGAGGCGCATCGTCGCATGACCGCCCGCATTCACCCTGACAGGGGCGGAACGAATGCGGGCATGCAGGAACTCAACGCGGCGCGCGACTTACTGTTGGATGACTTAACGCACGAACCACCGGAGCGACCATAATGACCCACGCCTTCGATCCCACCATACTTCGCGAATACGATATTCGCGGCATCATTGGCGAGACTCTGGGTCCGGACGATGCGCGAGCAATCGGCCGCGGTTTCGCCTCCCTGCTTGCCGAGGCGGGCGGAAGAAAGGTTGCGGTCGGATACGATGGGCGAGTCAGTTCGCCTCTGCTAGAACACGCACTGGTCGAGGGCTTGACGGCGTCTGGCATGGATGTGGTTCGTATCGGCATGGGGCCCACACCGATGCTGTATTACGCTGAAGCCTCCGCTGACGATGTCGACGGAGGCATTCAGATAACCGGCAGCCACAACCCGGCCAACTACAATGGTTTCAAGATGGTGTTCCAAGGCCGTCCGTTCTTCGGGACCGATATTCAGGAACTGGGCCGCCGATGTGCGGAAGGGGCATGGGCCGATGGTGCGGGCGAGGTCGAAAGCCGCGACATATTGGATGTGTATATCGAGCGTATAATTGAGGCCCTGAAGGGCATCGACACCGATGTTCTGGCTCGCCTGAAAGTGGGATGGGACGCAGGTAACGGTGCCGCTGGACCGGCGCTCGAGAAACTGGCTGCGCAGCTTCCGGGGGAGCATCATCTTCTGTTTACGGAAGTCGACGGCAATTTTCCCAACCACCACCCTGATCCCACAGTAGAGGAAAATCTTGAGGATCTACGCAAACTGGTGGCTGAGAAATCGCTCGATTTCGGTGTCGCATTCGATGGCGATGGCGACCGTATCGGTGCTATTGACGGAGAAGGCCGGGTCATTTGGGGTGATCAACTGCTGATGATATACGCGGAAGATCTGCTGACGCGGAAGAAGGGCGCAACGATCATAGCCGATGTAAAAGCCAGCCGTGCCCTGTTCGATCATGTGGAGAAGCACGGCGGCGAGCCGGTGATGTGGAAGACAGGCCATTCTTTGATTAAGTCCAAGATGAAAGAAACCGGTTCTCCACTAGCGGGAGAAATGAGCGGACATGTCTTCTTCGCCGACGAGTATTATGGCTATGATGACGCGCTTTACGCTGGGGTTCGCCTGATCGCCGCGACAGCAAGGCTGCGGCGTTCCGTCACTGAATTGCGGGGGGCCATGTCTCCAATGATCAACACGCCTGAAATGCGTTTCCAGGTTGATGAAAGCCGCAAGTTTGCGGCGATCAAGGAGATAGCCGAGCGGATTTCTTCCAGCGATGTGGTTGCCGACACGACCGATGGTGTGCGCGTGACCACTGATGATGGCTGGTGGCTGCTACGTGCATCCAACACGCAGGATGTGCTGGTTGCCCGCGCCGAAAGCGAAAGCCGGGAGGGTCTGGACCGGCTCGTCGCCCAGATCGACGAACAGCTTGCGGCCTCCGGCCTTCAGCGTGGGCCACAGGCCGGCCACTGAGTGATCGTCATTTTTTGAAAAGGGGAAGTAATGCGTAAGCTTTTCAGGGCATCCATCGCGATTGGCGCGCTGGCGGTTGCCAATCCGGTTTTCGCCCAGAATGCGGACAGTGCGGATACAGAAGACGCTACCCAGGAACGGATGGACAAGGTCGTCGGCATGATGGCTGGCCTGTTCCACACCGAACCGCTGACCGATGCGCAGCAGGCCCGCCTGCCCGCGGCCCAAAGTGTGGTTGGGACAATGATGCCCGAAGGTTTCTATGGCAAGATGATGGGCGACATGATGGACAAGATGGTGCGTCCGATGATGTCCATGTTCACCGCGCCGAAATTTGTCCTGGGATCGCGGCTTCAAGTCGATGAGGACACTATTGGTGCTCTTGGCGAAAGTGAGCAGGTTGAAATCATGACTATGCTCGACCCGGCTTTCGACCAGCGCGTGGATGCGATCATCAATGTGCTGTCGGGTCAAATGCAGGGTATGTTCACGAAGATGGAAGATCCGATGCGGGACGGCCTGTCGAAAGCCTATGCGGTGCGCTTCGATGATTCCCAGTTGGCGGATATCGCTGCGTTTTTTGCCACTCCGACCGGCAGTGTCTATGCCAAGGAATCGATGGCGTTGTTCGCTGATCCCCAAGTGGTGCAGGCAAGCATGCAGGCGCTTCCCGCGATGATGAATGGTTTTGGCGATCTCGAGTCCACCATGATCGAGGCGATGGAAGCGCTGCCTGCCGAACGTGCTTATTCCGATTTGACTCAAGTCGAGAGGGACCGTTTGGCTACGCTGCTCAACGTGGATGCGGAAAGCCTGGCGGATATCGTCAAGCCGCCCAAACCGATGGATGGGGCAGACGACGATCACGATATGTAGAGCTATCGTCCGGACATCGCCACGTGGAGGAACCGAAGCGGGCACTCCATCGCTTCTCCCGTGATGCCAGCTGCCCTACCGCCAGAACTTGAAGCTTGGTTCACCGGACGCGGTTGGCGCGTCCGGCGACACCAGAGCGATATGCTGGCAGCAAACGATGCTGGGCGCCACGCATTGCTGGTGGCGGATACCGGTGCAGGCAAGACGCTAGCGGGTTTCTTGCCCACACTGGCGGATTTCACCGGCTCGCGTTTAAATGGTGCTGACCCGCTCGATGGCCTGCACACGCTCTATGTTTCGCCGCTCAAGGCGCTAGCCCATGATGTGCAGCGCAATCTGCTTAGGCCGATTGAGGAAATCGGCCTTCCGATACGCGTCGAGACGCGCAGTGGGGATACGCCGTCGGACCGCAAGAAACGGCAACGTACGCGGCCGCCGCATATCCTGCTGACGACGCCGGAAAGCCTGTCGCTATTGCTATCATATCCAGACAGCTTCGAATTGTTCCGCGGGTTGAAGCGCGTGGTGATCGACGAAGTCCATGCCTTTGCTACTGGCAAGCGTGGCGACTTGCTGGCCTTGGCTCTGGCGCGACTGCTGGCGATTGCGCCCGATATGCGGCGCGCGGCGCTGTCTGCGACCCTAGCCAATCCGGAGGGGTTCCGTGAGTGGCTGGCGCCCTGGGGCGATATCGATGCCGTCCAGCTGGTTGAAGGCGAGACAGGAGCGCGGGCGGAAGTCGAGATACTTCTGCCCGAGGAGGAGCGTGTGCCCTGGGGCGGACATGCGGCGACCTGGGCTATTCCGCAGCTCTATGAACAGATCCGCACCAATCGCACGACGCTGATCTTCACCAATACCCGGTTCCTGGCCGAGTATGTCTTCCAGAACCTGTGGGATGTGAATGAAGATAATCTGCCGATTGGCATCCACCACGGTTCGCTGAGCAAGGAGGCGCGGCGTAAGGTTGAAGGAGCGATGGCACGGGGCGAGCTGCGGGCGCTGGTGGCCACGGCAAGTCTCGACCTTGGAGTCGATTGGGGCGATATCGATCTGGTCGTGCAGATGGGTGCGCCGAAGGGTTCTTCGCGTCTGCTGCAGCGTATTGGACGCGCCAACCACAGCCTCGATTGCCCGAGCCGCGCCTTGCTGGTGCCCGGCAATCGTTTCGAATTTCTCGAGGCGACAGCAGCGAAGGAGGCGGTGGACGAGGGGCAGCGCGATGGTGAAGATTTCCGTCCAGGCGGTTTAGACGTGCTGGCGCAGCATATGATGGCCTGCGCTTGTGCTGGACCGTTTCAGGAAGCGGAATTGTTAGCCGAGGTGCGGTCGAGCCTGTCCTACGCCTGGCTGGACAACAAAACATGGCGGCGTGTTCTCTCCTTTGTCGAAACTGGCGGATATGCACTCAAGGCTTACGATAAGTTTCGGCGCATTGTGCGCGATCCCCATGGTGTGTGGCGTCTTAGCCATCCGGATCAGGCTCAGCGCCATCGCATGAATGCCGGCATCATAATCGATTCCGAAATGCTCGATGTGCGCATCAATGCCGGGCGCGGGCGGGGTGGGCGTTCGTTAGGCAAAGTGGAGGAGCGCTTTGCGGCCTCGCTCAGTCCTGGTGATACCTTTGCATTTGCGGGCATGAGCCTGGAGGTGATCAAGGTGCAGGACCTGGAAGTCGTGGTGAAAGCCGCCACGGGTAGCGCTATGATCCCCAGCTATGGCGGCGCGCGCATGCCACTGACCACACACCTTGCGGACCGTGTGCGTGAAATGCTCGTCGATCGTGCGGGGTGGGCGCGGTTTCCCGACGATGTGCGCGAATGGCTCGAGGTACAGGACTGGAGATCGCAGATGCCTGGTCCCGGACAATTACTGGTGGAAAGCTTCGCGCACGCCAAGCGATATTATAGCGTCTATTACACATTCGAAGGCTGGAATGCGAACCAGAGCCTCGGCATGCTGATTACGCGGCGGATGGAAGACAGGGGCCTGTTGCCGGGCGGCTTTGTAGCCAACGACTATTCGCTTGCTGTGTGGGGCCTGAAACAGGTGAAAGATCCGGCCCCCCTCCTGTCTCCAGATATCCTGCAGGACGAGTTCATCCAATGGGTACAGAACTCACACCTGTTGCGCCGCGCATTTCGCGAAGTGGCGGTGATCGGCGGATTGGTTGAGCGACAACATCCCGGCAAGCGGAAGACAGGCAAGCAAGTCACCTTCTCCACTGATCTCATTTACGATGTGCTGCGCAAATACGAGCCGGAACACCTGCTGCTCCAAGCGGCATGGGCCGACGCGCGAACCCGTCTGACAGATGTCGGGAGGCTGGGTGATTTGCTGGATCGGTCTGCCGAGCAACTGGTGCATGTCGAGCTTGATCGTGTCAGCCCCCTGGCTGTGCCGGTTATGGTAATGATTGGCCGGGAGGCGACGCCGCAAGGTTCGGTGGACGACGAACTGTTGCTGGAGGCTGAGAGCCTGGCTGGAGCTGCAATGCAGGTCGATGAGAGCAGACCCGCCGAAGACTGACTGGTCTGGCGTAGGTCGCCGTGCGCTGTGCCATGATATCTTGAGAGGACATAAGAAAGGGGGCGGATCGCTCCACCCCCTCTTACTACTTCTACCGATCGTTTGCCGATCAGGCGCCGGATTTGCCAAAGGTCCGGTACCGTTCATTTCCGACGAAGCCGAACTTGGTGACACCGCTTGCCTTGATCAGCTGCAGCACCTTGGCCGACAGATCATAGCTGGCCTGTGCTTCAGGTTCAAACTGCAGCTCGGGCTCGACTGCCATCTTCGTCGACTGATCGAGAAGGGTACGGAGCTGACCCTGATCGATCGAATTACCGTTCCACAGGATCTCATCCGAGGCTGTGAGCACCAGCTTGTTCTTATCCGGCTCGACGGTCACGTCGGGCGGGGTCTGGCTGGGGGCCGGAAGGTCGATGTCGACGGAGTGCGTCGCAACCGGGATCGTGATGATGAACATGATGAGGAGAACGAGCAGGACGTCGATCAGCGGCGTCATGTTCATTTCCATCATCGGCGCGCCATCATCCTTGCCGCCTGACATTGCCATAGTGGGTTACTCCCTAATCTGCTTTGCCGAACCGGGCGATCACGCGTTGGGATCGACCGGGTTCGAAATGAAGCCGACGGTGGGGTAGCCCGCCGCCTGGACGTTGTAGATCGCACCGGCGACGCACGACCAAGGTGCGTTGACGTCACCACGGATGTGGACCTGCGGGATCTTTTCCGGGTCATCCATGATCACTTCAGGGCCGCCTGCGCGCTGCACGATGTTGTCGAGCCGTTCGAAGGCCCGATCATACAGTTCTTCCGACGTCACCGCGGTGGTGTTGTTAAAATACACCCGACATTCGCCGTTGCGCGAGGCACCCTGGAAACCGGGTTCACCGGCGCTGAGGCCGTTCTCGTCGCTGGTGCTGACGGTAAGGAGCAGGTTTTCGACCTTGTCCTTGGATTCGACCGATTCAAAAACCGGAAGTTCCAGTTTCTCGATGGTCTGGATCGCGACCGGAACCGCGATGAGGAAGATGATCAGAAGCACCAGCATCACGTCCACGAGCGGCGTGGTGTTGATGTCCGACATGGGCGTATTGCCGCCACCTCCTGTCGAAATCGCCATGGTTCAGTTCCTAACGTTCGAAATTCTTGGGTTCGATGCGAAGGTTACCGGAGGCGACAGGCGCCGCCTCCGGTAACGATCGATTACTTCTTGACCGTAGTCGTGGTCGTGGTGGTCGAACCGGCCGGCGCGGTACGGGCAGCCTTGGCGGCCTGCTGCGTCGACGTTGCGGTCAGCGAAGCGGGCTTCACCGTACCGTTCGAGTTGATGTAGGCGAGCAGGTCGGTGGTGAAGGCGCTGAGCATTTCTGCAATGCGCTTGTTACGGCCCTGCAGCCAGTTGTAGGCAAACACGGCGGGAACGGCGACGAGCAGACCGATGGCGGTCATGATCAGGGCTTCACCAACCGGGCCAGCGACCTTGTCGATCGAGGCCGAACCGGCGATCCCGATGTTGATCAGGGCGCGGTAGATACCGATAACAGTACCGAGCAGACCGACGAACGGAGCGGTTGCACCGACCGTTGCGAGGAACGGCAGGCCACCGGCGAGCTTGGAATTGATCGTCTCTTCCGAACGAGCAAGCGAACCGTGCATCCAGTCGTGCGCTTCCAGCTTGTCGGTCATCTTGGCGTGCTGGTCTTCGGCGAGAATGGCATCGTCGACGAGCTGGCGCCATGCGCTGTTCTTGTCGAGCTTGGTTGCGCCGTCGCGGAGGCTGTTGGCCTTCCAGAAGTTGGTCCGCACAGCCTTGTACTGGCTCATCACCTTGCGCTGTTCGAACAGCTTGGTGAAGAGGATGTAGAACGAGCCGACCGACATGATCACCAGAACGGCAAGAATCGACCAGGCGATGATACCGCCCTGTTCCATGGCCTCCATGAAACCGAAGGAGTTCTGCGGCGCTGCTTCACCCGCAGCTGCAAGAAGTTCGAAGGTCATAACGAATAATCCTTTTGAAAATTCCGATATCCGCCCGCCACGGCAGGCGCGGGATAATTAATTCAGCTGATAGACGATGGTGGTCGACACGGTGTCCTGCACGGGATCACCGGCAGCATTGGTGGCGGGATTGTAGCGTGCATAACGCGTCATACCGTCACATGCTGCAGCATCGAGATCACTCGAACCACTCGATCGCGAGACACTGCAACTGGAAACCCGGCCATCTGCGGCGATGGTGACAGTCACTCCGACCGACCCTTCGATGCCTTCACGTTCGGCCCGGCGAGGGTAGTTGCTCTGAATGCGACGAGCCCAGCCGCTCTGACCCTTCGGTGTTGCACGCGACGTACGATCGACAGCCGGTGGCGGCGGTGGAGCCGGGGGGGCCGGCGGCGGAATGACCAGCCGTGGCGGTGCCGGCGGCGGTATCGTCTGCTGCGTCCGTATCGGAGGCGGAGCCGGCGCAATATTGATCGGCGGCGGCGGGGCTACCGGCGGCGGCGGCGTATCCGGAATATTTTCCGGCGGCGGCGGCGGCGGTTCTTCTTCGGGCGGCGGTGGTTCCTCGATATCGATCGTCGTCACGCGCTCGACCACCTGCTGGACCGCATTATATGCGAGGCCGGTGATAAGGGCGTAACCGAGAGCGATATGGATGAGGGCAACAATGATGATCGCTACGATGCGATTGCCGCTCATCTGTTGGTCAGCATAAGCCATTCGGTTGCATCACTCCATCGGACGCCCCGGAAACCCGGGGCAGATTGACACCCATTGCGACCCGCCTGAATGGCAAGAAATGGGTGCCGTTAAGGCGTTTGAGCCACTTTGGCTGTTAAAGCCAAGCGACAAAGACGCACCGAAGTTCCCGATTAAGAACCCGGACGCCTCCCCCCAAGCAATAATGTATCATTCACTCGGGTCCGGCCCGATCCTTAGCCAAGGAGCCCCCTGTCCGCAAACGCTTTATCGGTTAACCGCTGATTCAGTGCCTCGCAGGAAGGAACCCCTACAGGCTAAGGTGGTTTTGCGAATCGCGATCACAGACCTGTCAAAAGAAAGATTCTTGCCCATGTCTATTTCCCGAGTGCCCTCACGCCTGCTCCTCGCCTGCGCTGCGCTGGCCATGGTGCCCTCGGGGGCTGGCGCTCAGACCGGGACGTCGGCCAAGCAGGGCCTGACCTACGCCGATCTCGTCGATCTGGCTGATGAAGCGCTGCTTGTGGTGAAAGCGCAGATCCGCGATCAGGCCACCGTGGAACGGGAACGCTCGCCGGGCTTGGCCCCTGGCTTTGTGCGACTTTATGTCGAAGCGCGGACGTCCGCTTTGATCGCGGGTAACGCACCCTTGGGGGAAGCTCTGCGCTATCTGGTGGATGTGCCATTGACCTCGAAGGGTAAGGCGCCGAAGCTGAAGAAACAGGACGTCATTCTCTTCGCCCGTCCCGTGCGCGGACGTGCCGATCAAATACAGTTGGTCGATCCGCAGGCTCAGTTTCCTTACAGCGAGCAGTTCGAAGCCCGGCTGCGTCCGGTTCTTTCCTCTCTCCTGTCCGCAGATGCTCCGCCGAAGGTCACCGGTATCCGCGATGCGCTTGCCGTCGAAGGAACGCTGGTTGGCGAATCGGAAACACAGCTTTTTCTAGATACGGAGAACGACGGCCCAGTATCCGTGACCATCGTTCGCCGCCCCGGGCAGGATCCACGTTGGGGCGTTTCCTGGACGGAGATCGTCGATCAGTCTGCAACGGCCCCGCAGCGCAATACGCTGGAATGGTACCGGCTCGCCTGCTTCCTCCCAGTGAGGCTGCCTGCCGACGCTCATCTTTCGCAAGATTCGCGCGCGAGGGAGCTGGCCTCGGCCGACTATGCTCTGGTTCGGGATGCGTTGGGCACGTGCGAGCGGAATCGCAGCTAAACAGGCTTCACTTCATCCTATTCAAGACAAACTGGTTCCAACCGACCCGTCTGCTGCGCTAGGCGAGTGAGCATGTCTGAACCCCTTCGCATAGCCCTCGCCGGGCTCGGCACCGTCGGTACCGGCGTGATCGAGCTGCTTGAAACCAATCGCTCGATGATCGAACGTCGCGCCGGACGCTCATTGGAAATCGTCGCGGTTAACGCGCGCGATCGTACGCGCGACCGAGGCGTTGATCTGTCGCCTTATGCATGGGTCGATGACATGCAGGCGATGGCCGGACGGGCGGACGTTGACGTCGTGGTCGAACTGGTCGGCGGGTCCGACGGTCCGGCCCTGACACTGGCGCGTGCGGCTCTGGATGAAGGCAAGGCGTTTGTCACGGCCAACAAGGCCATGATTGCGCATCATGGCCTGTCGCTTGCAGAACAGGCTGCATTGCGCGAGGTGCCGCTCAAATTCGAAGCTGCTGTCGCAGGCGGCATTCCTGTGGTGAAAGGCCTGAGAGAAGGGGCGGCTGCCAACCGGATTGAGCGAATTTACGGCATCCTCAACGGCACCTGCAATTACATACTGTCTGAAATGGAGCGCACGGGCGCCGATTTCGACACCATGCTCAGCGAGGCGCAGGCCAAAGGTTTCGCCGAAGCTGATCCGACCTTCGATATCGAAGGTGTGGATGCGGCACACAAGCTGGCTATTCTTTCAGCCATCGGTTTTGGCGCGCGGGTCGATTTCGAGAGCGTCGATGCAACGGGTATCGGTGAAGTGCGTGCGGCCGACATCACTCAGGCTGGCACGCTTGGCTATGTGGTTCGTCTGGTCGGGATCGCCTCCCTCGACGACAGTGATGGCAGGCCGACGTTGCTCCAGCGCGTGCGCCCCTGTCTGGTGGCAAGGGGCCATCCGCTTGCTGCCGTGACTGGCCCCACGAATGCGGTAGTGGCCGAGGGCAATTTTTCGGGACGCCTGCTGTTTCAGGGCGCCGGCGCCGGTGCAGGGCCGACCGCGAGTGCGGTGGTCGCCGACCTGATCGACATTGCCCGTGGTGACAGCGGCGCGCCTTTTTCGATACCGGTCGAGGAGCTCGAGCAGTTCGGCCCGGCTGATCCGGGCAATCGCGTGGGGCGCGACTATATTCGCTTTACAGTGAACGACCGGCCTGGCGTGCTGGCGGAAATTACTGCTGCAATGCGCGATGCGGAGGTTTCCATCGAAAGCCTGATTCAGCGCGGGCGCGATCACGAAGGTGGTGAGGTGCTGGTAGCAATGGTGACCCATGAAGGGCCGGAGCGTTGCGTGACCAAGGCACTGGACCTTCTGAGGGGCTCGCCTAGCTTGACGGCTCCGCCGTTGGTGATGCCGATTTTGAAGGACTGACAGAATCCGGCACGGGCGGAAGCCCGAGTTGGCCTTGGTTCGATGGAGCAGCAGGTTGGGGGGCGTCGCCGTCTCCGGTCGGGCTCAATCCACGGGCAAGCCTGTCGGCGTCCGAGCCAGGCGGTGCTTCGGGCAGAGCTTTGATATCGATGATTAAGGCTGGCGGCGGCGGGCAGGGCGGAATAAAGCAGCCCCGCGCCACGACCATGCCGTGGTTGGGAATCCCGAACAGGTCCGGCGCCGTGGGGTTGCCTTTGGTCATCGTCTTGGTGGCGAATTGGCGTTCCGCCCGTTTCTTGTCATAGCCGAATTCTCCGCTGTCCTGACGTCTGCGGCACACGATAATTTCGCCAGAGATGGAGGCAGCTTCCTGTTCGGCGCTGCAGTCTTCCAGCGGGCGTTCGTAATCTTCGGCGGGCACTAGAATGTCGATCGTCTCGCCCGCGCTGTCTTGGGCGGCGAGCGGTGCGGGAAGTAAAAGAGCCAGCCCGATAAATGGCCGGATGTGCCAGTGTCTCGACAATGCAAAGCTCCCTGTCTATCCGGCCGCGCATACGAATTTCTGCCAGCGGGTGGATCATCCATCCATAGCCCAACCAGCTTTCCGAGGACTGAACCCATTATGAACTCGCCTGCCGACAATCCGCTTGATCGTGTCCTAGTACTTGAAATGGTTCGTGTAACTGAAGCCGCCGCCGTGGCCGCTTCCAGGCTTATCGGCCGCGGTGACGAAAAAGCTGCCGATGCCGCTGCCGTGGAAGCCATGCGCAAGGCTTTCGATACACTTTATATGGATGGCACGGTCGTGATAGGCGAAGGCGAACGGGACGAAGCTCCGATGCTGTTCATTGGCGAAAAGGTCGGGGGGGCGCCAGGCCGCGGCCCCAAGATCGATATTGCGCTCGACCCGCTAGAAGGCACCACGATCACGGCCAAGGCCGGCCCCAATGCTCTGGCCGTGTTGGCCGCAGCGGAAGAGGGCTGCCTGCTCAATGCACCCGATGTCTACATGGACAAGCTGGCAGTCGGCCCCGGCTATCCGGAAGGCATCATCGACCTCGCCAAGACACCGACGGAAAATGTGAAGGCCGTGGCAGCAGCCAAGGGTGTGGAGCCGGGCGACATCATCGTCTGTGTTCTGGATCGCCCGCGTCATTCCGATCTCATAGCGGAGCTACGCGGTCTTGGCTGCGGCGTTGTGCTGATTGGGGATGGTGATGTCGCCGGTGTGATTGCGGTTACCGACGAAGACACCACCATCGACATGTATATGGGCCAGGGCGGTGCGCCCGAAGGCGTTCTGGCCGCGGCTGCCCTGCGCTGCGTGGGTGGGCAATTCAACGGCCGTCTGGTTTTCCGCAATGATGACGAGAAGGCACGAGCCGCAAAATGGGGGATCGAAGATCTCGATCGCATCTACACACGTGACGATCTGGTGAAGGGCGACTGCATCTTCGCGGCTACGGGTGTGACTTCCGGCTCGCTGCTGGAAGGGGTGAAATATCTGCGCGATGGCCGCATGACGACCGAAAGCGTGGTGATGCGGGCCAGCTCGGGCACCGTCCGTTGGATCAAGGGTGAACACCGCGCAAAATAAGTGTGTTTGAGGCGTGCGGTCGGGACAGCCTCCCGACCGCCTCGTGGACGCATCCCCAATCGATCAAGACTCTTCAAAACCCGGTCTCGCATGTTGCATATCCATGACGCTCGGCTAGGCGGGTGCCACACCCAGCTTTCCCGAGGATTCGCCGCATGAAGATCATGGCCGCCAATTCCAATCTGCCGCTCGCGCGTGCGATCGCAGCTTATCTCGAAATGCCACTCGTCGATGCGCAGGTCCGTCGCTTCGCCGATGAGGAAATCTTCGTAGAAATTCATGAGAACGTTCGCGGTGAAGACGTTTTCGTCGTGCAGTCGACCAGCTATCCGGCGAACGACAATCTCATGGAACTGCTGATCTGCATCGATGCGCTCAAGCGCGCATCGGCACGCCGGATTACGGCAGTGGTGCCTTATTTCGGCTATGCCCGGCAGGATCGCAAACCCGGCCCGCGCACTCCGATCTCGGCAAAGCTGGTGGCCAATTTGATCACCGAAGCGGGCGCCGACCGCGTCCTTGCGGTCGATCTGCATGCCGGCCAGATCCAGGGTTTCTTCGACATCCCGACGGACAACCTCTTTGCTGCACCGGTCATGGCGGCGGACATCCAGGCTCGTTACGGCGATCAGGATCTGATGGTCGTCAGCCCCGACGTCGGCGGCGTGGTGCGCGCCCGCGCACTGGCCAAGCGGCTCGACAATGCGCCGCTAGCGATTGTCGACAAGCGCCGCGATCGGCCGGGCGAAAGCGAAGTGATGAACATCATCGGCGATGTTTCTGGTCGCCATTGTATCCTGATCGACGACATCATCGATTCAGGCGGCACCTTGTGCAATGCGGCGCAAGCTTTGCTCGATCAGGGAGCGAAGAGCGTTACGGCCTATATCACCCATGGCGTGTTGTCTGGCGGCGCCGTCGCCCGCGTCGACGGATCTGCCCTGGAGGAACTGGTAATCACCGATTCCATTCGTCCGACCGACGATGCCAGGGATTCCAAGCGCATTCGCATTCTGACCATCGCGCCCCTGATTGGGGAGGCGGTTCGCCGGATCGCTGATGAAAGTTCGGTCAGCTCACTTTTTGACTGACCCTGCCGGGTTCGGCTTTCGGATCGCGCCAACTGCGGAGTTTGTTGCTGGCGCTGCGGGTAAGCTCTCCGACCCTGCTGACTGGCGGATTTCCGTGGTGATCCGCAGCCGGGGATGACTTTTCTTTCGCAGGCGGTGCGGCGTTGTATCGAGCAAGCTGCGCAGTTCGCGGGTCACCTGCAACTGATCGAAATGATGCGGCCGGACTTCGGGCTCTTCATCCTCGCATGGTCGGATTGCAGGCCAGCTGCATCCCGTCCGCTGACGATCCGATGGGTGAAACATTTGGTTGCAAGCAGGCCATAGGTTGGGGCAATCGCATCGCGATGCCAAAAACCTCCGATCTCGCACTTGCCAACCGTCTCGCTGATGCAGCCGGGGAAGCCATCCGACCTCTTTTCCGTGGCGAATGGTCCCAGGAACGCAAGGCAGATCATAGCTTCGTGACCGAGGCCGACCGTGCCGCCGAAGCCGCAATGCGGTCAATCATCGAAGCCGAGCGCGGTGAAGATGGTATCATCGGCGAAGAATACGGTACGCGCAACGAAGGTGCCGGGCGGCAATGGGTGCTCGATCCTATCGATGGCACCACCAGCTTCATCGCCGGGCGGCCGATCTTTGGGACTCTGATCGCCCTGATGCAGGATGGCTGGCCGGTGCTGGGGGTGATCGATCAACCTATCGCAAAGGAGCGGTGGATCGGACAGATCGGCGAAGGAACGACATTCAACGGTAAACCCGCGCGCGCCGCGTCATGCAAGGACCTGTCCGATGCCGTGCTCGGCACGACCACGCCGCATCAATTTTCCGGCGATGACGTCGATGCGTTCATGGGCGTTGCCAAGGCGGTGGCGGAACGCAAGATCATTTATGGCGGCGATTGTTACAATTACGGTCTTGTCGCGAGTGGCCATGTCGATGTGGTCATCGAGGCGGGGCTCAAGCTGTACGATTATGCCGCTCTGGTGCCCGTGGTGGAAGGCGCTGGCGGGGTGATGAGCGACTGGCAGGGCAACCCACTGGATGCTGGTAGCGACGGGCGCGTGATTGCGCTGGGCGACGCGGCCCGGCTTGAAGATGTGCTCGAAGCGATGGGTGGTTCTTCTCTGCACGATCACGGGCACTGATCGATCACGCCTTCGTTTGCGCTTCATGCGAACGATACTGATAACAGGCGCGGGCAATGGCATTGGCCGCGCGATCGCGATGCATTTCCATGGCCTGGGCTGGCGCGTGATCGGATTGGACACCGACTCCGAGGCGCTGGGGGAATTGCGGGACGCGATGCCCCGTGAAATGGTGCTGTTCCTTACGGCCGATGTTGGCCGGGAAGGCCCGGTGTCGACTGCTTTCGAGCGTGTGGGAAAGTGGCTTGGCGACGATCCGATCGATTGTCTGGTAAATAATTCGGGAATTGCTGATCCTTACGCTGGGCCGCTCGAGAAACTCGCCCTGAAGGATTGGCAGGCCTGGATCGATGCCAGTCTGACAGCAGCCTTTCTCGTCACGCGCTCTGCGCTTCCGCTTTTGCGACGCGCGGACACCGCCAGCGTCGTGAATATTTCCTCTACGCGTGCTGTAATGAGCGAACCCGAAACCTTTGCCTACGCCGCGGCGAAGGGCGGTCTTGATGCCTTCACGCACTCCCTTGCAGTAACTGTGGGCCCGGCCATTCGCGTGAATGCGATAAGGCCGGGTTGGATCGAGACCGGGCCATGGCAGAAAACTGGACAGCGCAGCCATCCCGATCATCGTGCAAAAGATCGCGATCAACATCCTGCAGGGCGTATCGGGCGCCCTGAAGACATTGCCCAGGCCGTGGCCTATCTGCACGAAGCCGGTTTTGTGACCGGGCAGCATCTCAACATCGATGGTGGCATGACGGCGAAGATGATCTACGAACATTGACATGGATGCGGAGGAAACACTCGAAGGGCGTGTCGCGCTCGTAACCGGGGCTGGTCGCGGGCTGGGCTATGCAATCGCACAACGCCTTATACGGGCGGGGGCAACCGTCTGGCTCAATGGGCGTGACGAGGTGGTGCTACGGGATGCGGTGAGCCGTATTGGATCGGGTGCGCGGGCGCTTGCATTCGACATCGCGGATGATGATGCGACCGCGACCGCGTTCGAGATGCTGGCCGAAGACGGGCTCGACATCCTGGTCAACAATGTGGGGCAGAGAGATCGCAGGCCGTTGGCGCAGTTGCGGCGAAAGGACATGACGGCCCTGCTCGCGACCAATCTGGTCGCCCCTTTCGATCTTGCACGCCGGGCGGTGCCTTTGATGGAGGCGCGGGGCTATGGTCGGATCATCAACATCACATCGATTGCCGCCGATATCGCACGCGGCGATGTTCTCTATACCGCAAGCAAGGGTGGACTGGCTGCATTGACCCGCGCCTTTGCGGCGGAGCTGGGCAGTGCCGGTATCACAGTGAATGCGGTCGCTCCGGGCTATTTCGCGACCGAGGCGAATGAGGAAATGTCTGTCGATCCCGGCGTGGCGCAGCATCTGGCGCGCCGTACGTCGCTGGGCCGTTGGGGTGAACCTGCGGAGATCGGTGGCGCGGTGGCCTTCCTCGCCTCGCCAGAGGCAAGCTATATTACCGGGCACACGCTGGCGGTCGACGGGGGCTATCTGACCCACTTCTGACTTGCTTTTGTCTCCAGAAGCGCTAGACGCGCGCCCTTCACCGACACGTGATTCACCGCCGGTCTGGCCGTAAGGGCTGCCAGGGCTGGCGCGACGTGTCTCTGTAAAGGAGATGAAAATGCCCAAGCTGAAGACCAAGAGCGGTGTGAAGAAACGCTTCAAGATCACTGCAACCGGCAAGGTCAAGCATGGTGTCGCCGGCAAGCGCCACCGCCTGATCAGCCACAATGCGAAGTATATTCGCCAGAACCGCGGCACCACCGTCCTGTCGGAAGCCGACAGCCGCACGGTGAAAAAGTGGGCGCCCTACGGCCTCGACTGATCGCGAATTAAGGAGAATACGAAATGCCTCGCATTAAACGCGGCGTCACCACGCGCCAGAAGCACAAGCGGATTCTTGATCAGGCGAAGGGCTATCGCGGCCGTCGCAAGAATACGATCCGCATCGCCCGTCAGGCTGTCGAAAAGGCCGGTCAGTACGCTTACCGCGATCGCAAGATCAAGAAGCGGAACTTCCGCGCTCTGTGGATCCAGCGTATCAACGCTGCGGTTCGCGCCGAAGGCCTGACCTATTCGCAGTTCATGCACGGTACCAAGCTCGCTGGCATCGAACTCGACCGCAAAGTTATGGCAGATCTCGCCATGAACGAAGGCGCTGCTTTCAAGGCGATCATCGAACAGGCCAAGAAGGCACTTCCTGCTTAAGGCCGCTGTCAGATAATATATTCGCAAGGGCGCTCCGCAAGGGGCGCCCTTTTTTATTGCAGCTTGTCGCGCGTTAACAACGGTATATAGTTACGCTCTTCAGTCGGAGGGGGCGATTGACAGACCGTAAAGCCATCGATGTGCGCTTTTTCGCACCACCGGCAGACTTGGCACCCTGTTTTACTAGTTTCTACAGGCTCGAGGTCGATCTGCCGGAAGGGGAATTTCTGGAAGACTGGCTGCAGCCGGAATGGGGAAATCTACGCTTTTTTACGGGCACGTCGCCGATGGTCCAGTTTACCGATGGTGTGCGCGGGGAAGGCGTGCGCTTTCAGGCGACAGGTCCCAGTTCCGGCCCGACGCATTTCAGCATCGGGCGCACCCGCATGTGGGGCATCGGGCTGTTTCCTCTGGGGTGGGCGCGCTTTGTCGGGCTGGATGCAAGTGCGCACGCCAATACAGTCGTCGATGGGGAGCAACATCCCGCCTTCGCCGCTTTCGTGCCGCTGTGCGAGAAGCTGTGCACCCGGGACTATTCGGACGAGGATCAGTTTGCGCTGCTGGTCGACTTCTTTCGCGCGCTGGCCGAGCCGCCGAGAAACTCCGCTCGCATCAAGTTGATCCATGAAACGATGGTGGATCCCCATCTGGTTCAGGTGGATGAATTCGCCCGGCGATGCGGTTTGTCCAAGCGGACGTTGGAGCGAACCTGCCTGCGGCATTTCGGATTTCCTCCGCGCCTGCTGCTGCGCCGTCAGAGACTGATGCGCAGTCTGGCAGCCTTCATGCTGGAGCCGCAGTCGAACTGGTCCGAAGTGATCGATCGCCATTACCACGACCAATCCCATTTCGTGCACGAGTTTCACGCTTTCATGCAGTGTTCGCCCAGCGAATATGCCGCGAAAAGCCACCCTGTGCTGAGCGCGTTCATGGTCGAACGCAAGCGCGTCTGGGGATCGCCGGTCCAAACGCTCGACAGGCCGAAATAGTCTTGGAAAGCGGGGCCGTTTCCTTGAAGTCGACTCTGCCCTGCCGGCGGCAGCTTGGCGGGGGTCAAAGGCGATGACCACAGGGACTGCACCCGCCGCTGTCGCACTGCGGTTCTTTCTGCCCCCGCCGGAGCTGAGGCCCTTCGTTACCACGCTCTATCATCTGGAGATTTCCGGATATGGGCAGGGGGCCGTGGACGATTGGCTGCATCCCGAATGGGCGAATCTGCGCATCATTCCGCACCAGAACGTGGAAGCCGGGCTGGGCGGCAATCCGCTTGAACGGATGCCGCGGGCGGTGCTCGCGGGTCCGACCAGCGTCACTACGCATTTTCGCGCGACCAATGGCAGGTCTTGGGGAATCGGTTTCATGCCGCTGGGTTGGGAGGGCCTGACCGCTGCCGCAGCAAGCGATTATGCCGACAGGCTCGTGGATGTCGAGGCAGATCCGGCGCTGTCACGGCTGGGGCCGCTATGTGACTGCATTTTCAGCGGTCCGGGCGCTGTGGAGGCTGAAAAAGATGCGTTGCTTCAGGGGCTTGCAGCGCTGTTTGTGGCACCGTCTGCACAGGATGCGCGGATATTGCGGGCGCAGGAGGCGCTGGTCGATCCGGACATTCGCAGCGTTGCCGAACTTTCGCAGGTCTTGGGCATGAGCATGCGCACCATGGAACGGTTCAGCCGCCGCGTATTCGGGTTCAGCCCGCAGCTGTTGCTGCGGCGGCAGCGGTTTGTCCGCAGCCTCGCCAGATTCATGCTCGACCCCTCGCTCAAATGGATCGACACGCTCGACACGCATTATCACGATCAGGCGCATTTCGTGAGAGATTTCAAGCGGTTCATGACTATGGGCCCGAGCGAATATGCCCGGCTTCCACATCCTGTCCTGGCGGCGGCGGCGCATGCGCGGGCGGCTGTTGCGGGTGAAGCGATGCAGGTGCTGCACCGGCCCGCTTCTTGTGCGCCGCCATCCGACCCGCGCGGCTGAATCGGAAACTGGGCTTTAGCATTTGTGCACATGGCGCTAGGGGCAGCGCAGAGACAATTCCTACAGTTTCAAGCGGATCCGATGACCGACCTCGACCAACTCAAGACCGATGCGCTGACGCGGATCGAAAATGCCCCTGATGCTGCCGCGCTGGAGGCTTTGCGGATAGAATTCCTGGGCAAGCAGGGGTCGATTTCGGGCCTCATGAAAACGCTGGGCAAGATGTCGCCGGAGGAGCGGCAGGTGCAGGGGCCGATCCTGAATGCCCTGCGCAGCGACACCGCCGATGCCCTTGCCGCACGCAAGCAAGTGCTTGAAAACGCAGAGCTCGAGGCGCGTCTGGCGAGCGAGAGCCTGGACCTGACGCTGCCCGCGCCGGAAACGCCCCGGGGGTCCGTCCACCCGGTGAGCCAGGTGATGGATGAGCTGGCGGAAATCTTTGCAGATCTTGGCTTTTCCGTCGCCACAGGGCCGGAAATCGAGGACGACTGGCACAATTTCACCGCGCTCAACATGGCCGAGACGCACCCCGCCCGCGCCATGCACGATACGTTTTACTTCCCTGACACACTTGTCAATCACCCGCTCGATGGGGCCGATACCCCGCTCGACAAGGCGTCTAACACCCGCATGCTGCTGCGCACGCATACCTCGCCGGTGCAGATCCGCTCGCTGGTCGAACGCGGCGCGCCGATCCGCATCATCGCACCCGGCCGCGTCTATCGCAGCGACAGCGATGCCACCCACACGCCGATGTTCCATCAGGTCGAAGGGCTGGTGATCGACAAGGGCATTCATCTGGGCCATCTCAAATGGACGCTGGAGACGTTTCTCAAGGCGTTTTTCGAGCGCGAGGATATCGTGCTGCGCCTGCGCCCCAGCTATTTCCCTTTCACCGAACCATCGGTCGAAGTCGATGTCGGCTGGGAAGATGTGAATGGCCGCAAGGTGCTGGGCGGCGATGGCGATGCGCCGGGGCACGGCTGGATGGAACTGCTGGGCAGCGGCATGGTCAATCGCCGGGTTATCGAATCTGCCGGGCTCGACCCGGATGAATGGCAGGGTTTCGCATGGGGGCTCGGCGTCGACCGGCTCGCCATGCTCAAATACGGGATGGACGATTTGCGGGCCTTCTTCGACGGCGATCAGCGCTGGCTGGATCATTACGGCTTTTCGCCCTTCGATCAGCCGACCCTTTCCGCAGGCGTAGGAGCGAAGGCATGAAGTTCTCGCTCGAATGGCTGAAAGCCTATCTCGACACCGATGCCTCGGTCGCCGACATTGCCGCCGCGCTCAACCGCATCGGCCACGAGGTCGAGGGGATCGAGGATCCGGCGGACAGGCTGGCCGGTTTCCGCGTCGCCCATGTGCTGACGGCGGGGCCGCACCCCGATGCCGACAAGCTGCAGGTGCTGAGTGTCGATACGGGCGAAGGCGATCCGCTGCAGGTGGTCTGCGGTGCCCCCAATGCGCGCGCCGGGATGAAGGGCGTGCTGGGCCTGCCGGGCGCGGTGGTTCCGGCCAATGGCATGGAATTGCGCAAGAGCGCGATTCGCGGGGTCGAAAGCAACGGCATGATGTGTTCGGTGCGCGAGCTGGAACTGGGCGACGAGCATGACGGCATCATCGAACTGCCCGACGATGCACCGACCGGCACCAGCTTTGCCGAATATAGCGCCGCATCGCCGGTCTTCGATGTGGCGATCACGCCGAACCGGCCCGATTGCATGGGCGTGCTGGGCCTTGCCCGCGATCTGGCCGCAGCCGGGATCGGCACGCTGAAGACGCCGGAAATTCCTGCCATTGCAGGCGAGGGCGCATGCCCGACCGAAATCCGCATCGACGATCCCGAAGGCTGCCCCGCATTTTACGGACGCGTCATCAAGGGCGTGACCAATGGCGCATCGCCCGACTGGATGCAGCGCCGCCTCAAGGCGGCGGGCCAGCGCCCGATCAGCGCGCTGGTGGACTGCACCAATTATCTGATGCTGGCGACCGGCCGTCCGGCCCATGTCTATGACCTTGCCCGGTTGAGCGGAGCCGTGAGCGCGCGGCGCGCCGCCAATGGCGAAACGGTCGAGGCGCTGAACGAGAAGACCTATACGCTCGACGACACGATGACCGTGATCGCCGACGATGCCGGCGTGCACGATATCGCCGGGATCATGGGCGGCGAGCATTCTGGTGCCGGTGAAGGCACCACGGATGTGCTGCTGGAAATCGCCTATTTCGATCCCACGCGGATCGGCGTGACCGGGCGCAAGCTGGGTCTGGCATCGGATGCGCGCACGCGGTTCGAACGCGGTGTCGATCCGGCTTTCCTGGACGATGGGCTGGCCCTGCTGACCGATCTGATCGTGCAGAGCTGTGGCGGTACGCCGACGCAGGTAGTGCGTGCAGGCGCGGCCCCGTCCAACCCGATGGTGGTCCCGTTCGATCCCGGCCTGACAGCGCGTCTGGGCGGGGTGGATGTGCCGGAAGACGAGCAGCGCGCCATTCTGGAAGCGCTGGATTTCGCGGTGGCCGAAGACTGGCAGGTTACCTGCCCGCTGCGCCGCCACGACATCGAAGGCCCCGCCGATCTGGTCGAGGAAGTGGTCCGCATTTACGGGCTGGACAAGGTGGCAAGCGTGGCGCTGCCGCGTGTCGAAGGCGTGGCCCGGCCGACCGCATCGCCCTTGCAGCAGGTCGAACGCAAGCTGCGCCGCGCGGCTGCCGCGCGCGGGCTGAACGAAGCGGTGACCTGGTCTTTCCTGCCGACCGCCGATGCCGAATATTTCGCCGACGGGGCCCGGCTGTGGGTGCTGGATAACCCGATCAGCGAGGATATGAAGGCCATGCGCCCCTCGCTCATCCCCGGCCTGCTGTCGGCGGCCAAGCGCAATGCCGATCGCGGCGCTGCGGGCGCGCGCCTGTTCGAAATCGGGCGGCGCTATTTTGTCGGGAAAGACGGCGCGAGCGATGAAAAGCCGACGCTGGGCCTGGTGCTGGCGGGCGAAAAGACCGCGCGCGACTGGAGCACGGGCAAGTCCGTGCCGTTCGATGCCTATGATGCCAAGGCCGAAGCCATGGCCCTGCTGGAAGCGGTCGGTGCGCCAACGGGCAATCTGATGGTGATGGGCGATGCCGGGGACCAGTTCCATCCGGGCCAGTCCGCCACATTGCGGCTTGGCCCCAAGAACGTGCTGGCCCGTTTCGGTGCGCTGCATCCCAGAACGCTGAAAGCCTTCGATGTCGATGGGCCGGTGATGGCGGTCGAAATCTATCTCGATGCGCTGCCGGCGAAGAAGGGCGGCGGCACATTCGCCCGCGCCGCCTATGCACCGCCCGCCTTGCAGGCGATCACGCGCGATTTCGCTTTCCTGGTGCCTGCCGATCTGGCCGCTGCCGATCTGGTGCGCGCCGTAAAGGGTGCGGACAAGCAGGCGATTACCGCGGCCCGCGTGTTCGATGTGTTCGCCGGGCAGGGCGTGCCGGAAGGCAGCAAATCGGTTGCCGTGGAGATCACGCTGCAGCCGGGCGACAAGAGCTTCACCGATGCCGAAATCAAGGCGATTTCGGACAAGGTCGTGGCCGCTGCCGCCAAACAGGGCGCGGAGCTGCGTGGATGAAGCTGCCGCGCGGCCCGATCCTTGCCCTGGGCCTGCTGCTGGCGACAGCCTGCACCGCCGCATCCGCAAGGGACGGCGATTGTGTGATGGCAAGGGGCGACCGCGCGTGGCTGGAAGGGGCGCTGGCGGACTGGCGCGTATCGGCGCCGCGCGATCTCGGCATCGATCCGGACCCGCTGCCCGATGTGGTCACGCTGGATGATCGCTGCCTTTACATCATGCCGGGCGGGCAATTCGACCGTCTGACCGGTACGCCGCATCAGGGCCGCCCGCGCCTGCCCGGCGGGCGCGACGTGCCGCTGGGTCCGGTAGCCTTTGCGACCGGCAGTGCGACCGATTATTTCGTGATGAGCCTGCCCAGCGTGTGGCGCGCGGCGGGTGTGCAGAGCGGCCTTGGCGTGGAAGGGCTGATGGACGGGGTTCTGCTGCATGAGATCATGCACACCCGGCAGGGCGGCCTGGCCGGGCCGCTGCTGGACCGGCTGGCGCGCGCCAACGGCATTTCGGAACGCGACCTCAACGACGACATGGTGCAGAACCGTTTCGGCAACAGTGCCGCCTATCGCGCGGCCTACGAGCGCGAACGCGATCTGCTGTTTGCCGCCGCCGCCGCGCCCAGCGATGCGGAAGCGCGCCGTATCGGGCGCGAAGCGCTGGCGGCGATGCGCGACCGGCGGGCGCGGTTCTTTACCGGCAGGCGGCGGTTCTATACCGCCTTCGACGATATTTTCCTGACGATGGAAGGCATGGGCCAATGGCTTGCCTATCGTCATTATCTAAGCGCGCGCGGCGGATCGCTGGACGCGGAAACGGCGCTGCGGGAAGTGCGCCGCGACGGTAGCCAGTGGTCGCAGGACGAAGGGCTGGCGCTGATGCTGGTAATCGACCGGCTGCTGCCGGACTGGCAGGCGCGTGCCTTCCGCGATCCGCAATGGCGGGCCGAGGCGCTGCTGGCCGCCGCTACAGGAGTTAGAAGATGACACAGACCCGTACCGCATTCGTAACCGGTGCCACCGCCGGGATCGGCGAAGCCACCGTCCGCACGCTGGTGGCGAGCGGCTGGCGCTGCATCGCCACCGGGCGGCGGCAGGAACGGCTGGATGCGCTGGTTGCGGAACTGGGGGCGGACAAGGTCCACGCCGCCTGTTTCGACGTGCGCGATGCAGAGGCGATGGATGCGGCGATTGCCGCCCTGCCGGAAGATTTTGCCGGGATCGACCTGCTGGTCAACAATGCCGGGCTGGCGCAGGGCCTGTCGCCCGCGCAGGAGGCGAATCTGGCCGACTGGCAGACCATGATCGACACCAATGTGACGGCGATGGTGGTGCTGACTAGGCTGCTGTTACCGGTGCTGATCGAACGCAGGGGCGCAATCATCGCCATCGGTTCGGTGGCGGGCAATTACATCTATCCGGGCGGCAATGTCTATGCGGGCAGCAAGGCGTTTACGAACCATTTCACCCTGGCGCTGCGCGCGGATCTGCACGGCACCGGCGTGCGCGTGACCAGTATCGAACCGGGCATGGTCGAAACCGAATTCACGCTGGTGCGCACCGGCAGCCAGGAAGCGAGCGACGATCTCTATCGCGGCGCCAACCCGATGACCGGGCACGATATTGCCGACATGATCAAATGGGTCGCCGAACTGCCGCCGCATCTCAACATCAACCGGCTGGAACCGATGCCGGTGAACCAGGGTTTCGCAGGGTTCCGCGTGGCGAGGGAGAATTAGCGGACGCGTCGGTCCCGCGAAGGCGGGAATCCCCCTTGCCCCCGCGCTTGCCCGCCCCTGGACCCCGCCTGTGCGGGGATGACGACAGCAGAGACATACAATGACTTCCAATCGCCGTACCTTCGCCATCATTTCCCACCCCGACGCGGGTAAGACCACGCTCACCGAGAAGCTGTTGCTGACCGGCGGCGCGATCCATCTGGCCGGAGAGGTCAAGGCGCGGGGGCAGGCGCGGCGGGCGCGGTCGGACTGGATGAAGATCGAACAGCAGCGCGGCATTTCGGTGACCAGTTCGGTCATGACGTTCGAGCGTGAGGGGATCACCTTCAACCTGCTCGACACGCCGGGGCACGAGGATTTTTCCGAAGACACCTATCGCACGCTGACCGCAGTCGATTCGGCGATCATGGTGATCGACGCGGCCAAGGGGATCGAACCGCAGACGCGCAAGCTGTTCGAGGTGTGCCGCCTGCGCAGCGTGCCGATCATCACCTTCGTCAACAAGGTCGACCGTGAAGGGCGGCCGGTGTTCGAACTGCTGGACGAGATCGCCGACATGCTGGCGCTGGACGTCAGCCCGCAGGCCTATCCGGTGGGGATGGGCGGCGAGTTCGAAGGCGTGCTCGATTTCGAAACCGGCTGCATCGCGCGGCCCGAAGGACCGAGCAAGGAATTCAGGGGCAAGCGCGACTGCGATGCCGAAATCCCCGAACGCTTTGCCGAGAACATCGAACTGGCGCAGATCGGCTATCCCGAATTCGATCTGGAAGCCTATCGCAATGGGGACCTCACGCCGGTCTATTTCGGATCGGCGCTGAAGAATTTCGGCGTGACCGAGCTGATCGAGGCAATTGCGAAATATGCCCCGCCGCCGCGCCCGCAGCCTGCCGGTGAGGAACAGATCAGCCCGGACCGCGACGAAGTGACCGGCTTCATCTTCAAGGTGCAGGCCAATATGGACCCCAACCACCGCGACCGGATCGCTTTCATGCGGCAGGTGTCGGGCACGTTCAAACGCGGCATGAAGCTGACCCCGTCGGGGCTCGGCAAGCCGGTGGCGATCCATTCGCCGATCCTGTTCTTCGCGCAGGACCGCGAAGTGGCCGACACTGCCGAACCGGGCGACATCATCGGCATCCCCAACCACGGGACGCTGCGCGTGGGCGATACGCTGAGCGAAAAGAACGCGATCCGCTTTACCGGCCTGCCTAATTTCGCGCCCGAAATCCTGCGCCGTGTGGCGCTGGTCGATCCGACCAAGACCAAGCAGTTGCGCAAGGCGCTCGACGATCTGTCCGAAGAAGGGGTGATCCAGGTCTTCTATCCCGAACTGGGCGGGCAGTGGATCGTCGGCGTGGTCGGCCAGCTCCAGCTCGACGTGCTGATCAGCCGCCTGTCGGCCGAATACAAGGTGGAAGCGCGGCTGGAAGCATCGCCTTTCGCCACTGCCCGCTGGATCAGGGGGGAAGAAAAGGCGCTGAACGAATTCGAGAAGTTCAACCTGTCCAACCTCGCCAAGGATCGCGACGGGGATCTGGTCTTCATGGCCAAGAGCCCGTGGGACGTGAACTATCAGCAGGAAAAGAACCCGGACCTCACCTTCTCCGCCACGAAGGAGCGTTGAGGTTGCGCAGCGCGCACCTTCGCGGCAAAGCCACAGCATGACGCTACACGCCGGACCGACTTCACAGACCTTCATTTCGCAGCGCCTGCGCCTCAATTATGTCGATTGGGGCAATTGCGACGCACCGCCGCTGGTGCTGGTGCATGGCGGGCGCGACCATGCGCGCAGTTGGGACTGGGTGGCGGAAGAACTGTGCAAGGACTGGCACGTCACGGCCTTCGATCACCGCGGCCATGGCGATTCCGACTGGGTCAGTGATGGCAATTACATGGCCAACGACATGATCTACGACCTCGCCCAGTTCATCCACCAGCTGGATCGCGGGCCGGTGACGATCATCAGCCATTCGATGGGGGGGAATGTCGCGCTGCGCTATGCCGGGACGTTCCCTAACATGGTCCGCAAGATCGTGGCCATCGAAGGTCTCGGGCCAAGCCCTGCGCGGCAGGCCGAACAGCGCGAAACGCCTTATCCTGAACGGATGGCCGAATGGATCGGCAAGAAACGCGCGGCATCGGGCCGTATCCCGCGCAAATATGAAAGTATCGAAGCAGCCTATCGCCGGATGATCGAGGAGAACAAATTCCTCACCGAAGATCAGGCGCGCCACCTGACGCTGCACGGCGTGAACAAGAACGAAGACGGCACCTATAGCTGGAAGTTCGATCCGCATCTGAACGTCTGGGCGGTGGAAGATGTGGCGGACGAATTCCAGCACCAGACCTGGGCGGCGATCACCGCGCCCACGCTGCTGCTTTATGGTGCGGATAGCTGGGCATCCAATCCCGAAGGCGACGGACGCCTGGAACATTTCGGCAATGCCAGGGTAATCGAATTCGAAAATGCCGGACACTGGCTGCACCACGACCAGTTCGACCGCTTCATGACCACGATTCGCGAGTTCCTCTGATGGCGGATTTCTTCGACCGGCTGGAGGACGATCATGTCGCCATGCTGGCGAAGCAGCCGGTGTTCTTCGTCGCCACGGCGAGCGCGCAGGGGCGCATCAACCTCAGCCCCAAGGGCTACGATGCCTTCCGCGTGCTCGGCCCCACCCGCGTGGCCTATCTCGACCTGGCGGGTTCGGGCAACGAAACCCATGCGCACCTGCTGGCCGACGGGCGCATCACGATAATGGTGTGCAACTTCGAACAGCCCGCGCTGATCCTGAGAATCTACGGCACCGGCAGGCCTGTCCTCCCGCAGGACGATGGCTGGGAAGAAATCTCTGCGCATTTCGACCTGCTGCCGGGTACGCGGCAGATCTTCGACATCGCGGTCGAGACGGTGCAGACCTCCTGCGGCTGGGGCGTGCCCTTCATGGATTTCGAGCGCGAGCGCGACACGCTGGTCAAATATCACCGCAATTCCGATCCGGAGAAGTGGGTGGCCAAGCGCCAGGGCCGCGTGACCAGCATCGACGGGCTGCCGGTGCGCCCCACAGACCGCTTTATTGCAGGCGAGTAGCAAGGGTTTGCAGCTCACTTTCGCCAGCTACAATATTCACAAGGGTGTCGGGCGGGACCGCAAGCGCGACCCCGAACGCATCCTGTCGGTGCTGAACGAAATCGACGCCGACATCATTGCCTTGCAGGAAGCGGACCGGCGCATCGGTGAGCGCGCCAGCGTGCTGCCGCGGGCGGAGATAGACGATACGCGCTGGCGCGTGGTCGAAGTCGCCCGGCGGCCGCGCAGCATAGGCTGGCACGGCAATGCGCTTCTGGTCCGGCGCAATATCGATGTGGTCGCTGGTGAGGCGCTGGACCTGCCGACTCTGGAGCCACGCGGCGCGGCCTGCGGGGAAATCGTGGTCGAAGGGCATAGTCTGCGGGTAATCGGCACCCATCTCGACCTGTCCGGCCTGCGTCGCCGCGATCAGATCCGGTCCCTGCTGGGGTTCTGCAGCGCCTGCGACCGCGACCTGCCGACGGTGATCATGGGGGATTTCAATCAGTGGGGCCGCCAGACCGGCGCCATGCGCGAGTTTTCGCAAGGGTGGCATATCGTCACCCCGGGCCGCAGCTATCCCAGCAGCCAGCCCGTCGCGACACTCGACCGGATTGTCGCCAGCACTCATTGGGACGTGATTTCGTCGGACGTCCACCACACTGCCCTGTCATCGGTGGCCTCGGACCATTTGCCGATCACAGCAGCGCTTAAGCTGAACAAATAATAGGCATGCGCCCAAATATTGGGCAGATGATCGCGATCTACCTGCCGCTCATCCTGTGAATCCTGCATAAATCCTGTTTGGCACGCAGTTTGCTGACTGTGTCTTGCCGGTGCTTGGGCCGGCGGATCACAGAGGGGGTGAGCGCGTGAAATTCATCATCGCCGTCATCAAGCCATTCAAGCTCGACGAGGTCCGTGAGGCTTTGGCGGACATCGGAGTGGCCGGAATGACCGTTACCGAAGTCAAGGGATTCGGCCGCCAGAAGGGGCAGACCGAAATTTACCGCGGCGCGGAATATTCCACCAACATGCTGCCCAAGGTGAAGCTCGAAATCGCCGCGAGCGACGACCTCGCCCCGCAAGTCGTCGAAACGATTCAGCAGACTGCCAGCACCGAAGCCATCGGCGACGGCAAGATCTTCGTTTTCGACCTCGCCAGCGCCACGCGCATTCGCACCGGTGAAACCGGCGACACAGCGCTTTGACGGACAGGATGGGACCCATGATGTTTCGAACTCTTTCTCGCAGCGCCGCCACCGGCCTCGCGCTGCTCGCACCCGCAGCGGCTTTCGCCCAGGAAGCCGCCGCGGCTGTGCCCAATCCGGGCAACAACGCCTGGATGATGACCGCCACGATCCTGGTGCTGCTGATGATCCTGCCGGGCCTGGCCCTGTTCTATGGCGGCCTGACCCGGTCCAAGAACATGCTTTCCACCATCACCCAAGTTGGCGGCGCAGCCTGTCTTGCCATGCTGATCTGGGTGATGTGGGGATATTCGACCGCCTTCGGGCCGGAAGGGAATGCCTTCTTCAGCTGGGGCAATCTGTTCCTGAGCCAGGTCACTACCGACAGCACCGCCGCAACCTTCAGCGATGAAGTCATCAGCGAATATGTCTTCGTCAGCTTCCAGATGACCTTCGCCGCGATCACCGCTGCGCTGGTGCTGGGCGCGACGGTCGAACGGCTCAAGTTTTCGGCGGCCATGCTGTTTACCGCCATCTGGCTGACGATCGTCTATTTCCCGATCGCACATATGGTGTGGGCCGAAGGCGGTCTGCTGTTCGACATGGGCGCGCTGGACTTTGCCGGTGGCACGGTGGTGCATATCAACGCAGGCGTTTCCGCACTGGTGCTCGCCATGTTCCTCGGCAAGCGCAAAGGCTATCCGGCAGAACCGATGCCGCCGCACAGCCTGACGCTGACGCTGGTCGGCGCGGGCCTGCTGTGGGTGGGCTGGTTCGGCTTCAACGCCGGTTCGGAACTCGAAGCCGATGGGACCGCCGGTCTCGCCATGATCAACACCTTCGTCGCCACAGCGGCCGGTGCCCTCGCCTGGATGCTGATGGAACGGTTTGCCGGGCATAAAGGATCGGCGCTAGGCTTCGCTTCGGGCATCATTGCGGGTCTGGTCGCGGTCACTCCGGCGGCGGGCAACAGCGGTCCGTTCGGTGCGCTGGTCCTCGGTATCGTTGCGTCCATCATCGCCTACTTCGCAGTCGCCAAACTCAAGCCCAAGCTGGGCTATGACGACGCGCTCGATGTCTTCGGCATTCACGGAATTGCCGGAATCGTCGGGGCTGTCGGAACGGGCATCGTCTATTCGCCAGCGCTCGGCGGACCCGGCGATGCAGCGGAATACGCCATGGGTGCCCAGGTCACGACCCAGATCATCGCGGTGGTTGTGGCCATCGCATGGGCCACGGTCGGAACCATCATCGCCATGCTTGTCACCAAGGTCATCACCGGCCTGCGCGTCACCCCCGAAGTCGAAAGCGATGGCCTCGACATCGGCGAACATGGGGAACGTGCCTACAACTGAATTTGAAGCTTGGCGGGGGCGCCTACTCTCTCCTTTCCTCGGGTGCCCCCGTCTAATCGTGTTCCTCCTGCGAACACCGACTCGATCGGGCCGGAGATTTGTTCTCCGGCCCCTTTTTTGTGTTATGTCGGCATGCCGCCCAGGGCTGCGTTGGAAGCGGCTTGCGGCGTTCAGGCGGCCAGCGCATCCTTCACGAAATCCGCGCATCGTTCGCCGATCATGATGCTTGGCGCATTGGTGTTTCCACTCACCAGGCGCGGCATGATGCTGGCATCGGCCACATAAAGCCCATCCACCCCGCGCACCTTCAACGTCGGGTCGACCACCGCATCCTCGTCTGCGCCCATGCGGCAGGTGCCGACCGGGTGATAGACCGTGTCGGCCCGGTTGCGGATCAGTTCGTCGAGCTGGGCATCATCGTCCAGATCGATGGGGTAACGGTCCCTGGGTTCATAGTGCGCCAGGCTTGGCGAGGCGACGATCCGGTGGGACAGCCGCACGCCTTCGCGCAGAATCGCCATGTCGCGATCGTCGTCGAGGAAATTGGGATCGATCAGCGGGGCTAGCTGCGCATCGCGCCCGGCAAGGCGAACGGTCCCGCGGCTTTCGGGCCGCAAGACACAGGCGTGCAGCGAGAAGCCGTGCCCCTTCACCTTGATGCGCCCATGGTCTTCCAGCATTGCCGGGACGAAGTGCCACTGCACGTCAGGGGCGGGTGCATCGGGCATGACCTTCCAGAATCCGCCCGCCTCGGCATAGGGCGTAGTCATGATGCCGGTCCGCTTGCGGCGGTGTTCGATTATGGCCTTGGCCATCCGGACAGTACCGGCCAGACTGTCGCCGATGAAATCCCGGCTTTCGGTCTGCCAGCTGGATACATAGTCGACATGGTCCTGCAGGTCGCTGCCCACGGCCGGCTTGTCGAGCACGACATCGATGCCGTGTTGGCGCAGATGCGTCGCCGGGCCGATCCCCGACAGCATCAGTAACTGCGGCGAATTGAAGGCCCCGGCAGACAGCACCACCGCGCCGCGTGCCTTTACGGTCCGTTCCTTCGTGCCAACCGTATAGGTAACACCGGTTGCGCGACCGTCTTCGATGTCGATCTTCTGGACGTTTACGCCAATCCGGACATCGAGATTACGGGAACCGCGCAGCGGCTCGACATAGGCGCGCGCGGCAGACCAGCGTTCCCCATCTTTCTGCGTGACCTGATAAAGACCGAAACCATCCTGTGTATCGTCGTTGAAATCGGCGTTGCGCGGCAATTGCAGTTCCGCTGCGGCCTCCACAAAGGCGAGGCTTCCCGGATTGGCCCATTTCTGGTCGCTAACCCACAGGGGGCCGGTCGCGCCGTGGAATTCATCGGCGCCGCGCACGTTATGTTCCGCGCGCTTGAAATAGGGCAGCACGTCGTCATAGCCCCAACCGGAACAGCCCAGCGCGGCCCAATTGTCGTAATCCCAGCGATTGCCGCGGATATAGATCATCGCGTTGATGGCCGACGATCCGCCCAGACCCCGGCCGCGCGGCTGATAGCCGATCCGCCCGTTGAGCCCTTTTTGCGGCACGGTTTCGAAGCGATAGTTCTGCGCATCGCGAAGGAACGGCATAAAGCCCGGCGTACGTACCAGCGTGCCGTTGTTTCTGCCGCCTACTTCCAGCAGGCACACGCTCTTGCCCGTTTCTGCCAGCCTGCCGGCCACGGCGCTGCCGCCGCTGCCGCCGCCGATTACGATGACATCGAATTCGTCCATGGGGTATCCTCTCCTCTGACAGAGAGGTTAAGCAGGCTTCGCCTCGCTCGCAATCGAGTTTTCCGATGAAACGGATTTTTCCTGAGCTGCCTGCCCTTCCAGCCAGCGGGCCCTGATCTGGTCGGACGTTTCGCGGCTGCCGTCATGGGTCCAGCCAGGTTCGCGCAGCAGATAGGACAGCTTGTGCTTCCAGGGTGCGCGCCACATGTCCTGCGCGATACCGATCCATTCGTGGAACACCGCCCACAAAAGATTGAAGCTGCCGAGTTGCCTGACGATGCCGTAGCGGATCTTTTCGCCCTCAGCTTCTGGCTCGAACGTGCCGAACATCCGGTCCCAGACGATGAAGACCCCGGCATAATTGCGGTCGAGATAGCGCGGATTGGTGGCGTGGTGGACGCGGTGATGGCTCGGCGTATTCATCACTGCTTCGAACCAGCGCGGCATCCGATCGATCGCTTCGGTGTGGATCCAGAACTGATAGATCAGATTGAAGCCTGCGCAGATGGCGATCATCGCCGGATGAAAGCCGAGCAGGACGAGCGGCAGGGCGAAAGCGAACCCCAGCGTCAGAAAGCCCGTCCAGCTCTGCCGCAGGGCGGTGGACAGATTGTAATGCTGGCTCGAATGGTGGTTTACATGGCTTGCCCAGAACCAGCGCACCCGGTGGCCGAAGCGATGGACCCAATAATATTTGAGGTCATCCAGCACGAAGCACAGGGCAAATGCCCACCATGTCCACGGCACGTCGAACAGGCGGAACTGCCAAAGCCATAAAAACAGCGCGAGGAAGATACCGCCCGACAGCAGCCCTGCGATAGTGCTGCCGAGACCGAAGGCGAGGCTGGTGAGCGTATCCTTCGGTTCGTAAGCTGCGGGCCGTTTGCGCCATGCCCAGACCATCTCCATCAGCACGAGAGCGACGAAGCCGGGAACTGCCAGTTCGGTGGGCGAGAAATCGGGCATGACCGTCAGCCTTTTAGCGCCTCTATGGCTGCAACCCAAGCTGCTGGATCGTCCAGTGTCAGCCGCGCCGAGCCATAACGCTTTTCCGCCGTATCGATGGTGATTGTCTCGCCGTCGCGGTGGACGCGCGCGGCCGATGACAGGATGCGGCCCGCAAAATGCACGCCATGCGGGCGCAGCAAGAGCACGCGACCGGCAGGATCACGCAGCAGGGCGGCCGCGCCTTCACTGTCCAGCCCGATGGCAACCGCGTCAAAGCCGCTGACCGCCTCTTCGGCGGCGATGCGGGCGGCGGCTTCATCGGCAAGGCGCGGTGACGGGCCCAGCTTCAGCCACACGGCAACACCTGCGAGCGCAAAGATCGCCGCCAGCGAAGCGAGAAACTGGAGCAGGGCCGGTGGCACTTCCATACGGCAGACGTTGGCATGGGCTGCGCTTTGCGGCAAGCAGGGAGGCAACAGGGAGAAAGTTATGAGATTCATCGCCATTCTCGCCGCCGGAGCCGCGCTGGCTGCGACACCTGCCGTCGCGCAGACCATTGACCCCATCGCCAAGGTCGAGGCGGAGGAAAGCCGGACCGAACGTGTGGCGCAGCAGATCTGGCAGTTTGCCGAGCTCGGCTATCTCGAGACGCGCTCTAGCGGATTACTGATCGACGAGCTGGAGAAGGAGGGCTTCACCATCCGTCCGGGCGTAGCGGATATTCCGACTGCCTTCGTTGCTGAATGGGGCGATAGTGGGCCCGTGATTGGCCTGCTGGCGGAATTCGACGCCTTGCCGGGAATAACCCAGTCCGCACAGCCGACGCGTGATCCGATGACGGACAAGCATGCGGGCCATGCCTGCGGGCACAATCTGTTCGGAGCGGGATCGCTCAGCGCCGCGATTGCCATCCGCAACTGGCTGGAGGCAACCGGAACCCCCGGACGCGTGCGGTTATACGGCACTCCGGCAGAGGAGGGCGGCTCGGGCAAAGTCTATATGGCGCGCGCCGGACTGTTCGACGATGCCGATTTCGTGATCGACTGGCATCCGGCGGATCGTAATTCTGCCGCGTCCCGAAAGAGCCTTGCAAATCGTTCCGGCAAATTCCGGTTTCGCGGTATCTCTGCCCATGCCGCAGGTGCGCCGGAGCGGGGAAGAAGTGCGCTCGACGGGGTCGAGGCAATGAACATGATGGTCAATATGATGCGCGAACATACGACGATGGATACGCGCATCCACTATGTCATCACCGATGGCGGCAAGGCACCCAACGTCGTCCCCGATTTTGCCGAGGTGTTTTATTATGTGCGGCATTCGGATGCGGATGAAGTACGGGCTCTGTGGCCAAGGCTCGAAGCGGCGGCCAAGGGGGCTGCGATGGGGACCGGGACCGAAGTCGACTGGGAAATCATTCACGGCAACAATCCGACCCTTCCGCTCGAATCGCTACAGCGGATGATGGACGCCAAGCTGCGCCAGCTCGAACCGATCGAATATTCTGCTGAAGAACTCGCCTGGGCCGGCACGATCCGGGAAAGTCTGGGCGAGGATGCGCCCGAACTGGCGCAGGCGGCCGGGGTTGAGGAGTACGGTGTTCTTACTGGCTACGGATCGACCGATGTCGGGGATGTCAGCCGCGCAGTGCCGACCGTCAGCGTGCGCACGGCGACGTGGGTTCCGGGAACGAGCGCGCATAGCTGGCAGGCGGTGGCTGCCAGCGGGCACAGCTATGGCACCAAGGGCACACAGCATGCGGCCAAGGCAATGGTGCTGGCGGCAGTCGAACTCTACACCAACCCGCAGCTGCGTGAGACGGCCAAGGCCGAATTCGTCGCGGCACGGGGCGAGGATTACGTATACGAATCGCTGTTGGGCGATCGTGCCCCGCCGCTCGATTATCGCAAGTGATCAGCCGCGTGCACGGACGGCGAACATGTCCATCGCGGGGCGAACCGGGCTGACGTCGTAACCCGCCGCCGCTGCGGCCTCGCTGATTGCATCCGGGTCTTCGCCGGCACGGGCGCGCGCAAGCGACCAGAGCAGGGTGGAACGTGTGCCGGAGCGGCAGAACCCGAGTACCGTTCCCTGCGCTGCAGCCAGGGCGTCCTGCAATTTCTGGACCTGAGGTTCGCTGAACCCGGCGCTGCCGATCGGAATGGCCAGATAATCCATTCCGGCCGCGCGAGCCGCGGCTTCGATTGCTGCGCTGTCCGGCTGGTCGGCGGCTTCGCCATCGGGGCGATTGTTGACTACCAGCACCATGCCCATCGCTGCCGCTTCGGAAATTTCCTGCGGCGTTATTTGCGGGCTGGCATAGAAAGTGTCGGACAGCTTGCGAAATTCACTCATGAGGTAATTTCCTTGGAATCGATCATCTTGGCCGCCCGGCGCTGGCGCTGGACGATATTGAGAATTTCCACGCCGACCGAGAATCCCATCGCGGCGTAGATATAGCCCTTCGGCACATGGAAGCCGAAACCATCGGCGATCAGTACCAGGCCGATCATGACCAGGAAGGCCAGTGCCAGCATGACCAGCGTGGGGTTCTTCTCGATGAACCTGGCCAGTGGATCGGCCGCTACCATCATGATGCCCACGGTGATGACCACGGCCGCCACCATGATGGGAATCTCGTCGGTCATTCCCACTGCGGTAAGAATCGAATCGACCGAAAAGACGATATCGATGGCGACGATCTGGGCAATCACCGTACCGAAGGTGGCCCTGGCTGCATCGCCCACCCCCGGCGTTTTATCCAGCAGGTCGCCCGAATTGTCTTCCGGCTCCATCGCATGGTGGATTTCCTTGGTCGCCTTCCACAACAGAAACAGACCACCGGCGAGTAGAATCAGGTCGCGGCCGGAAAATGCCGTTTCAAAGCTCGGCTTGCCGTATTCGTTTGGCGCCCCGACCAGCCCGAGATCGAAAATCGGGGTCTGCAGGGTTACCAGCCAGCCGATCAGCATCAACAGGCCGATGCGCATGATCAACGCCAGCGACAGGCCGATCCGCCGGGCGTTCTGCTGCTGATGTTCCGGCAATTTGTTCGACAGGATGGCGATGAAGATCAAATTGTCGATGCCGAGCACGACTTCGAGCGCGATCAGGGTCAGCAGCGCCAGCCATGCTGCCGGATCGGATAAAAGGGACAGAAATTCCATCGATTGCCCTGTGCCTGCCCCTTTCGCTTCGTTCAAGCGCTCTTTTGCGCAATATCCCTCATGCGAAAATGTCACATTTTTTCGCTTTGCTGCTCATTGCAGCTAAATCATTCGCGCCGGATCATCTTTCGCGCTATGATGGCTCCTTAAAGGGAGGGTTTCGTGCCCGCCCGCGTCGGTTCGGAATGCAGTCCTCCGTTCCGGTGGCTTCTGATTTGGGGCTGCACGACAAGGTATTGTTCGAGTTATGGGTTACGACAGAGGACGCCGCCGCGGACGGGACAAACGCGACGGTTTCGGGGAAGACAATTTCGATAATTTCGGCGGCGCCCCGGGCGATTTCGCTCCGCATGAAGCGTTTCAGAACGACCGTTTCGGCGGCGGTGATCGTGGCGGTTTTGGCGGCGGGAATCGCGGTGGCGGTTTCGGCGGTGGGAACCGTGGCGGCGGCGGCGGCGGCGGTTTCAACCGCATGCCCGCGCAGGTCGTCGGCACTGGTAAAGGCACGGTGAAGTTCTTCAACGGCCAGAAGGGTTTCGGTTTCATCCAGCAGGATGGCGGCGGTGAGGACGTGTTCGTCCACATCAGCGCTGTCGAACGTGCCGGTCTCGAAGGCCTGGCCGAAGGGCAGGAACTGGAATTCAACCTCGTTGACCGGGGCGGCAAGGTTTCCGCGCAGGATCTCCAGGTGGTCGGTGACGTTATCCCCGTGCAGTCGCGCGGTGGCGAGCGTAACGAGCGTGGCGGCGACCGTGATGCGGCTCCGCGGCGCGAACTGACCGGCGAAAAAGCGACCGGTACGGTGAAGTTCTTCAACTCGATGAAGGGCTTCGGCTTCCTGACCCGTGACGATGGCCAGCCCGATGCCTTTGTGCATATCAGCGCTGTCGAACGGTCCGGCCTTGCCGGAATCAACGAAGGCGAACGCTTCGAATTCGACCTCGAAGTCGACCGACGCGGCAAATATTCGGCGGTCAATCTCGTCCCTGCACAGGACTGACGAGCAAGCGAACCGCCTTGCAGGGGTTTGACCCGCAAGGCGCAACGCAATAGATCGCTGGCAAACACGCGGATGGCGGTTCCTGAAGGGACCGCCATTTGTCTTTGAAGTTGGAAACGCGCCTACATCACAGAAAAATGGCGCAGCAGGAGGCCCTATGTCGATTTCGCCGCTGATGCCCGTATATCCCCGTTGCGGTGTCCGCCCGGTCAAGGGCGAACATTGCCATCTGATCGACGAAGATGGCACACGCTATCTCGATTTCGCCAGCGGCATCGCGGTGAACCTCCTCGGTCACAGCCACCCTGGCCTGATCGGCGCGATCCAGAAGCAGGCCGAGACGCTCATGCATGTCTCAAACCTCTATGGCAGCCCGCAGGGCGAAGCGCTGGCGCAGCGTCTGGTCGACAAGACCTTTGCCGACACCGTCTTCTTCACCAATTCGGGCGCAGAGGCGGTCGAATGCGCAATCAAAACAGCACGCGCCTATCACCAGCACGACGATGGCGATGCCAACCGTACCGAGCTGATCACCTTTACCAACGCCTTCCACGGCCGCACGATGGCCACCATCAGCGCGTCGAATCAGGAGAAGATGCACAAGGGCTTCATGCCGCTTCTCGCTGGCTTCCAATATGCCGAATTCGATAATCTCGATCACGCCAAATCGCTGATGAGCGACAAGACTGCAGGCTTCCTGGTCGAACCCATCCAGGGCGAAGGCGGTATTCGTCCCGGCAGCGAAGAATTCATCCGTGGCCTGCGCCAGCTCGCCGACGAAAACGACCTCATGCTGGTCTTCGACGAAGTGCAGTGCGGTGTCGCGCGGACAGGCAAGCTCTATGCCTATGAACATTACGGCATCGAGCCGGACATCATGGCGACGGCCAAGGGTATCGGCGGGGGCTTTCCGCTCGGCGCCTGCCTCGCAACCGAGAAAGCGGCGCGTGGCATGGGCTTCGGTACGCATGGGTCGACCTATGGCGGCAACCCCCTCGCCATGGCCGCAGGCACTGCGGTGATGGAAGCGGTGGCCAATGACGAATTCCTCGCCGAAGTGACCGAAAAGGGCGAGAGGCTGCGCACGCGGCTCGAACAGTTTATCGGCAATTATCCGGAGCTGTTCGAATTGGTTCGCGGCAAGGGGCTGATGCTCGGCCTCAAGATGAAAGTCGAAAGCAGGCCCTTCTTCGTGCACCTGCGCGACAATCATCAGCTTCTGACAGTGGCTGCCGGTGACAACACATTGCGTGTCCTGCCCCCGCTGGTGGCCGGTGATGCCGAGTTCGACGAATTCTTCGAAAAGCTCTCGGCCGGTGCCGCAAGCTACGATCCCGAAGGCTGACAAAGTCATGGCGAAGCGGCACTTTCTCGACCTTTCGGATGCAGGCGGTGACGCGATCGCCGCCATGATCAACGACGCGCAGGACCGCAGGGCGGCCCGGGCGGCCTGGCCCAAAGGCCAGGCTGACGCCGATGCGCCGCTGGCCGGTCACGTCCTGGCGATGATCTTCGAAAAGAACTCGACCCGCACCAGAGTCAGCTTCGATATCGCGATGCGGCAGCTCGGCGGGTCGGCGCTGGTCCTCGATTCGGGCACCAGCCAGCTCGGCCGGGGAGAAAGTATCGCGGACACGGCCCGTGTGCTGAGCCGCATGGTCGATGCCATCATGATCCGCACCGATGATCATGAAAAAGCGGTGGAGATGGCGCGACACGCGACAGTGCCGGTAATCAACGGCCTGACCGATCGATCCCATCCTTGCCAGATCGTTGCCGACCTGCTGACCATGGTTGAACATGGCAAGGCTTTGCCTGGCCTGGAAGTCGCCTGGCTGGGGGACGGCAACAATGTGCTGCATTCGATTCTGGAAGCGGCCGGGCTGATGAAATTCAATGTCCGGGTCGGTACCCCATCGGGTTACGAGCCGGATGGCGAATTCGTGGAAATGGCGCGTCGCGGTGGCGCACAGGTTACACTGACACAGGACGCCCGCGAGGCGGTGGACGGAGCGGACATCATCGTCACCGATACGTGGGTGTCGATGGGCCAGGATCACGTGCACAACAAGCTCGCGGCTATGGCGCCGTTTCAGGTGTCCGAACAGCTGATGCAGGCTGCCAAGGCGGATGCCAAATTCCTGCACTGCCTGCCTGCCCATGTTGGCGACGAGGTGACGCAGGAGGTGTTCGAAGGAACGCAGTCGGTGGTCTTCGACGAAGCCGAAAACCGCATACATGCCCAAAAGTCGGTTCTGCTCTGGTGTTTCGGCCGAATCTGACAGCGGACCGAATGGTCTAACAATTTGATCATCTGCGCCCCATATGGCCGGGATGAACGCTATCTCCGCCAAGAATGACGAAACCTATTCGGGCCGCTTGCTGGCTTTCACCATCCCGACACGCCATGCGCGCGGTCGCTTGGTGCGGCTCGACGACGTGCTCGACGAAATCCTCGCTGCGCACGATTATCCACCGCCGATAACTCATCTTCTTGCGGAAGCGCTGGTGCTGGCAGTGCTGATGGGGGGACTGGTCAAGAATGACGGGTCGCAGGTGACCATGCAGGCCCAGACAGAATCGGGTGCGGTCAGCCTGTTGGTGTGCGATTACAAGGGCGGCGAATTGCGCGGTTATGTCGAATTCGATGCCGCAAAGCTGGCCGAACTAGGCGCCAATCCAACGCTTTTCTCGCTGTTTGGCAAAGGGTATCTAGCCATCACCTTCGACCTTGCCGATGGCAAGGGAAGGTATCAGGGTATCGTCCCGCTGGAAGGCGACAGCCTGACGGAAGCGTGCGAGCGTTACTTCTACCAATCGGAACAGGTTCCGACGCTGATCCGGTGCGCCGTGCGTTCCGGCAGCGATGGCGTGAAGGCAGCGGGCCTGCTCATGCAGCACTTGCCCGAAGGTGAGGAAGGGCGGGAGCGCTTGCATGCCAAGCTGGACCACCCCGAATGGGAACATGTGGCCATATTGGCCGGTTCGCTGCGGCACGAAGAACTGCTCGACCCGGAGCTGTCGCTGGAAGCAATCGCGTGGCGCCTGTTCCACGAAGAAGAACAGGTGCTTATCCAGCCTGGAGCACAGATTGTGCGCGGCTGCCGTTGTTCGGTCGAACACTATCGCGAGGTTCTGGAAAGATTCCCCGAAGATCAGCGCGTGGAGATGCGCGATGAAAACGGGATCGTCCTCGTGGATTGTGCATTTTGTTCAAAGCAGTTCGACATCCGCGTCTGACCATTGTGTCGATGCTGTACAACGGCTGATCGCAATTTTGGTATATCAAGACCGAATCGCTCGCACGTCTTTAGACGAAAGGTAGATTTCCTATGGCTCGCACACGGGCTGTCCTGATGGCTCTTTCGCTGGTCTCGTTCGCAGCGCTGGCTGCGCCCGCTATCGCACAGGCATCGCTGGGCATGCTGGACACTCTTGATCGCGGCGGATGGGAAATCCGCTTTCGCGATGGCAGTTCCGTGCGCAAGGTCTGCCTGCGGACGGGTCGGGAGTTCATCCAGCTTCGTCACGACGGCAGCACCTGCAACCGATTCGTCGTGGAAGACGGTGCGCGCAATGTGACCGTGCAATACACCTGCCGCGGCGATGGATATGGCCGGACGCATATTCGCAAGGAATCCTCCGGCCTGGTGCAGATCGATAGCCAGGGTATCGCCGGGGGCAAACCTTTCCAGTTCACGGCCGAAGCGCGCCAGACAGGTCGCTGCAACTGATCCGGCCCTTGCAGGTCGGCCTGTTCGGGCATAGCGGACCAAAATGAGCGAATTCGATAGTTCCGGCCCCGCCGTCGTCCTGCTTTCGGGCGGCCTCGATTCCATGGTTACGGCAGCCATCGCGCGTGAGCGCGGTATGGCGGTGCATGCGCTGACGATCGATTACGGGCAGCGACATGTGCGGGAATTGCAGTCGGCCCGGGCGATTGCGAAAAAGCTGGGGGTGGAACGCCATGTGGAACTGCCTCTCGATTTGCGGCAGTTCGGCGGATCGGCGCTTACAGACGATATCGACGTGCCAAAGGGCGGGGTAGGTGACGATATTCCGGTTACCTATGTGCCCGCGCGCAATCTCGTTTTTCTCGCGCTGACCACGGCGTTTGCGGAAACGTCGAATTCGCGCGACATCTTCATCGGCGTCAATGCCTTGGATTATTCCGGCTATCCCGATTGCCGCCCGGAATTCATCGCCAGCTTTGCCGAAACGGCGCGGCTCGGCACGAAACAGGGTGTTGGAGGTCGGCCTTTCACGATCCATGCCCCCCTGCAGAATATGTCCAAAGCCGACATCGCGCGGGAATGCCATCGCCTTGGCCTTGACCCCGCGTGGAGCTGGTCGTGTTACGATCCCACCCCTCAGGGAGAAGCTTGTGGAGCGTGCGATTCCTGCCGTCTGCGCCGAAAAGGCTTTGCCGAAGCGGGACTTGTGGATACCACCGTCTATGCGAAGGATGTGCCTGAATTGACGGAGTGAGGATTTGAGTGAAGCAAAGGATGCCGCTCCCGGAGAAGGTCGGGCGGTAGATAGTGGTACGGACAAGGTTCCGGCCTATAGCTGGTATGCCCTTGGCGTCCTGGTGCTCATTTACGTCCTGAACTTCATCGACCGGCAAATTCTTTCCATTCTCGCCAACGACATCAAGGCCGATCTTGGCGTTGAAGACGATTATCTCGGTTTTCTCTACGGCACTGCTTTCGCCGTATTTTACGCCCTGTTCGGCATCCCGCTGGGCAAGCTGGCGGATAGCTGGAAACGTGTCCGTCTGATGAGCCTCGGCCTTGCGCTGTGGTCGACGATGACGGCGTTGTCGGGCTTTGCGAAGAATGCGACGACGCTCACTGTTGCGCGTATCGGTGTCGGGGTCGGGGAAGCGACTGCCAGCCCTTCCGCCTATTCCCTGATTTCCGACTGGTTTCCGGCCCGCCTGCGCGCAACCGCGCTCTCCATCTATTCCTCCGGCCTGTATATCGGCGGAGGCATTTCGCTGCTGATCGGCGGCCTAATCGTCGAAAACTGGAACGCGGCCTATCCCGAAGGCGGTCCGCTCGGCCTGGCCGGATGGCAGGCGGCATTTCTGGCGGTGGGCGTTCCAGGGCTGCTGCTGGCCCTGTGGGTCCTGACCCTGCGCGAACCCGTCCGTGGGGCTATCGATGGCTTGCCGACACCGGAAGATCCGGCGCCGTTTCGCGGTTTCGTAAGCGAGCTTTTCCAGGTCATTCCGCCGTTTACCGTTTTCGGTGCAGCGGCACGTGGGACGGGCGCGCTGATAATCAATCTGCTGGGCGCTGCCTTCTTCGCGGGCGTGGCATGGGCGCTGTGGCAATGGACCGGCGTGTTTGAGCAGTGGTTGTTTCTGGGCGTCGGCTATTACGCGGTCTTCAGCTGGGTGATGGGCCTGCGGGCTCGGGACCTGCCGACATTCCGCCTGACCTGGGGATCGCCGGCCTTCCTCTGTGTGGTCCTCGGTTACGGGACGGTCGCCTTTATGGCTTATGCCTCCTCCTACTGGGGCGCACCCTATGCGGAACGCGCCCTCGGGGCGGACAAAACGGATCTTGGGTGGTTCTTGGGCGCTCCTGCCGCTGTGGCTGGCTTTTTGGGCGTCATCCTGGGTGGCCGGATGGCCGACTATCTTCTCGAACGGCGGCCCGAAGGCCGGGTGTGGGTCATCCTGTTCGGTCTGCTGACACCGCTTCCAGCCATCTGGCTGGCTTACACGACTGAAAATGTCGTGCTGTTCTATGTGGGTGCTTTCCTCGCCCAATTGCTGAGCGCTTCTGCGCTGGGGGCGGCTGCGGCATCGAGCCAGGCTCTTGTGCTTCCGCGTATGCGCGGACTGGCCACGGCAACATTTTTCCTCGGAACCACTCTGATCGGTCTCGGTCTCGGACCGTTCATGGCTGGCTATGTGTCAGCCATAAATGGCGACAATCTGTCGCTGGGCGTGCTGTCCACACTGGTTGCGACACCTATCGGCCTGGTGATGCTGGTGGCTGCGCTGAAGCTTGTGCCGCAGGCGGCAGCCACCGTGGTTGAAAGGGCGCGCGAGGCCGGGGAAGAAATCTAGACCTCTAGCTCTCTTTCAGAACTCCGCACGCGATCCGCGCACCAGCATCACCGGCCGGGTCGGTACGATAATCGTCAGGCCCGGCATGGACGACCACTGCCGTACCATCGGCGTCGAAGATATCCTGCAGGACAGTGGCGGCGGCACCTTCGAGCTGCACATCTGCACGTCCGGTGCCATTTGCAGCAATTACGAGATTGGGCATGTCGCCAAGGTGCTGTCCACCCGGTGACATCGACCCGTGAGTTTCGTTTCCAGGATTGAGATGTCCGCCGGCGCTCGTGAAATCGGGGGCAGTACACTTGCCGGTCGTATGAAGATGAAACCCATGCTCGCCCGGTGACATACCTACGGCGGCGACCGCCACGGTCACCGTCTGGCCATTGCTCAACAATTGCACGGTTCCGGCGGGCAGGCCGTTGGCGAACTGCAATGTCGTTTCGCCAACCCGCTCGTTCGGCAATGTATCCATTGTTGCGCAGCCTGCGAGGGCAAGGGCGGTGATCGGCGGAAGCAGGTAACGTTTCTTCATGGAAGTCCTCTCGATTCGAACCGGGTTCTTCTTGTGCAACGAAAAAGGGGCCGGATTGCTCCGGCCCCTTCTCAAGTTTTGGCGAATGCCTGTCGCTTACATGCCCGAGCCCGGACCGTAAGTGATTTCGACGCGGCGGTTCTGCAGTTCGCGGACACCGTCGGCAGTCGGAACGCGCGGCTGCGATTCACCGAACGCTTCGCTGGTGATGCGGCCATCAGGCACACCACGCGAGGTCAGGTAACCACGGACCGAAGCGTTACGACGTTCTGCGAGACCCATGTTGTAGGTCGCCGAACCCGAACGGTCGGTGTGACCGGCGAGCATGACTGCTGCCGTACCGCAGTTGGCGTAAGCCGAGACTGCGTTGTCGAGGATCGTCGCTGCTTCCGGAGTGATGTCCGACTTGTCCCAGTTGAAGAAGACAATGTACGGACCCGTTTCGCAGACCGGCGCCGGCGGCGGCGGGGGAGGCGGCGGCGGGGGAGGCGGCGGCGGCGGCGGCGGCGGCGGCGGCGGCGGTGCCGCAGGTTCGCCGAAGTTGTAAGCCAGCGTCGCCATCAGCGAGTGCGAGTTGAAGCCAACACGGACGTCGCGGCCGTCAAATGCCACCAGATCGTTGCCGTACTGGTTATAGTAGCGATACTTCAGGCCAAGATCGATGTTGTCGCTGATCGGGGCACGGACACCGCCGAGAAGCTGCCATGCGAAACCGGAGTCGCTGTCAACCACGTCGATGGACGGGAACGGGGTCAGGACGGCAACCTTGACGCGGCCGACGCCAACACCACCACCGACGAAGCCCTGCAGGCCATCATCGGGACCGAAGTCGAGGAGGCCGTTGACCATGAAGCTGAGAGCTTCGGCGCCACCGCCAACCTGCGGGTCATCAAGAGCGATGGTATTGTCGGTGTAGGCATCTTCTTCGGCGCGACGGAAGCTTGCTTCCGCTTCCAAACGGAACGGGCCGAAGTCGTAACCCACGATACCGCCGAAGTCGTAACCGACTTTGGTATCGAGCGTGCCTTCTTCGTTGGAACCAGTGATGTTGTCGATATCTTCGACAATCATGCCACCGGCGTCGAGTTCGACATACCAGTTATTATCTCTTGCCAGGGCTGGCGATGCAAGGGCCGTAGAGGCCATCGCCATTCCTATGACGAATTTGCGCATTATAATTTCCCCTTTTTGCGAAATTGGAGCCACCGAGTGCAACATATCTAACTTTGAGCCCCCTCAGTGGCAAGTAAACAATAAACGGGAACTGTGGCATTAATACCGCTTTTCCCTATTGCAAGAATGAGTTCCGGGAATTGGACCCCCTTCCGTATGTGGCGAACGGCGTGATCGGGTTCGGGTTCCCGTCAATTGTCGGGAAAGATCGAAACTGTTGCAAGAATGTCAACAATTGCGTCTATCGCCGCTCTTGCTTCCACATCGACGACTGCACCTCCGTCAGGAGAGGGTGGCCGCGCAGCTCTGACCCAACCGTCGCGATAGAATAAACGCCCGCCACTGGACCGATCCAGAATCTGCATTCCGTCTACGGGCGAACAATAGGTCCACTGGATGCCGTCCCAGCAGGCCAATTCTTTTCCGTGCCCGTGCCAGGCATCGATGGCCGGATCGGCCACCAGCCAGCACTCGCCGGGAGAAGGGGCGGCAGGCGGGGTGTCGGCTTCGCCTTCCACGGCAGGATGCAGCAGGGCATCGATGCGCGAAAAGGCCTCGTTCACGAAAAACTCCTTTTGCGTCTGGCCCGCCGCCAGCATGGCAAGGGAATGGCGGGGCGTTGTCGTTTCGAAAGTGACGGGCGAGGTCATGGCTTATTCCTCTCGGCTGCGGGGAAGATGGTTGATGAGGCAGAGCGGGGGAGAGACTGCAAAGCTCCCTTTCTGGCGAACCCAGATCGGTAAATCCGCGTGGAGAGAGGCGAGCTGATCGACCTCCGGCCTTTCCAGCCGCAGCGACGATTCGGACGTGGTCCAGATTCGAACAGGACGTGCCGGGTTGCCGAGCCCGACTTCATATAGTTCGGCCTGTTCGATCAGCGGTTGTTCGACCTCGGCCAGCCAGGCCCAGCCGCCACGCGCACGACGGGTCCAGCGCAGAATCAGATCTCCGTTTACATCCGTCTGGCTGCGCGGCTGTACGGGAAACAGCGGCCGACGGGTTCGCCCGCGGTTTTCGACCGTTGCAAACCGCGGTTCTTCATCCGCGTGGCCAATGGCGGCAATCCGCTCCGCCCCACCCGGATCAAGGTCGGCGGGCAGCTGGACAAGCCGATCATCAAGGAGGGTGGCAGGGGTACCCTGCGCATGGCCTGCCATCGCCTCGATTTCGGTTCCGCCGCGCCCACGCAACAAGCCGCTCAGCCGCCAGATACCGCTGCCCTCAGGCTCGCACCGGGCGAACTGGATGATTTCGTTTCCTATCAGGAGACGATTGGCCCCTCGCGCAATCGCGTCGAGCGTGGCCGGTTCGAGTTCGGCTTCATGGTCTTCCAAGCCGATCGGCACCGTTGCGGACGGCTCGAACCGCAGGCCATTGCTCGGCCCTAGCGCTGCCAGCAATCTGCCGCCCACTGCACGAATCGGCCCGGCGCTTCCGATCGGCAGGAGGGTGCCGCCGCTGTCGCGGTAGAGGGAAGCACCGGCCCAGCGCCCGGTTGGTGCGCCGACTGCGGCATAGCGTTGCGGGGCACTGTTCGATCCCATGCCGTCCCACGGCAGCTCGAACGCGCGAAGGCTGGTCGGAACCGGCAGGCGGTCGGGCGGCGACCAGGATGTGCCGCCATCGGCAGCCTGACCGGAGACGGTTGGTTCGGCATATCGCGCCAGTTCGAGCTCGATCCCTGTCTCGCGCCACTCCCAGCCGGTGATCTGCCACAGCCCCGCCTGCCCGGGCGCCCTTACGATGCGCCCCGGCCCGATTTCCGGATCGAGCGCACTCGCCCGCCAGGAAAGGGTTTCGCCGCGCTGCCATTCGCGGGTCTCCGCACGCGCCAGCAAGCCCCGCGCGGCGGGGGCCTGCAACACGCCGGGAAATTCCAGCGGAGGGCCCGCCATCGCCGGATCGCCGCCTTCCGATCGTTGCAGGCTGGGCTGGTAATCGCGCGAAGGATCGTAATAGCGTAAAGCGCCGGGCCCGCTGGCGGGCGGCATCCGGCGGGCAGATGACTTTCCTTCCAGCTGCCCGAAATCGCCCCCCTCGCACGCCACTGCTGGCGGCAGCAGCGGCGGCTCGCCATCGAGCCCATTGGTGCCTTCCAGAACGATCCTGCCGTTGCGGACTGTCGCACCAATCGGCCGGAGCCGTGCGAAGTTCGCCAGCAGAGCCCCCAGGCTGCCGCCTTCGTGGATAAACCCCTCCAGCTCGGGAAATTCGGTCCCCCGACTCGTCATGGCAGCCTGCCCGGCGATCTGCTCGATGATGGAATCCGCATCGCCGGCAAACACCTCGAAGCTGATCGCCGGTATGCGATTGCCGAAATCTTCGAGCGCCAGATCTTCGAACACGACATAGGCGCAGCCGCGATGGGCCGGGCATTGTGCGCCGAGGCTTGCGGACATCAGCGGATCGGGCTGCTGATCGGGCTGGCCTGTGTGAATGCGCAGGGTGCCATTGGTCTTGAGATCGCCCGCCACGCCGCGTAGCAGATTGCCATCGGCCCAGATCCGGCCCACCCCGTCGATCGGGCGCCTCGAAAGCGCCACCGCGAAGGAGACGGAATAGCTGTAGCGTGTCGTGCCGGGCCGGCCCTTGCCACCGTCGCTGCTGTCGCGGCGTTCGTTCAAATCGGTGGCCCAGATGATCGTGCCGGGCACGCGGACCCTGCCGTATAGCGCCGGGATCGGCTGGCCATAGCCCGAGGTGCTGATTGCCAGATCCTTGAGCCGGGGGCCGTCGCGGCGTGGGGTGCCGATGATGCCGGCGTCGAGACTGCGACCCAGGGTCGCGCCGATGGCGCCGCCCAGCGGGCCGCCGACCAGCGTGCCCATCGCGCCGAGGACTAGGGTTGCCATGATTGCTCCGGATTGGACCCGAGCCGCCACTGCACAAGGATCGGGTCGGGAGGGACAAGCTGTTGGATGACGACCCGTCGCAGCCCTGCGTGGGCATGGACGAAGCGGCCGTCGCCCAGCGCGACGAGAAGATGGTGCTGTGCCGGGCCGGGCCGGGTAAGCAGGACATCGCCGCGCCGGATCGGTTCCGCGCAGCAGTGCAGGCCGTTGCCTGCGGCAAAGCCAAGCCAGCGCGCGATATCCGCGTTGCGCAGGCGATAGCCGTGGGGATAACGCACCGTCCGCCCGCAATCGGCCAGCGCCGCACCCACCAGCCCGATGCAATCGAGGCCGGTTTCGCGATGGCGGCCATGTAGGCGGAAGCGGGTTCCGGCCAGCGCCTGCGCGGCAGTGGCGAAACTATCTGCGGGCGCATTCATCGGGCGACCGGATATTGGGCCAGCATGTCGTTGCCCGGCAGGAAAGGTTCGCCCTGGAAATTGACGGCATTGCCGAATCGCGCCGCGCAGGTGGCCACGGTCCTGTCGCACCCTTCGCGCAGCCGCACCCGCAGACCGGCGGTCCAGCCGTGATCGATCCGCCCTGCCAGGGTCAGCAGCGGTCCGTCCGTATCCAGAATGCGCATGGCCAGCCCGGTCGAAGGGCCGTCCAGCCAGCGCAGGCTGCCGAAGCGATAGGCGGCGGTATCGGCCAGATCGACGCTGACCCTGCGCGTGTCCGGGTCGAGGGCGGTCACCCGGGCGCGCGTTTCGAAGGCCGCCGCGCTCAGCCCGCAGCCCGGCCCGCAGAAGCGCGCGCGGCAGGATGGTCCGGTGAGGGGGATCGGGTCCTGCGCCAGCCTGGCCTTGGCCGATGCCAGTTCGGCGCGAAAGCCCGCCGCTTCATGGGTCACGCCCACGATCGACCCGGTATAGAGCGCTGCCCGTTCCAGCGTGTCCCAATCGACCACGCCGCTTTCCACTGCGGCGCCATCGTATCGCCCCCCGGCAAGATCGACAGCGGTCACGCTGGCATGGCTCAGCGCCCCTTCGACATCTCCGGGGTCGTCTTCGAAGCCCGACGTCAGGCGGATGGCCGATGGCAGCATGCCCGGCGCAGCGCGGTGCAGGATACCGTCGAACCACAGGTCGCGGTCATGGGTGGTGAAGCCCAGCGTCACCCCGTCGCGGCGATGGATGCGCCACCACGATGTGGCGGTATCCAGCGCGGCGGTGAAGAAAGCGCGGCTCATGCGGCCTCGCGCAGTTCGATCAGCGGCACCGATGGCGCTTCGCCTGCGGCAAAGGACAGCCCGCTGATGTCCAGCCGGTCTTCGGCAAAGCGGACGGGCACATCGAACAGGAACCCCGCCGTGATCCGCGCGCCTGCCGCAGGGGCGGCGGCGAAGACGATCCAGCCGCCTGCTTCCAGCGTCCATCCCGCGGTTTCGACCCCGTCCAGTGCCACTGCAACGGTGCCGGGGCGGGGCCGCGTGATCGCCCGGCGCTGTTCGCCATAGCTTTTCGTCAGCCGGAACCGGCTGGTCGCGCCATCGCCCGTGCCCAGCGGCTGGTCGCCCGCGCGGGGCGTGCCCGTCATCCCGGCAGAGCTGTAATCGAACGGGTCGCGCAGGCGAAATCCGCGCGCCGGGCCATAGCGGGCGCGGAAGAACGCGATCAGCGTGCCCAGTTCCGCTTCGGAGCGGATGCCCGGCCCGACATCGTAACGCATGCGCGCATCGGACCACAGCGCATTGCGGTGTTCGTGGCCCGATGCGGTCACCGCGACCGAGGTCGAAAATTCGGGGCTCGCCGCCGTATCCCGCCCCAGGGCGAGCGGATAGGCGACATCGTCGAAAGGGATCATGGCATTGTCTCCGGGGGGTGGCAGGCGGGTGTATCCATCGCGCGCAACCTGCGGCAGCGCCCAGACGAAGCGCTGGGCCACGCCGCCTTCGCGCGCTTCGTCGAGCGCCTTGTCGATCCTGGGCCAGAACGTGTCCGCATCTTCCGCCCGCAGCACGAAGCCCGCCAGATAATCGGTGGCCGCGACCGGATAGCGCAGATGCTGCCCGACAAAGGCCCACGCCGTGCGGCGCGCGGCATCCGCACCTGCGGTCAGCCAGTCGTAATCTTCCAGCTGCAACCGGTCGAAAGCGGGGTAGCGCCAGCCCACCGGCATATTGGCGCGCCAGGCGTGGGGCGTCGCCGGGTCCAGCACGGTGGGGGTGAAGGTCAGCAGCAGGATTTCCGCCGGGCCGCCCGCTGCCGCCCGCACGGCATCGGCCAGCGCGATGGTGGCATCGGCCAGCAGCTTTCCCGCCCGGTCGAGCAGGGCGATCTGCGCATCATCCAGCGGTTCGCGCAGCGATGCGATCGGCACCGGATTGCCGCCCAGCGCGGCCTTCGCGCTGGCATCGTACAGGCAGGGCGCGCCGGTTTCGGGCACGGTCCACCACCACGGTTCGCCGATCTGGAACAGCACAGCGCAGCCCGCCGCCTTCAGCAAGGCCACGAAAGCGGTGGCGATCTGGGCCAGGAATGCCTGCGCCCCATTGTTGGCGGGGGACAGCAGGGCCGACGGCGGGTCCCACCCGGTCTGGGCATATGGTCCCGCGCCGCTGCGCTGCCGCCACCAGGATGGGCAGTGATCGAACAGCACTTCGTAAGAGAGCGAGGCGATCGGCGCGAGGCCGGCGGCGTGCAACTGGGCGAAATAATCCGCATGCCAGCGCCGTGCCGGTTCGCACAACCGGCCCTGCGTATCGACATAGAGATTGCCGCTGACATGCGGGGCGAGCCGGAAATAATGGCTCATGCCCACATAATGGACCACCCGCCCGCGATAGCCGAGGCTTTCGATCGTGCGCACCAGCCGCGCCGGGGTCTGGTTGAAACTGTCGTCATAGGCAGTGGCGATCTGTTCGCCATGCACGGGCACCATCGCATCGCCCACTTCCAGCACGCCATGCCGCCCTTCGCAGGCCATGCCGCTCAGTTCGGCCCAGCCATCCACGCGGGCGGGCAGGGGCTGCGCGCTGCCTTCGGCATAGCCCTGCGGCGCCAGGCTGATGAACATGCGGTCGATATCGTGCGGGTGGACCGCATCGCCCGGCAGGGCGTAGCCCGATTGCAGCGCCGAAAACGGCAACTCTATCTGCGCGTCGGTGGGCGTGCCGGTGGCATAGTTCCACAGGCGGACATACCACGCCCGACGGGTGCCGGCCGCATCGCGCCCCTCGATCGTCAGCGTCGGCCCATGCGGCACATCAAGCGCCAGCACCCCGCCGCTGCGCCAGCGAAAACGCAGCACGCAATGCGCGTAATCGCGCCGGGCTTCATAAGCGAGCAGCGGATGATCGAGCGTGTCTTCGCTGTCCCAGATCAGCCCGGCCAGTTCGCCCTGGTGAAAGAATTCGCAATCCACCCGCAGGGCATCGGGCGCGGTGGTGACGACGCTCGCCATCATCGGGCGGGGGAAATTGATCGTCCAGAACCGCGGATCGAAACGCTGGATATAGTCGGAATGCTGCCCCCGCCGTTCGCGGGCAAGCCAGAAGGTCATGTCTTGGTCTCCACCGTTAAGGATCTGTCGCCCCGGACCTGTTCCGGGGGGCAAGGGAGTGATTGCGGGGTTGGTCCTGAGCCTAAGCGCCCAACACGCGCCGCACCGCGCTGGCGACCTGCCGCGCGCTGCGCTGCATCGCCACTGGCGCGCTGGTGCCGCGTGGTGTGGCAAGGGTGATGGCCACGCGCACATCCCGCGCGGGCGAGCCATTGGCATTCGCTTCCACCCGCCCGGCGCTGGTGGGCACGAACAGTTCCGGCCCCCGTTCGCCCACCAGATAGGGGCGGTCGGGCGATACGATGCCGCCCGTCGCGCGCCCCGGCAGGCCGAACAGCGCGCCTACCGCGCCGGTGATCAGCCCGCCAAGCGCGCCGTCCCCGCCGCCGAACAGCCGGTCCAGCCCAAGCTGCAGCGCCTGCGCCGCAATCTGGTCGAGCGCGCGGCCCGCCACCCGTTGCAGATCGTCGAAGCCGAGGCTGCCCTTGCGCAAGGCGGACAGCAGTCCGCGTTCCAGCACCTGTCCGGCCCGGTCGAACCCGTCCAGCAGCGTGGTGTCGAAACTGGCGCGCAGGGTCTGCATGTCGGCGGCAAAGGCCTGCGTATCGGCGCGCACCGCCACGATCAGTTCGTCGATATCGTCATCCATCTGCATCCCTTTCGATCAGCGCTGCGATTTCGGCGCGCGTGGGCGGGGTTCCGGCGGGTGCTGGCGGGGCGAGGCAGGCGGCCAGTTCGGACGGCGTGGCATGCCAGAAAATCGGCGGGGCCCAGCCGAGCTGCTGGGCGGCCAGTGCTGCCAGCCGCAGCGCGCCTGAGGTGAAGGTGTCTCCCATTAATCCCCCGTCCCGCTCGCTGCCTGCCCCGGACCCTTTCCGGGGGGCGGGGGTGGGCGTGGAAATCGCGACCTCCGCATTGCCCACCCCGCTGCGACTAGGCCGCTGGTGCGGCCAAGTCTCGCTGCCCCTCCCGCAGGCGGGAGGGGGCATCAGGCTTGGCCTTTCAGAATCTCGCCCAGCAGCATGCGCAGCGGTTTGGCCGCTGCGGCGAGGCCCTGCGCCAGCACCGCTTCGCCCACTGCTTCGCGGGTCAGCGCGCCCTGATCGGTCAGGCAGTGCCAGAACAGCGCGACGATTTCTGTCAGGCGCAATTGCCCTTCGCCCGCCCGTTCGACCAGCGCGAATAGCGGGCCCAGCTCTTCTTCAGCCCGCACCAGCGCGTCGAAGGTCGGGCGCAGCAGATGCTCTCTCCCGTGGATCTTCAGGGCCGCTTCGCCTCGCACCGAATTGCTCATGACGGCACCACCGGGCCGGAGCTTTCGAGCTGCAGCGCATAGGTCCGCTCGCCATTGAAATCCCCGGCATAGTCCAGCCGCTGGACCAGAAAGCGCCCGCGCATTTTCGCCCCATCCTCGAAGCTCAGCTCATAGTGGTCGATCGTCCCGGCCAGGGCGTGACTGCGGACAGCGCTTTCCGCGTCCGACCCCAGGAAGACCCCGCTGGCCGACACCGATACCGAACGCGTTCCCGCACCCGACAGCAGATCGCGCCAGCCGCCGCTTTCCTTGTGGGTGACGACCACCGTGTCGCCATTGACCGTCATCTGCGTGGTCCTGAGGCCGGCCACCACATCGTACTGCACCGGCGCGCCGCCATTCCCGATCTTGAGCAGGAAGGCGGCCCCTTTCTGGGCTGTCATAGAAAACTCCATCTATACTGAACAAATGCCCCCTCCCGCTTGCGGGAGGGGCAGCGAGACTTGGCCGCACCAGCGGCCTAGTCGCAGCGGGGTGGGCGATGCGGGCGGGATACGTTGGGATGCCCGCCCCGGAACGGGTCCGCGGGAGGGGGAAAATCAATCGGCCATCACCTTGAAGGCGAATTCGAGCAGCACCGCGCGGGTGTTGCGGCGGCGCCGTTCCACGCGGCTGCGCAGGAAACGCGTCACCACCACCCGGAACCCATCCTGCTGCGGGGCCAGCGTGGCGATGCGCTGTTCGATACGGCTGGCGAGCGTTGCGATGGTGGCCGGATCGTCGCCGCGCCCCACCAGTTCCAGCGCCAGCCGCACTTCGCGGCCCCTTGTGGTCTTGGTCGACCAGTCGGTGCTGGCGCTGGCGGCGATGGCGATGGCGGGCGGGCTGGCGGCCACCGGGCCTTCTTCCTCGATCCCGTTGACCCGTTCGGCCAGCAGGGGATCGCTGCGCAGCCAGCCGGATATGGCACTGCGAAGGGCGGCTTCCATCTAATCGCCCCCTTTGCCGAACAGTGGCCACAGCAGCCGCGCGCGGTGCCAGATGGACTGGCCGCGTGCGGCGTGACCATGGCGTTCCGCCCGCGCGGCGGCGCGCCGGGTCAGGCGCTGGGCCAATGCGGCAAAGCTCACAGCCGCACCAGGCGCCAGGGCCGCCACAGCGCCGCGATGGCTGCCGGCAGGGGCGTCGCGCCTTCGTCACGTTCGCGATATTGATGCGCGGCGAAACGGACGATGCCGTGGCGCAGCGCCTCGTCCAGTTCGGCCCACTGGCTCGCGCCATGGCCGGTAAACCGCGCGCAGATCTGCCACGCTGTATGCAGCAGCCGCAGCAGCAGCGCATCTTCGCCCGCCGTGCCGATCGCCAGCCATTGCTTCAGTTCGGCCAGCGGCTGGCCGGTGAGGTCTGGAGTCATTTTTTGGTGTCCTTTGTTTGGCCTCAAGCGCCGGCGGCCGCGTCCGCGGCCTTTGGCTATCCTCGCTCACGCGACCTGTCGGTCGCATCGCTGCGGGCGGCCGGTCGGCCTTGCCTCGCCTGCGGCTCGGGTGCTTTCGCCAGTCGAATGACTTGCGCCAGATCCGGGCCGGTGACGGCCCGGCAAGCGCGACTGCGCGCCCGCAGCGGGCGCAGCTTGCTGCGCGCCTAGCGAGGACGCACCGACGGAGGTCGGTGCGCAAAACAAAAACAGGCGAAGCCGCGCGGCCCCGCCTGTCAGCTCTTAAACCTCGATCTTCAGCAGCTTGATCGCATTGCTATCCAGCACCTGCCCGCCCACGCGCTTGGTGGCGTAAAAGTGGACGAAGGGCTTGTTGGTGAAAGGATCGCGCAGCACCTGCGTGGCACTGCGTTCGGCGATCAGATAGCCGTGGCGGAAATTGCCGAAGGCAATGGGGCAGGTGTCCGCCGCAATATCGGGCATGTCCTCCGCCTCGACCACGGGATAGCCCAGCAGGCGGTCGGGCTGGCCTTCCACCAAGCCGGGCTGCCACAGAAACGCGCCATCGGTGGTCTTGAGCTTGCGCACTTCGGCCAGCGTGGCGGAATTCATCACGAAGCTCGCGCCCTGCCGGTGCCCGGCCTTCAGCGTGTGGACCAGATCGATCAGCCTGGCGTCGGGATTGGCATCGAACCCGCCGGCATCGCCGCTGGCGATATATTGCAGCGTGCCGAACGGGCGGTCCCCGTCGAATTCCTCGGACATGGGCGCTGCCAGGAAGCCGCGCGGCTGGTCGGCCCCGGTTCCATTGACAAAAGCCGCGCCTTCCGCCCGCGCGAATTCGGTCGCGATTTCGGCTTCCAGCCAGCTTTCCAGGTCGAATCCCGCATCGTCCAGCATCGCCTGGCTGGCCGCGGGATTGGCGAACAGCTCGCCCGTCGGCGGGGCGATTTCGTTGAAATTGGGGGTGGGGGTTTCGGGCCGCGCGGCGATTTCGCTGACCCAGCCGCTGGCCGTGCCGCCGGTGGTGACCAGCTTGCGATAGCCCGCGCTGCCCGTCTGCACGATTTGCGCGATGGCGCGGATCGGGCTGATGTCGGTAAGCTGGCGGGCGATCGCCACATCGATCTGCCGCGGCACGGCATAGCCGCCATCGGCGGGCACCGTGCCGGTGATCGATTTGATTTCCCGCGTCGATCCGCGCCGCAGATAGCCATCGACGAAGCCTTTGACCTCGGGCGCGGCGTCGTCGGTGGCGGCCAGCGCGGGGCGGGCGGCGCGCGTGGCGGCCTGGGCGATCCGGTCGACGCGCGCCTTCACCTCATCCACATCGCTGCGCAGCGCGGCGACATCGGCTTCGGTGCGGTCCTGCCGGGCGACGATGTCGAAGCTCGCTGCGGCGGGATCTGTGGCGGTTTCGGGGGTGGTGGGGGTCTGGATGTCCATGAACGGTCCTTTTCTCTGGGCACAAAAAAGCCGCCCGGAAGGCGGCGGTTGGAATTCGCTCCCGGCTGGGCGGGAATGACGGCGGGGCGGGGTCAGGGCTGGAGGAAATGCACCCGCGCGCCATATTGCAGCGGGTGGGTCACCACGCTGACCTCGAACAGATCGATCTCGGCCAGTTCGCGGCCCTGCGGCGTGTGGCGCCAGGCCCGCGCACGATAGCCGAAGCTGAGGCCGGTGACCGCGCGGCGGCGCAGCAGCACGGCGGCGCGCCCGGTGGGGTTGTCGATGCGGGCAATGATCCTGAGGCCGCGCGCATCTTCGCCCGCCGTCTCCACCCAGCCGATCCGCCGGTCGGGCCGGTGCTGCCAGTAAAGCGGGAAGGCCCCCGCGCGTTCCGCCAGCGTGCGGGCAAAGGCCCCCCGCCTGATCGTATCGCGCGCCCCGTCGGGCCGGTCGAACAGCGCGGCATAGCCCGCAATGCGCAACCCCCGGTCACCGCGCACGCTATCCTGCAGCACCCGGTCACCCCGGACCTGTTCCGGCCCGTCACCCCGGACCTGTTCCGGCCTGTCACCCCGGACCTGTTCCGGGGTCACGACAGCATCTCCCCCACGCCCAGCCGCACGGCAATGCCCACCAGCAGCAGTGCCAGCACGCCCTTGACCAGCCAGTCGATCGCGGCCTTCCACGCGCTCGCCTTGGCATCGCGCCAGGCGCCCAGCAATTCGCGCAATTCGTCGATATCGCCCTGCGCCCCGGCATCGCCCAGGCCCAGCCGGTCGAGCACGCGGTTCGCGCCCAGTTCGCTCGCTTCTTCCACGATCGCGCGCAGCGTAATCAGCTCGCCCCCTTCAAGGGTGGCCTGCGAAATCAGCCGCGCCAGCATGTCTTCGCGCGTCATCGGCCGTTCTCCATTTTCGCCAGTCCCAGCAGCTCGCGCTTCTCCGGATCGGTTAAAAACCCCGCCGCGCTGACCTGCGCCCACAGCCGCTCGCGATCTTCCGCCAGCGCGGGCACCCGGTCGAGATCGACGCTTGGCGCATCGGCGAACCAGTCCGCCAGCCCGCCATGCAGCCCGGCCAGGATCTTGCCCGCCAGCGGCAGCAGCGTCAGCCGCCACAGCGCCCGGTTCGCCTCGCGGTAATTGGCATAGGTATTGTCCCCCGGCAGGCCGAGCAGCATGGGCGGCACGCCGAAGGCGAGCGCGATGTCGCGCGCCGCCGCCGCCTTCAGCGTGGCGAAATCCATGTCGGCGGGGGACAGGCTCATCGCCTTCCAGTCCAGCCCGCCTTCCAGCAGCATCGGCCGCCCGGCATTGGCCTGGCCCTGAAAGGCGCTGTGCAGTTCGGCCTTCAGCCGTTCGAACTGATCGCCCGTCAGCCCGCCCGCATCGCCCCCGTCGAACACCAGCGCGCCGCTGGGCCGCGCGGCATTGGCCAGCAGCGCGCGGTTCCATTCGCTCGCCGCATTATGGATCGCCACGGCAGGCGCGGCGGCGGCCAGGCACCCCGCGCCATAATGATCGTCGGTCGGGTGGAAGCCCTTGAGATGGATGAACGCAGGCCAGCCGTCCTCATCCTCCAGCGGCAGGGTGATCGTGCGCTCCGCCAGAACATAGCGATAGGCGGCGGGCCAGCCATCCTCACCCGCCACCACCTGCACCCGTTCGGGCCGCAGGGGATAGAGATCGACCGGCACGCCGCCCGCATCCTTCACGATCTGGACATAGGCATTGCCATGCAGCGTCAGCTGCGCCGCCAGCACTTCCAGCAGCGGCTGCGCCCCGCAGGCACAGCGGATCAGCGCCGCCAGCCGCTCGTCGGCGCAGGCAAGCGGCGCCCCGCCGACCCCTTCGGCCACGATCCGCACGGCGCGCTGCGCCACCGGATTGGCCAGATAGGCCTCGCCCACCTCGCGCGCATAATCGAAGGCGCCGCGCCCCGGCGGCCCGCCATCGAAAGCGCTCGCCCCCCACTGCGACCAGGGCGAGACAAAGCCGCGCGACACAGGCACACGACCACCGCCCCCGCCCTTGAAGGCGGAGACGAGACTGGTGAGGAAGGACATGGGATATCTCCGATTACATGGGCCGCACCGGCTGTTCCGGCGGCCCGCGATTATGCGGTTGTGCGGTTTCTGACCCGATGGCGGGGGCGCGAAAGCAGCAGCTGCAACTCTGCGCGCCTCCGTAGTCACCCCGGACTTGTTCCGGGGCGGTGCTTATCTCACTGACTGGCCATGCGAACGTTCGAGCCGTCGGTTTACATTCTCGCCAGCCATTATCGCGGTCGGCTTTATACGGGCGTGAGTTCGGATCTGCTCGCGCGGGTGCACCACCACCGCGAGGGCACCTTCGCTGGCTACACGACTGAGCGCGACATCAAACGGCTGGTCTGGTTCGAACCGCATGAAGATATCGAAATCGCCATCCGTCGCGAAAAGACGATAAAACGCTGGCCGCGCCAGTGGAAGTTCAACGTGATCGAACGGACCAATCCCGACTGGGCCGATCTTGCCGAGAACTATGGCTTCCCACCCCTGCCGCAGAAGTAAGCACCGCCCCGGAACAGGTCCGGGGTGACCCGTAAGGGGAAGGGCAGTGCGCGGCCTGAACCGCCGCTTGTGAAGCCCACCCGGGCGGGCCATTCCGGCCCACGCAGCCCACCGACCCATCTCTCTCCCCAGTCACCCCGGACTTGTTCCGGGGCAGTGCTTCTTTCGCTCCACCTGCCATCCGCAGCTTCGGCAGAGCTAATTACGGGTCCTGGGGGAGGACGAAGAGGGAAAAGAACACTCCACTACGGGGAGGGGGCAACGGCAGGTGGTGGTGGGGCACGTTCAAAGGTTTGGAACCATCCCGAGTCTTTCCGCCCGAAGTGACAAAACCAAATCGGTGGAGAAATGAACTGGGCTTATTACCAGCGTTCTCGTCATGTTCTAAAATGGCGCCATAGCCAAGAGACTGAAAGGATTCGGCATGATTTTTGAACCGCCCTAGATCGACCACACACACGCATTCGAACCGCGAGAACTCCGGCGCAATGTTCTTTGCAGTACAGCAGATAGCTAGAAACAGAACAACAACTGCTCATCTCGTTCCCTACTGCACGTATCAAAAGTCGGTATGATAACCCTCGTGGACTCGGCACTCCAGCAAGGAGATCGCTATGCGTCCGACACAAATCATCATTCTCCCAGACATCAATAATGACTGGCATTGGTTTCTTTATGACCTGGATTACAATTTAATCGCAGAGTCAAACCGAGGCTACTTTCATCTGATTGATGCGAGAATGGCGGCTGAGTCGTATGTAGTGCGCTTGGCAGCCTAAGCTTCAATTCCATAAATTCTCTTGGCTAGGATTGTGAGGGGCTTGCCCCTCACAATTTCCAAATCCGAGGCTCTTTCCTTTTCACCAGCATCAGTTCGCTCAGCGCCCATACCAGCGCGTCGGCGCGGTCGGGGGAGCGGCCGGGGCCTTCGTAGCGGCCGCCGGCCACCAGGCCGCACATCTGGTCTTCCAGCGCGGCGAACAGGCCGGCGTGGCGGACGCGGCCTGCTTCGTAGAGGGCGGCGATCGGTTCGGCGCGGGCGGTTTTGCTGCGGGCGGCGTGGACCAGTGTGACCGGCAGGGCGATGTCCGCCGCGCGCAGCACGCTTTCCACCATCCGGCCGCCCTGATTGGCTTCCGCCACCACGCGGTCGGCATGCCAGATGCGCGCGGCATCGGCCACGGCGCGGGCCCAGCGTTCGGGCCGGCCGGTTGTTACCGAACAGTCGGCGCGGATATAGGCGAGGCCATCCACCCCCAGCATGGCGATCACGATGCCGCAGGCATCGCCGCCGGTGCCCGTCACGCTGCCGGCGGGCGGATCCACCGCCACCACCACGCGGCGCGCATCCGGGATGGGGCCCTGCATCCGGCAGCCCTCGATCAGCGCGCGGGTCCATAGCGCGCCTTCGACCGCGGCGATCATTTCGCCGTCCAGTTCCTGCCGCCCGAAATTGCTGCGGGCGAACTGTTCGACCATCGCGGCCAGGTAATCGGCGGGCAGCACTTCGCGATTGTCCAGCGTGCCGCCGCGCGCCACCACCACCTTGCCCGCATCCACATCCTCCATCATCCGGCGCATCAGCGCGGTCGGGCGCGGGGTGGTGGTGGCGACCACGCGGGGGCCATCGCCCAGCCGCATGGTCAGTTGCAGATTGTTCCAGGCCGACATGGCACGATCACCGGAATTATCCCATTTGGCGATTTCATCGCACCAGGCATGGCTGTGCTGCGGCCCGCGCAGCATATCCGGCTCGCCCGCGGAATAAAGCCAGGCCATCGCCCCGTTTTCCCATGTCAGGCGGCGCAGGCTGGGTTCGTAAACCGGGGCCAGCGCGCCGGGGGATGCGGCCAGCACGCCGCTGTCGCCTTCCACCATCACATGGCGCACTTCGGCCAGATTGGCCCCGACCAGGGCGATCCGCGCCGTGCCATCGTGGCGCGCCACATCGCGCACCCATTCGGCCCCGGCGCGGGTCTTGCCGAACCCGCGCCCGGCGCAGATCAGCCAGGTCCGCCAGGCTTCGCGGGGGGGAAGCTGCGCGTCGCGCGCCCAGCCTTCCCAGTAATAGCTGCCCAGCGCGGCCAGTTCGTGCGGCTTCAACTGGCTGGCCAGTTCGTTGCGGTCCTGTTCGGCCTCCGCGCCCAGCCGCCGCAGCCAGCCCCCGCGCGACAGGCCACCCCTCGCGGCGCGGGGCCTACCCATTGTCGCGCGCCCGGGCGGCGGCACGGCGGGCCCTGCGCACGGCGACATCGGCCGCCCGGGCGCGGGCGCGCATGGCATCGATCTTGGCATTGATCGATGCGATGGTGGCCACTTCGTCGGCCAGTGTGCGGCGGCCCTTTTCGCGCGCCACATTTTCGCGATGCGCGCTCAGGCAGCGCAGTGCGGTGGCGGTGTCGAACTTGCGGCGCGGCGCACCGTCGCCCGACCCCTCGTCGGGGCTTTCGCCGCTGCGCAGCCGGTGCAGCAGCTCCATTTCCAGATTGTCGTAGCCATCGGCCAGCGCGGCATACCAGCGGCGGGCGAAATCGGGATCGGTGCGGCGCAGGCGATAGATGCGGGTGACGGGCAGATCGGCCACCGCCGCCGCGGCCTTCACATGCGATGTTTCGGCCAGTTCCTGCAGAAACACGTCGATCCGTTCCGCATCGCGCAGGCCCAGCGGCACGGCGGCGCGTCTGGGCTGGCGGCCATCGACCGGCTGGATCGCATCCCACGCCTCGCGAAAGGCCTGATTGCTGCGGCGCAGATGATAGGGCGTGGAACTCGCCACCCCCGCCGCCCGCGCGGCGGCGCGCACGCCCCCGCCGGTTTTCAGCGCGGCCAGGAAGGGCGCGGCCCAGGGCGGGGCGCCGGTATCGTCGATGCTGGTCATTGCGGGCTCCTTTCCTATGCGGCGATGGCGGGCACGAAAAAGGGCGGTGGCCCGGTTCGTCTGAACCCGGCCCCGCCCGTTCGAATCACACCATCGCGATGTTCTGTTTATGTACCCAAACAGCGTTACGATGTCAATAAAAAAGTGCCAAATAGGTTATATCGCAGATGATTGCCAACAGGCTGAAGCTCGCCTAATCCACCCGCACTTCCGGGATGCGAGGGATTTCCACACAGATGATCATGAAACCGCTGCGCGGGCTCTACAACTGGACGATGGACAAGGCCGCCCATCCCCATGCGGTGTGGTGGCTGGCGTTCTTCTGCTTCGTCGAATCCTCCTTCTTCCCGATCCCGCCGCATCCGCTGCTGGGGCTGATGTGCCTGGCCGAACCGAAAAAGGCGGTGAAATTCGCCCTGGTCGCCACGCTGGCTTCGGTGGCGGGGGCGCTGCTCGGCTATGCGATCGGCTGGGGGCTTTACGATACGGTGGGCGTATGGCTGATCGGCGCGCTGGGCCTGACCGATGCCTTTCCGGTCGCGGCCTGCCATCTGCGCGAATATGATTTCGAAGCGATTCTGATCGCCGGGGCAACGCCGGTGCCGTTCAAGCTGCTGACGATCACCGCCGGTTTCGTCGGGATGAATCTGGTGACCTTCCTGCTCTCCAGCCTGTTCGCCCGCGCGCTGATCTTCATGACGGTGGGCATACTGTTCCGCGTGTTCGGTGCCCCGATCAAGCGGGTGATCGACAAGTATCTCGGAACAGTGACCACGGTGTTCGTGGTGCTGCTGGTCGGCGGGGTGCTGGTGCTGACCCAGCTCGGCGGCAGCAGCGAAGACGGCGGGGTGTGCGCCAATGCCACTCTGGCGCAGCCGCGCTAGACCAGTTTGGCGATGCCTTCGGCAGCGATTCCCAGGCCGATCGCGATGACCACGGCGGCAAAGCCCAGCTCCAGTATCCGCTTGTGATTCGCCAGTTTTCTGCCCGCCAGACGGCCCAGTAAAGTGCCGCCGATGCCGCCCGCCAGCATCCAGACGATCAGCACCCAGTCGACCAGCCCCGACAGGGCATAGGACACTGCCGTCGTCGCGCCCAGCGCGGTGACCACCAGCAGCGAACTGCCGATGGCGAGCGAGACCGGCATGGCAGTGGCAAAGACCAGCCCCGGCACAATCAGAAACCCGCCACCGATCCCGAAAAACCCGGCCATCACCCCGACCAGAAAACCGGTCGGCACGATCCGCCGCAGCAGCGGCCGCGCGGTCGCCCGGGTCATCCGCACATCGGGATTTTCCCCGCCCCCGCGCCGGCGCAGCATCAGCGCGCCGACCACCACCATCAGCACGCCGAAAAGGGCCAGCAGCCTGTCCCCGTCGAAGGCCTTGCCCGCTTCCGCCCCCGCCGCTGCGCCAACCATTCCGGCCAGCGCGAAAGAGGCAGCGCAGGCCCAGCGGACATTGCCCGCCCGCGCATGGCCGACCAGTCCGGTGACGGCGTTCAGCGTCACCGCCACCGCCGCCGTGCCGATTGCCATATGCGGCTGCCCGACACCGACGAAATAGACCAGCAGCGGGACGGCCAGGATCGACCCGCCCCCGCCGACCAGCGCCAGCACGAAGCCGATCAGCGCGCCCGATAGCAGCGCGGGCAGGGCAAAATCGGGGATGGGCATCGAAGGCTCAGGCCGTCGCGGACCGGTTCCACGGCATCAGCGCCAGCAGGCTTGCCATGCCGCACCAGCCGGTCACCCCGGCAAAGGTAAGCCCGGCACCCACGAAAGCGGAAAGGCCGAACCAGCCGGGTGCCACGGCAAAGCCCAGGATCACGCCAGTCAGTACCAGCAGTCCCGCAGCGATCTGCACCTGGCGCATGATCTCCAGCGGGGCCTTGCGGTCTTCTTCGACCGGCAGGCCCGCCTTGCGCCAGGCATCCAGCCCGCCTTCCAGGCAATAGGCCTCGCCTTCGCGCAGGGAAGCCAACCGCGCCGAATTGGTGCTGGTGCGCATGCCTGAACGGCACAGGAATACAACCGGCGCTTCGCCCGTCACCGGGCCCAGCGTGTCGAGCGGGTGGCTTTCCGCGCCCTGCGCATGGGACCGGGCGAATTCGTCGGCACCGCGAATGTCGATCAGCCGGGCTCCCCGGTCCATCATGTCACGGGCGGTGGCGGGAGAGATTGTGGGAAGGCTCATTTCGAAGGCTCCTCGCAATAGAGGTGGTGAAGCGTGGCCAGCAAAGTCTCGCAGCGGGGATCGGCGATCCGGTACCACAGCGATTGCGACTCGCGCCGGAAGGCCACCAGATCCTCCGCCCGCAATCTGGCCAGATGCTGCGACAGCGCCGACTGGCCGAGGCCGACCTCTTCGGCCAGCTCGCCCACACGCATTTCGCCATGTTCGGCAAGCTTGCACATGATCATCAGCCGCCGCGTATTGCCAAGCGCCTTGAGCAGTTCGGCCACCGCGCCGGCATTCGCTTCGAATGTGGCAAGGTCCATGGGCGGAAAGACGGGAGAGGATGGTGGTCTATTCATTAGGACTTGCTAAATAAGGAGTAGCTAATATATGTCAAGGGCATTCGAGAAAGGACACCACCATGACTCCCCCGCAAATCCGCGCTTTCTTTGATGAGCCGACCAATACGGTCAGCTATCTTGTCTGGGACCCGGCCAGCATGCGTGGGGCGGTGATCGATCCGGTGCTCGATTTCGATCTTGCGGCCGGGCAGGCCGACATCCGCTCGGCCGAGGCAATTCTGGCGGCAGCGCAGGAAGAGGGTGTTACGCTCGACTGGGTGTTGGAAACCCATGCCCATGCCGACCATCTGTCCGCCGCGCCTTTCATCAAGGCGCAGACCGGGGCGGCGATCGGCATTGGCGAAGACATCCGCAAGGTGCAGAAGATCTTCCGTCCGGTCTTCGGCCTCAATGATCTGAAAACCGACGGGTCGGATTTCGATCGCCTGTTCGCCGATGGTGAACGCTTCCTACTGGGAGAGCTGGAGGTCGAAGTGCTGCATGTGCCCGGCCACACCCCGGCCGATATTGCCTATCGGATCGGTGATGCGGTGTTCGTCGGCGATACCTTGTTCATGCCGGACTATGGCACGGCGCGGGCCGACTTTCCCGGCGGCGATGCGCGCCAGCTCTATCGCTCGATCCGGCGGCTTCTGGCCCTGCCGAAACAAACACGACTGTTCATGTGCCACGACTACAAAGCCCCTGGGCGGGATAGCTATGCCTGGGAGACCACGGTGGGCGCACAGCGGGATGCCAGCGTGCATGTGCACGACGGGGTAAGCGAGGACGACTTCGTCGCCATGCGCGAAGCGCGCGATGCCGATCTGGCCGTACCGCGCCTGTTGCTTCCATCGGTGCAGGTGAACATTCGCGCAGGCAAATTCCCCGAAGCGGAAGACAATGGCGTCGCCTATCTGCGCATACCGGTCAAACCGGTGCGTCAGGCGGTAACGGCCGGACTGCACCCTGCTGCCTGAGCCTTGTTCTGCCATACTGGCGACAGCGTGACGGGGCGGGTTGGCGGGGCAGGGCTCAATCCTGCTGGCATCCGGCTTCTCCCCTGCCTGGGGCTTTACCAAATCGAAGAATTTGATCTGGTATGCCCCCTGGAATCGTGCTTAAGCGTCTAGTATAACGGCATAATTCCAGGGGCGGGGGCTATGATGACGAAGAACCGTGTGATGCTGCCCATTCAGCGTGGCGGATTGGGCTGATGTCCTTCCCGGAAGCGACCAAGCGGGACAGCTCGCAGATCGCGGATGATGATGCGCTGCTCGAATTCATCATCGATAACGAACCCAATCTCATTTTCGTCAAGGATGAGGAAAGCCGCATCGTCTATGCCAACACGGCTTTCCGCTCGCTCTATCCACCGGACGAGCGGGATCAACTGATCGGATCGACCACGGCGGAAAGCTTCACGGCGGAAGAAGCCGACCTCTTTTTGCGCGAAGACCGCCGTGCCCTGCGCGAAGGGGCTTCCGAAATCGTCGAGGAACTGACGAATTGGGAGGGGAAGAAGGTCACGCTGCTGACCCGCAAATATGCCGTTACGCTTGCCAGTGGGGAACGGCGGCTGGTCTGCATTTCCAGCAATATTTCGGTGCTTGCGGAGCGTGAGCGGCGGCTGGTCCGGGTCAATGCGCAACTCAAATCCTATTCGAACTCGATTGCCCACGACCTGCGCAATCCCATTGCCAATATCGTCAGCGGGTTGAACCTGATCGAACGCGACCAGGGCACTGTGCTGGGCGAACGGGGCACGATGGTGCTGAAGGCCGCGCGCGAAAGCGCGATGGGACTGAGCCGATCGATCACGGCCATGCTCAAGGCAGCGGACACCGACGGCGCAAATCTTTCTTTCGTGCCCTGCGATCTGAACCTGCTGTTGGAAGAGGTGCGCTTCAATCTTTCGGCACAGATAGACGCGGCCAATTGCGATCTGCATGTCGCCCGCCTGCCGACCGCGGTGGTCGAACCGGATCTGATGCGGCAACTGTTCCAGAATCTGATCGAAAATTCGATCAAATATGCCGGCGTTCCCCATATCGTCATCACTATCCATTACGCGCAAAGCGATGGCGAACATCTGTTCTACGTGGCGGACAATGGCGTGGGAATTGCCGACGATCTGAAAGAGCGCGTGTTCACGAAGTTCGTGAAAGGCAGCGACACGATGGGTCTTGGTCTGGGCCTGACCACCTGCCAGCGGATAGCCAATCTGCATGACGGCATCGTGGAAATTCACGATCGCGCGGAAGCGGGCTGCTGCATGCTCGTCCGCATCCCCATCCGCTCACAGGACTGAGCACTATCTCAGGGCGTGCTCGGCGAGAGCGTTGCGGTCGGGGATGTGGATCGTGCCATATCCGCGGTCGATTAGCTGGCGTGTCTGCAAATCGCGCAGGGCCGCATTGGCGGTGGCGCGGGTTACACCCAGAAGGTCTGCCAGCTCCTGTTGGGTGATGGCGACATCGGCAGCGCCGGAGGTATCGCCGGCCATGGTGGCGAGCAGCCCGGCGAGGCGCTGCGGATTGGTTCCGCGGCGCAGACCCGCAAGAATCGACAGCGTATCCTGCAACTGTTCCGATAGCGCGCCCAGCAACGCGCCGCTTGAGGCCGGATAATTCGTTAACGCATCGAGAAAGGGGGCCGCCGCAATCAGTCGCAGCCGACTGTCCCCGCGCGACACGGCATCAACGATCCGCGGCTTGTTCGCAAACACGGCCAGTTCGCCATAGGAATCGCCGGGGCCGAGCAGCGCCACTGCCCGAAATTCGCCATCGGGCAGGAATTGCCCCACGCGCACCGCTCCCTGGTCTATCAACCAGAACCCATCTGGCGGATCGCCGCGTTGCTGGATGATCTGCCCGTCGGCAAATTCCCGATAGTAAGAGATACGGATGAGATGGGCCTGCAAATCGCTGTCGAGCGCCGAAAACAGCATCGGCGTCACCAGCGACCGGCGGGTTGCCTCCAATTGTAAAATTCTGGACATTCTTGAGCCTTCGTAAAGGGTAGAAGGCTGGCCGACAAGAATGCCCATCGGGGGAGAGAGCCTGTGTCCGCATCCACCATTGCCATCATCGCCATCTATCTGGGCTTCGCCCTGCTCGAACTGTGGCGTTCCAACCTGTTTTCCAAACCCGAACAGACGCGGGACGACGGCATCGTGGAGGCTGTCAGCATCATCGTGCTGCTTGGCCTGACCCAGCCGATGATCCTGTTCGCTTCGGCAGCACTGGCCGGACTGATCGCCCCTGATTATTCCGGGGCGCTGGCCGGGCTGAATGTCTTTGCCGCGATCGCGCTGTTTCTGCTGCTCGACGACATGATGCAATATTGGTGGCACCGCGCGGCGCACAGCTTTCCCTGGCTCTACAATCTGCATCGCCCGCACCACAATGCGCGCTACATGAGCGTGCGGCTCGTCTATCGGAACAATCTGTTCTACTACGCCATGATGCCGGGCATCTGGCTGTCGGGTGTGCTGATCTATCTTGGGCTGGGCTGGGTCTATGCGGGCTATATCGTGGTCAAGCTGGCGGTGATTACCGGTGCGCATTCGGACCTTGCCTGGGACCGGCCGCTGTATCGGATCGCGTGGCTGTCACCGGTAATGTGGCTGGTCGAACGGACCGTTTCCACCCCGGCCACGCATCATGCCCATCACGGCCGTCATGCCAGCGATCCGGCGGTCCACTACAAGGGCAATTACGGAAATCTGCTGTTTTTCTGGGATGTTCTTTTTGGCACGGCCAAGATCACCCGGAACTATCCCACCAGCTATGGCGTGGAAAACTTGCCCGAAACCTCGCTCGGCGAACAGCTGGCGTGGCCGATCTTCGGTCGCATTCCGCAAGAACAGCGTGCTGCCGAAACCGCAGATGAAGAGCAAATGCACAGCGCGGCGTAAGGTAAAGCGCACCGGGCGGCGGCGAACGGCGGCCACCCGGCGCATCACGCGTCAATTCTCGAATGTCGTCTCCAGCGTAATTTCCGCGCTGAGTAGTTTCGAAATCGGGCAGTTGGCCTTGGCATCGGCAGCCAGTTCTTCGAACTTCGCCTGATCCAGACCGGGCACCTTGGCTCTGGTCGAAAGGGCGGATTTGGTCACGGTGAACCCGCCGTCGTCTTTTTCAAGCGAGACTTTGGCATCGGTTTCGATCGATCCGTCCGTGTGGCCTGCCTCGGCCAGCTTAAAGCTCAATGCCATGGTGAAGCAGCTGGCATGGGCGGCAGCGATCAATTCTTCGGGATTGGTCCCGGCCTTGTCTTCGAAACGGGTCTGGAAACCATAGGGTTGGTTGTCGAGCGCGCCCGATTGGGTACTGACATGGCCTTTGCCGTCCTTGCCCAACCCTTCGTAACGGGCGTTACCGGATTTCACGATTGTCATAGAAATAGGTCCTTTCGGGACTGAGACGTCTCGAAAGGACCAAATGTTCCTGCGTTAAAGGCCTGTAGCTTCAATCGTCCCGATTGCGGCGCCGCTCGCCCGGTCTTTCGCGGCGATGGTCACGGCGCGCTTCCTGACGGCGTTCTCGGCGTATTTCACGGCGTGCCTCCTGGCGGCGATCCCTGCGCGCATCGCGCCGTGCTTCCTGCCGTTGGTCTCTACGCATTTCGCGCCGGGCTTCGCGGCGTTGGGCTGCCCTGCGTTCCTGCCGCACGTCGCGGCGCCGTTCGGCACGCTGGCGCTGACGGTATTCGCGCCGCGCCTCCTGACGGCGCTCAGCCCTGTGTTGCTGACGCGCTTCGCGGCGGCGCTCTGCCCGGCGTTCCCACCTGTTCCAGTTGGCTCTGATCCGGCGCTGGTCGTGCATCGCTGCGCGACGTGCGAGCCAGTAGCGGCGTTGGCGGTCGCTCCAGCGACGGGCGCGGCGATCACGGTCGTAGACGTAATAGCCGGTGCCCGGATAATAATAATTGTCGTACCAGCCGTAATATCCGTCGTCGTAATATCGATCACCGTAATAGCCGGCGCTGGCCATGCCGTAGCCCCCGCCATAACCGGTGCTGCAGGCACCAAGTAGTGTCGTTGTCGCAGCCAGAGCGAGGGCTGTTCGTTTGCTCAATCCCATCCCGGGTTCTCCTGTTCGTTGCGAGCAGGTTTAGGGATGGGGCATTGAACTCGCTCTGAACCTGCGGTCAGCCAGGGTTAAGGTGGAGCAGCCGCCGACCGGCAGCTTATTTGCTGCGATGCGGGAAGGTGAAACGCGCCTCTTCCACCGGCCGACCGGATTGATCGGCTGGTGTCGAATACAGCGTAGCATCGAGAGCATCGCCAGTGATTCCCACATGCAGGAAACCCCAAGTCGATCCGCGTGAGAACAGATTGGTCATCTGCGGATTGGCGGCCATCTGTTTTTCCGCAAAGGGAACATGCTGCGGCCGATATTTGGAACCCGCGCCCGAAACGAACATCGGCACCGGTTCTGCAGGTGCACCCGGTACAGTCGAACAGTCGTCGGTATAGGCTTCGATCAGATGGTCGTCCCCGGCGATATAGGCATCGGCATAGCGGCAGACGGGATCGAGCAGCAGTTCGCGCAGGGCACGCGCCTTTTCATATTTGCTGCCCCCGCTGGACCACAGGGCATGGTGGCCCATCACGATCTTCCACTTGGCGGTTGACGATTGCAGTGCCTGTGTCAGCCATTCGACCATTCCACGCTCGCGCGCATTCGAAGCGCGGACGAAATCGGGCCATTCCTCCAGCGGCGTATTGGGGATTTCATTGCCTTCGGCGTCCAGCTCGTCTTCGTGGACGTCGGTTCCCGCCAGCAGCATTTCGGTGTCGATCACGAAGATCTCCAGCTCCCCCTCCATGCCTTGGGGTACTGCGCGATAGAACAGGTCCGGCATGGTGAAGGCCGGGTGCGCTTTCAGATATTCCAACTGGGCATCGGTCGCCTCTCGCGAGATATGCCAGTCGTGATTGCCCATCATCGCGTACAGGGTGAAACCCGGTTTGCCTGCGCCGAATTTGCCGAACGGCTGGTCCAGCATTTCGCGAAAGCGACGTTCATCCGAAATGCCGTCCGCCCCCAGCGTGGCGCCATCGGGATAGATATTGTCACCCATCAAGGCGCCAAAGTCGCAGGCCTCCCGCTGGCAGACTTCGGCAGCAGCCATGGCGACCGGATACATGCCGCTGGCCGGCACAAAGCCGCCGATAGCCGGTTCGAACTGCCACGGCGTAGCACGGAAAGCCGACAGGTCGCGATTGTGGTCAAGCCACTCGGCCGCCTCGTTGCCGAGGTATTCACCCAGCGTGCGGAAGCGCGGATCATCCGCATCCGGGGTGTCGTAAGCAGGAATGTACCCGGTATCGCCCAATGCCACGAAAGAAATTTCATGCCTGCGCGGGGCATCGCTACCCTGCGCCAGAGCAGTCGATGGTGCGGCAAGGGTGGACAGCAGCAGGGCAGCGGTCAGGGCGGCAAGGGTGGGGCGCATGAAATCTCTCTTGTCGGCAGTCATCGGATTGCCGCCCGTTTGCCACTGCGTGTTACGCTATCAAGACAAACGCACGACAACGCCGTGCCGGGACCAGATTCATGCAGGGATCAGATGATTCCCACTTGCTTGCCGGCCTGTTCGAAGATCGACAGGATTTCGCCCACTTCCTCTTTGCTATGTTCCGCGCATAGCGAACAGCGCAGCAGCGTCATGTTGGCAGGGGTGGCCGGCGGACGGGCAAGGTTGACGTAAAGGCCGCCCTTGATCAGCGCTTCCCACATTGCCGCGCCCTTTTCCAGATCTGGCATGATCACCGCGATGATCGCGCTTTGGGGTTCTTCGGTACCGAGCTTGAAGCCGAGATCCTTCAGCCCCTTGTGCAGCGTCTTGGAATTTTCCCACAAATGCGCGCGCTTGTTCGATCCCTGCATCAGTTTGCGGATTGATGTGCAGGCGGTTGCCACCACGCTGGGCGGCAGGCTGGCCGTGAAGACATAGGGGCGGCAAACCAGGCGCATGATTTCGAACTTGGGATGGTTCGAAACGCAGAAACCGCCCACTGTCCCCACGCTCTTGGAAAAGGTACCGATGATGAAATCGACATCGTCGATCACGCCGGCCTGTTCGGATACGCCGCGCCCGTTTTCGCCGATGAAACCCATGGAATGCGCTTCGTCGACCAGGACCATCGCGCCGTATTTCCTGGCGACGGCGACCATTTCCTTCAGCGGCGCGATGTCGCCCAGCATCGAATAGACGCCTTCGAGCACAACCAGCTTGCCCGCGCCTTCGGGAATGCGCTTGAGGCGTTTTTCCATCGCTTCGATGTCATTATGCTTGAACGGCACCACTTCGGCATTGCCCATCGCGCAGCCGTCCCAGATGCTGGCATGGCTGTCGATGTCGAGAATGATGTAGTCGCCCTTGCCGGCGATGGTGGAAATGATTCCCAGATTGGCCTGATAGCCGGTCGAAAAGACCATGGCGTGGTCCATGGCATAGAAGTCCTTGAGCGCCTGCTCGACTTCCTTATGGCCCTGATATGTGCCGTTGAGCACGCGGCTGCCCGTGGTTCCCGATCCGAAATCGGACAGCGCCTGCCGGCCTGCCTCGACCACGTCGGGGTCGAAGGTCATGCCCATGTAGTTGTAGGTGCCGAGCAGGATAGTGTCGCGTCCGTTGCAGATGGCGCGGGTCGGCGACAGGACCTTCTCCATCACCAGGTTGAATGGATCTTCGACACCCGTGTCGAGAATGCTCTCGCGCAGGGCAATCATGTCGTCGAATTTGGAGAACAGGTCCTTGCCTTCCCCGTCGATCTTTTCCGGTTGGTCCGGCTGAATGATGCCTTCGCTCATCAGTCGGCCTGCAGCTTGGTGACGGCATCGACCAGTTGGCCGTAATTCTCGATCTCGGCCTGCTGGTTCATGGAGATGATGATGTCGAATTCGTCTTCGATCTCGGCGACGAAATCCATGACCGTAAGACTATCGAATTCGAGGTCGTTTGCGAAAGTCGTGTCTTCGGTGATCGTCACACCCTTCTTGTTGAATGGTTCGGCCAGTTCGCGGATCTTGGTGTCGACGGCGCTACGGTCCATTTCGGGGTCCAGTCTTGTATCGTGGTGTGGCCCGCACGGATGCGGGTCTGTCTCAAACATTCGGCAAAGCGGTTTGTTGGCCCGCTTGTCAAGCGCAGCTATTCGGGAAGCAGGGTGCGTACTGCTGCCATGAAGGGGCCGATGGACACCGGTTTGGCCAGATAATCGGCCGCTCCGGCATCGCGAATGCGTTCTTCGTCGCCCTTGCCGGCATAGGCGGTCACCGCCAGCACAGGCACTTTGGCGAGGTCGCCCTGACCTTTCAGTTCGGCGATCAGATCGATGCCGCTCACATTCGGTAGCTGGATGTCCATGATCACCAGATGGGGGTGGAACCGCTTGGCCGTTTCCACCACATTCTGGCCGTCGGCCACAGGCACGACTTCGTAACCGTTTGCCTTCAGCACGTCACAGAACAGCTTACGATTGAGATCGTTGTCCTCGACAACGAGGATTCTCTTTGCCACTTGGCGGCTCCTTCGCGAATGCGCGAGGGCCTTATGCAAAAGCGGGAGCGCTGACAATTATTCGCGACGGAACGAAAGGGAGTGGTGACGATCGGGCGCCCGAAGTGCTGGCGCTGGAAGCGCTCGGCTGGGCCCTGGCGGATGGTACGCGCGCCGAACGGCTGCTGTCGTTGACCGGGCTGACGCCCGATCGGCTGCGGAACGGGCTGGGCGATCGCGGCGTTCAGGCGGCAGTGCTCGAATTTCTCGCCAATCACGAACCCGATCTCGTCCTCGCCGCCGATGCGCTGAACACCACGCCGGAAACGCTGGTGGCCGCTGCCAGGAAGCTTTCCGCATGAACCGCCCACTGATCATTTCCGATTGCGACGAAGTGCTGTTGCACATGGTATCGCCGTTTCGCGATTGGTTATCCGAAACGCAGGGCGTCGAGTTCCGGATGGAAAGCAATGATTTTTCCCGTGCCCTGCGCTGGCACGACAGCGGCGAATATCTGGCCCCGGAAGAAATCTGGAAAATGCTGGGCGGTTTTTTCGACACCGAAATGCACCGCCAGACCCCCATTCCCGGCGCAATCGAAGCCATCACGTCTTTGCGCGAACATGCCGATGTCGTCATCCTCACCAATCTCGTCGACAAACGGCAGGAAATGAGGACAGCGCAATTGCTGGAGCACGGCCTCGACGCGCGCGTCTTCACTAATCAGGGGCCGAAGGGGCCGGCTCTGCAAGCCATCCTCAAGGAATACGATCCGTCGAAGGCGATCTTCATCGACGATCTCGCGCAGCATCACCGTTCGGCGCGCGAAACCATTACCGCCGCTGGCGGCACTGTTACCACACTCCATCTCTGCGGCGAACCGCTGCTCGCCCCACATATCGATTGCGCGCATACCTCGGGTCATGCCGATGCGCGGATTGACAGCTGGGACGAAGCGCTGCCGTGGTTGCTGGACGAAATCGAAAGGGAATCTGTATGACTATCGCAACAAAACTCACCGAACTCGGCATCGACCTGCCCGAAGCCGCCGCACCCGTGGCAAGCTACCAGCCGCTCGTCGTCAGCGGGAATACGGCCTATGTTTCGGGCCAGCTACCCTTTGTCGACGGCAAGCTGGTGACAGGCAAGCTGGGCGACGGCGTGAGTCTTGAGCAGGGCCAGGAAGCGGCGCGTGCCTGCGCCCTGATGATCCTTGCCCAGCTCAAGGCAGCAGGCCTGCTCGAGCGGGTGGAGCAGGTGATCAAGCTTGGCGCTTTCGTTGCCAGCGTGCCGTCCTTTTCGGATCAGCCCAAGGTCGTGAATGGCTGCAGCGATCTGATGGTCGAGGTGTTTGGCGAGGCAGGCAGTCATGCGCGCAGCGCGGTAGGTGTTCCGGTCCTGCCGCTCGATGCCGCGGTCGAGGTCGATGCGATCATTGCTCTCAAGGCTTGATCGCATTTTCGCGCCGCCACCCGCCGCCCGGCGGGTTGGCTGGCTGCGACAGTGGAGCTACGCGCACCGTGGCTTGCATGGTGCGGGCGTTCCGGAAAATTCCCTCGCGGCATTCGCTGGCGCGGTCGAGCGCGGAATGGGGATCGAATGCGACATCCAGCGCAGCCGCGACAATGCTGCGATGCTGGTGCATGACTGGGAACTGGACCGGCTTACCGGCATAACCGGGCCGACGGCGGCCTATTCTGCCGATGAACTGGCCCAGATCGCTTTCCTCGATAGCGAACACAAGCTGGCGCGGCTGGACGACCTGCTGGCTCTGGTTGGGGGCAAGGTCCCCATCCTGATCGAGATCAAGTCACGCCGTCGCTACGATATCGAAGAAAGCTGCGTCGCGGTACGCGATGCGTTGGAGGGCTATCGTGGCCTTCATGCGGTTATGAGCTTCGATCCGCGTGTGTCCCGCTGGCTTCGGCGGAATGCGCCGCAGATCGTACAGGGCCTGGTCATGCGGGAAGACCAAATGGGCATGACCCAGAAGGCTTGGCAGCGCCATGTCGCCCTATGGGTCGCGCGACCCGATTTTATCGCTTATCATGTCGCCGCCTTGCCCAATCCGATGGTCTCTTGCCTGCGCGACGCCGGAATGCCGGTCCTGACATGGACGGTGAATTCGCCCGAACTTCTAGCGCATGCGCGCAACCACAGCGATGCGCCGATTGCGGAAGGGGCTGGCGTCCCATGAGCGATGGCGGCCTTGCCGCGCGGGTCGGCGGGTCGGTCGGCGCTTTCGATCGCGATCAGTGGAATGCGCTGGCCGGTGCGGAAAATCCCTTTGTCAGTTATGAATTCCTGACTGCTCTGGAAGATTCCGGCAGCGTGGGCGCTGGCACTGGCTGGCAGGCCGCGCCACTGGTCATCAGTGAAGAAGACGGTCCGTTGCTCGCGGCCATGCCGGCCTATCTCAAGGGGCATAGCCAGGGCGAATATGTCTTCGACCACAATTGGGCCGAAGCTTACGAGCGGGCAGGGGGGCGATATTATCCCAAGCTCCAGATCGCCGCACCCTTCACCCCGGCAACGGGACCACGGCTGCTTCTTTCGGATGATGCCTTTGCCGCACCGCTGCTGGCCGCAGCAGAACAACTGTGTCTTCAGAACCAGTTTTCCGGTGCTCACGCCACCTTTATCGAACCTGCCCAGCAGGCCCTGTTCGAACAGGCCGGATGGATGCTGCGCAGCGACATCCAGTTCCACTGGCGCAATCAGGGTTTTGCCAGTTTCGACGATTTCCTCGCCACGCTCGCATCGCGCAAGCGCAAGGATCTGCGCAAGGAACGCGCTGCCGCGCAAGCCGAGGTGGAAATCGTCAGATTGCGCGGTGACGATATCCGCGCTGAACACTGGGATGCCTTCTGGCAGTTCTACCAGGATACCGGCGCGCGGAAATGGGGCACGCCCTATTTGACCCGCGCCGCCTTCGATCTGCTGGGCGAACGGATGGGCGAGAAGATTCTGCTGATTCTGGCCTTGCAGGATGATGGTCCGGTTGCCGGCGCGCTGAACTTCATTGGCCAGGATGCTTTATACGGCCGCTATTGGGGCTGCACGCGCGACATTCGCTTCCTGCATTTCGAACTGTGTTATTATCAGGCCATCAATGCCGCGATCGAATTCGGCCTGTCCCGGGTTGAGGCCGGGGCGCAGGGTGGTCACAAGCTGGCCCGCGGCTACGAGCCGGTGGAAACGGTGTCGGCGCATTGGATTGCCGATCCCGGATTTCGCGAGGCGATAGAGGACTTCCTCGAACGCGAACGCGCTGGTGTTGCGGCGGATCGCAATTACCTGGCGACTCGCACCCCCTTCAGACAAAGCTGATTTCAGGCGGCGCGGCGCTGCCCTTCGATCAGCCATTCGCGGGCGCGGCGCTGCGCTTCGGCAATTTCGCGTGCGGTCATTTCGTCCGCCACATCGGCGCGGGACCAATTGGCTTCCTCATGCCCCTTGGATGCGGCGATGTTGAGCCACTTGTGCGCCTCGATCATGTCGCAGGCCAGACCCTGGCTTCCCGTGGAGAAGGCCACGCCAAGGTCGTATAACGCATCAATGCTGCCTTGTTCGTAGCGCGCAAGACAGGTGGAGATGATCGCATCTGCCTGGTCGCCTTGGATGATTTTGCCTTTGCCGCCGTCGATACTGGAAAGCTGCATCGCCATTTCCCCCTTTAAGCACCGACACCCCCTGCCGGTGGAATGGGAATGTCAGAATTATGGTCAATAAAAGGTTAATGCCGGGCGCAATTTCTTCATGGCCGTGCGTAAATCGCGTGTCTTCAAAGTATTGCGCCCAAATCGATGGTTGATCCGATTGCCGCTTGTGCCACTTGGGCGGCTTCCCTATAGGCGCGCCAATCGGGTCACCGGGACACCGCAAATATCCGGGTCCGCGGGACGGTGGTGACCGGCAAGATCGAATTTGCAGATGAGAGGGTCCGCAATGGCCTCTGGGGCAAGCGACAAGGAAAAACTGGCCAAAGCACGTGCGGCGGTCGGCGATAACTACGTTCCCGACGACAGCGAAGAATATATGAACGAGCGACAGCAGGAATACTTCCGCATGCTGTTGCTCGACTGGAAAAAATCGATCCATGACGCGGCTGGTCAGACTTTGCAGTCCCTGCAGGATGGCCCGATTCGCGAACCTGACCTCAATGATCGCGCTTCGTCGGAAACCGATTGGGGGATCGAACTGCGCACCCGCGATCGGCAGCGAAAGCTTATCGCCAAGATCGATTCCGCTCTGCGTCGGATCGATCAGGGGGAATATGGCTGGTGCGAAGTGACCGGGGATCCGATTGGCCTGAGGCGGCTTATCGCGCGCCCCGTCGCCACCATGACGGTGGAGGCGCAGGAAGCGCATGAACGTAAAGAAAAGATCTCGCGCGACGATTGATCTTCGGCCCCTCGGTGTTTCAGAGGGCGTATTTTGAGCAACCACCCGGTGCGCAATATCTGAGAAATGGCCTGCTGACGGGGGAGCCATGCGCTGCTAACCGTCCCAGTCATGCGCTTGTGGTTTCTAGCCTTTCTGTCGGTTCTTGTCGCGGCATGCAGTTCGGGATCGGATGATGGCGTGGTCGACGTCGCTTTCATTGCGGACCCGACTGAACTTGATGCCGACGGTGTCAGGCTCGGCCATGCCGGGCAGCACATTCGCGCCGCGCTTTCTAACGGATTGGTGCGAATCGATCAGCGCGGCGAAGTCGTGCCAGGGGTGGCGGAACGCTGGATTGTTACCGATGACGGTGTCAGCTACATTTTCCGGATCAACGAATTTGATCTGCGGGACGGCACGCCTCTGACCGCTCAGGCAGTGCGCGATGCACTTCAGCGGCGCCTGCGCCAGCTACGCGGGACCTCGCTCGGCCTCGATCTCGGAAAAATCCGCGATATCCGCGCAATGACCGGGCGCGTCATCGAAATTCGCCTGACGAGCCCGATGCCCGATTTCCTGAGGCTGCTTGCTCAACCCGAACTCGGCATAGAGATCGGAAATCAGAATGCTGCGCTGATGGCGCTCGAAGCGGGGGATGACGGCTTGGTCTTGGAACCGCTGCCGCCCGAAATGCGCGGTTTACCCGAACAGCCGCGCTGGGAAGATCTGGTCGGCGAAGTCCGCGTCCGCGCTGTCGGAGCGGAACAGGCGACGGAGGGCTTTTCGCAGGGGAAGTTCGACCTGGTGTTGGGCGGGCGGCTCGCCAGCTTGCCGCTGGCCAGTACGGGCCCCCTGTCGCGTGGCAATGTGCGGCTGGATGCTGCCATTGGGCTGTTCGGTCTCGACGTGCGCAAGAACACCGGCTTCCTCGGTGTGGCCGGTAATCGGGAGGCGCTGGCCATGGCGATCGATCGCCCGGGCCTTATGCAATCGTTCAATATCGGTGGGTGGCTTCCTTCCACGCGAATTGTACCGGTGGAGCTTCCGACTGCGGCCAATCCTTCGGTGGAGCGGTGGGCAGGTCAGTCGCTCGACCAGCGGCGCAGTACAGCGCGCCAGCGTGTCGCCCAATGGCGCGGCGAAAGCGGGCGGGAAGCGCAGGTGAAAATCTATCTCCCCGCGGGGCCGGGATCGGATCTCATGTTCACCGGACTGGCAGAAGATTTTGCAGCTATCGGAGTTTCCACGATCCGTACCGAAGAGACCGATGAAGCGGATCTGGTACTTCGTGACCGGGTGGCGCGATATCCCTCTCCGCGATGGTTCCTCAACCAGTTCAACTGCACGATCGACGATGCGCAATGCAGCCAGGATGCCGACTATCTCGTGTCCTTGGCATTGGACGCGCGCGATCCGGCGGAAGAAGCGTCCTATCTGCTTGAAGCGGAAAATACCCTGCTGGCGACAAATCTGTATATCCCGCTGGGCGCACCAATCCGCTGGTCCATGGTGCGTGCGGGCATCGAAGGCTTCAGCGAAAATCCGTGGAACGTGCATCCCTTGTTCCCGCTCTCGCGCGCCCCCATCTAGGGCAGAATGGACAAGCAGGACCGGCCGCGCCCGATGGGTTTCGAACTGCCGATTGGCAGCGATCCCGTTTCGATCCGCAAACGGATCGAAGCGATGGAGCACCTCCTCGAACGCAGTCTGGTCATTCCCGGCACCAAATTCCCCATCGGTCTTGATGCGATCATCGGTTTTGTGCCGGTCGTCGGGGATGTCGTGGCTGCGGCGATGGGCGCCTATATCGTGTGGGAAGCGAGGAATCTCGGCCTGCCGAAATGGAAGCTGTGGCGCATGGCGGGTAACATCGCGATCGATGGCGCGATTGGCGCGGTTCCTTTGGTGGGCGATGCCTTCGACGTGATTTACCGGTCCAACACCAAGAACCTTCGCATCGTGAAGAAGCATCTGGAAAAGCATCACCCGCATACCATGGTGATCGACCAGTAGTTTCGTTTGCGACGTTTGCGCGCTAGGGCTGCGGGCATGGCATCCGACGTTACCTATTCCAGCTATCTCGATCTGGATCGCATCCTATCGGCGCAGCATCCGGCATCCGATGCGCATGACGAGATGCTGTTCATCATCGTCCATCAGGCCAGCGAGCTGTGGCTCAAGCTGTGCCTGCACGAACTCTTCGAAGCGCGCGAATGCATCCGGCAGGACCGGCTGCGCCCGTCTTTCAAAATGCTCGCCCGCGTGGCGCGGGCGCAGGGCCAGCTGATCCAGAGCTGGGACGTGCTCAGCACCATGACCCCGCATGACTATTCGACCATCCGCCCGCATCTGGGCGGGTCGAGCGGGTTCCAGAGCGCGCAGTACCGGATGATGGAATTTCTGCTCGGCGGGCGCAATCCGGACATGGTGACCATGCACGAGGCCACACCCGAGGTTGCCAGCGAACTGCGCGAGGAACTGGCCCGCAAGTCGATCTATGCCGAAACCATTGCCCTGTTGGCCCGGCGTGGCTTTGCCATTCCGGAAGACGTACTGGCGCGCGACCATGGCAGCCCGTGGGACCATTCGCCGCAGGTCGAAGCTGCCTGGGCCGAAATCTATCGCGATCCGAAGGAATATTGGGACCTTTACGAACTGGCTGAAAAGCTGGTCGATCTGGAATACCATTTCCAGCGTTGGCGCTTCGGCCATTTGAAGACGGTGGAACGGATCATCGGCTTCAAGAAAGGCACCGGCGGGACGCCCGGCGTGCCCTATCTTGCGGGCGTGCTGAAGGCGGCCTTTTTCCCCGAACTGTTGAGCGTGAGAACGGCGATATGAGTTCGTGGCGGTCCCAGCGGCGGATCTGGGACATTTCCCAGACGTTGCGGCCCACCAATGAAAAAGGGGGCCTGCCGGTATGGCCGGGCGATACCGAATTCGCGTTCGAGCGGACATGGACAATGGGCGATGGGTCGCCCGTCAACGTCGGGCGGATGACCCTGTCGACCCATTCGGGCACGCATGGCGATGCGCCGCTGCACTATGCGGATGGAGCGGCCGATATCGCCAGTCTGGCGCTCGACCCCTATATCGGGGAGTGTCTGGTGCTCGATGCCACGCGCGTCACCGGTGGGAGCATCTCGGTCGGCGATCTGCCGCATCTGGATAGCGCGGACCGGGTGCTGTTTCGGACCTTCGAAAGCTTCCCGCACGAGCAGTGGGACAGCACGTTCACCGCAATCGATGCCGAAACGATCGGCTGGCTGGCGCTGCAGGGGGTGAAGCTGGTTGGTACCGACGCGCCCAGCGTCGATCCGCAGGACAGCAAGACGATGGAGGCGCATCTGGCCGTGCTGAAACACGATATGCGCATTCTCGAAGGGCTGGTGCTCGATGACGTGCCGGAAGGCCGTTATGAACTGATTGCCCTGCCGCTCAAGATCGCGGGCGGCGATGCCGGGCTGTGCCGGGCCATCCTGCGGGAGTTACCCGATGCTTGAACGTGCCCGTATTCTCGATTCCGGCGATCCGCTGAATAGCTGGCGCGCGCACTTCAGTGTGCCAGAAGGTGTCATCTACCTCGATGGCAATTCGCTGGGGTGCCTGCCGAAAGCGACTCCGGGGCGGCTAGAGCAGGTCGTGCGGGAAGAATGGGGCCGCGATCTCATCCGCAGCTGGAACAGTGCCGGATGGATTGATTTGCCGGCGCGGGTCGGGGCAAAGATCGCGCCGCTGATCGGCGCGCAGCCGCATGAGGTGATCGCCTGCGATTCGACCAGTGTGAACCTGTTCAAGCTGATCTCTGCCGCGCTGGACATGCAGCCGGGCCGCAGGGTGGTGCTGAGCGAGCCGGGCAATTTCCCGACCGACCTGTACATGATCGAAGGGCTGGAACGGCGGGGGCTGGCGGAAAGAAGGCTGGCTGAGCGCGGCAGCTTGGCAGATGCGATGGGCGATGATGTGGCCCTTCTGATGCTGACCCATGCACATTACAAAACCGGCGAATTGTTCGACATGGCGGCGCTGACCCGCGCCGCGCACGATGCGGGCGCGCTGGTGCTGTGGGACCTGTCGCATTCGGGCGGCGCGCTGCCGGTCGATCTCGATGGCTGCGGGGCCGATTTCGCAGTTGGCTGCGGCTATAAATATTTCAACGGCGGGCCGGGCGCACCGGCTTATGCCTTCGTGGCGGAACGGCATCTGGACGCTGCGCGCCAGCCCCTGACCGGCTGGATGGGGCACACGGCCCCTTTCGCCTTCAGCGATGACTACACCGCCGCGCCCGGCGTCGAAAAACTGCTTTGCGGAACGCCGCCGATCCTCGGCCTTGCTGCACTGGAAGTGGGTGTCGACCTCAGCGCAGAAATCGGCATCGACCGGCTTTATGCCAAATCGCAGGCACTGTCCGAATTCTTCCGCCAATGCCTGACCGACCATGGCCTGTCGCTCGATCTGGTCAGTCCGGCCGATCCGGCCCGGCGCGGCAGCCAGCTTTCGTTCCGCCACATGGATGCCTATGCCATCTGTCAGGCTCTGATTGCCCGGGGTGTCATTGGCGACTTCCGCGATCCGGATATTGTGCGTTTCGGTTTCGCCCCTGCCTATCTCCGCTTTGCCGACATGGCCGAAGCCGCCCGCCATCTGGCCGAAGTGATGGACAGCGGCGAATGGCAGCGTGAGGAATTCCGCCAGCGGGCAGCGGTTACCTGAGGCCAGCTCTCTGGCGCGGCGGGCAGGACAATCCGCCTGTCGGATGCGGTGCGTAATGGCCCGACCTATGGATCAGCGGGCCTGCTGGCACCATATCGGGCCCATGATCAAGACTTTGCGCATCGCCAGCCGTGACCGGAAACGTCTCGAAGAGATAACCGGGGTGGCTTCCCGTTTCGGCCTGGGGGTCCTGCTGGCCAGGCTCGGGCTGGAGCGCGGATCGTCCGAAGATGGGGACGATGACCGGCCGCAACCCCTGCCGCGGCGGGTGCGGCTGGCGCTGGAAGACCTTGGGCCGACCTTTGTGAAACTCGGCCAGATCCTTGCGACTCGCAGCGATCTGCTGCCCCCGGAATGGATTACGGAGTTCGAACAGCTCCACAGCCGCGCGCCGACCCTGGCCTTCGACGATCTGCGTCCGGCGGTGGAAGCCGCGCTGGGCCAGCCGCCCGAAGCGACATTCGCCAGCTTCGATCCCGAACCGCTGGCGGCAGCATCCATGGCGCAGGTCCATCGCGCTACGCTGCATGACGGGCGCGAAGTCGTGCTGAAGATCCGCCGCCCCGATATCCGGCCGCGGGTGGAAGCCGACCTTCGCCTGATTGCCCATCTGGCTGCACTGGTCGAAAAAAGCAGTGCCGAAGCGCGGCGGTTCGCGCCCGGTGCGATGATGCGCCAGCTCGCCGATGCCATGCTGGAAGAACTCGATTTCACGACCGAGGGGCGCAATGCCGACCGGCTGCGGATGGACTTTGCCGGCGATCGGCGGGTCGTGGTGCCGACCATCCACTGGGAATGGACGTCCGAAGCGCTGCTGGTGATGGATTATATCGCAGGCGTGCCGCCGCGCGATGCGCAGACGCTGCAGCGCGCGGGCATCGATCCGGCGAAAATCGCTGCGCTGGGGGCGGATATGGTGCTGGAAATGGTGCTGGTGAACGGCCGTTTCCATGGCGATCCGCATCCGGGCAATCTTCTGTGCCTGCCGGACAATGGGATCGCGCTGCTGGATCTGGGAATGATCGGCTATGTATCGCCGCGCCGACGCGAAGAATTCATCAGCTTCGTGCAGGCCTTGAGCACGGGCAGCCCGGCGCAGCTGGCCGATGTGCTGATCGGCTGGTCCGCAGATGGCGATGTATCACCCGACCGCATGCTGGCCGCATCGGAACGGCTGATTCAGCGTCACGGCAGCGGGCGGCTGGTGCTGGCAGATATGGTGGCGGATTTCATGGCCATGATGCGGCAGGAAAAGATGACTCTGCCGCCCGATTTGCTGCTGATCTTCAAGGCGCTGGTCACCATGGACGGCGTACTGTCGCATATCGAGCCGGATTTCGACCTGACCGCCGCCATGCGCCGTTCGTCCCTGCGCGTGGCGAAGGCGCGTATGTCCCCCGATCACTGGAGCCCGATCGTGCAGGCCGTGACCTGGGAATTGATCAAGATCGGTGACGACGCCCCCCGCCTGATCCGCGCCGCCATCCGCCGGCTGGAAAAAGAGCCTGTGGCTCCCGCCGGGGCGCATGTCGCCACCTCCGGTGCTCATGGCGATATCCGCTGGGTTGCCGGGGCGATCCTGGCGGGGGCGATCATCATTGCAGCCGCGATCGGTTACGGCTGAACGGATCGCCTTGCCCTGCTTGGGGCTGTCCTACAGCGCTGCAGATATGGCAGTGTGTGACGATGGACCATGCGTTTCGCCTTCACCGCTTTCACGAAAACGGGGCGATTGCAGCCTCCCGTTTTTTAACCCCTGGACAGTGTAACATGCGGTCCATGTTTCATCTTCAGGGGCGCGAAGCTGAACGAATCACGCTTCCAGTTCGATGTCCCAATACAGCCAGTCGCGCCAGGTTTCGTGCAGATAGTTGGGCGGGAACATCTTGCCATGCTGTTGCAGCTGCCAGTGCGTGGGCCGGATCGGCTTGGCATAGAGCTGCATTCCTGCCTGCTGCGGCGTGCGGCCGCCCTTGCGCATGTTGCAGGGTGCGCAGGCGGTGGCGATGTTTTCCCACGTGGTCTTGCCGCCCAGACGGCGGGGTACGACATGGTCGAAGGTGAGGTGGTGCATGTCGCCGCAGAACTGACAGCTGAAGCGGTCGCGCAGGAAGACGTTGAAGCGGGTGAAAGCGGGAAATTCGCTGGGTTTCACATACTGCTTCAGCGCGATCACGCTGGGGATCTTCATGTCCAGCGAGGGAGAATGAACTTCCCGGTCGTAGGTGGCGATCACGTCCACCCGGTCGAGGAAGATGGCCTTGATCGCGGTCTGCCATGGCCACAGGCTCAGGGGGTAATAGGACAGCGGCGTATAGTCGGCATTGAGAACCAGGCTGGGACACGACTGCAAATTGCGCGTCGGATCCTCGGCGGTACTTCGGAACCTTGCGGCCCGTTCCAGCAGTTCGGCCTTGAACACCAGTGCGTTCCTCCCCGATGGCAGCGAGAATGCACTTGCAAGGAAAAGCGTCAAGCCTGTTACACACACGCTATCCACAAACTTATCCCGCAAATCGCGACAATGCGGGGTCATCGCGATGGGCGTGCATGATGGATTGCTTCCCCGCCCCGCTCCCCGCAAGGATGCAAGGATGGTGATTACCCGCTTCGCCCCCAGTCCCAACGGTCCGCTCCATCTCGGCCATGCTTTCTCGGCCCTGGTGGCGCATGATCTGGCGCGCGCGGCGGGCGGGCGTTTCCTGTTGCGGATAGAGGATATCGACGGCCCCCGTTCGCGCCCCGAACTGGCGGACGAGTTTCGCCGCGATCTGGAATGGCTTGGCCTGGAATGGGAAGAAGTGCCCGCGCAATCCACGCGGCTGGAAAGTTACGAAGCGGCGGCACACGATCTGCTGCGCCGTGGCTATCTCTATCCCTGCACCTGCACGCGGGCGGAAATAGAAGCGTTGGAGCCGCGGCTGGGATCGCAGGGTGCGATTTACCCCGGAACCTGCAAGGGCAGCCTGCTCGATCCCGGCAAGCCTGCCGCGCTGCGGCTCGATATCGATCGCGCGCTGGCGGATCATGGGGATTTGGTCTGGGAAGATGTTCTGGCCGGACGGCAGCATGCCGACCCGCGCGAGGCTGGGGATGTCGTGATCGTGCGCAAGGATGCGCCTGCCAGCTATCACTTGGCCGCAACGCTCGATGATGCGGCGGATGGGGTCACGCTGGTGACGCGCGGCGCGGATCTGTTCCCGGCAACCCATATCCACCGACTGTTGCAGGCGCTGCTGGGCCTGCCGGTGCCCCGCTGGCACCACCACGGCCTGCTGATCGATGAAAGCGGACAGAAGCTTGCCAAACGCCGCGGTTCGCCTTCGCTGGCCGACCGGCGGGTGGCCGGAGAGGATGGACGCGCGCTTGCCACTGCACTGCGGGCAGGCAAATTCCCCGCTGGCATTACTCTGGCGAAAGCCTAGATAGGCAAGTCTATGACAACCTTCCTCACCATCCTCCTCGTCATTCTCATGGTTCTCGTCGTGGCGTCGCTGGTCCGCGGCGTCGTTGCTTTTATGCAAAGCACCAAGATCGATCTCGAAAGCGGCGAGCAGCAGGATGCCACCGAAATGCAGTTGCGGCAGAACAAGATGATGTTCACGCGCATCAAGTATCAGGCGCTGGCGATAATCGTTGTGGCGGTGATCCTCGCAATTGCGAACTGACCGGCGGCATGGTCAAGCTCAACAAGATCTACACCCGTACGGGTGACGATGGGACCACCGGCCTAGTCGATGGTTCGCGTCTGCCCAAATACGATGCGCGCATGGAAGCCATTGGTGCTGTGGACGAAGCCAATTCCCTGCTCGGCCTGGCTGCAGTCGCCCTGGCGCAGGGGGAGTTTGCAGCCGATCTCTATCGCATCCAGAACGATCTGTTCGATCTGGGGGCGGATCTGGCCACGCCTGCAGGCGATGACGAGGATTTCGCGCCCTCGGAAATGGTGCTGCGGATGACGGGCGCACAGGTCGCGTGGCTGGAAAATGCAATCGATGTTGCCAATGCGCGGCTCGCCCCGCTGACCAGTTTCGTATTGCCGGGCGGGAGCGAGGCTGCGGCCCGGCTCCATGTCGCGCGGGCTGCTGCCCGCCGTGCCGAACGGGCCATGACCGCAATGGCGGCAAAGGTCGCCACCAATCCGCAGGCGCTGGCTTATATCAACCGCCTGTCGGACTATCTGTTTGTGCTGGCCCGCGTGGCCAATGGCAACGGGCAGGACGACGTGAAGTGGATACCCGGCGCCAACCGCTGACGCGGCGCTAGCCAGCGCTTCGTGTCTTCGCTAGTGCACCCACTTTGCTGCACATGCGAAGGGAAGTTTCGATGAACAAGACGGTCGCCATTATCGGTGCGGGACAGATGGGTTCCGGCATTGCGCAGACCGTGGCCGCGCAGGGCATGGATGTGCTGCTGGCCGATGTCAGCCTGGACGTTGCCGAAAAGGCCCATGCCGGAATCGACAAGGCACTGGGCAAGCTGGTCGGCAAGGGCAAGATCGAAATCGCCGATGCAGAAGCCACGCTGAAGCGCATCACGCCCGTTGCCGATTACGCACCGATGAAAGACGCTGGGCTCATCATCGAAGCGGCCACCGAGAAAGAACAGATCAAGCAGGCAATCTTCGAAAAGGCCGGCCAGTTCCTTGCGCCCGATGCGATCATGGCATCGAACACGAGTTCGATCCCGATCACCCGCATGGCCAATTATGCACCCGATCCGGCCCGCTTCATCGGCCTGCATTTCTTCAACCCGGTTCCGGTGATGAAGCTGATCGAAGTCATTCCCGGCCTGGCCACCGCGCAGGCCACGACCGACCGTACCACTGCCTTCGCCGAAAGCCTGGGCAAGGAAGTGGTCCTTTCGCAGGACGAACCCGGTTTCGTCGTTAACCGCATCCTGTTGCCGATGATCAACGAGGCGGTGTTCGTGCTCGGGCAGTCGACCGCGGATATCGAGGATATCGACAAGGGCTGCCGTCTCGGTCTCAATCACCCGATGGGGCCGCTGCAACTGGCCGATTTTGTCGGGCTCGATACCTGTCTCGACATCATCATGGTCCTTTACAAGACCACTCGCGATGCCAAATATCGCCCCGCTCCGCTGCTGGTGAAATATGTCGAGGCTGGCTGGCTCGGTCGCAAGACCGGGCGCGGCTTCTACGATTATTCGGGCGAAGAGCCTGTGCCGACACGCTAAGGAACCGCCTGCCTTCGCCGCCCGTTGATCTTCCAAAAGGAGATTAGACGATGAGTACCCCCGACGGCATGGCCCCCGAAACGCATAATGACGAGCAGGACGACGAGCGCAGCCAGGCGCAGACCGTAAGCGAGCAGGCGCAGGCCACGACGACCGAAACCACATCGCCTACGGAAAGCGTCAAGGGCGACAACAAAAGCGGTCTGATGAACGATTCCACGCAGGATACGGTTGATCACATGCGTGACATGGAAAGTTCAGGCCGCATCGACATGGGCGCGTTTCGTGGCGAGGACAATCACGACGATAACGAAGACAAGTATGGCAAGGCCGCAAAGGTCGATGTCGATCTGCCGTCGGACGGGAGTTAGCCGGCAATATTGCCGTCATTGAGGATCCACAGCCCTGCGGTGAGCAGGATGGATCCGGCGGCGACAAAATAGGCCAGCGCGCGGAAGTTCGGGGTGGAAATTGCCTCGAACTTGTGCGTGTCGAGCCGTTCCAATGTGCGGCAGGCTCGTTTCTGGGCAGTGATGGCCAGCCATCCACCCGCAAGGATGAACGCGGTGGCAATCGCCTTGGCGAGCCAGGGTGGATCGAAGGCACCGAAGACCGCCTTGAAGCCGAGCCCGATGCCGATCGCCGCGAAGGCGGTGCGCATCCAGCCGGCGAATGTTCGCTCCATCGCCATGATGCTGCGATCTTCGGCAAGATCGGTGCGCAGTTCGGCCCATTCGGTCGATTTGTCTGGATTTTCCGGTGGATCGTCCTGCGCCATGCCAAAATAATGGGCGGATAACCGAGCGGTTCCGTCACTGCTCCGTCAGCGTGCCGTCGATCATCACCGCCGATGCTGCTGCTTCCGGGCTTGTCGAAACAAGCGGCCTGGCATCGTTGATAAGGTGGCTGTTGTCCGGCGTGATGGGCTGAACCGGTTCGGGGTCTACCGCACCACTGCTTTCCGAACGCGCGTACCAGGAAGACAATTCGGGATCATCGCTGCGGACTGGGGGCGGCGGAGCGCTGACCTGTTCGACGGGAGCTGAGGACGTGGTATTCGCAGGGATGGTAACATCCGCATCGGCAAGGCCGCCGATCACGCCAGGGTTGTCCTCACCGCCTACAAGCACCGCCACAAGTACTAGAAACAGCCCGATGGCGATGAGCTTCTTGCCCTGACCAGCGAATAAATCTCCTGCCATAGTTTGGAAGAGAATACCGGCAGTGAGTTAACCCTTGGTTTCTCCGGCTTCCGCCTTGAGTTCGTACAGTTTCCCGAGTGCTTCGCGTGGAGAAAGCGTATCGACATCGAGAGCCAGCAGTGCCTCTCGCAGGTCATCGCGTTCGTTCTCCTCAGCCTGCGAGGTAGCTGCAAACAGCGGCAGATCGCCAAGCCCTGCCGCAAGACCGCCAGTTTGTTCGCGACCCTTTTCGAGCTTGTCGAGAACCGCCTTGGCACGCTTGATCACCGGCGCGGGAACGCCAGCCAGCTTGGCAACCGAGAGGCCGTAACTGCGATCGGCAGCACCTTTGGCCAGTTCGTGCAATAGCACCAGATCACCCTTCCATTCCCGTGCGCGCACATGATGCAGGCTGAGGGCATCGCATGTATCGGCAAGGCGGCTGAGTTCGTGGTAATGGGTGGCAAACAGACAGCGGCATCGCAGTTGTTCGTGGACAGCCTCCACCACGGCCCAGGCGAGCGCCATTCCGTCATAGGTACTGGTCCCGCGTCCGACCTCGTCCAGAATGACAAAGCTTCGTTCCGTTGCCTGGCTGAGAATTGCAGCGGTTTCGACCATTTCGACCATGAAGGTCGAGCGCCCGCGAGCCAGATTGTCGCTCGCCCCTACGCGGCTGAACAGCCTGTCTGCCAGCCCGACAAGCGCGGATGATGCCGGAACATAACTTCCCGCCTGGGCGAGCAGCACGATGAGGGCATTCTGCCTCAGGAAGGTCGACTTACCGCCCATGTTCGGACCGCCGATCAACCACAATCTGTCGTCGGGGCCCAGCGCGCAGTCATTGGCTACGAAGCGGTCACCGCTCTTGGCCAACGCCTGTTCGACCACCGGATGCCGCCCGCCAGTTATTTCGAGGCAGGCATCGTCAAGCATCTGGGGCCGCGCCCAGTCGCCTTCGACAGCCCGCTCCGCCAGTGCAGCGCAGACGTCGATTCGTGCCAGTGCCGACGCCGTGGCTGCGATTGCTTCGCGTGCCGCGACCACTTCGCCTACCAGCTCTTCAAAATGTGCATCTTCCGCCGCCAGCGCATGAGCCCCAGCCTCGGCGATGCGAGTGGCTTCTTCGTGAAGGCCCAGCGAGTTGAACCGTACTGCACCAGCCATCGTCTGCCGATGGGTGAAGCCACTATCGGCAGCCATCAGTTTGTCGCCATGCCTGGCAGGCACTTCGATGAAATAGCCAAGCACCTTGTTATGCTTGATCTTGAGCGACGTCGTCTCGGTTTCTTCCCGGTACTTCGCCTCAAGCGCAGCAATCGCCTTGCGCGCGTTGCCACTGGTTTCGCGCAGCGCATCAAGCGAATGATCGTACCCGCTGGCAATGAAGCCGCCTTGGCTGCGTTCGGTTGGAGGCGAGGGCACTAGGGCCCGCGCAAGATGATCGACCAGAGCGGCGTGGCCACGAAGGGCATCGATCATCTGGCCTAGCAGGGCCGGTAGATCGGCACCGGAGGCGAGCATTTCGCGCACTCGCCGTGCTTCCGAGAGCCCATCGCGAATCTGACCGAGATCGCGCGGGCTGCCTCGTCCGGCAACGATCCGACCGAGCGCGCGCCCGATGTCGGGCGCTTGCCGCAAGATGGCGCGCAGATCTGCACGCCGCAGCGGATCTGCATGAAAATAGTGCACACTGGCGAGCCGCTGTTCGATTGCGCCGCGATCCGCGAGCGGCGCTGACAGGTCTTCCGCCAACTGCCGTGCACCGGCGCCGGTGGCGCAGCGGTCGACGCAGGCGATCAGGCTACCAGCCCGACCGCCGCCTTGTGCTTCGAGGATTTCCAGGCTGCTCCTGGTCGCTGCATCCATGGCGAGATGTGCGCCGCTTCCACGGGCGACAGGGGGAAGCAGGAACGGCAGTGTCCCGCGCCCCGCATGGTCGAGATAGGCAATCAACCCGGCGGCGGCAGCCAGCATTGGCCGGGTGAAACTGCCGAGCCCGTCAAGCGTGGCGATGCCGTGAATGTCCTTCAGACGGGACTCGCCCGCTTCGCTGCGAAAATCGGAGCGGGGGCGGGGGATGATTTGTGCATGGTCCCAGTCTTCTGGCGCAACCATTTCGCTTGCGCCGAGCCGCGCCAGCGCTGCATCGAGTGCGTCGGGCGCGCATTCCTCCAACTCCATCCTTCCGGTAGAGATGTCGCAGGCTGCCAGTCCGACGCCGTCGCGTACCGGAGCGATCGCCACCAGAAGATTGGCGCGCCTTGGCTCGAGTAGGGCTTCTTCGGTCAGCGTGCCGGCGGTGACGAAGCGAACGATATCCCGCGCGACCAGCGCTTTCGACACCGGGGTGCCCTCTCGTTTCGCACGTTCTTTTGCCTGGTCCGGCGTTTCTGTCTGCTCGGCGATGGCGACGCGGCACCCGCCCTTTATCAGCCGGGCAAGATAGCCTTCCGCCGAATGGACCGGAACGCCGCACATCGGCACGGGCTGTCCACCATGTTCGCCGCGTGTCGTCAGCGCGATGTCGAGGATGCCCGAAGCGACTTTGGCATCATCGAAAAAAAGTTCGAAGAAGTCGCCCATTCGGTAGAACAGCAGGGCTTCGCCAGCCTCCTGCTTAAGGGCCAGATATTGCTGCATCATGGGGGTGGGCGTGTCGGCCATGCTGGGGGACCTAGCGGGGGTGGCGGCGATTCGGGAGTCAGCACTGCCGCCTTTCCCCCTATGACTTCGCGCCGCAAGAGGTTAGGGGCGGCACCGTAACACAAGGGAACGCCGATGGCCGACGACAAATCCGCATTCACCACGCGCGAAGCGCTGTTCTACCACGAGACGATCCGTCCGGGTAAGATAGAGATCGTCGCCAGCAAGCCGATGGCGAGTCAGCGCGACCTCAGCCTCGCCTATTCGCCTGGCGTGGCGGCTCCGGTGGAAGCGATTGCAGCCAATCCCAAGGATGCGGCGCGCTATACAGCCCGTTCGAACCTGGTCGCTGTCATTACCAATGGGACGGCGATCCTGGGTCTCGGCAATCTTGGGGCGCTGGCATCGAAGCCGGTGATGGAAGGCAAGGCCGTGCTGTTCAAGCGCTTCGCCGATGTCGATGCTATCGATCTCGAACTCGATACGGAAGACCCGGATAAGTTCATCGAGGCAGTGGCTTTGATGGAGCCAAGCTTCGGTGGCATCAATCTGGAAGATATCGCCGCACCCGAATGCTTCATCATTGAACAGGCGCTGCGCGAACGTATGAAAATCCCTGTCATGCATGATGACCAGCATGGCACCGCGATCATCGCAGCTGCCGGCCTGCTTAATGCGTGCTACCTCACGGGACGTGAACTGAAAGACTGCAGAATGGTGGTCAATGGGGCCGGGGCCAGCGCGCTCGCCTGTACCGCTCTGGTCAAGGCGTTGGGCATACCGCATGAGAATGTCATTGTTTGCGACCGTTCGGGGCCCATTACACCGGGTCGTGACAATGTCGACCAATGGAAGAGTGCGCATGCTGTTGAAACAGCCGCGACGAGCCTGGAGGAAGCTCTGGAAGGTGCGGATATCTTCCTCGGGCTCTCCGGCGCGGGGGCGCTGAAGCCCGAATGGGTGGCGAAAATGGCCGACAGGCCGATCATCTTCGCCATGGCCAATCCGATCCCCGAGATCATGCCCGAAGATGCCAAGGCGGTTCGTCCAGACGCGATCATTGCCACCGGTCGCAGCGATTACCCCAACCAGGTCAACAATGTGCTTGGCTTCCCCTTCATCTTCCGCGGCGCACTGGATGTGCAGGCAACCGCGATCAACGAAGAGATGAAAGTTGCCGCGGCGCGGGCCATCGCCGAATTAGCGCGTGAGCGCGTTCCGGACGAAGTGGCTGCGGCTTATGGCGTTAGCCACCAGTTCGGTGAAGAATACATCATTCCAGCACCATTCGATCCGCGCCTGATGGAAGTCGTCTCCAGCGCCGTTGCGAAGGCCGCGATGGATAGTGGTGTGGCGCAGGCTCCGATCGAAGATTTCGACGCCTATCGTCTCGCTCTCAAGATACGCCTTAACCCGACCACTGCAGCGCTCACCAATATCTATGAGCAGGCGAAAGCCAATCCCAAGCGGATGGTCTTTGCCGAAGCGGAAGAGGATGTCGCCCTGCGGGCTGCAATCCAGTATCGCGAATTCGGCTATGGCGAACCGATCCTGGTCGGCCGGACCGAAAAAGTGCGCGAAAAGCTGATCGAGCTCGCAGTAGACGACCCGGACGACTGGATCATCGAAAACTCTGCCGTGTCGGACAAGGTGCCGGGCATGGTCGATTATCTGTACAAGCGGCTACAGCGGCGAGGTTATACGGAGCGTGACGTGGGCCGCATGGTCAACCAGGAACGCAACGTTTTTGCCGCCTTGCTTGTCGCACTGGGCCATGGCGATGCCATGATCACTGGCCTCACTCGTACGTTCAGCCAGACTGCTCGTGAAATCGGCCGTGTGCTTGATGAAAAGCCAGGCGCGGTGCCGTTCGGCATTCACATGATGATTGGCAAGAATCACACCACCTTCCTTGCCGATACTACGATGAACGAACGTCCGAGTGCCGAACAGCTGGCGCATATTGCGCGCGAAACGGCGGCCGTGGCCCGGCGTATGGGACATGAACCGCGTGTGGCCTTCATGTCCTATTCGACATTCGGCAATCCTTCGGGTCAGTGGCTCACCAATATTCGCGAAGCAGTGGCCCTGCTCGACGCGGATGACAGTGTCACTTTCGAATACGAAGGTGAAATGGCACCCGATGCTGCGCTCAACCCCAAAGTCATGGCGCTTTATCCTTTCAATCGCCTGTCGGGCCCTGCGAACGTGCTGATTATGCCCGGGCTGCAATCGGCCAACCTTTCGGCCAAACTTCTGCGCGAACTGGGTGGCGAAACTACCGTTGGCCCGATGATGATCGGCATGGAAAAGCCGGTCCAGATCGCACCGATGACGGCGATTGCACCGGATATCTTGACGCTGGCCGTGCTTGCGAGCGCGGGAGTGCTAGGCTGAAGCGATGATTTCGCCACAGGGTGATCGGTTCGCTATCCCCGATGGTGTCCACTATCTCAATTGCGCCTATATGGCGCCGCTGGCGCGCAGTGTCAGTGATGCGATGATGGAAGGCGCTCGGCTGAAAGAACAACCGTGGAATTTTCCCCCGGCCGATTTCTTTACTCTGGCGGAAGGTTTTCGCTGCCGCGCAGCGCGATTGTCCGGGGTGGATGCAGGTAGCATCGCGATCATCCCTTCGGCCAGCTATGGGTTGGCGACTGCGGCACGAAACCTTCCGGTGAGGAGTGGCCAGAAAATCGTAACCCTGGCTGATCAGTTTCCTTCTAATGTCTATAGTTGGCGTGAGCTTGCACTGGACAGCGGCGGGGAAGTGATTGCGGTACGCCGCGCTTCGCAACACTGCTGGACCGAAGCCGTGCTCGACGCGATCGGTCCCGATACGGCGATCGTAGCACTACCGCATAATCACTGGGCGGATGGCCGGGTTGTGGATCTGGTCACAGTGGGCAAGAAGTGCCGGAAATACGGCGCTGCCTTGGTGCTCGACCTTACCCAGTCGCTCGGCGCGATGCCGGTAGACTTTGCTGCAGTTCAACCGGATTTTGCCGTCGCAGCCTGCTATAAATGGCTGATGGGGCCTTACGGTATTGGCATGATGTATGTGGCGCCAAAGCATTATGATGGACGTCCCATTGAACACAATTGGATCAACCGGGCGGGATCGGAAGATTTCTCGGGCCTCGTCGATTATCGTGACGATTTCCAGCCTGGAGCAAGGCGGTTCGACATGGGCGAGAAATCCAATCCGCCCCTGCTGATGGGAGCGAATGCAGCGCTCGACTTCCTCCTGGAATTCGGAGTGGATGCCATCTCCGATACACTCGGACAGGCGACACAGAATATTGCCGATCGTGCAGTCGAACTTGGTCTCGAATCTGCGAATCTAGATACGCGCGCGCCACATTTTCTTTCTCTGCAGTTTGCAGATGGCGTGCCTCCGGAGCTCACGGATCGCCTTGCCTCAGCGCAGGTTCATGTCTCCTCGCGCGGTTCGTCTCTCAGGGTGACGCCGCACGTTTACAATACCGAGGCCGATACCGATGCGCTTATCACAGCCTTGCAGCACTGCATTCGCTGAGATGCGGCGGATGTTCGTCCTGCTTCCGTACTGCGGAGTAGCGGGGCTGGTTAGAAAGCGATTTCCTTGCCGCTGTAATCCACGAACCGGAAACCGCCGCCGCCTGCAGCTTCGATCACGTTGGCGAGCCCGTTCACGCTTTCCTCGATCGTGAGCGTCGCGTTCGGCCCACCCATATCGGTTTGTACCCAACCGGGGTGAAGGGCCAGAACTTCAATCCGGCGTTGACTGGCACTCTGTTCGGCGATCCCCTTGGCGAGCATATTGAGTGCAACCTTGCTGGTACGGTAGAGTTCATATCCACCTGAACTGTCTGTGATTGAGCCCATTAGTGAAGACATAACACCCAGCGTACCGCCATCCCGGATAGCGGGCAGCAGCGTTTTCGCTACGCGGGCGGGGCCGAAGGCGTTGGTCGTCATGACATGGGCAACCTCATCGGCAGTGGCTTGGGCTGAGTCCTGATGGCCGGCCCCCGAAATACCGGCATTGATGATGACAGCCTCAAGCTGACCGGAAGAAAATTTGAGGTTGGTATAGCTTTCAGGGTCGGTCACGTCGGCGGTAACGATCCGCAATGCATCGCATCCCAGCGCGCGAAGTTCTTCGCTTCTCGATCTCTCGCTCGCCACTACGTCCCAATCCCGTTCGAGGAAGGTCTTCACCAGGCCCAGCCCGATTCCGCGCGATGCGCCAAGGATGAGGATTGTCTTGTCTGCCATGGTTCTTTCCTTCGTTTTCTTCCTGTAGAGCGTCACGGGCTGCCACGCGTTCAGTGGATTACCCGTAGCTATTAATCGATAAGTCCTGTCATCCGTCGTGAGATCATCGCGTATCGTCCAACGGTTCATGTGCGCGCAAGCGGGTTCTCGCCAACGGGCCTGACGTGCAGAATATCGCACACGAAAGGAATACTCATGAAAAAGACAATCGCAGGGCTCGTAATCGCAACCGGCATGATCGCCGCACCGGCCATGGCGCAGGGCCAGAATGTTGCCCCAGGCGGCTTTTACGTAGGTGCTTTGGCAGGCTATGAAGGGCTCGACGTTGAAACTGACGACGGCAGCATTTCGGCTGACGCCGACTCGGCCGTCTACGGTGTAACCGCTGGATATGACCTGTCGCTCGGCAGTGCCTTCGTGGGTGTCGAAGGTGAACTGTCGAAAAGCGGCGGTTCGACCGAATTCCCTTCCAGCTTTGGCGGTGCGCGCGACGGGCTCAAGGCCGATGGTCAGTATTACATCGGTGCGCGTGCCGGCGTTGCGCTGACACCCGGCATCGCGGCCTACGGGAAGCTCGGCTACACCTCTCTCGACACGAAGTCCTTTACCAGCGCTGGTTCACTCGGCGAGCTGAAGGAAAACGCCAGTGGCGTCCGCTTTGGCGCTGGCCTGCAACTCCAACTGCCCGGACCGCTCGAAGGGCGCGTGGAATACCGCCGTTCGCGCTACAGCGATGTCGGAGGCGATGTGGGTGATATCCATACCGACCAGATCGTTGCCGGACTTGGCGTGAGATTCTAAGCCGCGACTGAGAACACCATGATGCAAGGGGCCGCCTGGGTGACCGGGCGGCCTTTCTATTTACGCCGGAACCTGAAGTACCAGACCTTAGTGGTTATGCTGTAATAACACACTGATATATAATCATTAATTAGCGTTTTTTGATGCCCATTTTCTCGTCTAGCAATCACCGGGTAATCACCATGCCATATTTGGTAAGCACGCGCCCCCATGAACGGATTTCTGCGTTTGCGATCATGACGCGGGTGCTGCCAATCGGAAGCAGGTTGCGAAACGCTTGCGATCAGCCGCGCTTATCCCTGCTTCTGTGAATAGCTGTTCCCACCGTGTCGCTACGATCCTGCTCATGTCTTTGGCGATTGCGTTCGCGTCATCATGGCTGAGGTCGAAGACCGCGGCACCGGCGAGAGCATTCTCGATCGTTGCAGCGCGGCCTTCCGGCCCGACGCCGAGGACGAGCCGGCGCTCCAGTCCCAGCTGCGGCTTCGGCACTACATCGTAAAGCGGCGAAAGCCGCCATCCCTCACCATCGAACAGGAAGCCATGATTACGCAGGTGATCATCATCATTGGTGACGAGGATATTGAGCAACATACGACGAAATAGCTCATGTAGATCCTGGCGCACTTCGGTTCCGAATTGCCGGATCGCTCCTGCAAGATCGGCATAGCTGAAGCTGCTGACCTCGCTCTCATGCGCCCCGAGCATTGTGAGCCCCGAAGCAAAGGGCCTGCGTTCCAGCCAGTTGCCGTGAGGAATCCGATCGAACCGCTCGATCAGATAGATGTCGCGATCAAGGACACAGCGGAAGTCGAGTGGCGGCACATCGAGACCACATTCGCTGGCAAGCCGCATTGTCGCCAGTTCGACCCGGCATTCGGGGAAGCTGTCTCCCCGCTTCTGAAATTTCGCGATCCAGGGTTTGTCGCCGATTTTTGTAGCAGCCTTCGGCCGGGCGCCGCCCAGAGATGACCCGGCGGCTAGCAACGCCCTCAGGTTCTCGTCGAGTTCGTCGACATGCTGCGCTCGTTCGGCGGCTTCTGCTAGCTCTGCGAGCGTGAACTCTTCGCCCGGAGCAGGGCCGTCCCCCCATGGTGTAATTCTCTCAGGCTGGGCGGACGTCGGCCCAAAGGCGAGCGCACCCACGCGATGTTCGCCCGAGGCCAGAATGAGATCGATTTCGCTCGGCAAGCGATCGCCCATCGCCTTGTACATTAGGTATTGGCCCCAGCCGTCAGGAGCAGCATCCCGAATGCCACCGAACACGGCAAAGCCTTCTTCCGTCCTGAATGTTCGAGAAGTTCCAGCTTCGTGCAACGGCAGAGCTACAGGATCGACCGCAATACGGTCAGCGCGTTCCAGATAACGCCGCCCGTAAGCGAAGGTAGCAAACTGGTTGCGCGGTTCGTCGGTCATCGTGAGAAGGCCTGCCGGAACAGGCCCCTCCTCAAGATGCACGAAGACATAGGTGCGGATGGTCGTCACGGCTTGCTAGAAATCCAGATCATCGTCGCTGACAGCGTGGGTTTTCTGGGGCAGGCGGGACAAATCCTCGCTGATGCCAGCCCGGTCACTGTCTGGGGCTACCAGCTCGGCAAGGCGCTGTGTCATCCCCAGGACATGCAGGGCGCTCGCCAGAACCGCGAGGCCCACGGTAGGATCTCCCGCTTCGAGGCGTTGCAGCGTTTGAACCGAGACGATCATGCGCTCGGCCATTAAACGCTGAGGAAGTTTTCTCCGGCGGCGAGCAAGGGCGATATCCTTACCTAGCCGTGCAATCGCACGTTGGCTCTGGGGCGGTAGTCCGCTAGCAGCTCGAGACGAACGGGGCATGGCCCGATATATGACATATCATGCGAAATTCCGCAAATAGAAATGATATGTCATGTTTTTGTGCTCTTTCGCTTGAAGCAGATTTACCGAAGGAAGATGCTTCACCGCCTCCTGCACGAGGCTTACAATGACCATGACTGAGTGGAGAGGCGCTGGTGAGCGGTCGCTAGGCCGCGGCTTGACCATCGTACTTCAAAAGTCGCTGTGCAGTTGCGCGAATTGTCTCAGCGACTATATCGCAAACGTCACGCATGTCGGCACAAGCCGACAGCTTCGGAAGAATTCCGAGGTCCCGTCCTCCAGTTGGAGGTTAACCGGCGGACCCTGCAGAGGGTTCGCCGAATTTCGTTCGAACGCTCTCGCAGGTCCAACCCGATGGAGCATCGAATGCATTATTCAGACGAGGAAATCGAACGCGCGAAGACATTATTCGCTCGTGAAAATGATCAACCCGGCCATGGCACAATGGCGGTTGCCGCGATGGCGGGAATGAGCAAGCCCGGCAAAATCAGCCATATCACTCATCGGCGGACTTGGCGGGACTACCTTCCGAAGGCACGACGCGATTTGCAAAAGGAAAGATCGGACCGGAATTTTCGATTAGGTAACGTGTCGCATGATCTAAACTGACTAGGTCGTGGGGCAGCAATAAGGATCAATGGCGCTAGTGAGAAGTCACTACGAAAAATCGGTAGACCTCGCGGGTGAGCGGCGATGTCGATGTGACGCTCAAATCGACGGGCTCGCAGTGCAGACGTGAATCCCCTCCGACCTGTTCTTACAACACAGAAGGGCTGGAGGGGAGGAGGGCCTTTGTGAGCGAGCCGAAAGGATCGCGATGTGCCATGTCCCACCGATATTCCACCAAGATAAGCTCTTTGGAAGAAGCCGCCCGCCGCATCTGTGAAAACCGGGGCGGCAAATGGTCCGGCACAAAGGGCATGGCCTGCTGCCCTGCGCATGACGACCGTACGCCGTCACTCGGTGTGTCGCTCGGCCAAAAAGCGATCCTTTTCCATTGTTTTGCGGGATGTGATCAGCAGAGCGTGCTGGCTGCTCTGGCGAGTGAAGGTGTCGACGCAACCTCGCTCTTTTCAGGTTCTACGACTATCAACGGTCCCGAGCCGACCATAACGAGCAAACCCTCGGCGGCAGCGCTGAGGATCTGGCGCGACGCACAGCCACTGCGTGCCAGTCCGGCAAAGGCATATCTTGAGAGCCGCGGCATCCTCGCCGCATCTCCGGCCCTCCGCTTTCATCCCCAAACGCCGCTTGGTCCGAAGGGGCGCACCCGCTTTTTGCCGGCCATGATCGCTGCGGTCAGCCTCGACGTGGGGCCGATCGCCATCCATCGCACGTTCCTTTCGGGCAATGCCAAGGCCGATTTCGACAAACCGAAGCGCGCGCTCGGCGCGCTCGGCGAAGCAGCTGTCCGCCTCTTCGCTCCGGCCTCCGGCAAGCTTGGCCTTGCCGAGGGGGTCGAGAGCGCGATGTCGGCCTATGCTCTCACCGGCATTCCCGTCTGGGCGACCCTGGGCAATGAGCGCTTCGGCCTCGTCAGCGTACCCGAGAGCGTGACCGAGCTTCACCTTTTCGTCGATCACGATGCTGGCGGCGAGCTGGCTGCGTCGCGTGCCCTGGCCGCTTATGCCCGCGATGCGCGGACGATCCACGTTCGCAAGCCGTCGTCACGCGACACAGACTGGAACGATGAACTGACAGCATGGCTGCGCCGCAAGGCGGCGCCGTAGAGGAGAGTAGGCTTCTCGAATTCCTGATCCGGCAGAGGGCGTGTCCCGATGCCTTCATCAGGAGGACGAATTGCCATGTTTCAATCAGACCTGTTTCCCGCGGGCGAGCAGTTGCCGACAGTGCCGTTGGCTTACGCTGTTGGCGCTAGGGTTGCCGCGCTTCTTGCTTCGGGTCGTCACCTTACCCGTACCGACATTTCCGGGCTGTTCGCCGAAGAGACCGGTGTTCTGGGCTGGGGAGGTGCCTGGACGATCGACGACTACAACAACGCGGTCGAGATCGGCGCACTACTCTGGCTTCGAGAGTCCTCACGGATCGATCTGGCGACGAGCCTGCACGAAGCAGAAGCGCGTTTCGACTGGCTCGATGCAGCCTTGCCGCCGCGGCACGTGCGCAGCGAGGGACAGGTCGAGCTCCAGCAGTTCTCGACCCCGCCAATGCTGTCCTGGCTGATGGCGAAGGCCGCAGCTGTCTGCGCGCAAGACACGCTCCTCGAACCGTCCGCAGGCAATGGTGCGCTTGCCGTTTGGGACAGTATCCAAAATGCTCCATTGATCCTCAACGAGATCGATCCGGCAAGACGAGACGGGCTGGGCCAGATCTTCCCCACGGCCACGATCACTGCGCATGACGGGGAACTGATCGCCGACCTGCATCGCGGCCCTGTTCCGTCGGTCGTGCTGATGAACCCGCCGTTCGCCCGAAGCCAGGAACGCGGCAAGGACGGTGCGGCGGCACAGCGCCACCTGCGCAGCGCGATCCGCGCCACTGCCAGTGGGGCGAGGATCGTCGCGATCATGCCCGACGGCTTTGATGCTTCCACGTTCGCCAAAGCACAGGACGAAGCGTCGCTCCTGCTCAATGTCCGCTTGGAGCAGATGTTTCGCCGGACCGGGACAGGGATTGCCGTTCGCCTGGTCGTGATCGATAAGGTGTCGACTGCGCCCTCGTCAGCGATTACCGGAGATAACTGCGATCTGATCGCGCTCCACGAGCTGCTCAACGCGCTTCCGCCACGCGTAGAGACCTCCACCAAGATCCATCGCCTGCCAATCAGGAAGCCAATGCGCCTCGTTGGCAAGACTTTGGCCCAAAGCGCGCCGATTCGGCCGGTGGCGCCGTTCGCCGCGACACCAGCAGCCAGGGCGCATGCTATCGATCTTGCCTATTCTGTTCTCGCCGACCCCGCGCCGGTGCCTGAACAGGCAGGCATCTACCTGCCTTACCGCCCCAGCCGCATCGCGTTCGAAGACGCGCCGGTTCATCCTACCCCGCTCGTGGAATCGGTCGCCATGGGTTCGGTCGCGGCACCGCAGCCCGATGTTTGCCCGCGCCTTCCCGCAGGTTGGCAGGCCGATGGCCTGCTGTCCGAAGCGCAATGCGAGACACTGGTCTACGCTGCCCAGGCATTTGCGCGTGATCTTCCGGGTCAGTTCAAGGTTAGCCAGGAAGGCACCTCGCTGGAACTCTCCGAGGACGGGCACGCCTACCGCCAAGGCTTCTTCCTCGGCGACGGGACCGGAGCGGGCAAAGGACGGCAGATCGCCGCGGTCATCATGGATCGCTGGCTCGCAGGCGAGCGCCGACATGTCTGGATCACCAAGAACGAGGGGCTGCTCGAAGATGCACGCCGCGACTGGGAAGCGCTCGGCGGGCTGCCGCTCGATCTCCAGCCGCTCTCGCGCTCGAAACTCGGCCAGCCCGTAACGATGTCCGAAGGCATCCTCTTTGTCACCTATCCGACGCTGCGCTCGGGCCGCGCCGAGGATACGCGGCTTGACCAGATCCTTGCCTGGGCGGGTGAGGATTTCGACGGCGTGATAGCTTTCGACGAAGCCCACGCCATGGCCAATGCGCTTGGGGGCTCTTCAACCCGCGGTAAGGTCAAGGGCTCCGAACAGGGCATGGCTGGCCTAAGGCTGCAGAACCATCTCCCGCGCGCCCGCGTGCTCTACGCGTCCGCCACTGGCGCCTCGGATATAGCCAACCTCGGTTACACCTCACGGCTTGGCCTCTGGGGACCGGAGACCGCCTTTCCGACCCACAAGGCGTTCATGACCGAGATCCGTGCCGGCGGCGTGGCAGCGATGGAGCTCGTCGCCCGCGATCTCAAGGCGCAGGGGCTCTATCTTGCCCGTGCGTTGTCCTTCGCCGGGGTCGAGTACGAGATCCTCGAACATAGCCTGACCGATGCGCAGATAAAAATCTATGATGCCTATGCTGATGCCTGGGCGATCATTCACCGCAACCTCGAAGCTGCGCTCGAAGCAACCCGCGTGGTCGATGAGGACAGCGGCGACACGCTCAACCGCAATGCCAAGGCTGCGGCGCTATCGATCTTCGAAGGCACCAAGCAGCGCTTCTTTGCCCAGCTCCTGCTTTCGATGAAATTGCCGAGCCTGATCCCTGCGATGGAAGTAGCGCTTGGCGAAGAGCATTCGGTTGTCGTGCAGCTGGTCTCGACCGCCGAGGCCATGCTCGACCGGTGCCTTGCCGACCTTACCGTGGAAGAACGCGAAGCTCTCGATATCGATCTGTCCCCGCGTGAATACGTCATCGACTATCTTGCGAAGAGCTTCCCGGTACGATTGATGCAGGTCTTCGCCGACGACGACGGCAATCTTCGCTCCGAGGCGATGAGCGACGGAGAGGGCAATCCCGTTTTCTGCCCGCGCGCCATTGCTGCGCGCGATGCGCTGATCGAACAGCTTTGTGCACTGCCGCCAATCGCCACAGCGCTCGATGCGATTATCGAGCACTTTGGAACCGACGCCGTGGCCGAGGTTACGGGTCGGACCCGCAGGCTGGTCCTTGGCCGCGATGGTCGACAACGCCTCGAACGGCGTAGTCCCAGTGCCAATGTCGCCGAAGCGCAAAGCTTCATGGAAGGGACCAAGCGCATCCTCGTCTTCTCGGACGCCGGCGGGACGGGGCGTTCCTATCACGCTGACCTTCATGCGAAGAACCAGCAGCGCCGGGTTCATTTCCTGCTCGAGCCGGGCTGGCGCGCCGACAACGCGATCCAGGGTCTCGGTCGTACCAACCGCACCAACCAGGCCTCGGCCCCGCTGTTCCGGCCAGTGACCACCGATGTGAAGGGCGAACGCCGGTTCATCTCGACTATTGCGCGAAGGCTCGACGCTTTGGGCGCGCTTACGCGCGGCCAGCGCCAGACTGGCGGACAGAACCTGTTCGACCCGGCCGACAATCTCGAAAGCGATTACGCGCGCGATGCGCTCAGCCGCTGGTTCCAGCTGCTCTATGACGGCAAGCTCGAAGCCACGAGCTTCGGCCAATTCGTCGAGCGAACGGGCCTCCGTCTCGAAAACCCAGATGGGGGGCTGACCGACAATCTCCCCACGATCCAGCGCTGGCTAAACCGCATTCTCGCGCTGCCGATCGCGCTCCAGAACGGAATCTTTGACGAATATCTCGGGTTGGTAGAGGCGCGGATCGAAGCCGCGCGCGAGGCCGGAACGCTCGACCAGGGACTGGAAACCGTGAGGGTTGATCGCTTCACGGTCCTTGCCGACGAACTTCTCCGCACCGATCCCGTGACCGGAGCGGAGACCCGTCTCGTTTCGCTCGAAGTGTCGAGGCACCTTCGGCCTCTACGATTGCAGCGCCTCGTCCGGATGCACGAGATTGGCAGCCCGCACGCGATCCCGATGCGCAATGCGCGCTCGGGCAAAGTCGCGCTGTCGATTCCAGCCCGGCGTCTCATTGCTGACGACGGGGAAGTGATCGAACGTCGGCGCCTGCTGCGACCGCTCAAGTCCGCGAACTGGACGCTTGAGGCACTCGGTGAAAGCCAGTGGGAAGAAATTGGCGTCACTGCGTTCACGAGCGCCTGGCGGGCCGAGGAAGAGGAGGCCGCTGCTTCACCGGTGACCGAGCGCGTCCATCTCGCCACCGGGCTGTTGCTTCCAGTGTGGAAGCGCCTGCCTGGCGATCATGTCCGCGTCACTCGGCTCGTTGCCGAAGATGGCCAGTCGATCATCGGCCGCGAAGCGCTCGATGTCGACCTTGCCTCAATCGCCCAAACCTTTGGCCTCTCCGGCGTTGTCGGACCATCGGCAGATCAGATCGGCGACCTCGTCCTCGCCAGCGGCAAACCGCTGGGCCTTGCGAGCCACGATTCCCTCACCGTGAAGCGCTCGCTGGTCGGCGGCGAACAGCGCCTTGAACTGACCGGATTCTCGCCGGATCGCCTCGACTGGTACAAGAACAAGGGCTGCTTCACCGAGATCATCCGCTACCGCACGCGGCTATTTGCCCCGGTGTCGAGAGCAAGCGAGATCCTCCAAAGCATCGCAATCGAGCCTTGAACTTCTCATTTGCCCTAAACTGGTCTATATAGAGACCAAATTCAGTCCTAAGGTGTTCTATGAAGCTGGACCAGCGCATCAAACCGATCAGCTATCTGAAGGCCCACAGCGCCGAAATTATCCGGGAGATTGGAGATGGCGCCGGGCCAATGGTCATCACGCAGAATGGCGAAGCCAAGGCAGTTCTGCAGGATGTCGCCAGCTACGAGCGCGCACAGGAAACGCTCGCTCTGCTAAAACTTCTGGCGCTCGGACAAGCCGATGTTGCCGCCGGTCGGACCCGCCCGGTGGCAGGCCTTGCGAATCGCGTACGGGGTAAGTCAAACTGAACCATGACGGCCGCCGTAGCGATCGAGATCACCTCCGGTGCGGAGCGCGATCTCGCGGGTATCTGGCAGCGCCGCCTGACGCAGCGCGGGCCGGATGGCGACGATGGTGCGAACGCACTACTGGATGACCTTGTCGCGTCTATCGAATCCCTTGTGAACAATCCTGAGAAAGGACCGGTTCCACCGGAACTTGAGGCTCTCGGGATCACCGATTTTCGGCAATTGTCGCGCTTTCCGTTCCGCATCATCTACAGGTATCAGCCCGAGCCAGCACCCGGTCAGGTGACCGTGTTCGTAATTGCTGATGCGCGTCGGGATTTTCGGACGCTTCTCGAAGAGCGCTTGCTTAGCAGCGGATAGGCAAAGGCTCCGCTGAAGAGGTCAGGGTCCGGATGAATCTGAGCGCTGCCTCCGATTGCGCTCAAGCTTCCCCTTCTCTCCCTCCCTCCGGGTGACTGAATGAATCGATAAGCTCCCGTGTCGCGTACGCCGGAGCCTGATCACGTCCTTCCTCAAGTCCGAGCGGCTGATCTGCCTGTGCCCGCTGATGACGGGCTTGCGAATAAGTTCGCGCATTGAGAACAACTGCTCTCATGGACGGAACTTAGCCGATCCCTGCTCGCCCCATCTCGGTCGTATAGATGGTCGCCACAGCCATTGAAGAGAGTGGAGGGAGCCCTTTGGGCTTGTGGGCCTCGTGATCCTCACCTGCGCCTTCATTCCATCAGGAGAAAACCCATGATCCAGTCGATCCCCTTGAAGAAGCTCGCTGCGAGCCCGCGCAACGTTCGCAAGTCGAGCGACGTGCTCGCCGACCTCCAGCTGCGGGCAGACATTGCTGCGCGCGGTCTGCTGCAGAACCTCGTCGTTCGCAAAGGAAAGCGCGGCAAGTTCGAGGTCGAGGCCGGCGGTCGTCGGCTCGCCGCGCTGCAGGCGCTGGCCGACGAGGGCACCTTGTCCGAAAACCACGAGGTCACCTGCCTCGTCATCGAAGGCGAGGAAAGCGAAGTGCGCGAAGCCAGCCTTGCCGAGAACTTCCAGCGTCTCGCGATGAACCCGGCCGACGAGGCGCAGGCGTTTGCTGCCATCATCGAGGCGGGGGCTACCACCGAAGACGTGGCGCGCCGCTTCGGCCTCACCGTCCGGTTCGTCGAAGGGCGCCTGCGTTTGGCAAGTCTCGCGCCTTGCGTCTTCGAAGCACTCGCCGAAGGCACGATCACGCTCGACATGGCCAAGGCCTACGGCGCGATCTCCGACGTGGAGCGCCAGGCGCATGTCTATGCCGAGCTGCAGGACGCCTGGTACCAGATCACGCCCGACACGATTCGCCGTATGGTCCTCGATGCCACAGTACGCGGTTCGGATCCACGCGCTGTCCTCGTCGGACGCGATGCCTACCTCGCTGCAGGTGGCCGGATCGAGCGCGAACTGTTCGACGATGATGCCAGCGAGAGTTGGATCGATGTCGCGCTGCTCGAAGACCTCGCGCACAAGGCAATGGCAGAAGCGGCAGAGAAGGTCGCGATGGAATATGGCCTTGCCTGGGTTCGGCCGACCCTTGGCAACTATGTCAGCCACGACCTTGTTGAAAATCTCGGTCGCTTGCCCTGCGAGCCTGCGCCAATGACCGAGCAGGAAGCGAAGGAACTTGGCGAGCTCGAGGCCGACTACGACCGCGTCGCCGCCGTGCTCGAAGACGAGGATAGCGACGAGGACGAGGTCGCCAAGGCCGAGCAGGAACTCGTCGTCATCGATCGCGCCATGCGCGCTCTCAATGACCGGCCGCCGGTACTCGCCGACGAGCTGAAACCGGAGGCCGGCGCCTTCCTCGTCCTCTCGCGCAATGGCGAGCCGACCTTGGTCCCACAGTTCTACACCGAGACCGAAGTCATCGCTGACGAAGGCGTTGTCGAGGCAATCGAGGAAAGTGGAGCGGCAAAGCTCAAAGGAAGTTCTCTCTCGCAGCGCCTGCTCGACGAGCTCGCGATGCAGCGCCGCGACATCCTCGCGATCCATCTCGCCAACGATCCGGCGCTTGCCCTCGACTTCATGGTCTTCACGCTCGCCGATTCCGATGGGCACGACTGGCGCGCCAAAAAAGCGTCGACGCTGTCTGGCTCTGTCGCTTCTGGCCCGGTTACCGGGTTCGAAGCCAAGGATGCGCCGGCGAGCGCTGCCCTGGCCGAGTTCGCGGGGTCGCTCGATGAAAGCTGGCGTGCTGGGACAAGCGACGTGGAGCGGTTTGCAAGGTTCCGGGCGCTTTCCGATGAGGCGCGCTCGGCTTGGCTTGGCCATGTTATCTCGCGCACGCTTATCGCGAGCCTCGCCTGCGAAGGCGAGCGCTCGGTGCCGCTGCACGAAGCGCTCGGCTCGCTCCTTGAAATCGAGACCGCGCATTGGTGGCGTCCTACGGCGGCGAACTACTTCGACCGCGTGGCCAAGGCTCGCACGCTCGAAGCGCTCGACGCTGCTGGTGGTCCCGAACTGGTCAGTCGCTATGCCGCATCGAAGAAGGCCGAACTGGCGAGCGCTGCCGAACGCATCTTCTCGGGCAACTTCATCGGCGAGGCCGAGGTCAAGGAACGGGCGCAGGCCTGGGTTCCTTCGATCATGCGGTTCACTGATGCCGATGTTCCAGCCGATCTCGAAGAAGCTGCGTGGATTGATGACGAAGCTGACGAAACGGTCAGCGACGATGCGACTGGTGAGATTGCCGAGCAGGCTGCCTGACCCCTCCTGACAGGTCCAGGTCACTCGGCGGGCGGTCCGTCCCTATCGGGACGGGCCGCTTTTTCCCGTCATGTTTTGAATTGAGCACTCTCGCTCGCTGGCCTGGAGCTGCTCTACTGGAGTTTTTGCCAATACCCTGCCAATTGCGGCTACGATCATCTTGGCAAAGCTAGCGTACGCTTTCACCAAGTCCGATGAATCTTCCGTCCGTTATGATGACTTTGTCGCCCTTTCCTGCCGTTGCGAAGAGTTTATCCATGAAAGGGTCAGGTGCCGCAACGCAGCCATGGCTTGCGTAGCCGTTTTCGATCTCGGAACCGCCGTGGATGGCAATGCCGTCCCAAGTCAGGCGAAGGGTCCACGGCATAGGGGCGTCATCGTAAATGCTCGAAGTGTTGTGCCGCTCTTTGGTCAAAATTGGAAACACCCCGGTTGGGGTTGGATGATCCTCGGTCCCGAGCAGCACGGCTGTGGCCCCAATTTCATAACCGCCCCGCCAGACCGACATGACTCGTGCCTGTAGATCGACTGTCACCGTTAGCTCACCTTCCGGCACGCCCTCCTCATCCCAATACCAATCACCGTAGCGGATCGGACTGGGAATATCGAGAATGCGTTGAACCGTGAACTCTCCGTTTTTGTTTCCGACACGTCTCTCCATCTCTTGGGGAGCGGCTTGCGTCTCGCTGACGGAAGAACCGATTGTCGTTATCACGCCAGCGACCAGAATGACGTAGGACCTCATTGGCTCTCTCCTTTAGCCTCAACACTTCGCCGGTCTCGAATTGCAGACCGAATCGAACCCAACTAGCCGGGTAGCTTAAGGCAGGCTTAGGTTATGCCAGCACTGCCAGCGCAGCCGCCGGGCTTCACGCTGAAACTGCGTATGGCGACGCGGTCGATGATCGCGCATCCAGTTCGTCCGTCTTGATTTGCTTTGAATTTTGCCTGGCCTAGCGAGCATGCACGTCGCCGATGTCGGAATGGTCCGATGTTGGTCATTTCTAAAAGATGCCGTCCTATTGTCATCGCTTGCCGTACGATCCACGACCCACGGAAAATCTCCGACACCTGAATAGGTGGCGCGCAGGAGGGAGAGAGGAGAGGCAGCTTTAGCACTTCCTGAGCCGGGGCATGTCTGTCCCGGCGATCAGGAGAATTCCCATGACCAGATTCCGCCGCACTGCATCGACCTCGCCGGCCGCGCGCATCACCGCTGCCATTATCGAAAAGCTTGAGCAAGGCACCAAGCCTTGGGTCAAGCCGTGGCGCGGTGTGCCGGTCTCGCGACCCTTGCGGAGCTGCGGGACCCCCTACCGCGGCATGAACACATTCTGGTTGTGGATGGTGGCCGATGGCTGCGGCTATACCTCGCCTTACTGGATGACCTATCGCCAATGTCAGGCGCTCGGTGGTCAGGTCCGCAAAGGCGAGAAGTCGACCATCGCGATCTTCTACAAGAGCTACACCAAAGAGGTCGAGAACGCCGAAGGCGAAGCAGACATCGAGAACCGGCGCGTGCTCAAGGCCTATGCCGTGTTCAACGCTGACCAGTGCGATGGCCTCCCTGCATTTTACCATCCCAAACCGCTGGTTGCCGCACTTGAGCCCGAAGGACGCGAAGACCGGCTCGATGCCTTCTTTGCCCATATTGGCGCAGACCTTCGCCACCATGGCGTGCAGGCCTATTACGAGCCGCTGCGCGACCGGGTCACCATGCCGCCCGCCGAACTATTCGAAGCCTATGACCACTACTATGCGACACTCGCGCACGAGCTGTCGCACTGGACGGGCCATTCTTCGCGGCTTGACCGCGATCTCAAGAACCGCTTCGGCAGCGACGCCTATGCTGCCGAAGAACTGATCGCCGAATTGTCCTCGGCCATTCTTGGGGCGGAACTGGGTCTTCCGGTCACCCACCTCGACCATCACGCCAGCTACATCGCATCCTGGCTCAAGATCCTCAAATCGGACGAGCGCGCGATCCTCACTGCTGCGGCCAAGGCCGAGGAAGCAGCGAGCCTGCTTCTCGAACTGGGTGGATGCCAATCATGTGAAGGCGAGGACGACATCGAACTCGCTGATGCGGCTTGAGCAGGGGACCGGAGATGGGACGTTCTGTCAGCTATCCATCCGGCTCCGTAGTGGCCTTTCATCTGCTTGATGATGGCGAAGACGAAGATGTCGACTGGGCCTGAGAGTGCCTCGTCGACGAGGTCATCGATACCGCGAAGGCGGTTTTTCCTTCCTTTCAGCGCTTGGACGGTTGGGTCGGCCGCGAGGACCGCATCCTCCTGCGTCACGCCTTCGCCGATTGCGGCATATCATTCTATTGCGGGCTCGCCGCGATCTGGCTCGTCGAGCGGGAAGATGCCCGATACTGGGAGGCCGATTTCTACAACCCACGAACGGCAAGGGCACGGCACTGGCTTGGCCAGGTCTCGGAAAGGTTCATCGACCTGTTCGGTGAGCTGCGTCTGGTCGGGCGCTTCTTGAATTGTGAAGCGATCTTCGAGCGAGACGTTGCGGCTTTGCAACAACCAAAATAACGGGCCCGAATGCCTCCTTCTCAGACAGGTTTCCGTGCAACGAGATCGATAAGGGCCGATTTGCCGGAGTGGCCGGTGCCCTCTTCGATCTCGGCATCGTAGGAGGCCAAAAGTTCGATGTCCCAATCGGAGAATGCCACATACAGGAGCTCTTCGGAATATAGATTTTCGATAGCCTGCGGCCCTCCTGTGCCATAGCCCAGTTGTTCCTCGCGATAGCCTTCGAGAAGCAAGGTACCACCCGGTTTGAGGGAGCGGCGTAGATTGTCGAACATCCTGTTCCGCAAACGGGGTCCGGCAAACTGGATGAAGATCGCGATTACCGCATCAAAGGCCTCCTCCGGCCAGTCCCAATCGGTCAGGTCTACCAGCCTGAAGTCGACATCGACGCGGCGTTTCTTGGCCAAGCGGCGCGCCTTGTCGACTGCTACTTGCGATATGTCGGTTGCGACGACGCTGTGTCCTTTCTGCGCAAGGAAAACGCTGTTTCGCCCCTCACCATCGGCGATCGCCAAAACCTTCGATGCGGGCGCGAGCCGATTGGCTTCTTGGGCAAGAAACGCGTTTGGCCTCGTTCCGAACAGATACTCCTCCGGTGCGTAGCGCTCATCCCAGAATGCCGCTTGATCCGGTTTAGTCATGGGCCGCCTCCCACGCACCCATCGAGCCGAGATATATGTCCAGCTGGTCGAAGCCGCGGCTCGCCAACCAGCCGGCAGCCACCGTGGCGCGCATTCCGCTTGCACACATCAGCGTGTAACGCTGTGCCGGATCGAGGTCGTGATAACGCTCGTTCAGTTCGCCCACGTAGATATGCTCGGAACCCTCGATCGCGTTTTGCGCGCGTTCGTCCGCATCCCTGACGTCAAGCAGCGTCCAGCCATCTTTGCCTCCTTCCAGGCGGCGCTCGACTTCCTCGGTTCCGAGCATCGGGATAGTCCGCATTGCCTTGCCCTGCGCAGCGGCAGGCACGACGCCGACATAGCCACCTTGGATATTGTCGAGCGCGATCCGCACGAGATGCGTCATGGCAACTTCGAGCTGGTTTTCATCGGAAGCGATGAGAGCGACACTCTCGCTTTCGCGGATGAACCATCCTGCGAATGACGAGATCATGCCAACTGGCAGGTTCATGGAACCTGGCAGATGGCCGGACGCAAAAGCAAGCGGCTCGCGCACATCCACCAGGTGGTCGACATTGATGTCGCTCAATTCGGACAGCGTTAGGCGCTTGGGTCGCATCACACGAGGCGCAGCTTCGCCGCCCTCCAGATTGAGGCGCTCCATTAGCCGGAAATAGGGCGGCTGGTAGTGGTTTTCCTCCACCTTGAAGTTGATGAAGGCATCGCGGCTTGCGAACTGAAGGCGCGGATTGTTCGCGCGTTCATGGCCGAGGGTCGAGAACTCGCGTTCCGCCATTCTAGACCCGCAAACAGACCCCGCTCCATGTGCCGGATAGAGGATGACCTGATCGCCAAGATCGAGGATCTTCTGGAGGGAATCGTACAGAAGACCTGCGACCTCGCGCTTGCGATGGGGATAGAAGTCCGTGCGACCGACGTCGCCGACGAACAGAGCGTCTCCTGTGAACACGCCGACTGGCCCATCGGGATAAGCAGTGTCGTGAAGAACGAAAGCAAGATGATCATCCGTGTGCCCCGGCGTTTCCAGCACCTGAATTTTAAGCTGCCCGATCTCGAACTCATCACCTTCTCGCGCAGTCTCAGCGTATTCGACTGTGCCGGCAGGATTGGGGCCGTGCAGGACGCGCGCGCCGGTCAGGTCCCTCAGGATGGGCGCCCCCGAAACCAAATCCTCGTTGCGATGGGTTTCGAAGATATGGGTAATCTCCAGCCCCTCGGCGCGTGCCATTTCGACATAGCATTCGCAGTCGCGGCGGGGATCGATGACGGCCGCCTTCCCGCTCGAACCAATCAGGTAGGACAGGTGGGCCAGGCCGGGGGTCTTGATCTTTTCGAGCAGCATAGTGCCTCCTTTATATGGAAAAAGCGGGACCGGCGCGAACCGATCCCGCTTTCAAAAGATTCGATGAGGGCGGACGCTCAATCGATTTTCACTGTGCGGAGGTAGGGACGAAGCGTGGTGAAACCCTGCGGGAAACGGGCTTTCGCATCGTCGTCGGAAACCGACGGTGGAATGATCGCATCCTTGCCTTCGCGCCAATCAGCGGGCGTTGCCACGCCATGCTTGTCGCTGAACTGGAGCGCATCGATCGCGCGCAGGATTTCGTCGAAGTTTCGTCCCACGCTCATGGGATACGTCATGGTGAGCCGGATCTTCTTGTCCGGATCGATGATGAATACCGACCGCACAGCCGCCGTCTCGCTCTGATCCGGATGGATCATGTCATAAAGCTTCGCGATCTTGAGATCGGCATCAGCGACGATCGGGAATACGAGGTTGGTGTTCTGGGTGTCGTTGACGTCTTCGATCCACTTAACATGTTCTTCGGCAGTGTCGGTCGAGAGGCCAAGTGGCTTCACATTGCGCTTGTCGAACTCGCTGGCGAGCTGCGCGGTGCGGCCCATCTCTGTAGTGCAGACGGGGGTGAAGTCGGCCGGGTGGCTGAAGAAGAACACCCAGCTATCGCCAGCCCAGTCGTGCAGGCTGATCTCGCCATTCTGGGTGTCGACGGTGAAGTCGGGGGCGGTGTCACCGATGTGAAGGCTCATTTCGATTTCCTTGTTTCGTGTCGATGCACCCTTTGTAGAGAGACCCAGACACGCTGCCCAATTCAAATTATCGATTGCAATAAGTGATAAACCAACTGGCAGGACCGAAAGGCTGAAAAGGCACTTTTTCCGTTTGATGGTGCCTCCCTCACTTAACAATTACATATAACTTTCTTGAGCGCGGATGACGTCAGTTACGCTTTCAGCCAGAACCTGATGATCGAGGCTACGAGACCCAGCACTGTTATGCTCGCAAGCCAGATCACGAACATCCAACCGAGCCGCTGCCAAAGCGGGCGATCCTGCGGCTCGTCCATCAGTGATATCCCTCGTCCGCCACCTTGCCGCGGAACACCCAGTAGGCCCAGGCGGTGTAGGCGATGATGAGCGGCATGGTGATCGCAACGCCGACCAACATGAAGATCTGGCTGCGTTCGGGCGCGGCGGCGTCCCAGATCGTAAGGCCCGGAGGAACGACATAGGGCCACATGGTGACGCCGAGTCCGGCCATGCCAAAGAAGAACAACGCAAGGCTCAGCCAGAACGGTTTGCTGTGCCGGTCCACCGAAAGGGCTCTCAGCAGCATGACGGCAATCACCGCCGTGAGGATCGGGACCGGCGCGGCGAAGTAGATCTCCGGCGCAGTCAACCAGCGCTCGGCATATTCGGCGTTCAGGAACACATTATAGAGACTGACACCGCCCATGAGCACCAGCGTTGCCCATGCCGCGCGCTTGCCCAACTTGCGCGCGTGATGCTGACTCTCCCCGTCCAGCTTCCACACCAGCCAGGTCGCGCCAAGTAGAGCGTAGCCAGCAACCGTGCCGAGGCCGGTCAAAAGTGTGTAAGGCGTGAGCCAGTCGAACCAGCTTCCCGCATAGGATCGATCTACGACTTCGATGCCTTGGAGAAGTGCACCCAGCGTCATGCCCTGCGCCATCGCCGCGACCAGCGAGCCGCCGGTGAAAGCCGCGTCCCAGTATCGACGATGCCCCGGATCGCGCCAGCGATACTCGAACGCGACCCCCCGAAACACCAGCCCCAGCAGCATGGCGATGATGAGCGGGTAGGTTGCAGGTAGGATGACCGCATAGGCCAGCGGGAAGGCTGCGAACAGGCCGCCTCCACCCAGAACTAGCCACGTCTCATTGCCGTCCCACACAGGTGCGATCGAGTTCATTGCCCGGTCACGCTCCGGGCCGACATCAAAGGTTGGGAAGAGGATCCCGATGCCGAGGTCGAACCCGTCCATCACGACATAGGCGAAGACGGCGAAGGCGATGATAAAGGCCCAGATTGTCGTCAGGTCCACGTTAACGTCCATCGGTCCCCTCCTCGTGGTCGCGCGGAAGTGTATCGGGATCGCCCGGGTTCTGTGACGGGCCAGGCGTAATGCCAGCAGTCCGGATCGGCCCGGTGTCCCCGCGCTTGACGCCATACTCGCCAGCATGCGGAGGCTTGTGCATCAGGTGCAGGATATACCAGACACCTGCGCCGAAGACTGCGAAGTAGACCACCACGAAAGCGAGCAATGACGCGGCGACAGCAGGAGCATCCAGCGGGCTCGCAGCATCGGCCGTGCGCAGGAGATTGTAGATCACATAGGGTTGCCGGCCGACCTCCGTCGTGATCCAGCCAGCGATGACCGCAACGAAACCGCTGGGAGCCATGACCAAGGCTGCGCGATGGAGCATGGGCCATTCGTAGAGCTTCTTGCGGAAGCGAGCGAACAGGCTCCACGCTCCGATACCGAGCATGGCAAAGCCGATCCCGACCATTATCCGGAATGACCAGAAAACGATGCCGACCGGCGGTTCCTCGTCGTCCGGGATTGTGTCCAGACCGGCGAGTGGAGCATTCAGATCATGCTTCAGGATCAGCGACGATGCCTTGGGAATCTCGATGGCGTAGTCGACGCGTTTCTCCTCGCTGTTGGGAATGCCGAACAGGATCAGCGGCGCGCCATCGGGATGACTCTCGAAGTGTCCTTCCATCGCCATGACCTTCTGCGGCTGGTGCTCAAGCGTATTGAGCCCATGCATGTCGCCCGCAAAGATCTGGATCGGCGCAACGATAGCCGCCATCCACATCGCCATCGAGAACATCTTGCGAGCGTGGAGGTTGGCTTTGTCCTTCAGCAGATGCCATGCGCCAACCCCGCCGACCACGAATGCCGTCGTGAGGTAAGCGGCGATGACCGTGTGGACCAAACGATAGGGAAAGCTCGGGTTGAAGACGATGTCCCACCAGCTTTCGCCAGGCAGATACTGTCCGTTGGCGCCGATCTCGTATCCGACAGGCGTCTGCATCCAGCTGTTGACCGACAAGATCCAGAAGGCGCTGATGAACGTGCCAATCGCCACCATGAGCGTGGCTGCGAAGTGCAGCTTCTTGCCGACCTTGTTCATGCCGAAAAGCATGACGCCAAGGAACCCAGCCTCGAGGAAGAATGCGGTCAGCACCTCGTAGGCCATCAGCGGGCCGATAACCGGCCCTGCAATATCGGAGAAGACCGACCAATTCGTGCCGAACTGGTAGGACATCACGATGCCCGAAACGACGCCCATGGCAAAAGCGATGGCGAAGATCTTCAGCCAGTATTTGAAAAGGTCGAGATAAATCGGTTTGCCGGTCTTCAACCAGAGACCTTCGAGCACTGCAAGATAACTTGCGAGACCGATGGAAAAGGCCGGGAAGATAAAGTGAAAGCTCACCGTGAAGGCGAACTGGATACGGGCCAGCAGCAGGGCATCTAGCTGTTCGAACATGTCTTTATCCGTGTTGCTTTTCGGCGCGCGCCTTGCGCCAGCGATAGAAGGTCTTTTCGGATATCCCGACCTCGCGGCAGCTTTCGCAGACGCCCCGGCCGCTCGCGATAAGCGCCTCGATCTTCCGACATTTCGCGTCCTTGTCGGGGATCTGCGTCACAGCGCGTTCCAACTCTTCCAGAGCATGTAGAGCGCGACGACGAATATCAGGCCAGCAAACACTGTCTTGAGTTGGCCGCCGCCCGACAATCTTTTCGCCAGCCGCGTTCCAAAATATCCTCCACCGATACCGCCGAGGATGAAGACAGCTGCCAACGCCCAATCGACTAGCCCGGACAGCGCATAGTTCGCCGCGGTGGTGAGCCCGAATGCCGTGACGGCGATCAGGCTCGTGCCGACTGCGTTGATCATGACCATATCGGTCGAGGCAATCAGGCCCGGAACGATCAGGAAGCCACCGCCAATGCCGAAGAATCCGCTGAAAGCGCCTGTGCCCAGCCCATATCCTAGAACCTTGGGCGCGTTGCGGCGATTGCACGCAGCCCCCGGCGTGCCTTCCGCCTTGCGGCTGCGGAGCATGAGCGCGCCGACCACGATCATCAGGAGAGCGAACAGGAACAGCAGCTTCTGGCCGTCGAAGTTCTTCCCCAGTGTCGATCCAGCCAACGCGCCGACGATGCCTGCGCCTGCATACATGAAGCCGCAGCGCCAGCGCACATTCAGGTCGCGGGCGTGCTGCAGCAACCCGGTAGCGGCGTTGGCAGCGACAGCCAGCGCGCTCGTGCCTATGGCGATATGAGGGCTTTCGACCCCAACGAGATAGACCATCAGTGGAACGGCAAGGATTGAGCCCCCACCGCCTACCAGGCCAAGCGTAAACCCAACAAGCGCGCCAGACAGTGCGCCAAGTCCCAAATGCAAAGCGTCGACCATGTCTCGTTACGCTGCCTTCTTGGCATGCGGCTTGGCCAGCCACTCGTGGCCCCTGAGCATGCCATTCCAGTAGATCCATGGCAGCGCTTCGGATTTTAGAAGCCAGCTGAGCTTGCGCGGCTTCGTGCCGTCGATCACCCATTTCGGGAAGCTCGGCAGGAGCTTCCCGTCATATCCGAATTCGGCCAGCACGATCTTGCCGCGTTCCACGGTCAGCGGGCAGGAGCCGTAGCCATCGTAATCGGCCACAGGCTGCTTCGCATCGAGCTGGGCAAGCGCATTGACCGCGACGATGGGGGCTTGCTTACGCGCAGCCGCCATCGTCTTGGCGTTGGGAGTAGATCCCGCATCGCCGAGACCGAAGACGTTGGGATAGCGGACGTGCTGGAGCGTGAACTTGTCGACATCGACAAAGCCGCTTTCAGCATTCGCGAGAGGGCTGTCGGCAACGAATTGCGGTGCGACCTGCGGTGGAACCGCATGGAGCATGTCGAACTCGACTGTTTCTTCGCCAGCTTCGTTTTTGAAGACGGCCTGCTTGCCGGGGCCATCGACCGCGACAAGCGTCTGGTTGAGCTTCAAATCGATCCCATATTTTTCGACATATTCCATCAGCGCCGGGACGTATTCTTTCACCCCGAACAGGACGCCACCGGCATTGCGAAATTCAACGTCGATATTGCCGAGAACGCCGCGCTCCAGCCAGGCATCGCATGACAGATACATTGCCTTCTGCGGCGCACCTGCACACTTGATGGGCATCGGCGGCTGACTGAAGATTGCCCGCCCCGATGTCAGGTTGCGCACAAGCTCCCATGTGTAGGGAGCCAGATCGTAGCGATAGTTGGAGGTAACGCCGTTCTTACCGAGTGTTTCTTCCAGCCCGTCAATCTTTTCCCAGGCAAGTCGGATGCCCGGAGCGACAATCAGAACGCGGTAGGTGATCGTAGTGCCATCGCTGAGCGTGACCTGATTGTTATCGGGCTGGAAAGACGCCGCCGCCATTTTCAACCAGGTGGCCTGTTTCGGCATCACGCTCGCCGTGCTGCGTCTGGTGGCGGAAGCTTCGAAGACGCCGCCGCCGACCATCGTCCAGCCGGGCTGATAATAATGGTCCTCGCTCGGCTCGACGACTGCGATATCGAGCGAGGGGCGCCGCTTTAGCATTGAGGATGCAGTCGCAATCCCCGCTGACCCTCCGCCGATGATGACGACTTCATGTTTCAGGCTTCGGGCCATGACAAACTCTCCAATATCTTTTCGTTATTCGCCAAGCCAGTCGCGCAAGCCGGACAAATCGTAGCCGGCTCGCTCTGCGCGCTCGATGCGCTCGGCGGCGGATACGTGCTCGACGTTGGCGAGTGCATCGAGCTTGATGGAGCGCGTCCCGGTCCGGCAAAAGGCAAGCACCTTGCCGTCCGCTTCTTCGCGGACCTTGGCGAAGGACTTGATCGCAACCGGGGGAAACTCGCCTCCAGAGACCGGAATATGATGGAAGGCCAACCCGGCCGCTTCGGCAGCTTGTCGCATCGATGCGACGGTTGGCTGGCTTGGCTCTTCGCCATCCGGCCTGTTGCAGATCACCGTGCCGAATCCCGCATCGGCAAGTCCGCGCATGTCGTTCGGCTCCAGCTGAGGGGAGACAGCGAAGGTGTCGCTTACACTGGCGAGCTTCATGATGATGCCCCTTCGAAAAGCCGGACAACAGCCATGCCGGCGAGCATGGCGACGACGAAAATCGCGGCCGCTGCAGGTTCGATGACGAGCGCGGCGATACCCGGCCCTGGACACAGCCCTGCAATCCCCCAGCCAATTCCGAACAGGGCTGCTCCGCCGATAAGGCGAGGGGTAAGATCGGATTTGGTCGGCAGATGGAACTCGCCCGCGAAGATCGGCTCGGCCAGGCGCGGCACGATGCGCCAGGCGATCGCCATGACGATCACGGCTCCGCCCATCACGAAGGCCAGCGTGGGATCCCAGGCACCGAAGATGTCGAGGAAGCCGCGCACTCGCGCAGGGTCGGTCATGCCGCCAAGAGCAAGGCCAGCGCCGAATAGGACGCCGGAGACGAGCGAGGTGAGAGCGGTCCGCATCACAACACCTCCAGCCCGAGAGCGTTCATGATCGCGACCGTCGCAATGCCGGTAGCCATGAAAGTAAGCGTGGCGACGATCGAGCGACCAGACAAACGGCTCACGCCGCAAACCCCGTGCCCACTGGTGCACCCGCTGCCGAGCCGCGTTCCGATGCCGACTACCAGTCCAGCTATCGCGAGCGTTACGGGGCTCGCGAAGCTGGCTTCGAGCCCGCCCGATGCAAGCACAACGATGAGTGCACCGAGCGGCAATCCGATCACAAACATCCATGCGCCGCTCCTGGCTATGCCGCTGCCGCCTAGTCCCACGGCCTTTGCGGCAAGGCCGGAAACCCCAGCGATCCGGCCAAGACCCAGCAGCATGACTGCCGCTGCGAGGCCGATCAGGACGCCGCCCGCCAGGCCGGCGAGCGGCGCAGCTTCAGGGAAACCGGGGAGCGTCATACGGCGTTCACAGGAATCTTGATGTAACTGACGCCGTTGTCTTCGGGGTCGGGCAAACGACCGCCGCGGATGTTGACCTGCACCGAGGGCATGATCAGGTTTGGCATCGCGAGCGTCTTGTCTCGGGTTGTCCGCATCTCCACGAAATCTTCCTCGCTCACCCCGTCCTTCACATGCACGTTCTCCTCGCGCTGTTGTTTGACGGTGGTCTCCCAGGCGTATTCGTCGCGGCCCGGCGCCTTGTAATCGTGGCACAGGAACAGTCGGGTTTCGTCCGGGAGCGAGAGCAGTCGGCGGATGGACCGATAGAGCTGGTGCGCATCGCCACCGGGGAAGTCAGCCCGGGCGGTCCCGAAATCGGGCATGAAAATCGTGTCGCCCACGAATGCGGCATCGCCGATGATGAAGGCCATATCGGCAGGGGTGTGACCGGGAACATGGAGGGCGATGCCTTCCAACTTGCCGACTTTGAAGGTTTCGCCGTCCTCGAACAGCTTGTCGAACTGCGATCCGTCGCGTTCGAAATCGGTGCCCGCATTGAAGAGCTTGCCGAACACCTCCTGCACGCGGATGATGTCGCGTCCTATAGCCAGCTTACCGCCCAGCCGTTCCTGCAGATATGGAGCTGCCGAGATGTGATCCGCATGCGCGTGCGTCTCAATAAGCCATGTCACTTTCAGATTATTAGAAGTGACATACTCGATGATGCGATCGGCCGAGCCGTTCGAGGTCCGGCCAGACGCTGCTTCGAAGTCCAGAACCGAGTCGATAATAGCCGCTTCGTCTGTCTTGGGGTCGTGGACGACATACGAAACCGTATTCGTCGCCTCGTCGAAAAAACCCGCAATAGAAGGGCGGAGGCACTTATCGGCTTGAGCACGCTCGATCTGGGCGGCGGCGCTGCTGAGGTTTTGATCGTCAGCCATGGCTTGATCTCCTTACATTTACATAAACTGTTTATATGTGTTGCTATTCGGCTGTCAAGTGGTATGAAGGTTCGATGACCGAGATGATCGAAGCCGATGCCGAACGACAGGCGCCGTGCGCCGGACTGCGTATCGGAGATGTCGCCCCGGACTTTTCCGCGCGCAGCACGGCAGGGGATGTCCGCCTTTCGGATTACCGGGGGCGGTGGCTGATCCTATTCTCGCACCCTGCGGACTTCACGCCTGTGTGCACGACCGAGTTTGTCGCACTGGCCCAATCGGCCAGCGAGTTCGAGCAGCGCGACTGTGCGCTCATGGCGCTCTCCGTCGATAGCCTGTTTTCGCATTTTGCCTGGCTGCGGCTGATCCGCGATCGCTACGACATCGAGGTGCGCTTTCCGATCGTTGAGGATCCGACGCTCGTGATCGGGCGCGCCTACGGTATGGTGGCGCCGAACGACAGCGACAGTGCGACAGTCCGTACGACGTTCTTCATCGATCCAACCGGCGTTATCCGCGCGATGACCTGCTATCCTGCGAATGTGGGCCGTTCGACGCCCGAAATGCTAAGGACACTCGATGCTCTTCAAGCAGTCGATGACGGGCCTGTTCTCGCCCCTGCGAACTGGGCTCCGGGGGAAGCCATGTTGGCGCAGCCCGACGCGTCGCTCGACACTGTTTTCTCTGCCAAGAGCCAAACCGATTGGTTCATGAAGGAAACCAAGCGAGGGACTCGCAAGTGACCGACGAAGAGCTGGTCGATGCCTTGAAGGCTCTCGCTCATCCCGTGCGCTTGCGGATCATGCAGGCCCTCACGGGCACGGAGCGCAATGTCGGAGAGATCGACGACGCAGCGCAGATTGGGCAGCCTACGCTATCACAGCAATTGGCGGTTCTTCGTAACGCGGGCCTCGTGAAGACCCGGAAGGACGCCAAGCTCGTCTATTACCGGATCGATGATGGACGGCTTGCGAAGGTTGTCGATGCCGCAGGCGAACTTGGCGGCTTGTCCGCTAGACCGATACGCCAATTGCGCCAGCCAGCACCTGGCGTAGCCAATTTTGCAAAGTTGGGTTGAACATCCTCGCGTCAACCTTTGGATCGCTTTCAACGATGTTCCCCGCGCCCACGAGCGCCAGCTCTCCCAAAGTCAGCAAAACGCACAATTCGCCTATCATTTGCTGTCGATTGCGGATGAACACTTCCGGCCTCTCCCAAAGGAGCGAGGAATGACTGAGATCGCGGGGTAGCGTTGAATTGATCAAACGTGAGGGCCGAAAGTCTCGCAGTTCTTGAACGGGAGCATTTCACTCCCAATTGCATCCATGCACGTTTGGGGGCGTCTACTTCACACATCCGGTTCCCTATCTATCGGATCTTTACGGCGTTGGCGGCGAAGAAATAGTCCAATCATGATCAAGATCGGGATGACAAGATAGGCTTGGAAGGTTTTGTGCGGCCCGATCCAGGCTATCGGAACAGCCGCCAGGAGATACCCCAGCAGGCCGAGCGCGTAGTAACCCACCGCAAATACCGACAGTCCCTCGACGAGATGTTGCAGCCGCAGCTGGTTGCTGGCGGTTTCACCGAGCGAGCGAAGGAGTTCGCCACTCTGGACATTCAGCCGCGTTTCTATGCGTGCTCGCAACAAGCCGGTGGCTTGTTCGATCCGCAGCGCGAGATCGCCTATCCGAGCGGTAAAATTCTCGCATGTCCGCAAGGCGGGCAACAGGCGCCGATTGGTGAATTCGGTCAGGGATTGGAAATCGTTGAGCGTGCGCGCGCCGAGACTCTCGAGGCGGTCGCTGGCTATCTGGCCATAGGCCCTCGTGGCGCTTAGCCTGAAGGAGACTCCATCGCGCAGATGCGCGACTTCTCCTGCCGCGATGATCAATTCGTCGAGGATCTCCAGATCATCGGTCGGGCCCGCCAACTCGTTGATTATCGCGCTCGCGCGTTCTTCCAATCTCGCGAGCTCGCTTTCGCGTTCGCGCACCAACGGAAGCGAGAGCAGTGCGAGGTTGCGGTAGTTACCCAGCTCCTGAAGCTGCTGGATCGCGCGACCGGTCTCGTTGGGTCCCATCGATCCGGGCTTGATCAGAAGCTGCCCGAACCCGTCTTCTTCGTTCAGCCGGAAATTTGACCAGAATTGCAGGTCGCCGATTTGCCCTGCCACAGTTTCCGACCGGTTGAGCTGCCATTCCTGTTGCAGATTGCGAATGCGTACAGGGTCATTCTCGACGGCAATCTTGATGGCTCGCAGGACCTGGCCCGGAATAGGGTCGAGCAGCGGCAGGAGTTGCCGGCATAGTTCACCGACCCCGCTGACGCGTGCAACCACCGTGAACGTGCATGCTTCGCTGTGCCGTTCCCAAAGAAAGTCCATCCCGTCGCAGGAAAAGTGACCATGGCGCGTGGCCCTGCGGTCTTGCGCATCGCCCTCCAGCCGCCGAATGAGCCTCTGGGTGTCCCCCTGCGTCTGCAGGAGAAGGAATTGAACCATCGCGGTCGGGGCATCGACCGACGGGCTGGGGCGCAGATGCATCTCTTCGACCACTTGCCGCCGAACAGGATCAACCTCGATCATCTGCTGCATCCGCGTTGTCTCCGCTGTGCCGCCTGTGTTCGATGACCGAGCGAGTTGGAGGATCGCATGCGCAGCAAGTGCGGCGAACTCTGGAAGATAGACACCGAACGTCGCGCCCAGGGCGGACAGGCGGGGCTACGAGTGTTGGCGGTAGATGCGCTGATCGAAAAGCGGTTTCGATCCGGCCCGATGCAAGCCCGATGATTACCGCACTTCGCGGCAGGTCGTTCGAGAACCCGTATGCTTTGATGCCGCCACATGTCAGAATGTGAAGGTCAAATCGGAATAGATGTAGCGCGTGTCATCCCCATTGATCACGCTTGGCGCCTCTTTCAGGAAATCACCCTTGAGCAACAAGGCGCCGCCGATTTCGAAACGGACTTTCGGGGATAGGGGATAACGCGCGCGAAGGAAAAACTGGTCTCCCACCTCGCCATTGGGACCGTTCCTAATTCCTGTACGCCCGAACACATCGTTTGGCTCGGGCGCGCGCAGGCGGCGGAAAGTGTTCCAGATGGTCCACTTTCCCGGTGTCCAGATCACGTCTACGCCAAGCGAAGAGACGTTGGACAGGGTGGTCGGGCCATAAAGGCCGGGCGGGGCGTAGTCGGGGAAGATGGCCCCGAAGAGTTGGTCGAACCGCGTAATTTTGTCGCTCTCGTCCTGTCCCGAGCCGTATGTGGCGGACACCGCGAAACGCGGGCCGACCGCATTGTCGAGCCGGTAACCGAGTTCGCCATAAAGATAAAAGGCGCGAACATCGCGATCGACGAGGTCGGTGGCCGCTGCCGTACGCCGCGCCTTTCCGCGCTGGAGAATTCCTTCAAGCTCAAAGTCCAGCTTTCCGCGCTTCGGCTCGCGGTAGATACGCATGCCGGGTGTCCAGAGCCTTCGGTTGCGCGTCTGGAAATCGGGACTGTCTCCTTCGCCGAGGTAATAAGCGTAGAGTTCGAGATTCAGATCCGCGACCTTGCGATGATAGAATGCGCCAGCGAGTTGGAGGTCGAAACCATTGCGATCGATTTCGATCCGGTTGTCGTAATACCCTTCGATGTCGTCTGGGAGGATCCTGGTCGGCAACATGTAGAAGGCTGTCAGGCCGTCCGTGTTGCCGCGCTTTATATCGCCGCGCAGACCGAGATACGTGTTTGCCGTGTTGCGAAACAACGGATTGTTGATCAAACGGGCAGAGCCGAGCAACATGCGTTGCTGCCCAAGTTTCAGCGTGGTGTTCGTGCCCTCGCCAAGCCCATCGCCAAGATCGTACTGCGCCCAATACTGCAAGGGCTCAAGCGCGTTGACCTCCGCTTGCCGCAGTGTGCTGTTGTCGGCGGTGCTGTAGGCCCTCGCGTCCATTATCTCTCCGCCCAAGACAAGATCGCCCATCTTGTATTGCGCGTCGACACGCGTCTGCAGGAGTACGAGTTCTTCGCTATCAGGGCCGAACGATCTGAATTGACCACCTATTGCCTCGCCCCGAACGCGAAACTGCCCATCTATCGAAAGCCCGTCCGGTGATTCCGCCGGCCCGCTTTCGGCAGCGGCTGTTACGGGTTGTTCGGATGGCAAAACCGGATCGAGCGGCCTTGGCTGTCCAAAGGCATCCGCACCTTCGATTTTGCCACCCGCCGTTCTTTCCTGCGAAGTGCTTTCCTGCGCTGCGCCCGGCACTGCCCAGAACAGCGCAGGGGCGGCAAGCAAAGCGCTTCTCAGCCGGGTGTCGCGGCCCAGCGCCATGAGTGAATTGATCGCCATAAGCGAGGGTATCCTCCGGATATGGAAAGATTGAGATTGAGTCAGTGGATGGCAAACGGATGCCGACCACGCTGCGCGAATCGTGTCTCAGATTAGCCGTGCAGGAATGGTGGCCGGACTAATCCGGCCACCATTCTCTTTATCCCTCCGGCATAGTCACGTAGCCCTGAAGCGCGTAGTTGGTGAGCACGATCTGCGCTGAAAGGCTCATTTCCGTGAATTCGTTGAGGTCGCTCTCGGCGATGTCGTTGCCAGCCATTGTTTGGCCGCATGCGTAGAACTTGACGCCGAATTCATGCAGCGCGCCCATGAGTTCCAGATTCGGATTCGCCGCTCCGTCGTGACCAGCCGCATAAGCGTCATTGGTCAGTCCGGCATCGATTGCCGGACCGTAGAGCACGATTACGATATCGATATCGTCCCGGGGAACGCCGCCCGCGGATAGCAGGTTCACAACACGGGCCACAGACCATAATGTCCGGTTGACGCCCTCTCGCTGGGCGTCGGAATTGATCGCCCAGACAAGCTTGTATTCCATGCCAGGAATGGGCCGTTCAGCAACGTTTGGGAAGTTCTTGATCTTGCCATATCCTGGGATGGTTGGCGTAGTCCACTCGAGAGACTGCGCCGAAGCGGGATTAGCCACCACAAGCGAGAGTCCTGCCATGCAAAGCGCAAATGATTTCATCATATCGTTTTCTTTCTTTGTGAATTTTTAGACCTGTCGGTGGCCTCACCGAAATTCGTAGTCAGTCCCGGGGATCGTGGAGAAACTATACGCGCCCAACTCCTGCGAAACGGCCCTGCCGTCGAGTTTCGGTGAAATGGTGCCCTGTTCGTCCAAATAGCCGGCGATGGCTTCGTGCACGGTGAAGGGCTGTTCCTCGACGTCCGTAACATTGGGTAGCCGGTTGAAATTGCTTTCGGGCGCGCCTGTACGGATGACGGAAGTCACGGTGTAGGTTGCGTCGGCCCGGTAGGGCTGTCCATCGACCAGCAGCTCGGTAATGCGCTGCCCCTTCGGGAGCGATGGCTCGAAGCGCATTCTGATACCGGAAAAGCGGACCAGATAGCCTCCGAAGCGCTCGGCCGGCTTGGGCGAGAAGGCGTTGTTGACCTCGTTTTCCAGCCACTGGTGCAACACCTCACCCTTGACCTTTCCTGTCTTGAGCTTGGTATTGAGCGGCATCCAGTTCCACAGGTTCGCCATGGTGATCGGCGCCGGTCGACCGTTTTGCGGTACGACGGGATTGCCGTAACGGAAGCCATTGGAAAGCGCGATCTGCGTGCCTGTTTTCCAGCGAAACGCGTCGGTTATCATGTTGTCCATCGGCGTCTCGACGGTGAGATAACGATAGATGGGGGTCGAGGTGTACCCCATCACCCGCTCTAGTTCCTCGCGGTGCGGAGCCTTTGCCTGCTCTATGAGAGCGGCCATTTGGGGATCGGCTGGATACTTATCCGGGTCGACGTCGAGCAGTTCATAGCTGTCGCCGACAACCTCGCCATCACTGATCGTCAGCGTGAGCTTGCCGACGAAAGTGCCAAAGGCACCCGGTTCGGTCACTTTCGCATGGCGCCGTTGCAAAGGCTGCCTGATGCGTTCGTGCGTGTCGCTGCCGAGCACGTAATCGACGTGCTCGCTGACCGGACTGTCGGCAATGGCAATCTGCTTGAAGACCCCAAGATGAGTGATGAGAAACATCACATCGATATCGTTGGCTGCCACGAACTCATCGATCTTGTTCTTGAGGCGACCGTCGACCTCGCTGAACACCAAGCCATCGCTCATCGCAGGGTTCTGCCGCCGCGGGACATCAGGATCATCGAGACCCAGGAAACCGAGCCTCACACCCTCGATCTCGCGGATCATGGTCTGCTCGTAGATCGGCTCGAAGGTGTCGGCATGATAGATGTTCTCGACGATCGGTGTCGTCCCGAGGTTGTTCTCGAGCCTGATCATCTGGTCCTTGCCATAGACCACCGCCCAGTTGCCCGGCACGATCACGTCATATTTGAGATGGCGCAGCGGGCCGATCAGGGCCTCGCCTTTGGACATGGCCGAATAGCCGTCGCCCTGGTAAAGATCGCCCGCGTCGATCAGAAGCGTTCGTCCCGGGTTGGCCGCGCGTTCCTGTTCGACCAGCGTCTTGATATGGGCAAGACCGCCACGCTCGCGGAAGACGATTTCGCCGTCTTCGAGAAACAGATCCTGGTGGGGGTCCATCTGTCCATGCAGGTCGGCAAGCTAGAGGATCGTATCCTCCACAGTATCCTCTGATTGGGCGCCAATCGGTTCCGCATCCGATGCGGAAGCGGCGTTGGCCACGCCGCCTAGAGCCAAGGCGGCGGCGGACATGAATACGGTGGAACGCTTGAAGTTCAGTACCACGCAATCTCTCCCCTCACGATTTTGAGAGCGAATTGCAGGGCAAGCTTAAGGCAAACTTAGGTCGGCTTTTCGCCGATTAGCGCGCACGGGAAACACGGTGGGACCCGATGACCATGCAAGACAGGAAAGCGGCGGGCACTTGCGTCCGGAAGACGACATCGGCGAGCCGCCATCCAGTTGCTTTCCTCGAACCGCTCCAGGCTCTTCATCGGCGCGACAGGTCGATGTTTCCCGTCCCTGGACCGCTCGGAGAGGCCCTGGGCCGGGCGGGGGCTGGCGCAACCTGCGGCCCGTCGGCCCGTGTGGCCCGCGCCAGCCTAGGGCCGCAGGTTTCCCGCTCTCGCGGTGCGCCCGCCCCCTTGTCCCGGCCCTGATCGGGCTCCGGCGGACCGGTGACGAGGTGAGCAAATCGAGTCTTCGCTCCGCCGCTAAAAATCAGGAGACCAGATCATGTATAACAGCTTCATCGAACAACTGGCAGGGCTCGATCTGTCAGGTTTCAGTATCAAACCGGCACCTTTCGATCAGACCGACTTTCCGTGCGACGATGCCATCGATCAAACGCTCACAGGCGTCTGGTCGGATCTCTTTTCGATGTTCGCCGGTACGGCGCTCGAGGCCGATGCCGAGGACATCGCCTGGGGGTTCGTCAATCTCTTTCACCGCGCAGCTACGCGCAAATCATCCCAGCTCGACCGCGCGAGCAACGAAATACGAGCCTTGCTTGCGTGCGCCGACGGCTCCGAAGTGCATTCGAGCAACCTTGAGGAACAGATCGGACGCGCGCAGGCGGCCGAGGCCAGCATGGTTGCGTTTGAACAGATGCGAGAAATGGCGGCCACCTTGTACCGAGAAGAAATGGGCTCGTCCTGGCGGCCCATGTCCGGTTCCCGTTCGCGCCATTCCGGGACCTTCACATCGGCCGTCATCGACGCCCGGGACTTCCTGCGGGCACGCGCCGAGCGACGTCGCAATGCCCACTCACCCGAAGGGACACCGGTCGTCTTTGCAGGGGGCCGTTCGTCCTTCCCAAGCACCGATGGAGCCAAGATGTTCGCAAATGCGGTTTGGGCGACCCTCGACAAGGTCCGTGACCGGGTTCCCGACATGTTTCTGGTCCATGGCGGTGACAGCAAGGGTGCCGACCGGCTCGCAGCGAGCTGGGCCGAACGCCATAATGTGCAGCAGCTCGTTTTCTCGCTCGACAGGCGGCTTGGCGCACGTGCAGGGTTCAAGCGCAACGAGCAGATGCTCGACCTGAAGCCCCGCTATGTCGTCGCCTTTGCGGGGAATGGCGTACTCGAGCGACTGGTCATCGAGGCAAAACTTCGGCGCGTAACCATCGTCGATCGGCGCATTCTCCCCTCAGCCACACGCTGAGGGGCCACCCCTGCGGCTGGACGGTTGTCATGGAACCACGAAGCCATCCCCTTTCATGTGCCCGGTATCCGCGAATCCTACCGGAGAGCGGCCTATCGCTTCCAGCCTTGCGATTCAAAGATCGCCCTCGCTTCGCTTGATGTCAGGAATCGGGCGAACGCGCGCGTATCCGCATCTCCCTTGCCCTTATAGGTAAATGCAATATCCATCGGCCGCCAGATGGTCAGATCGGATTCAACCGGGACCTGGTCCGCGATCTCCGGATTGGCGATTTGCCAATGATTCCAGATTAGCCAAGCATCGATGGTCGGATCGCTCTTCCAGCGCTCGAGCGCCGCACCGCTGTTGTCGGCGAAAGCCACGATATTGGCACGGAAACCGGCGAGCAATTCGCGCTCGCCGCTACGCGCCGCGACATCTTCCCACATTCCGATCTGGCCAGCTCCGGCAACAACCATCACGCGCCTGCCGCCCGAGGCAAGACCGCGAATGCCGGTGATGGCCTTGGGATTGCCCGGCCTGACCAGGATAGTCGAAGGCCTGATGTAGAGCGGCTCGACCGTCGATGTGTCGATCTGTCCTTCGAACACGGTCGACAACTCGGTCATCATGTTCTCGCTGCCCGAGAAAATGAGGTCTGCATTGAGCCGCGCCGCATCCTTCCATTTCGGCAGGGGGCCGGACATGATCGTGACGCGGGTACCGGTGCGCTGCTCGAAGAGTTCCGCCGCGGCTTTCATGGCCGGGGCAGGTCCACCGGGGCCATAAACATGTATCGAATCCGCGGTCGGCTCGGCAGCTAGCGTCGTACATGCACCCGTGAAGGTGATCATGCCAACCGCACCGCAAAGTGCGAGGAGGGTACGCCGGGTCAATATCTCGATATTCTTCTCGCTCATCGATCCTGTACCCCGTGCTTGCATCGTCGATCGGAATGCGCAGGTGGACGCCCGCGCGGCTTGATCCTCTAACGGTAGAATTCCCCCCAGTTCCCGAACAAAAAAGAGCTCCCTGCCAAGAGACTGTCTTGGCAGGGAGCCCGACCGAACGCCCCGTTCGGGGGGAGAGGATGGGTGGAGCGATCGAGATTGCGAGTTCTAGAAATAGTCGACCTTTCGAGATACGATCGGCGACCCGCCTTGATGGCGATCGAGGCCGGAACCACACAATTCAAGCAGACTCGCCCGCCAATCTTAAGGCAAGCTTAGGTCGCTAGAAAAGTGTGCGCCCGCCACCGACATCTCCGGTTGTATTGTGTGAATGGTACGTTTGTTACGAGGGAGATTAGCAGCGGTAGCATAGCGGCGGAGGCGCGTGCCCTTCTCTTAAGACTGCCTTAAGGTTGGCGGAACATTCGCGCCAGTTCACCGGAGGAGCACACTCCGGACTGCGCGTTCGGGAGAGAGGCGAGAATGATCGAGATTGGCACTGGATGGCGGGAGTCATCGAGAACCAGGCTGGCTCGGTGGGTGCGACCGGCAGGCGCGAACAGCCAGGGGGCGCCCTCCTTCTCCCAGGTCATGGATTGAGCAGTGCCGCATCCAACTAGCGCTCGCCCGACCTCGAGTTCTTCTGGGCCAAACAATCCGATGTTTCTGGCAGCGAGGCTCGCATGCCGCTGACGGTCGGGCTTCTATTGGCGCTCAGCTTTGCCGTGTCACTGCTTGCGCTCGCGGGACTTATCTGGGCGATCAGCAATCATCAGCTGAAGGTCGAGCAGGAAGACGCGTACACGATCTTCGCTGAAGGCGAGGCCGGGACGCCTGACGTCGACACGCCGAAGCATGCCCCCGAAATCGACCGTAACCAGTACGATGTGCGCAGGGCCGGTCTCGACGTTGTTTCCCGCCCCGCCGTCCTGCTGCTCGTCGGGAGCGGGGTCTTCTGGCTGGTGATCGGATCGGCCTTCGGGCTGCTGGCCTCTCTCAAGCTTCATCTGCCGGACCTTTTGACGGAGCAGGCGTTCTTCACCTTCGGTCGGGCACGCACCGTGCACCTCAATCTCGTCGCTTACGGCTGGCTTTCGATGACCGGCATCGCGGTTGCGATGTGGGTGGCACCAAGGATTTTCCACACTCCGCTGCGCTTCGCGCGTCTTCCCGTTGTCGGCGCGATACTCTGGAATATCGGTGTGGCTTCAGGCGCTGTTGCGATCGCCAATGGCTGGACCGACGGTGAGGAGTGGCTGGAGATACCCTGGCAGATCGACATCCTGCTCGCCGTAGCGGGGGCCTTCTTCGTCGTCCCGCTCCTGGCGACGGCGGCCCGGCGCGACGTCGATCATATCTATGTCACGGGCTGGTATTACCTCGCCGCGCTCTGCTGGTTTCCGATCCTGTTCGCCATCGCCAATATACCCTACATCCATTCCGGCGCGCAGGAGGCAACCGTAAACTGGTGGTTTGCCCATAATGTCCTGGGCCTGTGGCTGACGCCTCTGGGGGTCGGGGCTGCCTATTACTTCATCCCCAAGATCATCGGCAAACCGATCTATTCCTATAGCCTGTCCCTGCTGGGGTTTTGGGGGCTCGCTCTGTTCTACAGCCAGGTGGGCATGCATCATCTTATCGGCGGACCTGTTCCGACCTGGGTCGTCACGCTGTCGATCGTCCATTCGGTCATGATGTTCATCCCGGTGATTGCCGTGGCCATCAACCAGCACGTCCTGGTCGCCCGCAATTTATGGGCGGTAAAGGAATCGCTGCCCCTGCGGTTCATCGCTTTCGGCGCGCTGATGTATACGCTCGCCTCGTTTCAGGGCTCGATCGAAGCCTTGCGCAGCGTGAACTCGGTTACGCACTTTACGCATTATACCGTGGGCCATGCGCACTTGGGAGCCTATGGTTTCGTGTCGCTGATCATGTTCGGCGCTATCTACTACATGTTGCCGCGCACCACCGGGCGCGCCTGGCCATGGCCGCGCGCCATCGCCTGGCATTTCTGGCTCGTCGTGGTCGGCTTCACGATCTACTTTGTTTCGCTCACGGCGGGCGGATTACTGCAGGGCTTCGCCATGCTCGATGCCACCCGTCCCTTCGCCGACAGCGTTCGCGTCACGATTGTCTATCTCGAATGGCGCTCGGTCGGCGGGGCGCTGATGACAGCCGGTCACCTTCTTCTCGGTATTCATGTCCTCGCCTTGCTGGCTCGCGGACCCGCCTGGGTTCCGCAAACCGGGTACCATCCTGAACCGGCAGTGGAATCATGAACCGCATTGTTCCTCTGGCCACGCTTGCTCTTGGTATCCTGGCCTTCGCGACCGTGCTTCTGGTCATTGCGCCAGCCGCGCAGATCAGGCCGCTCGAAGGAACGCCGGGCCTGCAACCCTATACGCAGCAGGAGCTGCGGGGTCGTGAGGTCTATGTCGAGCAGGGGTGCGTGTATTGCCACAGCCAGCAGCCGCGTGGCCCCGAGCAGGCACCCGATGCCCAGCGCGGCTGGGGCCGGGCCGCGGTCGCCTCCGATTATGTCTACGATCGTCCCCACCAGCTTGGCACCATGCGCACCGGACCCGACCTGCTGAACGTCGGCGCTCGCCTTCCGAGCAGGGACTGGCACCTCACGCATCTCTATCAACCGCGCGCCATCTTCGACTGGAGCATCATGCCCGCCTATCCCTACCTGTTCGAGGTGAAACCGGAGGCAGAACCGGGGGATGTCGTCGTCGCGCTCCCGAAGGATGATGCGCCCGACCAGGGTGTCGTTGTAGCCACGCAGGATGCCGAGGATCTCGTGGCCTACCTGCTGGCGCTCGACCGCACGATGCCCGCGGGTGAGGATTCGGTTCGCGACTACGGGTATGAAAGCCGGGAGCCTCGCGAGTGACGCGCCCCGAGGAACCTTCGCGTCCGGGCGAGAACTTCGAACCCTACGAGGAGATGCGCCAGATACCGATCGGCGTCATCATGTTCGCGGTCGCGCTGGCACTCTGGGGCGGAGTTCTGCTTTATCAGAGTTCCTATGCGGTCGCTGTCGGGCGGGCTGACGAAACGGTGCTCTCGCCGCAAAGCGAACAGGGTCTCGGCCTGACCGGTGCCAAGCTGTTCGAAGCCAATTGCACGACGTGCCACCAGCCCGGCGGAGAGGGGGTCGAGTTTGCCATTCCGCCGCTGGACAAATCGCCCTTTCTCGCCGGGGGACCGGAAATCACCGCCAGCATACTTCTGCGCGGCATCGACGGACCAATCAGAGTGGGCGATGAAACCTTTGACGGTCATATGCCGAGCTTTGCCTCTGCGCTCGACAACGCGGAAATCGCCCGGCTCGCAACCTATTTGCAGGCGCGCTTCGCGGGTCGGAAACAGGCAATCTCCGGTGAAAGGGTAGCGGCTCTCAGGCGCGAGATTGCCGATGCCGGTCCGTTTGCAGGAGGCCAAGAGATCGCCGCGAGGTTCGATTCCTCGCTTTCCCCGCAGCCGGAAGTGAAACCCCTGGCAGGCGGCATGGGCATATCGTCCGGCATTCTCGAACTGGTGAATCAAGGCCGCGGCGAGGTCTGGTCCTGCTCGTCGTGCCATGGGGACCGGGGGCAGGGTGCCGATACCGTTCCGCGCCTCGCGGGACTTCCCGCTGACTATATTGCCAAGCAGCTGCTCGATTACACCGAGGGGCGCCGCCGCAATGAGAATATGGAGCTTGTCGCCCGCTCGCTTTCTGAGACTGAGCGTGAGGGACTCGGTCGATACTACGCTTCGATGCGCGCGGCGTCGACCGCTCGACCTTCTCTTGGCGGTAACCTCGAACGCGGGCGCGAGCTCGTCCTCTCAGGTGACTGGTCGATCGGAGTTCCCTCCTGTACATCGTGCCACGGTCCATCGGCTTTCGGTGTCACTCCGGGCTTTCCCGGTCTAGCGGCGCAGCATCCGTCTTACACCGCTTCGCAGCTTGCGGCATGGGTATCGGGCGAGCGCGACAATTCTCGCCAGAAGATGATGAATGTGATCGCGAACGCTTTGAACGATCGCGATCGCGCGGCGGTAGCCGATTATCTCGCAACACTGCCACCCGTGCCCGCTCCTGCCACCACAGCTGACGAGGTGAAGAGATGAAACAGAATGAGCGCCGGATCGTCGAGGGCGGCGATAGTCCGCAGCAGCGCAAGGCAGGTGACGGAGCCAAGCGCGCCATTCTCGCCCTTGCGGGCGGTGCTGGCCTCTTTGTTCTTGGCTCGATTGCCTTCGATCTCGGCATTCTCGGCGACGATGGCAGTCACCCCACGAACAGCTCGGAGCGCGAAAGCGACATGGCTGCCGCCTATTTCAGCCCTCCCGCCGAAACGTCCATTCCCGACGGGCCCGATGGAGATGCAATCCGCCGGGGTATGGCGCTGTTCGTAAACACCAAGACCAATGCCGCCGACTTCGTGGGTAATGAATTGTCCTGCGCCAGCTGTCATCTCGACAAGGGCCGTGAACCCAATTCGGCGCCGATGTGGGCCGCCTACGTCATATATCCGAAATACCGCTCGAAGAACAAACAGATCAACACGATGGAGGACCGGCTGCGGGGCTGCTTCACCTACTCCATGAACGGTCAGGATTCGCCCTCGGGCGGCCCTCCACCCGCCGGCCATCCGATTTACAAGGATCTCCAGATGTATTTTCACTGGCTCGCGAGCGGGGCGCCGGTGGGTGAAAGCCTCCCCGGCCAAGGCTATCCGGAACTCGAAAAAACCGCGCTTGGCTATGATCCGCAGCGCGGCGCACAGGTTTACGAGCAGAATTGTGCGGCCTGCCATGGCAGTAACGGGCAAGGGCAGCGTGATCTGAACGGCAAGCTGGTGTTCCCCCCTCTCTGGGGGCCGAACAGTTACAACTGGGGCGCGGGCATGGCGCGGGTCAATACCGCTGCATCCTTTATCAAAGCCAATATGCCGATGGGGCAGGGCGGCACGCTGACGGACCAGGAAGCTTGGGATGCCGCAGCCTTCATCGATAGCCAGGAGCGACCCAGAGATCCGCGACAGACGGGCAGCGTGGCGGACAATGCGGCGGCGAACCACGGTCAGGACACCTACTATGGAAAGATCGTCGAAGGCAGATTGCTGGGGACCGGCACGGGACGCTGAAACCGGAAAAGGTTCGCGGCAGCTTCTGGCCGTCGACGGACTGTTTTGCGGGGGATGCGCGCGGGGTCTCGAACACCGCCTGCGCAAGCTCGAAGGTGTTCTCGACGCCGGGGTTCACTACCTGACGGCTTCGGCCTTTGTGCACTGGAATCCTCGCCTCTGCTCGCTTCGCGAGATCGAGGCCTGCATCGCTTCGGCCGGCTACCGCATGGTCGAGCGCTTTCATTTGCCGGTGGTGCTGGCCCGGCTCAGTGCAGCCACCGAGGTTCTGACCTACAGACTGGCCATCGGCGTATTTTTTGCGATGTGGTCGATGGGGGCTGCATTCGTGCTTTACTTCGGCAGCGGCGTCCCTCCCTCGGCCGCCTGGTGGCTCGCTCTGGCGTCAGGTGCCTGTCTGGTTCCGGTGATTGTCGCCGGCCGCGCGATCCTCACGATGGGCTGGCGCTCGCTCGGCTTGCGCAGCTACACTATCGATACCTTGATCTCCGGAGGGGTCCTCGGCGCGATCCTGATTTCCGGCTTGCAGCTCATGCGCGGCAGCTCCAGTGTGTATTTCGACGCAGCGGCGATGCTTATCGTCCTGCGCCTGACCGGACAGTGGATCGAGACCCGCGTGCGGGCAGGCTCGATCGCGGCGCTTATCGAACTGGAAGCTGCAGCACCGGAAACGGCCTGGCCCGCATCCGGCGGTCCCGCGGTCTCGATTTCAGAGCTGGGCCTGGGAGACAGGGTGCGGGTGCCTGCAGGCGCGCAAGTAACTATCGATGGACGAATTGTTGCGGGCCGCAGCCGCCTGAATACCGCGTATCTGACCGGGGAATCCGCACCTCTGCGCGTCGGGGAAGGCGATTTGGTCGAGGCCGGTTGCCTCAATCTCGATCGCCAGCTCGTCCTTGAAGTGGCACGCCCCTTCGATGATCGGTTGATCGACCGAATGGGCGGGCGGGTTGCTCTCGAGTTGGCCGCAAAGGGAGAGCAGACCTCGATTGACGACAGCGTGCTGGCCGTGCTCGCGCGCGCAACGCCCTTACTGGCGGCGCTTGCCCTGGGACTCGGCCTGCTTCAAGGCGTCGGCATCGAGGGCGCCCTTGCACGGGCGCTGACCACGCTCATCGTAATCTGCCCCTGCGCGCTCGCCATCGCACGCCCGCTTGCGTCGCTGGCCGTGGTAGGCGCGGGGCGCAAATGCGGTCTGCGTATTGCCAATCCTTCCTCTCTCGACGCGCTGGCCCGGCCAGGAACAGTCGTCTTCGACAAGACCGGGACGCTGACGTCCGGAACGCTTCAAGTGACGCGGATCGTCAGTCTCTCGCATTTGTCGACACGGGAGTTGCTCTCGCTTGCAGCGCGCGCCGAAACCGGCATCGATCACCCGATCGCGCGCGCCATTGTCGCCGCAGCAGGTGCAAACGGTCCAGGGGGCTTGCGCCTTGCGCGCAAGGCCATCGGGACGGACTTGGATGGGAAATCCGTCGAGGTGGCCGGCATCGCTCCGGACGGTGACTGCCAGACGCGCGCAGCAACGCTCGAGGTCAGGCTTGAAGGCGTTGCCGTCGGCCAGATATACCTCGACGACCAGGTCGATCCTGGCGTCGCGCCGCTGATCGGTCATCTGCGTCGCCATGGTGCCCGTTTGCAAATGGCGACTGGAGACGCCTTGCCATCGGCGCTCAACGTTGGACGGGCGGTAGGATTGGAACCGGAGGAGATTGCCGCAAGCCTCTCTCCGCTGGAGAAGGCGGATCTGGTACGCGCGCTGGCCCGTCCGGTTGTCTTCGTGGGCGACGGGGTCAACGATGCGCCGGCCATGGCGGCGTCGGACTGCTCGATTTCGGTACAGCGCGCTCACGCCGCCGCGACCGCCAGTGCCTCGGTGGCAATTCTTGAAGGGGGGCTAGAACGAGTACGTGAGGCCATGGTCATTGCACGCCAATATCGGTCTACGGGCCGGCGCAATGCCGCATTGGCGCTGGGCTACAACGCGATGGTGATCCCGCTTGCCGTTATGGGCACGATGAGCCCCCTGCTGGCGGCGCTCACAATGACAGCCAGTTCCATGCTCGCGATCGCCAATTCCCTGCGCGTCGGGAAAGCGCGGCCTCATGGAGCGCCTATCCGTCACGAACAGCTCACATCTGACGCTTGATTCAAGCAATGGCCCGGCGCGTCGGTGCGGCGCGCCGAGCCGCGCATTGTCTGCCTTACTCGTAGACCTTGACCAGGCGGGTCGATCCGCTCGCCGGACGGGAAATCACGCGCTTGCGCTTCATGACGTCTTCGACAAGCTGTGTGACACTGCGCTCGTGGACCTCTTTGCCGCGAATGCCGGAGAAATCGTAGCGGTGGAGTCCGTTCGCCATCCCGGAATTGGTCGCGACCTTGTACCAGCGCTCACGCTCGATAGGTGTGTTGCCGACTGTCACCTCGCTTACGCGCTCGCCCAGAGGCCGGTTAAGATCCACTGTCCAGCCGATATTGGCCGCTTGCACCAGCCCGCCGACTACCTTCATGGGATCTCCCGGATTCTGGTTTGTCGCGCTTTGTTCCAGGACAGCAAGAAGATCGCTGCCTTTCATTTCGAAGGTCACTAGTTTCGCAGGGTGGGGCAGGAGCGTGTAAAGACGGTCGCGCGTCACGTTGCCGGGGTAGATCGAAATTCCGTACCCCACGCCCGGCATGAGGGCCACATCGGCACCGGTTTCTTCGATCATGTATTCGCCGACCATCTTGTCGAATGGACTTTCCGAGCGATAATCGCGGGGAATTCGGTCGGCCGAATAAGCCAGCACTTCATTCATGGCCTCGGCAAAGGGCTCGTCGATCCGGGATATGAGTTCGGCGATATCTGCATCAGGCTCGATCTGGTAGTTCCACAATTGGTGTGCTGCGCCGGTCACCTTTCGAAGCTTCTTGTCCGCGCCGACTTCCAGGCGCAGTTCGCCGAGGACTGCCGCGTCGGCCATGGCCTGGACAATCCATGTTCCGTCAACGAGTTCGGGCTGGCGAAAAATATCGTGCGAGTGCCCGCCGACGATGATGTCCACGCCATCGAGCTCACGCGCAAGCTTGCGGTCGGTTGCCGTGCCCTGGTGTGACAGCAGCATCACGATATCCGCCGATCGCTGCATTTCAGGCAGATAGCGGCGTGTCGCCTCGATGCCGCTCGAATAGGTCAGTCCGGCAATGCTCTGCGCGCTCGCCGTCTTGTCGGTCGAATGATAGGTGAGGGCCAGGATCGCTATCCTGACCCCGTTGACAGTGAAAACTTTCCAGGGTTGGCCGAACACAGGTTCGCCGTTTTCGGTAACGTTGGCGCCCCTGATCGGGAAGTCCGCAAAATCCTGCAGTTCCCTTGTGCGCTCGACTCCGTAGTCGAAATCGTGGTTGCCCAGCGCCATCATGTCGTAACCCAGCGCGTTCATCAGCGATATGATCGCCTCTCCGCGTGTCTGATTGCCGACATAATCGTCGCTGAATGTATCGCCGGCATCGAGAAGGAGAACCTTGTCCTCACCCTCGCGCTTGCGAATCTCACCCACTTTCCCCGCCAGATACTGGAATCCGCCAACCATACCTGCCTGGTCGAACTGCGCGGGACTGCGCCCGGGATCGCCTGTTTGCGAGGTAGCGTCCCCCGGGGCGGCCTCGAACGGAGCATGGCGACCGTGGATGTCGTTCGTGTGCAGAATGGTAATCGTCGTCGGCGATGAGTGACGCGACGTCCTGTCGTCCTCCGCGATCGCGGGAGTGGCCGCAGCCATGGCTATTACGCATGTGCGCAGAATGTTCATTGGCAAATACCTTCTTTAGATTTCGTGCGCGCGTGCAGACAAAACCTGCCTTAAGGCATCCTTACGGAGGGTGCGGCGAGACGGCGGTTCGAGGCCCTCTCGCGCATCGTGGATGGACCCTCAAGCGAACTCGCTGGCGTCGATCGCGACCTCTTCCGACGGCGCTTGTGTTTCTGCCGGCAGGACGCACACCCGGTATCCGCTGGCGATGCGCTCGAAATGCAGACGCATGGCGGGCGCGAGCGCAGAACTGACGATGGAAAGACCAAGTCCGCTTCCCGGAGCCTTCGAACCCGGGTCCCTCGTGAAAGGCTCGAGCATCGCCCGGCTCGCGCTGTCCGATAGGCCGGGCCCTGCGTCTCGCACGCAAAACCCTGTACCATCCGAATCTACCCGCACCTCGCTGTTCGCTGGACCGTGAAGGAGGGCGTTCTCGATCAGATTGCGCAGGGCAATGACCAGTGAATTACGCGGCAAGGGTGCCACGAAATCCCGGGCCGCCTGGCTTATCTGGACGCTGGCGTTACGCTCGGCAACCAGATGCTCCAGCTCCTCGATGACCTCGTCGAAGGCGTCACCGAGCGATGCGGAGGCTTCAGTGGCCGGCACTCTGGCAGACCGCTCCTTTGCAAGATCCAGCAACTGACGAACCAGGCGTGTGGTGCGGTCGACGGATTGCCTGATGCGCTCCAGCGATTTGCGGCGCGCATTCTCGTCCTCGGTACGCAGAGCAATTTCCGCATGCGTCTTGAGACCGGCCAGCGGGGTCTGCATTTCATGCGCAGCGCTGGCCAGGAACCGCCTTTCACCATCCCGCAGGAGCGCTATCCTCGCGAACAGCTCATCGATTTCCCGAGTCAGCGGGGATAGCTCATCGGGCACGCGGTCGACCACGAGCGGAGACTGGTCCTCGGGGCTACGATCACCGATCTCCGCAGCTATTCGCCGGATCGGCGAAAGGCCCTGTCCGATCCCGATCCAGAGCAGCAGGGCGAGCGCGAGCAGGCCGATCGTGGCCGGAACGATCAGGCCGCGCATGAGATCGGCGATGAGCCTGCTGCGCATCGCAATCGTATCTCCGACCATCACCCGCAAGCCGCTGTCCTGTGAGACATGGGTATAGACCCGCCAGGCATTGCCAGCGATCATCCGCTCGCTGAATCCTGCCTCGCCGTCCGACATCGCAGCCCCGGGCGCACCCTGCGAGGCACCAAGCAATTGCCCGCCAACGGACCAGATCTGGCACGAGAGCTGCCGATCATAGGACGGCAGCGCGACGGAGGCGGCACCGCTTTGCGCCGCATCCGATGTCTGCTGCGTATCGTAGCCGAGCGATGCCACCATCATGGCAGCCTCCTGCAATCTTCGGTCGAGCACCCGTTCGACATCGGCGCGCGCGCTCAGCACGGTCCAGGCAGCAGCCAGGGCCCACACGATAGCGGTGGCCGCTGCCACCAGAAGGAAGAGGCGTATCCTTAGCGATGTCATTGTTCGCGTACCCTGTATCCGACACCGCGCACGGTCTCGATGAAATTGGTCCCAAGCTTGCCGCGAAGCTTGTGGATGTGCACCTCGACGGCGTTCGAGCCGACTTCCTCCTGCCAGCCGTAAATTGCCTCTTCGATCTGGGAACGCGAGATCACGTGACCGGGGTGGCGCACGAGCACTTCGAGCACTGCGAATTCGCGGCGTGACAGCTCGATCTCTTGGCCCTTCAGCGTCACCTGACGTGTTGCCAGGGTGATCGCGAGCGGTCCTATCGTGACGCTTGGCTCGGTGCGACCGTTGGCCCGGCGAACCAGAGCCCGCAGCCGTGCGGCGAGTTCGCCCAGATCGAACGGCTTGCCCAGATAATCGTCCGCGCCGCGGTCGAGGCCTTCGATGCGGTCCTCTGCCATCGTTCGGGCCGTCAGGACAAGTATCGGGGTGGTGTTGCCGGAACGCCTCAAGTCGTGAACGAGATCGAGCCCCGACCCGTCCGGAAGACCGATATCGACAACGAGGGCGTCATACGAATAGCTCGCAGCAGCCTCCCGCGCATCCATGCAGGTCTCGACAAGATCTACCGTATGCCCTTCGAGCGAGAGGCCGGCGTCGAGCCCCTCGCGTAGTACTTCGTCATCTTCTACTACCAGAATTCGCATTCGAACCTCCGATAGCGGCGAATGACGCCTGCGGCTTATAGCAGTCTTAACCGCCGTAAGTCTCGCTTAAGCTGCGGTCCCGAGATGGCCCGCGATGAGCAGCAGCGTTTCCCTTGGACCTCTCGCATTCGCAGCCGATCGCCTGCTGGCAGTCGGCCTGCTGATAGCATTCCTGTTCTTGGTCGATCGGATCCTGGTTGCCGAAAACGGCAGGGCCGCGCCCGCGACAGGCATGGCCGTCCTCGTCGGCCTCGTGGCGGCAAGGGTCGCTTATGTCGTGCTTCATTGGGAGGCCTACGCGGTGGATCCGTGGACTGTACTCGCTGTCTGGCAAGGCGGGTTCACAGCCTGGGCCGGACTGCTCGCGACCGCTGCAATTCTGGCCTGGCGAATGCGCCCGGTGCGCGCGATGCGCAGGGCTCTCGGCGTGCTGGCGGTCCTCGCCGCAATCTGGTTCGCCGCCTCGGCCATGCTTCAACCCGAAGCCCGGCCCCTTCCCGATTTGCCGGTCCTGGTCGGAATGGATGGCACCGAGATCACGCCTGAAAATCTCGCGGGCAAGCCGTTCGCGATCAATCTGTGGGCGACCTGGTGTCCGCCTTGCCGACGGGAGCTTCCCATGCTCGCCGAGGAAGCGGCGAACTCGGACATCCCTATACTGCTCGCCAACCAAGGTGAGGACCGGCAGGCCGTTGCCGACTACCTGCTCGCGAGCGGGATATCGCCGCGCTCGGTGGTGCTCGACAAGCAGATGGGTCTCATGGACGTGGCCGGCAACGGTGTCCTTCCGACCACGATCTTCGTCGATGCCGAGGGCGAGATCGTCGCCACCCATGTCGGTGAAATTTCACGGGCAGCCCTGTCCGATAAGCTTCAACAACTTCAAGGAGACTGACCATGCCTAGATGGCCCTTGGTCGCTGCATTGCTGCTCGCAACGGCGGGAGGCACCGCGCTGGTGACCACCCAGTTGGTGCAGGGAGACCCCGCATCGCAAAGCGATGCGGGTTCGGATGAGGACACCGCGGCGAGCGCCGAAGCCATGGCGGCGCGCGCCGAGATCGCCGATGACCCGATCGCCCCCAAGCTCGCGCCGGAAGGCTATGATGTCACTATCATCAGCTATTCCGATTACCAGTGTCCCTTCTGTCGCAAGATTCACCCAGAACTCGAACGCCTGGCGCAGGAAGATGGAAAGGTCCGGATCGTCTATCGCGACTGGCCGATCTTCGGCCCTGCATCGGAAGAGGCCGCGCGGATGGCGATCGCGTCGCAATGGCAGAACAAGCACCGGCAGTTCAACGACGCGCTCATGCGGACCGACGGCAAGCTGAGTTCGGAAAAGATCAGGGCCGCCGCCGCCGCCGCCGGCATCGATTTTGCCCGTTTAGAACGCGATATGGAAACCCGTGAGGACGACATCGATGGCGTCCTGCGGAGGACGGCCATGCAGGCTGCCCAGATGGGCCTGCAGGGTACCCCTGCCATGCTGGTCGGGCCATATATGATCCCCGGCGCGGTCGATTATGCCGGCCTTACGCGCGCGGTTGCAGAGGCGAGGCGATTCAACGCCGAGCATGCGGCAGGCAAGGAGGCATAATCCATGATTGTCTTGCGCCGCCTGCTTACGCTTCTGGTGACGCTGGCCTTCGGGGTCGGCGTCATCGCCCTTGCTCCTGCATCCGCACAGGAACGCCATATCGAGGCATCGCTCGCCTTCGAAACACGGACGCCCAAGCCCGGGGAATCGGTGACGCTTGCGATCAGGATGAAGCCTGAATCGGGCTGGCATGGATATTGGACCAATCCCGGTGCGGCGGGCCTGCCGGTCGAAGCGGACTGGGATGTGCCGGCCGGCGTCTCCGTTTCGTCCTTGCGCCATCCGGCACCCCATCTGCTCGATGTGCAGGGTATCGCAAGCTATGTTCACGACGGACCGTTCACGCTTCTCGCCACGATGAAAGTGCCGCAATCTCTCGCGCCAGGAACAGCCTTGCCCGTTGAAGTTGCGCTGAGCTGGCTGGTCTGTTCCGACACGCTGTGCGTGCCCGAACGCGCGACGCTTTCGGCAAATCTGGAGGTCGGATCGGGAGCGCCCGATGCCGCCGGTGCACGGATCGTCGCCGCGGCGCAAAGGGCCATGCCCAAACCACTCAGCGGCGCGACGCTGACCCGCGACGGAAATGACTGGGTGTTCTCGTCCCCTGCGGTATCAAGAGGCAATTACCGCCTGTTCCCCGAGCAGGAAGGCTGGTTCGATGCCGCGGCAAAGCAGACCGTCAGCCGCAATGGCGATGGCATCAGCCTGCGCATTCCCGCCGCAGGAACGGCCCCCGGTACGGCTTTTCGCGGCGTTCTCTCAAACGGCACGAAATCCTATCTCGTAAGCGCGCGCACGGTCGCGAGCTCGTCGGCTAACGCGCAACCATCAGCGCAATCGGGCGAAATCCCTGACGACGAGATGCTGTCACAGGCGGACCAGGAGCCGTTGCCGACGATGGTCGATCCGGTGCCAGCCACGGAAAGCGCCGCCGCGCCCTCTTTGGCAACGCAGGCCGTTTCAGGCGATGTCCTGCGCATTGCCCTCGTGGGTGCGCTCCTTGGCGGATTACTCCTCAATCTGATGCCCTGCGTCTTTCCCATCCTCAGCCTGAAGGCGCTGTCGCTCGCCAAGAGCGGGGGCGATCCGCGCGCGGCGCGGGTGGAGGGGGCGGGCTATGCGGCCGGCGTAATTGCCACCGCGCTTCTGCTCGGCGCACTGCTCATCGGCTTGCGCGCCATCGGCATGGAGATAGGCTGGTCCTTCCAGCTGCAGTCCCCTGGCGTTATCCTGGTGCTGCTTGTCCTGACCGGCGCTATCGCCTTGAACCTAGCCGGCCTGTTCGAATTGCCGATGCCCGCATTCGCTGCGCGCGGCAGCCAGACCGGCGGCTTCCTCGGCGCATTTTCGACCGGAGCTTTGGCTGCCTTCATCGCCATGCCATGCAGCGGGCCTTTCATGGCCGGCGCGCTCGGGGCGGCCCTCGTGCTTCCTGCGCCGCTCGCCCTTGCGGTATTCGCAATGCTGGGCCTGGGAATGGCGCTGCCGTTCCTTGCCGTCGCCTTCATTCCTGCGGTCCAGCGGCGACTGCCCAAGCCCGGCGCGTGGATGGATACGCTGCGTAAAGTGCTCTCGCTGCCGATGTTCGCGACGGCGCTGGCGCTCGCCTGGCTTCTCGGTCGCCAGACCGGCGTCAACGGAATGGCTTTGGGCCTGCTGGTTCTCTCGCTCTTTGCCGTGTCCCTGTGGTGGTACGGCCTGCGCCAACGGCGCGGCTCCGCAGGATGGCTGACGCTCGCGCCAGCGGCGCTGGCGCTGGCAGCCGTCCTCACGGTCGGTATTCCCGAAGCGCCGAGCGCAGCGACGGCCTCGGGCGAGATCGCGGAAGGGGACCTCCACGAGACGTTCAGCACCGCCCGGCTGGCGGAACTGCGGGCGGCAGGCACTCCTGTCTTCGTCGATTTTACCGCCGACTGGTGCCTGGTCTGCAAGGTCAACGAACGCGTTGCCATCGATACCGAGGCGACGCAGGAGGCCTTTGCCGAAGCCGGCGTGGTGACACTCACGGGCGACTGGACGCGGCAGGACCCCGAGATCACGGCTTATCTTGCCGATCACGGTCGCAACTCGATACCCTTCTACCAGTTCTATGCGCCCGGCGAGGCTGCCGAGGTGCTACCGCAGGTCCTTACTCCGCAGGTTCTCATCGGCAAGGCAGAGGAAGTGGGAGAGGCTGCCTCGTGACCCTCCTCGCCCGGGATGGCTGCAGCGGAACGTAAGCCTCGATCACGATCTCGATAGAGCAAGAGATGCTCACTCCTGTCGATGCGCTGGCGGTGCACCGCAGCGCAACCCATTTGGCAATACGAAGAACTGAAAGGTCGAGACCATGACCCGCCTGACGATACTGCAGCTCAACGACCTTCATGGATACGCCGAACCGCATAACGAGATTCGGTATGGAGCCGATGGAACTCCCGTGTTCGAGACGCTTGGCGGTCTAGCCCGCATCAAGACGATCTTCGAGCGTGCCCGCGCCGACAATCCGGGCGGCGTGCTGGCGCTGGACAATGGCGACACCTTCCATGGGACGCATTTCGCGGTTTCGGACGAGGCGAAAGCCCTTGCTCCGCTTGTGGCCGAACTGGGCTTCGATGCCATGACGCTCCATTGGGAATTCGCCTTTGGTCCGGACCGGGTGCAGGCGCTCGCCAGCGAGCTGCCCTATCCGGTATTGGCCGCGAATATCTATCGCGAGGAAAGCGGCGAGCTGTTCCTGCCCGCCGCCACGATCGTCGAGCGCGCCGGGCTGCGGATCGGGCTGATCGGCCTTGCCTGTCCGATCGTCGACAAGACCATGCCGCCTCATTTCAGCGAAGGTCTGCGCTTCGAGATCGGCACTAGGGAACTTCATGCTCACGTCGCGCAAATGCGCCCGCATGTCGATCTGCTGGTCGTACTCTCCCATGTCGGCTTCCCGCAGGACGTGCAGTTTGCCAAGGACGTGCCCGGCATCGATGTGATCGTCAGCGGCCATACCCATAACCGCATGGAGCATGCTATCGAGGTCGAAGGCTGCCTCATCTTCCAGTCCGGCTGCCACGGGTCATTCGTTGGCCGGCTCGACCTCGATTTGCGGGACGGCGAACTCATCGGCTGGACGCACGCGCTCATCGCAGTCGATGAAAGCGTTCATCCCGATTTGGCACTCGAGGCCGCTGTAACCGCGGCGCTCGTCGGCGAGCGCGAAGCCATGGCCGAGGCCGTGGGCAGGACCGATGTAGCCCTGCATCGCTATGCCATGCTGTCGAGCCCGATGGACGATCTTCTGCTCGAGGCGATTGCCGAAGTCGCCGGTACGCAGATCGCCTTCTCCAACGGCTGGCGTTACGGTGCGCCGATACCGGCGGGACCGATTACGCTGGGCGATTTGTGGAACATGGTTCCAACCAATCCTCCCGTCAGCCTTGCCGAGGTGACCGGCGCGGAAATCCGGCAGATGATCGAGGAAAACCTCGAACGAACCTTTGCGGCTAATCCCTATGACCAGATGGGCGGTTACATCAAGCGCATGCGCGGAGTGGGTCTCGCCTTCAAGGCCGAAAATCCCGAGGGTCAGCGGATCGAGCGCCTGTTTCTGGAAGGCCGTCCGGTGGATGATAGCGCCGTTTATGCTGTGGGCTTCATTACCGAGCAGGGCGTGCCCGCGCAGTTCGGCAAGAACCGGCGACAGCTTCCCATCGATGCGATCACAGCCCTGCGCAAACGGCTCGCGCGTCCCTTCACTCACGCTTCCGTCGGAAGTTCCATCGACCTTGTCTGACGGCGTTCCGCCGACGGCTAGCCAGGATCGGGCCAAAGGACCCGACAAGGAACACGAGCACGTAGCCCGCGCCGATTTTTGAGAACACGGTCGCCTGCGCAGCGGCGGGAAGACGACCGACAAGAACGCCGCGGACACCGCTCTCGAGATGCCCGGCGATCGAACCATCGGACCGGATTATCGCGGATATGCCCGTCTGCGTCGCGCGGAGCACCGGCAAACCGTTCTCAAGCGCTCTGATGCGCGCCTGCGCCAGATGTTGCGGAGCGCCGGCAGGACCGAACCACGCGTCGTTCGTGGGATTGACGATGTAAGCGGGGCGCGCAGTGAACCCGGAGCCGAAGCCGGGGAAAGTGGCCTCGAAACATATCGCCACGCCTGCCTCGCCGTCGGCCAAAGGAATGGCCGGGATCGCTGCCCCCGGCGCAAGGGCGTCGCGGCCAGGGGCATACCGGGCGAGGCGCAATGCCTCGAGCAAGGACTCGAACGGCACATATTCCCCGAACGGGACGAGGATGCGCTTGTCGTAACGGTTGCGAACCCGCCCGCTGGCATCGATCAGGTAGACACTATTGGCATAGTGTCCGTCGGCGTCGCGACCCAGAGCTCCGGCGAAGAGCATGTCGCCGGTCCGAAGCGTTTTCCCGATTTCATCGAGCACCGCCTTCCGGTCCTCGAGAACATAGGGGATCGCGGCTTCAGGCCAGAAGATGCGCATGTCCGGCGCAGTCGAAGAAATGCCGGCTGTCAAACCGAGATAGATATCCACCTGCTCGTCGAGCCGGTTTTCGTCCCATTTGACCCTTTGCGGTATGTTGCCCTGGATCAGCGCGACCTGCTGCGCGGTATCAGGAGGAGCAACCGACGAACGCCCGAGGAGGATTGCGAGGGCCCCGATAAATCCGAGGCTTGCCCCGACACGTCGCGGATGCCCGGCGATCTGCAGAACGAGTCCGGCAGCAAGCACCGTCGCAAATGAGAGTCCGGTTATGCCGATAACCGAAGCAGACCGCACGATCGCCGGAACGTCGAGCCAGATCGCGCCAAGCGGGTTCCACGCGAAACCGATGATAGTGGTAGACCTCGCCCATTCGCCGAGCGCTAGAAGCGAACTTGTCGCCAAGAGCTGCGTGCCGTGATTTCTGTTGGCGTATCTCCGGGCAAGGGCGAAGGGGACGGACCAGAAGAGCGACAGGATCGCGGACAAGGCGACGAGTGCCAGCCAGCCAGCCGTAACGGCTGGCGGGTCCATCATCACAAACGCTCTCGGAAGCCAGCGTAACGCGACAATCCACATGGCTCCCGCGTAGGCTGTCACAATCCAGAATATGGGTGCAGCCCGATCGTGGCGGATCAGGTAGAAAAGGCCGCTAAGCGAGGCTAGCGAAAGGACAGTCGCATTGGCAGGCGCAAAGCCTTGCGCCGCGATGGTTCCGAGGATGGCGGCGATCAACAGGCGCGAAGTCCGGCGAAACATGGCAGGTGCCAAAACGCATGTGTCTTAAGCGCGGCTTAGCGTGAACGGCTTGCCGGAGGCGGCCTTCAAAAGGGGTGGTGACGACTATCCCCATATGGGCAGCAACGCCCGGCTCATCGATGGCAATAGAGCGCGCATCGTTTTCCTGGTCGCTGTCGTCTTGACCAGCCAGGGATCGTAGCGGGCTGCGCGCACTTTCGCAGGAGTGGGCTCGCTGATTGAAAGAGCAAGTTCCGACTGGGCTTAAGGCTGCCGTAAGACCCAGCCTCGATCGTCAATCCATTCGATCAGTAGGAGTGGCGCATGTTGCACAGGCGATCGGTACTTATGGCCGCGGCGGCATCAATCGCCAGCGGCTGTGTGCCACGAGCATCCCTTTCTGCCGCGCTGGAAAGGAGCGATACATCGCTGAGGCTAGTCTCCGCGGCTAACCCCCATGTCTTTCCGCTCATGCTGGCACTCGCTCTCGAACCGGACCTCCCCTTGTCGTTTAGTCCGATCAAGGAATCGGCCGAGATCGATTCAATGTTTCGAACCGGCGAGGCGGATGCCTTTCTGGGCATGACCTATATCGGGGCGAAGAAGCAGCTCGCAGCACCTGATCTCGGTCTGAGGCTCGTCTCGATCAACACCTGGCGCGGCTTCTTCGAGGTGGTGCCGCGGGACATCCGCAGCTTTGCCGAGTTGCGCGGCCACAAGGTTATCGTCAGCGGGCCGATGGGCTCCGGCCGAAACGGTGGCGGCGATATTATTTTCCAGGCTGCGGTACGGCGCGCGAACCTCGATCCCGGTCGCGATCTGGAGGTCGCATACATGCCGGCCAAGGCAGGTATCGCGCAAGTCGCTGCCGGACAGGCCGCCGGCATTACTATCCCGAGCCCTGGCAGCACCGGCATGGTCATGCGCTCGCGAATGGGGAGCGAAGGGGGCAGCAATATTGCGCTTTCGGCTATCGATATGCAGGCCATGTTCACTGGCTTTCGCAGTTTCGACGAAGGCCAGCTGCCGATCGGCGGATTGCATACCTCCGAGCAGGTCCTGCAAACGCCGCCGCGCCGAAGTGCCTTGCTTCGCGTGTTCGATGCCTACGAACGCGCATGCGAGGCTCTCATGCGCGAGCCGGAACGTCTCGCGCCCATGGCCATCGATTAATATGGCAAGCACTTGGCCCCTATCGGAGCCACGGCTCCCCCGGCAATGCTGCTCGCGCGGGCCATCCGGGCGAACGAGCTTGTGTATCGGACCGGCGTTCCGGCGGCGGGTATCCGTGCGGATGTTTCCGCATTCCTGAATGAACTTCTCGGCGCGTCGGTTGAGCCCGCCTTTTTGAGCGCGTTGTAGATCTTTCACGGTCTTTCGAATCCGTCGTCCCTGCGTGCGAGCTGCCTTCGTGGGATCCATTGCAAGGCTCGCTTGGGTCTCGCGACGGGTCCTTGCTCGCTCGCCCTGAACGATCAGGGGCGCCGTAAGCCGCCCTTAAGAACCGGGCTGCACCTGGAATATCTCAATCATCCTACGAACCCAATACCCAAGACTTCGGAGAGTACCAGATGCACAAGCGCCCGCTTCTATTGAATTTTCTCTTAGCCGCCGGTGTTTCCATGGCGGTCGCGGTACCGGCAACGGCCCAGCAGGAGACGGGCGAGGAGGCCTTTGCCAAAGCGCGCAATGCCATGATCGCGGAGCTCGCCGAAGATCCGGCGGCCCGGCGGATCGAGCCTCAATCATACGATCTGACCCTGGTGGTATTTACCGATTACCAGTGCCCGTTCTGCCGCCAGATGCACCCGCGTCTGACAGCTCTCGCCATGGAAGACGGCAATGTCCGTATCGTGTTCAAGGACTGGGCGATTTTCGGCCAGCCTTCCATCGAAGCGGCGCGCCGCGCACTTGCGGCGAAATATCAGGGGAAGGACCAGGCCTTCGACGATGCGCTCATGCAAATCCAGGGCAAGCTTAGTTCCGAGAAAATCCGTGCCGCAGCAGATCAGGCGGGCGTCGACTGGCAGCGTCTGGAAAGCGACCTCAAATCCCATGGCAAGGAAATCGATGCAGCGCTTGCGCGAGCGGACCGACAGGCTGGGATGCTCGGGATAAGCGGCACACCGGCTATGTTTGTCGGGCCTTACCTGGTCGCCGGGGCTCTGCCGCCCGAGCAGCTTCGCCAAGCCGTTGCTATCGCGCGGCAGTATCCCAACGGTAACGCGCCGGAAGCGCGATAGAGCTTAGCAGCATCCAGCAATTCTTCGCTTATCATTGCGGCGGTCTTAGAAGCTACGCATATTTTTATCTTCTTTTCGACGGTCTAATCATCGACCAATGCACCATTCCAGCTCCAATCCGCTCGCCCATGATCACAACTTCCTGAGCGCCTCGCACGACGCCCATGAGCGGCGCACGCGTTATGTCGTTGCCTTGACCGCCGCGATGATGGTGGTCGAAATCGTCGCTGGCCTGTGGACCGGATCGATGGCGCTTCTCGCCGATGGTATCCACATGGCGACCCATGCAGGTGCCTTGGGCGTCGCGGCCTTCGCCTACTGGTTTGCCAAGCGCCATGCGAACAACCCGCGTTTCACATTCGGTACCGGCAAGGTGGGCGACCTCGCCGGCTTCGCGAGCGCGCTTGTCCTCGCCATCTTCGCAATCGGGATCGCGGTTGAATCGGCTCAAAGGTTCGTCAGTCCGCTCACGATTGCCTATACCGAGGCTATCTGGATCGCCGTGCTCGGCCTCGTGGTGAACCTCGCGAGTGCCTGGCTGCTTGGTGCCGATCATCACCACGGGCATGATCACGACCATCATCATCACCACGACCATGCGCATGCCGATAACAATCTGCGCTCCGCCTATTTCCACGTGCTTGCCGATGCCCTGACTTCGGTCCTGGCTATCGTGGCCCTTCTCGCCGGCATGTATCTCGGCTGGGCTTGGATGGACGCGGCAATGGGGCTGGTGGGTGCATTCGTGATCGGGCGCTGGTCATGGTCACTGCTGCGCGATACTGCTGCAGTGCTTGTCGACGCCGAAGCGGCCTCTGATCGGTACATAGAGGTGCGGGAGGCGCTCGAGGACCGGGACGCCGCGATCGGCGATCTGCACATCTGGCGGATCGGTCCCGGCAAGTATGCAGTCATCGCCTCGCTCATCGCCGGTGATCCGCTCGCGCCCGACCATTATGCCAGTCGACTTTCAGAGCATCCAGAATATGTGCACGTTACGATCGAGGTGCATCGCTGCGAGCATCCGCATCCCGAGCTTCGCGCGGCCTGATCGCGCCGTTCTAAAAGACCGAAACAGTATTCGAGGACTGTTATACTGTAACAAAAGACTTATACTTCATCGTGTTGCGGAACTTGCAATCTTGATGCGGTTTGCTATGAGCCATTGGAATCCATGACTACAAGCTATCGTCGCCTTGTCCTGCACCCTTTCGTCGTCCTGCTCATGCTGGTCGCGATGGTGTTCGTGACGGCGGCGGATGCTGCTGCTTGCGGTGCCGAAGTGGCGCCCGGAAGCACGCCCGTTCTGGCTTCGCTCGATAGCGCTTCTGCGTCATCCGCAGCCGCCGACGAAGTGCCGGGCGATCCGGATGCGCCGGCCGAGCAACACGGCGTGTGTGGACACGGCCATTGCCATCACGGGGCGAGCTTTGCCGGCACCGTGCAGAAGGATTCGGTCCCTCACTTGGTCGTGGTTCCCGATGCGCCTCCCGCCGAAGCGCTCGCTTCCGACATTACCGACCGACTGAAGCGCCCCCCTCGCGCCTGACGACCGTCACCGCGCTGCATGCCGCAGCGCAGTTCGGATCGTCAGCAGAGGAATTTTCGAAAAATGTCAGCCATTCATTGGCGAGGGGTCCTCTTTGGAGGGCTGTTCCTCGCCGCTCAAGCCACGACCGTGGCGGCGCAGGAGCGTGAGCTTCTGACGCTTGATGCTGCGCTCGCTCGTGCGGGCATCGTCGACAGCGCAGATGAGCCCCCAGATAATCCGCGCCTGATCGGACCGCGGGCCGAAGCCGACGCGGCGCGGGCACTCGTCGACCAGGCGCGGCTGCGGCCCAACCCCGAAATTGCTTTCGAAGCCGAAAACATTGCCGGAAGCGGCGCGTTTTCGGGATTGCAGGCCACCGAGTACACCTTGTCCCTGAGTCAGCGGCTCGAATTGGGCGGCAAACGAGGAGCGCGCGTCCGCGCCGCCCAGGCGGAGGCGCGCGTCGCGACCCTTTCAGGAGCGCTCTCGGTTGCTCAGCTCGGGCGATCGGTGCGCGAGCGCTATGTGGAAGCCGTCGCTGCGGCAGCCCGATTGGAACTCGCGCGGGACATAGTCGAGCGCAACCGCGAGCTTGCCAGGATCGCAGGGGTACTGGTCGATGTCGGGCGGGAGCCTCCCTTGCGTTCGCTTCGTGCCGAAGCGGCACTTGCGGAGGCGCTCGCGGAGCTTGAAGCGGCCCTGGCTGCCGACAGTGCGGCGAGGAATGCGCTGGCCGCGCTTTGGGGCGAGGCAGCACCTGCTGCGGACGTGCCTTCGGTGTTCCCCGAGATCGAACCACCGGCGACGCTGCTCGCGTCACCTTCGGCCTTACGCCTTCAGGTCGCTCGTGCCGAACGCGAGGCCGCGGATGCCGCGATCGCCCAGGAACGCTCTTTAGGCATTCCGGATCCGGCAATATCCGCCGGAATCCGACGGTTCGAGGAAAGTAGAGACCAGGCGTTTCTCGTGGGGGTTTCGATCCCGCTTCCATTCCGTAATCGCAACCAGGGAAACATCGCCGCTGCCGAAGCGCGGCTTCGCGCCGCGACGGCGCGGGAAGCAATTGCCCGCACCGATTTCGAACTCGAGGTCACGCAGGCCCGCGGACAATTTTTGGCAGCCGAAGCGCGGGTCGAGACCCTCGCGGAGACGTCCTTGCCCCAAGCCGAAGAAGCCTTGCGGCTCGTTCGGATTGGCTACCGCAACGGCAGGTTTCCGCTGATCGAAGTTCTGGCTGCGGCCGAAGCACGCGACACCATCCGTGAAGCTTTGATTCAAGCTCAGGAAGATCGTGGCCGCCTGGCGGCGACACTGATCTGGCTCGGTGCACAATGAGGTATTTTCCGATGAACCGTAAACGTCTGGCCGTTGTGATCGGCCTTGTCATTCTCTTTGTAGTCGCGGCGCTCATGCTGTGGCCCGACAACAAAGCTGACCAAAACGCCGAGGAGACGAGTGAGGAGGTCGAGCTTCCCGAAGGCCTTGTCCTGCTTGGCGCCGAACAAATCGAAGCGTCCCAGATAGTGGTTGAATCCGTCGGCCAGGGATCGGCGGTCGAGCTGGTTTTCCCGGCCACCGTCGCGGCAAGCCCGACGGCAAGTGCCCGCATCGATGCCCGCGCGGCGGGCGTGGTCCGCAGTGTCGGCAAAACGCTGGGCGATTATGTGAGGCAGGGCGAGACGATTGCCCGCATCGAGAGCGCCGACGCGGCTGCTCTCGCAGCGCAGTTGAGCGCAGCGCGCGCGAGGGTCAACGAACTGTCCGCTGCCTACGATCGGGAGCGCCGCCTTTTCGAGGCCAATGTCACCGCACGGCAGGATCTCGAGGCCGCGCGAGCAAATCTGCAGGTCGCCCAGTCGGAACTTGCGCGCGCCCAGGCGGCAGTCTCCGCGGCGGGTGTTAGCGGCGACGGGCGCTCCCTTGCGGTTACGAGCCCGCTCGCGGGCCGAGTGACCTCGGCGCCTATCGTTCTCGGCTCCTTCGTCGATGCCGGGGAAGAACTCTATCAGGTCGTGAATCCGAGCGGCATGCAGGTCGAGGTTGCCCTCCCGTCGGCTGAAGCAAGCCGCATCCAGCCTGGCGACGAGGCGACGCTGGAAATCGCGGACAACCGGGAAGTGGGTGCGCGCGTGCGATCCGTCACTCCCTCGCTCGATCCCGAAAGCCGCAGCGCTACGGCGGTCCTGTCGCTGGCAAGGCCGATCCCCGGCCTGCAACCCGGTGCGTTCTTGCAGGCACGTATCCGCCCCTCGGGTGAGGTCGATACCGGCCGCATGTCGGTGCCGGAAAGTGCCGTCCAGACAATCGATGGCGCAGAGGTGGTCTTCGTTCGCACGCGCCGCGGGTTTCAAGCCCGTCGAGTGGTCACCGGTGCGCGTTCGGGAGGACGGGTGGTCATCGAGTCCGGTCTCGAAGCAAATTGGCGGATAGCCACCGCCAACGCCTTCTTGCTGAAGGCTGAACTCGAGAAGGAGGTGGCCGAGCATGGACACTGATCACATGCAGGACGCGGATCGCCCCCACCGCCATGGCCTGATCGGCATGATCCTCGACGTCGCCGTGCGCTTTCGCTGGGCGATGGTCGTGCTGACCCTCGGTGTGGCAATCTTTGGCGTGGTGAATTTGCTCCGCCTGCCCATCGATGCTGTGCCCGATATCACCAACGTACAGGTGCAGATCAACACCGAGGCACCAGCCCTTTCGCCCTCGCAAGTCGAGACGCAGGTCACCTATCCTGTCGAAACCGGGCTTGCTGGCATCGAGGGTCTGGAAATGACACGCTCGATATCGCGCAACGGGTTCAGCCAGGTGACCGCGATTTTCGAGGAAGGGACCGACATCTATTTCGCGCGTCAGCAGGTCAACGAACGGCTGACGCCCATAAGCGCTTCGCTGCCCGAGGGTGCCGAACCGGTGATGGGACCCATCTCGACCGGCTTGGGCGAAGTGCTCATGTATACCATCGAGTACGAATATCCTGACGGCAAGGAAGCGCCGCGGGGCGGAGCGGTCGGATGGCAGTCCGACGGGAGCTTCGTGACCGAACGTGGCGACCGGCTCGACAGCGATGTTGCCAAGGCTGCCTATCTGCGAACCATTCAGGACTGGGTGGTTGCACCGCTCATGCGGTCGGTCGACGGTGTGGCAGGTGTCGACTCCATCGGCGGCTTCGAAAAGCAATATCTCGTCCAACCCGATCCCGCACGATTGACCGGTTACGGTTTGTCGTTCGACGAGGTGATCGACGCGCTGGAAGCGGCCAATCTCGCCGAAGGGGCCAATTTCGTCGAACGGGCCGGTGAAGCCCTCCTCGCCCGGGTCGATGCGCGCCTCGGCAGCGTCGAGGATATCGAGCAGGCGGTCGTTTCCACCCGCGAGGGAGTGCCTATTCGCGTAGGGGACATCGCCACGGTCAGCATCGGCGGTGACCTTCGAACTGGCGCGGCGTCGCTGAACGGCGATGAAGCGGTCGTGGGCACCGTGCTCATGCGCGCGGGCGAGAACAGCCGCACCGTGTCGGCCCAGGCGGCCGAACGGCTTGAGGAAGTCCGCAGCTCCCTGCCGGAAGGAATTGTCGCGGAGATCGTCTACAACCGGTCTTCCCTGGTCGATGCGACGATCGCGACCGTCGAGAAGAACCTTGTCGAGGGCGCGCTTCTGGTCATTGCGATCCTGTTCTTGCTGCTGGGCAACATCCGGGCAGCGATCATCGCGGCGCTGGTCATCCCCTTTTCCATGCTGATGGCATCGATCGGAATGAACCGGCTCGGCGTTTCGGGCAATCTCATGAGCCTGGGTGCGCTGGACTTCGGCCTGATCGTCGATGGTGCCGTCATCATCGTCGAGAACAGCGTCGCGAGGCTCGCGGCTCGACAGGAACACGAGGGCCGACTTCTTACACTTGGTGAGAGGTTGACGGAAACGCGGCTTGCCGCGCAGGAAATGATCAAGCCGACTGTGTACGGGCAGGCGATCATACTCCTCGTCTTCGCACCGCTTCTGACCTTTACCGGGGTCGAAGGCAAAACCTTCTCGCCCATGGCGATCACGGTCATGCTCGCGCTCGCCTCGGCGTTCGTGTTGTCGCTGACCTTCGTCCCGGCAATGATCGCCATCCTGCTCAACAAGAAGCTGACGGAAAAGGAGGTCAAGCCGATCCGGATCGCCAAGGAGCGATACGGACCGCTGGTCCGCAGGGCGATCACCCGCCCTTGGCCGGTCATCGGCATGGGCGTCGGCATCTTCGCCTTTGCGGCCTTCGTGTTCAGCTTCCTCGGGAGCGAGTTCACACCGCAATTGGACGAGCGCGACATCGCCGTGCAATCGCTGCGTATTCCTTCGACATCGCTCGAACGTTCGCTCGCGATGCAAAGGCGGGTCGAGGACCGGCTCGAGCAGTTTGAGCAGGTCCAGCTCGTCTTTTCGCGGACGGGCACGGCAGAAGTGGCTAGTGACCCGATGCCGCCGAACGCTTCCGATGCGTATGTGATCCTCAAACCCCGTGAGGAATGGCCCGATCCCGACCTCGCCAAGGACGAGTTGGTCGCGCAAATGGAGAGCGCCCTCAGCAGTCTCGTCGGCAACCTTTACGAGTTCAGCCAACCGATCGAATTGCGGTTCAACGAATTGATCGCAGGCGTTCGCGGAGATGTTGCCGTCAAGATCTACGGAGACGATCTCAGCGCCATGACCTCAGCGGCGAACGAGGTTGCGGGCGTGCTGCGCAATGTCGACGGCGCCGCGGACGTCAAGGTCCAGCAAGTGACCGGGTTCCCCACCCTCGATATTGCCTTCGATCGGCCAGCGATTGCCCGTTACGGGCTGAAGGTCGAAGACGTTGCGCAATCGGTGGCGATCGCACTGGGCGGTCGGCCTGCGGGCCTCGTTTTCGAAGGCGATCGCCGCTTCGATGTGGTTGTGCGGTTGTCGGACGCGACCCGCGACGATTTCGACCAGTTGGGTGCTTTGCCGGTGCTGCTCCCGAACGGGGCAACCATACCGCTACGCTCGGTTGCCGAGTTCCGTGTGGTGGATGGTCTCGCGGAGGTTCGCCGGGAACAGGGACGCAGACTGGTGATCGTCTCGTCCAACGTGCGAGAACGCGACCTCGGGTCTTTTGTAGAAGAGGCCCAGGAAAGGGTTGCGGCGCAAGTCGAACTGCCCGCTGCCGCGTTTATCGAGTGGGGCGGTCAATACCAGAACCTCCAAGCTGCCCAGGAAAGACTTCAGATCGTCATTCCCATCGCGTTCGCGGTCATTCTCCTGTTGCTCTACATGGCGGTCGGGGGCTGGGTGCCGGCGCTCGCCGTATTCAGCGCGATCCCGCTGGCCCTGGCAGGCGGAATATTCTCCTTGGCCCTGCGCGGGATGCCATTCTCGGTTTCTGCGGCGGTAGGCTTTATCGCCCTGTCGGGCGTAGCGACCTTGAACGGGCTCGTGATGGTGACTGCGATCCGTCAGCGGCTCGACAAGGGCATGGCGCTCGATGACGCCATCGTGGCCGGTGGCCTGGCGCGCCTGAGGCCGGTTCTCATGACCGCGCTCGTTGCATCGCTCGGCTTCGTGCCGATGGCGATTGCGACGGGGACCGGCGCGGAAGTGCAGCGTCCTTTGGCGACAGTGGTCATCGGAGGGTTGATCACCGCTACCGCTCTGACCCTCTTCGTCTTGCCCGCAATTTTGAAGCTGGTTTTCAGTACCAGAGAAGATGACCGGACCTGGCGACAGCGCTGGTGGGATCGGCTGCGGCGCAACGTGACAAGCGATGAGCAGCGCGAGCTGAAGGACATCGCATGACCGATCGGGAAAGGAAAAAACGGTGCTGGCACTGAAGGAAGAGAACGGACTGCTCTGGATACGCGCCGGAGGCAGGCTGGGGGATGAAGCCTATGACCGCTTTGTTCCCCAATTCGAACATATCGCAGAGCGCGAGGCCGGTACCGTCCCGATGGTGATCGAGCTCGCGCCTGACTTTTCGGGTTGGGACTTCGGAGGTCTCTGGCGCGATCTCAAGTTCGACATCCGGCATAAGGATTGTTTCGGCCGGATCGCCATGATCGGCGACAGCAAATGGGAAGAGCGGGGCTGGAAATTGTCATCCTCACTCTTCCGCGCCGAAATGAAGTTTTTCCGGCCATCACAGCGTAGTCATGCGGAAAGCTGGGTACAAACCGGGGAGGACGCAGCATGAGTGGCGGACATGAGGTCGATGCCGGGTCGCCCGAAAAGCGCAAGACCCTGTGGGTTGTCCTGTGGCTTAACGTCGCCATCGCGATCGGCTTCTTCGCGGTCGGATATTTTGCCGATTCCAACGCGCTGTTGGCAAACGGCCTCGATAATTCATCGGATGCAATCGTTTATGCGCTCAGCCTGCTTGCGCTAACCCGCTCGCGGACCTGGAAACGCGGGGCCGCGCGTTTCTCCGGCATCATGCTGCTGGTCTTCTCCGCTGGGGTCATTTTCGATGCTTACCGACGGTTCGTGGAAGGTTCCGATCCGGGCGGCATGCTGATGATGGCGATGGCGTTCGTCGCGGGACTGGTGAATCTCTATTGCCTGCGCCTGTTGCAGAAGGTGGAGAACAAGGACGTCAATATGCGGGCGGCGACAACCTTCAGCTTCAACGACTTCATCTCCAATGGCGGGATCATTATCGCCGGCATCATTGTGATGCTGACCGGAACCAACTGGCCCGACCTCGTTGTGGGCATCGCGGTAGCTTGCATCGCTCTCTATGGCGGCATCGAGATTCTGCGCGACGCTCACATGGATAGCCACGACGATGCGGGAACCGAACACGGCGAGAAGAGGAATTGACCCTATTCGATCTTCCTGCACAATGTGTCCGATGCGCTGGCTTCGGCCGGTGTGATCGTGGCTGGCGTGCTCATTCTGCGATACGAACTTTATATCGCCGATCTGACCATCACGGTGGTCATTGGTGACTTTGTGATCTGGCAGGGCGTTACTTTGTTGCCTCGCACGGTGCGTCTCTTGATGGGCGCGGTGCCGGACGAAAGCGAGTTCGATCGCATTGTGAGCGACCTGCGTGACGCAGAAGGCGTGGCCGACGTCCATCACGTCCATATCTGGAGCATCAGCGAGCATTATCGCGCGCTTGAGGCGCATATCGTTCCTGCCGAATCTTCGTTGCAGGCTTTCGAGGATGTGAAGGCGCGGGCTCGCGGTATGCTCGAGACGCAGCACGCCATCGCCCATGCAACGTTCGAAGCCTGTCTCGCTGCGGACTGTGATCCGGACATGATCCCGGACCATCAGGTCGAGAAGAACCATCACCATGACCACGACCATTGACAAGCGCGGCGATCGGGTCGGTCGCTGTGGGCAAGCAGCTTGGCAGCGCACGGCATGAACCGCCCTGCAACTCGTAAAATGAGGACCAACGAATGAAAGCATCCGATCTCATGGTCGCCGCACTCGAAGCCGAGGGAGTCGAATATGTTTTCGCCGTTCCAGGCGAAGAGAACCTGGATCTCCTGGAATCGCTGCGAACTTCCGCCATCACGCTGGTTCTGGCCCGTCACGAACAGGGCGCTGGCTTCATGGCGGCGACCTATGGCCGCCTGACCGGCAAGGCAGGTGTGTGCCTGGCAACGCTCGGGCCTGGTGCCACGAACCTGACCACACCGGCGGCCTATGCCGCGCTCGGGGCCTTTCCGCTCGTCATTATTACCGGGCAGAAACCGATCAAGACCTCGAAACAGGCCCAGTTCCAGATTGTCGACGTCGTTTCCCTGTTTACGCCGCTCTGCAAGGCTTCGACCCAGATCGTGAACGGCAATCGCATTCCCTCGCTCGTTCGCGAAGGGTTCCGTCTGGCGCAGGAAGAAAGACCCGGAGCCGTCCTCCTGGAACTGCCCGAAGATATCGCTGAAGAGGAAACGATCGAACCGGTCATACCGCCGCATGACAGGCGTTATGCGGTCGCCGGAGATGCTGCGCTCGACGAAGCGGCCCGGCGTATTCTTGCTGCGGAACGGCCCTTGCTATTGATCGGAGCTGGAGCGAACCGCCGCCGCGCTTCGAAAGCGTTGCGCAAATTCGTGTCTGATACCGGCTTTCCCTTCTTCGACACCCAGATGGGCAAGGGCGTGGTCGATGAAGATAGCGAACTCTATCTGGGCACTGCGGCGCTATCGTCGGGCGATTATGTTCACTGCGCGATCGAGAAGGCCGATCTGATCGTCAATATCGGTCACGACGTGGTGGAGAAGCCGCCCTTCTTCATGGAGCCGGACGGTCAGACCGTCATCCATATCAATTACAAGGCGGCTGAAGTCGATCAGGTCTACTTCCCGCAGCTCGAGGTCATCGGCGACATCGCCGGATCGGTCGAGCGGCTGGGAAGCCGCCTCGATGGCAAGCTGCAGTGCGACCGCAGCTATTATACCGCCCTGCATCACGAGATTGCTTCGCACATCTCCGAGACCAGCGACGACGAACGTTTTCCGATGGTCCCCCAGCGCGTGGTTGCCGACGTACGCAGCGTAATGGCGCGCGATGATATCGTTGCGCTCGACAACGGCATCTACAAGATCTGGTTCGCCAGAAACTACATCGCCCACGAGCCTGGCACCATCCTGCTCGACAATGCATTGGCGACGATGGGCGCGGGCCTTCCATCGGCCATGATGGCTGCGATGCTGGCGCCGGGGCGCAGAGTGCTCGCGGTATGCGGCGATGGCGGGTTCATGATGAACTCGCAGGAACTGGAAACGGCCGTCAGGCTTGGACTGAACCTTGTCGTTCTCGTTCTGAATGATGCAGCATACGGGATGATCCGCTGGAAGCAGGACCAGCTTGGCTTTCCGGACTACGGCCTGACCTTTTCCAATCCCGACTTTGTCACCTACGCACAAAGCTATGGAGCGACCGGCCACCGTGTCGAGCGAAGCGCGGATCTGGTTTCGGTCCTGAACGCCGCATTCGAGGCTGGCGGCGTGCACCTTGTCGACCTGCCCGTCGATTATTCCGAAAACAAGAAGGTGCTGATCGACGAACTCGGCGCAAAGGTGTGCGAGCTATGAAAACGATCGTTCACAATCCCTTCGACCGCTCGCCGATTGCAGAAGTAGCGCTTGTCGACTGGGCTCAAATCGATGAATGGCTGAATGAAGCGCAGTTGCTCCACCGCGACCGCCATGGCTGGCTTGCCGTGCACGAGCGTATCGCCATCCTCCGGCGGGCTGCGGATATCATGCGCGAACGAGCCGAGGATCTGGCTCTCCAGATCGTCAGGGAGGGCGGCAAACCCCTGGTCGATGCGCGCGTGGAAGCCGGTCGCGCAATCAACAGCGTCGACTTGTGCGTTCAGGCGCTCAGCGATGGCGGCGGTCACAAGATCCCCATGGACCTGACAGAAGCGGGTGCGGGAAGGACGGCATATACATTCCGCGAACCGATCGGTCCTGTCGTGGCGATCTCGGCATTCAATCACCCCCTCAACCTGATCGTCCATCAGGTTGGACCGGCGGTAGCAGCCGGGTGCCCCGTTCTCATCAAGCCTGCGCTGGAAACGCCTCTGTCATGCCAGAGCTTCGTGAGCATTCTTCATGAAGCCGGCCTGCCCGAGGCCTGGTGCCGGTTCGCACCTTGCGGCAACGATATTGCCGAAAGAATGGTAACCGATCCGCGCACGGAGTTCTTCTCATTCATCGGTTCTGCGAAGATCGGCTGGATGCTTCGCTCGAAGCTGGCGCCGGGAACCCGCATTGCTCTCGAGCACGGCGGCGCGGCGCCGGTAATCGTGGACAGCGGCGTGGAGCGCGCAGCAGTGATCGCCTCGTTGCTCAAAGGCGGGTTCTATCATTCGGGTCAGGTCTGCGTTTCCGTGCAGCGCGTGTACGTCCCTGCTGCAGAATTGAAAGACTTCGCCAATGACCTAGGGCGAGCTGCCGAAAAGCTGGTAGTGGGCGATCCCGCCGATGCTGAGACCCAATGCGGACCCCTGATCCGGACGGAGGAAGTTGACCGCGTCGAACGCTGGGTCGATGAAGCCATCGCAGCAGGAGGCACCCTGGTGTGCGGGGGAAGCCGTCTGAGTGACACTCTTTTCTCCCCGACCGTCATTGTCGATCCTCCCGAAAGTGCCAAGATATCCCGGGAAGAAATCTTCGGCCCCGTGATCTGCGTGTATGGCTATGACGATATCGACCTGGCTATCGAGCAGGCCAATGCCCTGCCTTACGCCTTTCAGGCCGCTGTATTCAGCGATCGGCTGTCAATCGCCAATCATTGCATACAGTCTCTGGCGGGATCGGCTGTGATGGTGAACGACCATACGGCATTCCGCGTGGACTGGATGCCTTTTGCAGGGCTGCGCCGCTCCGGGCTTGGCGTCGGCGGGATCCCCTACACTATGGCGGATATGAGCATTGAAAAAATGGCCGTCTGGAACTGGCCTGCGGCGGCATCATAGCCCGTTCGACAGACCCGGGATGGCGACACGGGCAGCTTCGCACTCGTCGGCCTTTCCCGAAGTTAAGTCTCTTATGGGCGGCCGACAAAAGCCGTGCATTGGCGAGCCTGACCGAACTGGCGCACGAGGCGCGGACATCAAGGCTCGGCGGTACCCGCAAGTGCATCGATGATGCGGCAATCGCCTACAGTGTCTTGCTCGCAGGCAGCGATCATACGCCCAAGTTCCGTCCGCAACGCCTCCAGGCTCGCGATCTTGCGCTCGACCTCGCCGAGATGGCTTCTGGCCAGAGCGTCGATGCCCGCGCAGGACCGGTCGGCATCATCGGAGAGATCGAGCAATTCCCTGATGCGTGCCATGGAGAAGCCGAGATCACGCGCGCGCCGTATGAAGTTAAGGCGCGCTTCCTCTGCTGGTCCATAATCGCGATAATTGGCCCGCGTGCGTGGAGGGGCAGCGAGGATACCCTCACGCTCGTAGAAGCGGATTGTTTCGGATTTGACGCCGGTTATCCGGGCAAGTTGACCAATTCTCATGACAAAGGCTCCTGCCGCTTGACCTTGTAGTTACTACAAGGTGCATAGGGCGGATCGACGCAAGGAGTCGAGTAAATGGGAAAGACCTGCTGCGGCCCCGATGAGGCCGGTGCAAACAACAACGATCCGACATGGCGGCGCATTCTGTGGATCGCACTGGGCCTTAATGCAATCATGTTCGGCGTGGAGATCGTGGCAGGCATTGCTGCGGATTCGCGCGCCTTGCAGGCCGACGCGCTCGACTTTCTCGGTGATGCGGCAAACTATGCTATCAGTCTCGGTGTAGCGGGGATGGCGCTCGTCTGGCGCGCGCGTGCGGCTCTCGTAAAGGCGGCGACCATGCTGGCTTTCGGCCTGTGGGTGCTCGGCTCGGCCATCTGGGGTTTCTTTGTCGGGGCGTCGCCCGACCCGGGAACGATGGGCGCCATCGGTTCTCTTGCTCTGGCGGTAAATCTCGCCGTCGCCGCGATGCTGTTCCGGTATCGCTCGGGCGATGCGAACATGCGCTCGGTGTGGATCTGTTCGCGCAACGACGCGATCGGTAATATCGCCGTGCTGGCGGCAGCGATTGGCGTTTTCGGCACCGGCCGTGCGTGGCCCGATCTGGTTGTGGCGAGCATCATGGCAGGACTGGCGGTGTGGGGAAGTGCCGAAGTCTCCAAACAGGCCCGTGGCGAACTGCGCTCTACCTAAACTCCAGAATATCCCCGCGATCGGGGGTTGGAGGAAATACATTTCCGTCTACACCCTGCTATTGCGGATTAATTGCAACAGATATAGAGACCCCTCATGCATCGCATCGTCTCCGCCACCGTCCATCCGGCACTGCGGCTCATTCTGCTGGCGCTTGCGCTGTGTCTGTCCGTCACCGCGAACGCGGAAGAACCCGACGTGCGAACCACCTGGCGTCTGCTCGATTATATCGCGGTCGACTACGCCTCCGCCGTTTCCGAGGGACGTGTTGCCGACGAATTCGAATATCGCGAAATGGTGGAGTTTTCCGATGTCGTGGCGCGGCAGATCGCTGCATTGCCGGATACTAAAGACAATCAAGCACTCATCCGCCGATCGGACCAGCTGCGAGCTCTGATCGCCAATAAGGAACCCGCCGAGCGAGTTGGGCGCTTAGCGCGCGCGCTGGCAGCCTCGTTGCTGACAGCCTACCCGGTTCCGCTTGCCCCTTCGCAAGCGCCCGACCTTGACCGCGCCCGCACTCTCTTCGCGCAGAACTGCGCCTCGTGTCACGGCGCCGCCGGAAGTGCGCCACCGGCCGCAATGCAGGCACTTGATCCCCCGCCGATCGACTTCACCGATATCGACCGGGCGCGGCAGCGCAGTGCGTTCGGGCTTTACCAGGTCATCACGCAAGGGCTGGAAGGAACGTCCATGGCCAGCTTCGCATCGCTGTCCGACGAGGATCGCTGGGCGCTTGCATTCCATGCCGGCAGCATTGCTTTTGAAGATGTGGCCAAGGGCGAGCGTATTTGGCGGGAAGATGATGGCATACGCCAGCTTGTCCCCGATCTCGAGACGCTCGCCGCGCTCACACCGGAAAGTCTGGCCGAGCAGATCGGCGAGGACCGTGCGCTCGCCGTCATGGCCTATCTTCGCGCCAATCCCGATGCGGTGGGACAGGCAAATGACGCAGGTTCGCTCGCCTTCGTTCGCGATACGCTCGATCGCAGCCTGTCAGCTTATCGGGCTGGCAACCGAGAGGAAGCGCGGCAGCTTGCCCTGTCTGCCTATCTCGACGGGTTTGAACCCCTGGAGGCCCTCCTGGCAACGCGCGATGGCGGTTTGATGCGGGAGGTAGAACAGGCGCTCGGGCAATTCCGGGCCGGAATAGAGTCCGGTGCGAATCCATCCGAACTACAGCAACTAAGGGCTCGCATCGATAGTCTGCTGGCAAGAGCCGAGGAAGCGTTGGCTCCTGAGGCGGCCAGCGAAATCTCGACCTTTCTCGGGGCGTTCACCATCCTGCTGCGCGAGGGGATCGAAGCACTTCTGGTTGTGATCGCCATGATCGCCTTTGTGAAAAAGTCGCACCGCTTCGAGGTACTGCCCTATGTCCATGGCGGGTGGATCGCTGCTCTTCTTGCAGGTGTCGCCACCTGGGTCCTGGCAACCTACTTCGTAAGCATCAGCGGGGCGAGCCGCGAGATGACCGAAGGGATCGGCGCGCTGCTTGCGGCTGTCATTCTCGTATCGGTCGGGATCTGGATGCATGGCAAATCCCAGGCCGAGGAATGGCGGCGCTATATCCAGGAAAAAATGGGCAAGGCGCTTTCGCGCGGATCGGCATGGTTTCTCTTTGGTCTTGCATTCGTGGTCGTCTACCGGGAAGCGTTCGAGACTATCCTGTTCTACGCTGCCCTGTGGAACCCGCAGAGCAGCGGCATCATACTGGCAGGTGCCTTGTCCGCAGTAGCGCTGCTGGCGCTCATTGCATGGGCCATGCTGCGCTACAGCCGCAAACTGCCGATCACCCAGTTCTTCCGCTACAGTGCTATCCTGATTGCGATCCTTGCGGTCATTCTCGCGGGCAAGGGCGTGGGCGCTTTCCAGGAGGCCGGAGTTCTTTCCGCCACTTTCATTGCCGGCTTGCCGCGCCTCGCCGAACTCGGCTTCTTCCCGACTGTCGAGACGATCGGCGCGCAATTGCTCACGCTGCTGGCCCTGATTGCCGGATTTCGGGTAAGTCGATCACCATCGGGACCGCAGCCGGCAGCTGTCGAGGGATAGGAGATCCCGGTTTGCGATCAGCGGGGTCCGGTGCCGAGACGGCGCGCGAGCCACAAGGTGGCCGTGGGAACCGCGACCCACATCACGATCGGTACCAGGCCGATTTTGGTCCCGGGCACAAGCGGCATGATTGCACTATAGGACCACCCCCAGTCGGCACCGACAGCCAGCACTTCGACCATGGCAGTAATGGCCAGGCCGATTCCCAGGAACACGACAAAACGCGAGATCGGCCAGTCTACGAGCCACGGCGTTTTACCACTGCCGACAGAGGCGCCGAGATAAGCGGCCACCATGATCCCGGCATCGCCGAACGAGGCCAGGCCGCAGCGACGTGCTGCCTCGGCAGGCGACAGACCTCCCGACTGGTAGAAAGGAAGCTGGAGCATCTCCCAGGCGAAAGCGATGAGAATTCCGAATATCGCGATCCAGAGGGCTGGATGAGCACCGCGCCATTCGCGCGATTCCTCAGAGATTTGGTCCTGATCCTGCATCGTCTGATTCGTCACTCCTGCGATCTCCGTCCCGTCCCCATCGCTCAGGTATCGAATTTGGGAAGAGCGAGGCCGCGCAGGCGCAGGGCGTTGCCGATCACCGATACCGAAGACAGGCTCATCGCTGCGGCCGCGATCATCGGGTTCAAAAGCAACCCGGTCCATGGATAGAGGACACCTGCTGCGACCGGTATGCCGAGCGCATTATACGCAAAGGCAAAGAACAGGTTCTGCCTGATGTTGCGCATAGTGGCCCGAGACAGGACGAGCGCCTGAACAACGCCGACGAGGTCGCCGCGCACCAATGTCACGCCCGCGCTTTCGATCGCGACATCGGTACCCGTTCCCATCGCGATGCCGACATGCGAAGCGGCAAGCGCGGGTGCGTCGTTTATGCCGTCGCCGGCCATAGCGACCCGGCGACCCTCGCTCTTCAACTGCTCGATCTTGCGATGTTTGTCCTCGGGCGAGACGTTCGCTTCGACTTCGTCGATACCGACCTGGCTTGCTACCGCACGCGCGGTGGCTTCGCTGTCGCCGGTAAGCATCACGATCTTGATGCCGCGCTCATGCAACGCGGCAATAGCGGTGCGGCTGGTTGCCTTGATCGGATCGGCGACCGCGATAAGGCCTGCCGGTGCCCCGTCCACGGCCACGAACATCACCGTCTGTCCGAGGCTTCGGCCTTCGTCCGCCGTTGACCGCCAGCCTTCTTCGAGCGCCCCTATACGCTCCATCATCTTTTCATTCCCGATCGCGACCAGGCGCTTGTCGACATTTGCCTGGATACCTTCGCCGGTCACGGATTCGATATCGGAAGCGTCGAGAATGGCAGCGCCCCTGTTTTGAGCCCCTTCCACGATCGCGTGGGCGAGCGGATGCTCGCTTCCTCTCTCAACGGCAGCGACAAGGCTCAGCAATTCCTGCTCGTCGAAATCTGACTGCGGTTTTACGTCGACAAGATCGGGCTTGCCCCGGGTCAGTGTGCCGGTCTTGTCGACAACCAGCGTATCGATCTTTTCCAGCGTTTCGAGCGCTTCGGCGTTCTTGATCAGGATGCCGTGCTGGGCTCCCTTGCCGGTGCCGGTCATGATCGACATTGGCGTCGCCAGTCCGAGCGCGCAGGGACAGGCGATGATCAGAACGGCGACCGCGTTGACGAGCGCGTAGGCAAGGGCCGGTGCCGGTCCCCAGATGGCCCAGACGACAAAACTCACGATAGCGACAAGGACGACGATGGGCACGAACCATCCGGTGACCTGGTCGGCGAGCCGCTGGATCGGTGCCCGGCTGCGCTGCGCCTCCGCCACCATCTGCACGATCTTCGAGAGCATGGTGTCCGCGCCGACCTGCGTCGCGCGCATGGTGAAGCTGCCGGTCTGGTTGACAGTGCCCCCGATTACCTGATCGCCCGCGCTTTTCTTGACGGGAATGGGCTCGCCACTGATCATGGATTCGTCGATGGCACTGCTTCCATCCTCGAGCGTGCCATCGACGGGGACCTTGTCGCCCGGACGCACGCGCAGAAGGTCCCCAGACGTCAATTCATCAAGCGGAACTTCGCGCTCGTCCCCGCGACCGAAAATCTTCATCGCGGTCGGGGGCGCGAGCTCGAGAAGCGCCCGCAAGGCGCTCGATGTGGATCCGCGCGCCTTGAGTTCGAGCACCTGCCCGAGCAGCACGAGGGTCGTGATAACCGCTGCTGCCTCGTAATAGACGCCGACCCGGCCCGCATGATCGCGGAAAGCCTCGGGAAAGATGTCCGGGGCGAGGGTTGCCACAAGGCTGAACAGATAAGCGATGGCAACGCCGAAGCCGATCAGGGTGAACATGTTGAGGTTCATGGTTCGGACTGATTGCAGCGCGCGGGTGAAGAAGGGCCAGCCGCCCCAAAGCACCACCGGAGTGGCCAGCAGAAGCTGCAGCCACTGCGCGGAAGCGGGTTCGATGATCTGATCGAACGGTCGCGACGGGATCATGTCGCCCATCGCATAAGCGAAGAGCGGCAGGGTGAAGAGCGCGCTCCACCAGAACCTTCGCCGCATGTCGACCAGTTCGGGATCGGGACCCTCGTTCAAGGTGACCGTTTCGGGTTCGAGGGCCATCCCGCATATCGGGCAGGAGCCCGGCCCCGGCTGCCGGATCTCCGGATGCATCGGACAGGTGTATATCGTACCTTCCGGGACATCCTCGACAGCATCGAGGTGCGCCTTTGAAAGATACATCTCCGGATCCGCGCGGAACTTGTCGAGGCAGCGCGAGGAGCAGAAGTAATGGTCGCCACCCTTGTGTCGATCGATGAAGCGGGCGCCGTCCATCTTCACGCTCATTCCGCAAACGGGGTCGGTCGCCGTACCCTCGATCGCATTGTGCCCATCGCTCATCTGTCGTTCTCCCCTAACTGGCCGTGACCACGAACTGCCCCATCATGCCTGCGTCCTCGTGCTCGAGGATATGACAGTGATACATGTAGGGAGTGTCGGGATCGGTATTCTCTTCGAACCGTAGCAGCAGCCTGACCTGTTCACGCGGGTTGACGATAACGGTGTCCTTGAAGCCCGCCTCTTCCGCCCGCGGAGGCCGGCCGTCCCGGTCGAGCAAGCGGAACTGCACGTTATGAATATGAAAGGGATGCGCCATCATCGATGCGTTGGCGATTTCCCATATTTCCCACTGACCCACCGGTACGCGCTGATTGATGACATCCATGTCCATGGTCTGGCCGTTGATCGACATACCCCGACCCATCATGCCCATATCGAGTACGAAACGGCGGCTGCGAACGGCGAGCGAGGGGTCTGGCGCGGCTAGCGCGGCGAGGGTGGGCGGGAGCATCACTGGAGTCGACGAGCCGGAGGGGCGCATATCGAGGATGGAAAATGTGCGGCCCTGCCTCTCGCGACCGGTCCGGTTTCCCATCATTCCGCCGCCCATCATACCCCCGCCTTGCCCGCCCATCATGCCCATGGCGTTAGCAGGGCTGCTGGCAATCAGCCGGAGCGGGCGCCCTTCGGAAAGATCGACGATCACTTGTGCGCGTTCGCCTGGGGCAAGGGTAAGACTGCGAACCTCGCTTGGCGCGGCAAGCAGGCCGCCATCGCTTGCGATGAGTTGCATCGGACGATCACCTTCGAGCGAGAAGGTGTAGAACCGCGCATTCGATCCATTGAGAAGCCGCAGGCGCAGCGGACCGGCGGCGGCCTCGAAAACGGCATTGGCCGTTCCGTTCACATAGATGCGCTCACCCATCACCCCCATCATCCGCGAGTGCATGTCGAGCGGGTAAACAAGGCGGCCCGAGCTGTCGATCACGCGATCCTGCACGACGAGCGGTATGTCATCTACACCGTACCGGCTCGGCAGATCGAGGCGATCCTCTTCCTCGTCGCGCACGTAGATCGGGGCAGCAAGTCCGGTATAGACCTGTGGTCCGGCCCGGCGATGCAGATGCGAATGATACCAGTATAACGAAGCGCGCTGGCGTATTTCGAAGGACGGGCTCCAGCGCTCGCCGGGCCGCACGAGCTGGTGCGGTCCGCCATCCGCTGTGGCGGGAAGTTCGAAACCATGCCAGTGGACAGTCGCGTCCTCGGCAAGCTTGTTGTCGATCTGAAAGCGAACCTGTTCGCCGCGGCGCATTTCGAGGGTGGGCCCGAGATAGGATGCATCGATGCCGATTGTCGGAGACGGAGTGTCGGACACGAATTCTTTCTCGCCAGGTGTGAGGGAGAGGCGAAAGACACGCTCGCCCCGTTCGATCGTTCCGGCCTGTAGCCGAGGTATGGCAAGAGGTTTGCTTGCACCTGATCGATCGAGCGACATCCTGCTTTGCGTATCGCAGCCCAGCAGCGGCAGCGCCGCGAAACCCGTCGCCGCGAGACCGGCGCTCTTCATGAAATCGCGCCGATCCTGAAAGTTGGGCCTGTCGATATCGGGCATATTCACCTGTTTTTGCGTGGGAGGCACCGGCGCAACCGAGCGCCTCCCACCCTTCATGCTATCGCGGCGTTACCGAGGTAACGACGCTGCCTTCGGTTCCAGTACGAAATTTAAAGGCTATTCCCTCACCGACACTGACCTGTTCGAGGATTTGCGCGTCGGCTTCGAATGCCATGGTCATCGCGGGCCACCCGATACTTTCGACCGGACCATGCTCGATGGTCACAGTGCCCGCCTCGGAATCGATGGCTGTAACCGTTCCCTCCGCGCTGGCGCTCTGCTCGCCGCCGGTCTCCTCCGCCATCGGCATTTCGCCTGACATGGGCATGCTGTCCGAGTTCGCCATGTCGTCTGACATCATGGTCTCTGAGCTGTCGTCTGCAGCGTCGCAGGCTGCAAGCGCCAGCGGTGCCGCGAGCAGGATCATATAGGTTGGGGTACGCATTCTTCTTCTCCTTGAGGGTTGGCCGGTTTTTCCGGACGGGGGCGCCGCAACAACAGATAGGCGGCGGGAAGCAGGAACATGGACAGGAGCGGCGCGGTAATCATACCGCCGATCATCGGTGCCGCGATCCGGCTCATCACCTCCGAGCCAGCTCCGGTACCGATCAAGATCGGGAACAGACCCGCAAGGATCACCGCTACGGTCATCGCCTTGGGTCGGACACGCAAGAGCGCCCCTTCGCGGATCGCCTGATCCACTTCCTCGGCGCTCAAATCGCCACTTCGTTTCTCGAGGGCTGCCTTGAGATAGATCAGCATGATCACGCCGAACTCGGCCGATACACCTGCCAGGGCAATGAATCCGACGGCAGTTGCGACCGACTGGTTGTAGCCCATCAGATAGAGGAGCCAGTAGCCGCCTGACAGGGCGAATGGCAGCGTACCCATGATAAGCATTGCCTCGTCCCACCTTCTGAAGATCAGATAGAGCAGCAGGAAAATGATGACGAGCGTGGCGGGTACGACGATCTGCAGCCGTTCGTAGGCGCGGGTAAGGTACTCGAACTGACCCGCGTAGGACAGGCTGACGCCCGCCGGAAGATTGACGCTTGCGGCGACCGCTTCTTGGAGGTCGGCAACCACCGATGTAAGATCGCGGTCGCGCACATCCACATAGATGTAGCTGGTCAATCGTCCCTGTTCGCTCTTGAGCATGGGGGGGCCATCGCTGACGCCGATCCGTGCGACCGTGCCGAGCGTAATCTGTTGTCCCGACGGCGTCAGGAGGGGCAAGGTTCGCAATTCGTCCACGCTGTCGCGAATTTCACGGGGGTAGCGCACATTGATCGGATAGCGCGCCAGACCTTCAACAGTCCGCGCGACATTGGCCCCACCAATAGCGCCCGAGACGATCTGCTGGATATCGGAGATGTTGAGGCCGTATCTCGCCGCTGCGGCGCGATCGATGTCGACATCGACGTAGCGCCCGCCGGAAAGCCTCTCGGCCAGAGCCGAACTGACGCCGGGAATCGTCTTTGCCACACCCTCGACCTCGAGCGCCACCCGTTCGATCTCTGCAAGATCCTCGCCCGAAACCTTGACCCCGATCGGGCTCTTGATCCCGGTCGCCAGCATATCGATGCGGTTACGGATAGGGGGTACCCAGACATTGGCGAGACCGGGCACTTGAACGACCCGGTCGAGCTCTTCGATCAGCGCATCAGTCGTCATGGCTTCGCGCCATTCCTCCCGCGGCCGGAACCGGATCGTGGTCTCGAACATGGTGAGCGGAGCCGGGTCGGTAGCCGTATCTGCACGGCCGGCCTTGCCGAAGACTGTTTCGACTTCCGGTACCGATTTGATGAGGCGGTCGGTGCGCTGCAGCAGCGCCGAGGCCTCGCCTGGCGATAGACCGGGAAGGGCGCTCGGCATGTAGAGCAGATCGCCCTCGTCGAGCGGCGGGAGAAACTCTCCGCCGAGCTGCGAGAAGGGGATCAGCGTGGTGAGGAAGATCGCGCCTGCAACCGCGAGCGTGGCTTTTGGCCAGCGCATCACCCAATTAAGGCCCGGTCGGTAAATCCTGGTCAGCCAGCGATTGAGGAAATTGGAGTCTTCTGACGGTATCTTACCCCTGATCAGCCAGCCCATCATCACCGGAACCAGTGTAACCGACAGCAGCGCAGCCGCCGCCATGGCATAGGTCTTGGTGAAGGCAAGCGGTGCAAACAACCGGCCTTCCTGGGCTTGTAGGGTAAACACGGGCAGGAACGACAAGGTTATGATCAGAAGGCTGAAGAACAGCGCCGGTCCCACTTCCTTCGATGCATCGGCGATGATCCGCCAGCGTTCCTTGACCGAAAGCACCGTGTCGGGATTTTCATGCTCCCATCGCTCGAGATGCTTGTGCGCATTTTCGATCATCACAACGGCTGCATCGACCATGGCGCCGACCGCGATAGCGATCCCGCCCAGCGACATGATATTGGCATTCACCCCCTGGAAACGCATCACGATGAACGCCGCGAGCACGCCCAAAGGCAGGGTGATGATGGCGACAAGTGCCGAACGTGCGTGCCAGAGGAACAGCGCGCATACGATCGCGACGACGATGAACTCCTCGATCAGCTTGGTCGTCAAATTCTCCACCGAGGCGTCGATAAGCTGCGATCGGTCGTAGGTGGTGACGATCTCGACGCCCTCGGGAAGGCTCGCCTGCAATTCGTCCAGCTTTTCCTCGACCGCCTGGATTGCGCTGCGAGCGTCCGCGCCCTGTCTGAGAACGATGATGCCGCCGGCGACCTCTCCTTCGCCGTTGAGCTCGGCAATGCCGCGGCGCAGCTCCGGCCCGACCTGGATCGTGGCGACATCGCCAAGGGTAACCGGAACCCCGCCAGTTGCAGTCCTGAGGGGAATCTCGCGGAAATCGTCCAGCGTCGTCAGATAGCCCGACGCGCGTACCATGTATTCGGCCTCACCCATCTCGACGATCGAACCGCCGGCCTCCTGGTTGGACGACTGGATGGCGTTTACGATCTCGGCATGCGTGACGCCGAACGATGCCATCCGGTAAGGTTCGAGCACGATCTGGTATTGTTTCACCATACCGCCGACACTCGCGACTTCGGCAATGCCGGGGATCGTCTTGAGCTCGTAGCGCAGAAACCAGTCCTGCAGGCTGCGCAGCCCGGCAAGGTCATGACCGCCCGTGCGATCGACAAGCGCATATTCGTAAATCCACCCCACGCCCGTCGCATCCGGACCGAGCGTGCTCGTAACACCCTCGGGCAGGCGGTTCTGCACCTGATTGAGATATTCGAGCACCCGCGACCGTGCCCAGTAAAGGTCGGTACCGTCCTCGAAAATGATATAAACGTAGCTGTCGCCGAACATCGAGTAGCCGCGTACGGTCTTCGCTCCCGGCACCGACAGCATGGTCGTGGCCATCGGGTAGGTCACCTGGTCCTCGACAATCCGGGGCGCCTGGCCCGGATAGTTGGATCGGACGACAACCTGGACATCGGACAGATCGGGCAAAGCATCGACCGGAGTTGTGCGGACGGCCCAGAACCCGCCAAGGGTCACAGCTATGGCGGCGAGGACGATGAAAAGCCGATTGGCGATCGAGGCATCGATAATGCGCGCGATCATTGCCCGGCACTCCTGATGGTCTCGATACGGGGGCCGGCGTCCTGCTGGGTGAAGGTAAAGCGCACTCTATCGCCTTCCTCGAACCCGCTGATCTGCGCTGCATTCTTCGTGCGGAAACTCATCGTCATGGCGGGCCAGTCTAGCCGCGGGACAGGTCCGTGCCGCAGCGTGACGGAGCCATCGGCAATCTTCTCGATCGTCCCCATTGCGCTGAATGTCACTGGTTGGTCTTCACCGTCCCGGTTCGGACCTGCCTCATCGATCGCACGAACATCAAGTCCTGCCAGGCTTGCCTCGGAATCGAGCAGGAACTGGCCCGAGGTCACGACCTCTTCGCCTTGCGAAAGGCCGGCCAGCACTTCGGTCCTGCCTCCCGCCTCACGGCCGATCCGGACTTCGGCAGGCATGAAGCCGCCCTCGTCCTGCTTGATCATGACGATGGTGCGGCGCCCGGTCCGGATCACCGCTTCGGAAGGAACCAGCAGAGCGCGCCGGGTGTCGGGGGTCAGCGAGACCTGCGCGAACATGCCCGGCTTGAGCCGTCCGGAAGGATTGGGCAATTGTGCGCGGACGGTGATTGTCCGGCTGGCATCCTGTGCGCTCGGCAAGATCGCGATGATCGGTCCGGAAAATCTCTCATCGGGAAACGCGGTCAGGGTTGCACTGACAGGTTGGCCGACCCGGATATTCGCTGCTTGTGTTTCGGGCACCGATGCCTCGAGCCAGATCGGCGAGAATCCGGTTATTTCCGCCAGGGTCTGGCCTGCCATCACGGTCATGCCGGGTCGCACGCCGAGCATGGTGATGGCCCCGCCGGTCGGCGCGGTGACCGTGATCGTCGCCTGCGCGCGGCCGGTCCGGCCCACCGATGAAATTTGCCCATTCGACATGCCGAGCAGCCGCATCCGCTCGCGCATGGCCTGTGCAAGCTGTTCATCGCCGCTGTTCAGGACGGCCAGATATTCCTGCTGCGCTCCTCCCCATTCGGGTACGAGAATATCGGCCAGCGGCGCGCCTCGGCTCACCACATCGTCTGGAGCACGCCCATAGGTTCGTTGTACAAAGCCGCCAGCCCTTGGCTGGACAATTGCAACGTCCCGCCCATTGTAAGCGAGAACACCGGTAACGGACACGTCCGGCTCAAGTACGCCGTATTCGGCCTCGGCGGTGCGGATGCCGAAGTTCTGGACAAGCCCCGCGTCGATCTGAACCCCGGAGGTGGCCTCCTCGCCAGCGCATTTGGGAACAAGTTCCATATCCATGAACGGCGATTTTCCAGGCTCGTCGAAACGCTGTCCCGGCACCATCGGATCGTACCAGTAAAGCACGTCCTCACATTCGGCGCTGGATGATCCCCCGTTGCCATTTGCCTGACTTCCGCTCTCACCCCGCTGCGATAACCCGTATCCTGCGGTGACGCTGATCAGGGCGACCGTTGCCGCCATCGTCCAGGATTTCTGGCGCGGCGACAGTTTGTCCCACGCGGCTCCCATTTTGGCTCTCATGGCTGGAACTCCGTATAGGTCAGTCGCAAGGTCGTCGCGGCTTCAACTGTCGCCTCCTCACGCTCAAGGATTTCGATTTGTAGGAGCGCCAGCGCCTTGATCGCTTCGATGACGTCCAGCAGTTCGGCGCGGTTTGCCGCGAAGCTGGCCCTTTCGAGATCAGCCCGGCTTTGGGCGAGGGGTAGCAACTCCTCCGTGGCTCGCTGCCACTGGCGGTATGCGCTGCGCCAAGCGGCAAGGTCGGCCTCGAATTGCGCTTGCAGTTCGCGCAAGCGATCAAGCTGAATTGCTTGCGCTGCGCTTGCTTCGGCTTCAGCAGCGGCAATCCTCGGGTTCTGCCGCCTGCCCGCAAAGATGGGGAGCGTAATCGAGCCCATGACCGAGACGACATCACCGAACATCGGATCGCGCCTGCCATAGCTGACATTGATGCCGAAATCGGGCCGCTTCTCCGACCGGGCAAGATCGATCCTCGCATCTGCCTGTCGAACCTGTGCGATAGCGAGAATGATATCGGGATTAAGCTCTAGGGTCGCCCGGAGTCGCTCGGCATCGACATCCGCCGCGGGGATAGCCCCGGTGGCAACTGCGCCTTGCACAGCAGCATATCGCGCCAACATGGCCCGTGCCGCGTCAAGGTCGCCTTCTAGGCGGGTCCGCATGTCCTCGACTTCCAGTACCGCACGGCGAATTTCGAGGCTCTCAGCCGGCCTGGCCGATCCCGCCGCAACGGCGCTCCGCGCCAAGGGCACCAGCCTTTCGATCTGCCTAAGTGCCTCATCGATAACATTCAGAGCCTGTTGGGTGTACGCGAGCGAAATCCAGGCCTCGCCTGCTCCAAGCCGAGCCGTGAGCTGCGCGCGGGTCAACTGCGCGGAAGCCAGATCTATATCGGCCACTGCCATGCGCGCTCTCGCATGGCGCTCCGCGAGATTGGGTATGTCCTGCTCCACACCGACCTGGATCTGGGTGGGCAGCTGCCGGTCGATCTCGAAGGCTGCCGGGCCTGCCACCGGAAGGTTCTGAATCCCAGCGCGGAGGCGAGGATCTGGTAGTTCGTCAGCTGCATCAGCGACGCTGCGACGTGCCTCGAGCTGCAACTCCCGCGCTCGCACCTGCGGCTGTTCGCTAACGGCCGCTCTCAATGCCTCCTCGTAGCCGATTGACTGCGCGTAACTAGCTGGCGCCAAAGCCAGCAGGACCGGAAATGCGGTCCAGCAAATTTTCTGCATGATTTCTAGATTCCGCTAGAGCGCGCGATATAAGCGCGGACGGAACAAACGACCATCGCTAGGCGCGACGGAAAATTCGTTCAGCTTCAGTATGCAGGGCAGTCCCTGGCAATACTCAGAATTGCTCTTGCGGGGGCGGCGGCTCGGGTCCTTGATCAACGAGAGCCAGAGAATATGCGGCAAATGGGGTGAACAACGAACGCACAGCAATTTTCGTACGTTCGCCTGATGGGGCTGTGATCATGGCCAGTGGAGCGATACAACCGAGGGCCACAAGGCAATCCAGGCGAAGATTTTTGCACGGTCCGGGTTGGTCTTCCGAAGCGGTCGTAGCACCAGTCTCCATGCGCATCTCGTTACACGCCGCCTCGCTTCCCGCCGGTGCTTGCGGCACCGCCGAGGCATGAGCGGCCGACTGGACAAAGAGTCCGCAAGCAATCAGAAAAATTCCAAGAGAGCGCAGTAACTGCATCATCTAACTCTACGGGCGCAGCCGAGCCTCGACAAGCCTTCGGGATCTGTTGTGGTAGAAATCATAAATACGGTCCGCTTGCATGGGACATGAGATCAGCAGGATTCACCGATCATTGTTCGGATGGTGCCTGCCCCGCAGGGAGGGGGCAGGCTTAGGCGAAGACAATCTGGCAAATTGACGTGTGGTGCTCAGGATTACCCTGCCTCTTCATTCGACATCTGTTCCTGTTTCATCTTCATCATTTCATTGCAGTTGCGCATCATGTCCATCATTTGAGCGCGCATTTCCGGATCGTTCATCATCGCCATCATTTCAGCGCGCATCTCGGGGTTGTTCATCATCGCCATCATCCCGGACATGTCACCATCCATGTCCGACATTTCGCCCTGCATTGCACCATGCTCGTGGCTGCTCTCTTGGCCTTGCGAGCTCTCTTGTGGAGCGGGCTGATGATCGACTTGGGATTGCGCGGCCGCAGCTGTTGCGAGACCGGCGGTCGCCAAGGCTCCGAGCGCCGCTAATTTAAAACTATTAATAAAAAAGTTCCTTTCATTGTTCCGATAAGTTCAGCTTTGCGTCGTCATGCGCAGGAACTGGAAGCGCGCGAACTTGCCGCTCAGGTCACCTGCCTGGGTCATCCGCACATATCTGGCTTGCATTTTTTCCAGGGCGGTGCGGCTTCTGGGCATGTCGGCGTCAATGCGCGGGAGTGCGCTTTCTTCTTATAACCTTTCTCCGCGAATCGAACATTACCCAAAAGATAGGGCTTCCCATCATGGGAAGGTCAAGAGGGGCGTCAGAATAAAAATTGTCGGCGCAGGCTGTTTGCTTTCCTATCGTGGGAAAGTTATCCAGCATGCATGAGCCAACTGCACACAATTGGTGAGGCCGCCGCAGACAGTGGCGTGTCGGCCAAGATGATCAGGCATTATGAGAAAATCGGTCTGATCGGAGCGGCCGAACGCACCGAAGCTGGCTATCGGCTTTACGGCCCTGCCGAAATACATACGCTGCGGTTCATCCGCCGCGCCCGCAACCTTGGCTTTTCGGTAGATGATATCGGCGAATTGCTCGGTCTGTGGCACGACGAGAAAAGAGCCAGCAAGGATGTCCGGGAGGTTGCCGCCGGACACTTGGGTGCTCTGCGCGCCAAGGCGGCAGAAATTCTTTCCATGATCGACGCTCTTGAGCATCTTATCGCGGGTTGCACGAACGATGACCGGCCAGATTGTCCTATTCTCAAAGATCTTTCCAACGATGCCAATCCTGCCTTAGCAAAAGAAGTCGGTCACAAGTTCGGATACCAGCGGGTCTGCTAAAAACAGAGTTGGCGCTGGTCTGTTCTCATGGTTCGCTTCATTTTGGGTTGGACCAGCAATTGGCTGAGGACGCGTCCGACATTTGACCGGCGAGACACATAAGACTCCTGGAGCGGGCCCGAAGGTGCTGCGTCGTTGTTCGCAAAACCTCAAGCTTGGCCAGTTTCGCGATTGCAGTTTTTTGCCAAGGCGTGGTCTGCCCGTTTGCGAAGTTTAATTCGCAACAAATCTCGGTGTCAGCTCTATTGAGTGGAACATATCCATTCGCTGAAACGATCTTTTCTCCAAGCTCCCGACCTTTTCCCATTCAGCCAATATGAGGGGTTGGAGCAGATGGCTCGTACTGTAAGCGTGACCCATCAGAGACGCACCAAGATCAGCACCTGCGCGACCTCCTTGTGCGGTCCAGGTCGGCACCGAGTTCGCCAATTCGTCGCATGGAGGGGGCTTGACCTTCCAACGATGGGAACCGTTACCTTATGATTTTCTATGATTTGAGCGAAGCTGCCCTGACGGGAAATGCTTTTGCACAGACCGACCGATGAAGGAGTGGAATTATGCATGTTAAGGACATTATGACGAAGGATCCCGCCTGCTGCGACAAGGATGCGAGCGTACAGGATGCAGCGAAGCTCATGGTGGGAAACGACTGCGGAGAGATTCCTGTTGTTGATGACCAAGGCGGTCTGGTGGGTGTCGTCACAGATCGGGACATTTGCTGTCGCGTCGTAGCTGAAGGCAAGTCGCCCGACACCCCGGTGGGGGACATCATGACCCGTTCGGTTGTCACTGTCACGCCGGATACCGAGGTAGATGCATGTTGCTCCACGATGGAGAGCAACCAGGTCCGGCGCGTTCCCGTGATTGATGACGAAGGGAATTGCTGCGGCATGGTTTCCCAGGCTGATATTGCACGGTCCGGTGCCGATGCAAAGACCGCAGAACTCGTCGAGGAAATCTCCAAGCCATCTCAGGAAAAGGCCTCATCGGGTTGTTGCTAGTCCGAGGGCAGCTGCAGGACCGTCCTCCCGCGAGGACGGTTCTGTCTTGAAGAGTAATCCCAAGATCAACGCGATGGAGTAGATTATGGCTAGAGGCGTCGTCCTGATAACCGGTGCAAGCGGATACATTGGGCGCGCTTTGGTTGATCGGTTGAGCGACCAGTACCGCATCATCGGCCTCGATCGCTCGGTCGCGAAAGACGTTCCCGGACTAGAAGCCTCATACGCCATCGACCTCGCGGACGAAGCGTCGGTTGTCGACGCCTTGACCAATGTGCGTGCCGCGCATTCAAACACGATTGCAGCTTGCATTCACCTGGCTGCCTATTTCGACATCACGGGCGAGCCAAACCCGCTGTACACCAATGTCAATGTTGAAGGGTCGCGCAGGCTGATTACGGCACTGCAGGACTTCGATGTCGAACAGTTCATCTATGCAAGCTCGATGCTTGTACACGAGCCCAAACCGCTGCCGGGCGTACGTATCGACGAATCCAGTCCGCTTGGACCGACGTGGCCTTACCCTCAATCGAAGGTCGATGCGGAACAGGTACTGCGCGAGAACCGTGGCGACATTCCGGTTGTATTCTTGCGGTTTGCGGGGGTTTACGACGACGAGGGGCACTCCGCCTTTCTCGCCGAACAGATTGCCGGTGTCTATGAGCATCGCGTGTCGGCGCATCTGTATCCGGGGATGTTGTGCGCTGCACAATCGGCACTGCATCTTGACGATCTGACCAAGGCGGTCGAGCAGACTATCGCTCATCGCACTGACCTCGAGGGCGAGATGCCGATACTTGTCGGCGAGCCCGAAACGCTGGGCTATGCCGAGATACAGGACATCGTTCATTGCCAGATCCACGGCAAGGAATGGACGACAGTGCGCATTCCAAAAAGCGTGGCGAAACTGGGCACGTGGATCGAGGAAGAAGTCCTCGGTCATGACGGATTCGTCAAGCAGTGGATGGTCGATGACGCAAACGCTCACTACATTCTCGATATCTCCCGCGCCCGGAAACTGCTGGGGTGGGAGCCAGAGCACTCGCTCCGCGAAACGCTTCCGACCATCATCGACGCGTTGCAAGCCGACCCGCAGGACTGGTACGAAACGAACAAGCTGAACACGTCCCGCGTGGCCTGGCATCCAAAGAGTTCGGATGCAGCGAAGACCGAACCGGCGCGACCTCAATCGCAAGACACCGATATAGCGCATGATGGGCACCAGATGGACGGCGACATGAACAATATGGACGGCGATATGCAGCATATGGACGGACCCCAGCGCGGTACCCGCTGGACGCAGTTTGCTGTCATCGGACTCGGCCTCTGGCTTGCTGCAAGTCCTGGTGTTTATGACGTCGTATCCGCCGATACTGCGCGTGCTTCGGTCGTAGCGGTCACTCTCGAGCGGGGTTTGCCGTCGATCGAATGGCGGGCCAACGCTCTTGCTCTGAGCGATATGCTGAGCGGGATCGCATTGATGATCTTCGGCGCGATGTCGCTTTCGAAGCGCACCGCCTGGTTGGGGCAGTGGGCGACGGCCTTTGTCGGCATCTGGCTGCTTTTCGCGCCCTTGTTCTTCTGGAGTCCGAGCGCGGCCCAATATCTGACCAATATGCTTGTCGGTACATTGGCGATCGCATTCTCGGTGCTGGTGCCAATGATGCCCGGCATGAGCATGGAAGGGATGATGGACAAGAAGTCCATCCCGCCCGGGTGGACCTACAGTCCCTCGACCGATGCCCAGCGATTCCCGATTGTTGCGATGGGCATCATCGGCCTTCTGATATCGCGCATGCTTACCTCCTACCAGCTTGGCCATATCGATGTGGCGTGGGAGCCGTTTTTCTCCGGATCGCTTGGCGATCCCAAGAACGGCACCGAGGAAATCATCACGTCGGATGTATCCAAGGCCTGGCCGATCCCGGATGCCGGACTAGGGGCGGTCAGCTATGTGCTCGAGATCCTAATGGCGGTCATGGGAACCCGCACGCGCTGGCGCACGATGCCGTGGATGGTTACCTTCTTCGGCATTCTGGTCATTCCGCTCGGTGTGGTCAGTATCTATTTCGTGATCATTCAGCCGATAATGATCGGGACGTGGAGTACGCCGGCTCTGATTGCTGCGCTTGCGATGCTCATCATGATCCCGTTCTCGCTCGATGAAGTCATCGCCATGGGACAGTATCTCTACTGGTCGAAAAAGGAAGGCAAGTCACTCGTTCGTACCTTCTTCAAGGGCGGCGCAGTGTCAAACGGTGAAATCGACGATACCGACTATATGACCGACGCGCGTTCGATCTGGACGAACACGGTGCGCGGCGTGACCTTCCCGTGGACCCTGGTGGCCAGCACGGCTCTGGGAGCGTGGCTGATGCTGACAAGGATAACGCTTGGCAGCGAGGGGGCGATGGCCAACAGCGATCACGTGGTGGGTGCTTTGGTGATTACGGTGGCAATCATCGCGACCGCGGAAGTCGCGCGCGCCCTGCGCTTCATCAACGCTGCATTCGGTGCCTGGCTGGTCGCAGCGCCCTTCATGCTTGCAGGGGCTTCGGCTGCCGGAACGGTGGCCTCGGTTGGGGTCGGACTGCTCTTGATCGGACTGAGCCTGCCTCGCGGTAAGCGAAGCGGTGAGCATTATGCGGGCTGGGATCGGTTTGTCGTATGACCGGTTGACCCGAGCAAAGCGGATCTGGCGCTCTTCCTTTAGGAACAGGATGAAGACGAGGTCGGACCCGCATTCTTCTCAGAGCATCGCTAGAAATGTGCCCTGAGTACCCACAAAATAAGTAGGAGTATTTTACATGACCCTTTCAATTGGCTCGACAGCCCCCGATTTCACAGCCCAGACCACACAAGGAAACATTCACTTCCATGATTGGATGGGTGACAGCTGGGCAATCCTCTTTTCCCATCCCAAGGCATTTACACCGGTTTGCACGACCGAGCTTGGTTATATGGCCGGGCTTGGCGAGGAATTTGCCAAACGCAACACCAAGATTATTGGCCTTTCGGTCGACAGCAGCCAGGATAATCGCGATTGGCTTCCCGATATCGAGGAGGTGAGTGGAAATAAGGTCGACTATCCCGTGGTCGGCGACAGCGACCTACAGGTCGCCAAGCTTTATAATATGCTGCCGGCCGACGAAGCGGGTAATGCGGAGAGGCGAACCGCAGCCGATAACGCCACCGTCCGCGCTGTCTATATCATCGGGCCAGACAAGAAAATTCGCGCCGTGCTGCTTTATCCGATGAGCAGCGGGCGGAATTTCGATGAAGTGCTCCGGCTGCTTGATTCGGTGCAACTCACCGAACGCAAGGGTGTAGCGACGCCGGTCAATTGGCAGAAGGGTGATGATGTGATTATTCCGCCTTCCTTGTCGGACGAAGATGCGAAAGCCAAATATCCCGATGGCTGGGACGAAAAGAAACCGTATTTGCGTGTGATCCAAGAACCGATCGACTAATTGCGCGAACAGGTTGCCAGCAATTGCATGTCGGCGTGAATATAGCATGCTCATGCTAGAATTTGAGCGCGTCGCCACACCTGCGAGTGGATCTATCTGTTCGATATATAGATTGGCAAGAAGCGTAAGCGATTAGGTGTACGGTAAAACCAAATCCGGTCCCGATCGGTTTTCTCCTCGTTAATCGAATGGCGGCCCCACCTCCCCCTGAACCCTGCGGATCGCAGGTGTCCCGGGGCCGTTCAGGAACCCCGCGCTTCACCCAACCCTGGCGCGGGGTTCCGTCTTTCAGGTACAATAGCTGTTGAGCGCGGCTATGTTGGTCAAAGGACTGCGGCGTCCGCCGAGCTTGGACACCTCAGCTGCGTGACGGGGTTGAGGAGCTGTCAGTGTGACGCAATTGACCTCGACCTTCAATTGGTGGAGGGCTATGCCACATCGGCGAAATACAATGAACCCTCGCGTGTGAAGCCTCTGTTCGAACGAGTACTATGGCAGACCTATTTGAAGACTTCATATGGGTAAGGGCCGTTCGTGGTTGCTAGTCGCTTGATGGCCGAACCGACTCATGCTGTCGAACCACTACCTTTGCACGACGGCAAGACGACCGTTGTGAGCGTCATAAGCAGTTCGGCTGCTGTTTTGGCAGCTTGCTCTTGCTGCATTCTACCGATGGTGCTGGTTGCCGCCGGGCTGAGTGCGAGCCTGAGCAGTGTTTTGGCGCCTCTGGGTTCGCTCCATTGGCCAATGACCGCATTTTCGATGATTGCGGTGGCGGCTAGTTGGCTCATTGTTCTGCGCAAACATCGGCACACGAGTCATTGCCACTCCCGGGCCGCAGTTAAATGGCTCAAGAACCGTCAGATAATTTTGCTCCTGGTTGCAACCGTGATGAGCTTCATCGCGGCCGCCTGGGGCTATTTCGAGCCAACTCTCATGAAAGCATTTATGTAATCCGAGGTTCTGAGAGAACGACACTCGGATTGGCTCCTTTTACTGCGATAGCGAAACTTTGCGGGGATCTATAAAGCGCGACCGGACAATGAGGGTTCAGACGATCTTCTGCGCGCAACGTCCTACAGACAAATGCGCCTTGGCAATGTTCGAGGGTAAGCATTTTCGGAATCGAGCGAAAAAAAGCGGTCTTAATTGCGACAGGTTCAAAAAAGCTCCCCAATCCCGAAGGACTCCAATTCGATTGTCATCCCGATGTGGTTCTGATGATAGCCTCCCCGGTTCGTTCAAATGATTGGGAATGCGGATAGCGCGCAATAGCCCGCACATGGCTCCGCGGTGGCCAAGGCAATCCAACCTATCCCTGCGGTGATTTCCCGCCGAGCTCGTGCAGTCGCTCGACAGCATCTTCAGAGCAATTTCCGCATTTCAGATTGGTAGGCACGGCCACGTCGATTTTTTCAAGGTAGGGCAGGTCCAGCACGGCCCTGATCTGCTGAAATTCGAAAAAGTGAGACATCGCCATTCAAGCGGGGGTTGCGTTTGCCTGCCTGTATGATCGTCGAGACGCGCCCCCCTGCACAATCAAGCGCAGGATAGACCAGCGTGTCTTCCGGTAGGCCAAACAGCTTTCGCGCACGGCCCTGAAGGGATCGCGGGTTGGCCATTTTCGAGGTTTTCCAGCTTTTTAGCCCTGCGCGTTTGTCCATGCGCCCATGGAGCCCAGATAGACGTCGAGGTGTTTGAAGCCTTGGCTTGCGAGCCAGCCCGCTGCTACGCTCGCCCTCATGCCGCTGGCGCACATCAAAGTGTAATGACGGTCGCGATCGAGCTCTTTCCAGCGGGTGTTGAGCTCGCCGACATAGACATGTTCGGATTCATCGATGCTGCCTTGCTGCCGTTCGTCAAGGGCGCGCACGTCGAGCAAGGTCCAATCTTCGCTGTCCTCAGCGAGCCTGCGTGCGACTTCCTCGGTGTCGATCATGGCAATACTTTGCATCGCTTTGCCCTGTGCGGCGGCTGGGATCACGCCGACATAGCCGCCGACAATATTATCGAGACCAATGCGCACCAAATGCGCCATAGCTTGAGCGAGCTCGTCTTCTTCGGAAGCGATTAGGGCTATCGTGTCGCCTTCGCTGATGAACCACCCGGCAAAGGCGGGTATCATTCCCACTGGAAGGCACACGGCACCCTGCATATGACCGGCGGCATAGGCGAGCGGCTCGCGTACATCGACCAGGTGATCGGCGCCGCTCTCGCCGAGGTCTTCCAGCCCCAGAAGCCTTGGCCGCATGACTCGCGGCGCGGCATTGGCGCCTTCGAGATTGAGCCGCTCCATTAGCCGAAAATAAGGTGGCTGGTAATGATGCTCTTCTACCTTCGCCTTGATGAACTCGTCGCGGTCAGCAATGCGCAGCCGCGGGTTGTTGCGCCGCTCATGGCCGATTGTCGAGAATTCCCGGTCTGCCATTCCGGACCCGCAAACCGATCCGGCACCGTGCGCCGGGTATATGATTGTCTGGTCACCCAGAGCGCAAATCTTTTGCAATGAATCGTACAGGAGGCCCGCGACCTCCCGCGCGCGCTCGGGATAGAAATCGGTTCGGCCGACGTCGCCCACGAAGAGCGCATCGCCGGTGAACACGCCGACCGGTCCTTCGGGATAATCGTCGTCGTGAAAGACGAAGGCGAGATGATCGTCGGTGTGACCGGGGGTTTCGAGCACTTCGACCCTGATCTTACCGATCTCGAAAACGTCGCCCTCTCGCGCGGTGTCGGCGAACACAACCTCATCCGCAGGGTTTGGACCGTGCAGAACGCGGGCACCGGTCATTTTGGCCAGTACCGGCGATCCCGTGATGAGATCCTCATTCCTGTGCGTTTCGAAGATATGCGTGATCTCCAGCCCTTCGGCGCGGGCTCGCTCGAGATATATCTCGCAGTCGCGGCGCGGATCGATGACCGCTGCCTTGCCCTGCGAACCGATCAGATAGGAAAGGTGCGAAAGGCCGGGGGTCTTTATCTTCTCAAGCAGCATATCTTACCTCGTTGTTGGAATGTTTCCGCAAGTCCGCATCGATCTAGTCGATCCCGAGTTCGGCCTTGAGCGCCGAGACGTTCTCGAAGCGGTCTTCTTCTGGCCGGGCGATAGCGGGTTTAGCGTTGACCCAGGTGTTCTCGCAGACGAATTCGAGCATCGCTGCCGCGAGGTCGGCGTGCCTGCAGCGAAAGCAATCTTGGGCAAGGCGCTCGTCGGTAATGACGGCTTCACCCGTATAGGGTTCGTCGAGGAGCCAGCCCGGTCGCGCAGCCGTCCATTTCAGGCCTTTCGCGCGCTCCAGAAGATCTTCCATGGCGCGCATCTGTTCGAGAATATTGTGCAAGGCTGGTCTTGCTGTGAGCTCGAACCATGCAGGAACGCTGGGCTGCGGCTCTACGAACGCCGCCGATATCACGACGATCCGGGAAATGCCGGTCGCCGACATCGCTTCCACAAGCCTGCGGGTTCCCTCCGTGTAAAGCGGAGGCGGATCGATCGCCGTGGATGGGCTAAATCCTATACCGAGTGCGGAAATAACAGCACGGCAACCTTCGAGCTCGCTGCTGAAGTCGTCATTGAGTACATCGCACTGGAGGTACTCGACGTTGTCGACCCGGTCCGATGGTTCGGGCAAGGTGTGCTCGAACGCTCGAACTTCGATGCCCTTGTGAACCGCATGGCGCAGTATTTCCGTGCCGGTCTTTCCTCCGGCACCGAAGACCGCAAGGGGGGCTGCATCGCTCACAGGCTCAGCTTCCACTGTAGCACCTCATTATAAATTCGGCCGCGCGTGCCGGGCCGAACATGATCATGGAGCGGGCACCGACGCACGCTGGCGCCCGCTCGCTCGTGTTCACGCCTCGCTGTTGCCGCAGGTCGTGTACCCCCAGAACCCGAACTCGTCCTTCATCCGAGGTCCGGCGACGATGAGTTCCTGCATCTGCAGGCCCGCGTCTCCTTCGTCATCGAGAAGGCGCGTGCGGATACGAAGCTCACCATTCGCATACTCACCCGAGGCGCTTGCTGTGACAGGGATCAGCTTGCCGTTGATCTTGATCGCGCCGCCACCGCTGTTGTCGTAGACGAACGACGGAAACGCGACCTCAGTCAGGCGAAACTGACACGTGTTCTCGGCTCCCAGCGTGGCGAGGTCCGCGTCGCTCATGGTCTCGGGCAGCATGAGGCCCGGGCTGAGGTTGGCAAGAGCGCTCGCAGCACTCTCTATCGGCGCCGCAGTTGCCGGGGGATCGAGCTGTGCTTCGCGATCATTGCCGACCGCGGTATTGGTGTTGCAGGCCGCCAGAGGGAGGGCTGCAAGCGTCAGGATTGCGATCTTGTTCATTGCTGCATCTCCTCGGGCAGGCGTTCTTCGGTGCGCGGACCGTTTTCCTCGATGTCCTGGATGAGATATTTCATCTCGGCGATCTCGCGCCGCTGCGCGACGATGATGGCCTGCGCGAGTTCGCGAACCCGCGGATCCTTCAGGCTCGCCCTCTCGCTAGTCATGATCGCGATCGAGTGGTGCGGGATCATCGCGGCCATGTATTCGGTATCGTCCACCGTGGTCTGGCTGCGTACGAGCCATAGCGCGAGCGCGAAGACGACGGCTCCGACACCCAAGATGATGAAGTTCTTGGTCCGGTCCTTGTACATGCCCCACATGAAGAGAAGCATGACCACCATCATCATCGCGCCCATGACGAACATCATCCAGAAGCGCGTCTCGCTCCAGAAAACGTCGTCCATGTCGAAGCTGTTGGCATACATCAGGAAGAACATGATCACGGTCGAGGTCGATACCATTGCCATGAACCGCCAGTAGTTGCCGCCCCCTCCACCTTTTTCGTGTGCATCGTGCCTAGCTTCAGCCATATCAATTCTCCTTTTCGCTCATGGTTTGATAGACATATTGGGCGGTGCAACTGATCATCAGGAACCCGGTAAGGGCGGCGATGCCGGAAATGGCGCGCATGTGCCCGGCGGGCAGAATATCGCCGAGACCGACCGTCGAGATCGTGATCAGCGCGAAGTAGTAATAATCCATCCAGCTGTTGATGACGTCCTTCTCGAGCCCGCCAAGGCCCCAGACGGAAGCGAGATACATTCCGCCCGCGAATATGCCGGCGATGACCAGATGGCTGAGAAGAACGAGGCTGGAGCCTGCAAGCAGCCGGAAATGGCGTGGGTCCTTGCCTGGCGGAGAAACGGCTTTCGCCCCGCGCAGCATCAACATGTGGAAGTAGAGAGAGATCGCGAACAGCGCGAAACCGAGAAGCAGTGCCCAAATCATAGCGAGACCCAACCCAGGGCCTTGGCACCCATCCAAAGACCCATACCGATCATGAACAGGTTCTCGGTCAACGATACGAAGCCGAGCGGCACGTTGCTGCTTCCGCCGACGCAAGCGCATTTCAACTCGCGCTTGTCGATGTAGACCGCCTTGAACACGCTGACCGCGCCGACCGTCCCTATGAACAGCGATACCGGAACCGAGACGATCGGAAGCGCGTGCGCGACCATTAATATTCCAGCCAAACCCTCACCGAACGGATATAGAAATCCATATCGTACCCAGCGTCGCGCCAGCAGATCGTAGTTGAGGAACATGGTCGAGAAGCTGCGCACGTCCTGCAACTTCTGGATCGCGAGCAAGGCCATCGATAGGCTGACAAACCATTCGACCGCTTCCACCGTGAAAATCGTGTCGAAAACGTACCAGCTAATTGCCAGACCCAGGAGGAAAGCGACGCCGAAAATGGCAATGACGGGCTGGTAGCTGGTCTCGTCATCACCGGCTTGCGTTCTTTTCTTGCCGACATGCTCACGGACATCGTCGTAACCTCCGATGCGCTTCCCGCCGATGAAGGTTTGGGGGGTGGTTTCTACCCCATGCTGCTCTTTGAACGCATCGGTCTCCTCGCGCGTTTTCAAATGGTGGTCGTCCACCTCGAAACCTTCGCGTTTGAGCAAATCGACCGTTTTCAATCCATACGGACAAACGTGGTCCGGCATGACCATTCGGTAAACGGTGGCAGTTTTAGTCGTCACGATATGCTCCGTCTTGAATTTCTTTTGATCCGCGAACTTGGCGCCTCGATCCTCGTCGGCTTTTGGTCGCTGCCTTTGCGCTCGTGTTCTACTAACGGGGTCACCGCCTCTCTTCCGCCGGTCTTTCTGAAGCGGAGTCCATCGCTTGCGAACGCCTGGACAAATAGAACCATTCGGCGATGAAAACGGCGGCAATGCCTGCGACCGCATAGGCGACGACCGCAGGGTCGGTTTTGAGCTTGGCGAAGGCAAAAGCTGTCAGGACTACGCTGTCCGCCACGAGTGCCGACCATAGCACCCAGGCACGCGCACCGATCTCTTCCCGCAAACCGCGCAGCACGCCCCAATGCACAAGCATGTCCATTACGAGATAGAAAAATGCTCCGAGCGAAGCGATCCGCGACAGATCGAACAGGACCGCGAGCGTGCCGGCAATCACTACGGTATAGACCAGCATGTGACTGCGGATCGGTCCGCTCATGCCGAAATGGCTATGCGGGATCATCTTCATCTCGGTCAGCATCGTCAGCATTCGCGAAACGGCGAAAACACTGGCGATGACACCCGAGGTCGTGGCTGCGATCGCGATTGCGACTGTGAAATAGAAGCCAAGCTCTCCGAGCGCGGGGCGCGCAGCTGCCGCAAGAGAGTAATCGCGCGCCTCGGCTATTTCTGAAGTGCTGAGGCTGGCGCCGACCGCCACCGCGACGAGAAGGTAGACGACCACGCATACTGCGATCGAAATGATAATGGTTCTGCCGACATTCCGATGCGGATCGATGATTTCGCCGCCGCTGTTGGTGATGGTGGTGAAACCCTTGAAAGCGAGGATCGAGAAAGCGACCGAAGCGAGCAACGCGTCGAGGCCCGAAAGCGCGACCGGCTCTGCGAAGGCACCGCCTGAAAATCCGGTGGCCCAGATCGCCGCAATTGCGAACAGGGCGATGCCGCCGATCTTGATTGCCGACATAATGAGCGAAAACCCGCTGACCGATTTGTTGCCGGCAGCATTCACGAAATAGGCGAAAACGATGAGGGCCAGTGCCGCGACGGAGACCAGAATGCCGCTGCTTTCGAGCCCAAAGGGCCGCAAGGCATAGGTCGCGAAGGTCCGAGCGACCAGGCTTTCGTTGATGACCATCGACAGCGCCATCAGGAGCGATGCCGATGCTGCAACGACGCCCGGTCCGTAAGCCTTCTGAAGGATCATCGCGATGCCGCCAGAGGAGGGCCAGCGGTTCGACATCTTGATGTAGCTGTAGGCGGCAAGCGAGGTAACCAGCGCGCCGACTATGAAAGAAAGCGGAAATAACGGTCCAGCCAGTTCGGCAATCTGGCCGGTCAGTGCGAAGATACCTGCGCCAATCATGACGCCGGTCCCCATCGCGACACCGCCCAGCAACGTTATCGAGCCCGCATTCTCGCTATGTTGATCGTCGCCATCTGTCTGCAAGTCTTTCCCCTGTCTATGTCATCCCGTCCGAGAAGCATCACGACAAGCAGTACGTTGGGCAGAGGTTCACCCCTTAAAAAGATCCAGCATTTCTGACCGAGCTTTTGACTATCGCATTTCTCCTATTTCGTGCGTGCTGCAATCATACAAATTGGAAGGGTCCGGGACTGTGGGGGCAGCCAGCCCGGACCCGGCGAGAAGTTCGACAGGCTTCTGTGTCGCTTCCCGCAATTAGTCCTCATCGCCTGCAACCTTTCATGCCGACGCATGGAGTGGCTTCACCCCCTTACGGAAAGGACGCGAAGACGCTCTGTCCGGTTGGGCCAAAGGCGATGACGTCGTAAGGCTGGATCCGGTTTCCGGCCTCCATGCCGGGCGATCCCAGAGGCATTCCCGGAACCGCGAGGCCGGCAACGCCGGCGGGCCGTTCGCGCAAAAGCTTGGCGACGGCTTCTGCAGGCACGTGACCTTCGATGATGTATCCATCGACCTCCATCGTATGGCATGACCATAACTCATGGGGTACGCCCCGCGCGGTCTTGATCGCCGCCATGTCGTTGCTGTCGACCGATGCCACCTTCGTGTTCATCCCGTCTTCGACATGGCCTGCCCAGTTGAGACAGCACCCACATCCTGGATCCCGGAACATCGTATAGGTCGCTGCCTGAGCCACGTTCGAACAGGCTGCCAGCACGAGCAAGGCCGCGCCGCTAATCGATCGCCGGAGCAGCGAAGGCTTTTTCAAATTCATTGTGCAATTCCTTTCTTGTATCCGCGCCATAGCGAGATCGTCCCGGTTGCCGTCGGGAACCGTTGGAGCAGGCATGGCTCGGTGAAGATTTCGGCGAACAGTTTTTCGACTTCGCCGTCGGCGCTGGGCTGCGTGTCGCTTATGCCGTCAAGAGACTGGACGGTCGCCCGGAAGAGGCTCCGCATGAGTGGGCTATCCTGCTTCATATAATCGGAGATCAACACGGTTCCGCCTGGCACGAGCAAGCTTTCGATGGTTTCCAGGATTGTCTGCTTCTTGCGCAAGGGGACCTGGTGCAGGACGAGGCTGCTGACGATCTTGTTCGGCTGCCACCCTGCGGGTAGCTCGAGGCTTTCGAGAAAGCCATTGTGCCATTTCACGAGATCGGCTCCCGCGCCAAACTTGCGCCGCGCAAGCGCGAGCGCATCCGGGTCGGGTTCGACACCGATCAGACCCGCTTCCGGACAATCCGTCATCAAGGCCTTGAGAAGAGTGCCGGTTCCGCTGCCAACATCGATCACCCGGTCGCCGGGGACAAGGTGCAGCTCTTCGACAATCCTTTGGCGCCAGAGATGTTCGCGGGTGAACAGACCGATCGCCCGGTCGTAAAGCGGCGTCAGAAAGCTCTTGCCAAGAAGAGGCGTAAATTCGCCGTGATCTTCAGGTGCGGTGATATTGCTCACGAGTTGGTTTCCATTCATCCCGGGTTCGACCCGATTCTGACAGACCCGTCTCGATTACGTATGGTGGTGGACATTCCCTCAAAAAAAGAAGTTTAAGGGATTGTGCAGGCGAGCGCGTATAGGACACGTGCAACCCACAGGAGTTTTTCGGATGCGTGACAATCACTCTCTTGATGCGGTGCTCGGAACCCTTTCCGCCACCGGCACCAGCGAGGTCCCCGCCGACTTCATGGATGGCGTTTGGCAGCGCGCCGGACAGCTTGGCGAAATCGCCGACCGACGCCGCCGGACGGCTCTGTTCGTCGGTCTGTTCGTCGTCGGGCTTGGAGCTGGCGCCGGAACGAGCGGTTGGCCCGGCGGCTATGGCACGTCTTCCGCGTCATTTGGCGAGAGTCTTATCCTCGGCGAACAGCTGTCCCCATCGGCGCTCCTCCATGTGGAGCAATAGGGTTTGAAGACGACGCATATCGTTCTCGCGGTGCTTCTCGCAGCACTTGCAGGATGCCTCGGCGCGATTGCCGCGGACCGCTGGGCCAATCACGAGGCTGGCTCCGGCCTCCACGATTTCGTGCACGACGAACTCACCCTGACGGCCGACCAGGAGCAGCGTCTCGATGCGCTCGAGGCTCGTTTCGCTGTCGAAAGGGCACGGCTCGAAGGATCGGCGCGTGCAGCCAATGCCCGGCTCGCCCAGGCGATGGAAACCGAGCATGAGTACGGTCCCGAGGTCTCGGCCGCGATCGACGAGGTGCATGCACGCATGGGCGATCTGCAGAAAGCAACGGTGCGCCATGTCTTCGACATGCGCGAAATTCTCGAACCCGAGCAGCAACGCCAGTTCGACCGCAAGGTCTCCGACGCCTTGACCCGCGACCCTCGCGACTGAAGCGCCATGTCGGGGGCGGGCGACAATCCGGATGAGGCCCTTGTTTCGCAGGCGAGGGCTGGAAACAAGCGGGCTTTCAGCCAACTCGTCGAGCATGAAACTGGTCGGCTTCTCGCGCTCGGGACACGCATGCTTTCCTCTCCTTCTCAGGCCGAGGACGTTGTTCAGGACAGCCTCGCTTCGGTGTGGCTGACGCGCCATCGGCTTGATCCGGACAAGCCGATCGGACCCTATCTGACAACCGTCGTCCTCAACCGCTGCCGGGACCGTTTGCGCAGGCGCAAGGTCGCGGGCTTTTTCGGACTGTCGGGTGATGACGAACTCCATTCCATCGCCGACGATTTGCCTGGTCCTGAAGCGTTGGCCGTTTCCAGGGAAGAGCTCAATCTCGTTCAGGCCGAGATCGCGCGAATGCCTGTAAGGCTGCGCGAAGCGCTTGTGCTCGTGACCATCGAGGGGCGTAGCCAGGCCGAGGCGGCCGATCTTCTCGGAACGACCGAAAAGGCGATCGAAACCCGCGTATATCGCGCGCGCAACAGGCTGAAGGAGCGCTTCGAAAAACTTTGAGGGGTTGGCTGGGCGCGCGCGTAAGTAGTAAGTAACGGTAAACGCCAAGTCAGGAGCCCTTTATGATCGCCGTCAATCGACGCAAGTTTCTCGGAGCCGGAGCAGGAGGAATGGGTCTGCTCGGCCTTGCCGGGGCGATGCCTGCCTGGGCACGGGGCGCGGACATCCTCGCCGGTAACGCCCGCAAGGGGCTGGACGAGATATCCGGCCCCAATATCGACCTCACCGTTGCCCGATCGGCCTTCGCGACCGGCAACAGGCGCGGCGGCGCGATCGCCGTCAATGGCACGATCCCCGGTCCGCTGTTGCGATTGCAGGAAGGCACGACCGTCCGGCTCAATGTCCATAACCAGCTCGAGGAAGATACCTCGATACACTGGCACGGATTGCTCGTGCCGTTCGAGCTAGACGGCGTACCCGGCGTGAGCTTCCCAGGCGTCAAACCGGGAGAGACCTTCACCGCCGAATTTCCGGTTCGTCAGTCGGGCACCTACTGGTGGCACTCGCATAGCGGCCTCCAGGAACAGGCCGGGCATTACGGCGCGATCGTGATCGACCCCGCCGGACCCGATCCGGTCCAGGCCGACCGCGAATATATCGTGGTGCTGAGCGAATTCAGCGAAATGTCGCCCCACACGATTTTCGACAAGCTCAAGAAGGGCGAAGGCTACTTCAACTACAACCAGAACACCTGGACCGACGATTACCCGCTTTCGGGCGAGGATCGCCGGATGTGGGCGAAAATGCGCATGATGCCGACGGACATCCTCGACGTGTCGAGCGCGGCTTATACCTATCTTCTGAACGGCCATGGCCCGCTCGACAATCTGGAATACCTCTTCCGCCCGGGCGAACGCGTGCGGCTGCGCTTCATCAATGCCGGCGCCATGACCTTCTTCAATATTCGCATTCCCGGCCTGCCGATGACCATCGTTCAGGCGGACGGGCAGAACGTCGAGCCGGTTGAGGTCGACGAGTTCCAGATCGGCGTGGCCGAGACCTATGACGTCGTCGTGACGCCGGGCGCGCAACAGGCCTACACGCTGGTCGCTGAGTCGATGGACCGCTCGGGCATGGGTATTGCCACACTCGCGAGCGCACCCGGCGCGCGCGCCGCCATTCCGCCGCTGCGCGATCCGCCGCTCCTGACCATGGCCGACATGGGCATGAGCGGCATGGACCACGGCTCGTCTGGCGATGCCGGCATGTCGGGTATGGACCATGGAAGTGGCGGCGACATGGCGGGGATGGACCATGGTTCGTCCGGCCAATCCGAGATGGCAGGCATGGCCGGAATGTCGGGCATGCAGATGCGCGATACCTCGCTCCTGCCACCCGATGTGAAGGTCGGTCCCGGTCTCGACATGGTCTCGATGAACCCGGTCGACCGTATGGGCGATCCCGGCGTCGGTCTCGCCGATGTGCCGCATCGCACGCTCGACTATCGCAAGCTGCGCGCTCTGACGCCGCACCGCGAGGGCCGCACGCCGTCACGGCGAATGGAAATTCATCTGACCGGAAATATGGAGCGCTACATGTGGTCGTTCGACGGCAAGAAGTTCTCCGCCGTCTCCGACGAGCCGATCCGTTTCGCCTATAACGAGCGCGTGCGCGTGAAGCTCGTCAACGACACGATGATGGCGCATCCGATCCACTTGCACGGGCACTTCTTCGAGCTGGTCAATGGCGCGCCGGCCGATCGTCAACCGCTCAAGCACACGGTAATCCTGCAACCGGGTGGCAGCGCGCAGTTCGATTTGACGGCGGACGAGCCGGGCGACTGGGCCTTCCACTGTCACCTTCTCTACCACATGCATGCCGGGATGTTTCAGATCGTCACGGTCGCCAATCCCGACGGGAGCGAAGCATGAAAATTCGTATGGTCAGCCTGCTCGCATCGGTCGCAGCCGGCTCAGTTCTCGCCTCCCCCGCGGCGGCACAGCATGCCGGTCATTCGCCGACGGAACCGCAGCAGAGTGTCGAGGCGCAGTCTGACGCGAAGACGAAGTGCGAACTAGAAGCCGAGCGCCATCGCGCAATGGGGCATCCCGTAGCAGATGGAGCATGCGAACCGGCTGCTCAGCCTGAAGCCGCCATGGATCACTCCGAGATGGATCACATGGCCATGGATCATGGTTCGATGACCGCTCAGGACGGTCATTCGGGGATGACGATGCCGATGGGCGCTGCCCGTCCACAGGCATCGCCCGAAAGTCATGAAGGAATGGATCACGGCTCGATGCCGCAGAGCAAGCCTGCCGAAGGCGCGATGGATCATTCGCAGATGAATCACGGCGAGATGGGACAGGCGGAAGCCAGTTCGTCGATGGACCATGGGCAGATGGATCACAGCCAGATGAACCATGGGCAGACGCCTTCACAGGACATGCAGGGCATGGACCATTCGGCGATGCAGATGGGCTCGGACGATGATATCCCGCTGCTGCCGCCTCCTCCAGAAGCAGGGAGCGGCCCAGCGCGCGCGGCGGTCGCCATCTGGGGCGAGGAAGCCATGAACGAAGCGCGCCGCGAACTTGTCCGCGAGACCGACGGAGGAATGCGCTTCTGGTTTCAGGGCGACCGGCTCGAGTACCGCGCCCGCGAGGGGAAGGATGGATATCTGTGGGACATCCAGGGATATTATGGCGGCGACATCGACAAATTCTGGTTCAAGTCCGAGGGTGAGGGCAGCTTCGGCGAACCCATAGAAGGCGCCGAGGTCCAGGCGCTCTGGAGCCGCGCCATTGCGCCCTTCTTCGATTTCCAGACGGGTGTTCGCCAGGACCTGACCGGTCCGGAACGCACGCACGCGGTTATCGGTATCCAAGGGATCGCGCCTTACCAGTTCGAGGTCGATGCCGCGGCCTTCGTCTCCACCAAGGGCGATGTGACCGCGCGGATCGAGGGCGAACTCGACCAGCGCATCACGCAGCGGTTGATCCTCCAACCGAGAGCCGAACTCGCGCTTTCTGCGCAGGACATTCCCGAGCTGGGCATCGGTGCCGGTCTTGATCGGATCGAGGCGGGCCTGCGTCTACGCTACGAGTTCGCACGCGAATTCGCACCCTATGTCGGCGTTTCCCAGGAATGGCGCATCGGCGACAGCGCGGATTTTGCGCGGGCCGCCGGAGAGGATCCGAGCGTCACCAATTATGTCGTCGGTGTGCGATTCTGGTTCTGAAATTTCAAAAAGGATAGAACTTCTATGACCAAGACTTTGACGCGCATCGCGGCGACTGCGCTTGTTGCCACGCTGATACCGCTGCCAGCCTTCGCGCAGCAGATGGACCACTCTTCCCATGCGAACCATCAGATGCACGCGATGGACGCTTCGGCGGACGATGTCGCGGGCGCTGAAGAAACCCTCAAGGCCTATCGCACGGCTCTTGAAGCGCGCGACGCGCAGGCAATGCGCGCGCTCTTCGCCGAGGACTCGGCGATCTTCGAGAATGGCAAGGCCGAAGGAAACTTTGCCAATTACATGGAGCATCATTTGGGCCCCGAGCTCGACGCGATTGTGAGCTTCACCTTTACCGACCCCACGCTGACCGTCACCCGGATGGGGCACATGGCCCATGCCTATGAGACGTATGGCTATCGCATCGAACTTAGCGATGGCCGGGTGATCGAGCGCGACGGCGTGGCGACATCGGTGCTTGCTCACGATGCGGACGGGTGGAGAATCGTCCAGTACCATTCCTCGTCGCGCGCGCCGCGCAACTGATTACGGCTTTCGAAGAGGTAGCACCGGTTGGCAACGCCGTCGGTGAAGCTGCGCCTGCATGTGCTCGGCAGCAAGATCCACAAATGGCTGGCGATTTTCGTCGGTGTCCAGGTTCTCTTGTGGATGGGAACCGGCGCCCTCATGTCGTTTCTCGACCTGGAAGAAGTTCGCTCCGAACATGTCGTTTCGCGTGAACAAGAGGCGCTGCCCGCCGATGCCCCGCTCCCGACCTGGGTCGCAAATGACGGTACTCTTGCAGCGGTAACGACACGTTCGCTCGACGGCGATGCCGTGACCGAGGTCCGCAAGGTTGACGGTAGCGTGAGCCTCCACGATCCGGTGACAGGGCGCAAACTCTCCCCCATCTCTGCTGCGACGGCAAGATCCATCGCGTTGCGCGCATGGACCGGGCCGCGCACGACGATCGAAGGCGCGCGGCTCGTTCACGAACCGGTGGGAACCGAGTTTCGCGGACCATTTCCGGCCTGGCAGGTCACCTATGCTGACGAGGCTTCGACGCGCATCTACATCGATGCCAGCAGCGGCACGCTCGGGGCGGCGCGCAGCGATACATGGCGCCTGTTCGATTTCATCTGGGGCCTCCACATCATGGATTGGACCGAGCGCGATCGCATCAACAGTTGGTGGCTGCTGCTGTTCGGCATTGGCGGCACAATCATAGCCCTGTCGGGTTTCGTCCTGCTGGCGAACCGGATGCCGAGGCTGCGCCGCCGCGCAAAGAAGAGCAAGCTCGCCTGAGCCCATGGGGCTAATGTGCATGGGCGAACGCCTTACCCCCGTTCGCCAGGCCGAACGGGGCCAGGAGCCGACTGCGTTCGACGATCGCGATGGTGCCGCCATCAGACGTGATACGGCGGACGCTCTTCTGTCGCGCCAATATCATCAAATTAATGTGAGGGGCAGGCGGCTGCCGTGCGTATCAGGCACATAGGTCGCACTGCAACTGCCGGACCGGGAGACATACGAGACATGAAAGCCCCCTCATTTCTGGCGCTGCTCGCCGCAAGCCTGCTCTTCGTCGGACCCGTTCAGGCTCATGGCGACGAAAAGCACGGCGAAGAGGCGAGCGCCGCGCCTGCTGCCACCAATGGCGATGTGCACGACCAGGCGGCCATGGCGCAGATGGGCGAGACTGCGGATGCTGGCGAGTCCTCCGGCGCGCACGATGAAGCGGGCGGAGGTCATGACGAGGCCGGTGGCCATGCGGATGAGGGCGAAGCCGGCGTCATGGCCGTACTGAAGAAGCTGCATCCGGCAACGATCCATTTCCCGATCGCCTTGTTTCTCATGGCGGCGGCCACCGAATTGTTCGTGATGCGCCGGGAAGGAGCGGGCCTGGAAAGTGCGGTGCGCGTGCTTGTCTACGGCGGGGCCATCGGCGCGGTCGTCGCAGTCCTGTTCGGATGGATTCACACCGGCCTGTGGTTCGGCGGCGACACTGTCATGCAGGTGCATCGATGGAACGGTATGCTGATCGCGGGTCTCGGTATTGCGATGGCCTATCTCGCGAGCAGGCCGAGCCAGAGCCGCGCATGGTTGCGCGCCTCGATCTTCTCCATGGCGGCACTCGTTCTCATCCAGGGCTTCCTTGGCGGCGAGCTCGCGCATGGACCGAACCACCTCGGTATTTCCTGGCTCTGAAGGAGTTGAAAAGCATGCGTACTTCCAGATTGAATGCAGCGTTCGGGGTTCTCGCGATCGCGCCCTTGATGTCCGCTCTTGCTGCTTGCGACGAGGCGCAGGAGAGCACACCGATCACCGAGGTTTCGCCTATGGGCGAAGCTGCGGTGGTGGCTGGCACGGCACCCGAGCCGGGCCTCGCCGATCCGGCAGCCTCTCCCTCCGAAGATGAGGCAGCGACTGCGCGGCAGGACGCTCTTTCGACAAATGGCGCCGCGCCGACCGCCTCACGGCCTGCTGCCTCTCCCGCATCACGCGCAACTGCCAAACCCGCAGCGCCAGCAGCGGGCACGCAACCCGCGAGCGAGGCGGCCCCGCCCGCCGATCCCCATGCGGGCCATAACATGTCCTCGATGGCCGATCACGACATGGAAGGCATGTGATCGGACGCGTTTCCCGGTGACACGGCTATTCAGGAGAGACCCTCGGCAAGAAATCGCAACGAACAACGCAAGATCAGGAAAGGACGGCCCCGCCTCCCCCCGACGCCCTGCGGGTCGCAGGTGCCCCCAAGGGGTCGTTCAGGAACCACGCGTGAAGACCAACCCGACGCGCGGGGTTCCGTTTGCCCGGCTTCGCTGTCGCCGTGCCAAGCGCATCCCGGTAGGGCTTTGTGTTATGTGAGCAGCGTGCAGACGATCGCCTCGTTGGTTATGAAAGGAACCGCATATGTCGGAAACGGGAAAAGCCGGGGCGCTGTCGCGCTGGGAAGACGAAGGCGGGGCATTGCCCTGCGGGCCGCAGGAAGCGCTCGCTGCCGACTGCGAGAAATGGGATATTCCGCCACTTTCCGATGCCGAGATCATCCAATTGCGCATCAGGGTGATCGCCCTTGAGAACATGGTGCTCGGCCTTCTGTCGAAGGCCAGCGCCGATCAGCTTGCAGCAATCGAAGAAATCGCGGAATTCATATCCCCGCGTGCCGATGCGAAGCCGCATCCGCTTACCCTGCATGCCGCCACCCAGATGGAGCACTTCGTCGAGCGCGCCCGGCGGCTTCGCGAGCAACCCACCGCTGATTGAGCGACGCTTGACCGGGCCACGAATGCTGGCCTTCCTCGCCGCGGCCCGACCGATGATCCGAAAAGAGTGCGATGGACCTCGATACGCTTCTCATGCGCTATTTTGGCACTGCCGATCCTGGAGCGGTTGGCGCAGAAACCTTGGCCTCGGGGATCGAGCGATGCCAGGTCGATCTCGGTCTGGAGCAGGACCGGGGAAAACGCTTTGCCCTGTGGGCCATGCTCTACCTGCTCGGGTCTGCCCCCGACCTCGACGTGGCCTTCGAGAACGAGGAAGACCGGGAAGCAGCCCGCAACTTCATGGATCTCCTGGCGGTATCGGAAGGCAATGAGGTAAGCTGATTGCAGCAGGGTCTTGGCACCTTCAGACCCGCACCCGATACCCATCCGGCTTTTGTCGCGAACAGTCCTGAACCAGGTCAGCTGAGGAGCCGCAACCCGTTCCTTTCCGGCCGTGTTGGCGGCTTCGCCGCCTGCCCGCACCCCCCGTCATGAACAGGTTTCCCTTCGGCCCTTCAGGCCTGCGGTGCAGTCCTCCCATGCCCTGCTTCTTCTGGATGTTCGCAAGCCGGAGATGGTCTCCGGTTTGAGGAACTGAAGGAACTTATCTCATGACCAATATCGCAATCCTCACCGGCCGTATCGCCCGCGATCCGGACACCCGCGAAACCAAGGGCGGAACCAGCGTTACCGGGATCACTGTCGTCACCGATCGTCCTGCACGCGACAAGGACGGCAAGACCTACAAGGACGAGAACGGCTACACCGCCAAGGACAGCGAATTCCACCGTGTGACCTGCTTCAACGGCCTCGCCAAGACCGTCGGTCAGTATTGCTCGAAAGGCCAGCTGGTCTCGGTCCAGGGCCGTATCCACTACACGCAGTGGGAAGACCAGGACGGTGTGACGCGGTATGGCTCGGAGATCCTTGCCGACAAGGTCGATTTCCTCTCGCGGGCCAATGGCGGCGACAACCAGGACGCCCCTCCGATCGACTGATCCGGCGCCATCGAACCAGCCAAAGGAGGCTCTGCCGGAAACGGCAGGGCCTCTTTCGCTGTTCACACGTCCTTTCGCTCGGTCTTTTCTCCGGGGAATAGCCAGGCGCTGCCCGGAGGGCCCGACCCATTATGGCAGCGATCATCTGAAACGGTCGTTTGAGGTGGACTGGATTGGCCTGGCTTACCGCATTTCCAGCATGATGGTCCCGCGCCGCCCGCATCAAGGACGGCAGGGGCCCCACCATTTTGTCCGCCGCCGGATTGCATCCGGCACCGGACAAAACCGTTTCCCCCTGCGCCGCTTCGCGGTCGCCCTGTCAGGCGATCCTGTGACCCGGTCTGCCCGGGCCCATCGGCCAACCTCCTGTCGTCTCGCGACAGATTTCAGGAGGATTATCATGACCTATTTCACGAAATGCACACTGCCTTCGCGCAACTATTTCGAGGCTCTGGAAACAGCTGAGCAACGGGCCTTGCACAGCTTCTTCGACCAGCATGTCATCGAGGATGACGAGATCGGATATCGCGCGGTCGACGAAGGCGACTACAATGCGCTGCCCCCGCATCTTGCGATCCGGGTCGTTCATACCGTCCATGGCGGAATGCTCGACGAATTCTGAGTCATCCGGCAGGGCAGGGACCAGCAGCGGTTCCTGCCCTTTTTCGTGTGTCTCGGTGGCCGGGCTTCAGGGTCAAGATGTCGATCCCGGGGAAGCCGGTGTTTCTCCAAATATCATCTTGGACCACTGGCCTTCGTGGGTGTTTGGAGCGGGGCTGGGGACGCACTCTGTCCCGCGCATCCGGCGATGCGCTCCTGAGGGTGCGGCATTATGCGTTCCGGGGCCCCGCACGCACTTGCGAACCGGCAGCGGGTCGGGCGAGCGGGAAGCTACGACCGCGACATGCCCCGCTTGCCTTGCTTCCCACAGGCCCTTGACCGCTGCCTCTCTCGCAGGTGCGCCTACTCTTTCGGGCCTTTCGGCATTGCAGCCGAAAGCCTGCCGGGCGGCGCAATAGCGTCGGGCTCTGCACGGTTGTCGCCCCCCCTCAATCTTGCCGAGCCCACGACCGGTAGGGGCGACAAATCCGAACGCACCATTGTGTCGCTCCCCCCATTGCCAAAGCATGCTCCATCACCCTCTGCAATCAGCGGCAGTTAGCCGCAGCTACCCAAGCCTTGTGGAGCTCAGAATATGTCCGCCGTTCCCGATCCGGTCCGTCCCCGTTACCTGCGCACCCCCGATGCCGCGGTGCATCTGGGGCTTTCGCCGCGCACGCTCGAAAAGCACAGATGCTATGGAACAGGGCCGGTCTACCACAAGCTCGGCGGCCGCATCGTTTACCGGTGCGAAGATCTCGACGCCTGGGCCGAGCAGGGTCTCCGGCGTTCGACCAGCGATCCGGGCAGGGGCATCGTTCATCCTGCCAAGCGGATCGACGGCTACACCGGTCCGGTCCGGCGCTGAGGCGGTACGATGCGCTCCTTGAGGACATCGGACGGCGAGGCCGGGCAGCTCGACCTTTTCGTTGGCGCCGGCAGCGACATCGCCGCGCGCGATGCACAGGATCTGATGGCCTGGCCTTTCTTCAGCCTCGCCAAGTCGAAGCGCGTGAAGCCGATCGACTTTCGCATGGGCGAGGTCGCCATTCTGGTCGAAGCGACCGCCGAACATGGCATGGCCACCATCTGGGACGCCGATGTGCTGATCTGGGTAGGCTCAGGACTCACTGATTACAGCCAGAAGAGCACAGTGGCGGCGAGAGCGAGGGCCGAGAAGAAGACGGTTGGGCAGCGGTCGTAGCGGGTTGCGACGCGGCGCCAGTCCTTGAGGCGACCGAA
>JAEWZX010000004.1 GCA_023394965.1 Pseudomonadota bacterium | reverse complement strand
CAGGACTGCGGTTCTACCGGAGGATGTACCGTGACTCCCAATCCTAATCTAGCGGTAACCGCTTCACTCAGTTCCTGCAATTCCATCAATGCACAGGTGACTTTTACTACCACTCCCAACAGCATTGTCTGGAAGCTGAACGGCAATGTAGTACCGGGCACCGGAACCACCAATTCCATTACCACTACCCTTGCAGGAGTCAATGTGGTGCAGGTGGAAGCTACTTACGGCAGTTGTGTGCTGATCAGCACTGCACAGGTCATCAAACCTTACCAGCCTAAGTTGAAATATGTGATCGGATGCACCGGCAGCGTGAACCCGAGCACCTATTCACTGACCGCCCATAATATCTCCTCGCTTTTCGGGGTGTCAGCTAATGCGGTAACGTACAGTTACCAGCTGACCGGAGGCGGACAGCCACCACAGAACGGCAGCGGGCAAAGTGCCACGTTCAGCGGCCTGACACCGGGACAGACGTATCAGCTGACCCTGACGCTCACTTCGCCGGGCTTATTGCCCTGCAGCATTACCGAAAGCATTACGCTGCCGGCAATGCCTGACATGAACTTTACCCTATCCCCGGATCCGACAGGAGGAGCGGTGTGTTCAGAAAATGTCATCACCGTGAATATCCCGGGATATGATCCTGCGAATTCCTATTATATTGGATTTAGCAATACGGGAGTGTATGCGACAAGCGGGCAACAACAAATAACCATTAACAGCAATACAACAACAAGTATCTCTCTTACAGTAAGTACCCCATTAGGATGTGTTTTTACCCACGACCTCGGCAATATCCAGGTGGTAAAAGCCGAATTTTCGGGTATACTTAGTCCGCCGACGGGTTACACTCTTTGTGAAACAAGTACCGTACAACCAGTGATCACGTACAATAATTCAACTCCCGGAGCTCCTTCACCATCCGGTTACATCTGGATGAACGGCGATCAACCGGTACCGGGTGCGCCCAATACCCAGAGTTTTACGCCCACGCAGTCGGGAAATTATTGGCCGATTCTGCTGAACGCCAATGATTGTCAGGATATAGGCATGGCTAACCAAGCCGTTCCGGTCACCATTAAACCCGTTCCTTACGCCAATATCGCAGGCAAAGCCAACCTTTGTCGCGGGCAAGGCACTACCCTGTACGGCATTGTCACAGAACCTAATCTGGAATACCAATGGACCCTGCTGCATAACGGAACCACGACTGTTCTCCATCCATGGAGCGCAGCGACGCCTACCCAGATTCCTACAGGCACGCTGAACACCGCAGGAACCTATACGTACACGTTCCATGTACGGCGTACCGCCGATCCGGGGTGTGACACCTCCGTCAGCTTTACCATCACGGTCAGCCAGCCTCAGGATTATCCGGACGTCGGAATGCATATTCAGTGCCCTGATCCGATGAGTTCCACACCGTACAGTGTTGAACTGACCATTCAGAATCCGCAGGCAGGCCAGTACAACTGGAGCAACGGCCAGAGTGGCACTGCCATTACCGTCTACCACGGCGGGCTGTATCAGGTAACCCACACCGCTCCCTCGGGCTGTACCGTGAGTTCAGAAATCATGGTTCCCCATGATCTGGAGAGCCTGATGTGGATCTTCCCGACAGGATGTTATGACGTTTGTCTGGGTGACGGTTATATTGTAGGCCCACTGGGGGATTACATTAACCACGAGTGGCAATATTTCGGCAACAGTCAGCAGGACGGCCCGGGCTTTATTTATCCTTTCTGGCCACAACAGGCGGGGAACTATCAGCTGATGATCGATAACGGTTACTGCCAGTTTACCTCCGGTACCGCTACCCTGAACCCGGATCCTTCCAAGTGCAAGATCCGATACGAGTGTCGCATTGAGTCGCATATCGAGAAGATCGAAAAATATGACGGATATTATCTGCTTCATGGTATTATCCACAACTTTGGAAGTACTTCGGTGACCTTTACCATTACCAGCATGAACGGATATGGGGTGTATCTGCCGAATACCATTACCATTCCGGCAGGCGGAAGCTATGATTTCTACGCCAACCCGCTGGTCTTCTATCCGGCTAACGGTTTCAGCGGAGGAAATGACACCATCGTATTCACCGCCATCGACTGTGAAGTAATGTATGATCTGGATTTTAGTGCCATGCGGGGAATCAAAAACCCACCGGTGAAAACCCTGCCGCCTTCCTTTACGATGTCGCCCAATCCGGCGAGGTCGATGGTGACCGTACGTTACAATACCGGCCATCCGCAAGCAAAAGCCAGCATGTTGCTGGTTCATGATGCCATGGGCAATGTGAAGTTCAGAAAAGACCTGAAAAATGCAGCAGGCGAGGTGCAGTTTGACACTTCCGGCTGGCTGCAGGGGGTATATATTGTTACAGTAGTCGCTCCTGATAAACCATTGCAGGGAAAACTGCTGAAAGAATAAACTATTATTTAATTGACCACAGGTTGACCTTAGAAGGGGCAGCCTGTGGTTTTTTATTTCCATTTTATGTTTCCCATAAAATGATTAATTTTAACTGAAAATTTTACTTATGAAAAAAATAGTATACTTTTTTGCCATCTTTATATTTTTGCCCTCTTTGATGCCGGCGCAGACGTATAACTGGCAATGGGCTAAAACTGGAGGGGGATATGTCGGATCTTATGGTAGCGGGCTAAATTTTAGCAAAGATGAAATGATCAGAGATATTGTGGTGGATAATAACAACAACAGCTATTACCTGACCACGCTCTATCCCAATAACCCCCAGGTGGGCGGGGTACCCGTTACCCACTATCACGATAAGGATTTACTCCTCTATTCCTTAGACTGTAACGGAAACCTAAGGTGGACAAAAACCATCGGAGGTTATCAGGATTTCGAGCAGGCGTGGAAAATAAGCGTGGACAATAACGGAGGGCTGTACATGATGTTTTATGTAATCAATAGAGTGGATATAGACGCTCCCCCCCATTTTACGCAGGTCCATCTGGACGACAATGTGGTGCTGCCCAAAATCCAACTCAACTATCCTTATGGCAATACTCCTGATGAGGGCTTCCGGTCGGCATTCTTACTGAAATACAGCACTGCCACCGGTGCTCTGGAATGGAAAAAATCCTTGCAGGGAATACCTACTTTTGATACTAAATTTGCAGACAATCAGGTGTGGACGATGGACAGCAACAATAATATTCACGCCATATTAGGTTTTCAAGAGGGCACCCATCTGGACGGTTTAATAACCGTGCCGCCCAATTACCCCAATATCATCAAATATTATCTGGTCAGATTTGATTACCAGAACGGCACTATGGTGCCGCAGCAAAATCCAATCGCACTTCCCATTACTGGTTATATTACTAATGGTGTTGAAAATGGTACTGTTAGCCTGCTTTATAATGAATCTTTAAACACTTTTTATATCGCAGGTGTAAGAAGCATGGCAATAAACAATTACATGGTGCCTTTATCTTATGGAAATACAGATTTTCAAGGTGATGGCTACATTATAGCCTTTAACGGCACTACCGGACAACTGGCGTGGAGCAAAGAATTTAAATGGACTATTCCACAAAACTATGTCCAACCTCTCTTTAAAATACATGGCATAATACAAGAAGAAAATTCAAACAATATTTTTATATCAGGATGGTTTGACAGGTGGGATGTTTCTCCCACTGTTTTCGGAAATGATCTTATGACTTCTAATGATCAAGGCCAAATTCCCTTTGTGATGAAGCTGAACCAGAACGGAGATATCCTCTGGAGAAAAATATCTACGGGAATAGATCATGGATTTACAGCATTAGGACTTCCTAGTGAGAGGTCAAAGATAGCCCAAAATGGCAACGAAATAGCCTTCGCTAAGGGGGCATTTATAGAAAAATGGGATAACTATTCCATGAATATGCCGCACAATGATAAAAACAGCCCGCTGCTGATCCGCTTGAATAAAGACAACGGCAATATTGTAGGTTTTCATAAAATAAGTTCCGGCTACGGTTATCAGGATGAGTTCACTTCCATTGCAGTGGATAATGACGGGAATTATCTGTTAGGAGGGTTTTTCCAACATGAGTTATTTACAGATCCCAATGATGGGATTCCTACCATCACCAGCCCTATTGTAGATAAAACCAACTTTTTCGTAGCCAAGCTCGCTAAATCCGCCTGCTCCCAGATGAACACAGCAGAAACCCCGGTCAAGCAAACGGATGTGGTTTTCTACCCGAATCCGGTAAGTGATGTTCTTCATATTAAAACCAAAGAAAAACTTACTTCCTACGAAGTCATCACCGCAGAAGGCAGGTTGATGAAGCAGGGTACATTCACCGGAAACTATACCATTGATATGAGTAGTGTTGCCACCGGAGTGTATTATGTGAAAGTGCAGGGTGATGGTTTTGCTACGGCTGGGAAAGTAGTGAAGAAATAGGTTAATTGATTAATTGGTTAATTGGTTAATTGTTTAAAAGGAGCGCATTTGCAAATTTGCTGATGCAAAAGGAAGGCTTCGACGGGCTGAGCCTGAGAGAGGGTTTGTTCTTTCGTAACTGCTTCTTCAATAGACGAAAAAATCCCGGAACAGCTCCTTTTAGGGCGGGGGTAAAATGTTCCGGGATTTTTGTGCGGATTTCCTAATAGATGCTTACAGCATGACAAAGACAGTGGTGGTGACTCGGTTAAGATTTGTCTCAACTCAATACGGAGGAGGATCAAACGGCTCCTTTGCTGCAGGATTCTCTTATACTAATGACGAAAGCATCCGAGATATCGAAGTGGACAGTGATAACAATTACTACTATCTGGCCACCATTAATCCAGGAAGCCCGACCCTTAATGGCGCTCCAGTGCCTAATTATGATAAGCAAGATTTATTCCTGTTTTCCACCGATTGTCAGGGAAATCTGCGGTGGACTAAAACCATAGGTGGACGATTATCATTAGAATATGGATGGAATATTGAACTGGATAACAATGGAGGATTATATCTGATGACCAGTTTGACAACAACCAATCAGAGCACGGATCCGTCACCGATACCCATTCATCTTGATGATCAGGTGACTTTACCTTTGCTCACTACCCCTTCTTCCAGCCCAACTGTGGTCGATCCAGCATTAAAAACTGCGTATCTGCTTAAATACAAGACCAACAATGGGGCTTTGGAGTGGCATAAGGAGTTACAGGGAGATGTGACGTGGCCCCTGCGAAATGCAGATTCTGCTATCTTCACCATGGACTCTTCCAAAAACATCCATGCCATTCTGGGGTTTAAAGCCGGTAGCCATCTGAATGGCACGATTACCGTACCTGCTTCCTTTACGGATTCTTACCAGTACTATCTGGTGAAGTTCGCTTATGACAACGGAAATATGACTCCGGAACTCAACCCCTTGGTACTGCCGATAACAGGATCTATCACTCAGGGATTAGGCGAGGGTAAAGTGAATCTGGTATTTGATGAAGTATTGGACATGTATTATCTGGCAGGAAAAAGAATGGAATATGGAAATTTTTCCTATTCCAATTTTTCCTATTCAGGAACTCCCTTTACAGAAGATGGGTATTTATTGGCTTTTCAGGGAAAGAATAGTCCCTAGCCAGGTACTGAACTGTGGAGAAAAGAATTCACCATGTCTAATAATCCTGCTAATATGCCTGATGATAACAGTGTTTTCGATATTGTGAAAGACCCCAATACCTCTGATATCTACATAACGGGGTATTACTATATTTATAATCAAAACGGCTCAACAGTATTTAATAATAATGTTTCTTTCGGCAACTATACATTTCCGTATATCTTTAATGGGTACAATCCTTATGTGATGAAACTTAATGCAACAGGACAGGTGCAGTGGGCCACTATCCCCACTGCAATATCCACCAGTTCCATACAAGGATACCGTTTTATGAAAAGCCGCATCGTGATTAATAATAATGAAATTGCCATAGTTAAAGGAAGCGTGGGCGATACCTGGGGCAGTTTTCCTATGGTGAGGCCTGCTAACGACGGTGCTGACCCTCTGCTGGTAAGACTTCACAAAGATACCGGCGCGGTGTTGGGTGCTCATGACATCCTGAGCGGCTACGGGACGATGGATGAACTGACCGCAGTGGCCGTGGATCAGGACGGCAACTACGTAGTGGGCGGTTTCAAACACAGCAGTCTTTTTCTGGATCCCAATGACGGCGTACCCGATCTGCATGGCAATACCCTGAGCGGGAAATCACAGTTTTTCTTTGCCAAACTGGCCACCTCGTCTTCATGTACCCAAATGAACACCGCAGAAACCCCGGTGAAGCAAACGGATGTGGTTTTCTACCCGAATCCGGTAAGTGATGTTCTTCATATTAAAACCAAAGAAAAACTTACTTCCTACGAAGTCATCACCGCAGACGGCAGGTGGATGAAGCAGGGTAAATTTTCCGGAAACTATACCATAGACATGAGTGGCGTTGCCCCTGGAGTGTATTATGTGAAGGTGCAGGGTGATGGTTTTGCTACGGCAGGGAAAATAGTGAAGAAATAGGTTAATGGTTTAATTGGTTAAAAAGCGAATTTGTTGCTTTGCTGATTGCTGGTTAATTGATTAATCGATTAATTGTTTAAAGGAAGCGAATTTGCTGATTTGCAAATTTGCAAATTTGCTGATGCAAAAGGAAGGCTTCGACGGGTTCAGCCTGACAGAAGGTTTGTTTTTTCGTGGCTTCTTCGGTAAAAAAATCCCGGAACAGCTCCTTTTAGGGCGGGGGTAAAATGTTCCGGGATTTTTTGTGTGAGTTTGCTTAAAAGTGGGGATGCTTACAGCATGACAAAGACAGTGGTGGTGACTCGGTTAAGATTTGTCTCAACTTTGCCAAAGTTTGAAACTTTGGCAAAGTTATTCCGGAAAATAAATAAGAATTTTTCACTTTTCAACTGCAACTTTTGGGCATTTTCGCATCTTAATACCAAACCATTGTTATGAAATTCATAACTTTGGTTGATGTCGTGGCCTTTTACCTTAGTATCAAAATAAAAAAATTATGAATCAAAAAATCTACATCATTTGGGCACTGTTCTTATGCCTAATGGCTCAGGCCCAGAACTATACCTGGCAATGGGGGCAATATGGAGGAGGCGATCAAGGCTCTTTTGGCTCTGGATTCTCTTATACTGATGACGAAAGCATCAGAGATATCGAAGTGGACAGTGATAACAATTACTACTACCTCGCTACGGTAAATCCCGGAAGCCCCACCCTGAATGGCACCCCGGTGAACTCTTATCATAGTCAGGATCTTATTTTGTTCTCTACCGATTGTCAGGGCAGCTTAAGGTGGACAAAAACCATTGGGGGGCGACTCGATATGGAATTTGCATGGAATATCGAACTGGACAATAATGGCGGTCTTTACTTATTGGGATCCTTTTCTACTACCAATTATGTAACAGACCCAGCACCAATTCCCATTCATTTTGATACCAATGTAACATTGCCTTTGCTTACCGTTCCTTCCAGCCAACCAACAACCATAGATCCAGCATTAAAAACATCTTATCTTTTAAAGTACAATACTTCTGACGGAAATTTGGCGTGGCAGCAGGCTTTGCAAGGTGATGTATCTTGGACAACGAGACAGGCCGATTCTGCAATTTTCACAATGGACTCGGCGAAGAATATACATGCAATCTTGGGTTTTCGGGCCGGTACACATCTTAACGGACTTGTTACTGTTCCCAGCACTTTTACAAATACCTATCAATATTATCTGGTGAAATTTAATTACACCCCAGGCACTGGTAACACGGTGAATATGACTCCACAGGCAAACCCTTTACTATTACCCATGACAGGTAGTTTGGAAGCAGGTATGGTTGAAGGTCAAGTATTTCTGCTGTTTGATGAAACTTTAAACCGATACTATATTACCGGCAAAAGAGAAAGTGGAAGTTCGGGCTCCTATTTTCCTTTATCCTATAACAATAACGCTTTTACTCAAGATGGCTTCTTATTGTCATTGGATGGCACCACAGGCGCAGAACTGTGGAGAAAAGAGTTTTATGCCTACCAGCCTTTACCCAGAAATCGAATTCATGGCATTGTAAAAGACAACGCATCTAATATTTATATTTCCGGTCTATATTTCCATTTCAATCCCAATAATACACTTACTGCTACTTTTGGCAATTACAACTTTCCTTCTTCTAATGGTAACACACCAGTAGTCTTGAAAGTTGATAGTTATGGAAATGTGCTTTGGAGTAAATCGGTAGACGGCTATGCCAATTCGGTAGTAGCCGCTGGGTATGGCTATAGTAAAGGACCTTTGGTTCTCAATGGTAATGAAGTAGCCTTTGTAAAAGGGTCACAGGGCGACCAGTGGGGAACGCACACCATGACCCGTCCGGCGAATGACGATGGGGATCCACTCTTGGTACGCCTCAACAAAGAAACGGGTGCCGTAATTGGAGCTCACGAAATCTTAAGTACTTATGGTTCCAAGGATGAGTTTACCTCTATAGCGGTAGATAATGACGGCAACTATGTGGTAGGCGGTTTCAAGCATGGAAGCCTTTTCATGGATCCCAACGACGGCGTATCGGAACTTCACGGCAATACTACCAGCGGGAAATCACAGTTTTTCTTTGCCAAGCTGGCCACCTCGTCTTCATGTACCCAAATGAACACCGCAGAAACCCCGGTAAAGCAAACGGATGTGGTTTTCTACCCGAATCCGGTAAGTGATGTTCTTCATATTAAAACCAAAGAAAAACTTACTTCCTACGAAGTCATCACCGCAGACGGCAGGTTGATGAAGCAGGGGAAATTTACAGGAAATTATACCATAGACATGAGTGGTGTTGCTACCGGAGTGTATTATGTGAAAGTGCAGGGTGATGGTTTTGCTACGGCAGGGAAAGTAGTGAAGAAATAGGTTAATGGTTTAATCGGTTAAAAAGCGAATTGCGGATTTGCTGATTGCTGGTTAATTGATTAATCGATTAATTGTTTAGTAATAGCGAATTTGCAAATTTGCAAATCAGCAGATTTGCTTAAAAATTGAGATGCTTACAGCATGACAAAAAAATTAAAAAAAACAATACTATACATGGGCAATGTGAAGTTCAGAAAAGACCTGAAAAGCGCAGAAGGCGAAGTGCAGTTTGACA
>JAEWZX010000039.1 GCA_023394965.1 Pseudomonadota bacterium | reverse complement strand
TGCCGGTTTCGACCCGCCATGAAAGCTGCTCGGTTGTGACCTTGCGCGACGGTTTCAGCGCCTCGCGCGCCGCCGCCAGCGCGGCCAGCGCCCGCGCCCTGCCCGCTTCGCTGCCCAGCCGCGCCAGCGCGACGTCCCACGCCGCGGCAAAACCCTCGGCCCCGGGCCTGTCACGCAGGCGATAGGCGGTCTCGCGCGCCATCGATACTTCCCGCGCCGCCTCCGCCACCGAACGCGTGGCAGCCAGATGCCCGATAAACTCCGCCTGCCGCAGCGGCGTCCACCCATCCGCCCGAAGGCGCAGGGGCACGGCATGAAACGGCGGCACAGCAAGGCTGCGCGCACGGAGCTGGCGATCGGCCGGGAGATAATGCTTCATCCGGCAGGGTAAGGCACAGATGGGGGTGTGTAGGAAAGGGGTTTTCGTGTCCGCCTGCCGCGCATCGCGACGGCCGAAGCAGGCCCAGCCCCGGATCAGACGGGATGTCCGATTATGGGCTGGTTTGCGGACTGGCAGGTTTCGGCATTGAAAATGCTGTCGCTGTGCTTCGTGGATTGGCAATCGTGATGATAGGTAAGGCCGAGATTGAGGCGTTCCGTATTGCTGCAAACCACAACGTAGGCTGGCGTACAATTAGCCATATAGCATTGCTGTGAACATTCGCCCGTCGAGCGGCAGCGCAGACCTATTAGAGCGTCAGGAGGAACCGGATATCCGACGCAACCGGTGGGACTGTTCGCGAAAGATGAGTTGAGGCATCAACGATGAAGTTCGTTCCGGCAAACTTGGCCGGGCCGATGTCACTTGACGCTATCACTCGGTCCCGGATTTTGAGCAACCTTAGGAAGAAATCGGGATCGAATTTTTCTGGGTGACTCACGGCCCATTGCACCGCTGCTGCGGCATGGCCAAGCCCCCCAAAACCATGACCAATCTGATCGTCGTTTCCGATCCTCGGGTATTCATTATCGAAGAAAGATATGGCATCTAAGCTCTTAAGAAGGGTCTTCCTCAAAAAATTCGACGCGGCCTTCTCTCTTCGTCTTTTTATGAGGACCTGAGAAAGAAAGCCTAGCAGGAATGCGACGAGAACACCCCCGAAGCTAGACCAAAGCGTTATCCATTCTCCGCGTGTCCAGCATGGCTCAAAGCCAAACGCGCACAACTCGATGATTTCTGATCCGCCCATCGAGAGATTATGACGCTTGAAAAGTTGTTGCGCCAGTATCGAGTGCCAATCTCAAGCGTTTTAAGGATAGCAAATGAGGCTACTACATAAGCTGCCACTCGGATTCGTGACCATGTTGGCCACTCCGGTTGGCATCGCTGCAATCCGAAAGGCCGCCTTTGTGGCATCCACGGCCCGACATGAATGACGGAAATTAGGGTCGGAAGCTGCCGTAACGCCCTCGCGCGACTTGGGAATTTCGCGACAACCAGGCCTCAGGAATGGCCTATGAACGGCTTCTGCCGAAGGTAACTCCCTTCCTCGATGCAATCGAGGATGAAACTGGCGACTTCCGCGCGCGCAATAGAGCGCAGTTGCAGCCTCTCGGGAATGTCTGTGACGACATGCAATGGCCCGCTGCCAGGTTGCGCCGTGAAAGGGGCTGGGCGCACAATCGTCCAGTCCAGCCCGGACCGCTCGATCATGGCTTCCTGCCGGTCCTTGTCGGCATAACGGTTGCGGGTGAAAAGCGGAAAGATGACCCGGTCGTACAGCCATCCACCGTGCCCCTTCGTTTCGCCAGCGCCAATCCCCGTTATCGCCGCGAGGCGTTTCACCCTGGCCACCTGCATGGCCGCGATCACGGCTCTGGCACTTTCCGAAAACAATGTCGTCTTGCCGATGCTATCTATGCCGATGGCGAGAATGACGGCGTCGTGACCGGCGACATGCTGCGTCAAAAATGCCTCGTCCGTCGGGGAACCGGCAATCACGCTGATACCGGCTGTGGCGATCAGCTTTGCCGGATTACGCGTCTGCGCCGTGATACGGTGTCCGCGTGCAACGCCCTGCTCCAAAAGGATCGTTCCCACGCTTCCCGAAGCCCCAAGAACGAGCAATTTCATGTTTCTCTTGCTCCGCACATAAATCGTCCATGCCAAATCACCTGCCGAGATGAACACCACAACGGTTCCGTTGCGCAATCCCCAAGGCTTGAGAGAGCATTATCTATCCGCTTCCAAGCTGCCGAGGACACGCCTCCTATGGCCGGAACGGGGTCATAATCCGCCCACCTCAAACCTCACCCGCCCGCGTGGTAGAAATCGTAGATCTGCTGCGCCACGCCTTCGCTGATGCCGGGGGCGCGTTTGAGGTCGTCGAGGGCGGCGGCGCGGACTTTTCCCGCCGTGCCGAAATGCAGCAGCAGCGCGCGCTTGCGGGCCGGGCCGATGCCGGGGATCTCGTCCAGCGGTGAGGCGGTGATGGCGCGGCTGCGTTTGGCGCGGTGGGCGCCGATGGCGTAGCGGTGAACTTCGTCGCGCAGCGTCTGGAGATAGAACAGCAGCGGCGAATTGACCGGCAGCGTCTTTTCCCGCCCGTCGGGGAAATGGAACACTTCGCGCCCTTCGCGCCCGTGATTCGGCCCCTTGGCGATGGCGATCAGCGGGACGTTTTCGATCCCCATTTCCGCCAGCGTATCGCGCACCGATGACATCTGGCCCTTGCCGCCATCGATCAGCACGAGATCGGGCCAGACGGTTTCGTGGCTATTCGCCTTCCCCTCCTCACCATCCGGGTTTTCGGCGAGATTGCGGAACCGGCGCGCCATCACTTCGCGCATCATGCCGAAATCGTCATTGGTCTGCGCGCTGCGGATGTTGAACTTGCGATACTGTCCTTTTTCGAAGCCTTCCGGCCCGGCCACGACCATTGCGCCCAGCGCCTTGTCGCCCTGGATATGGCTGTTGTCGTAGATTTCGATCCGGGAGGGCACATCTTCCAGTTCGAGAAATTCGGCCAGCTCGCGCATGATCTTCGCCTTGGTGCCGCTTTCGGCCAGCCGCCGGTCGAGCGCTTCCACCGCATTGCGCTCCGCCTGGCTCATCAGCTTGCGCCGGGTCCCGCGCTGGGGGATCGAAATGGCGACGGCATGGCCCGCCTTTTCCGCCAGCGCTTCGGCCACCAGTTCCTGTTCGGCAAGCTCGCGATCGACCAGGATGGTGCGCGGCGGCGGGACTTCTTCGTAAAATTGCAGCAGCACATCCGCCAGCACTTCGCCCATGTCGAGATCGCCGGTATTGCGCGGATAAAAGGTCCGGTGGCCCCAGTTCTGCCCGCCGCGGATGAAGAAAGCCTGCACCCCAACCTGCCCGCCCTTGGCTGCCAGCGCGAAGACATCGGCATCGCCCACGCCCTGCGCATTGATCGCCTGACTGCCCTGAATGAAGGTGGCCGCGCGCAGCCGGTCGCGCAGGATGGCGGCGGTTTCGAAATCCAGTTCTTCGGCAGCCCTGGCCATCTGCTTTTCGATCTGCGCCTGCACCGCGCCCGATTTGCCGCCGAGGAAATCCTTCGCTTCGCGCACCAGCGATGCATAGCCCGCCTCGTCGATCCGCCCGACGCAGGGGGCCGAACAGCGCTTGATCTGATAGAGCAGGCAGGGCCGGTCGCGATTGTTGAAAAAACTGTCGGTGCAGCTGCGCAGCAGGAACAGTTTCTGCAACGCATTCAGCGTCTTGTTAACTGAGCCGGCACTGGCGAAGGGGCCGTAGTAATTGCCCTTGGCCTTGCGCGCGCCGCGATGCTTCATGATCCGGGGATAGGCATGATCGGCGCGCAGCAGGATGAAGGGGAAGCTCTTGTCGTCGCGCAGCAGCACGTTGAACGGCGGGCGATAACGCTTGATCAGCTGCGCTTCGAGCAGCAGCGCCTCGGCTTCCGAATTGGTAGTGACGATTTCCATCGCGCGGCACTGGCTGATCATCCGCTGGATGCGGTTCGACAGGCCGTTTACCTGCGTATAATTGGCCACCCGCGCCTTCAGGCTGCGCGCCTTGCCGACATAGAGCACATCGCCGCGCGTATCGAGCATGCGATAGACGCCGGGATGGGGCTTGAGCGTCTTCACCGTTTCGCGGATTGCGGTGATTCCGGCCTGCAGATCGGGCTGTGCGCTGGCCACGACCTTGGTGGCGCTTTCCTCGTGGAAACGCTCCTTGCCTCTGGGATCGTTGGGAGAACCGGCTTTCGTACGCGACATGGCGGTGGAGATAGGGCGAGCGACAGCGTTAGGCAAAGGGGCGCTTGTGCAAATCGGCGTTTGGCGTCATCCCCGCGGTAATGGATCGGATATATCAGGCACCGCCGCGAACCGTCGGCTTCTGGGGCACCGCCCTGTTCCCGGTGAACGGCATGATCGGCGCGGGGATTTTCGCCCTGCCCGCCGTTCTGGCAGCGGCAGTCGGCAGCTTCGCACCCTGGCTCATGCTGGCGGGCGGGATTGCCTTCATGCCGCTTGCGCTGTGTTATGCCTGGCTTGCCGGGCGGTTCGACAATAGCGGCGGCCCGGTGCTTTATGGCGAGGCGGCTTTCGGCCGGTTCGTGGGCTTCCAGGCCGGTTGGGCACGCTATGCCAGCGCGATCGTGACGGCTGCGGCGAATACGGCGGTGATGGTCGCCTATATGGCCGCGCTGTGGCCGGTGCTTGCCGACCCGATTGTCGAAGCAGGGGCCATCGCCACCATCCTCGGCATCGTAACGCTGGTCAATCTGGTGGGCATGAGCCGCGCGGTCGGTGCCCTGGGCGTGATGACGGTGATCAAGGTCGTGCCGCTGGTCGCGCTGGTGATTTCTGCCCTGTTCGCAGGCGATCCCGCCATCGGCTTTGTCGTTCCGAAGTTTTCCGAGGTCGAAACCGTGGTCCTGCTGACCTTCTATGCCTTCATGGGGTTTGAAACGGTGGTGGAACCGGCGGGCGAAATGCGCAGCCCGAAGCGCGACATCCCGCTGGCAATCGTATCGATGGTGGCGGCGGTCACGCTGCTCTACATGGCCGTGATCTGGGCCTATCTGGCAATCGACCCGGCCGTGGTGGATACGGACAATGCGCTGGCGGGTGCGGCGCGGGAAACGATGGGCCAGGTCGGTTCGATCGCCATCGTCGTGGCTGCCGCTTTCAGCATCGCGGCCAACAATTTCAACGGCTCCACCACCCAGCCGCGCATCCTCTATGGCATGGCGCAGCGCGGAATGCTGCCCGCATGGTTCGCCAGCATTTCGAAACGGTTCGGCACACCCGACAAGGCGATTTTCTTCACCGGCGCCGCTTCCATCGCCTTCGGCATGTGGGAAGGCTTTGCCGTGCTTGCCATTGCGGGCACGCTGATCCGGCTGGTGACCTATTGCATCTGCGCTGCCGCGCTGCCCGTGCTCGAACGGCGCGAGGGGCGGATCGTCCCCTTGCACGCGGTGTGCAGCGCGATCGCCATCGCGGTCAGCCTGTTCGTCGCCTCGCAGGTGGACAGCAAGGCGGTGGTGGTGCTGTTGGGCATAATCAGCCTTGGAGCAGTGCTCTATTTCGTCGCCGGCCGCCGTCCGCCACAGACAGAGCTGCCGGTCGGCTGACATGAACGATTTCGATGCGATCATCCTCGGCGCGGGGGCCGCAGGGCTCATGTGCGCCGCACGCGCAGGCCAGCGCGGCAAACGGGTGCTGGTACTCGAAAAAGCCGACAGGCCGGGCAAGAAGATCCTGATTTCCGGCGGCGGGCGGTGCAATTTCACCAATATCGGTGCGGGCCCGGCCAATTATCTCAGCGCCAATCCCCATTTCGCCAAATCGGCGCTGGCGCGATACACTTCGCGCGATTTCCTGGCGCTGGTCGAAAGTTACGACATCGCCTGGCACGAAAAGACCCTGGGCCAGCTGTTCTGCGACGGTTCGGCCAAGCAGATCGTCGCCATGCTGCTGGAAGAATGCGCCCGCGCGCGGGAGAATGGCGGCGATGTAACGGTGCGCTGCGACGAAGAAATCACCGCAGTCGGCCATGACGGTGCCTTTGCCGTCACCACCCGGACCGGCAGTTCCACCGCGCCCGCTCTCGTAATCGCGACCGGTGGCCCGTCCATCCCGAAAATGGGTGCTTCGGGCTATGCCTATGACCTCGCCCGCCAGTTCGGCCTCAAGCTGGTGGAGCCGCGCCCTGCGCTGGTCCCGCTGACGCTGGGCGGCGAAGAGGTGCTGTTTCGCGATATTTCCGGCGTTTCCGCACCCGTGGTGACCACCGCAGGCAAAACATCCTTTGCCGAAGCCGCCCTGTTCACCCATCGCGGTCTGTCCGGCCCCGCGATCCTTCAGGCCAGTTCATACTGGCGCCCCGGCGATCCGCTGTTTGTGGATTTCTTGCCCGACCGGTCGGCAGACTGGCTGGTGGAGGGCAAGCGCGCCAACCCGCGTGCGGGCTTGCGTCCGCTGCTGCGCGATGCGCTTCCGGCACGGCTGGCCGACATACTGGCCGACAAGATCGGGCTGGATGGCGATCTCGGCAATCTGCCTGACAGGAAACTGCGCAGCGCAGGCGAACGGCTCAAACGGTGGGAATTCCGCCCCAACGGCACCGAAGGGTTCGCCAAGGCCGAAGTGACCGTGGGCGGCATCTCCACCGCAGAGCTTTCCTCCCGAACCATGGAGGCGAAACGCATCCCCGGTCTCTTCGCCATTGGCGAGGCGGTGGATGTGACGGGCTGGCTGGGCGGCTACAATTTCCAATGGGCCTGGGCCAGCGCAGTTGCCGCTGGCGAGGCATTGTAGAAGCTATACGCTATCGCAGCAGCCCCGGTGCGCAGGGGCTTTTCCACGCACCGGGCCAGCACGGTCAGAAGACCTTGCGGAATTCCACTGACACCACCCGCCCCAGCGGATCGACCAGATCCGGCTGATAGCCAAGCGGCACAATCCCGCTGTCATCGGTCACCCGCTGCCTGGCATCAAAGAGGTTCTTCACCCGCAGCGACATGCGCGATCCCTTGAAGAAACCCGGGCTTTCGCCGGTCAGCCATGTCTGTTCTTCCAGATTCATGAACAGGCGCAGGTCGAAGGTGGCGAGATCGTGGAAAGTCAGCGTATCCACCTGCGACCCGCTGGCGTAATTGCCCGACAAGCGCAGGCCGATGCCCTTATGGAACACGCCGCCTTCCATGGTGAAATTGTGCCGGCTGACACCCGATCCGCTGAGCGCATCGCCATCAAGCAGGTCGAGTTCGGGGACGCCGGGCGCGATCAGCGCGGAGTTTTCCAATTCGATCGTGTGGTAGAGCGACAGGTTCCAGCGTCCCTGCCCGTCACCGCCCCCACGGCCACCGCGTCCGCCGCCGCCCCGGCGACCGCTGCCACGGCTTTCGTCAGCGCCCGATGCACCGCCGCCGCGCGCCTCGCCCGGGTTTCCGTCCCCTTGCTGGGCGGCGCAGACCCGGCTGCGCAATTCGTTCAGCCGCGCCTGGTCGATCTGGCCGTCCGGCCCGGTCAGGCGTTCACGAACACGCTCTGGAAGAGCGGCAAGATCGACCGGCGTGGATGCGGATGGATCATCAGGATTCCAACCGGCACACAGCGCCTGCCGCATCGCGGCCATGCGTTCCGGATCGGGCGCGCCATCGGCGCTGCAGAACCGCTCACGCATCTGCGCCACGCGGGCTGGATCGATCTGGCCGTCTTCGCCGCGCAGACGCTGCTGCATCTGTTCGGGCAGTTTGGAGATATCCGGTTGTGCGTCTTCCTTGCAGAATTCCGCGCGGATCTGCTGGAAACGTTCGGAATTGAAGCCGCCGCGCCCCTGCCCTTGGCCGGACTGGCCCGGTGCAGAACCCTGTGCCCCAGCACCCCCCATGCGCGCCATGAAACCGCCACGCCTGCCGCCGCCTTCGCTTTCCGGGGCAGGTTTGCCCAGCTTGCCGAAGAAGTTGAAGCCATACCGGATGCGCGAGGATTTACGTTCGGCAAAAGTCACCGGACGGCGATCGAGTTCTACCAGTTGCCCATCCACACGCGTTACACGATCGGGGAACGCCGCTTCGATTGCCGGGGTCAGCACGGGGAAGCTTTCGGTCACATCGTCGGACCGGTTGCGAATGTATTCCACGCGGAAATTGGAGCGTTCGAACAGGTCGAAATCGTAGGAAGCCGACAGTTTCAGGTCGCGCTGCGTTTCCGCAATCAGATCGGGGTTGCCGCCGGTCACGACATTGGCCAGCACCGTTTCGCCGGTGACGAAATCGAAAATCGGCACATTCACGTCGATGATCTGCGGGGCGCCGAGCTGCGTCAGGCTGGGGGCGGCTTCGCGCACGCCATAGCTGGCCTGCAGCGAAAGACTTTCCGACGGTCTCCAGTTGAGGCCCGCATTCCAGTTGGTCAGCGTGCCGAAGTCCGACAGATGATCGACCCCCGCACCAAGATCGAGGCCGAGTTCACCCAATGCGCCGAGAAAATCCTCGCGCGCGCTGGCGATGGGTATGCCCAGATTGATACCAGCCAGGGCGCGGCGGCGGTTGAGCGAGGTGTCCGGGCCGTCATTGCGCGTGTCCGTGCTGTCGATACCGTTCATCTTGTAGCCGACCTTGGCCGTCACATTGACCTCGCCGCTCGGCAGCAGGATCGGCTGCCCGGTCAGGGTCGCCAGACTGTCGATGGTATAGGTTTTGCTGCGCGCTTCGTCGAAACCGGCACCGGGTACGAAGCCGAGGTCGCCCGCAATATCCAGTTCGCCCGCAGCAGCCGCTTCGACAAGCGCGCTGGTATCGCGGCGGCGGTCGAGCTTCGACGTGCTCCAGCCACGCGCCGCATCGAGCGTGATGGCAAGATTCCAGTCGCCCACCGGCGCGTTGAACGAGCTGCCGAGCGATGCAGTGGTGGACGAGGCCCGTCGGGTGATCGGATCGGCGTCGATCGCGCGCAGTTCGCTATTGCCGTCCGGATCGGTCAGCAAAACCGTATCGAGCCCGGAAAGCGAGCGGGTAAGACTGCGTTCGAGATTGGCGTTGATCGACAGGGCCGGTGCCCGTGCCCCTTCGCCGAAGCTGGTGTTCCAGGTGGTTTCCAGTTCGAAACTTTCGCTGTCGGATGCAAGGCTGCGATAGGCCGCAGGATCGGGATCGCCCGCCACGGTCGGCACGCTGTCCACCGTCTGGATGATGCCGCGTTCCGCTTCGGTCAGCATGGAAGAGGTATTGTATTCCGCGCCCAGCAGCAGCCGGTCCGGCCCCTTGATGGAAAGCTGCGAATATTCCAGTTCCCCGCTCGACCGGCCACCGGCGGTCGGCTGGCCATATTCCACCTCGACCTCGCGACTGGCGAAATTGTCCTTGAGGATGAAGTTCACCACCCGCTGATCGGCGGGATAGCCATATTGCAGGGCGACCTCTTCGGGAAACACCTCGACCTTGACGATCGCTTCCGGGGGATAGCGGCGGAATTCGCGGAAGCTCGACACCCGCCGTCCGTTGACCAGAAAGACCGGGCGCCCGCTGCCACGACCGCTGGCCGATCCGGTCTGGGGGCCCAATTGTTCGATCAGATCCGCCAGCGAATCCGCGCCATAGGCAGCGATATCCGCTTCATCGAGTTCGACCACGGGGGGAACATTGGTCTGCACCTGACCACGCACCCGTTCGCCGGTAACGATGATGGCGTTATCCGGAAGCGGGTCTTCCTGACTGGGCGCGGGGGCCGGATCGGAATCCTGCGCCCAGGCGGGCGTGGCGATCGCAACGGTCAGCGCGAGGGCGGAAATACGGGGGAGATAGTGCATGGAAAACGTAGCGGTCCTGTTCTTAGTCTCTTCCGTCCCCGCCAGTATGGCTGGACGAGGCGGTGGCGGCAGGCAAGCGATGTCGGGTAACAAAATGTCGCGCCAGCCTTGCGCAGCGCTTAACGACGGAGTCTTCCCTTTTGTCGCCACTGCCGCTATGGGCGCGCGACACAAATCGACCAACGGCACTAACCAAGGAACTACATGGCGAAAGAAGAACTTCTCGAAATGCGCGGCAGGGTGGTGGAACTGCTTCCCAATGCGATGTTCCGCGTCGAGCTCGAGAACGGCCATGAAGTGCTCGGCCACACCGCCGGCAAGATGCGCAAAAACCGCATCCGCGTTCTGGTCGGCGACGAGGTACTTTGCGAACTGACGCCTTACGATCTGACGAAGGCGCGCATCACCTATCGCTTCATGCCCGGTCGCGGCGGCCCCGGCCCGCAATAAGCGCACGTGGGCCAGCCCACCCTTGTCCTAGCATCGGCCAGTCCCCGCAGGCGTGAGCTTCTGGCCCGCCTGGGTGTGACGCCTGCTGCCGTAAACCCAGCCGATATCGACGAAACGCCCGCAAAGGCCGAACTGCCGCGCGATTATGCCAGGCGGATGGCACGCGAAAAGGCGCTGGCCGCAGCATCGCCGGACAGTTTCGTGCTCGCAGGCGACACGGTTGTCGCTGCCGGGCGCCGCATCCTGCCCAAGGCGGAAGACGAAGCGACCGCGCGCAAATGCCTGGAACTGCTGTCCGGCCGCCGCCACCGGGTGCTGTCCGCCATTGCCCTGCACGCGCCCGACGGCAGCATGCGCGAACGGCTGAGCGAAACCGTGGTGATGTTCAAGCGCCTCTCCGCCACGGAAATCGATGCCTATATCGCCAGCGGCGAATGGGAAGGCAAAGCCGGCGGCTATGCCATTCAGGGCATCGCCGAAGGTCTGATAAGCCGTATTCAGGGCAGCCACTCGGCTGTCGTCGGCCTCCCCCTTTATGAAACACGCACGCTGCTCAGAGCAGCGGGTTTCGACATTGCCTGACTGGCTGGTCGAAGAGGGTATCGGCGAATATCGCGCCCTCCTGCTGGATGGCGATACCCCCCTTGCCGCCAAACTGCACTGGCCGGGGGAGCTGCAGGCGGGCGAAGAATTCGACGGCAGGCTGTTACGCAAGACAGGCGCACGCGGCACCGCGCAGCACCCTTCTGGCCAGGACGTGCTGGTCGATAAACTGCCGCGCGATGCCAGTGAAGGGGCAAGCTATCGCTTTGCCATAACCCGCGCCGCCATTGCCGAGCGTGGCCGTTTCAAACTTCCCGCAGCCCGCCCGCTCTCCGCGCAGCTTGCCCAGGTTACGAACCCGTTCGCACAGACCCCGGCCACTCGCCGGTTTCCCGCAGGCGTGTGGGAAGACATCTGGCATGCCGCTTCTTCCGGCGAGGTAGAGTTTCCCGGCGGCTCGCTCCTGTTTGCAGTCACTCCAGCGATGACGCTGATCGATATCGATGGCGATCTTGCCCCGCGCGATCTGGCACTGGCCGCCGTGCCCGAAATTGCACGCTGGCTGCCCCTGTTCGATCTCGGCGGCTCTATCGGGATCGACTTCCCGACCCTGCAGAGCAAGGCAGACCGCAAGGCGGTGGACGAAGCGCTGGAAGATGCGCTGTCGGCCTTTCCACATGAACGCACGGCGATGAACGGCTTTGGCTTTGTCCAGATCGTCGCCCGATTCGAAGGGCCGTCGCTGCTGCATCGTTTCGCCACCTCGCGCTTGGGCATGGCAGCGCGCATGGCGCTGCGGCGCGCAGACATGGTGGGCGGCCCGGGCGCAACCCTGCTGACCGTGCATCCGGCGCTCAAGGCCAGGCTGAAGCCGGAATGGCTTGCCGAACTCGAACGGCGCACCGCGCGCCCGGTGCGGATAGTGGCCGATACAGGTCTTGCGATAGAAGCGGCGACCGCCCAGATCGTAGGGCATGACGATTAGCTCCCGCCCCTGCCCGATCTGCAAGAAAGCCCGCAGCGAAGAATTCACCCCATTCTGTTCCAGCCGCTGCCGCGACCGCGACCTGTCGCAGTGGTTCGGGGATGGTTACGCCGTGCCCGGACGCCCCGCCATGCCCGAAGAAATCGCGGCAGAAGTGACCGGCAGCAGGGAAGAGTAGAAATTCCCCCCTTGCCAAGCCGGATCAGCTTCGCCATAGGCGCGCTCTCACCGCTCACGGGGCCGTTTCAGGCTCCTTAGCAGAAGCAGTGTGCCCGGGTAGCTCAGTGGTAGAGCAGACGATTGAAAATCGTCGTGTCGGTGGTTCGACTCCGCCCCTGGGCACCACTTTTCATACAGCTTGGCAAATTTGATGACCTGACCTGCGTTGGGCAGTTGGCTGGCGTCGCAAGTCGCGGAATTTTCAGTCACCCTCGCCGTCACTTGGGCCGCAGGTGGTAAAGGTAGGGCGGTTCCTAGCGTCCTGGGTACGCAATGAGGTGGTCATCACTGACCCCGGTGTGCAGCCCAACCATGCTTGGCGGCATACATTCAAAACGATCTGCCGAGAGGCCGGTATCGAGGAAAGCGCCTCTGACGCCATCTCGGGCCACGCGACGGCTAGCATCGGTAGAACTTACGGAAGCAACACCGTGCCTGCCTTGGCGAGGGAGCTTGCGAAGTTTCCCCGGTATAAGATTTAGGAAATGCCGGACAATGCAGTTCGGGCCACGAGCTGCCGCTCAATCTGAGGTAGGTTTACGCTTATTTCCGCGCCTGCCTTGAGTTGCGCGAATTTCGCCCGTTATATTTCCCATCTCGTGTTTCATTGCAGCAACGTCTTGTCGCTCCTGCTTATGGCGGAGGTCATCTCTTAAGATTATGATGATCGCTCGGCGTATAACCGAGAAATATTTCTTGCAAGTTTCTTCGTCTAATTCATGGACACCGGAACTAAGTATTTCATATGCAGCTTTGTTTTCGATAATCGCGGGAGGCAATACCCCCGCTAACTCAGAAACTTTCTTAGACATGGGCATTCCTTTGAAGCCATCAATTTTTCCATGCCTTTCTTCGTATTGTTCGTAATGCTCCCAAATTAGGGCCTCAAAAATCCTGCGCAAATATACGAACGATCCTATTCCTATCCCATAGCTCGCCAAGCCGGTGGCTCTCTTCAGTTCTCGGTATCGTTCAGCTCCCAAGACGCTTCGCAGTTCGCCTATATCGCCTGACGCAATATCTTCCACTGAGGGCCATTGCCCTACCTTATTCACCTTCTCGCCGTTGTGCATAAGATAGAATTGGTACTTATGCGCGTTCTCCCGCTGACAAATAGCCGTCACTGAAAAGTAGCCCGGCAATTTATACAACGGTACTGAAGGGCTAGTTTTAGAAGATATTGACTTAGGAGGTTCTTTCATTTTGGCGATGTATTGGAGCGATTTAAAAGTCGCCTCTTTACCGCACATGACGCAGTAGCAATCGAATTGAACGCCGCTTACTTTGAGCGCCTCTAGATGTTCATCCGAAACGACAACCGGCGCGTAGAGTGGATGAGAAACCAGCAATTCGAGCGGGTCGATGGGAACGTCGGGTTTCGCCTCTTGTTTCGGCCTTCCGCGATCTTCGCACATATTCAAAACCATCCCAGCCTAGGCCACATTTCTAAAGCAACCAGTCGCTTAGTAGCCTTGGCTGTCAAACTAGGAGCATACTCGCAGAGGGACAACATGATGATGTGGATAGTCCCCCGACCTGAAATTGGTGTGCTGATACGAGGGCAGACCTCCGACCATATATAAGGCCGTTTCCCCCCGTACCCCCCTGCCCAGCCCACATGGGGAAATACGGCACCCCGCCCTCTCCAACCCTGTCCTTTATGAGTATACTCATCCATAATCCGTCTTGGGTGAGGCAGGGTCCACGGGAACCGACGCAGAAATGAAGCGCGTCGCCAGTTTATGGACCTGAGCGGTCCCGCGCTGGGTCAGATCCCAGCCCATGGCTTCCTGCCGGACAAGCTCTGGATGCTTCTTGCTGATGTCCCGCAGGGCATTGCCAACGGATTTGCGCACATATTCGCTTTCATCGCCGCGAAGCGATGCGAGAAGGTCGATGGCAATGGCGGGGTGATCGCGAAAATAGGGGCGCGATGTCCAGATGCGCAACCCTTCGGTGACGGCTCGCCTTACGTTGGGCGATGCTGAAGACAGCCATTCCCTGATAACCGCAAGGGCGGCCTCATACCCCGTATCCAGGCAGAACTGATCGAATGCCTTGGCCAGTATTTCCTGCACCCGCCAATTGTCGTCTTTGCTTACTTCCGTTTTCAAAATGCGCAGAGCGTCCGGGTCCGATGCTGCGAGGTGACCAAGGATGAAGGTCGCGACACATCGGGCTTGATGGACCTTGGAGCGCAGAAGCGTAAGAGCCACGCCCTTTGCGGCGTCCGGGGTCTGGGACGAAACAATCTCATCCGCAGCAAGCTGCAAATCTCTGAACCCGTTTTCGGTCTGCTCGGCTCTGCGGACAATCCCTTCAGCGGTATCCATTATGTCCATCGCTGTGAAAACCCTCTGATCGTTGGCACCGTGGAAGGGCGGGAAAAACCATCCTTGGCAGAATAGGATTTTTCCGAAAGTCCATTCCTTCGGCTCGACACGCCGGTCATCGAACAAGACGCCGAGCGAGCGCACGGGAAGCTGGTGGCAGGGAAAAGCCGGGCCTGGGGAAATTAGGGGCCTGCGTTCTTTCTGCCGGGAATACCTCTCTTCACCCCTGGCTTTCCCTGCATCCCCGCCCGCGCTAGACCCCCTGTATGCATGATACCGCCAGCAGCGCGCTTTCCGCTTTCGACATTGCCGCCCTTCTTGTCGTAGCGTCGGCCTTGCTGGGTTGGTTCAACCACCATTTCATCAAGCTGCCGCATGTCATCGGGCTCACCGTAATGGGTGCCTTGACGGCGGTCGGGCTGATGCTGGCGCATGCTCTGTTTCCCACGATCACGCTGGACGATTGGGTGGCAAATCTCCTCCAGCAACTGGATTTCACCGAAACGCTGTTGCAGGGGATGCTCAGTTTCCTGCTCTTTGCCGGTGCGCTGCATGTCGATCTCGACCGGCTGAAGGCCGCCTGGTTGCCCGTGCTGCTGCTGTCCACTGTCGGGGTGATCGTTTCGACCGTGCTGGTGGGGCTGGCGATGTGGGGCGTGGGCATGCTGCTGGCCCTGCCTGTGGCGCCCATCTGGTATTTCGTGTTCGGCGCGCTGATCGCTCCGACCGATCCGGTTTCCGTTCTGGGTGTGCTGCGGGAAGAGAAGGTACCAGAATCGCTGCAAAGCGCCGTGGCGGGCGAAAGCCTGTTCAACGATGGCGTCGGCATCGTGATCTTCATCATCCTGCTGGGCGCGGCCGTCAGCGGAACCGAATTTTCGTTGGCCGAAGGGGCAAGGCTGTTCGCGATAGAGGCGGGCGGCGGGATTCTGGTGGGGCTGGTCGCGGGCTATCTGGGTTACCGCGCGCTCGCCGGGATGGACGAATACACGCTGGAAGTTCTGGTAACGCTGGCGGTGGTCATGGGCGGCTATGCCCTGTGCAGCTATCTGCATATTTCCGGCCCACTGGCGATGGCGGTTGCCGGACTGCTGATCGGCAATCAGGGCGTCACTTACGCGATGAGCGACGTGACCCGCGATTACGTCATCAAGTTCTGGGAATTGGTCGACGAATTGCTCAACTCCGTACTCTTCCTGCTGATCGGTCTGGAAATGATCGTGCTGGTTTTCGGTTTCGAGGAAACCGTGCTGGCGCTGGCGGCGATTCCGCTGACGCTGGCAGCGCGCGCGGTCAGCATCTTCGTATCGACGCGAACGATCCCGGCTGCGCGCCTGCAGGATGAAGGGGCCGGCCCCGTGCTGTGGTGGGGCGGCCTCAGGGGGGGCATTTCCATCGCCCTCGCCCTGTCGCTGCCACCGGGGGAAACGCGCAATCTCATCCTTGCCGCGACCTTCGCCGCCGTGCTGTTCAGCGTACTGATCCAGCGTGCGACACTCGGCCGCCTGATTGAAAAGCTGAAACACGACAAAGCCCCTGCGGTGGGCGAATCCTCGCCCGGCGGCAGCGACTGATCGGGCGGGCTACCCCGCCTTGTCCTTCGCGGCGACTACGCGCCGGTATTCGGCGGCCTGAGTTTCGACTTCCTCAAGCAGATCGGTCATTTCCGGCGCGAACTGGACGGGCGTGCGCTGCAGCAGCGCCCTGGCTGCCGAAAGGCTGCTGGCGCCCGCGGCTTCGTCGCCGCTGAAATAGGCCGCCACGCTGGCCTGCATCAGGGCGATGAATTCGAAGAAATCGGATGCCGGCAGATCACTGCGCCGGGCCTGTTCCATCAGCCGTTCGTTTTCGATCCGCGCCTGCTCCGAAAGTTCGAGCCGCCATTGATAAAGCGATGCCGAATCCGCCCGGCGGTAGAGATCGAATGCCTCCCGGCAATACCGGATCGCACGCAACAGACCGCGATAATCGGTGCCGTCGCAGTCTCCCGGCCGCATGGCCCTCTGCGGATCGACGCCAAGTTGCAGGAAACCGCCCTGTTCCACACTGTGAAATGCCAGATTGAGATCCCTGACGTCGCTTGGCGTGACGGGCCGCGCCAATTCTTCCCGGTCGAGCATGGCATCGCCAACGGTAGCTGCGATTGCCGCGGTCATTTCGCTTCGGCTGTAATGCAGGAAGACGTTGTGAGTGCCGGTTTCGCGATAGCGTTTGCTGGCGTGCTGCGCGGCTATCTGCTCCTCCACATCGGCCAGCGCTTCTTCGAAGTGCCGGTCGTGCGACAGGGCAAAAAAGCGGTTGAGGTGAGCGGGAACGCTTATTTCGAACTGGGCCGGATAGCGCGCATCGCGCGATATGTCGCGCAGGCGAAAGGCCGCTGCCACCATGCGGCGTTCCGCTTCATCCACCGCGTCGAACGATGCCGATGGATCGCTGGCAAGGGCCTGATACGCACGCCTCGCCTGCCGATAATCCGCGCTTTCTTCATAGAAGCGGTAGACGGGCCAACATTCACGCACTGCCCGCAGCATCCCCGCAGCATCGGCATTGTCGCATTGCGACAGGTCAGCCCGCTTAGCCTCGGGGAAGGTATAGGCCTGCGTATCGAATGCCATCAATTCGGCATGGGCGGCGCGCTGTTCGGCTGTGGGTTGCGGCGGGTTGGCGATCGCATCGATGACGGGGGTGACATCGACGATCGGCTCGTCGCTTTGCGCATGGGCCACGCCGCCAAGTCCTGCCCAAACAAGCGCCGCCAGCCCTGCCCAGGCCTTGCCACCCGGAATTCGCGCCCTGCCGTTCGTTTCGATCATGCGCCCCCCCATAACGCGAAGAGCAAGAATTGCCATTCCGTGTTGGCCGCGATAAAGGCCGCGTCAATTCTCAGCTAAAGGATCGTTACGAATATGGCACGTCGCCGGCAGATCTACGAAGGCAAAGCCAAGATCCTTTATGAAGGCCCCGAACCGGGCACGATCATCCAGTATTTCAAGGATGACGCCACCGCCTTCAACGCCGAGAAAAAGGGCACGATCAACGGCAAGGGCGTGATCAACAATCGCATCAGCGAATATGTCTTCACCCGCCTGTCGCACATCGGCATCCCGACGCACTTCATTCGCCGGCTCAACATGCGCGAACAGCTGGTCCGTCAGGTGGAAATCATTCCGCTGGAAGTGGTGGTCCGCAATGTCGCCGCAGGGACGTTGTCGAAACGGCTCGGCATCGAAGAAGGCGAACTGCTGCCGCACACGCTGATCGAATATTGCCTGAAGGACGATTCGCTGGGCGATCCCAAGGTTTCCGAAGAGGAAATCGCCTGCTTCAACTGGTGCAGCCATGAAGAACTGCAGGACATGTCCAGCATGGCGATCCGCATCAACGATTTCATGTGCGGCATGTTCGCCGCGATCGACATTCGTCTGGTCGATTTCAAGCTGGAATTCGGCCGCATCTGGGATGGCGATTACAGCCGCGTGATCCTGGCCGATGAAATCAGCCCCGACGGCTGCCGCCTGTGGGACATCAACACGGGTGAAAAGCTGGACAAGGACCGGTTCCGCCGTGACATGGGCGGCGAAAGCGAAGCCTATCAGGAAGTGGCCCGCCGCCTCGGCCTGCTGCAGAACGACGATAGCGGCCCCGGCGAAGTGCTGGACATGAATGCCCACCGCGGCCGACTGCGCAGCCCGTCCAAGCCCAAGAAATAACCGCGCCGATATTCCATCACACCACGTAGCGCAGCGTCACCCCGCTGGGCGCGATGGCATAAGCGCATTCGGGCATGTGGTCGCCATCGACCTGCACCGGCGTGACGCAGCGGTCGAATTCGATCCGGCAGCAGGTGCGAATATCGGCAATGCCCAGGCGGGCCAGCGGCAGCCGCAGCAACACCGCCAGACTGAGCGCAACCGTGCCCAGCCGGGTTGCCCGCTTGACCGTGATCAATTCCACCGAATCCGCCCCCAGGCGGGCGTTGGGGCTGACCTGAAACGGCCCGGCATACAGCGCCGCATGACTGACGATGGCCGCTTCCGCTTCATATTCGAACCGTTCGCCACTGGTCAGCTCGCCGCGAATTGTCATCGTATCGCGGGGCCATTCGCGCATCTGCTGCGCCAGCGCCACGACATAGGCATAGCGGCCGATGCGCTGCTTGAGCTTGCCATCGACCCGCGCCACGGCATGGCTGTCCGGCCCGATCGACACGCAGGATACGATCGGCATATCGCCCAGCCGGTAAAGCGGCGAATGCACCCAGCTTTCCGGGCCGCGGTCCCACGCCGCCCGCAGGGCGCGGGCAAACCGCCGCGGATCGCGGGGATAGCCCAGTTCCCGGGCGACAAGGTTGATCGTCCCTGATGGCGCCACGCACAGCGGCATGGTTTCCGCCCGGTCCCCCAGCGCCTGCACCGCATCGCGCAGCGTGCCATCGCCACCATGAACGCACACCAGATCGGCCGTGTCCGAAATACGTGCTCCATCGGCAGCGGTCGGCATCGCGGTGACGCTGAACCCCGCTTCTTCCAGCGCGGCGCGCAAGGCGGCCAGATGCGCCTCGCTGAAACTGCCCGAGACGGGATTGTACACGAGATCGAGCGTGGGCATCGTCCTTCCCTATCGCCGCACTGGCCGCGTGCAAACGCGCAATTGGTGGAACACGCCATACTACGGGCAGAATTTGCTGTCTGCGGCCTTGGCATTCGCCCGCCCCGCCCATAGCGTGGGACGCATGAAGTTTACCGCTCTTTGCCGCACGCTCGCGGCCCTGCCGCTCCTCGCCCTCGCCCATCCCCTCATCGCTCAGGAACAGGCTGCACCGGGTGCCGAACAGGGGCAGGCGACCACTGACTGGGGGCATCCGGTCTACGATATCGAACCGGACCCGTCCGTGCGGTTCGGCAAACTCGCCAATGGCCTGCGTTACGCGATCCTGCGCAACGCAACGCCAAAGGATACGGCGGTTATCCGCTTCGGCTTCGATGTGGGCTGGATCGACGAAAGCGATGGCGAACTGGGGCTGGCGCATATGCTGGAACATATGGCCTTCAACGGATCGACCAACGTGCCCGAAGGGGAAATGATCAAGCTGCTGGAACGGCTGGGTCTGGCCTTCGGGGCCGATACCAATGCCTCCACCGGATTCGAAGACACGGTCTACAAGCTGGACCTGCCGCGCACCGACCCCGAACTTTTCGATACCGCCCTGATGCTGATGCGGGAAACCGCCAGCGAACTGACCATCGCCGATCAGGCGGTCGATCGCGAACGTGGGATCATCCAGTCGGAAACCCGCACACGCAACAATTTCTCCATCCGGCGGGTAAAGCACTATTTCCAGTTCGTTGCACCTGACACACGCTATGCCACGCGCTTCCGCGCCGATGGCACCGATGCGATAATCGCTGGCGCACCGGCACAAACAGTGCGGGACATTTACGCCCGCTTCTATCGCCCGGACAATGCGGCGCTGGTCATTGTCGGCGATCTCGATCCGGATGACGTGGAAGCCAGGATCATAGCCCGGTTCGGCGACTGGCAGGCCCCTGCCATACCCCGGGTGGAAGTGGACAAGGGGCAGGTCGATCTGGCGCGCGGCCCGGCAGCAGCCAATTTCGTCGATCCGGATGTTCAGTACATTGTCGCGATCGACCGTTTCGCCCCCTATCGGGACCGCAAGCCGACGGCTGCGGAAGCAGAACAGTCGCGCCTGATCAGTCTCGGCACCGCGATCCTCAACCGGCGGCTGCAGAAAATTGCCAATGGGGCCGCTGCCCCGATCATCAGCGGCACTGCATCCTCTTCCGACTTTTTCGACATTCAGCGCCAGTCGCAGGTGCTGGTTCAGGCCCGCGAAGGCGAATGGCAACAGGCGCTGGCAGTGGGCGAACAGGAATGGCGGCGCGCAGTCGAATATGGCTTTACCGAAGCCGAACTGGCCGAACAGCTCGCCAATTTCGACCAGCGGTATCGCGATGCCGCCAGCCAGCAGGACACGCGGCGCAACAGCCAGCTGGCCGATGCCATCCTGTCGACCGCGCGGCGCGACCGCATCTTCATCACCCCGCAAACCACCTACGACCTGTTTCTGGCGCAGCGACCGGCTATTACCGCTGCCGCGGTGTCGCAAGCCTTCGCCCAGCATTATGCCCTGACCGATCCGCTGATTCACGTATCGACCAAGACCGCCATTCCCGATGCGGAAGAAACGATCCTGAATGCCTGGCGCACATCGCAGGCCCAGCCGGTCGAAGCGCCGCAGGATGCCAGCGGGCTGGACTTCGCCTACACCGATTTCGGGACGCCATCGGCAATCGCCAGCGATACGCTGATCGAAGACCTGGGTGTGCGCACGATCCGTTTCGCCAACAATGTCAGGCTGAATCTCAAGCCGACCGATTTCGAAAAGGGCCGCCTGCGGTTTGGAATACGGGTAGGCTCCGGGCGATTGGCCCTACCTGCCGACGATATGGCGCAGGCAGCATTTCTGTCATCCGTCAGCGCACTCGGCGGGTTGGGTCGGCACGGCTATGACGAACTGCGCCAGATACTTGCCGGTCGCCGGGTGATCTACGGCTTCGATACGGGCACCGACATGTTCTTCGTGCGCGGCACCGGCACCATGGCGGATCTGCCGCTGCAGATGCAGGTCAGCGCAGCCTATTTCAGTGACCCCGGCCTGCGCCCGGAAATGCTGACCCGCTGGCAGGCGATCGTCCCGCCCTATATCGCGCAGCTCGATGCAACCCCGCAGGCCGTCGCCCTGTCTCAAGTTCCGCAGATCGTATCCGATGGCAATCCGCGCTTCGGCGTGCCGTCGGAAGGCCAGTTGACCGCAGTGACGCTGGACGATGTGCGGCGGATCGTCAGCGAAAAGATCGGCACGGAGCCGGTTGAAATATCGGTGGTCGGGGATTTCGATAGCGATGCCGTCATAGCGGCAGTGGCGTCCAGTTTCGGCGCCCTCCCTCCACGGGCAGCAACTTTGGCCAGCCATGAAAGCGAACGGCTGGCGCACTTCGCGCGCGACCGCAGCGAACGGGTGCTGACCCATGCGGGCGCGCCGGATCAGGCGCTCGCCATGACTTACTGGCCGACGACCGACGATGACGATGCCCAGGAAGAAGCGACCATGCAGATGCTCGCGCTGGTCATGCGCCTCGAAATGCTCGATCGTATCCGTGAAGAACTGGGCGCGTCCTATTCGCCTTCGGCAGGGTCCAGCATGTCTCATATCTACCGCGATTTCGGCACTTTCTCGACCTCCGTGGTGGTGGAGCCAAACCAGGCGGACGAAGTTTTCGAAGTGGTGGATGACATCGCCCGGGATTTCCGCAAGGCACCGATCGATGCCGATCTTCTCGAACGTGCGCGCCAGCCCTTGCTGGAAAAGATCGCCCTCAGCCGCCGCGAAAACGCATGGTGGCTTGCGATTATCGACGAAGCGCAGCTGAAGTCGGACCGGCTCGACCGGGTGCGCAGCTATGAAGACCGCATCCGCGCGATCACACCGGAAATGCTCCAGCAATCGGCGCAGCGCTATCTCGATCCGGCGCAGGCCCTGCGCATCCGCATCGTCCATGAAAGCCTGGCTCCGGCCGAATAACGCAATGCCCGATGGATCATTGCGAGGTGCTTGAATGAGCGACGGTGCTGCGCCATAGGCGCGTCAACACGAAAGGCCTGCTCGATGAAAATCCGCGTTCATGTCTCGCTCAAGCCCGGCGTCCTCGATCCACAGGGTCGCGCCGTTCACCATGCTCTCGAAGGACTCGGGTTTTCCGGTGTCGAAGACGTGCGCATCGGCCGGCTGATCGAACTCGATCTGGCCGATGGCACGGACGATGCGGCGCTGGCCGATATGTGCGAAAAGCTGCTCGCCAACACGGTGATTGAAAATTACCGCATCGAGAAGGTGGACTGATGGCTTTCCGCGCCGCCGTCATCACCTTCCCCGGGTCCAATTGCGATCGCGACATGGCGGTGGCGATCGAAAAGATTTCGGGCACCGCGCCGATCCGCGTCTGGCACGGCGATGCCCATCTGCCGGAAGATCTCGATTTCATCGCCCTTCCCGGCGGCTTCTCCTATGGCGACTATCTGCGTTCCGGCGCCATGGCGGCGAACAGCCCGATCATGCAGAGCGTGAAGCGGCGGGCCGAACGCGGTGTGCCGGTCCTGGGCGTGTGCAATGGCTTTCAGGTGCTGACCGAAGCCGGCCTGCTGCCCGGCGCGTTGATGCGCAACGCCAGCCAGAACTTCATCTGCCGCACGGTTGCGCTCAAGGTGGAAAACACCAGCTCGCTGTTCACCGCCGGTTATGACGACGGGCAAGTGATCCACATTCCGGTCGCCCATCACGATGGCAATTACTTCGCCGATGACGCCACGCTGGACCGGCTGGAAGGCGAAGGCCGTGTCGCGTTCCGCTATGTCGAAAACTGCAATGGGTCGCGCCGCGATATTGCCGGGGTCCTCAATGCGGAAGGCAATGTGCTGGGGATGATGCCCCACCCCGAACGCGCGGTCGACAAGGCCCATGGGGGCACGGACGGGTCCGCCCTGTTCGAACACGCGGTAAAGACACTCGTTTCGGCGTAATCAGACGGCTGATTGACATGTGTGTCGTTTGATCAGGCGGTGCGGAGGTGGTCTTCCGCCTCCCGCCGATCGAACAGCCGATGCACGTCGGCGGCCGGCATTGGTCGCCCGAAATGGTACCCCTGAATCTTGGTGCAGCCAAGGTATCGGATCAGCGCGGCCTCTTCCGCATCCTCCACACCTTCGGCCGTCGTGGTCATGTCCAGACTGTCGGCCATAGCCACAACCGCACGAATAATGGCAAGCGATTCAGTGCTTTGCTGGCCAGCACCCTGGACGAAGCTGCGGTCGACCTTGATCGTGGAGAACTTGAGCTTGCGCAGATAGCCAAGCGAGGAATAGCCCGTACCGAAATCGTCCAGCGCAATCGAACAGCCCAGCGCCATGCACTGTTCCAGCGCCTTGCTGGCAACCCCGGCATCGCGCATGAAGATGCTTTCCGTCACCTCGATCTCAAGCCGCCTGGGGTCCAGCCCACTATGCGACAGCGCCCCCAAGACCATGGCCGCAAAGTCCGGTTCCAGCAGCTGTTCCGGCGACACATTGACATTGACCCGCACATCTTTGGGCCAATGCGTTGCCGCCTCACGGCAGGCTTCCTGCATGACCCACGTACCGATCGGCACGATCAGGCGCGTATCTTCCGCCAAAGGAATGAATTTAACCGGGCTTACAAAGCCATGCTCGGCGCTGTTCCACCGGATCAGCGCTTCGAAACTGACAATCTCTTCTGAATTGGCATCGACCACCGGTTGATAGTGAAGCTGCATTTCATTGCGTTGCAGCGCATTGCGCAGCGAATGTTCCAGCTGGCGCTTTTCTTCCGCATTGGCATGCAGCGACGGCTCGTATTCGCGATGAATACCGCCCCCCTCGCCCTTGGCGCGGTACAAGGCCAGATCGGCATTCCGCAAAAGCTCCTCCACCGTGCGCCCGTCCCGTGGGCCAAATGCCGACCCCACGCTGGCACCGACATAAAGAACCTGATTTTCAATATGATACGGTTCAGACAGTCGTTCGATAATTTCCCTGGACAGCCGTTCGATCCGGCCCTTGTCGGACGCATCGCGAATGACGACGGCGAATTCATCCCCGCCAAGGCGGCCACAGACTTCCTCTTCACAGACCAGCGGTTTCAGGCGGGACGCAACTTCGGCCAGCATCCTATCGCCGACGAGGTGGCCCAGCGAATCGTTGATTGCCTTGAACCGGTCGAGGTCGATCATGAGAAATGCGCAGCGTGATCGCCAGTCGGCCGAATATTGCAAAGCATCGCTCAGCGCTTCGTTGACCATACGCCGGTTGGGCAAATGCGTCAGCGTATCGTAACGGGCCAGATAGGCGATCTTTTCGGAGGATTCGCGCTGTTCCGTCACATCCGAGCCGACACCGCGGAAGCCCTGATATTCGCCCATCTCGTCGATAATCGGCGTGCCGGACAGTTCCCACCACCGATCCTGCCCCCGGATAGACACTTTGACCGCAAAGTTCGCGAAGTTCTCTTTGCTTTTAAGCTTGTCGGCCAGCTCGTGAAGACTGTCGGGAAACTGTCCCGTCCGCCAGTTCTCGCCTGAAATCAGCTGCAGGAAAGACTGCCCTTCCGCCTCCGTGGGCTCCTTGCCGAGAGCAAAAGCGAACCGGGGCGACACGGCCCTGAGGCGTCGCCGCGTATCGATCTGCCACAACCAGTCGGCCTGCCCCTCCTCGAATTCCCGCAGCAGCATCGAGACGACTTCGCTTTTCTCCTGTATCGCCGATTCAGCAACCCGCGCACTTACCGCTATGCGAGCGCTCTCGATAAGGCCGAGAGAGGCCAGCAATGTCGAAAAGATGACGATCAAGGCCAATGCAAATTGCGAAGTGATGAGGCTGGCACCGAGCCCGCCAACAGCCGCCGCAAGCGTAAACGCTATGGAGCTCAACGGTACGCTGAAGCGGCTCGCCGTGCCGGCGAGTATCAGCATCGCCACAACAGCCCAGACAAAGCCGGTCGAAGCAGGGTCCGCCACGAGGGCACACCCGATCATCCCGCCTGACCAAACAATCCCCTTGGCAGCAGACGCGACTGCATTCGTTTTTATCTCAGCGACCGAAATGTACCGGTTCTCGGCATCGGCCAAGCGCAAGTCCGTGCGGGAGGAATGCAACACGGCAAGCAGCAGCGCGACAGCCCATACCACAAGCAGCAGCGGTGCTACCGAGCCGTAGAGACTGGCTGCAACCAGCATAAAACCGCCGATGTGGAGCGCGGCCCGAGTTTTGACACGCTCCTTCAGCAGTGCGTATTGCCTGCCGTGAACAAGCGCCCAGTCGCTACCCTCGGGCGATTCCAGCCCGAGGACCTGCCGAATCGAGAGTGCTGTCGCGCTCGTTTCCGTTCTGATGGGCCGGTCGCTCACATAAGCAGAACTAGCCGCGATTCCTTATTAGCCGGTAAAAGCCCCACACACGCCGTCAGCACCGCTATGTCGATGCGGAAGTTAAATCACTCCACCGTAACGGATTTGGCCAGATTGCGTGGTTGATCCACATCGGTGCCCTTCACGCATGCAACATGATAGGCGAGCAATTGAACAGGTATCGCATAGACCAGCGGCGCGATCAGCGGGTGGACACGCGGCATTTCAATGGTGGCGAGACAGCCCTCGCCCGCCTGATCGAGACCTTCTGCATCAGAAATCAGAACGATCTGCCCTCCGCGCGCGCGCACCTCTTCCATGTTGGAAACGGTCTTCTCGAATAGCGGGCCGGACGGTGCCAGAACGATCACCGGCACTTCGCTGTCGATCAGCGCGATGGGACCGTGCTTCATTTCGCCGCTGGCATAGCCTTCCGCATGGATGTAACTGATTTCCTTCAGCTTCAGAGCACCTTCCAGCGCGAGCGGAAAATCAGGACCGCGTCCGAGGTAAAGCACATCGCGAGCAGGCGCGATAAGATGTGCCATGCTGGCAATGTCATCGTCATGGTCCAGCGCAGCATTAAGAGCGGCGGGCGCTTCGAGCAGGTGACGCACCACCTCCTGCTCTTCGGCCCGGCTCATCAGCCCTTTCTTCACCGCCATATGCGCAGCCAGAGCAGCCAGAACGGCAAGCTGGCAGGAGAACGCCTTCGTCGATGCAACACCGATTTCCGGGCCTGCGTGCGTGGGCAGAAGGAGATCGGCTTCGCGCGCCATCGAACTCGTCGGAACATTGACGATCACACCGATGGTCTGGCCGTTTTCCTTGCAATGGCGCAACGCCGCCAATGTGTCCGCGGTTTCACCGCTCTGCGAAATGAACAGCGCCAGGCCGCCCTCTTCCAGCACGGGTTCGCGATAGCGGAATTCGGATGCCACATCGATGTCGACCGGAACGCGGGCAAACTGTTCGAACCAGTATTTCGCCACCATTCCAGCGTAATATGACGTGCCGCAGGCGACGATCGTGACCCGCCTGATCTTGGAAAGATCGAAGTCGAACTGAGGCAGGGCGACCGAATTGTCCGACTGGCGCAGGTAGGAGCCAAGCGTCTGGGCAACGACCGTCGGCTGTTCGAAAATCTCTTTCTGCATGAAGTGGCGATAATTGCCCTTCTCCACCGCTGCCGCGGACGCACCCGAATTGCCAACCTCACGCTCCACTCTGGCATTTTCGGCGTCATAGATTGATGCCCCGTCACGCGAGACGACAACCCAATCGCCTTCCTCGAGATAGCTGATCTGCTGCGTCAGCGGGGCCAGAGCCAGCGCATCGGATCCGATGTAGGTTTCCCCATCGCCATACCCGACAACCAGCGGCGATCCCCGCCGTGCACCGATCAAAAGGTCAGGGTAATCGCGAAAGGCAATCGCCAGGGCAAAGGCGCCGCGCAGACGGGGCAGGACAGTGGCCACTGCTTCCTGGGGGCTTTGGCCGTCTTCCACGAGGCGCGAGACGAGATGCGCCACCACTTCGCTGTCGGTATCGCTTTCCAGAGTGCGCCCGGCGTCACGAAGCTCGGCGCGCAGTTCCTTGAAATTCTCGATGATGCCGTTGTGAACCAGAGCGACATGATCGGTTGCATGCGGGTGGGCGTTCTTGGCAGTCGGCGCGCCGTGCGTCGCCCAGCGCGTATGGGCGATACCGACATCGCCGGGGGCGGGGTTCTGGGCCACTTCTGATACCAGATTTGCCAGCTTGCCTTCAGCCCGACGACGGACCAACGCCCCTTCATGGATGGTGCAAATTCCAGCACTGTCATAGCCGCGGTACTCCATCCGCCGCAGGCCATCTACGAGACGCTCTGCCACAGGCTGGTTGCCGACAATACCGATAATTCCGCACATGGACCGCATTCTCCAGATAGCTATGCGCGAGGAGACTTAGCGGTTCTCACCCGGCATTCAATTGACACAATTGATCTTTCCCTGCTTTTGCCGGCGAATGATAGGTGAACTGCACATTTGCAGCAGACGGCCATTAGGGAATAATCAAGGTTTCCGTTTTATTCACCACAGTTCGAAAAAGGGACTTTGCCGCAATTGGTCAGGGTCGCGCCAAGGCGAATCAAGAGTTACCTCGGGGGTTACCGATAATGAGCGCATTCGGGCGGAAAAACGGGCCGGCAGGAATAGGCGCCGGTACGCGTCCGCAGTTCGGTGTCGCAAAGCCCATGCGCGGCGGCGCCACTACGCCAGGGCAGCCGAAGGATGGTAACGGGCGCGGCGGCGAACAATTCCCGCCACTGCCCGACGCCGCCACCGCAAACCCGAACAGGTCGCCCGGCAGCAGTGACGCGATGTCGCGCCTCGACGAGCGCATGAACACCACTCATGCGGGTGAAAGCGAAGTAGGCGGCTTCGAAGCCAGCGTGCACAAGATAAAAGAGCAGGTGCTCCCCCGCCTGCTCGAACGGGTCGACCCCGAAGCGGCGGCCACGCTATCCAAGGATGAGCTTTCGGAAGAGTTCAGGCCAATCATCATGGAGGTGCTGGCCGAACTTAAGGTTACGCTCAACCGGCGCGAACAATTCGCTCTCGAGAAAGTCCTCGTCGACGAATTGCTGGGCTTCGGCCCGCTGGAAGAGCTGCTCAATGATCCCGATGTGTCCGACATCATGGTCAACGGGCCCGACCAGACCTACATCGAAAAGAAGGGCAAGCTAGTCATCGCGCCGATCAAATTCCGCGATGAAGCCCATCTCTTCCAGATTGCCCAGCGCATCGTGAACCAGGTCGGCCGCCGCGTCGACCAGACGACGCCGCTGGCCGATGCCCGTCTCAAGGACGGCAGCCGTGTGAACGTGATCGTGCCGCCGCTCAGCCTGCGCGGGACCGCGATCTCCATCCGTAAATTCTCCGAAAAGCCGATCACGCTGGACATGCTCAAGAACTTCGGTTCGATGAGCGACAAGATGTGTACCGCCCTCAAGATTGCCGGTGCGAGCCGGATGAACATTGTCATTTCGGGCGGTACGGGTTCGGGCAAGACGACGATGCTCAACGCGCTGTCGAAGATGATCGACCCGGGCGAGCGTGTGCTGACGATCGAGGATGCGGCGGAACTGCGCCTGCAACAGCCGCACTGGCTGCCGCTCGAAACGCGTCCGCCGAACCTTGAAGGCCAGGGCGCGATCACCATTGGGGATCTGGTCAAGAACGCCCTGCGTATGCGACCGGACCGGATCATCCTGGGCGAAATCCGCGGCGCTGAGTGTTTCGACCTCCTCGCCGCGATGAACACCGGCCACGACGGCTCGATGTGTACGCTGCACGCCAACAGCCCGCGCGAGTGCCTTGGCCGTATGGAGAACATGATCCTGATGGGCGACATCAAGATCCCGAAGGAAGCGATCAGCCGCCAGATCGCGGAATCGGTCGACCTCATCGTGCAGGTGAAGCGCCTGCGCGACGGCAGCCGCCGCACCACCAACATCACCGAAGTGATCGGGATGGAGGGCGACGTGATCGTGACACAGGAACTGTTCAAGTTCGAGTATCTGGACGAAAGCGAAGACGGCAAGATCATGGGCGAATTCCGCTCGTCCGGCCTGCGCCCATATACCCTGGAAAAAGCACGCCAGTTCGGTTTCGATCAGGCCTATCTCGAAGCCTGCCTGTAACGGGCCGACCGCCGTTTACCCTTGCAGCATTGCCGGGACGGCCAGCGCGAGTAGACCACCGCCGATCACCGCGAAGACCAGGAACAGCCCTGTCCAGGGCATCCAGCCGACGCGGTTGATCTCCCTGCGTTTCATCCTGCGGCGTTCCATGATCAAGCAGAACAGCGCCATAACAACGAGCGCGCCGCCCCAATAAGCGGCCAGCTGCGCATCGCTTGCGAACAGGAGAAAATCGGGTTCATCCACGGCGCGTGCATATGGGGGCATAGCGGGACAGGTTCAATTCCTGTGGGAACCGCTTGGATTTTATGCCGTTCCTTAACCCGGAGCCCAATCAGGGAGCCTTTGGGAAGGAAGACAGATGATCAAGAAAATCCTGCTCGCATTCGGCATCACTTCGATGACACTGACCGCTGCCGCCTGCAACACCGTGCGCGGTGCCGGTGACGACCTTCAGTCCGCCGCCAACGCTGTCGACGAAGAAACCTGAGCCTTTCGGAAATCTTTGTGAATGCGCCCGCCACTGGCGGGCGTTTTCATTTTCAGGCGCCGTCACGCCTTCTGTAAACCAGCGTGAGGTTGTTGGCGGGCATCGCATGGCGCGCCGTGCGCGACAGACCGGCGGAGCGCGCAAGCCTGTCCAGATCCGCAAGGTCACGCAGCCCCCATCGCGGATCGCGCCCCTTCAGGCTTTCATCGAATGCGAGATTGGACGGGGCGGTTTCCACGCCCTGTTCCAGGAACGGGCCGTACAGGATCAGCGGAGCCCCTTGCGGCAGGATCCGGCCAGCCGCCGCGAACAGCCCTTCGGCCGCTTCCCACGGGCTGATGTGGACCATGTTGATACAGACCATCGCATCGGCATGCGCGACCGGCCAGCTTTCCCGCGCCGCGTCCAGTTCGACGGCCGGGCGCAGATTGGCGAGCGTCACGTCCTGCGCCCATGCATCGATCGATGCTGTCGCCTCCCTGTCGAAATCGCTCGGCTGCCAGACAAGGCGCGGGAAATGCCGCGCCATGAACAGCGCATGTTCCCCCGACCCGCTGGCTATTTCGAGGACCAGCCCGCTTTCGGGCAGTTCCTGTTCCAGCACCTGGGCGATCGGGCCTGAATTGCGCGCAGTGGCGGGGGCGTGCCGCTTCAATTGACCTGCCTGTCCCGGCCCTGCCAATAGGGCGCACGCAATTCCCGGCGCAGGATCTTGCCACTGGCATTGCGCGGCATTTCCGGAATGACATCGATCGATTTCGGCACCTTGAACCCGGCCAGCCGTTCGCGCGTAAAGGCGATGATGTCTTCCGGGTCCAGATCGGTCCCCGGCCGCGGCACGACACAGGCTTTCACCGCTTCACCCCATCTTTCGTCGGGAACGCCGATCACGGCGACTTCGCCCACCGCCGGATGGCCGTAAATCGCGCTTTCGACCTGCGCCGGATAGACGTTTTCCCCGCCCGATATGATCATGTCTTTCATCCGGTCCTGGATATAGACATAGCCGTCTTCATCCATGAAGGCAGCATCGCCGGTGTGCATCCAGCCGTCCTGCAACGCTTCGTGGGTGGCGTCCGGCAGGTTCCAGTAACCGGTCATGTTGGATGGGCTTTTGCACAGCAATTCGCCCACTTCGCCGCGGGGCAGTTCTTCCCCATCTTCACCGACGACTTTCAGTTCCACACCGGGCACTGCCTTGCCCGCCGACTTCATCCGTTGATTGCCTTCCAGGCAGTGATCTTCGGGCGGCAGGATGGCGATGGTGCCGGTGGTTTCGGTCATGCCGTAACACTGGAGGAAACCGGCATCGGGGATCGTCTCCACCGCTTCCCGCAGCAGGTCGAGCGGGATCGGCGCCGCGCCATACAGGACATATTTGACACCGGACATGTCGGTGGTCTTTGCCCGTGGATGCTGCACCACCATCTGCAAGGCGGCAGGTACGATGAACAGGCGGGTAATTCCCTGTTCGAACCCGTCCAGCACCCCATCGGGCGTAAACTCCGCCTGCACGATCCCGCGGATACCGGCCGCCAGGGCCATCACCCCCAGCCCCGTCCCACCGATATGGGCACAGGGCATGCAGATGAGGATCGCTTCATCATCCTCCCAGCTCGACCACGGCTGGGCGGCTTCTTCCGCCGGCTGCCGCAGGGAAAACAGATTGGCGTTGGTCAGCACCGCGCCCTTGGGATTGCCCGTGGTGCCCGATGTATAGAGCTGAAGGACAGCATCGTCAGGCCCGGCCCCCGCAAAATCGTCAGCCGGGGCAGAGGCGATTTCGGCCTGCGCGGCCGGAGTGTCCAGAACCGTTGGCGGACTGTCCAGTTCGCCACAGGCCTTGCTCGCAAGCTCGTCGAACCCGACGTCGGCAAACAGGATCTTCGCCTGGGTATCGCGCAGGATATAGGCGATCTCCGGTGCGGCAAGCCGCCACCCGATCGGCACCATGACCACACCCATACGTGCTGCCGAATAGAACAGTTCGAAGTAATGCCGCGCATTCTTCCCCAGCCACGCGATGCGATCGCCCTTGGACAGACCGCGAGCGCGCAGCATCGCCACGATCCGGCGCGATCGTTCTTCGAGCTGGGAAAAGGTTAGCGCATCGCCATCCTGTTCAAGCGCGACCTGGTCGGGCTTTTCCTGTGCCCAGTGTCGAATGAGCTCATCGAACGAGAGCTGTTGCATTCCAGTCATGTGGCCTCTCCGCTGTTATCAGCTTTGACGGCATCATGGCATGTCGGTTGCGCCATGCAACCCGTTTCGACTTACTTCCAGCGTCCCGCCGCCCGCGCCCGCCGTTCGCGAATTGCCAGCCACAGCAACAGGCCCACCGGGCCGGCCAGGAAGGTGGCGACAAGTATCGGTGCCTGAACCAGGCGGGAGAAACCTTTGCTATCCGCATCGCGCGCGATCCAGAGCCCGACGAACAGGTCGAAGGCGAGATAATGGATCCATCCGATCGTCACCCCGCCATCGCTGGCAAAAATCGCGCGCACGCCTTCGATGGTCGAAAAGTCGGCGCCTCCGCCGGGGCCGACCGGATCGAAACCACCCGAAAGGATGCCGACGATGCCAACCGCATAGGCCAGGCATAGCAGCCCCACCCCGGCGTAAAGCACAGCGGCCAGCAGGGCAGGCCAGCGCGGCAATACGATCAGTCCGGCCCACATGATCATGGCCAGAAGGTTGGCCGTGCCGAATACCGTGTCCCACATTCGCTTTCTCCCCGGTGCTAGCCTGCGTCGTGTTCGATCTGCGGCAACGTCTTTGCCGCACGCAAAATGGCGTCATTATCGTGAACGAAGCGCCCCCTCGCCGCCCGCTTGGCCAGCGCGAGTGCCGCGTCCGCGACAGTTTCTGCCCTGATCGCGCGGTATTGGCGATACTTGCCATGCAGCAACAGGCTGCCGAGCGGTGCCGCAACCATACCCAGCCGTTCCGCAGGGCGGTGATCATCCTCGCGCTGGCCCAGCAGCAGGCCGGGCCGCAATATGTCCAGCCGGCCGAAGCGCAGTCTGGTCAGTTCGCGCTCCACCTCGCCTTTCACCTTGAGATAGAAGGTCCGCGACAGCGGATCGGCACCGACCGAGCTGATATGGACGAACCGTTCCACAGCGAATTCCCTGGCCGCGCGCGCGGTTTCCAGCACGAGTTGTTCATCTACTGCACGGAAGGCCGTTTCATCTTCGCCAGCCTTCTTCCATGTCGTGCCCAGCGCGCAGATCAGCGCCTGCGGGCGGATGGCTTCGATCACCTCGCCCCATTTCGAAGGCTCGGCCACGAACAGTTCCATGCGAATGCCGCGCGGCAGTTTCACCTCGCGCCGGGCAATACCGGTCAGCCGCACATCCTCGCGCCCGATACAGCGCCCCATCACCGTCCTGCCGATCAGCCCCGTGGCTCCGATCAACGCGATGCGGGTCGTGTCAGACATTGCTCAGGCCTTCAGGTGCCCGGCCATAGATGCGCCGGCACTGATCGATGGCATAGCGATCCGTCATCCCGGCGATGAAATCCGCAATATGACGGCTGCGTTCCGGTTCCTGCTGCGGCAGGGATGCGAGCCATGGGGCAGGCAGATTTGCCTCGTCCTGCTGATAGGCTGTGAACAGGCGCGAAATCACATCGCGCGCATGTTCTGCCGTCGAGATCTGTTCTGCATGATAATAGAGGCGCTCGTACATGAAGCGCTTCAGCCTGCGCTCCTGATCGCGCATCACTGGGGAAAACGCGGCCAACTGGCGCCCTGCCATACGGACCTCATCGACACTGCCGATGCCTTTCACCTGTTCGCGCGTATGGGCCAGCAGATCGTTGACCATCAAGCCGATCTGCGTTCGCACAAGCTCGCGCAGCTGACGGTCGCGCGGGGCATGGGGAAAACGTCTTTCGACTTCGCGCCACTGATCCGCCAGCCAATCGAGCGTGAGCAGATCGTCGAGAGCGAGGAAGCCGGCGCGCAGGCCATCGTCGATATCGTGATTGTCATAGGCGATGTCATCGGCCACCGCAGCCACCTGGGCTTCCAGCGATGGCCAGGTCGACAGATCGAGCGAAAACGCGCGGTCGATTTCGGCAAGGGCCCAGTTCGGGGCCAGGACGGGGCCATTGTGCTTGGCCAGCCCTTCCAGCGTTTCCCACGTAAGGTTCAGCCCATCATGATCGCAATATGGGCTTTCCAGCCGGGCCAGGGTGCGCAAACCCTGCGCATTGTGATCGTACCCGCCGGCATCGGCCATCGCCTCTTCCAGCGCATCCTCACCGGCATGGCCGAAAGGTGGATGCCCAATGTCGTGACCAAGGCACAGCGCTTCCGTCAGATCTTCATCCAGCCCCAGTTCGCGCGCGATCACACGGCCCACCTGGGCGACCTCGATACTATGCGTCAGCCGGGTGCGGTAATGATCGCCATCCGGCGCGATAAAGACCTGCGTTTTCGATCGCAGGCGGCGAAAGGCGATCGAATGGACGATGCGATCGCGATCACGCTGAAATTCACTGCGCGGCCCGCGCGACCCCTCGCGTTCTTCTGGAAACTCGCGTCCGCGGCTGGCGGCAGGATCGGATGCGTAAGGTGCTGTGTGCATGCGCGCTGACGCTTAGGTCAGCGACCGGGGGGCGACAACGTGAACGAAATACGAACACAACCGATTTTCGGCGGGTTGTGCGGCGGGGCAGCCAGTTAAGCCAGCCGGATCGGGTCAGGAGAGAATCCAGTCGGCCGCCGCCCGGCAATGAATGTCGGTCGAATTATAGACCGGCAGCACATTTGCATCCGTATCGACCACCAGCTCAAGCTCGGTACAGGCCAGGACGATAGCGTGTGCCCCTTCCTTTTCCTTCATCGTGATGATGGTCTTGAGCGCGCGTTCGGCATCGCGGGTGACACGGCCCAGCATCAGTTCCTTGTAAATGATGCCATCGACCAGTTCGACATCGCCCTGATCGGGCGGCAGCAGATCCACCCCATGAGAGACGAGCCGCTGGCGATAGAAGCTTTCCGTCATCACGAAACGGGTGCCGAGCAGGGCGGCGCTTTCGCACTCATCGTCCTTCATCGCCTCGCCGACGCAATCCGCAATATGCAGCACGGGGATGGATACCGCCTCGGTCAGCCGGTCGAAAACCTTGTGCATCGTATTGGCCGCCAGAACCAGCCCTTCTGCGCCACCGGTTTCCAGCCGTCTTGCCGATTCCACAAGTGTCGCAGCGATGCTGTCCCAGTCATCGGCATTCTTGGCTGCGGCAATGGGCGCGTAATCAAGGCTTTCGATCAGCAGCGGCGGGCTCGCCATCGGCGGGGCCTTCTTCTGGACGAATTTATTGATACGTTCGTAATAGGCCCGCGTCGAAATCCAGCTCATGCCCCCGATAATGCCGAGTTTGCGCAACCGTCCGTCCTTTTTCCGCCCTGAAATATCCATGACCGCGGTTGGCCCGCGCATCAGGGGGTAAGAACGGGCTGGTCAAGAGGCGGTTCCAGCGTTTTCTGCTTCCCTGTCCAGGCGCACCTTTTCCAGCCATGCCTTCAGGTCCGCCACGCTGCGATCGGCCGCTTCTTCCATCGGCAGATGGCCGATTCCGGGATAGGCGGCGAGCGTGGCATCGGGCAGATGCTCCATATACCATCCAGCCGCCGCATAGGGGATCAGCGCATCCTCCCGGCCCCACATGACAAGCGCGGGAACCTGCACCTGCTCCACCATGGCGGCATCGAAGCTGGTGCGCGGCATGGAGAACCGTTGCCGGGTCGCTGCGCGATTGCCGGGGTAACGGGCAAGCTCCCAATAGCGGTCGACCACCTCCGGTGTCACCACCGCCTGATTGGACACGCTCTGCGACAGGCTCTTTTCCACCACGGAGCGCGGCAGAACCTGGCTCAGCACATCGCCCACCACCGGCATGGCAGCCAGGCGGAAGGCCAGATTGCCGGTCCCCGCCTGGGCAACCGGTGCCCCGGCCGCATCGATCAGCACCAGCCCCTCCAGCCTTTCCGGATGGATGATGGCATAATTCATCGCGATCGCGCCGCCCATCGAATTGCCTGCCAGCGTAAAACGGCCGACATCGAGCGCGTCGGCGACTGTTTCGACGTCGTTCGTGAACCAATCGAGCGTGTGATTGTCATGTGTGCCAGGACCCGTCAGCCCGTGACCGCGCTGATCGAAGCGGATTACGCGATACTCGTTTTTGAGCGCATCGACCCATTTCTGCCATGTGTGAAGGTCGGCATTCGACCCATGCAGCAGGATAATCACCGGCGCATCGCGCGGCCCCTCGTCGCGCACATGCATCCGCCACCCGCCTCCCACGGCCAGCATCTGTGATGGCGGGCCGCCATATTTGGCAAGCATTTCAGCAGGATCGGTGTCGGGCACGCGAAAGATCAGAAAGGCCGCGACCAGCAGCGCAGCAATGGCGCCAAGCGCGCGCCAGAACCATTTCACGGGGCCATCCCCACAATCCAGCGCCGCACGATATCGAGCCCGTCTTCATCCACGGTGGACTTGCCCAGCTCGGGCATCGCCACCCCCGGCTCTGAACTGGCCATACGGTAAGTCAGGATAGACGTATCGGGCGAACCCGGAACGATATCAAACAGATGACCCCCGGCCCCACGCCCTGCGGCCACGGGTCGCTTGCGGATACCGATAGCATCGGGTGAGTCCTGCTCCCACCGCAGGTCGAGGCCGCTGTTGGACGCGGTCGCCCCGGGGCGGTGGCAATGCGCGCAATTCACGTCGAGATAGGCACGCGCCGCCGTGGCCACATCGGCTTTCCCTCGCTCTTCCCATACCGGCAACAGATCGGCATCCTTCGGCATGGTATCGAGATGAGCCGCCGCAACCATGCCCGCCAGCCACTCGCGCGAAAGATTGCGCGCCTTCGGGCCAATCGGTGTTACCGCCCCGTCCAGCCCGTGACATTCCTTGCACTGGTTCTTGTTGGGCACGCGGTAGCTGATCGCCTCCCCCTGAGGGGTGGTTAGGTCCACGCGCGCACCGGCAATCGCCAGACGTGCCTCGGTCTGCTCCTCGTTCCAGAGGTATGGCAAAGCCAGCCAGCCTTCCGCACGGTGCAGCAAAACGCGCGTTTCGATAAGGCGGCGCGCGCCATCCTGCTCGAATGCAAAGGTTTTGATCAACGCTCCGCCAACCGGAATGTCGAGCAACCCCTCGCCCTGCTCCTTCATCTGCGCCCCATCGGGAAGATAGACAAACCGTAGCTTCTCCGCTCCATCGGAATAGAGCGGTGTGTTCAGCCGATAAGGGCTGACGCCCGCTGTCGGCATCTGTTCAGACGGATTTTCAAAGAAGCCGAAATCCGACAGGACCCGCGGCATTCCCTGAAGGACGGCGCCGTCATTTACCTCCACGGCAGTGCCAGAGGAGTAAAGACGTTCCGCCCGCACAGCCACGGAGCCAGCAACTGCGAGGCTTGCGGCAGCGAGCAGGGCTGTCGCCGCTTTCATACCCCCAACCGTGCTGCCAATTCGGCGGGCGCACCAATCCCGCTGCGGTCGAACGCGCCTGTCGGCGCGGCGACCGTCAGCGGGCCTGGCTGCGCTCCGTCCAAACCCTTGCCCGCCTCGGTCAGATTGAGGCTCCAGCCAGACGTGCCTTCGACCGCTGTCAGCGAGCCCAGCCCATCCCACAAGACGGGAGGAAGCTCTCCGCCGAAGGCACCCAGCAACATTTCCGCACCATCGAGCTGCGGATCGTAACCGCCCCCATCGTAGAGATTCTCACCAATCACAACGTCACGCGGCAGCGGATGATACCGTTCGTCATCGAAGCTCTGCGTATAGGCAATCACCATCACCGGCGCGGTTGGATTCTTCGACAGGATATTGTTTTCGATCAGGACCTTGTCATTCGCCATGACCAGGATACCCGTCCCCCGGCGCACACTGGCAACGATATTGCCCGGTGGGGCGAAATTGGGTGTGTCGTTGGCTACCACGAGGTTGTTTGCCACAATGACATTGCCCCCGCCCATTACTGGCAGGGCAGGGAGATCGAAGACCAGAATGCCGCCGGTATTGCGCGTTGCGATGTTATGTTCGACCAGGGCATTACGGCTGTTCTCGATCTCGATCCCGGCGACATTCGCTTCGGCAATCGAATTGCGCACGGTAATCTGGTTGGACTGACCGACATAGATGCCCGCATCGGACGCTCCGGTCACTTTCACTCCATCGATAAGCACGCCCGTGCTTTCGACAGGATAGATGCCATAGGCGCCATTTTCAGCATGCGGCCCCCGCGTCCATGTCACGCGGATACGATGATAGACGATATTGTCCGCGCCCTTGGACTTGATGCCATCGCCCTTGGGGTTCTCCAGTGCGAAATCGCGCAGGGTTACGTTGTCGCTCGTGACCAGCAAACCTTCGCCCGACCCCTGCTGGCCGGTAAAGTCGAGCACGGTCCCATCCATGCCCGCCCCGCGCACGGTGACATTGTCCACATCCAGGCTGAGACCGTCACTGAGCGTGTAGTGCCCTGCTGCAAGGACAATCTCGTCACCCGGCTCTGCAAGAATAAGTGCTTCCTGCAAGGCCTGCTGGGCGTTTTCGCCCGGTGCGACATTATGGGTGGCGGCAAAAACGGGCGCCGCACTGATAAGCAATGCAGCGGCTAGCGGCAGTCTGATATTCATGAGTCTCTCCCCTGCAAGGCATTGTGCCGCAAGGGTGAGGGATTGCAAGTGCCTCAGCGCCCCCCGAAAGCACAGATGGCCGCAGAGCTGGCAGCAACCTCCAGCACCTCGGGGTCGTCGACCCGCCGCGTCCGCTCAAGAAATTCAGCGATGCTTAGCGGAATGTCGGCTTCGCCTTCCTCAGGCCGGAGCTTCTCCAGCTTTCGAAGCTGGCTGATGGAAAGCCGTTCCGCCATTCGCCCGGCCATGCATCCGGCCATGGGTTGCGGCAGACCGGCTGCAACCATCTCCTGTTCCAGACTGTTTTCCACGGAACCCTGCAGGCCCCCGCCGACCGTTGCCCAAATGATGAGGCCAACCACAAGAAGAAGGACCAGGATGATTATGGCGCGTTTCATCTCAGTCGAGCGCCTTCACGATTTCCTCGACCATTTTCTTGGCATCGGACAACAGCATCATGGTTTGGTCCATGTAAAAGACGTCATTGTCGACCCCGGCATAACCCACACCGCCCATCGAACGTTTGATGAAGAAGACCTGCTTGGCCTTGTCCACGTCGAAGACGGGCATGCCGTAGATGGGCGATGACTTGTCGGTCTTGGCCGCCGGGTTCACCACATCGTTTGCGCCGATGATAAAGGCGACGTCGGCCTGCGCGAATTCGCTGTTGATGTCTTCCAGTTCAAAGACGTTCTCGTAAGGCACCTGCGCTTCGGCGAGCAGCACGTTCATATGCCCCGGCATCCGGCCCGCGACGGGGTGGATCGCGTATTTCACTTCCACGCCCTTTTCTTCGAGGATGTCGGCCATTTCGCGCAGCGCGTGCTGCGCCTGCGCCACTGCCATGCCGTAGCCGGGGATGATGATAACCTTTTCCGCCTGTTCGAGCATGAAGGCCGCATCGGCTGCGCTGCCCTGCTTGTAGGGGCGCTGCTCCTTCGCTTCGCCCCCGCCGGAGCCGCTATCGTCCGCGCCGAAGCCGCCCGCGATCACCGAGATGAAGCTGCGGTTCATCGCGCGGCACATGATGTAGCTCAGGATCGCACCCGAAGAGCCCACCAGCGCGCCGGTGATGATCATCGCCGTATTGCCAAGCGTGAAGCCCATCGCGGCGGCGGCCCAGCCGGAATAGCTGTTCAGCATCGAGACCACGACAGGCATGTCCGCCCCGCCGATGGGAATGATCAGCAGGAAGCCGATGAGGAAGGCGAGCACAGTCAGGCCGACGATCAATGGCATGGTCTGCGCGGGCGCGGCCATGGCGAAGAGCGCGGTCAGCACGATGATCGCTGCCAGCGTGCCAAGATTGATGATGTGGCGCGCGGGCAAGATGATGGGCGAACCGCTCATGCGTCCTGACAGCTTCAGGAAGGCGATGACCGAGCCGGAGAAGGTGATCGCGCCAATGGCTATGCCGAGGCCCATTTCGATCTTGCTGACGGGGCTGATCGCCTGAGCATATTCCACCATGATGTCATTAATCGGCACGACCAGGGTCGGATCATACAAGCCAAAGGCCCCTGGGTTCAGATAGGCGGCCCACCCCACCAGCACTGCAGCAAGTCCAACCAGTGAGTGGAAGGCCGCGACCAGTTCGGGCATCGCAGTCATCGCAATGCGCCGGGCGATGGTCACGCCGATGAGCGCACCGATGGCAATGGCGATGAGGATTTCGCCGAAAGAAGCCCAGTCTGGCGCTAGAAAGCCGTCACACAGCGTCACGAACTCACTGTTGCCAGATTGAGTGACCGCTAGGGTTTCAGCGCATGACTCATTTCCGATAGTCGGAAAATGCGTCACCAGCGTCGTCACCACCGCAATCAGCATTCCGATCATGCCGAAGCGGTTGCCCGTCCGGCTCGTCGCGGGCGAGGACAGGCCGCGCAGCGCGAGGATGAAGAACACGCCCGACACGAGATAGGCGAGCGCCACCCACGGGTTCACCGCTTCGCCGGTCGCGGCATGGGCGGGGGTGGCACCAAGCGCCGTCAAAAGAACAGCCGTCACCCCGGACTTGATCCGGGGGCCGGGGTGACGGCTGGTGGAGAAAAAGCGCATCATTACTTCTTCTCCTTCTTCTTGTACATCGCGAGCATGCGCGCCGTCACCGCGAAGCCGCCGAATATGTTGACGCTGGCGAGTACGATGCCGAGCAGCCCCAGCCACTTCGCCCCCGGCACATCCGCCGCCGCCGCCGCAATCAGCGCACCGACGATAATCACCGAGGAAATCGCATTGGTCACCGCCATCAGCGGCGTGTGCAACGCGGGCGTGACCGACCAGACCACGTAATAGCCGACGAAACACGCCAGCACGAAGATCGACAGGATCGAAATGAAGTCCATGTGCGGCCCCTCCCCGGGCCCGAATTACGTGGTCGCCAGCCTCTCGCTGACGATCTTGCCACCCTGCGTCAGCCGCACCGCATGACCGATCTCCTCGTCGAGCACAGGCCTGCCCGTCTCCGTGTCCCAGAAGGCGGAGAGGAAATTGTAGAGATTGCGCGCAAACAGCGCCGATGCATCGGCGGCGAGATGGTTGGCCGTATTCGAATAGCCGACGATCTTGACGCCGTGCTTCTCGATTGCCTGGTCCGGTACGGAACCTTCGACATTGCCACCATGAGCCACGGCGAGGTCGAAGATCACGCTGCCTGGCTTCATACTGGCAATCTGCGCATCCGAAATCAGTCGCGGTGCGGGCTTGCCCGGGATCAGCGCGGTGGTGATGACGATGTCCTGCTTGGCGATGTGCGAACTCACCAGCTCGGCCTGCGCCTGCTGGTATTCCTTGCTCATTTCGGTGGCGTAGCCGCCCGCCCCCTCGCCCTCGATCCCGGCGACGTTCTCAACGAAGATCGGCTTGGCACCCAGCGACTGGATCTGTTCCTTCGTCGCGCTGCGCACATCGGTCGCGGAAACCTGCGCGCCGAGCCGCTTGGCCGTGGCGATGGCCTGTAGTCCGGCCACGCCCACGCCCATCACGAGCACTTTCGCTGCTTGGACCGTGCCTGCGGCGGTCATCATCATCGGGAACGCCCGGCCGTATTCATTGGCCGCTGTGATGACGGCCTTGTAGCCTGCCAGGTTCGACTGGCTGGAAAGCACATCCATGCTTTGCGCACGCGTGATGCGCGGCATGAATTCCATGCTCAGCGCTTCGTAACCGGCCTTGGCATAGCTTTCGACCAGATCGCTGTTGCGGAACGGATCGAATGTCGCTGCGACCCAGGCACCCCGTTTCGCGCCTGCCAGCGCGGCCATATCGGGTGCCTGAACGCCGAGCACGATATCGGCATCTTTGACGACATCGGCCGCAGAACCCAGTTCTGCCCCCGCTTCGCGATACGCATCGTCGGTAATGGACGCCCCGGCACCAGCACCCTGTTCCACGGCGACATGGGCCCCAAGCGAAGCAAATTTCTTCGCCGTTTCGGGGGTCAGCGCCACCCGGCTTTCACCGGAAGCGCGTTCTTTCAGTACCGCGATGCGTAACGCCATGCGGTTAATCTGCGATCAGGATAACGACAATCAGGGTGATGATCGCAACCAGCGGCACAGACCATTTGAGCGTATCGATGAACGAGCTGTAAGTCTTGCTGTGCGCCTTCATATCGTTGGCGGAATCCATGTTCGTGTCCCCAATGTGGAATGTGATGTTGCAGGTGATCTATCGCGGAGGGGCGCAGGGCTCAAGCCTGCTGTTCTTCACGGGCCTCTTGGAAGAGCCTTAATTGGCCGGTAACTCAAGTCCAGTAGGACAATCGCCAATGGATATGTATCATATCCGGCGGGACCGAGGGAGCATTGCACACCGAAATGGCCACACAGGACGCGCGTCTCCTGATGCTGATCACCGACGAGCCGACGCAAAGCCGGCTTGTGTCGACGCTTGCCGCGCGCGGAGGGTGGCGCGTGCTGACCTTTCCCAGCGGCGAGGAGGCACTGGCCATGCTCGCATCTCCTCAGGCCGAAGACGTTCACGCCATCCTGCTCGATCAGTGGAGCACGGAGGATGGCGGCCCCGATCTGATTCGCACGCTGCGCGGCGCGCACCCGGATGCGCCGCTTGTCGTACTTGTTTCCGACAACTGCCCGATAATGGCGGTTGAGGCGCTGCGCGCCGGAGCCACCGACTATCTGGCGAAGCCGCTGGAGCCGAGCAGCCTGCTGCAGGCTCTTGGCCGGGCCGCGCGGCTTGGGCCGCTGGATATCGAACTCCAGCCGCTGGCGGAGAAGCTGCCTCACCCGGTCGATTTCGACGCGATGGTCGGGTCCGCAGCCCCTTTCCGTACCGCGCTTGCCAAGGCGGCAACTGCGGCCCGCGGCCATGCGCATGTGCTGGTCGAGGGGGAACCCGGCACCGGCAAGGACATGCTGACGCGGGCCATGTATGCCGCCAGCACCCGCGCCAAGGCGATCATGCGGGTGGTGCATTGCGCGGGCATGCCGCCGGCATCGCTCGAATCGCTCCTGTTCGGCCACGAGAAGGGCGCGTTCCCGGGCGCTTTCGACCGGCAGACCGGCCTGCTCGAGCATTGCGACGGGGGGACGCTGATCCTCGTCGACGTCGATCAGATGCCTGCCGATCAGCAACAGCGGCTTGCCGAAGTGCTCGCCAGTGGCATTGTGCGCCCGACCGGTGCGGCGCATGGCTTCCGGATCGATCTGCGGATCTTCGCGTCCAGCGATGTCCCGCTCGACGATCTGGTCGCCCAGGGCGCGTTTTCGCAGGAGCTGTTCGAACAGCTGTCCGCCACCCGGATCCGGCTCCCAGCCCTGCGGGAACGGCTTGGCGACATTCCCGCACTCACCCGCTACTTCCTCAGCCTGATCGGCGAACGGCCGGGGATGCAGCACCATTCGATCGCCGACAGCGCTCTCAGCCTGCTCGAAGCCTATGACTGGCCCGGCAACGTGCGGCAGTTGCAGGCCGTCCTGCTGCGCGCCTGCATCTTCGAACAGCGTGAGGCGCTGACCGCGCACAGTTTCAAGCAGCTCGCCCGGCTGATCGGGGACAAGGCGGACCGCGGCGAAAGCAGGGCCCGCGGCCTTGGCGTCCTGCTCTATACCGAAGACGGCAATGTCCGCTCGCTCGAAGAGATCGAGGCCGATGTGATCCGCCTGGCGATCGGCCATTATCGCGGCCGCATGACCGAAGTCGCCCGGCGGCTCGGCATCGGGCGATCCACCCTGTATCGCAAGCTCGCCGAACTGGGGATCGACGACACGGTCTGACCGAGGGCAGCACCGCTTCGGGCCCGCTCAGCCCGGCAGGTTGCTGAAATCGGTCAGCGCCGCATCGCGCAGGCCGCGCCACACATTGCGCGCCTGCACCGTTTCGGCAACGTCGTGCACGCGCAGCAATTGCATGCCTGCATCCATGCCCTTAACCGCCAAGGTCAGGCTGCCACCAAGCCGGTCCCCGACGGCCGCCTCGTTCGAAAGTGCGCCGATCATCCGCTTGCGGCTGACACCGAGCAGGACGGGGTGACCCAGCGCGTGGAACAGCGGCAGGGCATTCATCAGCGCGAGATTATCGGCCAGGCTCTTGCCGAAGCCGATACCGGGATCGAGCAGGATATTGCGAGCTTCGATCCCCGCGGCGAGGGCCGCATCGCGGCGCTGGCGCAGGGCATCGAACACGTCGAAGACGACATTGTCGTAAGCGCCCCCGGCGTGAAGATCGGCCCCCGCCGCACCCGGCGCATGCATCAGCACCACCGGGCACCCTGCCCGCGCCACCACATCCGCGCTGCGCGGATCATGGGCAAGACCGGACACATCGTTGACGAGATGCGCCCCGGCCTGCAGCGCGGCTTCCATCACCGCGGCCTTGCGTGTGTCGATGCTGATCGCCGCGCCCATCGCGGCGCAGGTTTCGATCGCGGGCACGACCCGTTCGATCTCATCGCCTTCCCACAGGGGTTTGGCGCCCGGCCGGGTGCTTTCCCCCCCGATATCGATGATCGCCGCCCCCGCTTCGAGCATGGCGGCCGCATGGTCGCGCCCCGCTTCGCCATGGTCGAGAAAGCTGCCGCCATCGCTGAAACTATCGGGCGTGACATTGAGAATGCCCATCACCTGAGGCTGGTCGAGCCGCACTGTCCGCGCCCCCAGCTGCAGCGGCGGCTGCGCCAGCGCGAGGTTGGACCATTGCCTTTCCGCCTCTGCGCCGACGGCATCGGGCAGGCGGCCCAGCACTTCGGCCATGGATTCGGGCGTGGCCAGCCACCGTTCGGCCACCGCGCCAGCCCGCCGCAGGATCACCGCGAAGCGGCTGGCATAGACCATGCCGCCGCCAAGCCGGATGGCATTGCCATGCTCTGCCTGCGGAGCGGACACGGGGCCGATGGGCCGGATATACACCGCGTCGGTCATTGGTCTGCCCCGGCCACACGCAGAGACATGGACCGGGTGTTACACTGTCCAGGCGATAAAAACGGTCGGCTTGTGCGAAAAGCCGTCAGCTTGCGGATATTGGCGTCGGCCTGCGCCGGAAATGTGTCGGCTTGCGCACGCAAAGTGACGGCTTGCACCGGCCGGAGTGTCGGCTTGCGCGCCAACACAAGGTGCGGATCGCCGGGCATTGCTAAAGTTGCGGTCTGAAAGCTCATGCCGGACGTCGTAGCGGGCGAAAGCCGTGTAGGACAGAGCTGGCTGCGTTGCCGCCCCGTAATCGGCAGCCCGGTCTTCAGGAAATGCGTCCATTCACCGCGCACCGCCCGGCGACGCCGTACCGTAGCCGGGGGCAGCGGTGCGTTACGCCGTACTCAGGCGGCGCGGGTGACGGGATTTCCCGCAAGGTTTATCGGTTTCCTGCCATATTCCCCGGACCAGTCATCGCCAGTGCGACCGGGCTGGCCGGACCTTGCCGGAGATATGTCCCCCTCCCCCTGCCGCGCGAGCGAAGCGGTTATCAGCCGGTGAGCGAGCCAGAACGAGGCCACCCCCAGCAGCCCACCTGCAACGATGTCGACGAAATAGTGATTGCCCACCGGCATCGCGGAAAAGGCCATCATCACGTTCAGGAGAACCATCGGTATCGACCATTTGCCAAACCGCGCCCATGCCAGTGCGAAAATCGCCGCGCTCGCTGCGTGCATGCTTGGAAAGCTGACCAGACCGCTCAGATTGTCGCGGCTGATGGTCGCAAGGCTTCCATCCCTCAGCCCTTCGAGAATGGGCAGAAAGTCGAAGCCCAGCGACACCTGTATCTGCGACACATCGGCGAAACTTATGCCGTGATGCACGAATGCGCCGCTGGCCGGCATCCATGCGAACACGCCCACGCATATGACAAGCGAAAGCGCGCCCGCAGTGACAAAAGTGAATGCCTGTTCCGTCTTTCCGAAGATCAGGATCAGGAAGAGCAGCAGCAGGGGCTGCCAACCGGCACTGATATAAGCCTGGTTGAGCAGTGCGTAGAGCTGGGAATGCGCGGCAAGGGCACGAACCATGGATGGCCAGTCGAGCCATGGCGCAATCACACTGTCCACATGGGCCAGCCACGGATCGGCATAAGGCATGCCGAGCGATGCGACCGCCGATGCTGCGATGGTGGTCTGCAGACCGGCCAGCAGCATCAGCGCCGTACCTTCCAGCATATAGACAATCGGCAGATCGGGTCGCCAGACGCGCAGGCCGAAGCCCGCTGCCCATAACGCCAGCGCATTCCAGAACAACGGGTCCAGCGACAGCCGGTCGTAGCCGATGCCGCTGATGGCCACGGCAATCATCCTGATGGCCATGATCAGCGCGATCGCACCGAATATGTAACCCTGCCCTGCCAGCGCGCGATCCAAGCGCAGCGCCAGATCCCGAATCCGTCTGCTGCGGGCCGGATCGGTTCGGCTGGCCCGGTATGACAGAAGAGAAACCGAACTGTCCGAAGCCAAGCTACCCACCCTTGTCGCCAGACGGCAAAACACACGAATGCCCGAACAGCTTGCGCCCCCGACCGCTACCGGCCCGGTCCAATTTCGAACCATCCCTTGGACAGATCGATAGGGCCAAATAGCTTACATATCCTTATCGATACCCTGCGCTTTCGCCCCGGCACAGGTTTTCGTGAAAAGCAAAGGCCAGATCAATCCTCCACCGCCAGGAAGTATGGTTGGCGGGCTGTTAAGCGGTCCATCGCACTCGACGTCGCAACGGATAAAAAGCTGTTTAGGACACAGCCTCAGCTGCGTCGCGTCCACGCGGGCAGCAACCGATCCACTCTCGAACACTTCCCAGACGGTCAGTCGACGCCGTCACTGCAAAATTGGTGCCCGTATAATACGCCGTCACACCAGCACTCAGGCTCCGCGCATGGTGCAATTCCCCGCAAGACTTAGGCCCCGCCTATCCAATTACCAAGGGTCTCATTCTGGCATGAAATTGAGTTATTAGAAAGTTAGGCTCAGGACTCATTGATTGAGCCAGAAGATGACGGTCGCAGCGATGCAGATGGCGGACATGAAGGTGTGGGCACAGCGATCATAGCGCGTGTGGATGCGGCGCCAGTCCTTGAGTTTTCCGAAC
>JAEWZX010000043.1 GCA_023394965.1 Pseudomonadota bacterium | reverse complement strand
AGCAGCTCTACCGACAGCGCCATAAGGTCGAGAACATGTTCGGCAGGATCAAGGACTGGAGGCGCTTCGCAACCCGCTACGACCGTTGCGCGCACACCTTCATGTCCGCCATCTGCATCGCCGCTACCGTTTGCTACTGGCTATGATCAATGAGTCCTGAGCCTAAACTCACCGCTTGCGAACCACCAGCTTGACCTTCTGACCTGCACTGAGGCTCTCGTTCGAGGTCAGACCATTCAGAACGCGGAAGCGTTCAACCTGATTGTCACTATAGGCCATGCGCTGGGCCAGTGAATTGATCGTATCGCCGCTGCGGACGGTCACTACATCGATCACGCGCGGGATCACATTGGCTGCGACCTGCGCGTCTATCCGGCGCATCGATCCGAACATTTCATTGAACGTCGAAGCGCGGCCCGCAGGGGTGATGGCAAGGAAGTGATACGCCCGATTGTTGGCGAATTCATACGCAAACACCGTCACATCAACCTGGCCATTGCCCGAGTTCACCCGGGCGGTGCCATAGGCAGCCGGCAACCCGTTGACGGTGGTCTTCTGAATAGCCTGCGGGCGGATTTGCTGCTGCTGGCTCAATTTCGAGAACACGCCGGTGACGTAGCTGTCGAGATTGCCGCTATAGGGCGCCATGCTGAACTGCGCCTGCCCGCTCTGGCCATTGATGCTCACGGCAGTGGTGCCATTGACCATATAAAAGCCCTGCGGAGCGGTGAATGCCAGCCGCAGTTCCGGATGAATGAACTGGCGGCCTTCGACGACACCCTGTGCAGGATCATCGCCATAAGTGATGCCGTTGATCCGCGTGAGGAAAGTGTCGCGATTGGTTACCCCGCCCGTCGCGCCCGAAGCCTGAGCGGTGGCCAGGGCCGACTGGACGCGGCTTGCCGGATCGGGGTGGGTGGAAGCCCATTCGGGGATGTTGGCATTGTCGCGCCCCTGCACGCGGGCATCGAGAGCGTTCTGAAGCGCCAGGCTCTGCAACACGCTGGCCATGGCCCGCGGGTCGTAGCCGGCCTGATTGAGATAGCGGATACCGAGTTCGTCAGCCTCGAGTTCCTGCGAGCGGGAGAACTTCAACGTCAGCAGTTGCGAACCCTGCAGTGCCGCCTGTCCGAGCTGCTGCCCGATACCGCTGTTGCCAAGCAGGATGCCCGAAAGGATCGCGCCAGCCGCACCGAGCAGCGTATTGCGCTGGGCTGCGGCCTGACGACGCTGCGAGTGACGCGCGGCCACGTGGCCCACCTCATGTCCCAGAACGCCAGCCAGTTCGGCTTCATTATTCATCAGGGCCACCAACTGCCGCGTCGTATAGACGTAGCCACCGGGGATAGCGAAGGCGTTGTTTACCGGGCTGTTCAGCAGGGACACGGTGAAGGAATCCCTGGCATTTCCCAGGCCGGACTGGACCGCAATATTCTTGCCGACCTGTTCGACATACTGTGCCTGACTGCCGCTCATCGCGCCGCCGAATTCGGCGAGCAGTTGCGGGTGGGCTTCCGCGCCCATTTGCGCTTCGCTCTGCGTGATCGGTGCGGATGCGCTGGGAATCTCTCCGCCACCCATGCAGCCGGCCAGGGCAAACGAAAGGGCGGCAACTGAGGATGCAGCGGTAAACTTGATGCGCGACATGAAATATTCTCCCCGATTTACAGGCACGCGCGGGTCGGCTTCATCCGACCCGCGCGTGCCTATGTTCAGTTACGGAAGGGAGAACCGAAACGAGCGGGAATTAGTTCCCGCTTTTCAACGCTTCGTCTTAGCCCGCCATCGCCAGAAAACGCTCTTCGCGAAGACGCTTCAGCTCCTGCGGAGCATGGCCGCCGAGCATATCGAGTTCTTCCGCGATGGCGGTGCCAAGCGCCGTTGCAGCCTGTTTGGAATCACGGTGAGCACCGCCGACAGGTTCTGGTACGATGCGATCGATCACGCCGAGACCTTGCAGATCCTGCGCCGTCACTTTCATCGCTTCAGCCGCATCGGGCGCCTTTTCCGCGGTGCGCCACAAAATCGACGCGCATCCTTCTGGCGAGATCACCGAATAGACCGCGTGTTCCATCATCAGGACACGTTCCGCGCTGGCCAGCGCAACAGCGCCGCCAGAACCGCCTTCGCCCACAATAGCCGCCACCATCGGCACCGGCAGGGCAAGACAGGCCTCTGTCGAACGGGCAATGGCTTCGGCCTGCCCACGTTCTTCGGCTTCGACGCCCGGAAAGGCGCCTGAGGTGTCAACCAGCGTTACCACCGGCAGGCCGAACCGCCCGGCCAATTCCATCAGACGGATCGCCTTACGGTAGCCTTCCGGTTTGCCCATGCCGAAATTGTGCCGGATACGGCTGGCCGTATCGTTGCCCTTTTCGTGACCGATCAGAACGACCTTGCGCCCGTTCAGCTTGGCAAAGCCGCCAAGAATGGCTTCATCGTCCCCATAGGTGCGATCGCCCCCCAGCGGGACGAACTCGTCGAACGCATAATTCACATAATCGCGAAAATGCGGCCGGGATGGGTGCCGGGCGACCTGCGTTTTCTGCCACGGGCTGAGCGATTCGTACGTGCTTGCCAGCAACTCTGCGCTTTTGCGCTCCAGCCGCTGCAATTCGCCAGAGATATCGACATCGTCGCCATCTGCTGCATTGCGCAGTTCTGCAATGCGCTGTTCCAGTTCGGCGACAGGCTTCTCGAATTCGAGGTAGGAAATCATGGCGGTGCGCTAGTCCGAAGAGCGCCTTCGCGCAAGCGGGTGCCGTTCGTTAACCAGCCGCACCAGCCGCGCCGCATCGACATGAGTGTATATCTGCGTGGTGGAAATGTCGGCATGGCCAAGCAATGTCTGCAGCGCACGGAGGTCCGCCCCACCCTCCAACAGATGTGTGGCAAATGCGTGGCGCAGCACATGCGGACTGAGCTTTTCAGGCGGTAGATCGGCCTTTGCTGCCAGTTCTTTCAGCATCTGGAACAGCCGCACACGCGACAAATGGCCGGTACGCGAAGGGAACAGCCAGCGGGAATCGCTATCGCGCAGCGCAAGCCAGCGCTTCAGTGCCTTGTCCGCCCTCTGGCTGACAGGCACCATGCGCGCCTGCCCCCCTTTGCCGATCACCGTCAGGAAGGGGGCATCCCGGGGAACGGCGGAAACGGGCAGCGAAACCAGTTCGGTGGCGCGCAACCCGGAACCATATAGCATTTCCAGCAAGGTCAGGAGTCGAACTGCGGCAGGCTTGTCACCCCGGGCATCGTCTTCCGCAGTGGCGAACAAAGCCTCGACTTCATCGTGGGAGAGGATCTTGGGTAAAGGTCGCCGCGTCGCGGGGCGCGGCAGAGCATTGGTCGGATCGTCTTCACGCAATCCTTCGTCGACCAGAAACCCGAAGAACTGGCGCAGGGCGGAAACCTTGCGCGCCAATGTCGATGGGGCAAGCGCAGACCAGCCCGTTGCAAGTTTGGCGAGTTGAGCGGCACTTGCGTGTTCGAGACCCGTACCGATGAGTTCTTCCGCCTGCTCCAGATCGCGACCGTAGGCGAGGATCGTGTTCCGCGCTGCCCCCCGTTCGGCAGCAAGCATGGCCAGGAAATCAGCGATTGCGCTCACATCAGGCGCGCGCGACCGCCTCCGCAGCGATCATGCGGGCTTCCGCCTCCAGACCGACGCGGCGCAATGCCGAGACTATGTGGTAGAGATGCCGGGCCGTCATCCGGTCCCAGCTTTCACCTTGCATACCCAGCCCGGCCAGCATCGCGACAAGAGCGCGATTTTCGACCTCTGCAGCCTGATCGATCAGGCGCGTCCAGCGTGTCTGGGCAGACATGTTGACGCCAAGACGACCGCCATATTGATCCATCGCCCCGTCGCCGACCCTGCCAAGCCCGGCCAGGCCGGCCACCAGCATTTGCGATTTGCGCTGCTTGGACGAACTGTCCCCGTCCAGGAAACGATCGATATCTCCGCTGCTCACGCTATTTGCCCCATCGGGTGCCGCAAGCGCAAGAAGCGCCCACGCCTCGCTCCCGGCGTCGACCTCCCCAGCCCAGAGCATGGCATCGCGATCAAGCCCTGCAGCCAGCATCGATCCGATAAGCGACGCCGCATCGTTAGCGAAATCGCCGTTGGCGGGGATGCGGGCTGCTGCGTAAGCGGTCAGCACCATGCGGCCATAGGAATAGTCGCTACCACCAGCCCAGATATCGCGAAGTGCGTTGACGCGTTGAACCGGGTCGGAGCCAACATAGGCTTCCCGCAGTCGCGAAGCGGTCTGCGCGGGGGCACCATCAGAACCTTCCTGCGCGAACAGCTGGCTATAAAGGTCCACCATGGCGGCAGAGGACAGGATCCCACTGGCACCCGCCACATCGGCACCCGCCGCGCGCTGTGCCGGGGTCAATGCCGGAGTGATCGCTGCAATGCTGAGCAGTTCAGGTCCGGCCTTGTCCAGCAGGTTTTCGGGAATCGGTTCGCCCAGCGCATTCGCCATGACGAAGCGCCACGGCGTCAGCGCATTCGTACCATCCCATTCGATGGTCACTGCGCGGCGGCCACGTCCCGCCGCACCGGCGAACCGCTGTGCGAAAAGCACGTCGATGCGATCATCCTGAGTACGATTGAGCAGGCGGCGCAGATCGTTCTGTGCCCGCGTCGTTTCGCCAGCATAGGCATTACAGATCCCGGCGAGCATCTGCCATTCGGTATCATCGCGCCTGGTCTGAACCAACCGAACCGCCGGACAGGCACCCACGACATCGGAACTGCCGATATAGGCCTGAACCGCAGCGTTGGTCAGCGCTGGCGAGTAATTGCCGGTGTCGATATCCTGCACCAGTGCGCGGGCGACCACATATTCGCCCATCGAATTGAGCACCTGAGCGCGCAAGGTGGCGAATTCTACCGGATCCATACCGTCGGGTGCCGCAAGCCTACTGGCAAGGGCGCGGCGCAACAGAATATGGCCCCACCGAGAAACCATCGGTCGCGTGGTTCCGGCGAGTACTGAGCGAACCAGTGCCGGAGACTGTTTTGCAAGAGAGCCAGACGGCAGCCCGCCTTCTCCTGCATTGAGCACGCCGACCCGCTCCATCGAACGGCGCGCAGCAGGCGGAATGTCGAATTTGGGTTTCAGGCCAAGGAACTCATCCAGTTCATCGGTCGACATGCCTTCGAGCTCTTCGAGGGAAGGCAGGTTGGAAACATCTATCTGCGCTGTGGTGGGGGCAGATTGCGTTGGCAGGGGCTGCACGATCTCACCGGATTGCGTTACAGTGGGCCGCGGCGCACCGGACTGGCTCGGCGCAGGCGAACGGTTTGGCTGCGGTGCCGGCGTCGGCGTCGGTGCAGGATCGTCAAAGCCTGGCGGCAGAAGATCGACAGGCGCTTCCTGCGCCCAAACCACTGCAGAGGTCAGCGCGAGTGCCGCGCCACCTACCAGCCATGCGGATTTCATCGTGCAGTCTCCGGCACATCGATTGCCTGTTCTATAGGCCGCAGTGGTTCTTCGCCGCCGTCGATGAGTGCTGCGACCAACAACACCACGAAAAGCACCGCCAATACGCCGCCAACCTTTCTGCCGCTCATCGCCAAGTTTTTCGCGTCCCGCTCCAAGTGCTGATACCTTGCCCGCGCCCTAGCCCAGTTCTAGGCACGGCGGCAATGACCCATGCGATCACACTCTCTCCAGCCGAGATCGGCGGCATAGCCAGACGGATAGACCGTCCGGTTGTGCTGGTGGGCCTGATGGGCGTGGGCAAATCCACCGTCGGCCGCAGGCTCTCGGCCATGCTCGAGACCGATTTCGTCGATGTCGACGACGAGATCGAGCGCGCTGCCAACCGGACCATCAGCGAGATTTTCGAGAGCCATGGCGAAGCGTATTTCCGCGATGGTGAACGCCGCGTTATCACCCGCCTCATGGAGGAAGATCATGGGGTGATCGCAACCGGGGGAGGAGCGTTTATCGATCCGGAAACACGCTCGCTCATCCTTGAACGAGGGATCGCCGTCTGGCTCGATTGCGATGTCGAGACGCTGGTGGAACGCACGTCGCGGCGTAACGACCGCCCCCTTTTGCGCAAGGGCAACCCCCGCGAAATACTCACAAGCCTCCGCGAACAGCGTAGCCCCGCTTATGCCGAGGCGCCGATCCGTGTACTCACCGACAACGGACCGCACACCGAAACACTGCATCGCATTCTGGAGGCTATCGACGCATGGCTATAATTCCCGTCGAACTGGCCGGTCGCGAATACGAGGTGCGCGTTGGCGCAGGACTGCTCCGCAATCTCGCAGCGCTGGCGAAACCTTTTTTGCGCAAGGATCATGTCTGCGTCGTTGCTGATGCCAATGCCCGCCAAAGCTGGGGCGAAACAGTGTCTCAGGCGCTCGAATCGACCGGCATTGAACCGCGCTGGTACGACGTTGCCCCCGGAGAAGGCTCGAAAAGCTGGGAAAGCCTTGCCCATCTCACAGACTGGCTGCTGACGAATAATGTGGAGCGGGGCGACCATGTCTTCGCGCTTGGCGGTGGGGTGGTCGGGGATCTCACCGGTTTTGCCTGCGCGATTCTCAAGCGCGGCTGCGGCTTTGTGCAGCTTCCCACCACTCTGCTGTCGCAGGTCGACAGTTCTGTGGGCGGCAAGACGGCGATAAATACCCCTGCGGGCAAGAACCTGATTGGTGCTTTCCACCAGCCCTCGCTGGTGCTGGCAGATCTGGACACTCTCTCTACCCTGCCGTCGCGCGAGATGCGCGCAGGCTACGCCGAAGTATTGAAATACGGTGTGCTGGGTGACCGCGGCTTTTTCGACTGGCTGGAGGAACACGCATCTTCCGTTCTGGCCTTGCAACCCCGGGCGCTGGAAGACGCCGTTGCGCGAAGCGTGACTGCCAAGGCGCGCATCGTTGCCGAAGACGAACGCGAGACGAGCGGCGCACGGGCGTTGCTCAACCTGGGGCACACGTTCGGTCACGCCCTTGAAGCACAAACCGGCTTTTCGAACACACTGCTCCATGGCGAAGCCGTGGCTTTGGGTACGGTGCTGGCAGCGCGGTATTCCGCGCGCCGCAGCCTGATGCGCAGCGATGAAGCGGAACGTGTCACCCGGGCAGTCGATGCTGCTGGCCTGCCTGCAGAGATTTCCGCGCTCCATCTCACCTGCACCGGTGCCGAGCTCGCAGCGCATATGCTCCATGACAAGAAGATGGATGCGGGCACCCTGCCCTTCGTACTCCTCCGCGGTATCGGTGCCGCATTTCTTGATCGCGAAGTACAGCTGGAAGACGTTGCCGCCTTTCTCGATGAGCAGTTGCAGGCCCATTGACGCGGATTGCCGCCGATCCAGCCTTGGGTAGCATTTTTCCACGAACGACTTCTAAAACTGCGCGACAGTGTTGCGGCGCGCCGTTATTCCATCCTGCCCCGTACAGGAGAGAATGCACGTATGACTGTCGCCGAAGCGACCCCTGAACTCCAGCTTTACGATCCTGAAGACCGGAGCTTTCTTGGCCATCCCAAAGGCCTTGGCTATCTCGCATTTACCGAAGCGTGGGAGCGTTTTTCCTATTACGGCATGCAGACCCTGCTTGTCCTGTATATGGTCAATTTCCTGCTCAAGCCGGAAGAAATTGGCAGCGTCGCGGGTATAGAACAGCTGCGCTCGCTCTATGGGGGGATCGATGGCCAGGCCTTCGCCAGCGCGATCTTTGGCACTTATGCGGCAAGCGTCTACCTCACCCCAATTCTTGGTGGGTGGGTTGCCGATCGCCTGTTGGGCAAGCGCCGCACCGTTTTGCTTGGTGCAATCGTCATGGCGCTTGGCCATTTCCTCATGGCCTTCAACGTCACCTTCCTGTTGGCGCTGTTGTGCCTCATTATCGGATCCGGTCTTTTCAAGGGAAATATCGCGAGCCAGGTCGGCAGTCTGTACAAACCCGACGATCTGCGCCGCGCCGACGCTTTCCAGCTATTCTTCCTCGGCATCAATGCGGGTGTGATTGCTTCGCCCTTCATCGTCGGCACACTTGGCGAAAAGGTGGGTTGGCACTGGGGATTCGGCGCTGCGGGCATCGGGATGCTGATCGGTCTCGCTATTTACCTTGCTGGGCAAAAATACCTGCCCAAGGAGCATTTCGACGTTCCCGGCCAAGCCGCAATCAGAGCCGAGAAAACATTGCGGGAACCGATGACGCGGCAGGACTGGCTGGCGACCACCACTCTTCTGCTGCTCATCCCCGTCCTCGCCATCGCCATCGTGCCCAATAACCAGATCTTCAATGCATATCTTGTGTGGGGCGACCAGCAGTTCGCGCTTTACTGGGGGGATGAAAAGCTTCCAACCAGTTGGCTGGTGTCGCTGGACGCGATCGTTTCGGTGAGCTTCCTTGCCATCGTCGCCGGCTTCTATCGCTGGTGGAAAACGAAGTGGAAGGAGCCGGACGAACTGACCAAGATCATCATCGGCTCACTCTTCTCCATCGGCGGTATGGCCTGCCTTTATCTGGCCGCTGCCACCACGCCTCCCGGCGAGAAGATCGGTCTTTTCTGGCCGGTCATGTTCCATATCGTAAACTCGATCGGCTTTGCCCATATGTTGCCGGTCAGCCTCGCGCTGTTTGCGCGTCTCGCACCGAAACAGATCAACGCCACGGTTATCGGACTTTATTATCTGTCCTTTTTCGCAGGTAACTCACTGCTGGGCTATGTAGGTGGCTGGTTCGAAACCATGCCGGTTACGCAGTTCTGGCTGATGCATATGGGCTTTGCGGCAGCGGCAGGCACTATCTTCCTGCTGTTCAAGCTGTTTCTGGCACCGCGCCTGATGCGTGAAGCGCAGCCAGAGGACGCAGTTCTGTCGTGATGGCACTCCGTCCGCAGGCTTTATCCCTGCGGACGGTCGATGCCCTGCGAAGTTTCGCTATTCCATTTCCATAATGATTTGGTCGACGGTGAGGCTGTCGCCTTCTGCGGCGTTGATGGTTGCGATGGTGGTCTGTTTCTCTGCCCGCAGGATGTTTTCCATCTTCATCGCTTCCACCGTGGCAAGCGGCTGACCGGGCTGCACTTCCTCGCCCTCTGCCACATGCAGCTTCACCAGCAGGCCCGGCATCGGGCAGATCAGCATTTTGGACAGATCGGGTGGGGTCTTCTCGATCATATGCGATGCAAGATGGGCAATGCGCGTCTGCAGAATGCGCAGATGATGGGTCGCTCCGCGCGTCGTCACAGCATAGCCGGTACGCGTTGGCTTCAGTTGCAGAGTATAGGTGCCGACCGGTTCGGCATCGTCACCCGCGCCGTTCTCGAACAGCGCCACATCCACCATCGTCTCGCCCGGCGTATACTGCATCTCGATCGTGACCTGTTCGCCATCGACGGTCAGTGCGTTTTCTTCGAGCCGCACATCATGCGTTGTCGAACCCTCTTCGCGCTCTCCGAGACGGATGGTCCAGTCGCCCGGCGCATAAAGATCGTCCGACAATTGCCCTGCGATCCGCCGCGCACGGTCGGCATCGGCCGTGGCGATCACACCGCCCACCGCTGCCAGCACACCCTTCAGTCGCGTATCAGCAGGCGCTCCTTCGAAGCCTTCGGGATATTCCTCCGCAATAAAGCCGGTGGTCAACTCGCCCGAACGAAAGCGTGGGTGCTGCATGATAGCACTCAGGAAATCCACGTTGTGGCCAAGCCCTTCGATACGGAAGGCATCGAGCGCAGTAATCTGCAAGTCCGCCGCCTCGTCACGCGTCTTCCCCCACGTAACCAGTTTGGCGATCATTGGGTCGTAGAACATCGACACTTCGCCGCCTTCGAATACGCCATCGTCCACCCGGATGCCGTCGACGCCGCGGCGGCCGTTCTCGGCGCCGTCATCGGCCCAGGGTTCGACCGGCGGCTGGTAGCGCACGAGGCGCCCTGTGGATGGCAGGAAGCCGCGATAGGGATCTTCGGCATAGACGCGGTTCTCGATCGCCCAACCGTCGATCTTCACGTCGTCCTGAGTGATGTCCAGCTTCTCACCTGCTGCCACGCGGATCATCTGTTCGACCAGGTCGACCCCGGTGATCGCTTCCGTCACCGGATGTTCCACCTGCAGACGGGTGTTCATTTCGAGGAAATAGAAACTCTCGCCGGTCTTGTCCGCGCCGGAAACGATCAGTTCGACCGTGCCCGCGCTGTGATAACCGACCGCCTTCGACAGCGCGACGCACTGTTCGCCCATAGCCTTGCGCATCTGCGGCGTGACGAAGGGCGATGGCGCTTCTTCCACCACCTTCTGATGGCGGCGCTGGATCGAGCATTCCCGCTCATTCAGATAGATTACATTGCCGTGCTTATCGCCCAGGATCTGAATCTCGATATGGCGCGGGTCTTCAATGAATTTCTCGATGAAGACACGGTCATCGCCGAAAGAGTTGAGCCCTTCGCGCTTCACGCTCTCGAAACCTTCGCGGACGTCCTTCTCGCTATAGGCGAGGCGCATGCCCTTGCCGCCGCCGCCAGCACTGGCCTTCATCATCACCGGATAGCCGATATCATTGCTGATCTCGACCGCATGGTCGGTATCGCGGATTTCGCCGACGAAACCGGGGACGACATTCACGCCCGCCTCGCGCGCGATCTTTTTGGATTCGATCTTGTCACCCATGGCCGCGATGGCATCGGCAGGCGGGCCGATGAACGCGATGTTCTCCTTGGCCAGCGCCTCGACGAAGCTCGCCCGCTCGGACAGGAAACCATAGCCCGGATGCACCGCCTCGGCCCCGGTCTGCTTGCAGGCAGCGATGATCTTGTCGGCAACAAGATAGCTCTCCGCCGCCTGTGCCGGGCCGATATGTACGGCCTCGTCCGCCATCTTCACAAAAGGCGCGCGCGCATCCGCATCGGAATAAACCGCAACCGTCGCGATACCCATGCGGCGCGCGGTCTTGATGACGCGGCACGCAATCTCGCCACGGTTTGCTATCAGTATCTTCTTAAACATAATTATGGGTGATCCGCTAATTGCCGGAGTTGCTGGGTACGATCCTCGGTGAGCTTTTCGAGGCACGAGCTGACGAGCATGGGCTGCATGGACCCGCCGCGAGCCCAATATCCTGCGCTCACGCAATGCGCATCACGGAATGTGAGCCAGGCCCGCTGCCCGGCAAGCAGAGCTTCGAAATAACCAGGAAGCCCATCACTCGGGACAGAGGTCTTGTCGGCCTGCTTCATCTGGGCCGCAGTTTTCTGCCACTGCGCATTCATTTCACGATCTGCGGCCAGATAGTCGGCATGGGCACAGATATTCATCTCGCCCTGAATGCCTTTGTCCGCTTCTGCCTGATTGCAGGTTGCTTTATAATCCGCATCGGCGGTGCTTTGCGCTGCACCCAAGAGCAACAAGGCTGAAAACAGGATCATGCTGCATTCTCCCTTTGCTGCACGCAGGTCAAAAGCGTGCCCCAAAAAGCGTCGAAAGCAGCTCGCGCTGCCGTGCCAGGGGGCTCTGCAATGTCAGATCAAGATATCCCATCAGACAGAACCCAATGCCTGTTCCAGATCGGCAATAATATCATCTATATGCTCGATCCCCACTGAAATGCGCACCACATCCGGACCGGCGCCGGCAGCGATCAGATCGTCGCCTTCCAGCTGACTGTGGGTCGTAGATGCCGGATGGATTATCAACGATCTTGTATCGCCGATATTTGCGAGGTGGCTGAACAGCTTCACATTCTGCACCAGCTTGACACCGGCTTCATAGCCGCCCTTCACGCCGAAGGTGAACACGGCCCCGCCCTTGCCTCCAAGATAACGGTCGGCGAGCGGCTTGTACGAATTATCATCCAGCCCCGCATAGAAAACCCACTCGATTTTCGGGTGAGCCTCAAGCCATTTGGCTACCGCCAGTGCATTGCTGCAATGCCGCTCCATACGTAGGGCCAACGTTTCCATGCCGGTCAGAGCGAGAAAGGCATTTTGCGGTGCCATTGCTGGGCCTAGATCGCGCAGGCCCAGCACACGGCAACCAATAATGAAGGCGATTGGCCCGACCGGCTCCAGCGCATCCACCAGCACAGCACCGTGATACGATCCATTGGGTCGGGTGAGACTGGGAAATTTATCGCCTTGCGCCTTCCAGTCGAACTTGCCGCTGTCCACGATGACGCCGCCCACCGCATTACCGTGGCCATTCAGGAATTTGGTCACCGAATGAACGACAATGTCAGCGCCATGCTCGAACGGCCGACACAATGCCGGGCTCGCCATGGTGTTGTCGACGATGAGCGGGACGCCGCCTGCATGAGCAACATCGGCAATTGCTGCGATATCGCTCACCACACCGCCAGGATTGGCCAGGCTTTCGATAAAGACACAGCGGGTGTTCTCGTCGATGGCTGCCGCGACATTTGCCGGATTATCGGCGTCGACGAAGCGCGTTTCCCAACCGAATTTGCGAAACGCCTCATTCATCTGGTTGAGTGACCCGCCATAGAGTTTTTTCGCGGCGACGATGTTGCGCCCCGGTTCCATCAGCGTGTGGAAAGCAATCAGTTGGGCAGCGTGGCCCGACGCCACCGCCAGTGCACCGACACCCCCTTCTAGCGCCGCAATCTTCTTTTCCAGCACATCATTTGTGGGGTTCATGATGCGCGAATAGATATTGCCGAACTCTTCGAGGCTGAACAGCTTGGCCGCATGGTCGGGGCTGTCGAAGACATAACTCGCCGTCTGATAGATCGGGGTGATCCGCGCATTGGTAGCCGGATCGGGCTCCGTTCCGGCGTGAATGGCAAGCGTTTCCAGCTTATGATCGGTCATTCGGCAGGTTCCTTCAATCGGCAATCTTTGCTCGCACTGCGGCGCAAAGGCTCCTCCTGCTGGAGCGCGGTTAGTCCCAGTTTGGCGAACAGGGCGGCATCGGTATCATCGCCCGCATTGGGTGCAGTGAGCAGCTTGTCACCGGTGAAAATCGAGTTTGCACCCGCAAGGAAGCATAGCGCTTGCGTTGCCTCGCTCATGCTCTCACGGCCGGCGGAGAGGCGCACCATGCTCATCGGCATGCAGATGCGCGCCACCGCCACGGTGCGGACGAATTCGATATCGTCGATCTTGGCGAGCGGGGTATCAGCCAGCATATCGCCCAGCACCGTGCCCTTGACCGGCACCAGCGCGTTGACCGGCACACTTTCGGGATGCCGCTCCAGCGTGGCGAGCGTGTGGACGAAGCCCACCCGGTCGTCGCGCGTCTCGCCCATGCCCACGATCCCGCCGCTGCACACGTTGATGCCCGCATCGCGCACGTTCTGCAGTGTGTCGAGCCGGTCCTGGTAATTGCGGGTCGAGATCACGCGCTCGTAATATTCGGGGCCCGTGTCGACATTGTGATTGTAATAATCAAGGCCCGCTTCCCTCAGCATATCCGCCTGTTTCGGCGTCAGCATGCCCAGCGTCATGCAGGTTTCAAGCCCCATTTCGCGCACGCCCTTCACGATCTCGACGATTGCGGGCATGTCGCGGTCCTTGGGATTGCGCCAAGCCGCGCCCATGCAGAAGCGCTGGCTGCCTTGGTCCTTCGCCTGCGCCGCGCGCTGGAGGACCGACTGCACCTCCATCAGCTTGGTCGCCTCTACGCCGCTGTCGGCCTTGACCGATTGCGAGCAATAGCCGCAGTCCTCCGGACACCCGCCGGTCTTGATCGAGAGCAGCGTGCAGAGCTGGACCTGTTCGGGAGGGTGATACTCGCGGTGTACGGTGGCCGCGCGGAACAGCAGTTCGGTGAAGGGAAGATTGAAAAGGTCCGCGATTTCTTCGCGGGTCCAGTCGGTGCGGATTTGGATCATTCTATTGATGGCCGATCTTCTTGATAATTTTTCTGGCGAACCAGTGGAACACGAGCACACAAATCACAGCGCAAATGATAGCTGGCACAGAGCTGGTCAGCCAAATGTCCCAATCTGAAGGCTCGCTACCCTCCGTGATCTGCCGACGCACTTGGCCGATGCCGTCAACAGTAAGCCAGAAGATTACAGAAAACACAGCGAAACCGAGCGAAAACAGGCGGACAAATCGTCCCATTACTCCGCCGCCTCGTCCAGATCCTCGCCCGCAGGCGGCATGTTGTGGCCGAGGAGGCGCAGCACATCCGCCGCACATTCGACCACGTTGCTACCCGGGCCGTAGATGCCCTGCACCCCGGCATCGCGCAGATATTCGTAATCCTTCTGCGGTATCACGCCGCCCGCGATCACCTTGATGTCGGGACGCCCGGCCTCCTTCAGCAGGCCGATCAGTTCGGGGATCAACGTCTTGTGCCCTGCCGCCAGGCTGCTCGCGCCGATGGCATCGACATCGTTCTCCAGCGCCATGTCGCGGGTTTCGGAAGGCGTCTGGAACAGCGGCCCGCTCAACACTTCGAACCCCATGTCAGCAAAGGCGGAAGCGATCACATTGGCGCCGCGATCGTGGCCGTCCTGCCCCATCTTCGCCACCATCAGCTTTGGCGCACGGCCGAGACGACGCTCGACCGCTTTTACGCCCGCGACCACCTGGGCAAAACGATCGTCGTCAGCATAGGCCGCGGAATAGACACCCCGCACTGGCTTGGGCATAGTGTCGTAGCGGCCATAGGCATCTTCCATCGCAGCAGAAATCTCGCCAAGCGTCGCATCGTGACGCGCGGCTTCGACCGCGAGGCCAAGCAGATTGCCTTCGCGCTGCGCCGCGCCGCGTGCGAGCGCATCGAGCGCGGCCTTGCAGGAAAATTCATCGCGCCCCTCGCGCACCTTCTCCAACCGTGCGATCTGGCTCTGACGGACCTTGTGGTTGTCGATATCGAGCGTGTCGATCTCGTCTTCCTTGTCGCGGCGGTATTTGTTCACGCCCACGATCACAGTCTCGCCCCGGTCGACACTGGCCTGCTTGGCAGCAGCCGCTTCCTCGATCTGCGCCTTGGGCTTACCACTGGCGACATATTCGGTCATGCCGCCTGCCGCCTCGACTTCTTTAAGCAACGCCCGCACCTGTTCCAGAAGGGCTGCGGTGAGGCTTTCGATATAGTAACTCCCCCCCAGCGGATCTGCGACGTTGCAGATGCCGCTTTCTTCCTGGATCACCAACTGCGTGTTACGCGCGATGCGAGCGGAGAAATCGGTCGGCAGCGCAATCGCCTCGTCCAATGCATTGGTGTGGAGGGACTGCGTGCCGCCCAACACTGCCGCCATTGCCTCCATCGTGGTTCGGATGACGTTGTTATAGGGATCCTGCTCCTGCAAGCTCACGCCGCTGGTCTGGCAATGTGTGCGCAGCATTTTGGACTTTTCGGTCTTCGCGCCCAGATCGGTCATGACATCGTGCCACAAATGGCGCGCGGCGCGCATCTTGGCGATTTCCATGAAGAAGTTCATGCCGATGCCCCAGAAGAAGGACAGGCGCGGCGCAAAGGCGTCGAGGTCGAGGCCAGCTTCCATGGCGCGCTTGGCGTATTCCTTGCCGTCGGCGATGGTGAAGGCCAGCTCCTGCACCGCCGTCGCTCCGGCCTCGTGCATGTGATAGCCAGAGATAGAAATGCTGTTGAATTTCGGCATATTGGCCGAAGTATATGCGATGATGTCCGAGATAATCCGCATGCTCGGTTCTGGCGGATATATATACGTGTTGCGGACCATGAACTCCTTGAGGATATCGTTCTGAATGGTCCCCGAAAGCTTGTCCTGACTGACCCCCTGTCGCTCTGCTGCAACGATGTAGAAAGCGAGCACGGGGATCACCGCACCGTTCATCGTCATCGACACACTCATCGTATCGAGCGGGATCTGGTCGAACAGGATTTCCATGTCGCGCACAGTGTCGATGGCAACACCCGCCTTGCCGACATCGCCGACCACGCGCGGGTGGTCGCTGTCATAGCCGCGATGTGTTGCAAGATCGAAAGCGACAGACAGGCCTTTCTGCCCCGCAGCAAGGTTACGACGATAGAAAGCATTCGATTCTTCCGCAGTAGAAAAACCCGCATATTGCCGGATAGTCCACGGGCGCCCCGTATACATCGAGGCGTAGGGCCCGCGAGTGAACGGCGCGATACCGGGCACACCGGGATCGATGCCATTCATGTCCTCGCTGGTATAGAGCGGCTTCACCGCAATGCCCTCGGGCGTGTGCCACGTGAGGTCGCGCCCCTTCACTTCCTTATCGGCAAGGGGTTTCCAGTCGTCGTAACTAGGCGTGTCGGTCATGCGGGGTCCTAAAACACAATCGTATGCACAGGGAAAGAGGGGCTTGCTTGGGCTGCCCCAACTCCACTTATCATTCGAGCTCGCTCCGGAACCTGGCGGCACCGGCTATCCCAAATTCACTCGCCCTTGAATTCAGCCTTACGCTTCTGGAGAAAGGCCATGCCACCTTCCATTGCATCCTGGCTAGCGCCGGCAATGCGCTGACCTTCGGCCTCGGCCAGCAGTACTTCAGTGATCGTGCCGTCCATCGCAGTAGCAATGTTGCGTTTCATCGTGGCGTAAGCGAGCGTCGGCCCACTGGCGAGCTTCTCGGCCAACGCCTTTGCCTCATCCATCAGCACGGCGTCGTCGCAAGCCTTGTAGATCAGACCCCAGTCTTCAGCCTGTTCGGCACCGATCTTCTCGCCAAGCATCATCATCCGCGTGGCACGCGCGCGACCAATGGCACGAGACAGCAGCCAGGTCGAACCACCATCCGGCACAAGCCCAATATTCACGAAAGCCTGGAGGAAATACGCGCGCTTGCCCGCAAGCACGAAATCACCGGCCAGCGCGAGGCTGCATCCAACGCCTGCCGCAGGCCCGTTAACTGCGCAAACCACCGGCACCGGCGCGCGCAGCACCATATTGATCGCCGGATTGTAATGATTTTGCAGCGCCCGGTGGCTGCCACCCTTGGTCTGAAGCGCGCTCCCCTCGCCCCGAGCGGCGAGATCAGCGCCCGAACAGAAGCCCTTGCCTGCGCCCGTAATCAGCACTGCGCGCGCATCGCCTAAATCATAAAAAGCGGCACCAATCTCGTCCGCCATCTGCGGCGGCATCGCGTTCAGCCGGTCGGGCCGGGCAAGCGTGATGGTGGTAAGCGGGCCGTCTTTTTCAACGATGATGGTTTCGTAGCTCACGCGTCTCTCCCAAACGTTTTGTTTCGCAGCCGGGGTTGGCCGCTAATGCGGCGCCGTGCAAGTCCGCTGCGGCGCGGTGCAGAAATTCAGGCCTGCGCGCTTGCCCGAGCCGATACACGTTCGTGCCAGCCTGCAAGATTGGCGCATTTTCCGGATACTTCCAGGCCAATGAACTTGGCGAAGTCCACCGTGGTCAGCAGCAGAATATCGGCGGCGCTGAAGGCCTCTCCTGCCAAGAATTGGCGCTCTTCAAGTGATGTGTCGAAAAAACGCAGGGCTTCGTCCACATGCGAACGGTTCGCTTCCCCCCATTCGGCATTTCGTCCCGGCAGCGCAGCGGTAAAGGGATGCGTATGAACCCAGACCGCGGCGACTGGTGGCATCAGAATCATCTCTGTTCGGCGATTCCACATCTCGATTGCAGCAATCTCACGGGAGGATCGCCCGAAGAGAGGCGGATCGGGATACTCTGCTTCGAGATACCGCATGATCGCGACGCTCTCGGCGATCACTGTGCCGTCGTCTAGTTCAAGAATCGGCGTCTGACCGCGCGGGTTCTTTGCGACAAAGTCGGGCGCCTTCTGCTCGCGCTTGGGGATGGAGACTTCCTTGGACGGAAGGTCGATACCCTTCTCAGCGGCGAAAATGCGCACCCGGCGCGGATTTGGCGCAGGATTGGGGCTGTCGTAGAATAGCATTGTCGCGTCTATCTCCCGTGCCGGTCAGTTCGACCAGTGCGCGTCGTCCTTAGGCTTTTCCATGACTTCGGTCAGTTGACCCATCATGTCTTTGGGATGGAGGAAGAAGATCGGTGTACCATGCGCGCCGATGCGCGTGGGGCCGAGGATGCGCTTGCCCAGCCCCTCGAACCAGCTGCGCGCCTGCTCGATATCCTCGACCTCGTAGCAGACATGGTGCTGTCCCCCGGCGGGGTTCTTGGCAAGGAAGCCGGACAGCGTGGACTGCTCGCCCAGCGGCTCGATCAGCTCGATCTGCGTGCCGTAGGTGCCGTCCTCGCCGGGCGTGTCTACGAAGCAGACCTTCACGCCCTGCTCCTCCAGATCGAAAGGTTCATGTGTGATCGTCGCGCCCATGACGTCGCGATAGTAGCGCAGCGATTCCGCGATCGAGGGCGTCGCGACGCCGATGTGATTGAGACGGCCGAGTTTCATCAGAGATTTCCTGTCAATTCAAAGCCAATTGAGAGAACGAAAAGTCCAGCAAAAAACCATGCCATGAGCGCCATCAGCTTTTGCCAAGCAACAGCTTTCCCAAAGTGGGGATCATCACGACCAACCGACTGAGGATTGATTGATTCCACCCATTCCTTCGGGATTTTTCCGTTCTCCGACCACCTGTCTGCCATCCTCCAGAGCCAGAGGCCAATCAGTGCGAAAACCGCGGAAAGGACTAGCTTAACGGCAATCACAGCGGAATATTGTCGTGCTTCTTCCAGGGGTTTTCGAGTTGCTTTGTCCGCAGCTTGCGTAGCCCCAGCGCGATGCGACGCCGCGTCGAGTGTGGGTAGATCACCTCGTCGATATAGCCGCGTGATGCTGCCACGAAGGGGTTAGCGAAGCGGTCTTCATATTCCTTGGTCTTTTCAGCAATCTTGCCGGGATCGTCGCGGTCCTGGCGGAAGATTATCTCCACCGCGCCCTTGGCGCCCATCACGGCGATTTCAGCGGTCGGCCAGGCGTAGTTGAGGTCGCCGCGCAGGTGCTTTGACGCCATCACGTCGTACGCGCCACCATAGGCCTTGCGCGTGATGACGGTGATCTTTGGCACGGTCGCCTCGGCATAGGCGAACAGCAGCTTCGCGCCGTGCTTGATTATGCCGTTGTGCTCCTGCGATGTGCCGGGGAGGAAGCCGGGAACGTCAACGAAGGTCACGATCGGGATTTCGAAGGCATCGCAGAAGCGCACAAAGCGCGCAGCCTTCTTGGAAGAGTTAATGTCGAGCACACCTGCAAGCACCATGGGCTGGTTCGCGACCACGCCGACTGTGCGCCCCTCCACCCGGCCAAAGCCGCAGATGATATTACCTGCATGGCCCGGCTGAATCTCAAAAAAATCGCCTTCGTCCAACGTCTTCCGGATCACCTCGTGCATGTCGTAAGGCTGGTTGGCGTTGTCGGGGATCAGCGTGTCGAGGCTGGGCTCCTCACGGTCCCATGCATCGCTGGTCGGCCGCTCGGGCGCGTCCTCGCGATTGGACAGCGGCAGATAATCGAAGAAATCGCGAGTCGCGAGCAGCGTCTCGATGTCGTTCTCAAAGCTGTTGTCGGCCACGGATGTCTTGGTGGTATGGGTCTTTGCCCCGCCCAATTCTTCCTGCGTGACGACCTCGTTGGTCACCGTTTTCACCACATCTGGGCCGGTGACGAACATGTAGGAACTGTCCTCCACCATGAAGATGAAATCGGTCATCGCCGGCGAATAGACTGCCCCGCCTGCGCACGGCCCCATAATTAAGCTGATCTGCGGAACCACGCCGCTCGCCAGCACATTGCGCTGGAACACTTCGGCATAACCGCCGAGACTTGCAACGCCTTCCTGGATTCGTGCACCGCCGCTGTCGTTGAGGCCAATCACGGGCGCGCCGACTTTCATTGCGGTATCCATGACCTTGCAGATCTTTTCCGCATGGCGTTTCGACAGGGAGCCGCCGAAGACAGTGAAGTCTTGAGAGAAGACGTACACCAGTCGCCCGTTGATCGTGCCAGAGCCGGTGACGACTCCGTCTCCGGGGATCTTCTGGTCCTGCATACCGAAATCGACGCAGTCATGTTCGACATAGCGATCGAGCTCTTCGAAACTGCCTTCATCCAGCAGAATGTCGAGCCGTTCACGGGCGGTCAGCTTACCCTTGGCGTGCTGCGCATCGATGCGTTTCTGTCCCCCTCCGAGTTCAGCAGCTTCGCGGCGACGTTCCATCTCGGCAATATTGGCGGACATATCTTCTCCATGACATACGATTGCACGAGCGCGTAGGGCGAAGTGTATCGCAAGGTCAATTGCGAGACGCGCTTATCAGGAATTCCACATTGCCTTCCGGCCCCGTGATCGGGCTTTCCACAATACCTTGCACGTCAAACTCCAGCCCTTCGACCCAGCTGCGCACTTCTTCGCACACGCGACGATGAAGTGCGGGATTGCTGACCACGCCTTTCTTTCCAACCTCCTCGCGGCCGACTTCAAATTGCGGCTTGATCAGCGCAACCAGTCGACACTCACGCTCAGCCAGATCAAGCGGGCGATCAAGCACCTTGGCAAGGCCGATGAAGCTGGCATCGCATACCACCCATGTCACGCGGCGATCGATCAGCTCGCGCGTCAAGGTACGCGCGCTGGTCTGTTCGAGCACGGTGACGCGGTCATCCTGCCGCAGCTTCCAGGCAAGCTGGTTAGTCCCACTGTCGACCGCAAACACATGTTCGGCCCCACCCTGCAACAAAACGTCGGTAAACCCGCCCGTCGAACTGCCGATATCCATTGCAGTGACACCCGCTGGATCCAGGCCGAAGTGATCAATCGCATGAGCAAGCTTGATTCCACCGCGGCTGACCCAGGGATGATCGCGCCCGCGAACTTCCAACGGGACATCTGCGGAAAGCTGCTGCCCAGGCTTTGCAAGCTTCTGTTCTGCTGAGAAAACCAGCCCTGCCATCACCAGCGCCTGAGCCCGCGTCCTGCTCTCAACGAGCCCGCGGTCCACCAACATTTGATCAAGGCGCTTCTTTTTCGGCATTGGAAACATGCCGCTTAGCGAGCATTATCGATGCATGAAACCGATCTATGCCCATCTCGGTGGCGCTCTGGCGCTCACTTTCACCATCGCCGCATGTGTTCCGGCGCCAGATTCCACCCCGGCACCGTCTCCCGCCCCTGCGCCTACGCCCGCGCAAACAACGCCTGCATCGACATCGCCAGCACCGCCCGCAACGGAAAACTGGATCGATCAACCGCGTACACCAGGGAACTGGACCTACAGGTCCGAAGCCAATGGCGGCATAGCCCTGTATGGCGAAAGCACTTCGGAAACACGCTTTTCAATCGATTGCGATCGCTCCGCGAATCAAGTCATTCTCACTCGTGCCGGTCAGCAGCAGGGCCAAGCGTCCATGACAATTCGTACCGAAACCACCGATCGCACCCTGGCAGCTCGTGCTTCAGCCAGCGGCCAGTCGACCATTGTGGCCAACCTTTCCGCGCGCGATTCCTTGCTAGACGCAATGGCAATCACGCGTGGGCGATTCGCTGTGGAAGTCCCAGGCTTACCCACAATCTATCTGCCGCCATGGGCCGAAGTGTCACGAGTAATCGAAGAATGCCGGTGACCGGATTCGGGCAGCAGCTCTCCCGCCGCTCAAATACCATCGCGCAAAAAGCTCAGGAAGTATCTGGAGTCAGAAACGACAATTCTGACGTGGGAAAACTTTTTTTCAAGGGTTGTTTTAACCTTCTGAAAGACTCAAATATATCCACAAGATCAGCGGCGAAACGCGGTCTTGTTCCCCGAAACGGGGTACTTTGGCTCTAAACAGCGCGAAAGGAGGTGATCCGATGTCTCATGGTTCAGCAGAGAGGTCGGCAAGTTTCCGCGCGGAGCACTATCGGTAAGCAGATACCAATAGAGGCTTCGTGAGCGGCACTTCCCGCCGCTGACCATGCGAAGGGCAGTTCCACCTATGTGTGTGGAGCTGCCCTTCTCATTTTACACCCAGCAATCTGGACCGCTTGCGAAATCGCACAGCGCGCATTACCCGAGCCCCATGGATTTCGAGCATCTCCCCCATCCCGCCCCGGTGCCAGGCGAAACACGCCAGCAGGCACTCCAAGATCCAGGTTTCGGCAAATTGTTCACCGACCACATGGTCGTGATCGATTATGATGCAGACAAAGGTGGATGGCATAAGGCGACGCTTGGCCCGCGCGAACCGATCAGCCTGGATCCTGCGGCGGCTGTGCTGCACTATGCGCAGGAAATATTCGAAGGTATGAAGGCCTATAAACAGGCAGACGGGTCGCTTGCCCTGTTTCGCCCAGAACAAAATGCCCGTCGCTTTAATGAAAGTGCGCGGCGCATGGCGATGCCGGAACTGCCGGAAGACCTTTTTCTCAATTCGATAAGCCAACTTGTTGCCAAAGATCGTGATTGGGTTCCCGATGACCCGGACGGCTCACTGTACCTGCGCCCTTTCATGTTTGCTTCGGAAGCATTTCTGGGCGTGCGCCCTGCCCGGCAGTACAAATATATCCTCATAGCCTCTCCCGTAGGTCCCTACTTCAAGGGTGGCGCAAAGCCGGTGAAGATTTGGGTGAGCCGCAATTATACGCGGGCCGCACCTGGAGGCACGGGTGCAGCGAAGACCGGCGGGAATTACGCCGCATCGCTGGTTCCGCAGGCGGAAGGCATCGAAAACGGATGCGACCAAGTGGTGTTTCTCGACGCCGTGGAAAAGAAGTGGATCGAAGAACTCGGCGGTATGAATCTGTTCTTCGTATTCGACGATGGCAGCGTAATCACGCCGCCGCTCACAGGCACGATCCTGCCTGGCATTACTCGTGACAGCCTGATCCAATTGCTGCGCGAAGAAGGTTTGCAGGTTCGTGAAGAACCTTACAGCATCGATCAATGGCGTGCGGATGCGATCAAAGGCCACCTTCTGGAAACAATGGCCTGCGGTACGGCCGCGGTCGTAACCCCTGTGGGAACCGTGATGGGTCCCGATGGTGAATTCACCATCGGCAGTGGCGGCACCGGTCAGATGACCCATAAAATCCGCGAAAAACTGGTTGGTATCCAGAAGGGCACCGCGAGGGATACCCGTGGATGGACCCACAAGCTGGACTGATCAGAACCTCGGCCTGACCAAGAAACGCCGGGTAAAGGTTTCGCTAGGCCGCAGCACAATGATTGCGACACCGGCCAGAGCGATCGCGCCGCCGACAATCAGGCGCCCACCAATGGTATCGCCGGTTAGCCATGCTCCGAAAATTATCGTCAAGATTGGCGTAAACAGCGTCAAAGGTACGACGAGATTGGCGTCATATTGTTGCAGCAAGCGATAGTAAGCCGAGTGGCCACACACCGACACGATTATCGCAGCAAAGAACAGACAGGCTGCGAGCTGCCAAGGGGCATTTGTCAACGCAGCGATCTGACCGCTTTCCATAAAAAAAGTCAGCGGGAACAATACGGCCACTGAAGCAACTGCAGCCCACGCTTGTAACCGGATGGAAGGCAGGTCGAGCCGTTTCACGAACACCGCTCCAAGGGCACCGACAACTGCCGAAATGAACACCAGCAGGAGACCCGTGCCTGTGTCCATCTGGCTGTCACCTGCCATAGCATAAAAGACGCCACCGAAGGCCAGTCCGATGCCAAGTCCGCGACGCCAGCGAATGCGCTCCCCCAGAAAGAGGATAGCAAACAGCACAGTCATCGGAGCACCTGTCAGACTGACTACACCAGCGGCAGAAGGGCTCGCAGTCTCAAGTCCCATGAAAAGCAGCGCAAACGAGCCACCGCTTATCGCCAGCCCGACCAGTAAAACGCGCCATAGCTTTTCGGGCAATGGCCTAAGCAATGGAATGAGTACGACTGCGATAATCACCGATCTAAGCAGCGCATAAAACAACGGTGGTGTACCAAGGTCGGCAATCGCGAGCTTGCTGATGACGACATTCAGCGCCCACACAACGTTGCACAGCATCATTATTGCAAGAGCACGACCAGGCATGTTCAGTCGTCCGAAGCCGGAAGAGCTGCGGCCAGTTCGGCAAGCCAAACGTCAGCCACGGCATCGCTCGGCGCCCGCCAGTCGCCACGCGGGCTCAGCGCCCCACCGGCAGAGACCTTCGGGCCATTGGGCAATGCACTGCGCTTGAACTGGCTGAAGCCAAAAAAGCGCTTGAGAAAATTCTCCAGCCACTTCGCAATGGTCACCAAATCATATTCGGTTTTTGCATCGTCTGGAAAATCGATCGGCCAGAGCCCCTCCTTCGCATCTCTCCAGGCGTGCCAGGCCAGAAAGGCTACGTGGCTCGGTTTCTGACCCCAACGAATGACATGGTGGAGGAAGAAATCGTTAAGCTCGTATGGTCCGATGATCGATTGCGTGCTCTGGATCTGACCATCCTCGCCCGCAGGGACTAGTTCAGGGCTGATCTCGGTGTCCAGAATGTCCGCAAGTACAGCATCAACACCGTCATCAAACTGAGCAGTCCGCATGGCCCACCCAATGAGATACTGAATCAACGTCTTGGGGACACCGGCATTCACCCCATAATGACTCATGTGGTCGCCCACGCCGTAGGTACACCAGCCAAGGGCAAGTTCGCTGAGATCGCCTGTGCCGATCACCCAGCCACCATGCTGACCGGCGAGGCGAAAAAGATAATCGGTGCGCAAGCCCGCCTGCACATTCTCAAAAGTGGTGTCATAGACGGGATGTCCATCGGCATAGGCATGGCCGATGTTCCCCAGCATCATTTCCGCAGTCGGCTTTATGTCGATTTCTTCGGCTGCGATGCCAAAGGCTTCCATCAATCGCCAGGCATTTGATTTCGTACCATCGGACGTAGCGAAGCCGGGCATGGTATAACCGCGAATATCCGTACGCGGTCGACCCAGCCGATCCATAGCCTTCGCAGCGACAATCAGGGCGTGCGTGCTGTCGAGACCGCCGGAAATACCGATGACCAGACACTTTGGTCTGGTCGCCTCGATCCGGCGCATCAAGGCATCGACCTGAATGTTGAAAGCCTCGTAGCAGTCCTCATCCAACTTATCCGCGCGGTTGGGCACGAAAGGATAACGGCGTACAGGCCTTAGCAAACCGCTGTCGCCGCAACGCGGGTTATGATCGAACGTAACACGCCGATACCAGTCTTCCGGGCGTCCCAATGCCTCGGCTGCATCATTAAAAGTCTGCATCCGCATGCGTTCGGAAAGAATACGTCGTGTGTCTACATCCGTGATGCAAAGCTCGGGATTTAGATCGAAACGGACGCTTTCGACGAGCAGATCGCCAAGCTCGTAAATCATGCCCTGCCCGTCCCAAGCGAGATCGGTCGTACTCTCTCCATGCCCGCTGGCGGAATAGGCATAAGCGCACACTGACCGGCTTGAGCTGGAGCGACTGAGAAGATGGCGCTCGTCAGATTTGCCGATGGTGATATTGGAAGCGCTAGGATTAAGCAAAATAGTGGCTCCCGCCAGCGCGGCCATCGTGCCCGGCGGGTTCGGAGACCAGAAATCCTCGCAGATTTCGACTCCGAATATAAACCCTGGAAGGTCGCTGGCAGCAAAAGTCAGATCGGTTCCGAAAGGCACCTCATGCGAACCGCAGCGAATGGTCAGTCCAACACAATCGCGGCCATGAGCGAACCACCGCTTCTCGTAATATTCCCGATAGTTGGGCAAGTAACTTTTCGGTACGACCCCCATCAACTCGCCATGTGCAACCACAAGCGCACAGTTGTAAATGCGCCCATTGCGACGCAGCGGTGCGCCAAACACAAGCACCGGGGAGAGAGCGCGTGAGGCCTCTGTAATCCTGCCAACCTGAGCTTCGACCGAATCGAGCAAGGCCGATTGCAAATGCAAATCGTCGAGCGCGTAAGATGACAGCGAGAGTTCCGGATACAAGAGCAGGTCAACATTCTGGGCATCCGCCTTGCAGGCTTGTTCTAGTATGCCTTCCGCGTTGTAAGTAACATCGGCGGTACGCACCTTGGGCGTGCTCGTGGCAACTCTGACAAAGCCATGTGTATGGAAGTCGAAGAAGGGATGCGTGTCGATGCCGCTCATGGATGCGATGCCTTTCTTTTGGATTCCATCGGGTGTCGGCTCAAGCCAATCCCCCGGATCGCAAACGCCGAGTTCGGCAAGTCGCTTCTGAACTGAAGCGCGGGCGATTTTCCCTTTAGCCTCCCATCCATACACCGTCCTGCTAGGCCATGCGGCGGGCTGACCATACCGCACACCAAATTCCTCCGCGCTTAGTGGCGGACTGTGCGATTCGCGCCAATGGCGGATTTTAGTACCGGCCCGATGCATGACCGGGCGGTATCCTTTTAGGCTACTTCAAGCAACGTCAGTTTGACGAACTTTACGCATTTCCGTGCGATAGCCGTTCAGAACCGGTCCGGCGTGATGGGTTGCGTCGGCCTGAGCAGCAAATGCGGTCAAAAGCTGACTACCCAACCCACCACCGGGACTGGAAATAGCAGCATCTCCAATACCGTCGTCCTCTATCGTAAAGCGCCATGCTCCATCGCGAATATGGAAAAACACAGCGATCGTGCCTCTGCGATCATCCGGAAATGCATATTTACATGCGTTTGAGATCGCCTCGTTCAGATAGAGACCGATTGCTACCGCTTCCTCGCGAGACAAGGTAGTCATGTCAATTTCGCGAAACAGTTTTACGGATGGGGGCAGGCTTGATGCCTCTACTCGATTAAGCAGATAATCCAGATATGGCTTCATTTCGACGCTCGGTTCTTCGGACTGCTCAAGCGCTAAGGCTGTATAGGCATCGGCAAAGGTTCTGACACGACCAACCGCATCCTCGAGTGGGGCATGCAGTTCCTGCTGCGGGATGCGCCGCTTTTGTAGCTCCAGCATGCTGGCAACGAGAGCGAAGTTGTTCTTCGTGCGATGTTCAAGATCTGCGAGAAGAGTCAGGCGGCGATCCGCACGCTCGCGAATCTCTGTCAGGGTTGCATGCGCGGCGCGGCGGAAAGCTTCGGCAAAGATCAGAACGATCAGCGCGCAAATCGCATTGAGCAGCACACGCGGCGGGTCTGTCTGATCCGCAAAGAAGAAGGACGATGGCACAGGCAAAATGAAGAACCACGCCCATAGAAAGGTCACGAGAAAAGCGGCCACACCCGCGCGCCAGTGGCCGTAAAGTGTGGAAAGTAAGACAGTAGGATATATCAACGCAAACGGGCCAGAATGCGGGGCCCAAATATCGAACAGCGTGCGCAATCCAATCATCGCAGCAGCGCACAATACGCCAAAGATGATCTGGGCAGACACTTTCCCTTTGCGGGTCAGGAACTGCCGACTAACATCGAAATTTGCGAGGCGATGCATGGCAAACTCTCACACGGAGTAGAAACATCCGCAATGCACCTTGATGCACGTGCGAACCGTCGATGGCTCCGCGCCATCGCCGTCTCATCACTAACGCAACCCACCGAAATTACGAAATGATTTTGGGTTTCCGGACCTAAGCAGCCAAGAGGGTACTTGCGCTCGGACTCTCTTGCAGAAGCTCGATCAACCCACGTTCTTCACGCGTTAACCAGCGTGTCGCGCGTGGCAGGCGGAGTTCATCGCGCCAAGCAACTTGACCCTCAAGCAATTCGAATACCGCCGGGTGAATATAGCTCTTGCGTGTCACTGCCGGGGTGTTACCCAAATGATCGGCCACGCATTCGAGCAACGCCTTCATCGGCAACTCGCCCTCACCTTCTTTCAGGCACCCCAAGGCCTTTACGCTTGCATGCCAGGTACGAAAATTCTTGGCGGTAAAATCCTGCCCCATCGTCTCGCGCAGATAGTCGTTGACGTCGCCGGAACCCACAGCATGCTGCTCGCCGTCGCCAGCGATATATTGGAACAGGTGCTGCCCAGGCAGATCCTGCATCTTGCGCACCATGCGCGCCAAGCTGCCATCAGACAGCGTTACCTCACGAAGTTTGCCACCCTTGCCCTTGTATCTCAACTTCAAGGTCTTACCGGTGAGTTTAGCATGGCGCTGGCGAAGGGTGGTGGCACCGAAGCTCTTGTTCGTCTTCGCATATCCTTCATTACCTACTCGCACTGCGCCGAGGTCAAGCAGTCGCACCACGCTTGCAACAGCGCGTTCCTTGGTGAGCTTGTGCCCGCGCAAATCGCTTTCTACACGTTTACGAACAAGTGGGAGTAGGCTTCCAAAGGTGATGCAACCGTCGAACTTCTCCCCCTCGCGAGCCGCGCGGAAATCTGGGTGATAGCGATATTGCTTGCGCCCTTTGGCATCTATGCCGGTCGCCAGTATGTGCCCGTTGGAAGCAGGGCAAAACCAAGCGTCTGTATATGCGGGCGGAAGCGCGATGGCATTAAGCCTCTGCTTTTCTTCCGCATCGCCAATCAATTTACCTTCGGGGTCATAATAAGCCCATCCCCGTCCCGCGCCCTTGCGCGTGATACCCGGCAGGTCATCGTCGACATAGATGAGCTTCGTCATAGCGAAGGGAAGAACAGTGGGACTGCCAATCCGGTTCCCCACCTTGCGGTGAACGGAAGGCTCGCATAGTCGTCGAGTCACAGGAGTCTAAACTTGTCCGATACAACCTACACCCCTCCTCAGGTCTGGTCAGTCGATACGCAGAACGGCGGGCGCTTTGCCAACATCAACCGCCCGACGGCCGGCGCACGCGAAGACAAAGTGCTCCCAATCGGCGAACATGATTTCCAGCTTTATTCGCTGGCGACACCCAACGGGGTCAAGGTCGGGATCATGTTCGAAGAATTGCTGGAGGCAGGGCATTCCGAAGCTGAATACGATGCTTGGACAATCGACATTTCAGCAGGTGATCAGTTTGGATCAGGCTTTGTCGATCTTAATCCAAACTCGAAGATCCCCGCCCTGTTCGATCGCAGCGAGGCGGAACCGGTCCGTGTGTTCGAAAGCGGCGCGATCCTTTTGCATCTGGCCGAAAAATTCGGTGCCTTTCTACCGACCGACAGCACAAGGGCAGAAGTGCTAAGCTGGTTGTTCTGGCAGGTCGGCAGCGCACCTTTCATCGGTGGTGGCTTCGGCCACTTCTACGCTTACGCTCCCGAGAAGTACGAATACCCCATCAATCGTTATGCAATGGAGACCAAACGCCTGTTTGACGTTGCGGACAAGCGTTTGGCGCAAAGCGAGTTTCTCGGTGGCAAAGATTACACGATCGCCGATATGGCAGCTTGGCCGTGGTTATCACCGTTCGTAACGGGTGACATATATGGCGAAGCTCGTAAGTTTCTGTCGATTCACGAATACACCAACGTCGAACGATGGGTGAAAAATATTGCTGACCGACCTGGTGTCCGCCGCGGGCGGATCGTCAATAAAGCTTCCGGCGAGCACGACGAGAAGCTGCTTGAACGCCATTCGCCGAACGATTTTGATGGCAAGAAGTTCTAAAGTTTTCCGCCGCGAGTACATATCTAGGCTCTGAAGGCCCTCTCCTAAGTCATTTGGAAGAGGCCTTCAGGCACGGAAGCGCGGCGTACCCACAACAGGGGCACTATCTTCTTTTGTCATCGCCCCCTTCCCTTCCGCGCGCGACACGCTATAGGGGCGCGCACCTGCTGGGGTGTAGCCAAGTGGTAAGGCATCGGTTTTTGGTACCGACATTCGCAGGTTCGATCCCTGCCACCCCAGCCAGTTTTCCATTTAAGTTATTGACCTAACTGGATAACCATCCATTCGGCTATCTCAGCTGTGCACTTCGCTGTGCCAACTGTTTGGCCGACAAAGGTCAAAACACAGTGGCTTCTCTCCAACATATTTTTCGCCGCGGGCACCTTTTCTGGTGGCGGCGCGTTCACTTATTGTTCCACAAGCGCATTGATGTGCGACTCTCGCTCGGCACCACAAGCCGTTTCGAGGCTCGCAATCGAGGCGCGGCTCTTACGGCCGAAATGACGAAGGTGACGAATGTGTTGAAGGAAGAGGTAAAAACAAATCCAGACGTAAGCGAAAGTGAACTTCGGAGCATTGCCGCGGCGATGTATGAAGCGAAGCTGCAAGAAGTCTGTGACTCTCAGCGCGTTACACCGCTGGAAGGTGAATACCATTCGATCGCAAATCTTGCCTACATCGATTATTTCCAGCGACTGACCAATTTTGGCGGGCAGATGTCCTTCCTCCCAAATGAACAGAAGAAGAAGGAGGCTGCAGGTTGGAATGCCCAGCGCATTGCGGACCTGAAAGCGGTAATCGCCAAGTATGAATATGAAGGGGTTAGCCCTCTCTGCAAAAAGGACATCATCCGTTATTTAAAAGCGAACGGGTATGAAGCTAACGAGGAAAATCAGTGGCGCCTCGAGGTTGTGCTTTATCCTTTTTACCGTGACGTCTTCGTAGATGCCCAAGTAGCCCTGCAGCACTTGGTTGATCCGCTCGGAGAATGCGACCATTTCATAACGGGTGTCCATGATGGCCCGCCGATTGAAACGGGCGGCAAATCGTCCGACCCCACCTCGGTTGAGGTGAACCGATCCGAAGATATCCCAGTAGACCTATGGTCCATGCTGACGCCGCTGGAAGTGGCTGAAAAGATGATTGCTAGTAATTCTCTTCCTCTTGAACATCGTGTCGGTGGGAAGCGCGCTCGGCAACAAACCGACGAACACACTTTGCGGCAAATTCGGTGGGCGGCAAAGCTGCTCGAAAAATCTTTGCCGGAAGGAACCCCGCTAAGTCGCATCACTCAGGCTGATCTAGAAAATCTCGATCGCTGCTTTGAGAAGATTTCAGTCCATTACGGCAAGTCTCCAATAGATCGCGAAATTAGCGATACGTTGGAACATGCGATTGCTCGGGCGGCCGACAAGGTGGCAAATGGCACTCTGGCACCGGAATTCATAGGGCTCTCTCTTCGAACGTCGAACAGGCACTTTGAAAGGCTCAAGCAAATTTATGAGCACATTCCGTCAAATTCGAGACCGAGCGGCTCTTTAGACTTCAACGGCTTTATTGTCACAGTGGAGGAAGACGAGTTCGAAGCTCGCGATCGTCTCTCTCGCGAACAAGGGGAAGCAATATTTCAACTGTCACCCTGGACCGGTTGCCTCTCAGCGGATAAGAAAAATCGACTTCGCCCGGGATCGAATATAATTCATGATGGGCTGTTTTATGTTCTTTTACTCGTTTGGTATACTGGGGCCCGAAGAGAAGAGCTTTGCAAGCTTATGCTCGATGACGTCAAGAGTGACGCTGGCATTCATTATTTACTTATACGACCCACAATCACTGGAGGAGTAAAAAACAGTTCAGCGCGGCGGATTGTCGTTATCTGCGACGAACTTATTAGATTGGGCTTCATGCGCTATGTGGAAGCCATGCGAGACGCAGGAGAAACACTTCTATTTCCAGAATTAATGCCTTCAGCGGGCACCAAACGGAAGCTCGGTGATGTATTTTACAAAATATGGTGGGTCCACATCGCTCTCCATGTTCCGGATCTCAAGCGAGGCCAAGCGATGCACTCAGCCAGGCATATGGTTAGCGATGAGCTGAAAGATCAAGAAGTATTCATCGAATACCGAAACGATCATCTTGGCCATAAAGGCAAGGGCGGTGAAGGAGAAACCCGGTATCCGTCCCGGACTTCGCTGGGAAAATTGAAGGCGATCGTTGAAAAGATACCCGTCGTCACGAGCCATTTGCCCAATCAAGATGTCATCAACCTGTTGCCCGACCGGTTGAGGGCCCCCAGGCCCAGCCGAAAACAGGAGAAGGCGAGCTAAGCTTGTCGCTATGAGCAGCTTTGGAATGATTATACCATATAAGAGCGTGGCGAAGTGATTATGCAGTGGGGTTCACTCGTTCTCGGCACACACTTTCATTGACCGAAGGATGCGAGAATGGAGTATTGCGTCGCAAAGGAAGCCAACCCTCACCAGGCGCGGCTGGGAGCCTACTATCTGACGGCAAAATTTGGGTCGGTTGAAGACGGTCCGCTTTTAGCTGGCCGAGTGCTGAAAGCTGCCGTTCGGTTAATGACCCCAGTGCGGACGTTAGGCGAACGTTGACTTCTCTCCCGCAGGAAACTCGCTAGTTTTAGTTTCTTTACAATCGTGGGGCTCATGAAAAAGCAAAACGAGCAATTAGACCGGTCATTTTCACCGGAAGAAGCTGCCTCATCAGATGGCACCGATCCGCGACTGCGCTGCCAAAACCCTAGAGCAAAAAATCTCGCACTAATGCTCGTTCCGCTCGTGCTTTCTTGCTCACCACAAGACTTTGTTAGCTCTAAGGACGTTCACCAATCGAACGCTCTCACATCGATCCATGATTTTGGGACGGCAAATCCCGGATGTGAGGCCTGGACCGACTGGAATAAGTTGTGTTCGCGCGTGGGGCGAAAAGATGAAATATACTGTGCGTCCGACACCACGCGAACGGTGGCACCATCTGAGCCGTTCTGTTTGTCTTCGGAAGATCCCCAACTCTCGTTCCCTCCCAAAGAGCCATCAGCTCGGGCATCCGCCAAACGTTTTTGTGCTGACGAGCTTGGAGATGGAGAGTTGCCTCAATGCTCTGATCGAACGCTTATGAAACGTCCATTTGATGGTAAAAGCCTTAGCGGTCGCCGTCACCCCTACTGCGCCGTTTGGGCAGAAGAGCACACTTCGAAACCAGTTTGTGCCGAGGGCAATGAATTTCCTGAGTTGCCCCGCTGCGATGCTCTCGCGACAACTGGTTTTCGTGCAGACAATATACTTTACTGCGCGCACGATGCGAATGAGGCTGATCGGGTTTGTAAAAATGTAGATGGCGTAAGCAGCACTCGGCGCAGCATAGAGCGCCGATCCTATCCGCCAAAAGCAGTGGGTCGCGCTGGTCTGAGCCCGAAGTTTCTACCAGCTATGAGTAGAGCCTTGGGCCGTTTTGATGCCCATCACTGGGCGTAATGGCAACAACCGTATTGGGGGCATGCCCCCAATACGGTTCGCCGCTTGATCCTG
>JAEWZX010000041.1 GCA_023394965.1 Pseudomonadota bacterium | reverse complement strand
TCTTGGGAAAATACGGCGACAGACGCGCCATCTGCTCATCCGTAAGCCAATACAGGTCGCTCATACTCAGTCTCCTCGCGGAGCCTGAATCATATCGCCGCCTGCAAATCAATGGGTCCTGAGCCTAGAAGTATGATTTAGATATCGACGTGGTCGGCATGGCGTTTCTCCGCTTCGTCATGCACCGTCATACCCAAAGCCATTTTTGCTGTATTCAAAAGGCCGATATCGCCATCCCAGATCTCCGCATTACCTAGGTCCATTCGCAGAAACAGGATATCGGGATCAGTCTTTCCGCCATCGTACCAAGCTTCGACGAAGTTGTTCCAGAACTGGTCGAACCGCTCCTCGCTTGTTTCCTTCACCAATGTTCCATCAAAACGGGCGAATATATCATGCCCCTTGCTTTCGAACGTAGCGGTGGCTTGGCCGAGGCGGGCAAAATCGCTTTTGGTGTGCGTAAAGAACCAGATGGCACTGTTTGCGTCTTTATCGAGCTGGGGGCTCATCGGAACTGCACTTGAACTGTTATCCTTAAGTTGAAGGAACAGAAATGAGCTATCCGCCAGAGACTTCCAAAATTTCTTTTTCAGTTCGTCCGGGTTTCCTTCGGCGTGTTTCATGAATCGGGTCCTCGTATGATTTACCTCTCTGGAATGATCGGAAGAGCCATTTGGTCCCGACTTTTGCGCTCATGAGACAATCGCTTACGCTGAAATGCATCATTCTATATTTGCAAGATAGGTGGGTGAACATATAAGGAACATATGGCCGTTTCATCCATCTTTCAGAAACTGAAAATTCTCGCCGATGCGGCGAAGTATGACGCTTCCTGTGCATCATCCGGCACATCGAAACGAAACTCGATCAATGGGAAGGGCGTCGGTTCGACTGAAGGTATGGGGATCTGCCATGCCTATGCTCCGGATGGCCGTTGCATCAGTCTGCTGAAAGTTCTGCTGACCAATTTTTGCGTGTTCGACTGCCATTACTGCATCAACCGCAAAAGCTCGAATGTCGCGCGTGCGCGGTTCACACCGCAGGAGGTGGTGGAGCTCACTCTGGCCTTCTACCGGCGTAATTATATCGAGGGACTGTTCCTGTCGTCAGGGATCGTGAAGAGCGCCAATCATACGATGGAGCAACTGGTAGAAGTCGCCCGCATCTTGCGGGAGGAGCATGATTTCCGCGGGTATATCCATCTGAAAACCATTCCCGAGGCCGACCAAGAGATCGTCCACCAAGCCGGGCTGTATGCCGATAGGGTCTCAATCAATGTGGAGTTGCCAACCGATAGCGGGCTTTCTCGGCTGGCACCGGACAAGAGCGTCAGCCAGATCGAAAGTGCAATGGACAACGTTAAAAGCGATATCGTTGAACTGAAGGACGCCCGTAAACGCTTCAAGTACGCGCCACGCTTCGCTCCGGCTGGGCAGTCGACGCAGATGATCGTGGGGGCCGATGCCGCGACCGATAGTGATATTGTGGGAAAGGCGAGCCGACTTTACGACAGGTTTAATCTTCGCCGGGTCTATTACAGCGCGTTCTCTCCCATTCCGGATGCGAGCGCTGTTTTGCCGTTAAAGCGCCCACCGTTGATACGCGAACATCGGCTCTATCAGTCAGATTGGCTGATGCGGTTCTATGGCTACAAGCCCGCAGATGTGATGCAGGCGACAGAGGCGGATGGAAATTTGCCACTGGATATCGATCCCAAACTTGCGTGGGCGCTCAAGTTTCGGGAGCAGTTCCCCGTGGATGTAAATCGCGCCACGAAGGAGCAATTGCTGCGCGTGCCTGGCCTGGGCGTAAAAGCGGTTCACAAGATCCTTGCCAGTCGCAGGCACCGGACGTTGCGGCTCGACGATGTGGCGCGACTCACGTTGTCCATCACCAAGGTTCGACCGTTTATCTGCACCGTGGATTGGCGTCCTTTAATGCTGACGGACCGGGCAGACCTGCGCACGATGCTCGCGCCCAAGACTGAACAGCTGGAGTTGTTTTCGGCATGACCATGCTCCAGGCGGCGCACGCAGACAGTTTCCATGTCGTGCATCTGCCGGCAGCGGATGATTTCGATTTCTGGCGCGATTGTGCGAGAGCGCTGATCCAGGCTCGGGTTTCGCCCGATCGTATTTCCTGGATCGAACCGGGAGGGAGCGGCGACCTTTTCGCGCAAGGTGATCATGGTGTTCCTGCGCCGACTTCAGGTGCGCCGCCTGTACGTGCCAACCGGCGGTTCGTGAACCTCGCAAGAAATGCCGCGCTTCATTCCGATCCGGAGCGGTTCGCGCTGATGTACCGGCTGTTATGGTGGTTGCAGGCAAACCCCGGGATGATGGAGGACAAGGCTGACGACGATGTTCGCAAGATCGAGGAGCTCGACAAGAATGTCCGGCGCGACAGTCACAAGATGCATGCATTTGTGCGGTTTCGTCTAGTCGAAGCGGATGAGGTAGAAGGCGGTGATCGATACGTCGCCTGGTTCGAGCCTGACCATCATATTCTGCGCGCCAATGCGGGGTTCTTCATGCGAAGGTTTGCCAATATGCGCTGGTCGATCCTTACGCCTCGCGGAAGCCTTCACTGGGACGGCGAAACCATGACCGAGGGGCCGGCGGCAGAGCGTTCCGATGCTCCGCAGGGCGATCCCATGGAGGATTTATGGCGCACTTATTACGCGTCCATATTCAATCCGGCGCGTCTCAAGATCGGCGCGATGCTGAAAGAAATGCCTAAGAAATACTGGAAGAACATGCCTGAAGCGGAGCTAATTCCCGAGCTCGTCGCAGGGGCCCAATTCCGGGAGGCGAAAATGGTCGAGAAGGGAGCGCTGGAATTCGACGAGCGGCCGGAGACTTTGGCCGCGATTGACAAGGCTATATCAGCCTGTCGCAAATGCCCGATCGGATTGCTGGATAATCACGCCGTCATGGGCGAAGGGCCGCAGGACGCTGTCTTGATGATCGTGGGGGAACAGCCGGGCGATCAGGAGGATATCAAGGGCCAACCCTTCGTCGGCCCAGCGGGACAATTGCTCGACGATCATCTGCGGACGGCGGGGATCGATCGAAGCGCGGCTTACGTCACCAACGCCGTAAAGCATTTCAAATATGTTCAGCGCGGAAAGCGGCGCATTCACCAGAGCCCGGCGGCAAAGGAAATCGATACGTGCCGGTGGTGGATGGAAAGCGAAAGAGCGATCGTTCAGCCGAAACTGGTGCTGGTGATGGGGGCCAGTGCAGCTCGGGGCATGCTCGGTAAAACGGTCAGTATTTCCAAGGCTCGGGGCGCACCGATCCAGCTAGAGGACGGCAGTGAGTTGTGGGTGACAGCGCACCCATCCTATCTGCTGCGACTGGATGGGGCCGCCAGGGATGAACAGGTGCGCTTGTTCGACAACGACCTGCGGGCGGTGCGGCAACGCCTCGACGAAATCGCTCAACTAGCGTGACCCGCATCCATCACGCCGGTTCTGTGCAAGCATCGTTGGCTGAGGAACAATTTGCCGCGACCACAGCTACTTACAAACATAGGTGGCAGCCGAGTACCATCGGGAAGGGCGAAGTGTTGGAATATCGATGGTAAAGGCGAATTTTTCCAAACGCATCGGCAAGTTCACCGGCGACCGCCGAGTTCTGGTATTCCTGATCTTGGCCAGCCTGTTGATAGCTGGCCGCGTGTGGCTTGCCGAACACCCTGAACATGACCCCTGGGCGCCATTGGACCTACGCGATCCTGTGGGGTGGGCCACGGAAGCCAAGTTGCAATCCCTGCGTGAGGATGTGGCCGAATGCCGGAGTGTTCTCGACCGCAGCGATGTGGTCCACGAAATACTCGAACCGGCGGGCGAGGGTGCTTGCAGGCGGGACGATCGTACCGTTCTCACCGCGCTCCCGCTGTCGCCGAATAGCCCGCCTGTAACGTGTTCGGCATCGATCGCGCTGCTGTTGTGGGAACGCGAGACGGTGGCGCCGCTGGCCGAAAAAATTTTCGGTTCGGAAATTCAACGTATAGAGCATCTTGGGGCGTATTCCTGCCGCCGTCTCTATGGCCGCGATTCCGGCCCATGGAGTGAACACGCAACTGCCAACGCGATAGATATTGCGGGTTTCGTCCTTGCGGATGGCACGCGGATCAGTGTGCTGAATGACTGGTCGGGAGAAGGCGATAAAGCCCAATTCCTGCGAAGGGTGCGCGACGATGCCTGCAAGAGCTTCGCCACTGTCCTTTCTCCCGATTACAATGCTGCCCATGCCGATCACTTCCATCTGGACATGAGCGCACGTTGGCACAGCGTCTGTCGTTAGCGCAGGCAGGTACAGCCATTATGCTTCGAGCGAATAGCCTGCGCTCCGCACAGTCCGCACTGGATCCTTGGCGCCTTCAATCTCGATTGCCTTGCGCAGACGACGGATATGGACATCGACCGTGCGCAGTTCGATTTCGCTTTCCGTTCCCCACACGCCGTCGAGCAATTGCCCACGGCTGAAGACCCGCCCCGGGCTTTCCATGAAGAATTTCAGCAGGCGATATTCGGTCGGCCCCAGCTGCAGCGTCCGGCCACGTCGCGTGACCTTATGCGCTACCGGATCGAGCATGATGTCCCCGACCTCAATGCTTTCGCCGGCCAATGCGGGCCGTATACGGCGCATTACCGCAGCGACGCGGGCGAGAAGCTCTCGCGGAGAAAAGGGCTTTGTCAGATAATCATCGGCACCGGTATCCAGGCCCCTGATCCGATCGTCTTCCGCTTCACGAGCCGTGAGCATGATGATCGGGACGTGAGCCGTCTCCTTGTCCCGCCGCAAGCGACGGCAGACTTCTATTCCGCTGGTGCCCTCGATCATCCAGTCCAGAATTACGAGATCGGGCACATCCTCTGCGGCGAGCAACAGTGCTTCGTCGCCATCGGAGGTGGTACGAACGTTGTAGCCTTCATTGGTGAAGCGGTATTCGAGCAGCTCGGAGAGGGCCGGATCGTCCTCTACCAGTAACAGTTTGGCGGCGTGCAAATCCTTGCCTTTCCGGGAGTTCTCTATCTCGGTCGGCATGCTTTATGACCCCAGCACTACAGTTTTGTGTCAATTATCCTCATCGGGAGGATAGTTTCCAGTAGCAGCGAAGTGCACCATTTCCGCAACATTGGTGGCATGGTCGCCGACACGTTCCAGATTGCGCGCGATGAAGAGCATCTGCGCTGCACTCGAAATGGTCGAGGGGTTTTCTACCATGTGGCTGACGAGATTGCGGAAAATCGAATTGTAGAAGGCATCGACCTTTTCGTCGGTTGCGATGACTTCACGCGCCAGTTCGGCATCGCGTGCAGCATAGGCGGTCAGCACGTCGTGGACCATTTCAGCCGCGACTTCGGCCATTGCCGGAAGCAGGGTCAAAGGCTCGAACTGTTTGCGATTGCCGCCGATCTGCTTGCTCGCTTTGGCTATGTTCTTCGAATAATCGCCGATCCGCTCCACCACGCCAGCGATCTTCAGTGCCGCGATAACTTCGCGCAGGTCATCCGCCATCGGCGCCCGCAATGCGATGATGCGGACGGCCAGCTTATCAATCTCGGTTTCGAGCGCGTCGATTTTCTTGTCGCCCTTGATAACTTTGTCGGCGAGATCGTCGTCCCCTTTCACCAGAGCTTCGAGTGAGCGCTCGACCGCGGCTTCGGCCAGACCGCCCATCTCAGCGATCAGGCCGCGGAGGCGAGTGATGTCTTCGTCGAAGGCCTTAACAGTATGTTCTTGCATGGAATTCATGGCCTTACCCGTAGCGCCCAGTGATATAATCCTGGGTGCGCTGTTCGTGCGGATTGGTAAATATGTCAGATGTGCGGCCATATTCCACCATTTTCCCCAAGTGGAAGAAAGCGGTGCGCTGGCTGACGCGTGCAGCCTGCTGCATCGAGTGAGTGACGATCACAATGGCATAGCGGCCATTGAGTTCGGCAATCAGTTCTTCGATCTTGGCTGTCGCGATCGGATCGAGCGCAGAACAGGGTTCGTCCATCAGAATGACTTCCGGATCGACCGCGATTGCGCGCGCTATGCACAGCCGTTGCTGCTGCCCGCCGGAAAGAGCGGTGCCGCTGTCCTGCAGTCGATCCTTCACTTCTTCCCACAGACCGGCGCGCTTCAGCGATTTCTCGACAATGGCGTCGAGCTCATCCTTGCCTTCGGCCAGACCGTGAATTTTCGGACCGTAGGCGATGTTCTCGTAAATGGACTTGGGGAAGGGGTTCGGCTTCTGAAATACCATGCCGACGCGGGCACGGAGCTGCACCACATCCATACCCGACCGGTATATGTCGCGTCCATCCAAGTCGATCTCACCTTCGACGCGGGCCGACGGGATGGTATCGTTCATGCGGTTCAGTGTGCGCAGAAAGGTCGATTTTCCGCAGCCGGACGGACCGATAAAGGCCGTGACATATTCGGTCGGGATATCGATCGAGACCTCATCGATAGCCTTTTTGTCGCCGTAGAAGACGGACACCGCCTTGGCGCTCATCTTGGCTTCGGTCTTCTCGAGGTTGTCGTGGACTACGGTCACCAGGTTTTCTCGAATTTGTTACGCAGGTAGATGGCAAGCCCGTTCATCACGAGCAGGAACAGCAATAGCACGATAATGGCCGCGCTGGTGCGTTCGACGAAGCCGCGGTCGATTTCATCTGACCACAGGAAGATCTGCATCGGGAGCACAGTCGCTGGAGACGTGAAGCCTTCGGGCGGTGTGGCAACGAAAGCGCGCATTCCGATCATCAGCAGAGGCGCAGTTTCGCCCAGCGCCCGGGCCATGCCAATGATGGTACCCGTTAGGATGCCGGGCAAGGCAAGGGGCAATACGTGATGGAATACCACTTGCACGGGCGATGCACCAACGGCGAGCGCGCCGTCGCGAATGCTAGGCGGCACTGCCTTGATCGCATTGCGCCCGGCAATAACAATGACTGGCATGGTCATCAACGCCAGTGTCATACCACCGATGATCGGGGCGGATCGCAGGTTCGGGAACATAGTCAGGAAGACGGCAAGACCCAGCAAGCCGAAAATGATCGACGGAACTGCTGCAAGGTTGTTGATCGAAAGTTCGATCAAATCCGTCCACCTGTTTTTGGGCGCATACTCTTCGAGATAAAGAGCGGCAAGAACGCCAATCGGAAAAGCAAGCAGGAGGGTGATCACCATCGTCAGGACAGAGCCCTTGAGCGCACCCCAAATGCCAACCTGCTGTGGATTGGTCGCATCCGAGCGGGTAAGGAACCCCACATCGAAATTTTTGGCAATCTGGCCCTTTTGGGAAAGCTCGGAGCCAAGCGCCCGCATTTCGGGCGAACCTTCACCCTGATAACCGGAAGCCAGGCTTGCCGATGCTGGCAACCAGAAAGTGGTTTCCTTGCGCAGGATCGAGGGATCACTCGCGATCGCATCAGCGACGTCACGCCAGGCCTGCCCGCCAAGTTGCGCAGCCGCTTCTTCCCCGAGATGCTCTTGCGCGTAATATTGCACGACGTCGCGCAGGCCTTGTGCTTCCAGTGCCTGGATCGCGCCTGATTGCTGCATCGTCGCAGGATCGGCCGCAATCCCGGACTGCGTGAAATCGATTGGAACTTCGAGTTCGACGCGTTGAAATCCGCCTATACCGTTCAGAGTCATCGTGCCCAGCAAAAATACCAGGACGGCAACGGAGAACAGGATTGCCGAGAGGCCCAGCGCTTTGAAACGGCGCTCTGCAGCATAACGCTTCTTCAGCCGTGCTTCGAATATGGCCGTGCGTGTGGGGGCGATACGCTCATTCATAAGCTTCGCGATACCTCTTGACGACGCGGAGTGCGATGAAATTGAGGCCCAGTGTGACCATGAAGAGTACGAAACCCAGGGCAAAGGCGCTCAGCGTCGCAGGGTGATCGAAGCTGCCTTCGCCGGTCAGCATGGCGACAATCTGCACTGTCACTGTGGTCATGGCTTCGAGCGGATTGGCAGAGAGATTGGCTGCAGTGGAGGCGGCCATTACCACGATCATCGTTTCGCCGATGGCGCGGCTTACGGCTAGCATCACGCCCGCGACAATGCCGGGCAGGGCAGCAGGGACTAGAACGCGGCGAATCGTTTCACTTGTGGTGGCGCCCATGGCCAGGCTGCCGTCACGCATGGATTGCGGTACGGCGGCGATGCTGTCGTCCGCCATGGATGAAACGAAAGGAATTATCATCACGCCCATCACGAGACCTGCGGCTAGCGCGCTTTCGCTCGACGGGTTAGTCGCGCCCAGAGAAAGGGCGATATTGCGAATTGCCGGCGCAATCGTCAGTGCGGCGAAGTAGCCGTACACTACGGTCGGTACGCCAGCGAGAATTTCCAGGGCGGGCTTGATCCATTTGCGCAAAGTCGGGTTGGCATATTGTGTGAGATAGATCGCGCTCATCAGGCCGAGCGGGATGGCGACTATCATGGCTATTATCGCGCCTATGAACAATGTCCCCCAGAAGAGCGGGACCGCGCCGTAGCGGCTCCCGTCGGGGCTGTCGGGGTTGGCCATGGGGTCGGGGCCCCAGTGCGTACCGAAGAGAAAATCGATCGGCGAGACCATGCCAAAAAAACGGATCGTCTCGAACACCAGGCTGGCGAGAATGCCGATGGTTGTAAGAATGGCGACGAGCGATGCACCAAGCAGGATTGCCATGACAATCCGTTCGACCTTGGTGCGGGCCGCGAAATCGGGCTTGAGACGCAGGAACGCCCAGACGCCGCCAAGGAAGGCGATCAGCAGCGTTACGATGATGCCGATGAGATTGTAGTGCGACAATGCATCGCGATAGGGTTCGACAAGGCCTGCTGCCTGCGTATTGAAGACTGCGGGGGCAGCGCCGGTGGCGACTGCGCGCGCTTCATTGAGGATCGTTTGACGCTGGAAGCCGAATGCCGGGAGTTCTGCCGCGGCCGGGCTTGCCAGAACGGACTGGCTGACGAGACCCGGTGCAATTGCGCTCCACAGCGCGATGAATGCAAGCACCGGGAGGATAATCCACAGCGCCACGTACCAGGCGTGATAGGTGGGGAGGCTGGCAAGCCTTCCGTCGGCGCTTGTGCGCCGGAAGGTCCACGCCCGTGCGCGGGCCGCCAGCCATCCGGCGAGCCCGAGCCCGAGGGCCAGGAGGAGCAGGATAGCTGGCGACATACGTTGCTTTCAGACCTTACTTGAGCTGCGCGCCGTCGAGCGTGGTGTACTCTGTAGCTGCTTTCTGGTTGGTCGCCATAACGTCGTCAGGCGACGCGACAAGGCCAATCTTGGCAAGATCACCATCCTTTGCCCACATCTTCGTCCATTGGGCGAGATATTCCTTCAGGCCCGGGATAGCGTCGAGATGCGCTTTCTTGACATAGACATACAGCGGGCGGGCGCCCGGATACTTGAAGCTTGAGATGTTCTCATATGTCGGAGCAACACCATTTACGTGCAGGCCCTGGACCTTGTTCGAATTCTCTTCGAGATAGCTATAGCCGAAGATGCCAACGGCATTCGGATTGCCTTCGATCTTCTGAACGATCAGATTGTCCTGCTCGCCCTGATCGACGTAACCGCCGTCCGAACGCACTTCGGTGCAAAGCTGGCTATAACGATCTTCATCGGTTTTCTTGAGGGCGGCCATTTCGGCATTGGTTTCGCAACCCACTTCGAGGACCAGCTCCTTCAGCGCATCGCGCGTGCCGGAAGTCGACGGGGGACCGTAAACCAGAATGGGGAGGTCGGGCAGCGACGGGTCGACATCCGACCAGTTCTTGGCTGTCTGCTCCTTGCCATAGGGCGCGGCTGCCAAGGCTTCGTATACCATCTTGGGTGTCAGATTCATCGTGATACCGCCCTTGGCCGAAGCAAAAGCGATGCCGTCTAGGCCAACCTGAATTTCGATGACGTCTTTCACGCCATTGGCTTCACAACCTGCAAATTCGCTGGCTTTCATGCGCCTGGAAGCATGCGTCATGTCGGGTGTGCTGGCACCCACACCAGCGCAGAAAAGCTTCATGCCTCCACCCGTTCCGGTCGACTCGATGATCGGCGACTTAAAGTCTGGGTACGAGCGAACGAATTCTTCCGATACCGCCTTGGCGAAAGGGAAAACAGTCGACGAACCAACAGCGCGGATCGAATCGCGCGAACCTGATTCCGCGCCGCCACAGGCAGCAAGCGCGACGGCCGATACGGCGGCGAATATGAAAGATTTGGTCTTAGTCATGGTTAGCCCTCGGGGTTGATAGCTAGCGGCGCCAAAGCGCCTTATTGTTACAGGTGTGCGACAGTATTCTGACTAAGTTGAATTAGCGGGTCGCCCCTAGCGAAGTCAGATTCAGAAATCGACCTGCGCCTGCACGCCGAATGCATTGACAGTATAATCTCGGTCACCGTCCGCTGCGGGGATGACGGCATCGTCATATTGCAGGGAAGCATAGTTGAGGAGGAATCTGGTGTAGTCTGTCGGTGTCCAGACCAGTCCGACCAGAAAGCCGTTCTGCTTTCCGCCGATCACGCCCGCATCGTTAAGGTCGAGATAGTCGTAGCGCATAACCAGCTGTATCGCTCCGATACCGCCTTCATCCACAGGGCTGGTCGGCTTGACCCGATCGAAGACCCCCGACTTGTATCCGCGTGTGTCACCGCGAGTGAGGAAATATCCGACTTCTGCGTAAGCGCCGGAAAAGGCAGGGCTGCCCAAGCTGGAGGGGCGCGACAGTTTCTGCCGGTATCCTTCCGCTGCGGCATGGAACGGGCCGTGAATAAGTGCTGCTTCCAGCCCGATGCCGAATTCGCTATTTGCGTCCAGGCTGCCAGTATCGATGAAGCGACTGCTGGTGAAATGCAGAAAGGGGCGCTGCCGGTACCGCACGGAACCACCCGGTTCGAGATCGGCATAATGGACCGATGCGCCCAAATGTAATTGAGACTGCCCGATCTTCGGCAGATATACGACGCGGCCGTCAGCACTCCAGTTCCTGTTCGACAGATCTTCGATATTGTCCGCGAACAGGCCACCCTGCAGCAGCATGTCACCAGTGCTGACCTGAACGGCCAGACCAAGGCGGCGTTCGAAATTGAAGGCATCGGTAAACGCGGCGCGTTCGATCAGGGAAGTGAACCGGCCGCTGGTCAGCTCCTCAAGTCCTTGAAACGTATTTTGATGGCCTAGTGACACAAGCAAGCCATCGTCCCTGTAAGTGAAGATGGCATCGGTAACATCGACATCGTTTCCGGCGAAATCGAATTCGAACTTGTAACCGAAGCCCCCGGGGATATCCCCTTCGGCCCCGAGACGGAGGCGACGCACTTCTTTACCAAAGCCATCCGCCACACCGGTCGAATCAGGTGCGTCGATGATTCCGGCAGCAAACTGCAAGCGACCGCGCGGCTTGAAACTCCAGCCGCCTTTTCCTTCGATCTCTGGCGCGCCTTTCCAGGTGATCTTAGTTTCGGGTTCCTTAGCAGCGGGGAGGGTGGCCACGGCTTCCGCTTGCTGGGCGATGCTCGCATCCTGTACCTCGTTTGCCGCTTTAGCGGCGGCAACTTCCGCTTCAAGCTGATCGATCCGTGCGTTCATTGCCGAAAGCTGCGCCCGCATGGCTGCCAGTTCTTCCGAGGAAATCGTGACGTCCTTTGCATAAAGCGGCGTGGCCATAGTGCAGCAAAGCGCCACAGCCACCAGGGAAAGCCGGATTGGACAGGTCATCGGGAAGAATTCCTCGGTAAAGTGACGTTGCGACGACGCCTCTATGACCGTGAAATTACATTTCTGTGACATTTACTGACTCAACTGTGACGGCGCCGAGGCGCTGGCACAAACGGAGCGGTCACCATCGGTCAATCGGCCTCTTCATCTTTTTCGAGCGGAAGAATGACAGTTACGCGCGTGCCTTCGCCGACGGTGCTGTCGATATCCAGACGGCCGCGGTGCCGTTCTACGATGTGCTTGACGATAGCAAGGCCAAGACCAGTGCCGCCCGACGCCCTGCTACGGCCCGGATCGGTCCGATAGAAGCGCCTCGTAAGATGGGGGATGTGTTCAGGGGCAATGCCTTCTCCCCGATCGGTTACTGTCAGGCGGACGCGGTTTTCTCCCTTAGAGTGCAGGCGAACGGTCAACTGTTCGTCAGGGGCGCCATATTTGAATCCGTTGTCCACGAGATTGCGCACCAACTGTTCAAGCTGCTGCTGGTCACCGCGCACAAGGAACTCCCCTGCCGATTCGAAATCAAGCAGGTCGTCTCGATTCCCGCCCGCGGCATCGTGAGCAGCGCGTTCAGCCAGTTTGGAAAGGTCGAGCGTGTCGCTCGGCAGATCGTGTTTTTCAGCTTCGATTCGCGACAATGACATCAAATCGCTGACGAGATCCTGCAACCGTTTCCCTTCACGCTGAATCGTGCCCAGAAATTTGTCAGCCATGACTGGATCGAGGCTATCCACGTCTTCCCGCAGTGTTTCCACATAACCGATGATCGATGCCAGCGGGGTGCGCAGTTCATGGCTCGCATTGGCGACAAAGTCCGTATGTGCGCGCGAAATATCCGCTTCCGCCGTCTTGTTGACGAATTCGATGACAGCCAGTTCGCCAGGGAGCGTTTTGCGGTTGATCCGCCAGATATCGGTTCGCCGGGTCAGGCCACGCACCACTGCACTGCCTTCGGTATCGCGGGCCAGTAATCGAATCGCTTCTGGCTGACGCAGTGCCATCCGCACATCCTGACCGACGATGTGACCGCCCAGCAGCGTGCGGGCCGAAAGGTTTGCAATGATCACCCGGTCTTTTTCGGTGATGACGACCGGCGTTTCGGAATGCTCGAAGAGATCGGCCATATTGTCGCGGCTAAAAGCGGGGCCGGTCGGGGCTTCTTTGGGTTCCGGCGGGCGCGCTGTGACCAGATAAAGCGATCCCACCCAAACCAAAAGAACCACACAGACATAGGCTAGGTCGACGCCCAGCATCAGCAGAGTGACACAGGCGACAAGCGCCAGCACGAATCCTGACCAAGGGAAGCTTCGCTCGCTCATCGAGGTCGCCGCTTAGCGGCCTGCGCTACTGTGCGCCACCTGGTTTGTTTCCGTTGATGTGGAAGTGGTGACCCGTACGGGAATCGAACCCGTGTTTCAGCCGTGAAAGGGCCGCGTCCTAACCGCTAGACGAACGGGCCACAGAGGTGGCACTTTGTGCGGATTGCAGATGCAATACCGCCACCGTGGTGACCCGTACGGGAATCGAACCCGTGTTTCAGCCGTGAAAGGGCCGCGTCCTAACCGCTAGACGAACGGGCCACACCCGCTTGGCGGGTCGGTGGCGTGGCGGGGCAATTAGGCGCGGGGGTGCGGGCCGTCAACCCTCGAATGCACGCATTCTTATCGATCGGCCCAGGCTGCGTCTTCCAAGTGGAGTTCCGCCTGGGGTCTGCTGCCCCAATCGTCGATCTTTACGCGCCCGGCGAGCCACAGTTTGCGGCCCTGAGACGCGTGAAGCAGAGCCTGGCCCATTTCGCTCTCCGCTGCGCGAAAAGCGATCCCCTTGAAGCTCTTCCCATCGTCGCCAGCAGCGATAAGCCGGACATGATCGACACCGACGATATCGCATTTGACCAGCCGAACAGGGCCAACCGCTATGCGTGGCCCCGGCCAGCCGACACCGTAAGGGCCAGCCCCTTCTAGGGAATTGACAAGTTCCGGCGTCAGGCCGCCCGGTGCCACCGACAGATCCAGTGCCATTTCCCGGTTGGCAGTGGCGCGGGCGACCTGGCCTTCCAGCATTCTGTCCAACCACTCGGCCAGCTGATCGATCTTGTCGCTTTGGACGGTGAGACCTGCCGCCATGGCATGTCCGCCGCCTGCAACCAGCAGCCCTTCGTCACGCGCGCGGATAATCGCCGCGCCGAGGTCCACGCCCGCAATGGAGCGACCAGAGCCTTTGCCTGCCTCACCATCCAGTGCGATGACGAGGGAAGGTTTGCCGGTTTTTTCCTTGATACGCCCGGCCACGATGCCGATGACCCCCGGGTGCCAGCCTTCGCCGGCGACCAGATGAACGGCGCGGTTGTGCTGACCGTCCAATTGTTCTTCGGCAGCTTCCTGTACAGCAGCCTCGATCGCACGGCGTTCTTCGTTCAGTGCGGAAAGCTGCGCAGCAATGTCGCGCGCCTCTTCAGGGTCCAGGGTGGTCAGCAGACGAACGCCAAGTGTCGATTCGCCAACCCTGCCGCCGGCGTTGATTCTGGGACCCAGGGCGAAGCCAAGGTCGGAACAAGCGGGGGCTCGTTTCAGCCTGCTTGCATCGATCAGCGCTGACATGCCTATATTGTCGCGTTTCGCCATGACCTTCAGCCCTTGCGCCACAAAGGCCCGATTGAGGCCATGCAGCGCCGCAACATCTGCCACCGTGCCTAACGCAACCACATCCAGTAGCGCGAGCAGATCGGGTTCCTTGCGTGTTTCGAAATAGCCTCGCTGGCGCAGGGTGCGGACCACAGCAATGGCGAGGAGGAAGGCGACCCCGACTGCAGCCAGGTGACCATGAGCGGCCGCGTCATCCTCTTCATCGAGACGGTTCGGGTTGACCAGCGCCACCGTCTTGGGAAGTTCGGGCGAGCATTTGTGGTGATCGACGACGATCACGTCGATACCGGCATCATGGGCCATGCCCAATGCCTCATGCGCCATCGCCCCGCAGTCGACCGTGACTATCAAGCTCGACCCTGCGGCCCCTAGTTTGACCAGCGCTTCTCCCGATGGACCGTAGCCTTCCAGCAGGCGATCGGGGATATAATAGCCTGCCTCGACGCCCAGATCGCGCAGCAGGCGGATCAGCAGAGCGGAACTGGTCGCGCCGTCGACGTCGTAGTCACCGTAAATCGTTATCTTTTCGCCCGATAGCACGGCCTGCGCGATCCGATCTGCTGCCGTTTCCATATCACGAAAGATAGACGGATCGGGCAGGAAGTTGCGCAAGGTCGGCATCAGGTGGCGCTCGATATCTTCGGTCGCGACGCCGCGTGATAGCAGTAGCTGGCGGATGATATTGTCACCCAGCGCGGGCGAATTGCCTAGCTCCATATTGCCGCCGCGCCAGCGCCATGCGCGGCCGGTCAGCGAAGAGGAGACACCGAATACGTTGGAAAGGGCCTGAGATGCCATACTATGGTAATACCCTTTCGATCGGGCGAGCGAAAGGCAGGTCCATTGACAATCGACAGCGGCTGGCGATGCTGCACGAATGAATGCCGGGCCGCTCCTCATCATCTGGCACAGCCGAACCGGAACCAGCGAACGTCTGGCCGAAGCATCGGCCGGTGCAGCGGGTGCCGGTGCCATGATGCTACGCGCAAACAAAGCCGCGCCGGACGATCTGCTTGGTGCGGGAGGCTATCTCTTCTGCTGCCCAGAAAACCTCGCCACCATGAGCGGTGAGATGAAAGAAATGTTCGACCGCTGCTATTATCCACTGCTCGGCAAGATCGAGGGGCGTCCCTATGCGACGATCATCGCGGCCGGTTCCGACGGGGAGGGGGCACAGAGCCAGATCGATCGTATAGCGACCGGATGGCGACTCAAGCGGGTCGCCGATCCTTGGATCGTCAACACTGATGCACAGAAACCGGAAGATATCCTGGCGCCTAAGACTGTCGACCCCGGTGATATCGATCGGGCGGGCGAGTTGGGTGCGGCCCTCGCGGAGGGTCTTTCGCAGGGCATATTCTGAACCATCAGGCATAGTGGGTGAGAAGGCTTCGTGACTACAGAACATCCTTCAAAACATGTGTCACGACAGAAACTGCCCGGCCTTCTGCTGCTATTCGATCGAGGTGGACGGCCGGACAAAGTCGCCTTGTCCGCAGCCATATCCGCCATCATGCGCGCCACAGCGGGCAACGATTGCAGCCTTGCCAATACGCAGAAACAGTCGAGGCAGCAGGTGCAAGTCAATAGTTTGGAAGTCATCTACGATGGCTTGGCATTCGATTTCCGCGGCTTGGCGCCGGGGGCAGCTCTTAATAGGCCTGAACTCAGGCATACTTTCGAGTGTCAGCCCGGCGAGCTGACCCCCTGCGAAGCGGCGGGCCTGTTTCCGGGGCCGCACCTCGCCGATGGCGCAAACATGTTGCCGGTAGTCAGAGCCATGTTGGCGCTGGGAGCTGGCCTGGCAGAGCGTCTGGACGATGTACGGGCGGTCTGCTGGACGCCCGCAAGTTCCGCTGTTGCCCCCCGCATCTTCATCGGCGCGGTCAGGCGCTGGCTTGTCGGCGGGCAGTTTCCCGCCCCCGGCCTGTTCGGGCTGTGGCGCGATGCTTCGGGGGCAGTGAGGAGCGAAGGCTTGGCCTTTTTCATAGACCGCGAGATGGTGATCGACGGCGACCTGTGCGGCCAACCTGGTTCGGCCGCTCCCTTGGCGGCCAGCATAGTCCACCATCTCGTCGGTTATGGGGCGCCGGTGGACACTATAGACCTTACGCTCGACGATGGCCGAATGGTCCGGCTGGACAATAGCGATTCAGGAGGCGTGCTCCGGGTGCGATCTGCGACGCAACCGCTCCCGAAGCAAGAAGTCCGTCAGGCCGGCTAGCCAGTCACTTTTGCCAACGCGGCCTTTGCATCTTTGTATTCGCGTTCGAGACGGGCAACGGTTTCTTCTACCGGGGCACTGTCCGTCACCGTGCCGATGCCCTGACCGGAACCCCAGATATCCTTCCAGGCCTTGGCCTTGGTGTTGCCGCCACTACCGAAATTCATCTTGCTGGGGTCGCTGACGGGGAGATTTTCAGGATCGAGCCCGGCCCCTTCTATGCTTGAGCGCAAATAGTTGCCATGCACGCCGGTAAACAGATTCGTGTAAACGATCCCGTCGGCGCGACCTTCCACGATGGCTTGCTTGTACTGTTCATCGGCGTTGGCTTCGGTGGTGGCTATCCAGGGCGAGCCGATATAGGCGAAGTCCGCACCGAGGGCCTGAGCCGCGAGGATCGAGCGGCCATGCGCGATCGAGCCGGACAGAGCGACCAGTCCGTCGAACCATTCCCGAATTTCCTGCATCAGGGCGAAGGGGCTGAGAACCCCGGCATGCCCCCCTGCGCCTGCCGCCACCGGGATAAGGCCGGTCGCCCCTTTTTCGATCGCTTTGCGGGCAAACCGGTCGTTGATCACATCGTGCATGGTAATGCCGCCCCAGCCTTTGACAGCATTGAACACTTCTTCGCGCGCGCCAAGCGAGGTGATGACCAGCGGTACCTGCCACTTGGCACAGGTGGCCATGTCGGCATCCAGCCGATCGTTCGATTTGTGGACGATCTGGTTCACCGCATAGGGCGCGGCCGGGCGATCGGGATTGTCGCGATTGTGTGCGGAGAGTTCTTCCGTGATCTGATGCAGCCATTCATCGACCTGGCTTTGCGGGCGTGCGTTGAGAGCAGGGAAAGAGCCGACGATCCCTGCCTTGCACTGGGCGATGACCAGTTCCGGACCCGATACGATGAATAGCGGCGAGCCGATAACCGGCAGGCGCATTTTGTCGAAGGGGGCGGGCAGGGTCATAATGCAAGGTCCTCTCTCGTGTGATCGCATGTGATCGGCAGGGGGGTATGGTGCGTTCTCACCGTTGTCGAGAGTGACGTTACGTAAACGTCAAGCGACAGGCAGGATGCGTTCGATGTCATAGATGCGCGCTGCCGTATTGGCGAAGAGCGCGCGTTTTTCGTCCATGCTATGTCCTGCGGCCAGTCGCTTGAACGCATTCCACAGTACCGGATAGCTCGCGCCCCAGCGGTCGACGGGGTAATTCGATTCGAACATTGCCCGATCAGCCCCGAAGGCATCGATGCAGGTTTCGATATAGGGCCGCCACAAGCCGGCCAGGATTTCCGACCCATGCCCTTTCGCCGGCCCATCTTCGGGCAAGCCGCAAAAGGCCATGGCAAGCCCACCAAGCTTCACTGCGACATTCGGGCATTCCGCAATTTTGCGAATCGCGCTGCGCCATATGTCGAACCGTTCGTGCAGCCGACCGCGATAGCTCGCGATGTTGAGCGGGGTGCCGCAATGGTCGAGCACGATCTGCTGATCGGGAAAGGCCCTGGCAAGGTCGAGCACGTCGTCCAGTTGCGGTTCCAGCAACCAGGAATCGAATGTCAGGCCATATTCGGCGTAAGCGGCAAAACCGGCACGAAAAGCGTCGGAACCATACAGGCCTTGCGGCGCATGGAAGGGCGGGCCAAGCACTTCGGGGTCGCTGTCCCATGCCGCAGCATGCCGGATGCCCTTGAAGCGGCCGTTGCCCGCCGCGATCAATGCCTCGATCACCGGCTTCACGGCATCGCCCAAGGTCAAATCCGCATGGCCGACGATGGCGGCGCAAGGACGGTATTCGCCGTAAAGCCCGCTTGCCCCCTGCGCGGCGACGCCATTCACGAATTCCACCTCACCCACCGGTTTCAAGCTTTCGCTGCGGCTGGCATCGTAGAACGCACCGCATTCCATAAACACCGTGCCGACGACATTATGCCCGCTCTGCGTGTCTGCGTGGAGTTCGTCGAAAGTGTAGTAGGCGGCACCGGAGATCGCTTCGAGGAAATCGTGGCGCGGTTCGGGGAAGGAAGAGAGCAGCGGTCGCAGATCCCACAGATGGTGATGCGGATCGATAATGGGCAGATCGGGATCGATGATTTCTTCTGTCATGACGGTTCAGCCTCTTTCCTCTCACTCTGAACGGTGGACCACATGGACCGCTGTCCTGGCAAGGAAAAGCAATTGCTGACGCCAGAAGAAATTCGGCAAGAAATCCCCGTTCAGGGATCTCTTGCACCATGAATTGTCGTGTAGGAAAGGCGTTTGCAGCTATCGGGCTGTGCCGGGCCCGATAGCTGCAGAATGAAACTACGCCGCCACCGCCGAATTCGCCGCACTCAGCACGGCGCGCACACTTGCCGTGGCAATATCTTCGTCGATACCGCAGCCCCAGATGGTTTTCCCATCCGGGGCGCGACATTCGAGATATGCGGCAGCCCGGCTGTCGCGGCCAGTGGTCAGTGCGTGTTCGGTATAGTCGACCACTTCGAGCGTGAGACCAAAGGCCTCCTCGATCGTCGCCAGAACGCTGGAGATCAGCCCATTGCCGCGGCCCGACACCGACTGTTCCTGCCCCTCGACCGCGATGGTGCCGGTGAACAGGCGCGTGCCGTCGCTGGACCGGCGTTCTTCATAATCGACCAGCTGAAAATGTTTGCCGGTGGTCTGCACGTGATAAGCGTTTTTGAACGCGTTCCAAATATCGGCAGCGTTGATTTCCCGGCCCAGTTCGTCGGCCATGCGCTGCACGTGAGGGCTGAAATCGGCCTGCATTTTCTTGGGCAGCTTGAGACCCTGATCCTGTTCCAGAACCCAGGCGAATCCGCCTTTGCCGGATTGCGAATTAACGCGGATTACCGCTTCGTAACTGCGGCCGAGATCGGCGGGGTCGATCGGCAGATAGGGCACTCGCCAGTGCGGGTCGTTCTGGGTTTCCAGCGCCGCGAAGCCTTTCTTGATCGCATCCTGATGGCTGCCGGAGAACGCGGTATAGACCAATTCGCCGCCATAGGGATGGCGTTGATGGACAGGCAGTTCGTTGCAATATTCGACCGTTTCGATAACCTGATCGATATCCGAGAAATCGAGCGCGGGATCGACACCCTGCGTGTACATGTTGAGCGCCATCGTCACGAGGCAGCAATTGCCCGTGCGTTCGCCATTGCCGAACAGGCAGCCTTCCACCCGGTCCGCACCCGCCATCAGGGCCAGTTCGGCCGCGGCTACGCCGGTGCCCCGGTCATTATGCGTGTGCAGGCTGATTACCGCGCTTTCGCGGTTGGGCAGGTTGCGAATGAAATACTCGACCTGATCGGCATAGATATTGGGGGTGGCTGCTTCGACTGTGGCTGGCAGGTTCAGGATGATCGGATGATCGGGCGTCGGGGCCAGCACGTCCATCACCGCTTCGCAAACCTCGAGACTGAAGTCGAGTTCGGCGGTGGAGAAGGTTTCGGGGCTGTATTCGAAATGCCAATCCGTATTCGGCTGCATGCCGGCTTCATCGCGCAACACCTTGGCGCCCTGCACGGCGATGTCGCGCACCTGATCGCGTGTCATCCCGAACACGACTTCACGCCAAGCTGGGCTGACGGCATTATAAAGGTGAACGATGGCCGCACGCGCGCCTTCGAGGCTGGCGAAGCTTGTCCGGATCAGATCTTCGCGGCTCTGGGTGAGGACCTGAACCATCACATCGTCGGGAATGCGGCCCGACCGGACGAGACCGGAAATGAAATCGAACTCCGTCGCACCGGCGCTGGGGAAGCCGACTTCGATTTCTTTCATACCTACTTCGACGAGCAGGTCGAAGAACCGGGTCTTCTTGTGCGCATCCATCGGGTCGACAATGGCCTGATTGCCATCGCGCAGGTCGGTCGACAACCAGCGCGGGGCAGCGGTGATGGTGCGGCCTGGCCATTGCCGGTCGGTCAGGGGAACCTGCGGGAAGGGCGAATATTTGGTGCTCGGGTCGCGGAGCATGGACATCTGGAAATCTCGGATATTGCGGAAACTTGCTGGGTGAAAAGTCGTCCCTTGGGCGCTCAGCGCACCCGGGCAGGCACGCAAGCTGTCACGCCCAAGGGCGTGTAAGTCGCAGAATAAGGCCGAGTGCGTTGTGCATGGGCAGCGCTATGCGAAAGCCTGACGGGGTTGTAAAGAAAAACAGTCTTGGGCAACGCGAGAAATTATATTTCGCGTGCAAGGGGAGACGCAATGGCCGAAGCACATTCGCTATATGAGACCATGGGTCTGGTACGTATCGTGGACACCGATCCGGCAGGCCGCGCGACGCTCGAATATGAGGCCAAGCGCGAGCAATGCCATTCGGGCGGCGTGGTGCAGGGCGGCTTCATCAGCGGCTGGATCGATGCAGCGATGGCCCACGCAGCCATAGCCAGAAACGGGCCGGGCATCGTGCCGATGACGCTGGAACTGAAGGTCAGCTTTTTCGCCCCCACGCGTCCCGGGCTGGTGGTTGCGGAAGCGTGGGTCGAACGGCACGGCAAACGCACGAGCTTTTACGAAGGGCATCTGAAGGATGCCAAGGGCACGGTTCTGGCCAAAGCCACCAGCACGATCTTGCTGGCAGACATGGGCCGGGTGGTCGCAGCGTCGCGGGAAGCGACGCAGAATTAACGCCAGCGGAGGCGATCGCGGTTGAGTTGAGTGACGGAAGTCACGCCCATCAGGCGCATGCCGCGCTCGATCTCTTCCTTCAGGATGGTAATTGCCCGCTCTACCCCGGGCTGCCCTGCAGCAGCCAGCGCGTAGAGATAGAGCCGCCCGCCGGAAGCCGCCGTTGCGCCTGCGGCAAGGCTTTTGAGAACATGCGTCCCGCGCCGAATGCCGCCATCGACGATGATCTCGATTTCTCCGCCCACCGCATCGACGATTTCGCGCAGCTGATCGAAGGGGGCGCGGCTGCCGTCCAGCTGGCGGCCTCCGTGATTGGAAATCATGATCGCATCGGCGCCGATATCTACTGCGCGGCGGGCATCGGCGGCGCTCATCACGCCCTTGAGTGCGAAGGCGCCACCCCAGTCCTGTCGAATTCGTGCGGCGGTATCCCAGTCCATATTCGTATCGAGCATGGTGTTGAAATAGTCCTGGATGCTGACCGCCTTGCCGGTCCCTTCCTGCACATAGCCATCGAGATTGGGCAGGCGGAACTTTGGGCCGAAGATGTAATCCAGCGTCCAGCGCGGCCGGGTGGCGTAACTCCACAGGGCCGAAGGCGTGAAGCGCGGCGGCGTGGTGAAGCCGGACCGCAGGCAGCGTTCGCGCTTGCCCGACACGATGGTGTCGACGGTAAGCGCGAGCGCGTCGAACCCCGCTGTGCGGCAGCGTTCGATCATGCTGGCGTTCAGCCCACGATCCTTGTGAACATAGAGCTGGAACAGCTTGGGGCCGCTGGTGAGCGCCGCGATTTCCTCAATGGAATGGGTGGCCAGGCTGGAGATCCCAAACCACACGCCAAACGCCTCAGCCGCGCGCGCCACCGCACGCTCGCCATCCCGATGGAAGGCGCGCTGCAGGGCGGTGGGGCTGAGCATGAGCGGCAGGGCGCTCTTGCGGCCCAGGATCGTGCAGGAGGTATCGATCTCGCCGACGCCAGCCAGCACGTCCGGCACCAGATCGACATGGTCGAACGCGCTCGTGTTCCGCGTCTTGGTGATCTCGTCGTCGGCCGCGCCGTCGATATAATCGAACACCGGCCAGGGAAGCCGCGCCTTCGCCAGCCGGCGGAAATCGTCGATGTTGTGGCAGTCGCTCAGTTTCATGCCCGACCCAGAGCGGCTTGCTCCTCGGCGGTCAAGCGGCGTGGCGCGGCAATCGGTGCCAGCGTCTGCGGATCGAACAGTGCACTGCGGCGGCGATCGCCGGACACGATATCCTTGATCATCCGCCGGAAGAAGCGTCGCATCAGCGCGGCGAAAGACAGCGGTTCAAGCCCGCTGGCGTCACCGGTCGCCTGTTCGATGAACAGATGGCCTAGCGGCTGCCCAAGCAAGCGCTCGCGCTGAGCGGCGTCCGTGTTCGCCAGCAGCGTGGTGACATAGGGCAGCCGCCCGTTGGCATAGGTGTTGAACAGCGGCGCGTTGCAGCATTCGGCATACCAGCGCAGCGTCTTGCCTTCGGTCATGTGAAGGGTGGCCAGCCGCTCCCCGCCGCCATGAATTTTCACGCGCGCGCAGCGCGATTGATAGAGATCGGTCCCACCGTTGGCATCGAGAACGCGATCGCCCTGGCCGAGATGGCGGACCAGATCGCGGCAATCCCGGCAATGGCACACGACCCTGTCGCCCTGATCGGGACGCGCCTGCTCGATGGCGCCGGTGATCGTTCCGCAGGCGCAGGCGAAAGGCAGCGTGTCGGGCGCGTCCATCGCGGCAGGGGCAAGGGACGCGCCCATCGGTCAGATACCGGCCATGCCGGCTAGGTGCATTGCAGGTGCGAGCATCACCCTCATTGCTTCTCGAATGCGGCGGTGATGGTCAGATCGACCTCGTCCGACACTACGGGAACGAAGGTGGTCAGTCCGAAATCGCTACGCTTGATCCGTGCGCGCCCTTCGAAGCCGACCGTTTCCGCCTTGTTCATGGGATTGGCACCGGCGCCGGTGAATTCGGCGGCAACGGCAACCGGGCGGGTGACGCCGTTCAGGGTCAGATCGCCGATGATCGTCGCTTCGGTTTCTCCCGTGCGGGTGACCGAGGTGGAGACGAACCGCGCGGCAGCCGGGTTCGGGCCGAAGAAATCGGGAGCTGCGCCATCTTTGCCGGGGCGGAGCAGGTGGTCTTTCAGCCCTTCCGCCGCCACGGTCACATCGGCGATGGGAATGGTCACATCGAGGCGAGCGGCCTCTGGCTTCGCCGGGTCAAGCTGCAGCGTGCCCTCGATACCGCCGAACAGGCCGAAATAATCGTTGAATCCGAAATGGTTGAGCCGCCAGCTTACCAGCGTATGCGCCGGGTCGGTGGCATAGGTGCCGGCGGTGACCCGCGACAGGTCGACCTGGCCGGGAAGGGCAGGGGCCTCGTCGGCAAAGCCGGGAGCCGAAATTGCGAGCGCCAGTCCGCCTGCCAGAGGAAGAGCGTAGCGCAGTTTGGGGCGAAAGGCCATCGATGCAGTCTCCTGTTGCGTATCCGGCCTGCAGTGTGTGCATCGCATGGAAGGGGCGCAAGAAGGCACACACGGGTAACCCCGCCGTGGCCGCCTTGCGCCCGATCCGTCAGTTCTTGTCTTTGTCGACCAGTTTGTTGGCACCGATCCACGGCATCATGGCGCGCAGCTGGGCACCGGTCTGCTCGATCGGATGGGCGGCGGCGGCCTTGCGGCTGGCCTTGAGTTCGGGCTGGCCGGCCTGGTTGTCGAGGACGAAGTCCTTGACGAAGCGGCCAGACTGGATGTCTTGCAGCACACGCTTCATTTCGGCCTTGGTTTCATCGGTGATGATCCGCGGGCCGGTCTTGATGTCACCATATTCGGCGGTGTTGCTGATCGAGTAGCGCATGTTGGCGATGCCGCCTTCATACAGCAGGTCGACGATCAGCTTGGTTTCGTGGAGGCATTCGAAATACGCCATTTCCGGCGCGTAACCGGCTTCCACCAGCGTTTCGAACCCGGCCTGGATGAGGTGGGTGATGCCGCCGCACAGCACGGCCTGTTCGCCGAAGAGGTCTGTTTCGCATTCTTCCTTGAAGTCGGTTTCGATGATGCCCGAGCGGCCGCCACCGACCGCGCTGGCATAGGACAGCGCGAGCTGTTTGGCATAGCCTTGGCCGCCCGACTGTTCGCTTTCCTGATGCACTGCGATGAGGCAGGGAACGCCGCCGCCCTTGATATATTCGCCGCGCACGGTGTGGCCGGGGCCCTTGGGCGCGATCATGATCACATCGATATTGGCCGGCGGATCGATCAGGCCGAAATGGATGTTGAGGCCATGCGCGAAGGCCAGCGCGCTACCGGGGCGCATCTTTCCCGCGACTTCGTTGGCATAGATCGCCGCCTGATGCTCGTCCGGCGCAAGGATCATCAGCACATCCGCCCATTCGGCGGCTTCGGCGACGGTCTTGACGGTGAAACCTGCACCTTCCGCCTTCTTGGCAGTGGCCGAGCCTTGGCGCAGTGCAATAACGACTTCGCCCACACCGCTGTCACGCAGGTTTTGTGCATGGGCGTGGCCCTGGCTGCCGTAACCGACGATCGCGACCTTCTTGTCCTTGATAAGGTTCGTATCGCAATCGGCATCGTAATAGACTTGCATTGGTTTCCTCACTCTTCATCCCGGCGATTTCCGGGATCGGGCGCGTCTTGGTTGCACCCTGATTGACAGCGATCCCGGCTGGTGCCGGAATATCCTTGAGTTCATTCGGCGGCAGGGCCGCGCATCATTCCCACGATCCCCGACCGGCCGACTTCGACCAGCCCCAGTTCACGCATCAGGGCGATGAAACTATTGATCTTGTCCGGCGAGCCGGTGAGTTCGAACACGAAGCTGCCGGTCGTCGTATCGACCACATTGGCACGGAACAGCTGGCCGATGCGCAGCGCTTCGACGCGGTTGTCACCCTTGCCGGCAACTTTCACCAGCGCCAGTTCACGTTCCACATGCGCGCCGCTTTCGGTGAAATCGATCACCTTGTGCACCGGCACCAGCCGTTCCAGCTGCGCGCGGATCTGGTCGATCACCGGTTGCGGGCCGGTGGTGACGATCGTGATCCGGCTGATCGCATGATCTTCCGAAATATCGGCGACGGTCAGGCTATCGATATTGTATCCGCGCGCGGTGAACATGCCGGTGATCTTGGAAAGAATACCGGGTTCGTTATCGACGATGACATTGAGCACGTGCCGTTCTGCGGCCTGCTGGGCGATCTTCATTGTTCCCGATCCTGCCATATCGGCTCGAACATGCGTCCTTCACCGTCATAGTCGCGCAGGAAATCGCGGCCCCGGCGCACGGCTTCGAAATTGTCGGTCTGGCGGCTGAGATCGAGCGTGTCCGCAAGCAGGACCCAGGCTTCTTCATCCTGCTTTTCCGCCACTTCCATACCGAGGAAGCGATGGCCGCTGTCTTCGATCCAGTCGAGCAACCGCCCGGCATCCACCCGGTTGAACCACACGCGCCGTTCTGCGCGATCCGCAAGCTGCGGAGGAATTTTCTGCTGCATTCCCATCAGACCAGAGCCTTCGCTTCATCATCCATGGTGCCGCCCACCTTGTCGCCGTAGAGCAGCATATCGGTATGCGCGGCGCCGCTGGGGATCATCGGGAAGCAATTGGCTTCCTTGGCCACCTGGCAATCGACCATCACCGGGCCGTCATGCGCCAGCATGGCTTCGATCCCCGCATCGAGCTGGCTTTCATCCTCGATGCGAATGCCTTTCCAGCCATAGGCTTCGGCCAGCTTCACGAAGTCCGGCAGACTGTCGGAATAGCTGTTCGAATACCGGCTTTCATAGGTGAGTTCCTGCCACTGGCGGACCATCCCCATAAATTCGTTATTGAGGATGAAGACCTTCACCGGCAGGCGATACTGGCTGGCGGTGCCCAGTTCCTGGATATTCATCTGGATGCTGGCTTCGCCGGCCACGTCGATCACCAGTGCATCGGGATTGCCCAGCTGGGCCCCGATAGCGGCAGGCAGGCCGTAACCCATTGTTCCAAGGCCGCCGCTGGTGAGCCATTTGTTCGGTTTCATGAAGCCGAAATACTGCGCCGCCCACATCTGGTGCTGGCCGACTTCGGTGGTGATGATCGGGTCGCGATCCCTGGTCAGGGCGAAGAGCCGTTCGATGCTCTTCTGCGGCATGATCTGGTCGCCCATACGTTCGGGATAGGCCAGGCAATCGCGGGCCTTCCAGCCCAGGATGCGGGCTTTCCATTCGGACAGGTCGCGCGTGTTGCGGCTGCCCCACGCTTCGACGATCTGTTCGAGCACGTGGCCGCAATCGCCAATGATGCCCAGATCCACCGGCACGATCTTGTTGATGCTGGCCCGGTCGATATCGATGTGGATCTTCTTGGCTTCGGGCGCAAAGGCATCCAGCCTTCCGGTAACCCGGTCATCGAACCGCGCGCCGACCGCCACGATCAGATCGGCGCGGTTCATCGCCATATTGGCTTCGAACGTGCCGTGCATGCCCAACATGCCCAGCCAGTCGGGATGGTCGGCGGGAAATGCGCCCAGTCCCATGAGCGTGCTGGTCACCGGGGCACCGGTCATATCCTGCAGCCTGCGCAGTAATTCGGCAGCGCGCGGCCCGGCATTGATCACGCCGCCGCCCGTGTAGAACACGGGACGTTCCGCATTGGCGAGCATGTCGACCGCTTCGGCGATTTCGTCGGCCGCACCAACCATGCGCGGCTGATAGCGGTGCGAAGGCAGGGGGCTATCGTCCTGGCCATCCCATGTCGCCATGGCGATCTGCACGTCTTTGGGAATATCGATCAGCACCGGCCCCGGCCGCCCGGAAGTGGCGATGCGGAACGCTTCTTCGATGGTCGCACCCAGCCGTTCCGGGTCTTTCACCAGATAATTGTGCTTGGTGCAGTGGCGGGTCAGCCCGATGGTGTCGGCTTCCTGAAAGGCATCGGACCCGATCAGCGCGGTGGGCACCTGACCGGTGATCACCACCATCGGAATCGAATCCATATAGGCATCGGCAATACCGGTGACGGCATTGGTCGCGCCCGGACCGCTGGTAACCAGCACGACGCCCGGCTTGCCGGTGGAACGGGCGTACCCTTCCGCGGCATGCGCAGCGCCTGCTTCATGGCGGACGAGGATGTGGCGAATGTCCTCGTTCGCAAAAAGTTCGTCATAGATCGGCAGCACGGCGCCACCGGGATAGCCGAAAACGAATTCGACACCCTGACGCTTGAGACATTCGATCAGGATAGCGGCGCCGCTGCGCTCGATACTCACTTCAACCTCCGACCTGGTTCCGGTCATGAAAAAACACAAATCGGCCCGGCGCTGGGGTCTAAAGCGCCGGGCCGACAACGCTCCAGATAGGCGGGCCACATTTCACGGTCAACCGCCCTTTTGAAACAAAGAAACAAAAAAATCGCATGAAGCGATAGTTTTGTTATCCGCACGCGGCCACCCCAGTGGCGGCTGATTGCGGAACCATGTATATTGCCGCTTGGCATACTGCCGCGTGGCAAGCTGGCCAGCGGCGATAGCTTCAGCGCGCGATAGATCTCCTTGAAGCATGCCTGCGATTTCGGGCACGCCGATCGCGCGCATGACGGGCAGGGCAGGGTCCAGCCTGCGGGCAAGCAGGGTTTCGACTTCTTCCAGAGCCCCATGGTCGAGCATCCATTCGAAACGCAGATCGCAGCGCGCATTCAGCCATTCGCGGTCGGGCAGCAGGACAAGGGGGTGCAGAGCAATATCCGCTGCAATCCCGCCGGTTTGCCGATCCTGCCAATAGGTGATGGGATGGCCTGTCGAACGGACCACTTCCAGTGCCCGGGCCATGCGCTGGCTGTCGCGCGGGCCAAGGCGGCCGGCGGCTTCCGGGTCTTCAGCCACCAGAAACGCGCGCAGATCCTCTGTCGAAAGCGCGCGCACCTGCTCGCGGATGGCGGGGTCGATGGGGGGTATCGGGGATATTCCGTCCAGCAAGGTGCGCAGGTACAGCCCGGTCCCACCGCACAGGATCGGCACGCCGCCTGCGCCATGGATATCGTCGATTGCCGATTTGGCGGCCCCGGCCCAATCCGCAGCGGAACAGGGCTGCGCACCGTCCCATGTGCCGAACAGGCGATGATCGATGCCTTCCATTTCGGCGTCGGTCGGGCGGGCGGACAGAATGCGCAGATCGCGATAAACCTGCTGGCTGTCGGCATTGATCACCACGCCGTGGCGGCCATCGCCGGCCAGACGCTGTGCCAGCCTGATCGCGAGATCGCTCTTGCCGCTCGCTGTCGGCCCTGCGATGAGCGCGACCGGTTTTGAATGGGGAGACGGATTGGTGCTCATTGCCCGGCTGATAGCAGACATGGACGGCGTGGAAACACGGCTTGAAAAGGCAATGGACGCCTGCGCCGCAGCCGATATGCCGGTGGCCATGGCAGGAATGCTGGATTTCTGCGGCGATGTGCTGCAGATGTCGTTGCCGCATGGCGATGCCCGGGCGCTGACCGGCATTCTGGTGGATCACTTTGGCGAATGCGATCTGCTGGTGGCCGATCACGAAATCGAAGTGCCCCGCCTGTTCGTGTCGGACATGGATTCGACCATGATCGGTCAGGAATGCATCGACGAACTGGCCGACTTCGCCGGTCTCAAGGATCGGGTAGCGGAAATCACCGAACGTGCGATGCAGGGCGAACTGGATTTCGAAAGCGCGCTGAAGGAACGTGTCGGCCTGCTCGAAGGTCTGGACGAAGGGGCCATCGACCGTTGCCTGAACGAACGTATCCGCCCGGTCGAAGGGGCGCATATTCTGGTCGCCACGCTGCGCAGCAAGGGGTGCCGCACCGTGCTCGTCACTGGGGGCTTCCACCATTTTGCCGATCCCGTTGCGGATCAGCTCGGTTTTGAACGCGTCGTCGGTAACCGGCTGGGTGTTGCGGGTGGCACGCTCACCGGATTGTTGGCAGGCCCGGTCAGCGACGCGTCGACCAAGCTGGCGACACTGGAGGAAGAGCGCGAACAGCTGGGCGAGGGCGCGCGCGTTCTCGCCACCGGTGACGGTGCGAACGATATCCCGATGATCGAAGCGGCGGATTATGGCGTCGCCTACCGCGCCAAGCCCAAGGCCCGCGATGCGGCGAACGGGCGGATCGCCAGCGTGGATCTGACCGCCATTCTGAAGCTTTTCGGCATTCCCAGGCATGAATGGGTGGAAGATTTCAGCGCCGACTAGCCATGTCGCGCCCATCCAATGGGGGCGGGTTGGATTGTGTTAACAACCAGCCTGTTATGACCCATTCCATGGCTGGCTCACCTGTCGCTGCAATCGATCTTGAAACCGCGCTCGACGGGACTCCGCTGCGCGATCCCTGTCGGCCGAAGGCACGCTATCGCCCGCTTGTGGCGCTCGGCCATTTCCGCGAACTTCTCAAGGACAAGGAGAATACGGCGGAAGTCTTCAAGATATACGATGCGCTGCCATCCGGGCAGTATATCGACCGCGTCCGCGCCCTGACGCTCAGCCCGCATGGCGATGCACTCCGCGCAAGCGAACCGTTTCTCCCGGCCATCCTCGACGATCATGTTGCCCTGCGCAAAGCGCCCGCAGGGTCCGTGGCGCATGCCTATTGCGACTTCATGGAACGGGAGGGGCTGACCGCTGCGGGGCTGGTGGAAGAATTCGAAAAGGTCGGGCGTCCGACATATGATGATCTCATGCAGTGGTTCGGTTTTCGCCAGCGGGATACGCATGATCTGATGCATGTGCTGACCGGTTACGGCCGCGATGCGCTTGGCGAACAGTGTGTGCTGCTGTTCACGCATGGCCAGAACCCCAGCCATGGGCATCTGCTGCTCGACTATGCCGGTTCGTTTCATCTCAAGAAACTGGTGCAGACCAGGGCGCCGGTGTTGAAGGCCATTCGGCAGGCGCACCGTACCGGCAAGGCGTGCCCGCCCCTGGTCGGCCTTTCGATTCGGGAATTGCTGATGAGGAATCTCGAAGAAGCGCGGGCCGAACTCAACATCCCCGAACCGCACTGGTATCGCGAATGCCACCGGATCTGGCGTGAAGAAGGGATCGACCCTTACGATCTGCTCGCGCAGCAGGCGAAGACGCAAACCGCGTCGGGCTGATCGGCGCGATATTTGGGTGTTCCGACCGGAACACCCACCTGACCCGTCAGATCAGACGGGTGATTAACATGTGTGCCGCCGCTGGATTGCGCACTTTGGCCCCGGCAATAAAGAAAACATAGGCGTCGCGCCCACCCTCTGCCCAAGCCCGCGCCTTGGTTGCCCAGCCATCCAGCGCCGCTGCATCATAACCAGTTTCTACTGATTCTTCAGTGCGTTGCAGGCGGGCATAGGCAAAGTCTGCCGTCGCCTGGTCGATCTGCGGATGGTCGTCGCTGTCGGCAAAGACGATTGCCATGTTCCGCGCGCGGGCGAGGTCGAAGAAAGCCGGATCGTCGAAACTTTCATGCCGTATTTCAAGGGTATGGCGCAGCGGAACGCCGTGCCGACTGTCCGGGATGAGGTCGAGGAACCGGGCGAAATCATCCCGCTCGAACCGCTTGGCCGGCGCAAACTGCCACAGGATCGGACCCAGCTTGTCACCCAGTTCGGTAAAGCCCTGATCGAGAAATTTCTCTATTGAATCAGAACCTTCGGCCAAGACCTTGCGTGCCGTGGCATAGCGCGATGCTTTGACACTGAACTGGAATCCGTCAGGCACCGCATCGCCCCACTTGCGCCAGCTTTCCGGCTTTTGCCGTCCATAGCACGTGGCATTGATCTCAATCGCAGTGAGCTTCGGGGCGGCGTATTCCAACTCCCGCTGCTGGACGAGACCCTAGGGGTAAAAGACGCCGCGCCAGGGCTCGTATGTCCAATCGCCGATGCCGACGCGGATCGTCAGCTTTCCATCCAGTCGGTGAAAAAGCTCGCATGCGCCGCCTTCAGTTCAGCAATTGTCTTGCCAAACAACAGGGTGCCACCGGTCTTGCCGATACGGCGGAAGCCGATCGAGGCCGTGTCTTCATTCTCGGTTCCCTTTGCAAGCGCTTCGTTCAGCGCCTGCGTATCCGGGACCGTGATGATGTAGCGCCCTTGATCTTCGCCGAACCACCACTGTGCCTGCGTGTAATCGCTATGCCATTCGACATCGGCCCCAATGCCGCCAGCCATGGCCATTTCGGCCAGAGCGACTGCGAGACCGCCATCGGAAATGTCATGCACCGCGCTGACCAGCCCTTCGGCAATCAGTTGAAGCACGATCTTGCCCGCGCTCTTTTCAACGGTCAGATCGGTCGGCGGTGTGCGGCCTTCGTCGCGACCGTGAATTTCGCTTAGCCAGAGCGATTTGCCGAGGTGAGAGCGCTCTGGATCCGGTGTTGCCCAATGCTCTGCGCGGATGAGGTAGATTGCCTCGCCCTCCGCCTTGAAGGGCATGGTCATCATCTTGTCGTAGTCGTCGATCAGGCCGACGCCGCCGATGGCCGGGGTGGGCAGAATGGCACTGCCGCCACCGGTCGCCTTGCTTTCGTTATAAAGGCTGACATTGCCGGACACGATCGGGAAATCGAGTATGCGACAGGCGCGGCCCATACCTTCGAGAGCATGGACAAACTGGCTCATGATTTCCGGACGCTGCGGGTTGCCGAAGTTGAGGCAGTTCGTCACGGCCAGCGGTCGCGCACCCACCGCACACAGGTTCCTATAGGCTTCGGCAATTGCCTGTTTGCCGCCTTCATAAGGATCGGCATAAACATAGCGCGGCGTACAGTCGGTGCTGATCGCCAGTGCTTTTTTGGTGCCATGGACACGGACAACGCCGGCATCGCCGCCGGTCTGCAACGTATCGGCGCCGACCTGGCTGTCATACTGTTCTGCAATCCACCTGCGGGATGACAGGTTGGGGGAAGCCAGCAGTTTGAGGAGGTCGCCACCCACGTCGTCTGTGTCTGGGCGTTCGGTCATCGGTTTGATGTTGGCCCAGGCTGCGTAGTCTTCCTTCGAGATATACGGACGATCGTATTCCGGCGCATCGGCAGCCAAGGGGCCTAAGGGAATATCGCACACGATCTCGCCGCCAAACTCGAGCACCATGTGCTGTGTGTCGGTAACTTCGCCGATAACCGCGAAATCGAGCTCCCATTTCTCGAAAATGGCTGCAGCCATTTCTTCCTTGCCGGGCTTCAGCACCATGAGCATGCGCTCCTGGCTTTCGCTCAGCATCATTTCGTAAGGCGTCATACCTTCTTCCCGGCAGGGCACCTTGTCCATGTCGAGACGGATGCCGGCCTTGCCATTCGTCGCCATTTCGACGCTGGAAGAGGTCAAACCGGCAGCGCCCATGTCCTGAATGGCGACGATCGCATCGGTCGCCATCAGTTCCAGACATGCCTCGATCAGCAGCTTTTCGGTGAAAGGATCGCCCACCTGAACGGTGGGGCGCTTGGCCTCGGCATCTTCTTCGAAATCGGCGGAAGCCATGGTCGCGCCGTGGATTCCGTCGCGGCCGGTCTTGGACCCGACATAGACAATCGGATTACCGACGCCAGTGGCCGCGCTATAAAAAATCTTATCGGCGTCAGCCACCCCCACGGTCATCGCATTGACGAGGATGTTGCCGTCATAAGCGGGGTGGAAGTTCGTCTCACCTGCAACTGTCGGTACGCCAACGCAATTGCCATAGCCACCAATGCCCGAAACCACGCCTTTGACGAGATGTTTCATTTTGGGGTGGTCGGGGCGGCCAAAGCGCAGTGCGTTGGCATTCGCCACCGGGCGCGCCCCCATAGTAAACACGTCGCGCAGGATGCCCCCGACACCGGTTGCGGCGCCCTGATAGGGTTCGATATAGCTCGGGTGGTTGTGGCTCTCCATCTTGAAAATGGCCGCCTGTCCGTCGCCGATATCGATAACGCCGGCATTTTCGCCGGGGCCGCAGATGACCCAGGGCGCTTCGGTGGGCAGTTTCTTGAGATGCAGGCGCGAGCTTTTATACGAGCAATGCTCTGACCACATGACAGAGAAGATGCCGAGTTCCACAAGATTGGGCTCGCGGCCCAGTGCGTTCAGCACGCGCTCGTACTCTTCGGGGCTGAAGCCGTGTTGTTCGACGACTTCTGGGGTGATCGCGGATTCGACAGTTGCCATGCGCGCGCGCTTAGCGCTGCACGCTCGAAACTGCCAGTCCCACTTGGCTTTTATGCCACCTTGTCGATTGCACCCAGTAGGCGAGAGCAGTCAGAACAGCGAAGGAAAGTAACGGGACCGCGTAGAAGCCGATGCCGATTTCGTGTGGCTGGGGACCGAACCAATTGATTGTCTGAAACGTCAGCATTGTTCCAAGCAGGATGAGCGGCGGCACGAGAGGCCCTTTTGTACGGCTGATATAGAAGCAATAGGCGATGAGCGTCAGGCCGAGTTCGAGCGGAACTTCGATCATGGGCGAATTCCATAGACCGAGACCGTGTCGCTCCTCACCTCCGGCAATTGTCAGGTCCGGGCGGTGGACCACGAAGTCGAGCAGCCAGTGGCTTAGCACAACGATTGCCCCCCACGTCGCAGCCACACCGTTGCGTGAGAAGAGCCATATCATGATGGCAAATGCGCAGGCCCACGCAACTGTTGCCAGCAGGCTGTGCGTATATGGCATATGATAGAGATCGAGCGGGTTCATGGTGGTTATGCCGGGAACCAGCCTCAGCTTTTCGATCCCCAGAAAGGCGAGAGTGAAGAAAGCCCAGTCGACCAATTGGGCCGCAATGAACAGCGTGCCTAGCTTCGGCGCTTCGTCTGTGAAGCCACGGGCAAGAAATGCAGGGGCGAAATGGCCGATGAACATGGTCTCAGCAAAGACCGTTGATCGCGAAATTCGTCGGGGTTTGTGCAACGCCTCGACACTGACTGCGCACTCTCACTCGAGCAAGGGGACCTGCATTCAGGGCCAAGTCCCCAAAGCAGCTGCGACTGTGGCTATAATCCACGTCATATTCGCTCCCCCTCTTTTGGGCTTACTTGACCGCGCGCAGGTGGGCCGTCAATGCTTGCCCGCGATGGAAGAGGAACAGTCACAAATTTCTGAATTGAGCTTTGAGCAGGCTCTGCGTGAGCTTGAAAATGTCGTGCGTCGGCTCGAAAGCGGGGATGTCCCGCTGGATGAGAGCATCGATTTGTATGAGCGCGGCGAACAATTGCGCAAGGCGTGTCAATCGCGACTCGATGCGGCGCAGGCACGGATTGAGAAAATCGTCGCCGGAGCCGACGGGCAGCCCGCAGGAACGAAGCCGTTCGATGCGGATGACGGCGTGTGACCGCGATGGCGATCATGCCAGATATCCTTGCTGAGGCTTTCGACAGGATACAGAGCGACGTCGACAGTGCTTTCGACGCATTTTTGCCTATTCCGGATGATGCCAGGGCGCGGCTCGTCGATGCAATGCGTTACGCCGCGATCGGGGCGGGGAAGCGAATGCGCCCTCTTCTGGTCGTTGCCACTGCGGATCTTTTTGGCGTGAACCGCGATGCAGCGGTCAACGCTGGCTGTGCCATCGAGGCAATCCATGCCTATTCGCTCATTCATGACGATCTGCCATGCATGGACGACGATGCCATGCGACATGGCAAGCCAACCGTACACAAGGCCTTCGACGAAGCGACAGCTGTCCTTGCAGGGGACTGTCTCCATGCACTGGCTTTCGATATTCTAAGCCAGCCCGACACCAGCACCGAACCTTTCGTTCGAGCGGAGCTGGTGGCAACTCTCGCGCGGGCGAGTGGGCATGAGGGCATGGCTGGCGGCCAGATGATGGATATCGTATCGGAGGAAGAGGAATACGATCTCCGCCAGATCACCCGCCTTCAGCAGCTCAAGACTGGCGCCTTACTGGCCGCCAGCGTCGAGATGGGGGCCGTGCTTGGCCGCGTGCCACCGGAAGGACGCACGCATCTGCGCGCCTACGCCCGCGATATCGGACTGGCCTTCCAGATTGCGGATGACCTTCTGGACGTCGAAGGCGATGAAACAAAGGCTGGCAAGGCGCTGCGCAAAGATGAAGAGCAGGGCAAGCAGACGTTCGTTACGCTGATGGGCGCTGATCAGGCGCGCGCCCAAGCGACAATGTTGGTCGATCAGGCGGGGCAACATCTTGCCAGTTACGGCGAAGATGCACGGCTGTTGATCGAACTGGCAAATTTCGTTGTGAAGAGAGACCATTGATGGCCAAACGCATCGGTATCTATCCCGGTACATTCGACCCGATTACGCTCGGTCACATGGACATCATCGAGCGGGGGGCAAAACTGGTCGATGAACTGATTATCGGCGTAACCACTAACATAGCCAAATCTCCGATGTTCGACGACGACGAGCGTATCGCAATGGTCGAGCGCGAGGTTGCCGGTATCGAATGCGAAAGCATCCGCGTGGTGGGCTTCAATTCGTTGCTGATGGACTTTGCCGAGCAGATGAACGCCGGTATCGTAATCCGCGGTATTCGTGGGGTCACCGATTTTGAATATGAATATCAGCTTACCGGAATGAACCGGCAGCTCAACCACCGGATCGAGACGGTTTTCCTTATGGCGGACGTCGAATTGCAGCCGATTGCGAGCAGGCTGGTAAAGGAAATCGCTTTCTATGGCGGGCCGATCGAAAAGTTTGTCACCCCTTCGGTCCGAGAAGATGTCGAGGCTCGAGTCCTGAAAATGGGGCCGCGGGGCGGTTGACCCATTCTCTCAACCTATTCATTGAACGGACAGACGCCACCCGCTAGAGAGGCGGACATCCACGACATTGCTACGGAATGACGATGCTCAAGACTTCGCTTGCCATTGCTGCCGCGCTGACAATCGGTGCTATGCCCCTAGTTGCACAGGCGCAGGATGAAGCCGCCTCGACCCAGGGCGATGTTTCCACCCAGTCGACGACAGCTCCTGCTGATAAAGATTTGGCCGGCGATGTAGCCAGCCCCGCAGAAGCGGCAGCCGATCAGCGTGTTTTCACTCCGGTCAACTTTAATGCGAACGAAGACCTCGAGAACATTTTGCTGCTGGATTTGTCTAACGGCCAGCGGGTTGCAATCCGTCTGAAGCCCGATTGGGCGCCCAATCATGTTGAGCGTATCAAGACGCTCACTCGTCAAGGCTTTTACGATGGGGTGATCTTTCACCGCGTTATCGATGGTTTCATGGCCCAGACGGGTGATCCGACCGGTACGGGTACCGGTGGATCCCAGCTTCCGGATATAGCGGAAGAATTCAATCGGATGCCGCATGTCCGCGGTACTGTTTCCATGGCCCGCGCGGCGAGTGAAGATAGCGCCAACAGCCAGTTCTTCATCGTGTTTTATCCGCGTCTGAATCTCGACAACAATTACACCAATTTTGGCCGGGTCATTTCCAACATGGCGGCGGTCGATGCGATCCAGCGCGGCGAGCCACCTGCAAATCCGACCCGCGTGTTGCAGGCCTCCATCGCGGCGGACAACAAGCCTGTGCCGGCGATGCCTGCGCCACAGGTCCAGGAAAACATTTCCCTTGAGGACCTGAACGCGCCGATCGGTAACTGACTTTTCATTGCGCTGCCTCCGGACTAGGGGCGGCGCCATGAAGGCTTCTCAACCAGCACGGTATTTGAGGGATCGGCGCCATGCGCGTTGATCTATTCGATTTCGACCTGCCGCCTGAACGCATCGCGCTGCGCCCGGCGCGCCCCCGCGATGCCGCACGTATGCTTGTCGTGCGCAACCACGGCCCTTTCGAGGACTGTGGTGTGCGCGATCTGCCGCAAATTCTGCGTACTGGTGATGTTCTGGTGTTCAACGACACGCGGGTTATTCCTGCGCAGTTGGAAGGTCGCAGAGGCGAAGCAAAAATCGGCGCAACGCTGCACAAGCGTATTGATCTCAGGCGGTGGCAGGCCTTCGTGCGCAATTCCAAACGGCTGCGCGGCGGCGATGTCGTTGAATTCGGCGGTGGGGTAAAAGCTGTTGCCGAAGAGCGATTGCCTGACGGGAGCTTTGTCCTTGCGTTTGAGGGTGACGAGCCGGTCGAGGTTTTGCTTGAAAGAGCAGGGCGTATGCCGCTGCCGCCCTATATCGCAGGCAAGCGCCCTGCGGATGCGCAGGATCGCGAGGACTATCAGACCATGTTCGCGCAGGAGGATGGGGCTGTGGCCGCACCGACCGCTGCCCTGCATTTCACACCAGACCTGGTCGCTGCGCTAGATGCAGCGGGGATAGGTCGTGAAACTCTCACGCTTCATGTCGGCGCTGGCACTTTCCTGCCGGTTAAAGCGGAAGACACTGCCGATCATGCGATGCATTCCGAATGGGGGCATATAGAAGCGGACGTTGCCAAGCGCCTCAATGCTGCAAGAAAAGCGGGAGGGCGCCTGATTGCGGTTGGAACGACCAGCCTTCGGCTGCTGGAAAGCGCCACAGGCGATGACGGGCTAGTCCACGAATTTTCGGGCGATACCGATATATTCATCACGCCGGGATACCGGTTCCGCGCAGTCGATGGGCTGATGACCAATTTCCATCTGCCGAAATCGACTCTGGTAATGCTGGTCAGCGCTTTGATGGGTCGCGAGCGGATGATGTCTGCCTACGAACATGCGATCGCCGAAGACTATCGCTTCTACAGTTACGGTGATTCCTCGCTGCTATTACCCTGACCGGAAAACAGGTTTCTCGTATCTAGCATTTTGTCGATGAGATCATCCTCGGCGGGAATTCGGCCGTCCAGCATAAGCATTGCGATGCCATGGGCGATGGACCACGCCTGCAAAGCCAGTATTTCAGCGCGTTCGGTATTCTTTGCGAGAGCCTGAGTATTCGCGTTCAATAAGGCGCGTGCATCGTCAAGCGTCGCATTCTTCTCCGCAGGTCGCCCCTGCGTGAATATAAGTCGGAAAAGTGCGGGGTTGGCGAGGGCGAAGCGCACGTAGGTTCTGCCTGTTTCTGCAAATCCCGCAGCACCACCGCCAGCCTTCTTGGCAGCCACCGATTGCTGACTACCGAGCATTTTCAATCCCTCCTGCGCCAAGGCCCTGTCGAGCGCATGCTTGTCTGGGAAATGACGATAGACTGCTGTTGGGGAGACGCCAACCTGTCGCGACAATTCGCGAAGCGAGGGGGCTTTGCCATCGGCTCCCTCGAGCGACTTAAGCCCTGCGACGATAAGTGCATCGCGCAGATTGCCGTGATGATAGCCATCGTTGGATGTTGACACTGTTATCATGACCCTTATGTTTACGGTGTTCACTTTAATCGGAGCGAGTCGGTCATGGCAAGCGGCATCGAAAAAACAATTCGCAAGGCAGTCACTCCTGCAATTCAGGCGATGGCGAACATCAACCGGAAACGCCTGCCAAGTGCTGACAGAAACCCCTTCCTCAAGGGCGTGCACACGCCCCTTACCACCGAGTTTACTATCGACAATTTGCAGGTCACTGGCTCGATCCCGATCGAGCTTGATGGCCGCTATGTTCGTATCGGACCAAACCCGTTTGGAAAAGGAACCAAAGGACATCACTGGTTTGTAGGGGATGGAATGGTTCACGGCGTACGTCTGAAGGCAGGCAACGCCGAATGGTATCGCAACCGTTTCATCCGTTCGCGTGATTTGGAAGGCAAGGGTGGCCCCGCAGCGGTTGGTGGGCCACGTCGCGGATTTGGTGATACCGTCAATACCAATGTTCTCGATATTGGGGGCAAGATGATGGCGCTGGTCGAGGCCAGCAGCTTTCCGGTCGAACTGGACGATGAACTTGAGAGCGTTGCTTATTCCGATTTCGGTGGCGGACTGACAGGATCATTCACCGCCCATCCGCACCAATGCCCTACCACAGGCGAATTCCATGCGATCTGTTACGATGCCATGTCGGCAGATACTATCCGACACGTCGTGATGGATCGCGACGGAAAGGTGCTCCGCGAAACCGAAATCGCGGTCAATCATGGGCCGTCGATCCATGACTGTGCGCTGACAGAGAATTTTGTCGTCGTGTTCGATCTGCCTGTGACTTTCTCGATCCACGCGCTTATCGGCGGCCAGAGATTTCCCTATCGCTGGAATCCTGCGCACCGGGCTCGCGTCGGCCTGCTACCGCGTTATGGGTCGGGCGATGAAGTGATCTGGCATGAGGTCGATCCCTGCTATGTCTTCCATGTAGGAAACAGTTTTGAAGACGATGCAGGCCAAGTGATCATCGATCTTTGCGCCTATGAAACCACTTTCGATGGAGACATGCCCGGGCCGTACGGCAAATCTCTCGGGCTTGAGCGTTGGACCGTGGGTGGCCCGGGAGGGGTAGTGATCAGGGAGACGCTTGAAGCTTCTGCGCAGGAATTTCCGCGGCCGGATGAACGGTTCTTCACGAAGAGTTACCGCTATTTATGGACCATGGGGTTGCCGGAAGATGGGGATCTTGAGTTCGTGGCCCCGATGCCGCTCTATCGTCACGATCTCGTGACCGGCGATCGTATCCAGCACGACTTTGGTGATGGCCGTATACCAGGCGAATTCGTGTTCGTCCCGCGCAGTGCGAATGCACCTGAAGGTGATGGTTGGGTGATGGGATATGTGATCGACCGCAATTTAGGAACGAGTGCGCTGGAGATACTGGACGCGATCAGCCTTGAGACTGTTGCATCGATCCATATTCCACATCTTATCCCACCGGGCTTCCACGGCAATTGGATCGCGTCTAGCTAAGGCTGTGTGGATCCGATTCTTGAACTCAGCGGCCTGTCGAAGGTCTATGCAGGCGGGCTAAAAGCCCTCGACGATGTAGATGTAACCATCCGCAGGGGTGAGATTTTCGCGCTGCTTGGGCCCAATGGTGCAGGCAAGACAACTCTCATCGGGGCGGTTTGTGGGCTTGTCCGCCCCAGTTCAGGAACGATCAGGGCGTTCGGGCACGATCTGGCTAATGACTGGCGTAAGGCACGCAGTCGCATCGGATTGGTGCCTCAGGAACTCAGTACCGACATGTTCGAACCGGTACAGCGTGCCGTCAGCTATTCGCGCGGACTTTTCGGCCTGGCGCCTGACAGGCATCGGATTGAAGAAATTCTTCGCAGTCTCAGCCTGTGGGAGAAGCGCGACGAACGCATCATGGCGCTTTCTGGGGGAATGAAGCGCCGCGTTCTGATTGCCAAAGCCCTGGCGCATGAACCGGATTTGCTCTTCCTTGATGAGCCGACGGCTGGTGTCGATGTCGAGCTTCGCAAAGGGATGTGGGCCATTATCGATGAAATGCGTTCTCGCGGCGTCACGATTATTCTGACCACTCACTACATCGAAGAAGCGGAAATGATGGCTGACCGCGTCGGTATCATCAACCGAGGCAAGTTGCTGATGGTGGACGAAAAAGACGCGATGATGGCGCGTCTCGGGAGAACTGAAGCCCATATCGCGCTGGCCCAGTCGATCACAGCCTTGCCCCCGGAAATCGCTCGCTTCCCGGTAGAGATTGAAGCTGGCGGCACATCGATCTGTTATCGCGGTGGCGATGGGACCGGGAAGGGCAAGGCCGAAGTGGCTGAACTCACCAAGGCCCTGATCCGTTCTGGAATCGACTATGTCGGCATCGATACGCGGGAAAGCAGTCTCGAAGACATCTTCGTGTCCCTGCTCGGCGAAGGGGAGGCTTCGGCGTGATTTCTTGGCGTTCTACCTGGTCCATCTACACCCGTGAACTGATGCGTTTTCTGCGCACCGCATTTCAGTCGGTGCTGGCTCCGGTGCTGACCACGTCCCTCTATTTTATCGTCTTCGGTGCTGCCATCGGCGGGCGGATGCCGGATCTCGGCGGTGTCGACTACGGCGCCTTCATCATTCCCGGCTTGTTGATGCTGACGCTGCTGGGTGAGACCACCAGCAACTCAAGCTTTGGCATCTACATGCCGCGTTTCACGGGCACGATTTACGAATTGCTCAGCGCGCCGGTTGGCGTTGCCGAAACACTGGTCGGTTTCGTCGGCGCAGCAATGACCAAAAGCCTCATCCTTGCCGCCATCATCCTGGTTACGGCGCGGCTGTTTGTCGATTATTCGATCGCGCATCCGGTGCTGGCGGTGTTTTATATCATGCTGGTCGCTGCCGCTTTCAGCCTGTTTGGTTTCATCCTCGGAATCTGGGCGGACAATTTCGAGAAGCTGGGCATTATCCCGATGCTGTTTCTTACCCCGCTGACCTTCCTTGGCGGGACATTCTATTCGATAGATATGCTGCCCAAACCCTGGGACACGATCGCTTTGGCGAATCCGATCGTCTATCTCGTCAGCGGATTGCGGTGGACGTTTTATGGTACGAGCGACGTCAATATCTGGATCAGCTTCGGCATTACGCTCGGGTTTCTGGCAGTGTGTGTCGCGGTTATCGCCTATATCTTTAAGACCGGATGGCGTCTGCGCGCCTGAATACGAACGCGCTTTGTCGATACGGGGTTGGCTAGCGGATGGTCTCCGCGCTAGGCATTTTCGCATGTTTGCGAGAACCGTTTCTTTTGCTCTTCTTGCCAGCCCGGTTGTTCTGGCCACGCCAGCGCGTGCCGAACTCCCCGAAGCTGCCCGGCAGATGATCGATACTGCCCTGGCTACCGGCGAGAATGCCAAGATCGCCACCGTCCTCGATCTGGCCAGGAAGACATGGCCCGATGATGCCGATGAGATCGCCGAGATAGAGGGCGATTGGAAGAAAACGAGGGCTGAAAAAGCCGCCTTGGCGGCGCAAAAGAAGGAAGAGGAAATCCGTGCTGCCGGTCTCTTCGATCGCTGGACCGGCGAAGGCCAGCTGGGCGGCTTTCATTCCAGTGGCAACAGCGACACCACTGGGGTAACTGCCGGGCTGAATTTGACTCGTCAGGGTATCGACTGGTCGCACCGCCTGCGGGCCCGGTTCGATTATCAGCGCCAGAACGGCGTGACCAGCCGCGAGAAATATTTCGCTTCATACGAGCCGCGTTGGGAGTTCAAGGAAGATGTCTTCGCTTACGGGCTGGCCCAATTCGACCGGGATGCCTTTCAGGGAATAGATGGCCGGTACTCGGTTTCCGGTGGGCTTGGGTATCAGGTGATCGACAAGGATCGTGTGAGCCTGTCGTTAAAGGCTGGACCAGCCTACCGGGTGACCGATTATACGGACGGTCGAACGGAAAACCGTTTGGCCGGGCTGGCAGGTCTGGATTTCGACTGGCGTATTTTCGATCGTCTGACGCTGACGCAGGATACGAATGCCGTCGCTGAGACCGGCGGTCAGGCAGTCGTCATCGTCGACAGTTCGAACACCACGCTTAATCTGGTGACAGGCCTGGATTTCAAGGCAACGGAGAAACTGCGTGCACGGATGAGCTATGCTATCGATTATGACAGCAATCCGGCGGTGGGCTCTGTCTCGACTGACACGATGACGCGTGCTTCGATCGTCTACGACTTCTGAGTTATCGCATTGAATAATCGATTTTCTTTTGCGATCGAAGCTCGCGACGGAGCTGCCCGTTCCGGGACTATTTCAATGGTGCGCGGCGATATCCGCACACCGGCTTTCATGCCTGTAGGCACTGCGGCCACCGTCAAGGCGATGAAGCCGGAAACCGTTCGGAAGACCGGCGCAGATATCATTCTGGGCAACACCTACCATCTGATGCTTCGACCGGGGGCAGAACGCGTGGCCCGACTGGGGGGCTTGCACGCATTCATGAACTGGGATCGTCCGATCCTTACCGATAGCGGCGGCTATCAGGTCATGAGCCTGTCCGATTTGCGGAAGCTGACCGAAAAGGGTGTGGAGTTCCGCAGCCACATCGATGGTTCAAAACACATGCTGACGCCTGAGCGGAGCATGGAAATCCAGCGGCTGCTAGGCAGCGACATCGTGATGGCCTTCGATGAATGCCCGCGTGCCGACCGACCGCGCGATGAAATCGCTGCAAGCATGGAAATGAGTATGCGCTGGGCGCAGCGCAGCCGGGACGGCTTCGATGCGGGCGGCGATCATGCCGAACGTGCTGCACTGTTTGGTATTCAGCAAGGCGCGCTTGATGAAGACCTGCGCAAAATCAGTGCCGACAAGCTCGCAAATATCGGGTTCGACGGTTATGCGATCGGCGGACTTGCGGTGGGGGAAGGGCAGGAGGCCATGTTTGCCACGCTCGATTTCGCGCCCGCGCAGCTACCTGATGATCGGCCGCGTTATCTGATGGGTGTTGGCAAACCGGATGATCTTGTCGGTGCGGTGGAACGTGGTGTCGATATGTTCGATTGCGTGCTGCCGAGCCGGTCGGGCCGTAATGGCCAGGCGTTCACCTGGAATGGCCCCATCAACCTGCGTAACGCACGATTTGCCGAGGATCAGGATCCATTGGACAGCCGCTGCGCGTGCGACACCTGCAGAACATATTCGCGTGCCTATATCCATCACTTGGTCAAATCGCAGGAAATACTCGGTGCGATGCTGATGACCGAACATAACATCGCTTTCTACCAGCAGCTGATGCAAGCCATGCGTGATGCTATCAAGAAAGCTGGTTTTGCAGCGTTTGCGGCCGATTTTCGGCGTAACTATCGCGGCTAGGCGGCCCGATGTTGACGTTTGGCCGGTTTGCCCTGTGCTTGCAGCAGAAGCCGTAAGGTTACGACATCTATCGGCTTGCTAAACAGGTATCCTTGCAAGTGAGTGCAGCCGATCTCCGTCAGAATTTTCTGCTGATGCATCGTTTCCACACCTTCAGCGACAATGCCCATGTCGAGCTTGTGGCATAGCCCAATGGTCTGAGCCCGAAGTTTCTACCAGCTATGAGTAGAGCCTTGGGCCGTTTTGATGCCCATCACTGGGCGTAATGGCAACAACCGTATTGGGGGCATGCCCCCAATACGGTTCGCCGCTTGATCCTG
>JAEWZX010000028.1 GCA_023394965.1 Pseudomonadota bacterium | reverse complement strand
GGCCTACCGCATGCCCGTGTCCCTCCCGGGTGGAGCCCAGGAGGGGCACGGGCGGGGCGGGAGGAAGACAGCCGTGCGGCCCCACGCTCTGCCAGAGTGCTTCGCATGGGAACCAACCGCCGCGCAGACATCACGATGACGGACTCGGAGATCGACGAGTTCCTCCGCCGCAGCCGGGTCGCGAACCTGGCGACCCTCGGACCGACGGGCACCCCGCATCTCGTCGCCATGTGGTACGCCGTGCTCGACGGGGAGATCTGGTTCGAGACGAAAGCGAAATCACAGAAGGTCGTCAACCTCCGGCGCGACGATCGCGTGACCGTCCTCGTCGAGGCCGGCGACACCTACGACCAGTTGCGGGGCGTCTCGATCGAGGGGCGCGCGGAGATCCTGGACGACCACGACCGCCTGTTCGAGGTCTGCCGAGACGTGTGGGAGCGGTACACCGCCCCGTACACGGAGGAGGCGCGCCCCGCGGTGGAGCAGATGATGCACAAACGGGTGGCCGTCCGTGTGGTGCCCGCGCGGGTGCGTTCGTGGGATCACTGCAAGCTCGGGATGCCTGCCATGGAGATCGGCGGCACGACGGCCGCCTATCTTCCGTCCGCCGCGCAGTGACCGCCCATACGCGAAAGGCTCTCCGATCGATGATCGGAGAGCCTTCGTGGTTGTACCCCCGATGGGATTCGAACCCACGCTACCGCCGTGAGAGGGCGGCGTCCTAGGCCGCTAGACGACGGGGGCCTATGGAACTTCTTCTCTTCGCTTCCCGAAGGAAGCTCAGCCAGCATAGCTGGCTGAGACGTTGCGGGCAAACCGCCGCGTCTCAGCTGGGGTACCAGGACTCGAGCCTAGAATGGCTGAACCAGAATCAGCTGTGTTGCCAATTACACCATACCCCAATGGTTTGTTCCTTCGGCCTGCCCTGCGGGCGTTGTGGCCTCCGTTCCGAACCGAGAAGAAGATTAGCACCAACCCCGCCACCAACTACAAATCGGCTGGTCAGAAGCATGAAATCGAGCTCGGGACGAGCTCGGCGGGTCTGAAATCGAGCTCGGCCCGTCACCGGCGGATGCCGACGACGGGCCGAGAGCGACCGGCGAAGGGTCAGGCGATACGCGCCCGCCCGGCACGCAGTCGCGCGAGGGTGCGCTCACGGCCGAGCAGTTCCATCGACTCGTAGAGCGGCGGGCTGATGTGCGAGCCCGTCACCGCGACCCGAACGGGAGCGAAGGCCTTCCTCGGCTTGAGTTCGAGCCCCTCGATCAGCGCGCTCTTGAGCGCCTCCTCGATCGACGGCGTGGTCCACTCGTCCAGGCCCTCGAGGACGGCGACGGACGCGTCGAGCACGGGCGCGGCATCCTCCTTGAGGTTCTTCGCCGCGGACGCCTCGTCGAGCGTGAAGTCGGCATCATCGACGAACAGGAACTTCAGCAGATCCCACGCGTCCCCGAGGACGACGATGCGGGTCTGCACGAGGTCGGCGGCCGTCCGGAAGAGCGCCTCGTCGACGTCGTCCCCGATCCGGCCGTGCTCGACGAGGTACGCCTTCAGCCGGGTCGCGAACTCGGCCGGCTCGAGCAGGCGGATGTGCTCGGCGTTGATGGCGTCGGCCTTCTTCTGGTCGAACCGGGCCGGGTTCGAGTTGACCTTGGAGATCTCGAAGGCCGCGACCATCTCGTCGAGGGAGAACACGTCGCGGTCGTCGGCGAGACCCCAGCCGAGCAGAGCGAGGTAGTTGAGCAGGCCCTCGGGGATGAACCCGCGATCGCGGTGCAGGAAGAGGTTCGACTCCGGGTCGCGCTTGGAGAGCTTCTTGTTGCCCTGCCCCATCACGAACGGCAGGTGGCCGAACTCGGGTGTGAAATCGGTGACGCCGATGCGCTGCAGCGCCGCGTACAGCGCAAGCTGGCGCGGGGTCGACGACAGCAGGTCCTCACCGCGCAGGACGTGTGTGATCTTCATCAACGCGTCGTCGACGGGATTGACGAGCGTGTAGAGCGGAATGCCGTTGCCGCGGGTGAGCGCGAAGTCGGGCACCGAGCCCGCCTTGAAGGTGGTCTCGCCGCGGACCAGGTCGTTCCACGTGAGGTCCTCGTCGGGCATGCGCAGTCGCACGACCGGCTTGCGCCCCTCGTCGAGGAAGGCCTGCCGCTGCTCCGGGGTGAGGTCGCGGTCGAAGTTGTCGTAGCCGAGCTTCGGGTCGCGACCGGCGGCCTTGTGGCGCTCCTCGACCTCCTCCGGCGTCGAGAACGACTCGTAGGCCTCACCGGCGTCGACGAGCTTCTGCACGACCTCGAGGTGCAGGTCGCGTCGCTGCGACTGCCGGTACGGCTCGTACGGTCCGCCGACCTCCGGGCCCTCGTCCCATTCGAGACCCAGCCACCGGAGGGCGTCGAGGATCGCCTGGTACGACTCCTCGGTGTCGCGTGCGGCGTCGGTGTCTTCGATGCGGAACACGAAGGTGCCGCCGTGATGACGCGCGAAAGCCCAGTTGAACAGGGCGGTGCGCACCAGACCCACGTGCGGGGTTCCGGTCGGTGACGGGCAGAAACGTACGCGTACTTCGCTGGTGGTCATGACTCGCTCAGGGTTGAGGATCGACGGGAGACCATCCCAGGCTATCCGCCCCGCTGCGAGCTCCGGTCAGGATCCCTTGGCGACGACGGGGTTCGTGAGCGTTCCGATGCCCTCGACGGTGATCGAGACGGTGTTGCCCGGCTCGATCGGCCCGACACCCTCGGGGGTGCCGGTGAGGATGATGTCGCCCGGCAGCAGCGTCATGACACCGGAGATCCACTCGACGAGCTTCGGGATGTCGTGCACCATCTTCGAGGTGCGGCTGCGCTGACGGGTCTGTCCGTCGACCTCCGCCGAGATCTCGAGATCGGAAGCGTCGATGTCGGTTTCGATCCACGGTCCGAGCGGGCAGAAGGTGTCGTGGCCCTTGGCCCG
>JAEWZX010000034.1 GCA_023394965.1 Pseudomonadota bacterium | reverse complement strand
GACCAATGCAGCAAGCAGTCGAAACCGTCAGCGCCGCGTCGGTGAGAGCCATCTAGGCGCACCGCAGGATTCGGTCAACGCCTTTCTGAAATTTTATTACACCCACATGAAAAATCCCCGGAATCCCAACACTTCTAGCACCAAACCCCCACACACAACACCAACACCATGTGGTAACACACAACCGCAACCCCGCCCGAACACACACAAACCACTCGAAAAACCCCAGAATCAACCACCAGCAAATCCAGAATCACCCACCCAACTCTCGCTTTCATAACGAATCGTCATTAGCACCCACCTCATGAGTGAAGTCCGGGGCGGCGAGCAGGAAGCACCAGAAGGTTTCGGCGCACGTGTGCGCAACGCGCTCGCGTGGCGATGGGGCAGCCAATTGGCGGCGCAGTTCATCACCTGGGGCTCCACACTTATAGTGGTGCGCCTGCTCGACCCGTCGGATTATGGCCTGTTTGCCATGAGCCAGGTGTTCGTCACCGCGCTGAATTTCCTGAACGGGTGGAGCTTTGCCAGTTCACTGATCCAGGCGGAGAAAGTGGGTCAGCGCGAGATCGGTCAGGTGTTCGCCTTGCTGCTGGTGACCAATGGAATGCTCGCCATGACGCAGTTCGCGTTCGCCCCGGTGGTGGCAGACTATTATGGGCAGGCGGCCGTGGCCGATCTGTTGCGGGTGCAGGCGCTGATCTTTCTGACCATGCCCTTTTCCGCCCTGCCGACCGCCTTGCTTGCCCGCCGTCTCGAGTTCCGCAGCCAGGGCATCGCCAATCTGGTCGCGGCAATCGTCGCCTCGCTCACCGCCCTTGGACTCGCTTGGGCAGGGTTTGGCGTCTGGGCGCTCGTCTATGCGCCGATTGCGCTGTTCGGCGTACGGGGGCTCATCATGAGCATCGCCGCACGGCTCTGGGTCCGCCCGGTTTTCGATCTCAGGGGAGCCGGCCGCCTGATGGGCTTCGGCGGGGCGCTGACCCTGTGCCAGCTATTCTGGATCATTCAGAGCCAGAGCGACATCTTCATTGCCGGCCGCCTGTTCGACACCCATGATCTGGGCCTTTATTCCGAGGCCCTGTTCCTGACCCTGATCGTAACCGGCCGCTTTATCCCGCCGCTGAACGAGGTTGCTTTCCCGGCCTATGCCGAGTTGCACAAATCCGGCCGCAGCCTGGGCCCGTATTTCCTGAAAACGGTCCAGATCGTGCTGCTGGTCGTTTCCCCGATATATATCGGCCTTGCTCTCACCGCGCCGGAAGCGATCCTGGTGATCTTCGGCCCCAAGTGGGTCGAGATGACACCGATCGTGGCGGGCCTTGCCGTGGTTATGCCGCTGATGGCCGTCCAGATCATCTGCTCTCCCACATGCACTGCCACAGGCAAGGAACGGATCTATCTTGCCACGAGCATTGCAGGAGCAGCGATCTTCGCAACATCATTCTACATCGGCGTGCGGTTCGGACCGCAAGGTCTGGTCCACGCCTGGTGGGTCGCTGCACCGCTGCTTCTGGCGTTCACACTGGCACTCACACTGCCGCAGATCGACCTGTCCATCCAGCGCCTGCTGGGCGGTGCCGTGCCACCGATAGCAGCATGCGCGGTAATGGCCCTGGCCGTGTTCGGTTTACGGTTGATGCTGCCGGGTGACCTTCCGGCACCAATCACACTCGCCATACTGGCCTGCGGCGGGGCAGCCACCTATGCCGGGGTTCTGTTGCTGGTCTGGCCCGACGTGGTGCGTTCGGGCATCGCCATGCTCAGGCAACGGCCTGCCAGTCCGATGCCGCCCGCATCCGGGCAGGCACCCTTCAATCAGACCGGCTCCATCGGGGATTGAATCGCCAGGTCGGCAACGATGAATGCACGCGGGACGAGGTGGCGATCGCACAGGTTGAGGCGGCCAAACCTTGCCCCGTCGATACCCCTACCCCAAGTATGGACCGCATGCCGCCCGATACCGCCACTCCTGTCCAGCGCAACGATCCCGAAGGCTGGGCCACGGTCCGGCGCTTTCTCCCCTATCTCTGGCCTGCCGATAATCCCGCGCTGAAACGCCGTATCGTCGGAGCGATGCTGTTCGTGCTGGCGGCCAAGGCAACCACGCTTGCCTTGCCTTTTGCCTATAAGAGCGCAGTGGACGCCATGACGACACCGTCCAACCAGGCGGCGATGGCGGCGCTGGCTTTCGTCATTGCCTATGCCGCCGGGCGGTTTGCCGCAGTCGCATTCGACAATCTGCGCAACATCACTTTCGAACGCGTGGGACAGGATGCAACCCGCCAGCTGGCGGAAGATACCTTTTCGCGCCTTCACCAGCTGTCCCTGCGATTTCACCTGTCCCGCCGCACGGGCGAGGTAACCAAGACCATCGATCGCGGGACGAAGAGCATCGACATCATGCTCTACTTCCTGCTCTTCAACATCGCGCCGACAGCGCTGGAACTGACCGCGGTCGGGGTGATCTTCTATCTCAACTTCGGGTGGGAACTCGTCGCAGCGACAGCGCTGGCCGTGGGCGCATACATATATGTCACGCGCACGATTACCGAATGGCGCAACGAGTTGCGGCGGCAGATGAACGAGCTGGACGGGACTGCTCTCGCCCGATCGGTCGACAGCCTGCTGAATTACGAGACGGTCAAATATTTCGGTGCCGAAACGCGCGAGCGAGATCGCTACGCTGAATCGACCCGTGCCTTTGCCGAAGCCGCGATCCGTTCGGAAAACTCGCTCGGCCTGCTCAACATCAGCCAGGCGGTCATCATGAACCTGCTGATGGGCGCAGCCATGGGCTTTACGGTCTGGCAGTGGAGCAAAGGCGTGCTGTCCACTGGCGATCTGGTGCTGGTGAACACCTATCTGACCCAGCTTTTCCGCCCGCTCGACATGCTGGGAATGGTGTATCGGACGGTCCGGCAGGGACTCATCGACATGGCGGAAATGTTTCGGCTGATCGATACCGAAGCCGAAGTGAAGGACATTCCCGGCGCGCCCGTTCTTATGATTCGCAAGCCGACGCTGACATTCGAGGATGTCGTATTCGGCTACGAGGAGGACCGGACGATTCTGCACGGTCTCAGCTTCGAGGTTCCAGCCGGCCATCATGTGGCCATCGTTGGCCCATCCGGCGCAGGCAAAAGCACGATCGGACGGCTGCTGTTCCGCTTTTACGATCCGCAGCACGGCCGTATCCTGATCGATGGCCAGGACATTGCGACAGTTACGCAGCACAGCCTGCGCGACAAGATCGGCATCGTGCCGCAGGACAGCGTGCTGTTCAACGACACGATCGGGTACAATATCGCCTATGGCCGCGACGGCGCAAGCCGGGATGAAGTGATTGCGGCGGCCCGGGCGGCGGCCATCCTGCCCTTTATCGAACGTTTGCCCGACGGCCTCGACACAGAGGTCGGCGAACGGGGCCTGAAACTTTCGGGCGGAGAAAAGCAGCGGGTGGCGATTGCCCGCACCCTGGTAAAGGATCCGCCGATACTGCTATTGGACGAAGCCACCAGCGCGCTGGACAGCCGAACGGAACAGGAAATCCTCGCCACCCTGCGGCGGGTTTCGGAGCATCGCACCACTCTCGCCATTGCGCACCGCCTGTCGACCATCGCCGATGCCGACCGCATTCTGGTGCTGGAACATGGTCGGTTGGCAGAGGCCGGCAACCACGCAGATCTGCTGCGCAAGGGCGGGCTCTACGCCGAAATGTGGGATCGGCAACGGGCCGAAAAGTCGACCGAAGGGTAGGCTGGGAACAAACCTTATGGGTTGTGTTGCACTGCAACATTGGCCATGAGGCACGCGCTCCGGCGTTCCGCACGCCATTCCCGAACTGTATGAACGGAAATTCTCGCATGCTCGACCGCAGCGCGCTTCATCGCGACTGGTTCTCCAATATCCGGGCCGATCTGCTTGCCGGCCTCGTGGTCGCCCTCGCCCTGATCCCGGAAGCGATCGGTTTCTCGATCATCGCCGGCGTCGATCCGCGCGTGGGGCTCTATGCTTCGGTTGCGATTGCAATGGTCATCGCCTTCACCGGCGGCCGCCCCGGCATGATATCGGCAGCGACTGCGGCCGTGGCCGTAGTGGTGGTACCATTGGTGCGGGACCATGGCGTCGAATATCTCTTCGCAGCGACAATCCTGATGGGCATTTTCCAGGGTATCGCCGCGCTGTTGCGCCTCGATCTGCTGATGCAGTTCGTATCGCGGTCGGTCATCACCGGCTTCGTCAATGCCTTGGCGATATTGATCTTCATGGCGCAGCTACCGCAGCTCGACCCGACGGCGGACGGTATCAGCTGGATGACTTATGCCATGGTCGCCGCAGCATTGGGAATGATCTATGTCATCCCTAAGGTGACAACCGCGATCCCCAGCCCGCTGATCGCGATCATCGTGCTCACTGCACTGACAATCTGGCTGGATGCCCCAGTGAACACCGTGGCCGATATGGGTGAGCTTCCAGAAGGTCTTCCCTATTTCGCCCTGCCCGACGTGCCGCTCACTTGGGACATGCTTCTTATCATCGCGCCCTATTCGGTGACCATGGCCGCAGTCGGCCTGCTCGAGTCCCTGCTGACCGCACAGATTGTCGACGACATGACCCATACTGGAAGCAACAAGCGCCGCGAGAGCGCGGGGCAAGGCGCGGCCAATATCGTCGCGGCTTTGTTCGGCGGCATGGGTGGTTGCGCCATGATCGGCCAGTCCGTTATCAATGTGACCAGCGGCGGGCGCGGCAGGCTATCGACCTTCACTGCCGGCGCAGCCTTGTTGATCCTGCTGGCACTGCTGGGCGATCTGGTGGGCCAGGTTCCAATGCCTGCGCTGGTTGCAATCATGATCATGGTTTCGATCGGCACGTTCAGCTGGAATTCGATACCCAATATCGGCAAGCATCCTTGGCAAAGCAGCGTGGTGATGGTGACCACGGTTGTCGTGGTGGTGGCCACTCACAACCTTGCGCTTGGCGTGCTGGCGGGTGTCATCCTGTCCGGCGTATTCTTCACTCACAAGGTCATGACCATGTTCGAAGTGGTGCGTGAGCGCGAGGGGGAAACGGCAACCTATCGCGCCAAAGGCCAGATCTTCTACGCCAGCGTCGAGCGGTTCGAGGCAGCCTTGGGCCCCGAAAGCATCCATCCCGACCCGGCCGATCATGTAATTATCGATGTGTCGAAGGCCCATTTCTGGGACATCAGTGCGATCGGCGCCCTCGACAAAGTGGTTGAACGGATGCGTCGCAGTGGGCGCAGCGTGCAGGTCATAGGCCTGAACCGCGCCAGCGCCGATCTGGTCGACAAATTCGCTCTGACCGACAAGACCGGTGTGGAGATAGGGCTTGCCCCCCATCCCTGAATGAGCGGGCATTGGCCGGGCTTAGGCACTGTATTGCAATTATTTTCGGGATACTCGGGCGTTTTCTTCAACCCCTTGCACATCCTGTGCGCCCAGCGTTTACAGCACATGCCAGGGGTTTGAGATTTCCGAGGTGCTATCGGCGATGCAGGTGCTGAACTGCCGCCCGATAGTGTCTTCCCGGATGCCGGAGCATCCCAGCGCTACAAAATATATTTGCTGAGATCAGCATCCCCCGCCAGCGTCTCCAACCGCTCGCGCACATAATCCGCGTCTATCGTAATGGTTTCGCCCGTATGGTCTTCCGCCTCGAAGCTGATTTCCTCGAGCAAGCGTTCCATGACGGTCTGCAGGCGGCGCGCACCGATGTTCTCGACCGTTTCGTTCACACGCGCGGCGAGCTTAGCGACCTCTGCAATCGCATCTTCTGTGAAATCGAGCGTAACATCCTCTGTGCCGATCAAAGCCTTGTATTGTTCGACCAGATTGGCGCGCGTTTCCTTCAGGATGCGCACGAAGTCTTCTTCTGTCAGCGCGCGCAATTCGACACGGATGGGTAGGCGGCCCTGAAGTTCAGGCAACATGTCCGACGGCTTGGCAACGTGGAAGGCGCCGCTCGCAATGAAGAGCACATGATCGGTTTTCATCGGGCCGTATTTGGTGGCGACGGTGGTACCTTCGATCAGCGGCAGCAAATCCCGCTGCACGCCTTCCCGGCTGACCGAGCCGCCCCGCACATCGGAGACGGCAATCTTGTCGATTTCGTCGAGGAAAACGATGCCGTTGGTTTCGGCATTTTCCAGCGCGACGCGATTGACGTCATCCTGATCCATGCGCTTGTCCGCTTCTTCATCGACAAGTCGGTCCCACGCATCGGGGACCTTCAGCTTGCGCCGTTTGAGATTGGATTTGCCCATTGCCTTGCCGAGCATGTCGGACAGGTCGATCATACCAACGCCGCCTGGCATGCCCGGAATATCCATCTGCTGGCCGGGCTGGTCGCGAACTTCGATCTCGACCTCGGTATCGTTCATCGAATTATCGACAATGCGCTGACGGAAGGCTTCACGGGTCGCCTCGCTGGCATTGTCGCCGACAAGCGCGGTGAGAAGCCGTTCCATTGCCGCCTCGCTGGCCGCTTCCCGTACGGCTTCGCGACGGCGTTCCTTCTCCAGCCGGATCGCCTCTTCGGCAAGATCGCGCGCAATCTGATCGACATCGCGACCGACATAGCCGACTTCGGTGAACTTGGTCGCTTCAATCTTGATGAAAGGTGCTTCGGCGAGCTTGGCAAGACGGCGGCTTATTTCGGTCTTGCCGCAGCCGGTGGGGCCGATCATCAAAATGTTCTTGGGCGTCACTTCATCGCGCAGTTCCGGGCCAAGCCGCTGGCGGCGCCAGCGGTTGCGGAGCGCCACGGCAACCGCGCGCTTGGCATCCTTCTGCCCGATGATGTGTTCGTCGAGAGCGGCGACGATCGCCTTGGGGGTCAGGTTGTCGGTCAATTCATCTTATCCAAAGTCACGCATAGGCGCGATGGGTGAGCGAGGATGTGTTGGTTTGCCCACGGGCAAACCAATCACACCGTTTCGAGGGTGACGTTGCCATTGGTAAAGACGCACACGTCGGCGGCAACAGCCATAGCCTTGCGGGCGATGGTGGCCGCATCGGATTCGTAATCGATCAGCGCCTTGGCGGCGGAGAGCGCATAATTGCCGCCCGATCCGATTGCCGCGATCCCGCCTTCGGGTTCGAGCACATCGCCATTACCCGTGAGGACGAGCAGGTTTTCCTTGTCGGCGACGATCATCAGCGCTTCGAGATTGCGCAGATATTTATCCATGCGCCAATCCTTGGTCAGTTCGACTGCCGCGCGCAGGAGCTGGCCATTGTGCTGTTCCAGCTTGCGTTCCAGCCGTTCGAACAGGGTGAAGGCATCGGCAGTGGCACCGGCAAACCCGGCAACGACCTTGCCGCCTTCACCGATCCGGCGGACTTTCTTGGCATTGGGTTTCATCACCGTATTGCCCATGGAGACCTGTCCGTCCCCGGCAATCACGGTTTCATCGCCGCGCTTCACGCCGATGATGGTGGTGGAATGCCACTGGGTCAGGCCGTGGCGATTGTCGTTTGCGTCCATGCCGCGCGATATGGGGGGCGTGGAGCGGGGGTCAAGCTGTCCGCTTGTCAGCCCGGCCCCTGGCCACCGCCCATGCCCGGTGCACCCACCGCGCCGATATTGCCGAACAGATCTTCAAGGAAGCCGCGTTCGCGGCCCAGCGTCGGCGTGGTCTTGCCGTCTGGGCTGAGATAGACGACCTGATCCATGCCGGTGCGTTCGGCGGATACAACATTGCCCGTCTGGTCGAATTTCACCGCCAGCACGGAATGTTCCTTGATGCGCGGACGCACGAAGGGTTTGCGACCGGTCGTGCTGGACACATAATACCAGGTCTTCTGGCCATACTGGCTTTCGAAGGTCGGGCGGCCCAGTGTACCGGCCACGCTCTGTTCGTTATCGATGCCCGGTTGAACCGATTGCACCAGCGCCGCATCGACGATGTATCCACGTGATTCGCGGATCGAGCTGCAGCCACTCGCGGCGATCGCGCCTGCGCCAATTACGGCCAGACCCAGAATTTTCGACCTGTTCATGGGAACAGCAAATCTCCGTCTTCCGGCAGGTGCTTGGCCGAAGGGGGCCACCTGCCTATATGCTCGGCCAACGCCTTAATCCGAAAGCGTCGCCCCATGCAACTCGGCAATGGATGGCGCTTGGGGATCGCGGCCTGTATTGCCGCTGAACGGAGTAGTCTCTTTGTCGTTTCTCGCCCGCCTTTTCGGCACACAACCCGACCCACGCGAAGAATGGCGCGATCTGTGGCACCGTATCGTCACCGAAGCCCGTGATCCCGATTGGTACCGCATGTGCGGTGTCGCCGATTCCATCGAAGGCCGGTACGACATGATCACGCTGGTGCTGACGCTGGTTATGCTGCGGCTGGAAGACGAAGGCGACCACGGGCCCGCCACTGCGCGGCTGACCGAGTTGTTCGTGGAGGATATGGAAGGTCAGATGCGCGAAGCCGGCATTGGCGATCCCACAGTTGGCAAGAAGATCAATGCGCTGATGGAAAGTATGAACGGCCGTATCGGTGCCTATCGCGAAGGACTGCGCAGCGATCCCAAAGTGCTGGTCGACGCGGTTCGCCGCAATGTGACTATGGCCCAGCCCGACGAGGCAGAAGCTCTGGTCCAGCGTATGGCCGCACTCCATGTCCGGCTGGCGCGCACCCAGATAGAACAGCTGCGCACAGGGGAGATCGCTGCATGAGCGCGACCGAACTCAGCCGATGGGTAAAGCCCCGCGCGCTGCCCGAAGGGCCGCTAACGATCGAAGCGAGCGCCGCCGAACGCGCGGCGCTTGCCAACAGATTCGGCGTCACCTCAATTCCCGCGCTCGGCGCGACCGTCGAATTCGGCGTGAAAGACGACGCCGTGCTGGCCAATGGCACCCTGACCGCCACTATCGAGCAACCATGCGCGATCACGCGTGAGGAGCTGACATACAATGTCGAAGAGCCCCTTGCCCTGCGCTTTGTGCCCGCCGGATCGACACCGGACTTCGCCCCCGACGAGGAGGTGGAACTCGACAGCGAGGATCTCGACGAAATCGAGTATGACGGCGACGCTTTCGATCTCGGCGAAGCGCTTGCGCAGACGCTGGCGCTGGCGATCGATCCCTATCGCGAAGGCCCCGGCGCCGACGAAGCACGCCGGAAGGCGGGCATAGAAAGCGACGAAAATCGTACCCCCAGCGGGCCACTTGCCGAAGCGCTGGCAGCGCTCCAAGGGAAAGCCGAATAGGCTCTGCTACCACGTTGCCCGGCAACTTGGCCAGTAAACCGATTGACAGCTTCTCCGTCACGCCAATATACGAACCATATATAGTTTATATAGAGGCGACAGCATGGGCTTGGTGAAGATCGACGATGACCTGCATGAGGAAGTGCGCAGGGCCAGCACCGTCATGTGCCGATCGATCAACGCCCAAGCGGAATTCTGGATGAAGATCGGGCGGCTGGCGGAAGTCAACCCCACCCTGTCGTTCAACGAAATCGTCAGACAGCAGATGGCGCTTACAGAAACCGACGCCTGCAGCATGGTTGCGGCCGCCTGAGATGGTGAAAAGCGCCGATGAAATCGCGCTGATGCGCATTTCGGGCCGTCGGCTTGCGTCGGTTTTCGAAATGCTGGACACGATCGACCTGTGCGGCATGTCCACCATGCAGATCAACGATCTGGTCGAACGCTTTATCATCGAAGATCTGGCTTCGCGCCCCGCAAGCAAGGGGCAATATGGCTTCGCCTATGTGCTGAACTGTTCGATCAACGACGTAGTCTGTCACGGAGTGCCATCCACCGACGAGCTCGTGCAGGATGGCGACATTGTCAATCTCGACATCACGCTGGAAAAGAACGGTTTCATCGCCGATTCCAGCAAGACCTATGTTATCGGCAATGCCTCGCCATCCGCCAAACGGATCGTCCAGATCGCACAAGGCGCGATGTGGGCCGGAATCCGCAAGGTGCGGCCCGGCGCACATCTTGGCGACGTGGGTCACGCGATCGAGAAACATGCCAGAAAACACGGCTGTTCGGTCGTGCGCGAATATTGCGGCCACGGCATCGGCCGCGAAATGCATGAAGACCCCCAGGTCCTGAATTTCGGCCGCCCCGGCAGAGGTCTGCGCCTGCGCGAAGGCATGACCTTCACCATCGAACCGATGGTAAATCTGGGCAGCAGCGCCACCGTGACGCGCGACGATGGCTGGACGGTGGCTACGAAGGATGGCCAGCTTTCCGCTCAGTTCGAACACACCGTGGCCGTGACCGCCAGCGGCGTCGAAGTCCTGACCCTGCGAAACGGCGAACGCAGCCGCGTATAGCGGACTGCCGATATCGCGCCGCCAAGGCGCTTGTTTACAAGAGGGAAAATGGAGCGGGTGAAGGGAATCGAACCCTCGTCGTCAGCTTGGGAAGCTGCTGCTCTACCATTGAGCTACACCCGCAAGGCATCTGCCGTGCCATCCCGACTCCTGCCGGAATCTGCGCCATCGCTGCGATGCGGGAGGCGATTGGCACGACTGCGGGCAATCGGTCAATACGACTTCGGCGCTTACGGGGCTTCCGGTAGGCGTCCGGGCAGGCATTAGGGATCGCGGGGCCTATGTGTTACAAAGGCTTAGGCTTGCGCAGGCATCGAGTCCAAAACTGGGCTCTGCACTGCCCGAGCCCCCTTTTGGAGGGCGCACATGCACGAATATAAGCTCGAATATGTCGACCACGATGGCGCGACCTGCACCATTTCGTTTTCGGCCCTGACACCCAATGGTGCGCTGGATCATGCGATGCGGATCGCCCCCGGTCAGTTGGCCAAACTGCGTGACGAGATCGGTGAAATATGTCGCCTCGAACGCATGTCCCAGTCGGCGGTCTGGCGCGTGGGCCGCGCTGCCTGAACGGCCAGCCGCGGTAGGGTAGAGCCCGGGTCAGGCATCTAGCACCGCGGAAAACCTGCGAAGCGAGGGTTCCCCCAAGCAGCCAAGGCGATAGAAGGCAGGGCATGTCGACCAAGCGCGAATGGGTAAACTGGGCCATCGGCCGGATCGAGGCCGACTTCAATCGGTCCGCCGACACCCATCTCATCCCCCTCCCCGTCCCGGCGTTGCCGGATATCGCCATCTATCTGAAGGATGAATCCAGCCATCCGAGCGGCAGTCTCAAACACCGCCTCGCGCGCTCTCTGTTCCTTTACGGGCTATGTAATGGCTGGATCTGCGAAGACACGGCGATTGTGGAGGCCTCGAGCGGGTCAACTGCCGTATCGGAAGCCTATTTCGCCAGGATGCTGGGTCTGCGCTTCATCGCAGTCGTGCCGCGTTCGACCGCACAGGCCAAGATCGATGCCATCGCCTTTTATGGCGGTGAATGCCATTTCGTGGATCAGCCGGGCGAAATCTACGACGCGGCGCAATCGCTGGCAGACGATCTGGGAGGCCATTACATCGACCAGTTCACCTTTGCCGAGCGCGCCACCGACTGGCGCAGTAACAACAATATTGCCGAATCGATCTTCGCGCAGATGGAGCGCGAACCCCATCCAATACCGCAATGGATCGTCTGCGGGGCCGGCACGGGCGGTACGTCCGCCACCATCGGTCGGTTTGCCCGATACAATCGCTACGACACGCGGGTCTGCGTGGCGGACCCGGAAGGATCCGTGTTCCATCGTCACTGGGCGGACCGTTCGATCGAGAGGGTGGAACATCCATCCGGCTGCATCGAAGGGATCGGGCGCCAGCGGGTCGAACCCAGTTTTCTGCCCGATGTGATCGACCGGATGGAAACGGTGCCCGATCCCTGCTCGATCGCGGCAGCCCACGAAGTCAGCCAGCGGCTCGGTCGACGCTGCGGCGGCTCCACCGGGACCAATGTCTGGGCCTGCGCACAGATTGCTGCGGAAATGGCCGAAAACGGATGGAAGGGCTCGATCGTCTCGATCCTGTGCGACGACGGTGCGCGCTATTCCGACACAATCTTCGACAGCGGATGGCTGGCAGCGCGCGGGCTGGACATCGCGCCGCAACGCCGGAAGATAGCGCGCTTCTTTGAAACCGGCACCTTCGCGGTCGAATAATACGTAGATGAAAGAGGGCACCGTGCGACCAAAGCCGATAATTACAATATTGGACTAGGGCGAGCGCAGCGAAAGTTTCAACCGATACCGGTTGATTTCGGACCTCTCGCGCGTATTGGCCGTTGCCAACGAAAGAGAGGAATTTTCATGCGTCAGGTTGACCATTTCATTGCGGGCGAGAGCCCGGCCGCTGCGACCCGTACCCACCAGATCTGGAACCCGTCGACGGGCGAAGTTCAGGCCGAAGTCGCGCTGGGCGATGCCGCGCTGCTCGACCGGGCGGTCGCCGCTGCGAAAAAGGTCCAGCCCGAATGGGCGGCGACCAATCCGCAGAAGCGCGCCCGCGTCATGTTCGAATTCAAGCGGCTGGTCGAAGAAAACAAGCAGGAGCTAGCCGAACTGCTCGCCAGCGAGCACGGCAAGGTCGTGGACGATGCGCATGGCGATGTGCAGCGCGGACTGGAAGTGATAGAATATGCCTGTGGCATTCCGCAGGCGCTGAAGGGCGAATATACTCAGGGTGCAGGCCCCGGCATCGATGTCTATTCCATGCGGCAGCCGCTGGGCATCGGTGCGGGCATCACCCCGTTCAACTTCCCGGCGATGATCCCGATGTGGATGTTCGGCATGGCAATAGCCGCCGGTAACGCTTTCATCCTCAAGCCTTCAGAACGCGATCCCAGCGTACCGGTGCGGCTGGCCGAATTGTTCGTGGAAGCGGGCGCGCCGGGAGGGCTGCTGCAGGTCGTCCATGGCGACAAGGAAATGGTCGACGCCATCCTCGACCACGCAGATATCGCTGCAGTCAGCTTCGTCGGCTCCAGCGACATCGCCGATTATGTCTACAAGCGCGGTGTCGCGGCGGGCAAGCGGGTCCAGGCCATGGGCGGCGCGAAGAACCACGGCATCGTCATGCCCGATGCCGATCTCGATCAGGTGGTGAACGATCTGGCCGGGGCAGCCTTCGGTTCGGCGGGCGAACGCTGCATGGCGCTGCCCGTGGTCGTTCCGGTGGGCGAAGACACGGCAGACAAGCTGCGCGAAAAGCTGATCCCCGCGATCAACGCTTTGCGCGTAGGTGTGAGCACAGACAAGGACGCCCATTACGGCCCCGTGGTAACGCCCGAACACAAGGCGCGGATCGAACAGTGGATCGACACGGCTGAAAAGGAAGGTGCCGAAGTGGTCATAGACGGGCGCGGCTTCAGCCTTCAGGGGCATGAGGACGGCTTCTTCGTCGGCCCGACCCTGCTCGACAAGGTCACCACCGACATGGAAAGCTATAAGGAAGAGATCTTCGGCCCTGTTCTCCAGATCGTGCGGGCGAAGGATTTCGAGGATGCGGTGCGCCTGCCGAGCGAGCATCAGTATGGCAACGGCGTCGCCATCTTCACCCGCAACGGCCACGCCGCACGCGAATTCGCGCATCGGGTCAATGTCGGAATGGTCGGCATCAACGTGCCGATCCCGGTTCCGGTCAGCTATCACAGCTTCGGCGGGTGGAAGCGCTCAGGCTTCGGCGACATCGACCAATATGGGCAGGAAGGCCTCAGGTTCTGGACCAAGAACAAGAAGGTCACCCAGCGCTGGCCGGATGGCGGCGGTGATGGCTCCAACGCCTTTGTTATCCCCACCATGGGATAAGACCTGCGGCAGGAGCGTTGGTGAAGGATGATCACACGTAAAGCCTATGCCTTCGCCCTGCCCCTGGTTCTGACCGCAGCCGCCTGTTCGGACAATGCGCACGAAACGCCCGATCCCGACAAAACCATGACAGTTGAACCCGATGGCGGGATCGGCGACGGGGCCGGACCACCCGAACCAGTTACTGCCAACACGATCCCCGCAGCCTTTCTGGGGATTTGGGACACGGGTAACGGTGGGTGCGCCCTATCGTCGGAATCACGGATGGAAATCCGCCCCGGCACCATGCAGTTCTATGAATCGCATGGCGATGTGACCCGCATCGACGTGGACAGCCCCGAAAGGATCGTCGTCACACTGGCGATGGAGGGGGAAGGCGACGAATGGCAGATGGCCCGCATGTTTACCCTATCGAATAACGGGCAGACGCTAACCCCTTCGTCCGTCGATGCAGAAGAACAGTTCGAACCCACCCCCCTGACGAAATGCAAAGAGGAAGTCTGAGATGCGTATCCTGACGCTCGCCCTGATGGCAGCCCCGCTGGCGGCCTGTGCCACCTATTCCAATCCCGACACGCCATCGGACCAGCCGCCCGCCGCGGGTCAATGCAACGCCCAGGCTGCTCAAGGGCACGTTGGCAGCACCGTCACCGCGCAAATCGGCTCTGCGATCCTCAATGAAAGCGGTGCAAGGACACTGCGCTGGGGCCCGCCCAATTCCGCCTGGACGATGGATTACCGGGCCGACCGCGTGAACGTGCGCTACGATGATACCATGAAGATCATCGAGATTACCTGCGGGTAAGGTGATGCAATCTGGCTGGAACGCCGGGCTCGGGGAAAGGTTGACCGCAGGCAGCCACGAATTGCGGAGACAGATTATGAAGCCGTTTCTTTACCTTGCGCCGATCGCTTTCGCAGGCCTTGTCGCCTGTTCCCCGTCGAGCGATGCGGGTGACGCGGCAGGAGCAGACGTCGAGCCGTCCCCGGCGGGCACTATAGAGCCTGATCCATATGGACCTGCAGCAGATCCGAATGGTGCATCGAACGACACGCCTGATGCCGATTTGGCCGCCCTTGAGAAAACCTTCCCCGAAGCGTTACGGGGTAAATGGCGTCTGACGGATGGGCCGGGCCCAACCCCAGCCCAATGCGAAGGGGCAACCGGTGACAACATCGGCAAGGTCATGGAAGTGTACTACAACCGCTTCACCATTTTCGAAAATGGTGGCAAGTTCACTGAAGTGAAGCAGCGCGACGATGGCATGGTCCGGGCGATTTTCGACACCACCTACGCCGATACGCCGACGAGTGCCGATCTGACCTTTGCGGTCGATCCGGTGACCAAGACGCTCACCGTCACCGACAATGAAGGTCGAGACAAGCCGCGCGTCTATAAACGCTGTACCAGTTGAGATCTGGCAAAATGACGGCTGGCACTGCGACCCTCGATTAAATGGGACAACTGTCAGCCGTCAGCCCGATCCACCCCAGGCGTAATCCCGGCCAGCATAACCGACCTCCTGTGAATTTCGTATGGTCCGACTCGTGCTTCGTGATAGTGGCTGCCGTCGGGTGACGCAGAGATTGTGGAGGGATCGATCAAAATGAAATCACGTAACTGGTGGATAATCGGTGGAATTGTCGCGGTGATCGGCGGTGTTTTCGCTGTCCTCAACCCCTTGCCCGCCACCCTTGCGGTGAATTTCCTCGCCGCCTGGTCTTTCATCGTGTTCGGCATTTTTGCCGTAATCGGCGCATTCCAGCTGATCACCACCGGTCAGAAGATGTTCATGGCCATCTTCGGCTTGGCAGCTCTCCTCCTCGGCATTTCGCTGATTGCCAATCCGCTGGCCGGGGTGATGACACTGACGCTGCTGGTCGCCAGCATCATCCTCATTTCCGGAATGGCGCGTATACTGTCGGCCTTCGATATGCGCGGCACGGACTGGTTCTGGCTGATGCTGCTGTCCGGCGCCATTTCAGTCCTTCTGGCAGTGCTGATCTTTGCAGATTTCCCGGAGTCGGCCATGAGCATTCTCGGCCTGTTCCTGGGGATCGAGTTGATTTTTAGCGGCATTTCCATGTTTTCCATGGCGTCTATTGCGTCACAAGTGGAAAAAACGCGCGGAAAATTCTAATTTGAATAGTCGTGGCCGATCCCTTCAGACGATAGTGAAGGGATCGGTCCCCACCCTCTGGGTGAGGCCCCCTTCCCTCGTCAGTCCGGCAGCGCTACAGCGCCCCCATGACTACGAATTCAGGACAATTCCAGCTCACTGGAGAGCAGCTGCAGATCCAGGAAATGGCGCAGCGTTTCACAGCCGACAACATCACCCCCTTCGCCGGGGAATGGGACGCAACATCGCACTTCCCGATCGACGTGATCAAACAGAGTGCAGAACTCGGCTTCGGTTCTATCTATGTCAGCGAAGAAAGCGGCGGCATCGGTCTGGGGCGGTTGGAAGCGGCGTTAATCATGGAAGCCATGGCCTATGGCTGCGCGGCGACCAGTTCGTTCATCTCGATCCATAACATGGCCGCATGGATGATCGACCGGTTCGGCGGCGAGGAGCTGAAAGGCCGGTATCTTCCCGACCTCGTCACCATGAACAAGGTCGCCAGCTATGCCCTGACCGAACCTGGTAGCGGATCGGATGCTGCAGGCCTCAAGACCAGCGCGAAGCTGGATGGCGATCACTACGTCGTGAACGGCACCAAGCAGTTCATTTCGGGCAGCGGCTTCAACGATGTCTATGTCACCATGGTCCGCACCGGCGAACACAAGACGAAAGGCATCAGCTGCCTCGTCATCGACAAAGACACGCCTGGCGTTTCCTTCGGCAAGCCGGAGAAGAAGCTGGGCTGGAACGCCTCGCCCACTGCACAGCTAATTTTCGAAGATGCGCGCGTGCCGGTCGCCAATCGCGTCGGGCCAGAAGGCGATGGCTTCCGTTACGCCATGGCGGGCCTCGACGGGGGTCGCCTCAACATCGGTGCCTGTTCGCTGGGCGGGGCGCAGCGCTGCCTCGATGAAGCGGTCAACTACACCAGGGAACGCCAGCAGTTCGGCCAGCCAATCGCAGATTTCCAGAACACACAGTTCATGCTCGCCGACATGGCAACCGAGCTGGAGGCAGCGCGGGCCCTCCTCTACCTCGCGGCGGCCAAGGTCACCGACAATGCCCCCGACAAGAGCAAGTTTTCCGCGATGGCCAAGCGACTGGCAACGGACAGCGGCAGCAATGTCGTCAACAATGCGCTGCAGCTGTTCGGCGGTTACGGCTATCTCAAGGAATATCCGATCGAACGCTTCTGGCGCGATCTGCGCGTCCATTCGATCCTCGAAGGTACCAATCAGGTCATGCGAATGATCGTCGGACGGGAGATGTTGCGCCAGTGACCCAGGAAGTAAATACGCATGTGCATGGCCAGACCGGCCATATTTCCCTCAACCGCCCCAAGGCGCTGCACGCGCTGACGCTCGACATGTGCCACGCGATGAGCGCCGCGCTGACCGGCTGGGCCGATGAGGATGCGGTAAAGACCGTCATCCTCGACCATGCCGAAGGGCGCGGCTTCTGCGCCGGGGGCGACATCAACCTGCTGCGCCATTCAGCACTCAATGACGATGGCAAAAGCGGGCGCGCCTTCTTCCACGATGAGTATCAGCTCAACCACCAGATGTTCGAATATGAAAAGCCCATCGTGGCCTTCATGGACGGCATCACCATGGGCGGCGGGGTCGGCATTGCCATGCCGTGCAAATATCGCGTCGCGACCGAAAACACGCGTTTTGCCATGCCGGAAACCGGCATCGGCCTGTTCCCCGATGTGGGGGGCGGCTGGCACCTGTCGCGCCTTGGCGGGCGGCTAGGGCAGTTCCTGGCGCTGACCGGCGCACGGCTCGACGGTGCGGAATGCGTCTGGGCGGGAATTGCCACTCACTATCTCGATCCTGCCGACCTGGCGGAGGCGAAGTCACGCATCGCTGCCGGACACGAACCAGGGCAGGTGCTGAGCGCCCTGGCCAAGACCCCGCCAGCCGCGCGCATCGAAAGCAACGAAGCTGCCATCAAGAAGCACTTCGCCTCCAACCGCTACGAGGACATCCTCGCCAGCCTGGAAGCGGACGACAGCGAATGGGCAGCGAAGGAACTCGCCACCCTGCGCACCAAGAGCCCGCAGACCTGCAAGGTCGCGCTGCGACAGCTGGCGCAAAGCGAACAGCTCGACAGTTTTGCCAACAACATGCGCATGGAATACCGCATCGCTTCGCGCGTACTGACCCGGCCCGATTTTGCCGAAGGTGTGCGCGCAGTGATCGTCGACAAGACCCACGATCCCAAATGGGACCCGGCAACGCCCGAAGGCGTGGGGGAGGATTTGCTGGACCGGATTTTCGCTCCCCTTCCCCAAGAGGAAGAGTGGGCGCCCCTGAATTCATAGTGTCGCCACCCCCGCGAAGGCGGGCTCCAGAGAGACGATGTGCCTTGCAACCCTGGTTTCCCGCAAATGCGGGAATGACGAGAGGTAGAAAATATGAGCTACGAAACCATCACAGTCGAAACCCGCGATGCGGTAACGCTGATCACCCTCAACCGTCCCAAAGCCCTGAATGCTCTCAACAGCAAGATTCTCGAAGAACTGATCGCCGCCTTCGCCGCTTATCAGGCCGATAGCAGCCAGCTGTGCGCCGTGCTGACCGGATCGGGCGACAAGGCTTTTGCCGCCGGTGCCGACATTAAGGAAATGAGCGAGAAGCAATCAGCAGACTTCTATCTCGATGATTTCTTCAGCCCCTGGACCAGCGAGATCGTCAAGAAAACCCGCAAGCCTTGGATCGCCGCGGTCAACGGCTTTGCTCTCGGCGGTGGATGCGAACTTGCCATGATGGCAGATTTCATCATTGCAAGCGAAAACGCCAAGTTCGGCCAGCCGGAAATCAAGCTGGGCGTTGCGCCGGGCATGGGCGGCTCACAGCGCCTGACCAAGGCCGTCGGCAAGTCCAAGGCCATGGAAATGTGTCTGACCGGCCGCATGATGGATGCCAAAGAGGCCGAACGCAGCAATCTCGTCGCCCGGATCGTGCCGCACGACCAGTTGCTCGACGAAGCGATGAAAACCGCAACTCAGATCGCCAGCATGCCGCCGATGGCCGCCATCGCGAACAAGGAAATGGTCAACGCCGCCTTCGAAACCAGCCTCGACCAGGGCCTGATCATCGAACGCCGCATTTTCCAGATCCTCACCGCCAGCGAAGACAAGCAGGAAGGCATGGCCGCCTTCGTCGAGAAGCGCGAGGGCAAGTGGAAGGGAAGGTAAAGCTCAGCCGCTCCTTGCTATAGCGAGGAGCGGCTGATGACGGTGGCAAGCCATGGTGCCGCGTCAGGGAATGGAACTCCGCCATGGATTGTCGCGCGGCATCACCGCTCGCAATGACGTTGGAAGAGGAAACCACAATGAAAATCGCCTTTATCGGCCTCGGCAACATGGGCGGCGGGATGGCCGCGAACCTCGTCAAGGCGGGTCACGACGTGAACGCCTTCGATCTCTCGGCAGATGCTCTCGCGATCGCCAGAGACAATGGCTGCGCCCCCTTCACCGATGCTGCCGAAGCCGTAAAAGGTGTCGAAGCGGTCATCACCATGCTGCCCAATGGCGAAATCGTGAAATCGGTGTATGAAGGCAGCGTGTTCGACCATGCGCCGAACGGTGCGGTGTTCATCGACTGTTCGACCATCGATGTGGCGACTGCTCGGGACGTGATCACACGCTCGACCGACAAGGGTTTCGATATGGTCGACGCGCCTGTCTCGGGCGGCATCGCTGCTGCCAATGGCGGCACGCTGACCTTCATGGTCGGCGGCACCGACACCGCTTTCAAGCGCGCCGAGGAAGTGCTGAACGCGATGGGCAAGGCCGTGATCCACGCCGGTGACGCAGGCGCAGGCCAGACCGCAAAGATCTGCAACAACATGCTGCTCGCCATTTCGATGATCGGAACGGCGGAGGCCATGAAAATGGCGGAGAAGCTGGGGCTCGATCCGCAGAAATTCTACGAGATTTCCAGCCAGTCCTCGGGTTACTGCTGGTCCCTCAATGCCTACACCCCCCTGCCTGGCGTCGGCGTCGAAAGTCCGGCGGACAAGGACTACCAAGGCGGTTTTGCGACCGGGCTTATGCTCAAGGACCTGCGCCTCGCCATGGAGGCGGCGCAAACCGCCGATGCGGCCACCCCACTCGGAGCCCACGCGAAAGAGCTTTACGAACAGTTTGCGGAAGACAATGCCGGACTCGATTTCTCGGCCATCATCAAGACGCTCTGATCTCTGCCAAGACCCGCGCGAGCCATTCGCGCGGGGCCTTTCGTCGGCCGATATCGGCCACGAATTCCTGCCCGCGCGCCACGCTTTTCAACTGCCTACCACGCAACCAGCGATCTGGCCGGTCATGATAGCTCAGCCCTCCACGGGTCAACCAGGATGGCCTGTTCCAGAGCGACGGAGACCGTCCCGGAACGGTCAGCCGCAGTGTATCACTCGCCCGCCGCGCCTGTTCGCCACGCCCCGCATAAATCATGTCATTCGACGCATGCAGCGCCAGCGTGTGCGGGTGGTAATGCCTCGCCAGGTGGTCCGGTACTCCGTCGACCAATGCAACGATTTCGGCCACCTCGAGATAGCCGAAAATACGGTGATGAGGCTCACTGCCTTCCTCACGAAACAAGCCGAAGAACAGAAAAACGTCCCCTAACCCGACCCTGCGATTGGCAAGATGCGTCTGCGCCGCGCCGCATTGTCCGAACAGGCAGGTTCCGTTCTCCAGAAACATTGGATCGTGATGACACAAATCCTGCGCCCCCAATCGTCCCCTGCTCGCCCTGGCTGCCAAATCGCCCAACGCCAGATCGCCATAGGTTGTCCGCGACGCAACACCTGCCGGTATCGGCAGGCTGATCGGCCGACCATCGACGATCGGCGAGGGCCCTCCGCCAGATGCGCTGTCGAAACCCTTGCGAGAAAAGATAATCCGCATCTGCCCCCCGTGCCCAAACCCTAGGAGAGTGACAACCGCGTCAATCGTGCCTATCTGCGCGCCCATGACTAGCGAAAACGATGGCAAGGTTACCGCTCTGATCATGGCAGGGAGGCGCTCCGGCGTTCTCGACCCACTCGCCGCACGCGCCGGAGTAGCACAGAAATGTGTTGTTCCCGTCGGCGACATGCCGATGATCGAGCGCGTGGTTATGAACATCGCGAAAAGTCCTCGCATCGGCGAAATCCGTATCGTCGCGCACGAAATCGCTGAAATCGCGGCTCTTCCAGCAATCGCTAAATTGATCGCGGAAGGTCGGCTCATATTCAAACCGGGCGCTTTCAACCTCGTCGACAGCGTGTTCGCCGGGGCGGAAGGGGCAAGCTATCCGATACTCATCACAACCGCAGACAATTGCCTGTGGTTGCCGCAGGATTTTACCGAGTTCGCTGACAAGGCTATTGCCAGCAATGCTGGTGCCGCGGCCGCACTCGCTCGCAAGGAAGACGTCATCGCCGCCGATCCGGTTGGCCAGAAAAAGTTCTACGAATTTTCCGATGGTGGATACTCCAACTGTAACACATATTGGATCGGCAATGCGCAGGCGCTTTCGGCAGCGGAGATTATGCGCAGCGGCGGACAGTTCGTTAAATATCCGGGCCGAATTGCCAAAGCATTCGGCATGATTAATCTCATCCGGTTCTTCCTCGGCTGGGGGACCAAGGAAAAGCTATTCGGGCAGGTCTCGCGCAGGTTTGGCTTCAAGCTCGTGCCGCTGGAGATGGAAAATGGCTATTGCGCCATCGACGTCGATAATGAACGTACCTTCCATGTTACCGAGAAGCTGCTGATGAAGCGGCTCGCCACGGCCTGATACCACCGCTCCTGCTATGCAGCGCCTGATCCGTAATATCGGTTGGCTTCTGACGGGGCGCGGCATCAACGCAGTGCTCAGCATCGCCTATCTTGCCCTGGCGACGCGTACACTCGGGCTGGACGGTTTCGGCTATTTCGCCATTATCCTGGCGCTGGGCCAGACGGTCACCGGTCTGGCCAACTTCCAGACTTGGCAGTTCGTTGTACGCTGGGGCGCGGACAAGGGCGGCCCGGGTGATGCAACAGGTTTCGCCATTGCTCTCGACATGCTTTCCGTACTGTTCGGGCTGGTGCTTGCGGGCCTGCTGGTCTGGACTGCGCCGTTTTGGCTTCCGTTACCTTCGGGTCTGCTGCCGGTTGCCTTCGGCTATTGCGTCATATCTCTCCTGACGATCCGCACTACTCCTACTGGTCTTCTGCGCCTGCGTTTCGCCTATGCGCGTGCGACCGCAGCAGAAACAGCCCAGCCGATCGTCCGCGCGATTGGTGCCGGACTGGCCGCTATTGCGATACCGACCGTTACCGGGTTCATCCTCGCTTGGGCAGCAGCCGAAATCGCCGTGGCGGCCGCGCTGTGGATTGCTGCCGGCAGGATGGAAAGGATCGACCTTTCACGCATCAGCCTGAAACACATTCCAGCAGCCCATCCGGGGGCTTGGCAGTTCGTTTGGTCGACCAACATGTCAGGTAGCCTGAATGTCGGCGCAAAGCAGGTCATGATCCTTTTGGTGGGCGCGATCGGCGGGGAAACCGCAGCCGGTGGCTTCCGCGTTGCAAGCCAGTTGGGGCAGGCGTTGGTCAGCTTGGCGCAGGCGGTGTCGAAGGCAATTTACCCTGAACTTGTGCATGCTCAGGATACCGCTCACGATATGGCGCGCCGCATGGCCAATATCGCATTGGTAGCTGGCATTCTTGCGGTGCTGGTCACCTTGTTTTTCGGTCGCTGGGCACTGAATACGATTGCAGGCGAAGAGTTCGGCGTCGTTTACTGGGCGATGGTGATCTTGGCCGTTGCCGGGGCCATCGAACTGGTCGGGGCGAGCCTGGAGTCGCTTCTGGTCAGCGCGGGACGGGCAGGCACCGCATTCATCATGCGCGCCGTCCCCACTGTCCTGTCGCTCGCATTGCTGGATGTGGCGATGGACTGGAACGGCCTGAAAGGCGCAGCTCTGACCGTTCTAGGATCCAGCGCCCTGTCGGTAATTGGCTTCTGGGTCGCCATCATCTCGCTATCGCAGATTACGATCACGGTGAAGGCAAAGCCGGGGCAACCACAAGCCCCCACTGTCGAAGAGCGATAGCGATTACTTCAACAGCTATCGGGGAATAGCTTGCGATAGTCGGCGAGCGGTTCGAGCTGCATCTCCGCGCGTAGTGCCTCTACCTTCTTTTCATCTTCCACCGGCTGCGGTTCCATCCGCCCATTCTGACACCACATCTGAGTGGCATAGCGCTGCTTGCCAGTCAGCTTGAGCATAACTCGGTCGTAAAGATAGGCATAGTCGGCAGGGCTGACTTCTTTCTGCGCCACCAGCGGTTCCATGAGCCTCAACACATCGAACTGAAACACCGGATCGTGGTCAGCGTGCTGAACCAGTAGCCAAGCCCGAGCAGAACCCTTTTCACCTACCGTCGAAACAGTCGGCCAGCCATTTTGCTCTACCGTCTGCTTCAGCCAAAGAGTATTCGCTGTATCGACACGGGTCACCTCCTGTCCCAACAGGGCCATGAAGATGGGCTTTTGCGCTTCACTCAGCTGCGGTAAAGCCGAGTCCGGGCGAGAAACCCACGCCATGGCCTTGCGCAATACTTGGTCGCGTACAACACATTCTCTCAGTTGGTCGGCCAGCAGCCCCTCTTCCTCGGCCACGGTAGCTTCGGCGCTTTCGGCAGCGAATAGAAAAGCTGCAACTATCGGCTTTGTGCGGCCCAGAACCTCCTGAAATCGGTCGAAGCTTTTGAAGGCCGAGAGATTAGCGGGACGCGTGCTGACCAGCGCGCATATCAACGGAACGCTGCCTAAGCGCCAAGGATCAGCCACCGATACGCCTCGCTCCGCAAGCGCCTCCACGGCGCTTTCTCCTCCTTCCTCAAAGCACTTCTTGACCCAGTCCTCCACCTGCGCGGTGGCGGTCTTTTCGGCCTCCGTCGCTTCCGGGAACTTGCCCCGCATCCATCCGAAACTACCCGGTACGAATTTGCCGTCATCGAAATGGGGTGCAAGTACGGGAGGCGGATCGGGATAATCCGCCGCAATCAACACCGAAGCACACAGGGCCAGTACAGACGATCGCACCATGAGCGAGTCCTCCCTCGCCCGCGATCATGTCATGGCTGAATCGTTCCACGCAAGCACCGGCTTTCGCGCGGCCTGTGTTTCATCAAGCCGGCGGCGGGGGGCGTAATGCGGAGCAGTATTCAGGCTTTTGTCGCCCGCGTTGGCCCGTTCCGCTACGCTGCGCAACGCCATGATGAACTGGTCGAGAGCTGCCTTGCTTTCGGTCTCGGTCGGCTCGATCAGCATCGCGCCATGCACCACCAGCGGGAAGTACATGGTCATCGGATGATAGCCTTCATCGATCATTGCCTTGGCCAAGTCGAGCGTGGTCAGCCCCTCGGCGAAGCCCTTATCGCTGAACAACGCTTCATGCATGCATGGCCCACTATGTCCGAAGGGCGCGTCGAGCACGTCTTCCAGGCTGCGCAGTACATAGTTGGCGTTGAGCACCGCGTCTTCAGCGACTTGCTTAAGCCCATCGGCACCGTGGCTCAGGATATAGGCAAGTGCGCGGGTAAACATGCCCATCTGGCCGTGGAAGGCGGTCATACGCCCGAAATGGGCGAGCTCACGGCCGAAATGCTCTTCAGCGAAATCTGCCGCCCCTTCTTCCTCGACCAGATGCACCACTCCATCCTTGGTGCGTGCCGTGTACGGCAACGGCGCGAAGGGGCTTAATGCTTCACTAAGTACCACCGGACCCGAACCCGGACCGCCACCTCCATGCGGCGTGGAGAAGGTCTTGTGCAGATTGATATGCATCGCGTCGACGCCGAGATCGCCGGGACGCACCTTGCCGACGATGGCGTTGAAATTCGCCCCGTCGCAATAGACGAAGCCGCCGACCTCGTGGACCGCATCGGAAATCGCTTTCAGGTCGCGCTCGAACAGACCGAGGGTCGACGGGTTGGTGATCATTACCCCCGCAACATCGGGGCCGAGGCGGCTCTTCAGCGCGTCGAGATCGACGCGGCCGTCCTTGTTAGCGGGAATGTCCTCGATCTCGTAGCCGGCGAAAGCGGCGGTGGCGGGGTTAGTGCCATGCGCGCTTTCGGGTACCAGGATCACTTCGCGTGCGTCACCGCGCGCTTCAAGTGCGGCGCGAATGCACAGGATACCGCACAGCTCGCCATGGGCACCAGCCTTGGGGCTCATTGCGACACTGTGCATGCCGGTCAGTTTGATCAGCCAATGCGCCAGTTCGTTGGCGACTTCCAGCGCGCCGCGCACGGTATCGACCGGCTGCAGCGGGTGGACATCGGCAAAGCCCGGCATGCGCGCGATCTTTTCGTTCAGGCGCGGATTGTGCTTCATCGTGCACGATCCGAGCGGGAACAGGCCGAGATCGATCGCATAGTTCTGGCGGCTGAGGCGCGTGTAATGGCGGACCGTTTCCGGCTCGGTCAGTCCGGGCAGGCCGATGGCCTCCGTCCGCTCCAATCCGCCGAGGCGGTTTGCAGGGGCGGCGCTTGGCGGTACCGGCTGTTCGACCCCAGCAAGGTCCAGCTTGGCGGCGAATGCGAAATCAACACCGGTCGTTTCCACCGATCCGATCTCAAACAGCAGCGGCTCTTCCAGCATCAGCGCGCGATTGCCGGTGGCGGTATCGGGGCCGCTCATGGCGTTGTGACCGTCGACAGGGGTGCCGGGCTTCCAGCCCGATGCATTAGGTGTGCTCATGCCAGCACCTCCTCAAGTGCCGAGGCAAGGGTTTCGATGTCCTCCTCGGTGGTAGTTTCGGTGACCGCGACAAGTAGGCCCTCACTCAGGGAATTGTTGCCCGGGAACAGGCGGCCAAGGGCAACGCCGGCGAGAATGTCGCGCTTGGTCAGATCCCGCACGATCATCCGCGCATCGCCTTCGATCAGCAGAGTGAATTCGTTGAAGAATGCATCGTTCAGCACCGTGACGCCGGGAACCTTGGCCAGCCGGTCGGCGGCCAGGCAGGCAAGGCGGTGATTTTCCATCGCCAGGTTCCGCAGCCCCTTTTCGCCCAGCAGCGTCATGTGCACGCTGAAGGAAAGCGCGCAGAGGCCGGAGTTGGTGCAGATGTTGCTCGTCGCCTTTTCGCGGCGGATATGCTGTTCGCGGGTCGAGAGCGTCAGCACGAAGCCACGCTTGCCCTCTGCATCCACGGTCTCGCCACACAGACGGCCCGGCATCATCCGGACCAGCTTTTCGTCGCGCACTGCGAACAGACCCAGATAGGGGCCGCCGAATTGCAGGCCAACGCCGATCGACTGGCCTTCCCCGACAACGATGTCCGCGCCCAGCTCTCCGGGCGACTTGATCGCGCCCAGCGCCACCGGTTCCGTGTTGACCGCGATCAGCAGGGCCCCCTTGTCGTGCGCGACCTCGGCAATCTTGGCGAGATCCGGCAGACGGCCAAGAATGTCGGGATATTGCACCACGACGCAGCTCGTGCTCTCGTCGATCCGGGCAATCAGACCGGCATCGTCGGGCTTTGCGGTCAGGCTTGGCGGAGCACTGGCGATCTCGTCGTCAGTGAACTTGGCCATGGTTTTCACAACCTCGGCATAGTGCGGGTGCAGCGCACCCGAAAGCACGACCTTGTGCTTCTTGCCCCGCGCAACGCGGCCCGCCATCGCTACTGCTTCCCAGCAAGCGGTCGAACCGTCGTACATCGAGGCGTTGGCCACTGCGCAGCCGTAAAGCCGCGCAACCTGGCTTTGGAACTCGAACAACATCTGCAGTGTGCCCTGAGCGATTTCGGGCTGATAGGGCGTGTAGGCGGTCAGGAACTCGCCGCGCTGGATGATGTGGTCGACGCTGGCCGGGACATGATGCTTGTAAGCCCCTGCCCCGAGGAAGAAAGCTGCATCGGACGCCGCGAGGTTCTTCTTCGATAGAAGCCGCATATGCTTCTCGACAGCCATTTCACTGGCATGCATCGGCAAGCCTTCGATCGGTCCAGACAGGCGCGCCTCTTCAGGCACATCGACAAACAGAGCGTTCACATCGGGCGCGCCGATGACGCCGAGCATTGCCGAACGATCACTATCGGTCAGGGGTAGGTAGCGCATTTTTACTCCAGTTCTCCGTTCCCGCGAGAGAAGGGAGCGAGGCTTGGGCTGCGAAGCGGTCTCAATCGAAGTGGGGTTGGGCCTTCGTTCATTTGCTCACCCATGGCCTTTCCCAGACGCAGGAGGGTAGGGTGATCAGAGCCCGTCGCAGAAGCTCTTGTAGCCGGCTTCGTCCATCAAACCTTCGAATTGCGACTTGTCGCCGATGGCCATTTTGAAGAACCAGCCATCCTCTTCGGGCGAGGTATTGACCAGCGCCGGATCGTCTTCGAGCGCGGCATTGGTTTCCATGACCTCGCCACTGATGGGTGCGTAAACGTCGCTGGCAGCCTTAACGCTTTCCACCACTGCGGCATCCTTGCCCTTGTCCAGGACCGTGCCGACATCTGGCAACTCTACGAAGACAATATCTCCGAGCTGGCCTTGGGCGTAATCGGTGATGCCGACTGTAGCGGTTTCGCCTTCAACATCTATCCATTCGTGTTCGTCAGTGAAGTAACGGGCCATCGGTCAGTTTCCTCTGTGATAGCGATGTGGGACGAAGGGCAGCTTTGCGACCTTCGCGGGCAATCTCTTATTACGAACCTCGACTTCGAGTTCAGTTCCCTCGGCAGCAAGCCCTGTATCCACATAACCCATGGCAATGGGCCGCTCGAGTGTGGGTGAGAACCCACCCGAAGTGATCCGGCCAACCTGCTTGTCGCCGGAATAGATCGGCGCACCTTCACGAGCAGGCATTCGCCCCTCGATGGCAAGGCCGACGCGCTTTTGTGCAGGGCCGTTTTCCAGCACCTCCATGACCTTTTCGTGGCCCATCCAGCCACCTCGTTCGCGGCGCGTCTTCGTCAGCGCGAAACCTAGATCGGCAGAGACGGGATCGGTTTCGGTCGTGATGTCGTGGCCATAGAGCGGAAGGCCGGCTTCGAGCCGCAGGCTGTCGCGCGCGCCCAGGCCGATCGGGCGCACTTCGATTTCCGCACACAGGCGATCAGCAAGGCTTTCAGCAAATTCTGCCGGGACCGAGATTTCGAAACCGTCTTCGCCAGTATAGCCCGAGCGGGTAATACGGAGCGGCCATTCACCGAATTCATGCGTCACGCTTTCCATGAAGACCATGTCGTCGATGACATTGCGCATCACGCGGTTGAGTGCGGTGGCCGCATTGGGACCCTGCAATGCGATCAGCGCGTGTTCGTCCATATGCGTGAGCGTCACGTCATCATCAATAAATTCGCGCAAATGGCCAATGTCTTCCCACTTGGTCGCGCCGTTGACGACGAGGTAATAGGCAGGCTCACCCCAATGCCCTTCAGTGGCAGATTCCTCGTCCGCTTCGATCCAGGGAGTGGCATTGGTGACCATGAGATCATCGAGGATGCCGCCATCCTCGTCCAGCAACAGCGAATAGCGCACCTTGCCCGGCTTCAGCGTGGCGATCGCGCCAGGAAGCAGCTTCTCCAGCTCTTCGGCGGCCTTTTCGCCTGTCACCATGATCTGGCCCATGTGGCTTACATCGAACAGGCCCGCCTGACTGCGGGTCCAGTTATGTTCGGCAACGATGCCTTCGAACTGAATGGGCATGTGATAGCCCGCAAAGGGCACCATCCGCGCGCCCTTTCGGCGATGCCACGCATCCAGCGGCAGCGCTTCTGTTTCGGCAATCGTGTCTTCGGTTTCGTCGCTCAAATCCCGTCCTTCGCAAAGCATGGGAGCGCCCCGCAAAGGTGCGCTGAAAACCCATGCCCCCTCTGTCGGGAAACCTGAGAGACTGACGCACTAATGGGTGCGCTTACCCCTTCGGTGGTCACCGCCGAAGCGGAGACGCTTTCCAGAGTGCCGATGGTGCGCACGGTCCGTTTAGCCTGAGAGTTTCCGGGGCGGTTGCTCCTTCGGCGCCGGATGGACGCTGCCATCCGAACTCTCCCGTGCGCGCCTGCCGCAGAATCGCTTCTGCCGCCGACGCGTGCCGCACTGCGACATTCGGCGGTTTCGGTCAATCGCAGAGCTGCATCAAATTCTGTTCAACCACAACAAATAGGCCGCCGAGGCGACAATCCATGCGCCATCGAGTGTCTTCAGGCGGCGTGCGCCCAGCCACAAAGCTATCGGGCGGGCCAGAAATCCGCCGACCACGGCTGCCGGTGCCGCAAGCAGGACGACTTCCCATTGGATAGTACCTGCTTCGATGTGCCACAGCGATCCTGCAATCACGCTGATCGACGAAATCAGGCAGGCCGCGCCGGTACAGAGCAGAACCGGGTAGTGGCGGATGAAAAGATAAAGTGCGACGAGTTCGCCAACGCCCACGGAAAACAGCGCAGTCAGGATGCCGCCTGGTATGGCTAGCAGAAGCAGAACTGCAAGGTCCGCCCGCTGCAGCCTTTCGCGCTCCGGGCGCGCCAGATTTACCGTCCAGGTGGAAGCTATCAGGGCCAGGCCCAACAGGATCGAGAACGTCTTGTAACCCAGCAGCACTGCATGCTGGTCGAACGATGTCAGCCTTTGCGTCAACAGCATCGCAGGAAGCGACAGAACGAGAACCGCCAGAGCAACCGCAAAGAAATCGCGCGGAGCAACACGGGCGTGCAAAGCGCCAGGTTCAGGCTGGTGATAGAGCCGCTCGGTCCAGCGCAACGCCCCCATGGTCATGCCGAAGCTTTGGATTGCCATCGATACGCCGACAATTTGTAGCGGCTGCAGATCCATGATGGACCAATCGCGCAGAACATTGAATACCGGCACGAAAACTACGCCCCCACCGGTTCCAGATGTGTTTGCGATAATCGCACCGATCACGCCGATGCCTGGCAGAAACCACAGGTTGCGCAAAAGTTCGGTATCGAAGGCGACGACAAGCGCCAGCGCAAGCCAGGCGGCAAACAGAAGGCTGCCGCCGATCGTCACCAGCCGCCCCTTGGGCACCGCGCTCAGTCCAGATTGGGTCGCAGCCATCGTTCGGCTGTCGCCATATCGACGCCGCGCCGCCGCGCATAGTCTTCCAGTTGATCGCGCCCAATACGCGCCACCCCGAAATATTGTGCTTCGGGATGGCCAAAATAGAACCCGCTCACGGCCGCCGTGGGATACATGGCGAAATTCTCGGTCAGAGTGATGCCGGTATTCGCTTCCGCATCGAGCAGGTCGAACAGGACCGGCTTGAGGCTGTGGTCGGGACAGGCAGGATAGCCGGGCGCCGGACGGATGCCACGATATTTTTCCTTGATCAGCGCTTCGTTGGTCAGTTGTTCCTGCGGTGCATAACCCCACAGTTCGGTGCGGACATGCTGGTGAAGTCGCTCGGCAAAGGCTTCCGCAAAACGATCCGCCAGCGCCTTCAGCAGGATGTCGGAATAATCGTCCTTGTCGGCGAGAAAACGCTTCGAATGCTCTTCGATGCCGTGGATACCAACGGCAAAGCCACCCATCCAGTCGCCTGCCGGGTCTATGAAGTCGGCCAGGCACATACTTGCTCGGTCCCGGCTCTTCTTCACCTGCTGGCGTAAAAATGGCAGTATGGTGTGCGTTTCGCCCTCGGCATCGTGCAGGGTGACATCATCGCCATCGCGGGCACAGGGCCAGAAACCGGCCACGCCGCGGGCAGTAAACCATTTTTCAGCAATGACCCGGTCAAGCATGGCATCCGCATCGGCCTTCAGGCTGCGCGCGCTTTCGCCAACCACCTCGTCGTCGAGGATCTTCGGATAGGTTCCGTGCAGTTCCCAGGCGCGAAAAAACGGTGTCCAGTCGAAATACTCTCGCAGTTCGGCAAGGTCCCATTCTTCGAACACATGTACGCCCGGCTGCAGGGGCGGAGCAGCCTTGTCGGAAAGATAGGCGTCGTAAAAATTCGCCCTCGCGTCTTCAAGGGTGAGCAGTTCGCTCTGCCCCTTGCCGGCGCGTGTGTCGCGGACATGGATGTAATCGGCCGCGGTGGTCGAAACGAATTCGTCGCGCTGCGTATCGGACAGCAAGCGGCTGGCCACACCGACCGCACGACTGGCGTCGAGCACGTGGATGACCGGGCCATCATAGGCCGGGTCAATACGCAGCGCGGTGTGGACCTTGCTGGTGGTGGCCCCGCCGATCAGCAGCGGCATGGTCATGTTCGCCGCCTTCATCTCTTCGGCCACGGTCACCATCTCGTCCAGCGAAGGAGTGATGAGGCCCGAGAGACCGATTATGTCGGCATCGTTTTCGTTCGCGGCTTCGAGGATCTTGGCCCAGGGCACCATCACGCCGAGGTCGATCACTTCATATCCGTTGCACTGCAGGACCACGCCGACGATGTTCTTGCCGATGTCGTGCACGTCGCCCTTGACCGTGGCCATGATGATCTTGCCCTTCGCGCGCGCGCCCGCTTCCTTTTCCGCCTCGATGAAGGGGATGAGATGCGCCACGGCCTTTTTCATCACGCGGGCCGATTTGACCACTTGCGGCAGGAACATCTTGCCGCTGCCGAACAGGTCACCGACGACGTTCATGCCGTCCATCAGCGGGCCTTCGATCACCTCGATGGGCCGCGCGAACTGCTGGCGCGCTTCTTCGGTATCGGCGACGACATGCGCATCGATGCCCTTGACCAGCGCATGTTCCAGCCGGCGGCGCACGTCCCATCCGCGCCATTCCTCGGCCGCCTTTTCATCCGCTGCGCTCTTACCCTTATAGCTTTCGGCCAGATCGATCAGGCGTTCGGTCGCGTCGTCCCGGCGCATCAGGATCACATCCTCGCAGGCTTCGCGCAGCACGGGGTCGATCTGGTCGTATACGTCGAGCTGCCCCGCATTGACGATCGCCATGTCGAGCCCTGCGGGGATCGCGTGATAAAGAAACACCGAATGCATGGCGCGGCGCACAGTCTCGTTGCCCCGGAAGCTGAAGCTCAGATTGGACAGGCCGCCGCTGGTCTTCGCATAGGGGCAGCGCGCCTTGATCTCCTGAACGGCCTCGATGAAATCCAGCCCATAACGGTCGTGTTCTTCGATCCCGGTCGCCACCGCAAAGATATTGGGATCGAAGATGATATCTTCTGGCGGAAAGCCTATGCCGATAAGCAGATCATAGGCCCGCGCGCAGATTTCTACCTTGCGCTCCTTCGTATCGGCCTGACCCGTCTCGTCGAACGCCATGACGACGACCGCCGCGCCGTAATCCATGCATTTGCGCGCATGGTCCAGAAACGCGTCCTCGCCTTCCTTCATGCTGATGGAATTGACGATCGGCTTGCCCGATACGCATTTCAGTCCGGCCTCGATCACGCTCCATTTGGAACTGTCGATCATCACCGGGACCCGTGCGATATCGGGTTCCGCGGCGATCAACTTGAGGAAGGTCGTCATCGCCTTTTCGGCGTCCAGCAGGCCTTCGTCCATGTTGACGTCGATCACCTGCGCACCGTTTTCCACCTGCTCGCGGGCGACTTCGACGGCGGTTTCGTAATCGTCCGCCATGATCAGTTTCTTGAACCGGGCGGATCCGGTCACATTGGTGCGTTCGCCGATGTTGACGAACCGGGCGGTGGATTTGTTGCTCATGATCTCAAAGTCCGGTCGAGTGCGCGCGCCAGCACGACGTCGTCATAAAAGGTTCCGCCCACGTCGAAACGACGCGTGGCGATCTGTTCGAAACCCTGCTTCCTGTAGAAAGCGATGGCCCGCTCGTTGTCCTGCTTCACTCCCAGCAGCAGGCGGTCGTGGCCTGCAGCCCCGGCCAGCGCCGCCTCGAACAGCCGCCCGGCAATGCCGCTGCCGTGGAAACGCGACAGCAGGTAGATCTTCTTCAATTCGATATCGCCGGGTTCCGCCGCGTCCAGCTCGGGCCGGTTGACCAGCGCATAACCGATCGGCGCCGCGTCCAGGTCGGCCAGCCAGGCCTTTGCCCCTGCCGCCAGCAACTGGCGCAGATAATCCGGCGCATGTGCGCGCTCGCAATGCGCGACCAGCGCCTCGCCGCTGATCATGCCGGCAAAGGTTTCCAGAAACGTGGCATCGGCCACCAGCGACAGGCGGCCTGCGTCCGCTGCCCCGGCCTCCCGGATGACCACTTTGCTGACGTCGAACCCGGTCATGCCGCGATCGTGAACGGCTCGAGCCCGGCCAGATGCATTTCGGGATTGCGGCTCGGGCGTTTGCGCGGGGCCAGCCCTTCGACCGCCTTGGCCATGGCCGCGATATGCGCAGGCGTCGATCCGCAGCAGCCGCCCAGCGCATTGATGCGACCGTTTTCGGCCCAGACCCGCGTCAGCGCCGCCGTCGTTTCGGGCATCTCGTCATATTCACCCAGATCGTTGGGCAGGCCCGCATTGGGATAGGCCATCAGCCAGCTATCGGCGATGTCCGACAGCAATTGCACATGCGGGCGAAGCTGTTCGGCGCCGAAACTGCAATTGAGGCCGATGGTCAGCGGCTTGGCGTGGCTCACCGTGTACCAGAACGCCTCTACCGTATGGCCCGACAGATTGCGGCCCGAAAGATCGGTCAGCGTCAGCGATATCATCAGCGGAATGTCGCGGTTCAGTTCGCGCTCTAGCTGCTTGACCGCCATGATGGCAGCCTTGCAGTTCAGCGTATCGAATACCGTTTCGATCAGGATGAAATCGGCACCGCCCTCGACCAGCGCGGCGCATTGTTCCCGGTACACATCGACGATCTCGTCGAATGTCACCTCGCGAAAGCCTGGGTCTTCCACGTCAGGTGACAGCGAAAGGGTCTTGTTGGTCGGCCCCACCGCCCCGGCAACGAAACGCGGCACGCCATCTGTGCGCGCATCGATCGCTTCGCGGATGATCCGCGCGGCGGATATATTGATCTCGCGCACCAGCTCTTCAGCCCCGTAATCGGCTTGGCTGATGCGATTGGCGTTGAAGGTATTCGTTGCCAGGATATGCGCTCCTGCATCGATATAACTGTCGCAGATCGTGCGGATCACCTGCGGCTGGGTCAGATTGACCAGATCGTTATTGCCCTTCTGGTCGTCCGCCAGCCCGGTATCGCCTGCGTAGTCTTCCGGCGCAAGTTTTGCGCGCTGGATGGCGGTGCCGTAGGGACCATCCTTGATCAGGATGAACTGCTTGGCGGCGGCTTCGAATTCTTCGCGTTTGGTCATGGTCGGGCCTTCGGACGCAGGCCGAGCATGTGGCAGATCGCATAGCTCAGCTCGGCGCGGTTCAAGGTGTAGAAATGGAACTGGCGTACCCCGCCTGCATAAAGGCGGCGGCACATTTCGGCAGCGATGGTAGCGCTGACGAGCTGGCGTGCTTCCGGACGCTCGTCGAGCCCTTCGAACAGACCTTCCATCCAGTCCGGTATGGCCGTGCCGCAAAGCCCGGACATGCGCTGGACGGCAGCAAAGCTCATCACCGGCATAATACCAGGCACAATTTCGCCCTGTATCCCGGCAGCAGCTGCCTGATCGCGGAAATCGAAGAAACATTCGGGTTCAAAGAAGAATTGCGTGATGGCCCGCGATGCGCCCGCGTCGAATTTCGCCTTCAGATTGTCGAGATCGGTTTTCCGGTCGGACGAATCCGGGTGCACTTCGGGATAGGCCGCGACGGAGATTTCGAAATCGGCCACCTTCTTCAGGCCTGCGATCAGTTCGGCGGCATTGGCATAACCGCCGGGATGCGCCGAATAACGCGATTGTCCGTCGGGCGGATCGCCGCGCAGGGCGACGATATGGCGAATGCCTTCTTCCCAGTAATGGCGGGCCACCTCATCTACCTGCTCACGCGTCGCTTCGACACAGGTGAGGTGTGCGGCGGCTGGAATACCTGCTTCGTGCTGGATCCGCACCACCTGCTGATGCGTGCGTTCGCGTGTGGAGCCTCCGGCGCCATAAGTGACACTGGCGAATCGCGGCCCCAGGGGCGCGAGCGTTTCCACACTCTGCCACAAGGTCTCCCCCATCTTTTCGCTCTTGGGCGGGAAGAACTCGAAGCTCACCTCGATATCGCCGGGCAGACCGGAGAAAAGCGGGGCTTCCAACGCGCGCTGTGCTTCGCGCATCTGATCAAGGGTCGGGCTCACGATGCTGCCTTCCTGCTTTCGCTGCGCCGCTGCGCAATCCAGATTTTCACTACAAGCTCGCCATCTTCCAGCGCGATGGGATCAACCGGATCGAACCCTGCTTCATCCAGCAATTCGCGCATCTGCCGGTCTTCAAAGCCGAGGCGTGCATGGGCATGCCGGTCACGAAGCTCTTCGCGCTGGTGCGCGGCGAAATCGACGATCGCGATACGGCCTTCTGGCCGTGTGACCCGTGCGGCTTCCGCCAGCACCGAACCGGGCACCTGCGCGAAATGCAGGACCTGATGGAACAATACGGTATCGAAACTCGCCGCGCTGAAGGGCAGTGAACCGAAATCGCCCTGAACCAGTTCCACCCGCTCGGTTGGGAAATGATGCAATTTGGCCCGCGCCACTCGCAACATCGCAAGGCTCTTGTCCAGCGCCACGATCCGTTCGGCCCGTTCCGCGAACAGTTCCGCCATGCGACCAGTGCCCGTACCGATGTCGAGCAGGCGGCCAAGTGGCTCGTTGCCCAACGCCTGAGCCAATGCCTTCTCCACGGCTTCATCCGAAGAATGGAGACGGCGCAGTTCATCCCAGTCATGTGCATGATCGGAAAAATAGGCCTGCGCCTCGTTTTCCCGGTGCTCGCGAATTTCCGCAAGCCGACGCCGATCCTGATCGCATTCCTCTGCAAACTGAATATCAATCGCCTCCGCCTGGGCCAACAGATCAGCAATCGCGGTACTGAGCGGCGGGGCATCGCTGGTGTTGGCGCAGGCACGCAGGAAAACCCAGCTTCCTTCACGGCGGCGTTCCGCAAGGCCGGCATCGCACAAAATTCCGATATGGCGCGACACGCGCGGCTGGCTCTGCCCCAGCACCTGGGCCACTTCGCCTACGGCAAGTTCCATCGACCCCAGCAGGCGCATGATCCTGAGGCGTGTGGGGTCGGCAAGAGCCCTGAAGATGGTTTCGGTTCGCATTGGAGGATGGATATAAAGATATTTTTATATCTGTAAATCACTCTAGGCACATACCCCCAAGTCGGCCTGCGCCATATCGAAATCTGCCAATGCAAACCTGATCTTTACCATTGTGCCCGACAGCCCGGGGCAATGGCCAGCCGCCCACCCAACCACTCCGCGGAGCGCGAACGTTTCGTCGAAGACCTGCTCGACATCATGTCGATGGAGGAGAAGGTCGGTCAACTCGTGCTGCGCCCCGCCCCATCATCTGCCGATAGCAGCGATATCCGGCATATCCGCGATCAGCTGAAACGTGGCCATTTGGGCGGAATAGTGGGCGAAATTTCACAGGCAGAAATCGCCACGCTGAAACGAATTACGGTCGAAGAAACGCGCCTTAGTATACCGCTGCTATTCGGCAACGAAGTCACGCGCGGGACTGCCGTCGTCATGCCCAGTCTGTTCGCGCTGGCAGCAAGCTGGGAATCCCGAATCGTGGAAAGAACCTCAGCGATCCTCGCCGCAGAAGCGCGCGAGGCGGGAAAGAACTGGCTGCTGGCCCCGGATGTCCTGCTAAGCCATCTTTCTGGCGATCGGGACATCACCCGGACCTGGGGCATATCGGAGTTCCTGGCCCGCACGCTTGCCGCTGCCAGCGTGCGCGGCTTTGAGGGCAAAGACGGCGGGGACGGTAATTTGCTGGCCTGTCTGCGGGTGGACGATCCTTCGTGGACCACACGCCGGACGCAGACAGCTCTGGCCGATAAATTCCGTCTGGTGGCTGGCGTTCTGCGCGAATCGCCGCCCGCCAGCGTGGCTCTCGACCCTGCGACGCAGGATGCCATTGACATTGGCGGCAGCTCCGACAGCCCGGCCTTTTCAATCGGCGGGCCGGGTGGATATGACGGCATAGACCTTGCAGAATGGACCGATATCGCCCGCGCCGCAGGGCAGGAAAAATGTCCAGCCCTGTTCATGGGCCTTTCGCTAGAAACGGTCATGGCAGCCCTGAAAGATGGCCGTGTTACACCGCTGCAGATCGATGACGCTGTCCGCAGGGTGATCGGGGCGAAATATGATCTCGGCCTGTTTCGCACCCATGCCCCCGACACCCATGCATCGCCCGCACCCTCTTCCGAGGATGCACGGGCCGTCGCGCTGGATGCCGCACTGCATTCGATTGTCCTCCTGCGCAATAAACAAGCGCTTCTGCCGCTGGATATATGTTCCCGAGACACTCTGGTAGTCGGCCTTGCTGCAAGCGACCGGTCGCTTTGCACAGGAGACGGTCGGGAGGGGACCAGCCTGACCGAAGGCCTCGATGCACTGGGTTTCCATTACAAATACGCGCCGGGGCTCGCGCTGCGTGAAGGGCAAAACTGCAAGCTGATCAACGCCGACAGAATGGCAATCGGCATGGCGAGCGAAGCAGCTCGCCGTTCACGAACCGTTGTGGCAGTACTGGGGGAATCGGGGGAACTCGGCGAGGCTGCGCAGGCTTTGATCGACGCGCTCTACGCGGCAAATCGTAATGTAGTGCTGGTTACACTCGGTTCACGCCCCACCGATCCCGATGTCTGCGGCGAGAAGCTGCCTTGTGTCCTCCACGCCGGTGACTTGGGCAGCGCGTCGGGACATGCGATTGCACGGGTGCTGACTGGCGCCTTCGCACCATGTGGCCGCCTGCCTATCGCTCTGCTCGACAAGGGCCGACCAAGTCTTTCCCTTGGCCACGGGCTTGGCTTTTCGCAATTCGCACTGGACGACCACACTATCGAGTTGAGCCACGACCGCGTCGTGGCCAGCTGCGTGTTGCACAACAATGGCGAGCGAGAGGGGCTGGAGACGGTCCAGCTGTATCTGAAGCGGCCCGATAACCGCGGGCTCGGGCGGTTCGAACTGGCCGACTTCCAGCGCATATCGCTGCTTCCTGGCGAGAACCGCCGCCTGATTTTCGAACTCGGTGGAAACCAGCTCGGCCGTTTCGAAAGCAATGGCAGCTTTGTGATCGATCCCGGCAGCTACGTAGTGGCAATCGGCCTGAACGAGGGCCAAGCCCATGCGGCAGAGATTTCCATTCCACCGGCAGTTGCCGAAGCGATAGGCAAGACCCGTTCGGTCGGCCTCTTTCCCACTCTGTTCGGACGGATGCAAAGCTCGGGATAGGATCCAGCGCTCGGTTCGCACCTGCAGCTGCCCGGCCCTGCCGATTATTCCGTTTCGACCTGCCCCATCTCCGTGTAGAGCCTCACCCCATGCAGGATGCCCATGGCCGCCGGATCGACTACATCCGCCTATCGGTTACGGATCGCTGCAACCTGCGCTGCACCTATTGCATGGCGGAAGACATGCAATTTATGCCGCGGCGCGATTTACTGACTTTCGAGGAGATAGAGCAGCTGGCCCGTCATCTGGTGGGTCGCGGCGTGAAGCGCATCCGTCTCACCGGCGGCGAACCGCTGGCACGTAAGGGCATCGTCGATCTTGTCGCCCGCCTTGCAAAGCTGGGGGAATGCGGTCTTGACGAAGTCACCCTCACCACGAACGGCACCCTCTTACCAGAACTGGCCGACGATCTGGCCGCAGCCGGTGTCCGCCGGATCAATGTCAGCCTCGATACCCTCGATCCGGCTCGTTTTGCCCAGCTTGCCCGACGCAACGAATTCGCCACGGTCATGCGGGGTATCGATGCAGCCAGAACAGCAGGCCTCGCCATCCGCATCAATGCAGTGGCAATGCGCGGTGTTAACGACCGGGAATTGCCCGCCCTTCTGGCATGGTGCGGCGAACGCGGCTTCGACCTTGCATTGATCGAAGCCATGCCGCTCGGCCAGGTTTCGCTCGACCGAAAATCGAGCCATCTCGATCTGACACAAGTGCGCACGCGATTGGATCGCAAATTCACGCTGACCCCGTCTGGCCATCGTACGGCAGGGCCGGCACGCTATTTCAACATTGCAGAAACAGGCACGCGCGTTGGCTTTATCACCCCGCTGAGCGACAATTTCTGCTCTGGCTGCAATCGCATCCGTATTACGGCCACTGGCACCGTCTACGGGTGCTTGGGTCACGACCAGAAGGTCGAACTACGCGATATCATACGCCAAGGAGGCAACAAAGCGCTCGATCAGGCGCTCGATCGATTGCTTGCAGGCAAGCCGTTAAGGCATGATTTCGACATTGAGCGCCGCGAGCCCGCCGTAGCCCGGCATATGAGCGCAACCGGCGGCTAAAGGCCAAATTTACGCAATAGGTGCTGACACCGCGATTTTGAGCGCATAAGAGGCCGCCATGGAACGTGTGCGCGGCCTGGTTGATGACCACCGCTATCCCTTGATGTTTCTCCTTGTGCTGGCGTTCTGCGTCCGGGCAGCGATCCCGGTCGGATATATGGTCGCACCCTCTGCCGAGAAGATGGTCGAAGTCTTCATCTGTCATGGCGGCACCGGTGAACGGAGCCTGGCGACGATCGCCATCCCGATGAAAGCGGATATCGATAAGTCCCGGCATTCACCGGACGCCAAGGACCCGCACTGCGCGTTCTCCAGCCTGACGCACTCTGCACTGGGTGGCACACCACCCTTGTTCCTGGCGATAGCGCTGGCGGCGATCGTGCTATTGGGCTTGGCCCCACTCGGCCACCTGCCTGTTGCCCCGATCCCCTACCTGCGTCCGCCTCTGCGCGGCCCGCCTGCCTCGATCTGAATCCGTAACCTTTCAGATCATTCGCGCGGGACCGCGTGCGCAAGCCGCGCCGCGCATCAGGGGAATTACCGTGAAATATTCAATGTTCGCCCTTTCGGCGGCAACCATTGCCTTTGCCTCGCCCTCCCTCGCCGAGGCATCCGACACCGATTCCTCGGCCACGGGCGATCGCACCATCATCGTCACCGGCGAGCGCGATGCGAACGCAGCGGAACGCCGGGCCAACGCCACACCCGGCGGCACCGATGTTGTCACCCATGAAGACTATGCCGACAAATCGCTTGTCAGCCTGCGCGACGCGCTGGCCTTTTCGCCCGGCGTCTATCTCCAGCCCCGTTATGGTCAGGAGGTCCGTATCTCGATCCGCGGCTCCGGCCTGTCGCGCGGCTATCACATGCGCGGACTTACGCTGTTGCAGGATGGCATCCCAATCAATCTGGCCGACGACAACGGCGATTTTCAGGAGCTGGAGCCGATCTTCTTCGACTATCTCGAAGTCTATCGCGGCGCCAATGCTCTACGCTTCGGCTCGGGCACACTGGGTGGAGCGATCAATGGCGTAACACCCACAGGTGAGACTGCGCGCGGACTATATCTGCGGGGCGATACCGGCAGTTTCGAAACCTGGCGCGGTCTGGCATCCTATGGGGCTGTGAGCGGGCCGGGCGATGTCTGGGCCGCCGTCAGCTATGACCATTCGAACGGCGACCGCGACCATGCGCACCGTGAAAGTCTGCGGTTCCACGGCAATGTGGGATTGCAGATCGCCGACCGGATCGAAAATCGCACATATGCCAGCATTAACCGGATCAGGCAGGAGCTGCCCGGCGCGCTGGATCTCGCGACGGTCCTCACCGCCCCGAAGACAGGCAATTTCAGTGGTGATCAGGCCCGTGACATCGATTCCATGCGATTGCAGAATCGCACGCGGTTCACCTTTGCCGATGGCCAGCTAGATGCCGGTGTCTTCGTCAACGCCAAGTCTCTAAACCACCCCATTTTTCAGGTAGTCGATCAGAAATCGATCGATCGCGGCCTCTATGCCCGTTTCGACTTTGCTGCTGGTCCATTCGAGCTGACGCTGGGCGGGGAAGCCCGTTTCGGCGACGTCAATTCGAGACGCTTCGTCAATATCGATGGTGATCGTGGCGCAAAGACCTTCGAAGCCAAACAGGAAGCCCGAACCGCCAATATCTACGGCGAAGTGCGTTTCCGCCCGGTGGATCAGCTACAACTGATAGCTGGCGGCATCTACGCCGATGGCAAGCGCGAACAACGGCTCTTGTTCGACGGCTTCGGGGGCGGCAATACCGATGTAACCGGCACGGCCGATTTCAGCGCGTTCTCACCCAAGCTGGGTGTGCTTTATGAACCGGTCGATGGCATTCAGCTATTCGCGAATTACAGCCGCTCGGTAGAATTTCCCGGCTTTATCGAACTTGCGCAGATCGCCAGCTTCGTGAATCTCGATCCGCAGCGCTCCTGGAGCTTCGAAGTGGGATCACGCGGAAGGGTGGGCATAGCCGAATGGGATGTATCCGCCTATCGCGCAGACATTCGCGGTGAACTGCTGCAGTTCAATGTCGGGCCCGATATTCCCGCATCGACCTTCAATGCCGACGAAACCGTGCACCAAGGCGTTGAAGCGGCGCTCTCCTTCGATCTGAGCGATTGGGCAAAACTGCGCCAAGTTTATCAGTATAGCGACTTCCGCTTCCGCGATGATGCACAATATGGCGATAATCGCCTGCCGGTCGTTCCACGCCATGTTTACCGCGCTGAACTTCGTCTTGGCACCGACAGGATCCATGTCGCGCCGAATGTCGAATGGGTGCCCCAGGGTGCGTGGGTGGATTACAGCAACACGCTGAAAACCGATGGTTATGCCCTGCTGGGCGTTTCGGCAGGAGCGATAGTAACCGAGGGCGTCGACCTGTTCCTCGATGCGCGCAATCTGCTGAACGAAAAGGCTGTCGGCGACATCAGTGCCGCAGTCACGGCCACGCCGTCTTCGGCTGTCTTCTATCCCGTCGAAAGCCGCGCCGTCTTCGGTGGCGTGCGCGCGCGCTTCTAAGGGAGGATCAGAATGGCCAACACTGCAACCTATCGCACGATCTGGCGCTGGCATTTCTATGCCGGCCTGTTCGTGCTGCCCTTCATCCTCATCCTGTCGGTGACGGGATCGATCTATCTTTTCAAACCGCAGATCGAGCGATGGGAAGAGCATGATTATCGCGGGCTGTCGCTTGCAGGTGCAGTGTCGGCCGATCAACAGCTACAGGCTGCACAGGCAATGTATCCGCAGGGCAGCTTCAACCATTACCGCATGCCGGAAACCCCCGGCGATGCGGCAATGGTCCAACTGGGCCTGCCCGACGGGTCGCTGGCCGAGATCTTCGTATCGCCGCAGGGTGAGGTGCTCGGCACGCTCAATCCCGCGAGGCGGATTCCCGCTGTCATCTCGAAATTCCATGGTTCGCTCTTGCTGGGAGATTGGGGAGACCGCCTCGTGGAACTGGCTGCCAGCTGGACCATCGTGATGATACTGAGTGGTCTTTATCTATGGTGGCCCCGCCCCTTCAGGGCAGGTGGCACATTATGGCCGCGCCTGTCCCTGCGGGGGCGCCCGCTGATGAAAGATCTGCACCGTGTCACCGGCTTCTGGATCGCAGGGCTTGTGCTGCTGATGCTGACGAGCGGGCTGCCTTGGGCGGGAACGTGGGGTAGCGCCTTCAAATGGGCCAGAACCGAACTGGGTCTGATAGACGGTCCGCAGGACTGGAAGATCGGCTCCGATTCCAAGGCTGTTCGCAGCGAACCGCAAGGCAATTGGCTGGCACCAGCAGCCCAAGCCCACGAAGGGCACGATCATGGCGATATGGCGGCTACCTCCAGCCAGTCGAGATTCTCCACCAAAGAGGATTCGCTACCGCTTTCCAGCTTTGTATCGCGGGCCAGCGCGGAACGGATGGCATTCCCCGTGCTGATTTTGCCGCCCCATGCTCCGCAACGCTTCGGCCCGCCAACGGGTGATGTCTGGACGATCAAAACCGAAACGCCGAAACGCCCACTGACCCGCAGCGTCACGTTCGATCCGATCGACGGCAGGGAAATCGCCCGCAGCGATTTTGCGGACAAGCATCCGATCGACCGGGTAATCAATTACGGCATCGCTTGGCACGAAGGGCAATTGTTCGGCATTGCTAACCAAATCCTCGGCCTGCTGACGGCGCTGGCGCTTATCGGGATATCCGTCCTGGGCATAGCCATGTGGCTCAAGCGAAAGCCCCGGGGGGCCATAGCTGCGCCCGCTGGATCGATCGGCCTGCGCAGGCCCGGGTTCATCGCGATCGTCGCTGCGCTAGGCCTTCTCCTCCCCCTGTTCGGTTTGTCGTTGCTGGCCATACTGGCTTTGGAAAGGGTGTTTGGCCGATCAGGGTGATCCGGATGGGGCCCCTACGCAGGTTGTGCGACGAAGCCCAAGGCTCCTTGCGCAAAAGATATGTTGCGCACGTCGTGCACCAGCGCGCACTGGCCGGTTTCGACCCGTTCGGAACCAATCAGTGCATGGCCCCGATAAGGCAGCACGAAAGCCCGGCCGGATATGGCAAGCTGGCCATCTGGCGCTGATCCATCCATCCGCCAAAGACGGAAATATGGCCCATCGATCAGCTGCAGGCTGCCTGTATCCTCGACATGCCGACGCTGCGAAGGGGCATGGGGCCGACCACACGCCACCGCGAGTGCATCGTCTAAATGCAGATCACGCGGGCGCCCATAATCATACAGCCGATAGGTCGTATCGGAATTCTGCTGGATCTCGATAATGCTGACCCCAGCCCCGATCGCGTGGACCGTGTTTGCGGGAATATGGAAAAAGTCGCCTGATCTTATCGGATGCCATTGCAGCAAATCCATAATCGACCCGTCTTCGGCAGCGCGGCGCATCTCATCACTCGACACGGGCGCTTTGAAACCGATACCTAGCACCGCACCCGGTTCGGCATCGAGCACATACCAGCACTCATCCTTGCCCTTCCGCCCCATGCCGGAAGCCCGTGCTTGCTCATCATTGGGGTGCACCTGAACCGACAATTTGTCGCTGGTGAAGATATATTTGAGCAGCAGTTCCTGCGCATCTGCCGGCGGGTCGAACCAGATTTCACCGACAACCCGCCCCGAAGGCGTGTTGAATGGCGCGGGCAGATGCTTGCGTCCCCAAGGCTTCTCCACATGGAGCGTTCGAAGTGTTTCGGCCAATGCCATATAATCAGATACCCGTTTTGGCCCTGATATTGGTAAACCATGAAATAACCGTTGCAAGGCGCGAGCTTCTCATGATCCGGCTGAATGAGCGCGCATCGCCGCTCGACACATAGGATCCACAAAAAGGGCGCGAAATTCACTGGGAATTTCGCGCCCGCATTCGGACAGATCTCGCTCTGCTTATTCTATGCCATTCAGAACGTTACCCGCCCACGCACACCGAAGGTCCGGGCATCGTTGAGGAACCGGATATTCAGAGATGAGCCCACTAGCGCCTTTTGCGATGCTTCCTCATTCAGGAAATTACTTGCCCAGGCTTCCAGTCGGAAATTTCCGATCGTGTACCCTGCACCAAGATTAAGGGTAATGAACCCTTTCTGGAGATCAGGAAAACCAGCTTCCAGAGCGCTCTGGCGAGCGCCGTCCAAGAAAACGATATCGTCTTCATTGAACTGGGAAAGATAGAAGGACGAACGGTAGTTCAGCAGAGCCTGCCAATCGAAAACACCCGAACCGACATCGAACCACTGAGAAAGGCGTGCGCTCAGATTCATCTTGGATGCCAGCGGCAATCGGTTGCCAACCAAGCTGACTAGAGGTGATTCCCCCCCTGCATCGAAATCCTGTGCGCGAGCATCCGCGACAACGCCTTCGGTGATCTTCGTATCGAGATATGCGGCATTAAGATCGAGTGCATAATTCGCAGGGAGCTTCAGCCGCAACTCGGCTTCCGCGCCATATATCCGCGACGCACCAATGTTCCTGTTTACCAGCGAATAGCCGTTGCAGACCGGCGGGGTCTGCGTATCATCGAGATTGATACAGGTCAGATCCTGAAAAACCTGGTCGGAATAATCGTAATAGAAGCCCGTCAGATTGAAGATCGCGGTGCGTCCAAATGCTTCGAACTCATTACGACTGCCGATTTCATACACGACCAGTTTTTCCGGACTGAAAGTTTCCGGAATGACAGAGCCGTTGAAACTATCGTTGAACCCACCCGATTTATGACCGGTGGACACTTTGCCGTAGATCATGTTTTCAGGGCCGATGTCGAATTCCAAACCCACGCGCCAGTCGACGAAATCGAATTTCGACTGACCGATTTGCTGGTCGGGAATGGTTAGGTTAACAAAGCTGAACCCTCCACCAAAACCGGTCGGGCATTGAACGAAACCATTGTCTATATCGGGACGATCAATGCACGTACCGTTGGGGTTAGTGCCATTGGCAATTGCCCCAATCTGATCGATCAGCGTGTCTCTGAGGCCAGGCGTCTTAATCCCTTCGATCAGGAATTGTGCCCGGCCCTGCAGGGTGTCGATCCCGCTTACGTCGAAGTTCGGTCGATCAAGCAGGTTGGGCCGGAAGCCCTCCGTCCCTACCCGGGTAGCGAAGCAGCAAGCAAAGTCTTCACCGCCGAGGGTGAGAGCCCAGTTGCCCCCGATACCATAACGCGACTTCTTTTCCTCTGTGTATCGCAAACCACCAAAAAAGCGCAGACGATCGGTGATGTCGTACGTGCCGTCTGCGAAGAAGGCGAAGCTCTCTCCATCGACGTCTGGCATGGTAAATTCCGTGCCTGAATAACAGCAGTATCCCCGATCCGCCAAAGACAGATAACCAACGGCCTGGTCTTCCTTGAAGTAGAAGCCGCCAAGGTTCCAGCGGAAGCGCTGATCCTCGTTCGCAGACAACCGGAGTTCGTAAACCTGGCTCTTGGACTTGGTTTCCCAGAAATTATTGGAAAAGTTGTCATACGCGAAGCCATCGAGGTCGCGGCCAGGGAAGTTGATGCCATCGCTGCTGGCGTTGGCCTGATAAAAATCGACCGACCGGTAACTGCCGCTCAACTCACCCGTGAACGTTCCGAAATCGTAGCCAAGTTTTCCCTGAACACCCCATAGCTCATTCTCCATGTCGCCCTGCATTCCGCGATAGACGACGTCCTTGAGGTTGAGTTTATCGGGCCTCATGCCTGACGCAGTGACTGCGCCGAAGATATTTGCACCGGGGTAACCGGTTCCCGTCTCCTTGCCATAGTCCCCGACGATGGACAGGCTCAGACGATCGTCCGGCTCCCACAAAAGCGACACGCGACCAGCGTAGTTTTCTTCCAGGCCAGCAGGTTTGAGACGGCTTGCCTGCTCATCTGTCGAGACATTGCGGAAGCCGAAGTCGCGATTCATGTAATATCCGGCTGCTCGCACCGCAATCGTATCGCCCAAAGGAACATTAAGTGCCCCTTCCGCGCCGTAGGACGAGCGATTGGCCAGTTCTGCCTGGATATACCCACCAAACTCTCCTAACCGTGGCTTCGCCGTGATGATATTCAGCGTACCGGCCAAGGCGTTGCGGCCATAGAGGGTGCCTTGCGGCCCTTTGTTCACCTCGACCCGTTCAAGATCGTAGAACATCAGGCCCAATCCGCGCGGCCGCGGAATGTAGGTGCCGTTGAGATGCGGCGCTGCGCCCGGATCGCCCAATTCGGTGTTATTCGAAGACCCGACACCGCGGATGAAAATTTCGACGTTCCCTTCCTGATTGGCGATGCTCAAACCGGGAAAGGCCACCTGAAGCTGGCGAATGTCGGAAATCCCGTCCCGCCGCAGTTGGTCGGCATCGAGGGCCTGGACCACCCCCGACACATCCTGAAGGTTTTCTTCACGGCGGTTGGCAGTGACGATGATGACATCGGCGTCTCTTTCTTCCGCAACCTCATCTGCCGCACCGGTTACTGGTGCGGATTGCCCATATGCTGGCACAGCAGCAACCGAACAGAGCAGCAAAGCTCCGAATGTACCGGCGGATTTCAGTCTGATCATTGTATCCTCCCTGCGGCCGAGCTGATGTGGCCTATCTACTTGCATGAAAGTGGTGAGCCTGCCGGCGCAACGATCCGCGCTGAGGCAAGTGTGATGTCTAACTCTCCGTCAGTGACCACCATTAGTGGCGCACCGACACGGCTCATGTCGACGCCCGCCTGTGCGAAACAGTTCAGCGGGAATGATGCGCGTGTCCACTGTCCGGTTTCGGCGGCCTTGCTAAGCAGCGTACGCAAACCAAATCCGCCGACACACCCTTCACCGCAGCTCATCACGAGGTCGACGTCTGCAGTGGGCGAAGTATCGACCTTGAACTCCAGTTCCAGCGCAAGGCCTCCGTTGGATTGGCGTGTGAGATCGACCGAATGGTCCTGAACTATGGCAGCCGCGGCTCTACCATTGCCGCGCCAGCGCAAACGGATCGAATCTTCCTGAGCATTGCGATCCGCGCCTTGTGCTGTGATCAATTCCGGTGCCGGATTTGTGGCGAGATTATCGGGCGAACCGATAAGAAGCTTCCGACCCGCGCCCGGTCGTCCAGCGACGAACAGGGCGTTTTCATCCGCTGGCGCGGCGCTGGCGCGATCTTCCGGCAGCTGATCAATCTCGCCTTTTTCGGAAGTTGTCAGACCATAGCCGTAGGGAAAGAGCGGGTCATAATCCGCATCACCCACATTGACGCTGGTCTGATCGCTTGACCGGGGCCAACTATAGGACAGTTTCCCGGTAAATTCGGCCTTACCGAAAAGCATATCCGAAACGCCTGCCCCTTCGGAACCCGGAAGCCACGCGGCTACAAAGGCATCGGAAGCGTTGAGAAACGGGTTAACCCACATTGCCCGGCCAGAGAGGAAGACCGACACAGTCGGAATTCCCGCCTCACGAAGAGAACGCAACAAGTTCAGATTCTTGGCATCGTCGTATCCCACATCCGGGCGGTCGCCCTGGAATTCTGCATAAGGATCTTCTCCAAAGACCACGATCCCGACATCCGGCTTGCTCGAATAGACACCATCGACCGATAGTGTGGCAGTACCGCCCGCCTCGTTCACTGCGGCCTTGATGCCTTCCCATATCGATTCTGCGTTGGGGAAATCCGACCGTGTTGTACCGGTACCCTGCCAGCTCAACGTCCAGCCGCCCGTCTGCTTAGTGAGGTTGTCGGCCCCATCACCAGCGACAAGCACATTGGTGCCAGCATCAAGTGGCAGCACGCCACCATTGTTCTTGAGAAGTACGAGAGACTTCCGCACAGCTTCGCGCGCCACGGCCCGATGGTCGGCACTGCCCAGACGCTCGAACTCTCCGGCATAAGGCCGGGACGACGGCTTACCCGCTTCAAACAGCCCCGCCCGCAGCTTGACCCGCAGTATCCGCCGCACCGCATCATCCAACCGGTCCATCGGCAGCGTGCCGACGCGGGCATCCGCCAGGGTGGCCTCGTAAAGGCCCTTCCAGCTATCGGGCGCCATGAACATGTCGAGGCCTGCCTCAATGGATGAAGCGCAATCAGTGACGGTACACCCGGCAACCTGACCATGGCCGTTCCAATCACCGACTAGGAAACCGGTGAAGTTCCAGCGTTCTTTCACGACCCCGGACAGCAAAGACTTGTTGCCGTGCATCTTGGTCCCGTTCCAGCTGGAGAAACTGACCATTATCGATTGCACACCGGCCTCGATCGCCGGCAGATACGGCGGACTGAAGAGATCGCGGAGGCTATCTTCATCGATCCGAGCATCCCCCTGATCCTTGCCACCGGCAGTTCCTCCGTCGCCGAGGAAATGCTTGGCCGTGGCCACAATGTGCGGGCCACGCAGCCAATCGTCGTCGCCCAGCTTGCCCTGCAGCCCCTCGATCAGCGGGGCGGCATAAGAGGTAGCGATCTCCGGCGTCTCACCGAATCCCTCGTAAGTCCGCCCCCAGCGATCGTCCCGTACGACCGCAAGTGTAGGTGCAAAAGTCCAGTCGAGCCCGGTCACCCGCATTTCGATCGCGGTCACCTCCCCGATTCGTCTTATCAACTCCGGATCATTGGCGGCACCAAGACCGATGTTGTGCGGAAACAGGGTGGCACCGACAATGTTGTTGTGCCCATGAACCGCGTCACTTCCCCATATCACCGGGATACGCGGCAACCTTCCCCTCGGCTTCATCGACGCCGCGTAAAAGGCGTCCGCCGCATCCAGCCATTCGGCGGCAGGGGCATTGTACTTCCCGCTAGGAGTGGAATTTCCCCCATTGAGGATCGAGCCGAGATGATAACGGTGCACGTCCTCCGGAGTAACGCTACCAATGTCCGCCTGGATTATCTGACCGACTTTCTGATCGAGCGACATTTGCGCGATAAGCGTATCGATCCGGCTTTCCACCTCTGGGTCGAGCGGTGGCGTTATACTGAGGGCAGGCCAGCGCTCCGGATCGGCCACGGCTGGGTGATTCGGTTCAGCTGCCAGAGGCGCAGCCGTCATCGCGGCATACATGGCAACTCCAACGACAGTCCGAAATAATGTCGCGCGTCTACGCTTCACAAAGCCCCTCCCCTCAAAACCATGACAACGTTTACCGTCTCTCATGACAGCGTTTACCGTCGCACATCGACACAAGTCAAGCGACACGCTAATCATGCGCAGGAGGTGGTCGATTCAGGTGACGCACCAATGTATTCTGGGAGGTTGGCTTATTTCAAAACGCTCAACGATCGTCGATGTCGCCAACCTTGCCGGAGTTTCGATCAAGACTGTTTCACGCGCATTAAACAATGCGCCACATGTGAGCTCGGATGCCCGCGAACGGGTAAAGGCCGCCGCTCGAACGCTTGATTATCACCCAAACATTGCCGCTCAGAGCCTGATAGCCAGACGCAGCTTTCTGATCGGTCTGACGTATGAGCGCCCCAGTCCCAGCTATGTCGTTGAATTACAGAACGGTGCGCTGTCACGACTGGAGGACTCGCGTTACCGGCTGGTGGTCCTCCCGTTCCGTGATGTCGCAAACCGCCCCGACGAATTTGGCCGACTGCTCATGCGAGCCGGGCTTGACGGTGTGATACTCGCCCCGCCTGCCTGTGATCAGGATGAAATTCTGGCAATGCTGGATAAGCAGAAATTGCCCTATGCCCGGATCACTCCCCATCGCGCAATGGATCGCGGAATTGTACTGGCTATGGATGAGGTAGGCGCTGGCGAAGCCGTCGCCGCCCACCTTTTGTCCCTGGGGCACCGCCGCATTGGAATTATTATGGGCGATCCTTCGCACGCAGCCAGCGCGGCCCGTCTGAAGGGTTATCGCTGTGCATTCGCTGCAGCGAACTGCTCGATCGACGAAAATCTAATAGCCACAGGCGATTTCACATATGATGTCGGATACGCTGCTGCAGAATATCTTCTACGCAAGACACCAGCGCCAACCGCCATCCTCGCGCAGAACGACGATATGGCAGTTGCTGCTATGGCAGCCGTACGAGACCACGGCTTCTCCGTGCCGAACGATATTTCGGTCGTCGGTTTCGACGATTCCGAAGTGGCCCGCACAGCATGGCCGCAGCTTACCACTATTCGTCAACCTGTTATGCAGATGGCGTGGGACGCGACAGACCGCCTCATTGCTTCGCTTGAGGCAGAAAGGACTAGCGACACCGAAAAAGCGGCCATTCAATCTCATCGCGGCGATCACCCTCACGAATTGATAATTCGCGGATCTACTGCCCCGCCGAAAAGTTAGAGGGCACCGAAAAGCAAGGCTGGGTTTGCAACACACATTCTATCGACGCAACCATGTTTGATAAAGACTGCGAGAAACACGGCCGTCTGAACGAAAACGGTATTCGTCGCGAGGCTGGCAGGAACTGCCCCCTATCACGACCAATCAGTACGACAGATTATTACAAAAATGACTCGATCCCCGAGCGCATGCGCTCGAGGATCGAACTGGCAGTAGCGAGATGACTACCGAAAGCGTTGAAGGGTTAGAAGCGGAAGGCCAGGCCCGCGCTGAGTACCCAGGGGTCGAGCTTGTGCTCCGTTTCGATCGCCAGAGTGTCCCCGGCATACCAGCGCGCAGTCGTGTCGACAAAGTAGCGCTTGGCGTCGAGCGACAGAGACAAGCCCATGCTGTTCACCGGAATATCGATGCCGCCCTGCAGCACAAAGCCCAGCTCGTCTGACAGCGTGGTACGGGTTACCCCAAGCGGCAATGTCGCCGCGCCCGGATCGACATCGACCCACCAGAAATAAGTGGCACCCGCCCCGACGTAGGGTTTCGCTTCCCCAAGATCGAAGTGATATTTGGCAGTGAAAGTCGCGGGAATCACCTTCGCATCCGACACCAGTTCCGCACCGGGAAGCCCGGCGACCGCATCGACGTCATGCTGAGTGACGCAGCAAATCGTCTCGATCGACACGTTCGGCGTGATGAAATATTCAACAGCCAGAGTAGGTACGAAATTGTCGTTTGCCTCCGTCTGGAGCGTAGCCGGCAGCCCTACAATATCGGTATTGACATCGGTGATCTTGCCATCGGTTGCGACGTAAGTACCGAGTACCTTAACCTGAAGCTTGCCCTGAGCTTCTTGCGCCTGGGCGGGGGTGGCAATCATTGCCACGCCGGCGAGAGCGACCGCGAGCAATCTGTTCATTTTCCGGTTCCTTCTTCGCAGCAGCGGTCGCCTCATGCGACCCAGGATGTTTGCTGCGCCTAGTCTTCCAATGGTCGTTGAGATTGCGCGCTTCATTGATCTCGATCAAAGATTCCGAACGCGTTTTTCCCGAAATGGGGTTCATGACTGAGCTCCCGTCAACCTTCGATCGGTTCGCAGCGCGAATCTTTCCGGATAACCCGTCTGGGAAAGTCCGCGACCGCTTTCGGTTGCTGGCGCGGGTTACTGTGCTGGAGAAAGATCGTGCGCTTGAGTTCGATCACGCCCATTCTCAGCTCGTTTTTGTCTCAAAAGGGGCCACAAAGCTGGTCGCCCATGTTTCAAAGTCGCGCGATCAGATTGTCGGCTTCAACTTTACGGGCGATATTTTCTCCATCCCGGAACGCGGGAACTATTCCTATTCGGTCTGCGCTCTGTCGGATTGTGAAGTGATGTCGCTGAGCTCCGACGAGCTTCTCGACCTTGCCGCCAACGAAGCCAAGACCCTTCGACACCTGCTTGAGCACTCCTACGTATCGCTGACGCGATATAGAGAAAAGACCATCGCTCTCGGAACGAAAACAGCAGGGGAACGAGTCGCCGTGTTCCTGCTAGCCATGGCTGAACGCATAGGCATCGATGACGACGGCTTGCCCTGTTTAGATCTGCCGATGTCGCGCCGCGATATCGCGGAAAGCCTGGGCCTGACGATTGAAACGGTCAGTCGGCAGCTCAGCCTGCTGCGCGATGCAGGTCTGATTGCAACCGTCGGTCGATCGGGCATTGAACTGCGCAACCTTGCCGGGCTCAGGACATCCGCCGGCTACCTTCACGAAACCACATGAAATCTTTTATCGAATTGATCCAGATCAATGCAACCGGCCTGGTGACGGATTAGGCATCGGATAAAAGGACGGAGACCCCTAATGCACGCTGAAGCCGCACTGGGCCGAATTGGCCTGTGGTTCCTGATCATGCTCGCCGCAATAGCAGCTGTGGCTGCAACCCCTGACAGCGGATTCGCAGCCCACGCCACCATTGTCGGTATCGTGGCATTTGTGATGATCTGGTTGAGCGCATCCCGCTACGACCCAATGGGCAAGGTACAGGGCTTCTTCAAGATGCCCGAAGGTCCTTCACGCTATGACGACGACGTCATTCGCTGGGGCGTTATCGCGACTATGTTCTGGGGGCTTTCCGGTTTGCTTGCTGGGGTGTTTATCGCCACTCAACTCGCCTTTCCGCAGCTCAATTTCGAACCATACCTCAATTTCGGCCGGGTGCGCCCGCTGCATACTAGTGCAGTAATTTTCGCCTTCGGCGGCAATGCGTTGCTTGCCACTAGTTTTTATGTGGTGCAGCGCACGTGCCGCACTCAGCTCGCTTTTCCGAGCCTCGCCCGCTTCGTGTTCTGGGGGTACCAGCTGTTTATCGTGCTGGCGGCAACCGGCTATCTTCTGGGAATTTCTCAGTCGAAGGAATACGCCGAACCGGAATGGTATGTGGACCTGTGGCTGACGATCGTCTGGGTCGCATATTTCATCGTTTTCGTCGGCACGCTCGCAAAGCGTAACGAACCGCATATCTACGTCGCCAACTGGTTCTATCTGGCCTTCATCGTGACCATCGCGATGCTCCACATCGTGAACAATCTGGCCATGCCGGTCAGTCTGCTTGGAACGAAAAGCTACTCTGCCTTTGCCGGGGTTCAGGATGCACTGACGCAGTGGTGGTACGGCCACAACGCTGTGGGCTTCTTCCTCACCGCGGGCTTCCTCGCGATGATGTATTACTTCGTACCCAAGCAGGCCGAACGCCCGGTCTACAGCTATCGGCTCTCTATCATCCACTTCTGGTCGCTGATCTTCCTCTACATCTGGGCAGGCCCGCACCACCTGCACTATACCGCTCTGCCCGACTGGGCGCAGACGCTGGGCATGGTGTTCTCGGTGATGCTGTGGATGCCCAGCTGGGGCGGCATGATCAACGGCCTGATGACGCTGAACGGCGCTTGGGACAAGATCCGCACCGATCCGATCATCCGCATGATGGTGATGGCGCTGGCCTTTTACGGCATGAGCACCTTCGAAGGGCCGATGCTGTCGATCAAGAGCGTCAACAGCCTCAGTCACTATACCGACTGGACCATCGGCCACGTGCATTCCGGTGCACTCGGGTGGAACGGCATGATTACATTCGCCTGCGTCTACTTCCTCGTGCCCCGGCTCTGGAAGCGCGAGCGGATGTATTCGCTCCGGATGATCAACTGGCACTTCTGGCTCGCTACGCTCGGCATCGTGATCTACGCCGCCAGCATGTGGGTGGCCGGCATCCAGCAAGGTCTGATGTGGCGCGAATATGGACCTGACGGCTATCTCGTCTGGTCGTTCGCCGACAGTGTAGCCGCCATGTTCCCGATGTATGTCATGCGCGCCGTGGGTGGCCTCATGTATCTCTCGGGTGCGATCATCATGGCTTACAACATCTGGATGACGCTGGCCGGCAAGCTGCGCGAAGAAGCGCCCTTGCAGGACGCCGCCTATGATCCACAGGCAGACCGCCCCATTGTCGAAAACCAGCCCAACGCCGTTCCGGCGGAATGAGAGGCCAGCTATGACCGACAAATCCAAGGAAGCTTTTTCCGGCCATAAAAAGCTGGAACGCAATATAACGCTGCTGGCAGTCGCGACCTTCGTGACTGTGGCTATTGGGGGCCTCGTCCAGATTACGCCTCTGTTCTACCTCGAGAACACGATTGAGAAGGTCGAAGGGGTACGGCCGTACACTCCGCTCGAACAGGCGGGGCGCGACATATACATTCGCGAAGGTTGCTACACTTGCCACAGCCAGATGATCCGTCCGTTCCGCGACGAGGTGGAACGCTACGGCCATTACAGCCTCGCGGCTGAATCTATGTACGACCACCCGTTCCAGTGGGGATCGAAGCGCACCGGGCCGGACTTGGCCCGCGTGGGCGGCCGCTATTCGGATGAATGGCACGTGCAGCACCTGACCAACCCGCAAAGCGTAGTGCCCGAAAGCGTAATGCCGCAGTATGGCTTCCTCAAAGAAACCAAACTCGACATCGGTGACCCTGCAGCCACTCTGATCGCATTGCGCCGTGTCGGCGTGCCTTACAGTGACAAGGACGTTGCGCAGGCACGAGCAGACATGCTGTCGCAGGCCAATCCCAATCTCGATCCGGGCGATCTAGCCGAACGGTATCCGAAGGCGCAAATACGCGACTTCGACGGCAATCCAGAAAAGCTGACCGAAATGGACGCTCTGATCGCCTATCTGCAAATGCTTGGCACGCTGGTCGATTTCGACAGCGCCGCTGCGCTGGAGGAGCTGGCTGAGGAGAAAGGCCGATGAGCTTTTACGAAACCCTGCGCCATTTCGCCGACAGCTATGCGTTGATCGCGATGCTGGTGATTTTTGTCGGCCTGTGCGCCTGGCCGTTCCGTCCCGGCGCTAAAACACGCAACCACGAAGCCGCAACGCTGATTTTCGAAGGGCAAGACGATGGCGAATAAGCGCATCGACAAACCGACCGGCACTGAAACAGTCGGCCATGAGTGGGATGGGATCGAAGAGCTGAACACGCCGCTGCCGCGATGGTGGCTGTGGACCTTCTACCTGACGATCATCTTCGCCATCGGATATGTTATTGCCTACCCGGCATGGCCGATGTTCGACAAAGCCACGGAAGGTATGCTGGGCTGGTCAAGCCGAGGTCAGCTCGCCAAGGAAATGAGCGCGGCCGATCAGGCTCAAGCCACATTCCGCGAGCAGCTGGCCCGCATCCCGGTCGAGCGCCTGCCCGAAGACAGCGATCTTATGAGCAAGGCTGTTGCTGGTGGTGCAGCGGCGTTCCGCGTGAACTGTGTACAGTGTCACGGGTCCGGGGCGGCGGGCAGCCACGAGCTGGGCTACCCCAACCTCAACGACGATGACTGGCTGTGGGGTGGCGATCTGAAGGCGATCGAATACACCCTCCAGCATGGTATTCGCCAGGCAGGCGACGACAAGACCCGTACGAGCATAATGCCTCCATTTGCGGGGGCGTTCGATACCAAGCAGCTCGACGCTCTGGTTGATCATGTCCTCGCCCTGAGTGGGAAGGCCCAGGACAATCCGGTAGGACAGCAGCTCTATGCCGACAATTGCGTCGCATGCCACGGTGCGAACGGCGAAGGTAGTCGTGAGGTGGGGGCGCCGCGTCTGAACGACGCCATCTGGCTGCGTGGCGATAGCCGTGAGGCAATCAAACGTCAGATACTCAATCCGCGTATGGGCGTAATGCCAAAGTGGAAAGATCGTCTCGATCCGGTGACGATCAAGATGCTGGCAGCGTATGTTCATTCGCTCGGGGGCGGCGAAGACTTCGTGGAAGTCGCTGCAGATCCCGAGGTAGAGGTCGATGAGCAACCCTGAAGATCGCAAATCCGACAACGGCCGAGATTGGTCGGTCGTTGTCGAGGACGGACTTGCCAAGACAAACGAGCCGGTCTCAAGTGCCGTTGCCGACCCGAAGGCAACAACCCGTCGGCATGAACCTCATGAGCCTGCCCGGGAAGAGCTGACCCAGCAGCTATACGAGAAGCGCGAGTTCGTTCATAACAAGCGGATCGATGGGCCGTTCAGGCGGTTCAAATGGTTCGTTATGGTCGTCACCCTGGCGATCTATTACGTAACCCCTTGGCTACGTTGGGATCGCGGGCCCTATTCGCCCGACCAAGCAGTGCTTGTGGATATGGCCAATCGGCGTTTCTACATGTTCGGCATCGAGATTTGGCCGCACGAATTCTATTTCGTGGCCGGTCTGCTCATCATGGCTGGGATCGGCCTGTTTCTCGTGACCAGCGCTGTCGGACGAGCGTGGTGCGGTTATGCATGCCCCCAGACCGTCTGGACCGACCTGTTCCAGCATATAGACCGCTTTGTCGACGGTGACCGGAACGCCCGGCGCAGACTCGACAATGCTCCTTGGACTTGGGGCAAAGTTCTGCGGCGCGGCGTCAAATGGTCGATATATCTGGCCGTCGGCTTGGCCACGGGCGGTGCATGGATTCTCTATTTCGCCGACGCGCCCACGCTATTTCGCGATTTCTTCTCGGGCAGTGCCGCCCCTATCGCGTATATCACCGTCGCAGTACTCACGCTCACGACGGTAACGCTTGGCGGCTTCATGCGCGAGCAGGTCTGTATCTACATGTGCCCCTGGCCACGTATTCAGAGCGCTATGCTTGATGAGAAATCTCTCATCGTGACGTATAAGGACTGGCGCGGCGAACCACGGGGGAGCGTCAAGAAATCGCAGAAGAATCCGGGGCAGTTCGGCGACTGCATCGATTGCCAGCAGTGCGTCCAGGTTTGCCCCACCGGCATCGACATCCGCGAAGGTCCGCAAATCGGCTGCATCACCTGTGCGTTGTGTATCGACGCTTGCGACCGGGTAATGAAGGACATCGGTCGCCCCCGCGGATTGATCGATTATGCCACGCTGGAGGATTGCGAGCGCGAAGCGGCGGGCGGTGAGCCCAAGGCCCCGTGGCGCACCTTGCTCCGCCCTCGAACGATCGCATACGCCCTTATCTGGGGTGGGATTGGCGGTGCGCTTCTGTTCGCTCTGGGCGTGCGTAGCCATACCGACCTCACAGTGGCGCCGGATCGGAATCCCCCCTTCATGCTGCTTAGCGACGGCTCTGTGCGCAACTCGTACACGCTCAAGCTGCGCAACATGGAAAGCCGCCCGCGCGATATGGAAATCTCCATCGAAGGGCTGCCGGGAGGGGTTATGTGGACCGATACGATCCCGGCCAACAGGGCTGCCGCATCGCAGACGGTTAGAGTCCCTGCTGATCTCGTTCGCCAAGTGCGGGCTTATGTCGCCGTCCACGAAGGAGCCCAGTCGCAGACATTCACCTTCCGCGTTACCTCGCTGGATGAACAGCGCGAAACCGATACTGTCGAAACGCGCTTCGACGCGCCGGAGAATTGACCTATGCGACGTGAGTTTACCGGTAAGCATATGGCAACTGTCATGGTGACCGGATTTGGCATCGTGATTGCTGTGAACTTTTATATGGCCTCCCTTGCCATCAGCGGTTTCGGCGGTGTGGTGGTCGACAATTCCTATGTCGCCAGCCAGAAGTTCAACGACTGGCTTGAGCAGGCACGGGAAGTCGAAAGCCTTGGCTATACAACCTCGCTGGAACGCGATGAGGCCGGACATGTGCTCGTCACCACGGATAACGTGCCCGAAGGCGCCGATCTGACCGCAGCCATGCGCCGACCGCTTGGGCTGCCGGAACACACGGATCTCCAGTTCGAACAGATCGGCGAAGATGCCTATCGTTCAACCGCTCCGCTTCCTGCCGGACGGTGGATTGCGCGGCTGACAATCGAAACGGGCGGAACGCCTTGGATTGGCGAAATGGAAGTCCGGTGAACGCCCCCACTGCAATCGACGCAGCGCCCCCTTCGAAACTGCTGGACAGCCGCTTCACGGTTCCCGGCATGCGGTGCGCCGGTTGTATTGCCAAGATCGAACGTGGCCTTGCGAAAGTGGACGGCGTGGCCGCAGCCCGCGTCAATTTTTCTGCCAAGCGTGTGGCAGTCCGTCGCCATCCGAAACTGAGCGAGGCCGCGATTGTCGACGCAATCGGACAGATAGGTTTCGAAGCCCAGCCCGTGGCCGACAATCCGCTGGCGCACGGTGATCGCGAAACCAAGGCCCTGCTGCGGGCACTTGCAGTCGCCGGTTTTGGCATGATGAACATCATGCTGCTGTCGGTCAGCGTATGGTCCGGCGCGGGCGGGGTTACGCGTGACCTGTTTCACTGGCTGTCGGCGCTGATCGCGCTGCCGGTAATCGCCTATGCCGGACGCCCTTTCTTCGCCAGCGCCGCAATGGCTCTGCGGCATCGCCGGACGAATATGGATGTCCCCATTTCGATCGGTGTACTGCTGGCGACTGGGTTGAGCGTGTACGAGACCGTCACGGGGGGTGAACACGCCTATTTCGACGGCGCAGTGATGTTGCTGTTCTTCCTGCTGGCTGGCCGTGCCCTCGACGACATGATGCGTAACCGCACGCGCGCCGGGATCGGCGCCCTGCTTTCCCGCATGGGCAAAAGCACCACGGTACTGGACGCGACCGGGACGAGCAGAACCGTGGCGGCAGAAGAGCTTGAACCAGGGATGCTCATGCTGGTTGCGGCGGGCGAAGCCCTGGCTGCAGATGGTGTAATCGAGGAAGGTCAGACCAGCTTAGACAATTCGATGATAACCGGCGAAAGCACGCCACAGCCAGCGACAGTCGGCAATACGGCACTTGCCGGTGCAATCAATCTGGGTAGCCCGGTCCGCATACGGGTCACGGCCGCTGCATCGGACACGGTACTGGCCGAAATCGCGCGCCTGATGGATGAAGCTGGCCAATCCCGCAGCCAGTATGTGCGCATCGCGGATCGTGCCTCGCGCCTGTATGCGCCGGTTGTCCATTCCCTGGCGTTACTCGCGTTCGTCGGATGGATGATCGCCGGGGCAGGCTGGTATCAGTCGCTGGTAATTGCAATCGCAGTGCTGATCATCACCTGTCCCTGCGCCATGGGTCTGGCGGTTCCTGCCGCTCAGGTTGTGGCCTCTGGCGCGCTCGCCAAGCGCGGCCTGCTGGTGAAAGACGGCAGCGCCCTTGAACGGCTTGCCGAAGTGGATGTCGCGCTGTTTGACAAGACAGGTACCCTCACCCGCGGCGAACCCACGCCCGTGATCGATCATCTCGATCAGCGCCAGGCCTCGGTCGCGCTGGCACTGGCCCGTAACAGTCGCCATCCACTGAGCAGGGCGCTTCACACCGCCCTCGCCCAGCGCGGCGTAAAAGCGGCCGATGTGACAAATATCATGGAGGTCGTTGGAAGCGGTGTATCCGGGCGGTTAAATGGCAGCCGGGTCGCTCTGGAACGTCCGGTTGTCGCAAGCACTTCGCTTTCCTCTTCCCTGAAGATCGGCGAAGAAACGGCAGTCATCAGTTTTAGCGATTCTCTGCGCCATGATGTGAACGAAACACTCCAAGCTTTTGCGAGCGAGGGTATAGCTTGCTGGATTGTTTCGGGTGACCAGGCTGCATCTGTGCAAAGCGTAGCGTCCCAATTGGGCATAGACGCAAGAGCAGAGCTTCTGCCTGAAGAAAAGCTATCCCTGATCAAGGATCTCAAGGAAACTGGGCAGCTTCCACTGATGGTCGGCGATGGAATCAACGACGGTCCGGCACTTGCTGCCGCGCATGCTTCTATCGCACCCGGCAGCGCCAGCGACGTCAGTCAGCAGGCAGCCGATGCTGTATTCCTTGGTTCTTCCCTGATGCCAGTTGCGCTTGCGGTGCGGGTAGCTCGCAAGACAATGCAGATCGTCAGACAGAACTTTGTTTTCGCGATAATCTATAATGTTTTCGCAGTACCGCTGGCGCTGGCAGGTCTGGTTACTCCGCTGATTGCCGCGGTTGCCATGTCGCTCAGTTCACTCATTGTGGTCGGCAATTCGTTGCGCCTCAGCAAAGCCGCCCAATGACTGGCCTGACGTTCCTCATTCCCATAGCGCTTGGGCTGGGATTGCTTGGCCTGTGTGCGTTCTTCTGGGCCATGCGCCGTGGACAGTTCGAAGATCTGGACGGTGCCGCCCAACGTATCCTGATCGATGACGAAGAGTCAGAAGAGGTGGCAGGCGAATGAATAACATGCTGACAGTGAGCCTGCTGGCCCTTCTCCCCCTTGCCATCGGCACACAGCCTTCTTCGCAGAGCAGTATTACCGCAGCGCTGTGCGGCGGCGGGACGGTGGAAATTCCTATCAAACGCAACCAACAGCCCGAACCGCCCTGCGTAGCAAAAGGTTGTCATGCAGGATCGTGCCGCAAGAAATTTGATCTCGCTCAATGAGAGTGTGACGTGGTCATGGCAACAGACTGGCCATGTGGACGTATTATCCTGACCTGCTTGCCAAGCCCGTGCCCCGTTACACGAGCTATCCGACCGCTGCAGAGTTCGCGGAGCTAGACAACGCTCATTATCGCGACGCGCTTCGCACGACTCACGGTGAGATATCGCTGTATGTCCATATCCCGTTCTGCGAGAAAATTTGCTTCTACTGCGGCTGTAACACCAGCCGCGCCAACAGACGGCAGCGACTCGATTCCTATTTGACCGCACTGCATACAGAAATCGCTGCAGTTTCCCGCGAACTGCCCGAAGGTGTGCGTGTCGGCAGAGTTTCGTTTGGCGGTGGGAGCCCCAATGCAATCTCACCCGACGATTTCCGGGCACTTTACGCCCAGCTGGCTGAACACTTCACACTGAACAACCCGGTTCTTTCGATAGAACTGGATCCGCGCACCATGACTGAAGAGTGGGCGCAAGTGGTCGGTGAGGTCGGAATCACTCGGGCAAGCCTTGGAGTGCAGACCTTCGCCGATCATTGCCAGAAAGCTATCGGGCGTGTGCAACCGGAAGATTGCATCGTTCAGTCGGTGGACTGGCTCCGCGATGCGGGTGTGACGTCTCTCAATTTCGATCTCATGTATGGCCTCCCCGGTCAGTCCCGAGAAGATCTTGAGGATAGCCTTCAGCGAACGCGAGTCCTGGGTGCGGACCGAATTGCGCTCTTCGGTTACGCCCACGTGCCGCACATTGTCCCGCGCCAGCGGGCAATCGATGGCGCGAACCTGCCGGACCTGCCTGAACGCTTTGCTATGGCCAAACTGGGTTACTCATACTTCGTCACCCATGGCTATGCCCCTGTCGGCTTTGACCACTTCTCCAAGCCAGGCGGAGATCCGCTGGCTAAAGCTGCATTCGATGGCACGCTCCGTCGTAATTTTCAGGGTTTCACCGACGATCAAAGTGAAGTGCTGATCGGACTCGGCGCTTCGGCTATCGGCAGCTTTCCGCACCTGTTGGCTCAGAATGAAAAGAACAGTGGACGGTATCGCATGCTGAGCTCACAGGGCCGCCTCGCCGTAAACAGAGGTCGCCTTCGCACTGCAGACGATCGCTATCGCGGCGCGGTGATCGAACAATTGCTGTGTCAGGGGCGAGCACAACTCGGTGCGTGTCTGATGGCTGAAGCCCGGGCACGACTGCAACCCTTCCTCGATAGGGGCCTCGCCTTAATCGATGACCAGTGGCTGACAGTGCTGCCGGAAGGTCTGCCTTATGCCCGATCGATAGCCGCGCTGTTCGACAAATACCGCGCTCCATCGGCTCGCCAGTTCAGTTCGGCAGTCTAGTACTTACCAGATTCGGCAAAATTTCCCCAAATCTGCCTAACACTGCTTGTGGCGGAGCGTTCTGGCTTCGTCAGCCCACGCTGTTCGACGCATTCCGGAGACTAACCCTGTCAGGGTCATTCCGATTGGCAGGCTGATAAGGACACAACCTATCCTCAGGCCAATCTCGATCATTTCTCAAATGGCTGGCGCACAAATATAGGACCGGGCCATAACCTTTACGGGCAGGCCGCCAGAGCTTTAGAGCTGTTGGCGAGATGCCATTACCACGAAGCTGTGCAGCTCACGATTGAACGGCTGCGCCACTGGCGGTAGTTCCCCGTACAAACTCTGGTTTGAAAAAAGGCTGGAGACATTCCAACGCGCACAGGCAAGGTGAGAAAGCGAAGTGTTCACCGAGGCAATGAACCGTACCGCTTTGCCTCCACAAGGCAGTTTCTTCGATTGGCTTGCTCCGATTCTGCTCGCGTGCGCGCTGTTGCTCAGTGGCTGTGCAACGCTGGAGCGGGAACCCTTCCAAGCTTCTCAATTGGAAAAAGCCCAGATCGATGATCTGCCGCGTGTGAGATACTGGGCTGACGCGCCCGATATCATGGCACAGATCGCCATTCCTCCGCGCCCAACCGGTGCCCCCCTTCGTCTGCTTGCCCTATCGGGCGGAGGGGACAAGGGCGCATATGGCGCAGGTTTTCTCAATGGATGGTCGCAATCCGGTGACCGGCCCCAGTTCTCCGTAGTCACGGGAGTAAGTACAGGGGCACTGATTGCCCCCTTCGCGCTACTCGGCCCCGACTATGACGAACAGTTACGGGCCGCTTATACGGGAATTACCCCGAAGAATGTCTACAAGACACGGTTTCCGCTGGCGATACCTTTTTCGCCAAGCGCAGCCACAACCAGCCCGCTCGAAGACCTTATCGCGCGTTTCGCAACGGATGCGATAATCGATGCAGTAGCCGAACAACATCGCCAAGGACGGCGGCTTTTCGTAGGCACTGTCAACCTCGACCGACCGGGCAATGCGATCTGGGATATGGGGGCGATTGCAGCCAGTTCTGCACCAACGCGATATGCATTGTTTCGCCGCATTCTGCTGGCCAGCAGTTCGGTGCCGGTTCTCTTTCCGCCGGTACTGATCGAAACAACGTCAGGCGACAGGCGCATCAGTGAACTGCATGTCGATGGTGGCACCATTGCGACATTGCTGGCAGCGCCATCCATCGCGAAAGACCGAGGGAACCAGAAGTGGCCGGATGCCGAGCTCTATCTTCTGGTCAATGGCAAGATGGCGGAAGAGTTCGAAATGATCGCAGCCAAGCTGCCGGAGATCGCGAAACGGACCATCGATGTAATGCTCATGACCAGCCTACAGGACCGCGTGGAATCCACCTATGCGTGGGCTCAGGCGAACGATGCCAAGTTCAACATTACCTTCATGGCTGCAGAGTTCAACGAAGGGGAGCATGACCTTTTCGACCAGGAATATATGCGGAAACTGTACGACTATGGCTATCAACGAGGGCGGCAAGGCGAATGGATGCACAGTCCACCGTCGGCCACTCCAAAGTTGGAACAGTAGCTGAAGGCGCGGGTTGCACATCGATCCGCGATCTTCTTACGAAGCAGTGCGAATACCCGACACGATTGCGAGCCACCGGAGCCACAAAGCAAACGCCATGTCCAAACGGCCCGCATTCCTGATACCACCACCAGCGTTTGACCACCCCTTCGATCTCCGAGGTCATCGGCATATGATTGTTCTCGCATGGACTCGACATCTGAAACTGTTCAGCGCGCTGGCCTGCCTGGTCATCGCCTGCGTTTTTGCCGTCCCCGCCACTTCGCAGACCCCTGCAGCGCCAAACACAGATCAGCCGCCGGCGGTGGCCGAGGTGCCAACCGACCCTCTGAAACGCGAAACCCCGCGTGGATCTGTTACCGGCTTGCTAGAGAGCCTTTCCAGGCAGGATTATGTGGGTGCCGCTGCTTATTTCGAGGGAAGCGATCCCGACGACACGGAAAGTGACGCGGAGCTTGCAAAGGTCCTTCAGGCGAGCCTGGACCATGGTGGGGAACTGCTGGCCTATGGGGCGCTGTCCAACGATCCACTCGGCAGGTACGACGACCAACTTCCTCCTGATGAGGAAAGAGTAGGTACGCTAGGAAACGAAGAAGGCACTCCCATCATTCTGGTAAGAAACCAGTCGGACGAATATGGGCTAATTTGGTTGATATCGCGAGACACGCTTTCGGAACTCGAAAGCGCTCCCATCGCCGACACCGAGCTGCCGACCGACAGCCATCAGTTTGCTGGCGCTCCTGTTTGGGACTGGGGCAAACTGCTGGCCACGGCCGCAGGCAGCTTTCTGCTCTTCTGGCTGGCAGCCAGCGCGATCCTCTGGCTTGCCAACCGGCTGTTGACCGGAGCCCGGGCAAAATACGTTCTCCATTTCGTCCAAGCGGCACTCCCGCCCGCCAGCCTCCTACTGGCAATCATCACCTTTCAGTTCTGGACCCGAGATATCGATGCTTCCATCGTCGCCCGCCAGAATATCTTGAGATATCTTGGTATTGCCGGATGGGCCGCACTGGCGTGGTTTGGGCTGCGCCTAACTGATGCTGTCACGAGCATCACGGCGCTGAGGATGGAGCGCTTCGAAAGACGACAGGCAGCATCCTTGGTTGCCTTGATCCGCCGCGCCATCAAGATCGTCATCGTCGCCATTGCTCTTCTGGCGATTCTCGACACCTTGGGTTTTGACGTAACGACCGGTGTCGCAGCGCTGGGTGTAGGCGGAATTGCGTTGGCCCTTGGCGCACAGAAAACAATCGAGAACTTGGTCGGCTGCATAGCTGTCATCGCCGATCGACCGGTTGAAGTTGGCGATTTCTGCCGCGTGGGAGATACTCTGGGAACCGTGACCGACATCGGCATACGTTCCACACGGATTCGCACGAATGAGCGAACGGAAGTCACCATCCCCAATAGCGACTTCTCTTCGCAGCGCATTGAGAACTATACCCGGCGCGACCGCTTTCTGTTTAATCCCCGGATTGGGCTGGTTTACAACACAGACGCATCCGGGATGCGCGAGGCCCTGCGTCTCGTGCGGCAGGTCTTGTCTGAGAACGAGCTGGTTATAAAGGAGGATGCTCGCGCTCGCTTCATCGATCTGGGCAACAGTGCCCTTGAAATCGAAATCTTTGCCTACATCAACTCTGAAGATTATCCCGGCAGTCTGGAAATTCGAGAGGAATTGCTGCTGTCCATCATGGAGAAGCTGGAAGAAGGCAGATTCTCGATTGCCTTTCCCACTCAGACAATACGCTTGGAGGGCAACGCTGACCGCTTAGTCGACCAGCCTGTGGGTTAATCTGACAATTTCTGCCGATCTAGGCGAATAGCTCGACGGCGCTGTAACGGCTAATTCCTCAACCCTCCATGTTGAGTTTTGCCAGATCCATGCATTGCCGACGACGCCAAACCGTTTCCCTTACAAGTTCGTCTGAATCGAATACAACCTTGTACTGACACACAAGATAGTTCTCGGATTCCGGCATTTTGAACTGCACATCGTAGTCCCAAGATGCCTTTCCATCGACGCGAACTGGCTCACCCAACGTGGCGCGAACAACTTCCCTCGTCGCGCCGATTTTAATGCCATCGAGCTGGTCCGGCTCGATTATCTGACCCCGGCGCACGAACGGGGGATTCATCTCTTTCGGGAGAACACCGATATCAGTGTAATCCAGCGATTTGGGATTACTGACCGGATCGACAGGATTGCGTTGTGCCAATACCGGCGGCGAGCCCACGGCGAGGAAAGCCAAGAGTGTGGCAGATGCCGATGCCCGTGTGACCGTGTTCATAACAGAGTCCTTTCTGGTTATCTCAGCGCTCACGCAGCGCCTCGCGAGTTTTATTCAATGGTTTGGTAAGGTAATCCCACACGGTCTTTCGGCCCGTGCGAATGTCCGTGGTCGTAACCATGCCGGGCGTTATCGGCAGTCGCTTGCCCGCTTGAGACGTCAACGCATCGGAATTGGTGCGAACCAACACGCGGTAGTATACGATCTCGGGCTTCACTTCATCGCGCAGTGTATCGGGCGCGATCGTTTCGACTTTACCTTCCAAGCCCCCGTAGATCGAATAATCGTAGGCAGTCACCTTGACCAGCGCGCTCTGACCTGGATGAATGAAGGCAATATCCCGCGGGGATATACGCGTTTCCACCAGCAATTGATCACCAACCGGTACCAGAGTCATGATCGAACCACCCGGCGCAATTACGCCGCCGATCGTGGTCACATCGAGACTTTTCACAATTGCCCTCAGAGGCGCTATCAAAGTCGTTCGGTCCAGCATGTCCTCGCGGCCGCGCACCACCGACTGTAATGACTTCACATCGGCATCAGCCTTCGCGAACTCTTCGCGGCTTTTCACGATATACTGCGACCGCGCTTCGGACAACTTCAGCTCGAGGTCCGCTACCTGCCGCTGCAATCGGATAACTTCGATGTTGCTGGCAGCACCCGACGCGATCAGTGACTGATTGATGCCGAGCTCGCGTCGCGCCAGCGTCAACGCCTGCGTCAAACCGCTTACAGTCTCATTCAAGCTGGCACGGCGCGAGCGAAACAGCGCAGTTTCAGCCGCTTTGAGATCGGGCCAGTCGTTTAATTCCTCCGGGAAGGTGATCTCACCGCGACCCGCGACCTCAGCCTCCAGCCTTGCACGTGCAGCCAGCGCTGCACGATATCGAGCCGCTGTCTCCTCGACACTTGTTTCCCCGCGTGTCGGATCGAGCTGTGCGAGCACAGTTCCCTTCTCGACGACCAGCCCTTCCCGCACATTCAGTTTGGAGAGGATGCCTCCTTCCAAGGACTGGATAACTTGCTCGCGGGAAGTCGGGATAACCTTGCCCGAGCCGCTCGACACTTCGTCGATCTCGAAGAACCATGCCCATACGAAGAATGCGGCAAGGAACACTGCCACCATCCAGATCACGCGAGTTGAACTGGTGGCGCGCATCTCATCCACATCAGCCAAATCAGGCAGCGCCACGCTCCTGCCTTTTTCATCGACTGTACCAGTAGCCCCGATCATTTCCTGCAATCCGGCTCCGCCACTCATAACGGATCTCCCGAGGCATCTCGTTCGCGAGGACGCACAACCAATCGTGTCGGAGTGGGTTTGTTCGCCGATTGTCCCGGCTGAGACGACGCTTCGTTGGCGCGCAGGCGGTTGAGCACATCGCCCTTCGCTCCATCCAAGGCTATTGCGCCGCCGTCGACGACAATGATCCGGTCTACTGCCTCTACCAAGGCCATGCGATGCGTAGCAACGATCAGGGTGCTGGCCACTGGAACACGGCGCAGATTGCCAATAACATCACGTTCGGTCGCCTCATCCATTGCTGTCGTGGGTTCATCAAGCAACATAACACGCGGCTTACGTAGGATCAGGCGTGCCAGGAGAATGGCTTGCCGTTGTCCACCGGAAAGGCCCAGCCCCCCTTCTTGCAATGGATGGTCGAGCCCCAGAGGCAGGCGCTGCACATACGCCCACGCCCCAGCAGTCTTGAGAGCTTCTATCACTGTCTCGTCGCTTGCCAGCGGGGCGCCCAACTTCAGGTTTTCCCGCAGCGTCCCATGGAACAGGCGTGCATTTTGACTCAACAACGAAACATCGCGGCGCACATCCGCAGGATCGATATGAGTCATATCGATCCCATCTAGTAAGACTGATCCACTTACTGGCTGCATCAACCCAGAGAGGGCCTGAAGCAAGGTCGATTTACCCGCGCCATTGCGACCGATCACTGCAACCTTCTCGCCAGGCGAAATCGCAAGTGATGCCACCTTCAAAGCGGCGCTTTCTCCATCATAACTGAAAGCCGCATCTTCCAGACGATAATCGCCCTGAACGGTCGGCCGATGCACGGTCGCCACTCCTTGCGGAGTGTCGACAGGTAGCTTCATCAGTTGGTCGAGCGATTGGGCGGCGATCTTTGCCTGCTGCCACCGGTTGAGGACGGTCGTTATCGACGACAGCGGAGCAAGCATTCTACTGACGAGAATACTTGCAGCAACAAGCACACCGGTACTCATCTGCCCGGCCATCACACTTGGCACGCCAAAGAAGATCACGACGGCAAAGGCAGCGCCTTGCACTGTCTGCATCCAATTGTTCAGGCGATTGAGGAGATCGCGCAATTGCAGGCCAGAATCTGCGTTTATGGCGTTGTAATGGTTCCATTGGTGCTGAAACCGCTGCTCTGCCTGCAGAACCTTGATGTCCTCGATACCCTGAACTGCTTCCACCAGCATGGCGTTGCGTAGCGAGGATTCACGCATTCCTACATGCGCCAGTTCCCGCAGGCGCTTCTGCGCCAGCAAACTGGGGATTATAAGCAGGATGAATGCGGCAAGTGGAACAATCACCAGCCAGCCTGCTATGAACCAGAAGATCACGCAGAACAGCAGAAAAAACGGCAGATCCGCTGCAGCTGCGATGGTCGTGGAGGTGAGCATGTCGCGCACTGGTTCCAATTCGCGTATTTGCGAAATGAAGGTCCCGGTGGACCGCGGCCTTGCGCTATTCTTCACTCGCAAGGCGTGGCCGAATACACGATCGGAAATCCGCAGATCAGCCCGTTTACCAAGCAAATCTGTAATGCGCATCCGCGCATCTCGCATCACCCACGCGAAAATCAGAGCCAGCAGCACACCGCCGGAAAGCACGTAGAGCGTCGGCATCGATTGTGCCGGCACCACACGGTCATAAACCTGCATGGAAAACAGTACGCCCGCCAGTGCCATCAGGTTTGTGATCAGCGATGCCACCAGAATGTGCGCATATGGTCGCCAGTCCACCAGCACCAGCTTACGAAGCCAGTCATCTTCAACCGGAGCGAGAAAGTCGTCTACACGCGTGTCGCGTGCAGACCGCAACGGTCGCAGAAATGCCATTGCCTCCACGTGCGGCTGCAGTTCGTCTACTAGGTGGGTAACGCCCTCTCCTTCTTCACCGGTCATCGACAAAGTCAGTTCGCCATCCCGGGCAGCAGTCACGACAGCGATTTGGCCACCATCAAGTTGCAGCACCACAGGTAACCGCCACTGCGTGAGATCCGCCAGTCGAGGCTGCACCATCTGCAACGAAAGGCCAGCCTGCCGCGCCATCTCCCGCGCCTGGTCTTCCAGTGATGCGATCTCATTCCATTGCGCTGCAAGCCGGATATGCTCAGCCGACACATTGATCTGAAAATGTGCTGCAGAAACCAGCACCGCATCGCGCCACCCAGCGCGCAGCCGCTGTTGCTCCGATGTATCTTTCTCAGTCACTGTACTGGACCTATGAAATCGGGCGCAGTTTCGACGGCGTTTTCATCCACGCCAAAAGCGCTACGCAATCGGTCACTGTGATAAAGGCATTGCACTGCCAGGCGGTATTGTGCGTAGCGTCCTTGCGCCTCGTCAACACGCGCACCGTAGTATTCCTGCTCGGCATTCAGCAGGTCCAGCAAGGAGCGCGTACCCAGTTCGAGATATTGCTGGCGATAGAGATCGCGGGTCGCGTCGATGCTGTTAACGCGAGCCAGCATAACGGGCGCGCGTCTTTTCCATCCATTTGCTTGGGCGCGCGCATCGGCAAGGCTCTGCTGCTCCTCAAGTTTGACCTGACGAACAGCATCTTCATAAGCGCGCAGCTGATATAGTGCGCCGCGTTGCCGCGCCCCGGCTGCCCCGCCCTGATATATCGGCATGGAAACATTTACGCCCACCTGACCGGTAGTCCGATATTCCCCGTAAAGCCGGGACCCATCAGTCAACGCTTGCCCCACGCTTCCATCCAACGAAACCGTGGGAAGTCGCTCTGCCTTTGCGATGGCTAGCTGAGCACGAGCATCGTCGAGCTGCGCTTCGGCGACACGTATGGCTGGCGAGTCTGCATCAACAAGTGCTTCACACCCTCCATCCGTAAGGGCCGGGGGTATGTCACCGACAGGGGTGATCGGCGCAACACGCCCCGTGAGGTGCATTAAAGTCAAGCTTGCTCGCTGCGCCTCCGCTTCGGCAGCAAGAAGCTGCGAACGCAGGGAATCGAGGCGCGAATTGGCCTGCTCGAGATCCGACCGCGATGTCGCACCTTTCTCGACTCGTTCGCGGACCAACCCCGTTATGTCAGCAACTGCATCCAATTGCTCACCGGCTATCTCAACCAGTCGTTGTTGTGTTCGCGCATCGACCCAAGCCTGCGCGGTTCGCGCGATAATTTCATCCAGTGCCAGTTCGACCTGCGCTTCGCTGGCACGAACACCCGCCTCCGCCTGCTTTTTAGCTCCAGCGACCTTGCCGAAATCAAAAAGCATTTGCGATGCATTGAGGGTGGCAGTGTAAACGGAGCGGGAATCGTAACTACTGTTCCGATAGGAGTTAATCTGGCTTTCCAAGCCACCTGATATCTGCGGACGGTATCCTGCCTTTGCCACTTCCACCGCCTCAGCAGCTTGTCGTTCCTGAGCCCGAGCCCCGCGAATGCTGGGATGCACCTGAATAGCAGCAAGGACTGCCTGCCCCATTTCCATTGGCTCGGTAGACTGCGGAACTTGCGCCGAGACAGGATGGAAAGTGGCGAAAACGATAACCGGTGCACCAATTATCGCCAGCATTCCCAAGTGAGTCCCCGAGTGTAGCAGATCGAATTTCACATTGATTTTCCATTGGGATGCGTGGGAACTCGACACTGACAATCGGAAGCAGGTCCCAACGTGCAGTGGCTCTGGAGACCTGCCTGCCAAGGAAGCGGCAGACAGGTCCCAACGCATGCGCCATTACGCTGCGTAAGACACATTAATGTCCTCATCGATCGACAGTGTGACGCCTGAAGATGTGTTGGTGTAGACAAGGTGGCCATCGACGACGACGCCGTTGGTCGTCCACTCATCCATGCTCGATAGTTCTACCGAATCCTCGGCATCGCCATTGATCGTCAGCGTACCGGTGTTCGATCCGGTGATCGCCAGAACATCGGAGATAGAGAGCCCGCCAGTGATGCTGTTGCTGCCCGGCACCGAGAGGTCGAGCACCTCGACGTTCTGCAGCAAGCTAGCGAGATCGCTACAATCCAGATCCTCACCATAACGCAGCGCAACGGTGTCGGTCCCGGCCCGCCCATTGATCGCTTGGCCATCCCAGATCAGATTGTCATTCCCCGTCGTGGCGAGAGTGGGAGTCACTGACAGTGTCACTGTGTCCGTGACACGTGCTGACTCCGCTCCATTGCCACTCTCCACGGTCCATGCGGTCATCTCTATCTGAGTGCCTACAGTCGCGTCATCCTGATCGACCAGCGCCGATGCCGCCTGAACGAAACCAAGGTCGTCCAGGTCGTCCTGCGAAAGACCGGTGATCGTGTAGGTATCGCTGGTGGCATCATAAGTTACACCGGTGATCAGATCGGTGCCAATATAGAATGCCGCATATTCGCCTAGCCCGGTTATCTCCATGCTGGTCGTTTCCGTGCTCCCGTCCGGAACCGATGCACTGGCAGTAACAGCGTCCGCCATTGCAGCGTTAAGGTTCAGATCGATAATGCTGCCTTCCGGGCCGAACGACAGGGTCGGATCGATCGTAAGACCGTTGGCAACAGCATTAACAGTGAACACGTCGAGCGGGACAGTGTCCACACGCACTGTGTCGAGGCTGGTCTCACCCGATTCCACCACCAATGCCAGATCGGATAGGGTCCCGCTCCAGTTCGGCGCGGGCAGGATCGCGACATATGGGGGCAGTGTTCCATCGGAAGAAAGCACCCATGTATTGGTAATGCCATCGCCACCGGCGTTCGACGCCTGATCGGCCAGAGTCGCGTCACCCGCGCTGTTCCCGACATAGAGCAGGAACCCGACCGGCACACCCGCCAGCAGAATCGACTGGATCGTTTCCGAACCATCGTTGTCATTCAGCGCAACCGACAGGCCGCTCAACTCAATCGCGTTGGTCTTATCAGCGGCATCGGATTCGTCACCCACGACAGGCTGGCTGATAACCGTCACGCCGTTATTGGCGATTTCGACCACTGCTGTGCCGGAACTCGATGCCGTTTCGATATTGGCGGCACCCACTTCCTGCGTCTGCGCGATAGCAGTGAATGTCACATCGCCTGGTACCAGCGTGTCTCCTGTCGCGGCGGTGTAGGTGAGTTCTACCACTCCACCGTCGGTGCCCACATCGAGGACATAATAATCGCCATCGGGCACCCCGGCCACGCCGGTCACAGTGGTCAGCGGAACTTCCAGCCCGCCTGCATCGGTTACCGTGCCGCCGTCATTATTGGTGGTCACCACCTGAACATAGACTTTGCCGTCCACGATCTGGCCGAAGGCACCATCTGCCGGATCGCTGACTGCAATCGTGGCAACCACGCTGTCGGTGCCTTCGTCCACATCGGCAACTGCGATGGAAATGGCCGCCTCGTCCGTCACCGGAGTAACCGGCATTTCCGCCCGCTCGTCAGCCTCAACACTCGGCCCGCCGACGACGGACGCCATCAGTTTGGCATCGAACGCGAAGCTGGCGTTATTGTCGTTGCTGTCTGCCGGTGGCGTAACGGTAATGCCATCCAGCAGAGCATCGAGCGCCACCTGACTGTCGCCGCCGGCCGGAACGGTAGTCGTGGCAGTCCATGTCGGCACACCACCGATAGTCGTCAGAATCATTCCGGTAACGACGCTGCCCGGTGGCAGATCGGTCAGTGTGACAGTGTAACTGTAATCGAGCCCGGTATCCGCAACGGACACAGAGGAATCGATCACATCGCCAAGAACAAAGACGGTATCTTCCGTACCGGGCGTGCCGTTATAACTCCAATCATCGATAGTTGGCGGCGCGAATTCGCCACCGGTGCCGAGATCGGTATTCAACGTCCATGACACGGAATCGGTTTCGATACCTGCCGGTGTGTTTGGCGACTGCCCCTGATCCTGCGCCAGCGCAGTCATCGTGATATTTGCAGTGCCATCACCCGCACCAATCCCGACGACGAATTCAACCGGCACGTCTATTCCGTCCGAACCGATCGAGATTGCGTCGCCCGCTTCGTAAACCAGCAACCAACTGCCAGCACCGATTTGGGACGCGCCGCTCACGGTCACGCCATCGGGAACACCATCGATCAGAATACGCACCAGATGCTCGCTTCCATCGATATCGGCGGAATCCACATGCATGTTCACGACCACCGCACCTCGGCCGGTGACTGTGGCGGTGTCAGGCAAGGCATCGTCGCCAGCAACGTTGTCCGCTGTCGAACCTGTCGCCGTTGTCAGATTGATACCGGTAATCGATGCGTCGATTGGATCGGTTACCGGGCTGGCAGACAATGTAAGTGAGCCCGGCTTGGTCTCGGTCACAGGTGCTAGCGTTCCGTCGTTCGACGGATCGATCACCTCGTATAGGAAATCGAGCGTGCCGAGACTGCCATCGAGGTTTGCCGCGCCCAGAGCGCCCAGATCCGATACCTGCGCGGCCGGGACAACGTAGTAATCGACACCGGAGATGCTGGTCGTAGCCAACCCTGCGGCCTCGATGGGCACGCCGCCCAGATAAAGCGTATAGTCCGCCCCGGCAGCGTAATTCTGGTCGATATAGACCTGACCCAGCGTTTCGTTGTCATCCCCGCCCTGCTGGACAATCGCCAGATTAAGCGCGGTTACCTGATCTTCGACCAGCGTAGCACTGTTGGTGATCACCGCTTCGGGCGAAGGTGTGACGGTAAAGCTCACATCGACAAGCTCGCCAGTGCGGGAATCGCCGTCGTTTTCTGTCGTGACCGCAGCCACCTTGAAACCGACCGTCCCGCTGTAATTCGGCGGCGTTTCAATCGAAACGTTCGCCAGATTGCTGGCCGATACGACCCACACACGTTCAGTGCCCGTGCCCGACACCACCATAGTCGCGCCGACTACGTTGAAGTCTTCGGCAAGGCCTGTGATCCGCAGTGTGGTAGCTTCCGAACCGTCGCCATCGTTCGATGCAACTCCGGTTACCACATCGCTCAGCACAGTGCGGTGATTACCTGAATCCAGAGCGGCTTCGGTCGTCGTGTATTCAACAGCAGGCAACGTAATCGGAGCCACATCGGCAACGCCGGTCACCGAAACATCGATAGTCCGTGATACAGGTGCCGATGTCGAAGGACCATCGACCGACACCGCGCTCACTGTGAGCTGAAAATCGTCATTGCTGTTGAGCGGCGGTGTAATCGAAAGCGGAGTGCTGTTGCTGAAATCCGTAATTTGGAAACTGGTGTTTCCAGTCGTGGCTGTGAAAGTCACTGCCCCCGTGCCCGTCCCATAAGTAACAGTGGCGCCGACGGGAATGTCCGAAATAGTCAGATTGAAGGTTTCCGACGCATCCGAACTGGTTGTCTTGACGGCCAGCGGAATGGTGCTGTCTTCCACACCGGAAGCGCGGCCATTGAGCGCCATCGTCACCGCATCGGCAACCGGGTCGAACTTGATCAGCGAGAGCGTTGCCGATCCGCTTACGGCGACATTGACGCCCGAACCGCTGACTTTCGGTGGATTGAGCGGAGCCGTAGCGACCTCTGCATCGTCGTCATAATCGACAGTCCCCGCCTGAACGCCAACTGTCAGCGTACCCGCCACATCGGCCGGCAGTTTGACCTGCAAGGTATCGAGATACTGTTGAGCGACCCATATCGGTTCACCCACGTATGTCTGCGTGATCCAGGTCGATCCGCCGTCGGTGGAATACCGGAACTCGGTTCCGATCACACTATCGGCCGGGGTGTCGGATGCCAGCGTTGGTGTCAGAACTGCATAAGTAAATTCGTCGCCATCGGCATTCGACCAACCTGTGAGCAGATCGTAGCCACCGCTCGTATTCGACGTGCCGGTGTAATTCGTGCCGAGCGCGAACCAGGCATCTTCCTCGCCGGCGACCGAATAGGCGTGATCGTCGATTATCGTCACATCGTTGCCGCCGACATTGTCGCTATCGGTATCGGTCCGTTCCGCAACCGGAGTGACTGTAATCTTCACATTGCGACTAACCGTTTCGGTATCGCTGACATCCACACTGTTGACCGTGTTGCTGTCAGTGCTGGTGATCGACAGAGCGATGGTGGTATCCGCACTGCTGTGTGCGGGCGGGGTGATCGTAAACGCATCCAGGATCGCTTCGCGCTGCGCTTCAGTAAGCGTGCCGTCGAATGTGATCGTGGCCGCATTGCCAACAAGGCTATATGTCCATCCGGCGGAGGCCGTTGGCTCATTCACCACCCAGCCGGTCGGTACAGTGAATGCGACTGAATCGATCACTTCGCTGCCTGCACTCGATCCGGTATCGGTTACGCGAACCCCGGCGAGAAACGCCACAGAGGTATCTTCCGCAGTGGTGACATTGCTGGCCGTCACATCGCCCGCAACCGGCGCGATATACAGGTTGAGATCGACCGAACTGGTAACAGTATCGATAGTACCCGTGGAATCGCCGTCCGTATCACGCGATTTGAGGGTGATACTCACGTCTTCCAGATCGCCGCTGAAATTACGCGGCGGATTGATCGTGATTGTGGGTGCGGAGAGTGAATTGGAGGCCGCAGATATCGCAACCGGGGTTCCCGAACTGATCGTTGTGGCCACACCATTGATGGTCACCACTGTTCCGTTCGGCAGTCCCGACACTTCGTACCAATGCTGCTCGCTTCCGTCGTTGTCGGTGCCGGATGCGCCATCGCTATCGATACGCGCCACCGCAAACCGCCCGGACAGATCGATCACCGTATCCTCTGAACTGTCGATGTTGACGCTGTTGCCACCGTCAATCGTCAGTGTCGCCCCATCGGTTACAGCCAGAACATCGACATCGATAACCTGCGTGCTGGTGGCCCCGGCAACGCCCGTCAGAATCGCACCGCTGCCATCGACTTCGTAGCTGGTGGCACTCACCGTAACAGTGAAATCCTGCCCGCTTTCCGGTGTCGGATTGGCGACCAGCGCCGCATATTCGGTGGATGTGAGGTAATAAATACCCGACGCATTATTCTCGGCAGGCACGCTGGAGACATGGTCCACATCGGTCAGAACGATTGTGATCTGGCCACCCACCGGCGTCAGCACAGTCGCACCGGTGGACAGGGTAACACCGCTGGCCCCGGCACCACTGATGGTCAGTGTGATTTCACCCAAACGCTCCGGATTATCGCCATTGACCGTTCCGGTGCCGCTGTCGGTAATCCCCGGCACGACCAGACCCAGCGATTGCGCTGTGTCTTCAGTCGTATTGACTGTCTCGTTCGCTTCCATCGTCGGTGCATCGGCCACCGGCGTGATCTCGAATTCGATGGTTTGCGATACGGTTCCCGAACCACCGGTGGTTTCCGCCATCGTGTAGGACACTGTCGGAACTGTGCCGGAATAATTTGCCGCCGGCGTAAACGTGTAATCGCCATTTTCGGCAATCGTCAGCGTACCGCGCGGGTTTCCGTCCACATCGGTAAGCGAGACTGTCGCACCCGGGAGATAGTTTTCCGCTATACCATCGCCATTGGCATCGACGCTGAAGCCAGTGAGCTCAATCACGTCGTCCACATCGGCGACATAATCCTGCAAGGTTCCGGTGGCCGCGCTGTCCTCGTTCAGCGGCACGACCGCGTTCGCTTCAGTCCCCGCCAGGTCGTCGTTGGACCCGGTGACATTGATAGTGATAACCTGTTCGCGATAGGCACCGAATTCATCGGTAACGCGAGCAGTGAAGGTGTCGGTTTCGCTATCGCCATTGTTCAGCGCCTGCGTTGCCGCTCTGGTATTATCGAGGGTGTAAGTCCACTCGCCGGTGGACGGATCGATTGAAATCGTGCCGTATGTTCCGTTGGTGGTCGCGATGCTCCATGTCTGCGTCGCATCGGTATCGACATCGGATGCCGTCAGAGTTCCGGTTGCCGTGTCGTCGCCGACTACGCCGGTCCCCGCCTCAATAACCGCACCGGTCGCGGCGGCAGCATCGGATGTGATGACCGGGCGATCGTTCGTGCCCGTGACAGTTATCGTTAGCGTACTGGTGTCTGAGGCGCCATTTGCATCCACTACGGTATAAATGAATGTTTCCGTTACCGACTGCCCCTGCTTCAGAGCCTGTGTGTCAGAATTGGTGTTATCCAGCGAGTAAACATAATTGCCGTTCGCGGAGAGCACCAGCGTGCCGTAAGTGCCCGCCAGGCTTGTGCCGACTGTGCCAGACGTACTGCCGAAGCCCACTTCGCTGACCGCCAACGTCGCTGTTTCGCCATCGTCGACATCGCTGTCGTTGGTCAGCACATTGCCGTTGGCCGTATCGACCCCGGCAGTCGCGGTGTTGCCTCCGTCGAGGACACCCGATTCCGTCACGGCATCGGTATCGGCAACGGCAACGGGCACGTCATTCGTGCCCGTAACGGTGATGACAACATCGCGCGTTGTTATGCCGCCATTTCCATCACTGACCTGAACCGTATAGGTCAGTTCGACGCTATCGCCTTCGTTGAGCGCCTGCGTTGCAGGCAGCGCGTTGTTCAGTTGATAAACCCACTCGCCGGTCGACGCATCGATGCTGAACTGGCCATAAGTCGTATCGGGCGTTCCTGAGACACTCCATGTCAACGTGTCGCCTTCGACATCGCTGGCGAGGAATTGTCCCTCTGCATCGGGCGTGCCTGCCGTCGGAGTGCCATCGTCGAGGTTGCCCGCTTCGATCACGCCGCCAGACTGATTGCCACCTGTAATCGTCGGTGCATCGTTCACCGGGGTGACCGTGATATCGACCGTGCGGGTCAGCGTTTCGCCCGATGCGGGATCGGTTACCGTATAGGTGAAGCTGTCCGGGCCATTGTAGTTCGCGTCCGGAGTATAGGTGTAGGTCCCGTCCGGGTTGACCACGACCGTGCCATGCGATGGGTCGCTCGCCTTCTCGAAGGTCAATGTGCCGCCGCTGGTTGTGCTGTCGTTGCCTGCGACACTGCCGTTGACCGGTGTGTCTTCGTCGGTCGTCGCGCTGTCGTCAGCCGCCGTCAGGTCCGTGACCGGATCGACGGTAATATCGAGAGTAGCGGTATCGCTGCCACCTTCGCCATCGCTGACGGTATAGGTGATCGTCGGAACCGTGCCGCTCCAGTTGGCAGCCGGCGTGAAGGTGTACGCGCCGTTGCTGCCGATCGAGATCGTGCCCACACCGGCGATCGTGACAGTGTCGCCAGCTGCGTGAGTGGTCGGATCACCCGCCACAGTGAACTCGGTCACGCTCAGCGTATCGCCATCGGGATCGCTGTCGTTGCCCAGCACATTGCCGCTGACCGCAACATCTTCATCGGTCGTCGCGCTGTCATTCACGGCAACAGGTTCGGGGTTGGTCAC
>JAEWZX010000040.1 GCA_023394965.1 Pseudomonadota bacterium | reverse complement strand
GCCTTCACCGACTCCAGGAGCTCGTTCCACGAGGTCTCGAACTTGTCGACACCCTCGTCCTCGAGCAGCTGCACGACCTCGTCGTAGTCGATGCCGAGCCCGGCGAGCGCGGCCAGATCCGCCGCCGCGCCCTCGTACGTGCCGCGCACGGCGTCCCCGCGGACGTCCCCGTGATCGGCCACGGCGTCGAGCGTCGCCTCGGGCATGGTGTTCACCGTGCCCACCACGACCAGCTCGTCCACGTACAGCGTGTCCTTGTACGCGGGGTCCTTCACGCCGGTCGACGCCCACAGCGGCCGCTGCGGACGGGCCCCGGCGGCCTCGAGCGCCTTCCAGCGCGGCGAGGAGAAGACCTCCTCGTACGCCTGGTAGGCCAGGCGGGCGTTGGCCAGGGCGGCCCGGCCGCGCAGCGCCTTCGCCCCGTCGGTGCCGAGGGCGTCCAGGCGCGCGTCGATCTCGGTGTCCACGCGGGAGACGAAGAACGACGCGACCGACTCGATGCGCGACAGGTCACGGCCGGCCTCGCGGGCGGCCTCCAGGCCCGTCAGGTAGGCGTCCATCACGGCGCGGTAGCGCTCGAGCGAGAAGATCAGCGTCACGTTGACGCTGACGCCCTCGGCGATCACGCGCGAGATCGCGGGCAGGCCCGCCTTCGTCGCCGGGATCTTGATGAACAGGTTCGGGCGGTCGACGATGCGCCACAGCTCGAGGGCCTGCTGGACGGTCTCGTCCGTCTTGTGCGCCAGACGCGGGTCGACCTCGATCGACACCCGTCCGTCGAGGCCGTCCGTCGCCTCGAACACCGGCGCGAGGACGTCGCAGGCCGCGCGCACGTCGTCGGTGGTGACAGTGCGGATCGCCTCGGTGGCGTCGGCACCGGCGGCGGCGAGATCGCGGATCTGCGCGTCGTAGGCATGGCCCTTCGACAGGGCGGCTTGGAAGATCGACGGGTTGGTCGTCACACCCACGACACTGCGGGTCGCGACGAGCTCGGCGAGCTCGCCGGAATCGATGAGGTCGCGGGACAGGTCGTCCAGCCACACCGAGACACCCTGGGCGGACAGTTCGGCCAGCGCAGCGTTCTGCGTGGAGGTCTGCTGGGTCATCGGATCATCCCTTCACTCGGGTCAGCGAGCGACGCGCGGCGTCGACGACGGCCTCGGCAGTGATGCCGAACTCGCGGTACAGGGTCTTGTAGTCGGCGGAGGCGCCGTAGTGCTCGAGCGAGACCGGCTCACCGGCGTCGCCGATGAGGCGGTACCACGGCATCGCGAGACCGGCCTCGACGGACACGCGGGCACGCACGGACGGGGGCAGCACCTCGTCGCGGTAGGCCTGGTCCTGCTCGAGGAACCGGTCGAGCACCGGCACCGAGACGACGCGGGTGGCCACACCGTCGGCCTCGAGGGTCTCGCGGGCGGCGACGGCGAGCTGAACCTCGGAACCGGTCGCGAGGATCACGACCTCCGGGGTGCCCGAGGATGCCTCGGCCAGGATGTAGGCGCCGCGGGCGACACCCTCGGCGGCCTTCTCCCGCGTGCCCTCGAGCACCGGCACGTTCTGACGGGTCAACGCGAGCGCGGTCGGGCCGGTGCGGTTCTCCAGCGCGGCCTTCCACGCGAACGACGTCTCGTTGGCGTCGGCCGGGCGGATCACGGCGAGATTCGGGATCGCGCGCAGCGCCGCGAGGTGCTCGATCGGCTGGTGCGTCGGGCCGTCCTCACCGAGACCGATCGAATCGTGCGTCCACACGTAGATCGCCGGGGTCTGCATGAGGGCCGCGAGACGCACCGCGGGCCGCATGTAGTCGGAGAAGACGAGGAAGGTGCCGCCGTAGGGGCGGGTCGGGCCGTGCAGGGCGATGCCGTTGAGGATCGATCCCATCGCGTGCTCACGGACACCGAAGTGCAGCGTGCGTCCGTAGGGCTGCGCGTTCCAGTCCTTCGTGGAGATCGACTCGGGACCGAAGGAGTCGGAACCGGGAATCGTCGTGTTGTTGCTGCCGGCGAGGTCGGCGGAACCGCCCCACAGCTCGGGCAGTACCGGTCCGAGCGCGGCGAGGGCCTTGCCGGACGCCGAGCGGGTCGCGGGACCGCTCTCGGTGGGCTCGTAGGTCGGCAGTGCGTCGACCCAGCCCTCCGGGAACTCACCGGCGTGCAGGCGGTCGAACAGTTCCTTGCGCTGCGGCTCGCGGGCGGCCCACGCGTCGAAGTCGGCCTGCCATGCGGCGCGTGCCTCGGTGCCGCGCGTCACGACCTGCCGGGCGTGCTCGATCACGGCCGGGTCGACGTCGAAGTTCTTCTCGGGGTCGAAGCCGAGGATCTTCTTGATCTCGGCGACCTCGTCGGCGCCGAGCGCGGCACCGTGCGCGTCGCCGCTGTTCATCTTCGTCGGCGCCGGGTAGCCGATGATCGTGCGGACGGAGATGAAGGACGGACGGTCGGTGACCGCCTTCGCGGCCTCGACGGCCTCGAGCAGCGCGGCGACGTTCTCTCCGCCCTCGACGGTCTGCACGTGCCAGCCGTATGCCTCGTAGCGCTTGGAGACGTCCTCACCGAGAGCGATCGCGGTGTCGTGCTCGATGGAGATCTTGTTGTCGTCGTAGAAGACGATCAGGTTGCCGAGCTGTTGGACACCGGCGAGCGAGGACGCCTCGGAGGTCACGCCCTCCTCGATGTCGCCGTCGGAGGCGATCACGTAGACGTAGTGGTCGAACGGGCTCGAGCCGGCGGGCGCCTCGGGATCGAACAGACCGCGCTCGCGGCGGGCGGCCATCGCCATGCCCACGGCGGAGGCCAGACCCTGACCCAGTGGGCCGGTGGTCATCTCGACGCCGGCGGTGTGGCCGTACTCGGGGTGGCCCGGGGTGAGCGAACCCCACGTGCGCAGCGCTTCGAGGTCGGCGAGCTCGAGTCCGTAGCCGGACAGGTACAGCTGGGTGTACAGCGTCAGGCTCGAATGTCCGCACGAGAGCACGAAGCGGTCGCGGCCGACCCACTCGGGGTCGGTCGGATCGTGGCGCATCACACGCTGGAAGAGGGTGTACGCGAGGGGAGCGAGGCTCATCGCGGTACCGGGATGCCCGTTTCCGACCTTCTGCACGGCGTCGGCGGCGAGCACGCGCGCGGTGTCGACGGCCTTGGTGTCCAGGTCGGTCCAGTCGGCAGGATGCGCAGGCTGGGTGAGGGTGCGGATCTCGTCTGTGATCGACACGAGCTTGAAGTCTCCTGACATGGGTGTACGGGGTCCCGGCGGGTGGAAGTCGGCCCGCGCGCTACTTCAGACTAGTGCGCTGCTCCGAACGGGTCGATTCGGTCCGGGCAACGGTCCGGTCTACCATCGTTCGTAGTAGAGGAGCGTCCGGAACCGGGCGACCGTGAACGGGCGAAACGAAGGTGCGGATCCGCGTGGGACAAGGAGACAGTGTGCGGGCAGGGCGACGGCCGGGAGGACACGGCTTCGGCGCCCCCGAAGCGCCGAGCGCCCCGCGCCCCGACACCGCGTGGGGCCGGATCTCCGGCACCGTCCTCGCCTACATCGCGTTGACCAAGCCCCGGGTGATCGAACTCCTGCTGGTCGCGACCATTCCCGCGATGCTGTTCGCCGACCGCGGCAACGTCGACATCGTGCTCATCCTGAGCACCCTGTTCGGCGGCTGGATGGGTGCGGCGAGCGCCAACTCGCTCAACTGCGTCGTCGACGCCGATATCGACAAGGTGATGAAACGCACCGCGTTGCGTCCTCTCGCCCGGCAGACGGTGCCGACACGCAACGCCCTCGTCTTCGGCATGCTGCTCGGCATCGCGTCCTTCGCGTGGTTGTGGTGGCGCGCCAACCTGTTGGCCGGACTGCTGGTCGTGGCGACGATCGCGTTCTACGTACTCGTGTACACGATGGTGCTCAAACGCCGGACCTGGCAGAACGTGGTCTGGGGCGGGGCTGCCGGATGTATGCCCGTGATGGTCGGCTGGGCCGCCGTGACGGGTTCGCTGAGCTGGGAACCCATCGTGTTGTTCCTGGTCATCTTCTTCTGGACGCCGCCGCACACCTGGGCGCTCGCGATGCGCTACAAGGAGGACTACAAGGCCGCCGGCGTGCCGATGCTGCCGGTCATCGCCACCGAGCAGCACGTCACGAAGCAGATCGTGCTCTACACCTGGGCGACCGTGATCGCGACGCTGGTGATCGTCCCGGCCGCCGGTGTGATCTACGCGGCCGTCGCGCTGCTCGCGGGCGCCTGGTTCCTGATCGTCGCGCACCAGCTGTTCAACAGTGTGCGCGGCGGGGCGTCGGTCAAGCCGCTCAAGCTGTTCCTCCAGTCCAACAACTACCTCGCGGTGGTGTGCCTGGGCCTGGCGATCGACTCCGTGCTCGCACTGCCGACGATCGGCTCGTACTTCTGATCCACGCTTCACGACGAACGCCCCGGCCGAGCGGCCGGGGCGTTCGTCGTGCCGGGTCCGGAGATCACGGGATCAGGACGATCGATCCGGTGGTCCGGCGTCCTTCGAGATCGGCGTGGGCGCGGGCGGCCTCGGCGAGGGGATAGCTCGCTCCCACGCGGAGCTTCAGCG
>JAEWZX010000011.1 GCA_023394965.1 Pseudomonadota bacterium | reverse complement strand
GGCCTGCGTGTAATTGAGCGTGAAGAGCTCTTTCAGCTTCGGGATGATCACATCGTTCAGGGACGTGATGCCGCCGAAGATGAAGAACAGGCCGAACACGAAATAGTTCAGCCCCGGCGCATGAATGTCAGTGCCGCCATCCTCGACCACAGCCGGGTCCGTGCTCGTCGCAACTTCAGGGGCCAGTGCCATCTCAGTAATCCTCCCAGGTGCGCCCATCTGTTGCCGTTTCGGCTCGGAACGGGCTCTCTCGATCGTCGGAATAGCCAAGAATGTAACCGGTTGCACGAAATTTCTGGAACCGCGCGCCGCGAACGCCTAGCCCTGTTTTTCAGGAGGTAGAGATGATCGGGTCATTATTGCGTAACCACGGCGGACTGGCGGTTTTCGGCGCGCTGTTCATGGCGTTTGTGCCGGTTGGCGGCGTGGCCGCTCAGGATAGCGCGGAATATCGCCAGTGCTCGCCCAATGGGCGGCTGTGTTTTGCGCTCACCACCGTGGAAGGACTGCCGAAATATTCGGTCGACCGTGACGGGACGCCGGTGATCGACCCCTCGCAAATGGGGTTCCTGCTGCGCGGGGCCGGTAAGTGGGGCAACGGCATCGAGCTGGGTGATCCGGTCCGCGCGAGCGCGGACAGCACCTGGGAACAGCCGTGGGGCGAAAGCCGGCTGGTCGTCGATCGGTACAACGAACTACGGGTGCCGATGATCGAACAGGGCAAGATCAAGCGGGTGATTGACGTGATTGTCAGGGTGTTCGACGATGGTCTGGGCTTCCGTTTCGCCTTTCCCGACCAGCCCCAGCTGACCGATGTGATGATCGATGAAGAGCTGACAGAATTCGCCATTTCGGGCGAGGCGGAAGCGTGGTGGATTCCCGGAGGTGACTGGAATCGTTACGAATATCTCTACAATCACACGCCCGCCAATCAGGTCGGCACGGCCCATTCGCCGATCACTTTCCGCCGCTCCGACGGGCTCCATATCGCGATTCACGAAGCGGCGCTGGTCGACTATTCCGGCTTCTGGCTGCAGCGCATCGACAACCAACGCTTCCGCACCCGCCTCGCTCCATCCTCCCAGCGTTGGAAAGTACGGAGGGAAGCCCCTTTCGAAACACCCTGGCGCACCATCCTGATCGGGGACGACGCGCCTGCGCTCTATGCCGCTGCCGACATCATTCTCAATCTCAACGAACCCAACCGGCTGGGCGATGTCAGCTGGATCAAGCCGCACAAATACGTGGGTATCTGGTGGGGAATGCATCTCGATAAATGGAGCTGGAACGCTGGGCCGAAGCATGGCGCAACCACCAGAAACGTGCTGGAATACATCGACTTCGCCGCTGCCCATGGCTTTGGCTCGGTTCTCGTCGAAGGCTGGAACGAGGGCTGGTGGAGTGAGAGCGGCCGGAATTTCCAGTTCGCGGTCGCCTATCCGGATTTCGACATGGACCGCATCGCCAAATACGCACGCGAAAAGGGGGTCGAGATCATGGGGCACCATGAAACTGCCGGTAACGCCGGCCTTTACGAACGCCAGCTTGAGGCAGCTTTCGACTATTATCAACGCTACGGCATCCATTCGGTGAAGACCGGCTACGTTGCCGATGCAGGAGGCGTGCTGCGCGAAGATCCCGACGGGACCGAGCAGTGGGAATATCATGACGGTCAGTACATGGCGCGTCACCATGTCCATGTGGCGGAGCGGGCTGCCGAGCACCACGTCGCGGTCAACGCTCATGAACCGATCAAGGACACAGGTCTCAGGCGGACCTATCCGAACCTCATAACTCGCGAAGGTGCCCGTGGGACGGAATACAACGCTTGGGGGGAGCCGCCCAATCCACCGAGCCATGAGCCGACACTGCTGTTTACCCGCATGCTTTCGGGCCCATTCGATCTGACTCCGGGTATTGTCAGTCTGGAAGGTCGCGACAGCCGCGCGATTCCCAATACGCTCGCCCGCCAACTGGCTGACTACGTCGTGATCTATTCACCCATCCAAATGGCGGCCGACCTGCCGGAGAATTACCTCAAGCATCCCAATGCGCTGGCTTTTATCGAGCAGGTCCCCGTTGATTGGGAACAGACCCGCGTACTGGCGGGCGAAATCGGCAAATACGCGGTCGTCGCGCGCCAGCGCTGCGGGAACCAAGACTGGTGGGTTGGCGGAGTTACCGATGATGAGCGTCGCGAAATCGCGATTGATCTTTCCTTCCTGCCAAGGGGCAAGCGCTACACCGCGGAAATCTGGCGCGACGCAGAAGGCGGCGGGATAGATGGCAATCGCTTTGCCATGGCCCGAGAAACACGTGAAATCATCGGCGGTGAATCACTAACCCTAACGATGGAAGCGGGCGGGGGCTTTGCCCTAGGGTTGCAGCCGGTGGACTGAACACCAGAATAGCTCACTAAGGATGATCGCATATGTCCTGCACTTTTCTTAGTGATGCGTGTGATGTCCCGATCCTGCGGCGGCGTCGGCATCGCGACGCCCCTTTTCGACGGCGGAGGCAAGTGCCAGCGGAGCATCAACTGCGGGGCCATCGCTGTCACCGTATTGGCGGCGCAGCTCCTTGAGCTTGGCCTTCAGACGCGCCACTTCGAATTCCATTGCTGGATCACCGATCCGGTTTGTCATTTCGCCTGGGTCAGTTTCCAGATCGTAGAATTCCCACTGATTGATATCACCGTAATAACGCATCAGTTTGTAGCGTCCTGATTTTACGCCGTAGTGCGCGCGAACGGAATGGAATCCGGGATATTCGTAATAATGGTAATAGATGTCTTCACGCCAGTCGGCAGGCGGGTTGCCATCGACCACCTCGCGCAAGGAGCGGCCCTGAATGGTTTCGCGCTCGGGAAGACCGGCAAAATCGAGGAATGTCGGGGCATAATCGACATTCTGTATCGGGACGCTTACTCGAGTGCCGGGGGAAATATGGCCGGGATATTGCATCACCAGCGGCGTGCGCAGGCTCTCCTCATACATGAACCGCTTGTCGAACCAGCCGTGTTCGCCAAGATAGAAGCCTTGGTCCGAAGTGTAGACGACAATAGTGTTGTCAGCCTGTCCTGACGCTTCGAGCCAGTCGAGCACACGACCGACGCTTTCGTCTACCCCAGCAACTGTGCCGAGATATTGGTCCATGTAGCGCTGGTATTTCCAGATCGCCATCTCGCGCTGGTTCATGTCGGCAGCATTCATGGCGTCGTTGCCCGGCTGCAGTGCGCTGAAATACGCCTCGCGCTGTTCCTGCGTCATGCGGTCGAAATCGTCGGTCCACGGGTTGAAGCGAAGCTCCCGCGAATTCTCTTCCGTCGTCATCTTGAGGTCGTGCCCCTCATACATGTCCCGGTATATGTTCATTTCCTGGGCGGCTGCGGCGGGGCGACCGTCATAGTGATCGAAATAGTTCGTCGGCACGGGAAATTCCGTGCTCATGTATTTCTGCAGGTGCCGAATGGCGGGCATGAAATTGCGATGCGGTGCCTTGTGATGGATGAGCAGGGCAAAGGGGGCTTCGGACCGGGCGTTCTTGTCCAGCCAATCGATGCTTAGATCGGTTACGATGTCCGACGCATACCCTTCAATGACGTTTCGTCCGGTCGGCGTGATGATGTCCGGGTTGTAGTATTTGCCTTGGTCGTCCAGCACTGCCCAGTCGTCTATGCCAGTCCCTTCGGGCGAATAGTTCAGGTGCCATTTGCCAAATAGCGCGGTCCTGTAACCCGTCTGACCGAGGGCGCGGACCCAGTTCCATTGCCCGTTGTCGAACTTCTGACCGTTTTGGGTGAAGCCGTGCATGTGGCTGAACTGTCCGGTCAGCATCGTTGCGCGGCTGGGACCGCAAAGGGAATTGGTGACGTAGCTGTTTTCGAACAGGGCCCCGTTTTTCGCAATTCGGTCGATATTGGGGGTTGGTGCCAGTCTTCCAATATCGGTGCCATAGGCCGAGATCGCGGTTTGCGCGTGATCGTCCGACATGATGAAAATGATATTTGGGCGAGACCGAGGCGCTGGATCGCCGGACTGTACAGTGTGAACCTTCCCGGCCTCCACCGTTGCGCAACTCGCCAAAGTAATCGAGGCGAGAATCGCGAGGGCTGGGGGGCTGTGAAAGCCGGGAAGGTTCATGCGATCACTCCGTGAGGGTAAAGGTAACCGGAGTGCTCGCTTTCGCGCCGGACGATGGCGCGATCCACAGCTGGAACTCACCTGGCTCCCACCCGTGCGACATGTCGCCGCGAGTGAAGGCAAGGTCTTCGGGGCGCACAGTGAACGAAACCTGGCGGCTTTCCCCGGGTTTGAGGGCGATCTTTTCGAAGCCCTTTAATTCCTGAACTGGCCGGGTCACTGATCCGACAAGGTCGCGGACGTACAGTTGCACTGCTTCTTCACCGGCGCGAGTACCTGTATTGGTGATCGTAGCACTGGCGGTGATCGAACCACCCGGCCCCATGGAGGAGGCCGAAAGCGTTGCCGGAGAATAGCTGAAGGTGGTGTAGCTGAGCCCATAGCCAAAGCGATACAGCGGGTCGTTTGACGTGTTGAGATAACGCGAGACGTATTTCGCGCCCGGTTCGCCCAATTCAACGGGGCGGCCGGTGTTCTTCATGTCGTAGTGGATCGGTGCCTGACCGACATTGCGTGGGAACGTGATCGGCAACTTGCCCGAAGGGTTATAGTCGCCGAAGATCACATCCGCGACCGCATGGCCGCCTTGCGTGCCAGGATACCAGGCATGAAGGATGGCAGGCACGTTCTTGTCCGCCCATGTGATCGAATTGGGTCGACCACTCATCATGACCAGCACCACCGGCTTGCCGAGCGCCACCAAGCGCTCAAGCAGCGCTTGCTGGTTGCCCGGTAGGTCAAGCGAGGTTCGGCTCGCAGCCTCGCCCGTCATGTCCCATTTTTCACCCATTACAGCAACGATGACATCGGAACGGTTGGCCAATGCCAGTGCTTCGGCGAAGCCATCGGTCTTGCCTTCGTCGGCAAATTCATAGCTCGCGCCTTTGGCATATTCGACCTTTGCGCCATTGCTGACGCGCGCCTTCACGCCTTCCAGCACTGTAACCGGCCTGGTCTGTCGGTCGCCCGCAGCCGACCAACTGCCAATCATGTCCGTCTTACTGTCTGCGAGTGGTCCGATCAACGCGATGCGTCGCGCATTGGCGGCAAGCGGCAGGGTCTGCCCATCGTTCTTCAACAGTACCATGGACTTGCGCGCCACATCGCGGGCCGCCTCGAGGAACTCGGGTTTATAGAGTGTGGCTTCCTGCCGCGCTTCGTCGGCGTAGCGATAAGGATCCTCAAACAGGCCGAGGCGATACTTCATTTCTAGCACGCGCCGCGTGGCGGTGTCGATCTGCGCCATGCTGACCCGGCCGGCCGCGAGCGATTCCGGAAGGTGTTCAAGGAAGACAGCCCCCTGGAGATCCATGTCGACCCCAGCGTCGAGCGCCTGTTCACCTGCCTGTTCAAGATCGCGGGAATAACCATGCGCGACCATTTCATTGATCGATGTATAGTCGGTAACCACGAAGCCGTCGAAGCCCCACTGATCGCGCAACACATCGGTAAGGAGGTATTTGCTGCCGCTTGCAGGAACCCCATCATATTCGTTGAAAGATGTCATAACGCTGCCGACGCCCGCATCGATCGCTGCCTTGAAGGGCGGAAGATATATGTCACGCAGCGTACGTTCCGATATGTCGACTGTGTGATAATCGCGTCCGGCCTGCGCCGCGCCATAGCCGGCGAAATGCTTGACAGTTGCCAACACAGTGTCAGTGGCGCGAAGATCGTCTCCCTGATAGCCCCGAACCCGCGCACGCGCGACCTCGCTACCTAGATAGACATCTTCGCCCGCACCTTCCGATACCCGGCCCCAGCGCGCATCGCGCGAAATGTCGACCATCGGCGAGAATGTCCAATGGACACCTTCAGCGCTTGCTTCTTGCGCAGACACGCGTGCAGATTTTTCGATCGCATCCATGTCGAAGCTTGCTGCTTCGCCCAGCGAAATGGGGAAGATCGTGCGGTGGCCGTGGATCACGTCATACCCGAACATGAGTGGGATCTTGAGACGCGTATTCTCTACTGCCAGTTGCTGCAGTTGGCGCGTGTAGGCGGCGGTATAGGCGTTGAAGATATTGCCGACTTTACCGGCGCGAATATCCTGCTGATAGGTATCTCGCATGGTGGGGCCGGTGGATTCCCAATCACTCGTGAGAAGAGTGAGCTGACCGACTTTTTCTTCAAGTGTCATCTTGGCGATGAGATCGTCGAGAAAAGCGTCCATTTCCGCATCTTGGGTGGCCCACGCGGGTTGTACCGGCTTGATAGGCACAGCAGTTGATGAAACGCTGTCTGTCGCCTTTGGTGTTGAGGCAACGCCGGTGGTGGCACAACCAGCAAGTGCCAGCGCGCTTACGCCTGCCAGCACACCTCGGTGCAGTGAACGCATGAAATTCCTCCCGTCCAAAATTCTTAACTATGTTCGCGTGTCAGGGCTGATCAAGGGAATCACCCTCTCCGACCCATCTATACATCCATGATGAAACCGGTTACAACACTCCGCATCAAATGTCGATTCGGTTACGCGATGTGAAATGTCGCGGGCCAGCACGGTCGAGGTAAGGCCGTGATTTAGGGGAGGAATTACCGATGCTCTTTAAGCGTGAAAATCGTTCGGCTGTGGCTCGGCGCCTTGCACTGGCCCTTGTCCAAGGCTGCGCTACTGGTGCGTTGGCCATCAGTATCGCTGCTCCTGCCCACGCTCAGGAATCCAGCGCTTCGTTGCGCGGGCAGATCACTGGTGGCGCGACGCAAGTCACCGCGGTTCGGGTCGATACTGGTGTCAGCCGCAGCGTCACGATCGGCGCTGACGGGCGATATAACTTCGGTTCGCTCTCGGCGGGAACCTATCGTCTCGAAGTGACCACGCCGGATGGCGTTCTGCAGACGGACACTTTCCAGTTGGCGGTGGCGCAGGATGCAGTGCTGAACTTCGACGTCGGCGAAATCGCTGTGCGGTCTGATGCAGACATCGATGCGGGGGCGGAAGATGCGCCTTCTGGCGACAACGTCATTCTGGTAACTGGCGAACGCATCCGTACCCTGGAGGGCGGTGAAGTCGGGATCAATATTTCCCAGCGCCTGATAGAGCAGATTCCGCAGACGAACCGCAACTTCCTGGCTTTTGCCGACCTCGCGCCTGGCGTTCAGTTCATCGATAGCTTCGGTGGTGATCGCCGACTTCAGGGCGGCGCGCAGAGTAGCAGCTCCGTAAACGTATTCATCGATGGCGTTAGCCAGAAGGACTATGTGCTGCGAGGCGGGGTAACTGGGCAGGATTCCACTCAGGGGAACCCGTTCCCGCAAGCCGCAATCGGTGAATATCGCGTCATCAGTTCCAACTATAAGGCGGAATTCGACCAAGTTGGCTCCGTCGCCGTAACGGCGATCACAAAGTCGGGAACGAACGAGTTTCATGGATCGGCATTTGTCGATTTTACGAACCAGAAGCTGCGCGCTGCTCGTCCGATCGAGATCTTTGGTGAAAACCCTCAAGGCAAAACCGAAAGCAAGGATCTCCAGTATGGTGGCACCTTGGGTGGCCCGATCATTCGGGACAAGCTGTTCTTCTTCGGCACCTATGAAGGCAAGGAAATCGTCACTCCGCGCGATGTGACGCCGGGTCTGGACCTCTCGACAGGTTTCTTCCCTGGCGAATATCAGGGCTCATTCGGCACTTACAGCGAAATATTCAACGAAAACCTGTATTTCGGGAAGTTGGATTTCACGCCCAACAATTCCGATCTGTTCCAGGTTTCGGTGAAATATCGCGACGAAGACGGCGAAGATTTCAGCAGCGGGACCTCTGCCTACAGCACTCGGACCGTAACCAGCGTCAAGGAGTGGCGCGGTCTCGCGCGGTGGGAGCACACTTCTGAAAACTTCATCAATGATTTGAAGCTCACCTATGAAGATGTGACTTGGAACCCGCGTCCGTTTGTCTTCGAACCCCGCAATGTATTCCGTGCCGTGATTGAGGAAAATGGTGTCAGGCGCGAAGATACTGTGCTGCAAACTGGCGGCGGTCGGAACTTTCAAGACAAGGGGCAGGACGGCTGGCAGGTGTCGAATGACTTCACTTGGATTGGCTTCGACCGGCACACGATCAAGGCCGGTGTGAAGGCGAAATGGGTTACCCTCAACTCGACCCAGCAAAACAGTTTCAACCCGCAATATACATATAATGTCTCATACAACCCTGCCGATCCAGACGCCCTAAACAGTGGGCCGTTCAACGATGCTATTCCTTACGAGCTCAACTTCAGCACCGTCGTGCCTGGTGCCGACGCCACTCTTAATTCGAAGACGTTCCAGTTCGGCGCTTACATTCAGGACGACTGGGATGTCACCGATCGTCTGACGCTTAATCTCGGTGTTCGTTGGGACTTCGAGCGTACACCCGATTTCCTGAATTTCGTGCACGACCCGGCGCGAGTGGCGGCGGTGCAGCCTGAAAACTATCCCAACCTTAACAACGCCAATTACGATATTAACGACTACATCTCGACCGGAACAGAGCGGAAGGTCTTCTACGGTGCGATACAGCCGCGGATTGGCTTCTCTTACTGGCTCGATCCCGATGGTCAGTTCGTGCTCTTTGGCGGATATGGCCGTTCCTACGACCGTAACCAGTTCGATTTCATTCAGCAGGAGCTTCTCCAAGGCGCCTCGTTCGGGCGGACCTTCCGGTTCCAGAATGCCGGTGATCCCCGTGGCGACTGTGATCCGAGCGTTACCTGCGTGCCGTTCGATCCGATCTATCTGACCGAAGCCGGGCGCCAGCAGCTAATCGATGGAGCTCCTCCGGGCGCGGGCGGCGAACTTCGCTTTATCGATAACGATCTCAAGCTGCCCTATTCGGACCAGTTCAGTCTTGGGGTTCGCAGCACGTTCGATCTCGTCAACCTAGGCGGCGTGGACAAATTTGAGCCAGTATCTGGCGGTGGCGATGTGGACCATACCGAGGAAGCTGTTGGCGAGTTGATCGTAGCGGGTGGCAATGGCGCGGTTGATCTTGAGTTGTCCGAACATGC
>JAEWZX010000010.1 GCA_023394965.1 Pseudomonadota bacterium | reverse complement strand
TCACCTCCTACATCGACAGCGGTTTCGGGCTGCTCGGCGGCGAGGTCGCCTTCATCGCCACGACGCTCATCGTCATCGACGTGACGCTTGCCGCGCTCTTTTGGGCATGGGGCGCGGATGACGACATAATCGCGCGGCTGGTGAAAAAGACACTGTTCGTCGGCGTGTTCGCCTACATCATCAGCAATTGGAACAATCTCGCCCGGATCGTTTTCGAGAGCTTCGCCGGCCTCGGCCTCATGGCGTCGGGCACCGGCTTTTCCGTCACCGACCTGATGCGGCCGGGCCGCGTGGCGCAGACCGGCCTCGACGCTGGCCGCCCCCTGCTCGATTCCATTTCCGACCTGATGGGCTGGATCGCGTTCTTTGAGAACTTCATCCAGATCGCGTGCCTGCTGTTCGCATGGGCGCTGGTCGTGCTCGCCTTCTTCATCCTCGCCATCCAGCTTTTCGTGACGCTGATCGAGTTCAAATTGGTCACGCTCGCCGGCTTCGTCCTCATCCCCTTCGGGCTGTTCGGCAAGACCGCGTTCATGGCCGAGAAGGTCTTGGGGAACGTAGTATCGTCCGGCATCAAGGTCTTGGTCCTCGCCGTTATCATCGGCATCGGCAGCACCCTGTTCAGCCAATTCACGGCCGGTTTCGGCGGGGCAACCCCGACCATCGACGACGCCATGGCGATTGTGCTGGCAGCCCTGTCGCTGCTCGGCCTCGGCATCTTCGGTCCCGGCATCGCCAACGGCATCGTTTCGGGCGGCCCGCAGCTTGGCGCGGGTGCTGCCGTTGGAACCGGGCTTGCGGTCGCAGGTGCAGCCGTCGCCGCTGGCGGCGGGGCCATGCTCGCCGCCAAGGGCGGGGCCGCGGCCGTCCGCGGCGGTGCGGCCACCGCGGGCGCGGCGACCGCCGCCTATAGCGTCGGCTCGCTTGGCCAATCCGGTGCGGCCGGTGTCGCCTCCGGCCTCGGCGGTGTGGCGCGGGACGCAGGGTCGGCGGCTATCTCGCCCCTCAAACGCGCCGCCGCGCGCGCCAGCGAATCCGTCAAATCCAGCTTCTCCGCTGGTGCGAAAGCCGGATTCGGCGCGTCGGGCGGCAGCTCGACAATGGGCACGGTCGGCGGCGCGAGCGTCGATCCCGCCGCAGCAGCATCCGGCCCAGCCGGCAGCCCGCCCGCATGGGCGCAGCAGATGCGCCGCTCGCAGGCAATGAACCACGGCACGACCATGGCCGCCCATGCGGTGCGCTCCGGTGACAGCCACGGCTCCGGTTCCTCCGTCAACCTTTCCGAAAGTGACCGCTCATGAGCATCTTCAAACGACCAGCCACCCATTACGGCAAATCGCCGGAACCCGAGACGCCCTATCAGAAGGCCGCGCAGGCGTGGGACGAGCGTATCGGCTCGGCCCGCGTGCAGGCGAGGAACTGGAGGCTCATGGCTTTCGGCTCCCTGATCCTTTCGGCTGGCTTCGCCTCGGCGCTGGTGTGGCAGTCCGCGCGCGGGACCGTGGTACCTTGGGTGGTGCAGGTAGATAATCTCGGTCAGGCGCAAACCGTCGCGCCGGCCGCCGCCGACTATCGGCCAACCGATCCGCAGATCGCTTTTCATCTCGGCCGCTTCATTGAGCAGGTGCGCGCGATCCCGGCCGACGCGATCATAGTGCGCCAGAACTGGCTTCGGGCGTATGAGTGGACCACGGATCGCGGCGCGGCGGCATTGAACGACTACGCCCGCGCCAATGACCCCTTCACCAAGGTCGGCCGCCAGCAGATCGCCGTCGAGGTGTCCAGCGTCATCCGGGCCTCGCCCAACAGCTTCCGCGTCGCGTGGACGGAAAGGCACTTCGAGAACGGCCAGCTTTCCACCACGGAGCGATGGACGGCCATCCTCACCATAGTCATCCAGCAGCCGCGCGACGCCGAGCGCCTGCGCGCCAATCCGCTCGGTATCTACGTCAATGCAATTTCATGGTCGCGGGAGATGAGCCAATGAGGACGATCACCCGCACCCCGACAATCGCGGCCATGCTGCTTTCGGCCACTATGCTCGCAGGATGCGCCACCAACCGGACGCCGCAATTCAGCTATGACGCCAGCGTGCCGCCGCTGCCGACAGTGCAGATGGCCGTCACCAACGAGACGCCCCGGCCTTTGCATGTCCCGCCGGCCTGGACCGTGGCGCGGGGCGGCACCGCCGCAGGCACGCCGACCGGCCGCGTCGAGAACGCAAACGCAGCCGCCCGCGTCGAGCCGCGCCGGGAGGGCTACTACAACGCCATCCAGATTTATCCGTGGTCGGAAGGCGCGCTCTATCAAGTCTATGCCGCAGTCGGGCAGATCACGACCATTGCGCTGGAACCGGGCGAAAGCCTGACAGGTGCGGGGCCGATTGCGGCGGGCGATACCGCCCGCTGGATCATCGGCGATACCGAGAGTGGCAGCGGCGCAAACCGCCGCGTCCATATCCTCGTAAAGCCGACCCGCCCGGATATTTCCACCAACCTTGTCGTCACCACCAACCGGCGCACCTACATGATCGAACTGCGCGCGCGGGAATCGCTCTACATGCCCGCCGTGGCATGGGTCTATCCCGCGCCGCCGGCAGGCCAGCGCCAGACCGTTCCGGCCGCACCAATCATCCCGGCCGAGGCTGCGCGGAACTATCGCTACGCCTTGCAGGTGCAAGGCGACAGCCCGCCATGGCGGCCGGTTTCCGTCTTTGACGATGGACGGCACATCTATGTCGTCTTCCCGGCCGGGATCGTGCAGGGCGAGATGCCGCCGATCTTCGTGCTCGGCACGAACGGCGAGCCGCAGATCGTCAATTCCCGCATCCATCAAAACGTCCTGATCGTGGACCGCCTGTTCGGCGCGGCCGAGCTGCGCCTTGGCAGCGGCAACCGCCAGCAGGTCGTCAGGATCGTCCGCATCAACCCGACACAGGCCGCCGCCACGCAGCCCGCCAGCGCGACCGGAGACACCCCGTCATGACAGACACCACCAGCACCGACACCGCCGCTCCCATGCGGCTGCGCGCCGAGCCGCCGCGCGTCACCCGCCTGTCCCGCAAAATGCTCGCAGGCGTCGGCGCGGTTGCGCTTCTCGGCATCGGTGGGGCGCTGATCTATGCGCTCCAGACCCGCGATGCAGGACCGGGAGGTGACGAACTCTATTCGACCGAGAACCGCCCCACGGCGGACGGCCTCGCCGGTCTGCCAAGCGATTATAGCGGGCCGGTGCTCGGCCCCGCGCTGCCCGGAGATTTGGGCCGACCCATTCTCGACGCGCAAAACCGGGGACAGCCGGCCGCGCCCCCTGTTATGACGACGCCCGCCGTCGATCCCGAGGGAGAACGCCGCATGGCCGAAGAAGAAGCTGCGCGCTTGAGCAATGTGTTCTTCCAGTCCGGCCCACGCACGGGAGCGCTGGCAGGAACGGCCATGCCCAGCCTTGCCGGGCTTGGCCTCGGCGGGCAGCCCGCGACACAGGACCGCCACGCGGCGTTTCTCAATGGGCCGGTGGACCGGCAAACAGTCGCGCCGGATCGCGTCGCGCCGCCGGCATCGCCCTATATCCTTCAGGCCGGTGCCGTGATCCCGGCCGCGCTCATCACCGGCATCCGTTCCGATCTGCCCGGCCAAATCACCGCGCAGGTGACGGAGAACGTCTATGACAGCCCTTCGGGCTCGCTGCTGCTGATCCCGCAGGGAACGCGCATCATCGGCCAATACGATGACGGCGTGACCTTCGGCCAACGCCGCGTCCTGCTGGTGTGGAATCGCCTGATCCTGCCGGGCGGCCGTTCCATCGTTCTGGAGCGCCTGCCGGGCGCGGACGCCAGCGGCTACGCCGGGCTTGAGGATGGCGTAGATTATCACTGGTGGGATCTGATGAAGGCCGCAGGGCTGTCCACGCTGCTTGCGGTCGGCACGGAGCTGGCGACGAGCGACGAGGACCGGCTGATCCGCGCCATCCGCGACGGGGCGCAGGATACCGTCAATCAGGCAGGCCAGCAGATTGTCCAGCGCCAGTTGCATGTCGCGCCCACGCTTACCATCAGGCCCGGTTTCCCGGTCAGGATCATCGTGACCCGCGACCTTGTGTTCGAGCCGGCCGGAGGTTGACCATGACCAAGCTGAAACTTGGCCCGCTGCCCGACGACAAGCCCGTCAAAGTCACGGTGGAGCTGCCCGCGCCGCTTCACCGCGATCTGGTCGCCTATGCCGAGGTGCTGGCACGCGAGAGCGGCCAGCCCGCCGCCGACCCCGTCAGGCTGATCGTGCCCATGCTGGAGCGGTTCATCGCCACGGATCGCGGTTTCGCCAAGGCCCGGCGGGTACGAAGTGCATCGGCGAACTAAGTGGCTAACTTACGGAACGGTGTAGCAGTGGGCTGACCGGCTCTCGCTCACGTTCCCCAGAAGCTGGCCACGAATTGAAGGATGCCACCAATGATGGAAAGCAAAAATCCTAAAACTAAAAGCCAAATCTTCTGAGCTTTCTCTATCCATTTTGTAGAGCCACGGGCGATAACAATATCGCCGTGCAGCTTCGACAACTCCATGATGTTGCTTTCGTGCATACTCGCGACCGAACCAAGCGCCTTAAGTATGCCCGTCACTCGCCAAGCGAGCAGCAGCGATCCTGCCACCGAGCAAGCGGCAGCAATTCCCCTTAACAGATCAGCATCCATAATATTTGCCCTCCAAAGCCATGCATATTTTCCACCATTTCGCATCTGAGATTGTCGGTTCATTTTCTGACCCGCAAGTGTGAACAACCAAATCGCGGGGTGCCGCCAGCGCATACACGGAAATGCGGCACGCTACAGGCCGCCGACAGCCCTCCATGGTTCGCTTAATTCCGGGGCCTTTAGCGCCCCGGAATCCACACCGAACCAAGGAGCATTCCATGTGTGCAGAGCGCCGCCGCGCCCGCAAGGGGCGGCCACGACAGCCTGTCCCCGAGACACTTCCCGACGATCTTTTCGACTATGCTGACGAACCCTCGTCGGACGGCCGGGAGCGCCGCAAGTCGCCACTTCGCATCGTCGATGTGGAGTCGTTGCCCGTCTTCGACGACTGGCCCGAGAAGGTGCCGATTACCGAGGAAGAACTGCAAATCTTCGAGCGGTATTTCGGGGACGTGCTCGACCGGCTGTTCGGCCCAATCGACGATCCTGACAATCAGGGCTTGCAACAGTTATCCCCTGAGGATAACTGTAAGTCATGAGCGAGGATCGTGACCCGAGCCTCGACACGCTTCTGGACCTCGACGGACAGGTGCTCGTTGTCGATCCCGAGGGCGGCCATTGGGTGAAGTTTGTTGTCACCCGCGTTCCGGCATCGCCGGAGAAGCCGCACGGCCTCGATTACTCGCTCACGCTTCACGGGCCTTCGGGCGAACGGCTGGTCGGCTTCGATAACGCCCATCCAGTCGGTCGAAGCAGGAGGGGCGAGTCGATGGACCATCGGCACCGTCTCCAGACCGTGAAGCCCTATGCCTACGAGAATGCGGCCACGCTGCTGGCCGACTTCTGGCAAGCGGTGGACGCGGTGTTGAAGGAGCGAGGCGTAACATGACCACATTGAAAGTCGGGATTGCCGATTATGAAGAAATGAAGGCCCGCACCATGCGGATCGCCAAGGGCGAGGAAAAGCCGGCGGCGGACGATCCGAAGGTGTGGTTCACATCCATGGAATCCTTCGCACAGCTCCTTTCGAGCGGGAACCGCGAGCTGCTGCGCGTCATCGACGAACAGTCGCCCGGTTCGCTGGAGGAACTGTCGCGGATCACGGGGCGGGCGAAGTCCAACCTGTCTCGAACTCTCAAGAAGATGGCGACCTATGGCCTTGTCCGCATGGACCCCGGCGAGGGCCAGAAGCTTGTTCCCAAGGTGCAGCATGATCGCGTGGCGCTGGACCTGCCTCTGATCGAACGCCGTGCCGCGAAAGGAGGCGCACTATGAATATGCAAAGTCCTCATGTCGCGCTGCGCGCCGCGCTCTACCTGCGCGTTTCCACGACGCGGCAGGCCGAGCATGACGTGTCGATCCCCGACCAGCGCAAGCAGGGCGAAGCCTACTGTGCGTCGCGCGGTTATCAGCTTGTCGAAACCTTCGTAGAAGCCGGCGCGTCCGCCACCAATGACCGCCGCCCCGAGTTTCAACGGATGATCGAGGCCGGCACGTCCAAGCCCGTGCCCTTCGATGTTGTCGTGGTCCACTCGTTCAGCCGGTTCTTCCGCGATCACTTCGAGCTGGAATTCAACGTCAGGAAACTAGCCAAGAACGGCGTCAAGCTGGTCTCCATCACGCAGGAAATGGGCGACGACCCCATGCACGTCATGATGCGGCAGATCATGGCGCTGTTCGACGAATACCAGTCCAAGGAGAACGGCAAGCACGTCATTCGGGCGTTGAAGGAGAATGCTCGGCAAGGCTTCTGGAATGGCTCGCTGCCGCCCATCGGCTACCGTGTCGTCGATGCCGAGCAGCGCGGCGCGAAGATGAAGAAGAAGCTGGAGATCGACCCGCTCCATGCCGACACCGTGCGGCTGATCTTCCGTCTCGCATCGGAAGGCGACGGCACGTCCGGCCCCATGGGCGTCAAGAACATCGTCAACTATCTGAACAAGCACCGCATGTTCACCCGCAACGGCGGGCGTTGGGGAATCGGCCAGCTTCACCGTGTGCTGACCCGCCGCACCTATATCGGCGAGCATCGCTTCAATCGCCGCTCCAACAAGGGCGTGGTGAAGCCCGAGGAAGAAATCGTCACCGTCCCGGTGCCGCCGCTGATCGACCTTGAGATTTTCGAGGCCGTTCAGAACCGCTTGAAGGTCAACAACCCGAAGGTGACGCCGCCGCGTGTCGTCAGCGGCCCGAACCTGCTGACCGGCATTTGCCATTGCGGCAATTGCGGAGGCGCGATGACGCTGCGCACCGGGAAGAACGGCCGTTATCGCTATTATGCCTGCTCGATCCGGGCGCGGCAGGGCGACACAGGCTGCAAGGGCCGCGCGATCCCCATGGACAAGCTCGACCGCATGGTTGTGACGCATATCGAGGAAAGGCTACTCGACCCCGAGCGGATCGAAGACGTGCTCGCCTCGCTTCTGGATCGCCGGCAGGAAGGCGTCGAGCGGCGCAGCCAGCATATCGCCGAGTTGAACCATCGCGCGGCCGAAGCCGACAACCGCCTCAAGCGCCTCTACGACGCCATTGAAGCCGGTTCGCTCGACCCGGCCGAATCTTCCCTTGGCGAGCGCATCGCGGGCCTCACTGCGCTTCGGGATCAGGCGCGGGCCGATGCCACGCGGATCGAAGCTATGCTCGCAAGCTCAACCCACCAGCGCCTCACAGGGGCAGCAGTGCGGGAACTGGCGAGCGAAGCACGCACGCGACTCCGGCTTGGAAAGGGCGGCTATCGGCGGGAACACGTCCGGGCCTTCGCCCAACACGTCGAGGTCGCAGACGGCGCGATCTACATCAAGGGAAACAAAAACATCCTGTTGAGGACGCTGGTAGCCACTAAGGGAGGGAAAACGGCGGGAATCGGCGTTCCCGGTTTTATACCGAAGTGGCGGAGAGGGAGGGATTCGAACCCTCGATACGGTTGCCCGTATACTGCATTTCGAGTGCAGCGCATTCGACCACTCTGCCACCTCTCCGCATGTATCGGGTGCGCTTGCGGGCACGAAGCCCCGGTCGAAGCGAGGGCGCCGATTAGCCGAGCGCCCTCTCCTTGCCAAGCCCTTTTCGCCAGAATTCGGGGGATCGCCTGGCGCCCCCCATTGTAAGCTCTTCCTCACATACCATATCTGTCTATCTCATGGATCGTACACAATACTTTTCCCCTCAGGCCGGCCGCACCATCGATGTACCGCGCCGCGTCAAAAGCCGCTTCGCCATTGGCGATGTGGTCAAACATCGCGTGTTCGATTTCCGCGGGGTGATTTTCGATATCGATCCAGTATTCACCAATAGCGACGAATGGTACGAGGCGATCCCGGAAGACATCCGGCCAGATCGCAACCAACCCTTCTATCACCTGCTCGCCGAAAGCGATGACAGCGATTACGTCGCCTATGTCAGTCAGCAGAATCTCGTAGCAGATTCCATTTCAGGCCCGGTTTCGCACCCCGACGTGCATCAATATTTCGAGCAGTTCGAGAACGGGCGTTATCGTATGCGCCGGAGCATGACGCATTGAGCCCAGGCGGGGTCAGTTCTTGATTTTCCAGCCTGACACCAGAAGGCGGTAAGCCGCAAAAGCCAGCACCGCGTTGAGTGCCAGCAAGCCGAGCCCTGCCAGAACAACGGCCGTTTCGCTGCCGATGTCGCTCTGACCGAGAAACCCGTAGCGGAAGCCCGAAATCACATAAAAGAAGGGATTGGCACGGCTGACCGATTGAAAGGCCGGCGCCAGTCGATCGATGATGTAGAAGGTTCCCGAAAGCATCGCGAGCGGGGCAATCACGAAATTGGTCACCGCTGCGTTGTGATCGAACTTTTCGGCCCAGATGGAGGCAACCAGGCCCAGCAGAGACAACATCAGCGCCCCCATCAGGCCAAACCACAGGACTGCCCACGGGTGCGCCATCGCCAGGCTGACCCCGGGGTACAGCAGCATCGCGCCCGCGACGACGAAACCGACCGCGACTGCTCTGGTCATTGCAGCGCCCACGATTCCCGCCATCAGTTCGCCTTCGGACAGGGGCGGCATCAGCAGATCGATGATCGTGCCCTGAATCTTTCCCGACAGCAGCGAAAAGCTGGAATTGGCGAAGGCATTTTGCATCATCGCCATGGCGATAAGGCCCGGCGCGACAAACGTCGGAAAGTTCACGCCGAGTACTTCACGCCCTCCCCGGCCGAGCGCGACCGAGAATATCACGAGAAAAAGCAGGGTTGTTATGGCAGGAGCCCAGATTGTCTGCGTCTGGACCTTGAGAAACCGGCGTATCTCCTTAATATAGAGACTCCACAGGCCAATCCCGTTGATCCCCCGGATCACCGGGCGTCCCCGCGGCGGAAAACGGCCCTCCCCTCCGGTATTTTCCTCCACTAGGGAGGCGTCCGGGTGTTCGTTTCCGGACGATACGGGCTGGGCTTGATCCACCATGAGGCCGCGACTAGGCCCAAGCGCCCCGGCTTGCAAGCCGAGGCGTCAAGACACGAGATACAGGACTGCAGATGAGCTGGACCGACGAACGGATCGCAACGCTGAAAAAGATGTGGGAAGGCGGATCGACCGCCAGCCAGATCGCCGACGAACTTGGCGGTGTCAGCCGTAATGCCGTGATCGGCAAGGCACATCGCCTCGGCCTCAAATCACGCCCTTCACCGGTAAAAGCGAACGAGAAAAAGAAAGCGCCGGCGAAACCGAAGCCGACGGCGCCAAAACCGGTTGCCAAGAAGGTTGCAAAGCCGGCGGTCAAACCGGCACCGGCCGCACCGACAAAGCCTGTGGCAGCGCCATCTGCTCCTGCCACAAATGCAGCGACCCCGTCCCAGCCGCTGCCCAACAAGAATTCCGATCTGCCAAAGATCGTCTCGGTCGGTCCGGGTGGCTTTCTCCGTCAGGGTCCCGGCGATCAGCAGGCACCGATTCCACCCGCACCGCCGCGCCGGCTGGTACCGGCAAAGCCAAGCCCCGAGATCGCCGACAAAACCAGCCTGCTCGATTTGTCCGACAAGGTGTGCCGTTGGCCCATGGGGCATCCGGGCGAACCCGATTTCCATTTCTGCGGTGAAGCCGTCAACCCAGGCTTCCCCTATTGTGTCGAACATTGCGGCCGGGCCTATCAGGCGCAGCTTCCCCGCGGTGCGCGGCGCCCCCCTCCGCCGTTGCCATTCGGCGGCCCCCGCGTACGCTAGCAGGGCCGGTCGGCCTCTCTCGCCGCACTTATGTAGCACGGTGAATGCAGAACAAAATGCTGTCCTGTCGAGAGAGCCATTGACCGAACAGGACGAATTGACCTGCAGGGTCAGGCACGCTTTATAGCGCCTGTCCAACGCGGCTTGAACCATTCGCGGATGGCCTGAGCCTGCCTGTACAAACGAGGGGATGCCTTACTTATGTCGTTGTCACTCCATGCAGCCTATGTTCCAAGTGCGCTCCAGATGCTCGGCACAGCGCAGCATCTCGTCGATAAGGCGGAAGTCTGGTGTGCCGAGCAAGGCGTGGACGAGGCTGAGTTAATCGGGGCCCGCCTGATCGATGACATGCTGCCGTGGGGCTATCAGGTCAAATGCGTGGCCGAACACACGCAGGGGTCGGTCGAAGGTGTTCGCCGAGGCGTCTATTCGCCCGATCTTTCACCATGGCCGAACAGCTTTGAGGCCCTACGCGAGAAGCTGGCAGGTGCGAAAGCTGCGATGGAAGCGCTGACCCAGGCGGATATGGAAAACTTCATCGGCCAGCCCATGAGATTCGAGTTCAAGGAGCGCAGCCTGGACTTTACTGCAGAAGACTTCCTGCTGAGCTTCAGCCAGCCCAATTTCTATTTCCATTGCGCAACCGCCTACGACATTCTCCGCATGAAAGGCGGGCCGATCGGCAAAATGGACTTCATGGGCCGTGTGCGGGTCAGGCCCTAACGCTTGCGGGCGAACCAGATGGTGTGACGCGGCCCTTTGTTGTTAGGCCTCGCGCGAACTTCGCGCACCTCCACATCGAAGCCGCTTTCCTTCAGACGCATCGTGAACTTGTGATCGGGTGCAGCAGACCACACCGCCAGAATGCCGCCACGATTGAGCGCGTCGCGCGCCTTGCCCAGCCCGGTCTTCGAATAGATCCGGTAATTGGCATCGCGCACGATTCCATCGGGCCCGTTGTCTACGTCGAGCAGAATGGCGTCGTATTTCGCCGTTGTACCATCGTTGGCATCATCGATAAGCGCCGCGACATCGCAGATCACCACCGACCCACGGGGATCGGCCAAGCTCTCGCCGGTGAGATGCGCGAGCGGGCCTTCCGCCCATTCTAGAATATCCGGCACGATCTCGGCCACCGTGACCGATCCGCCTTCGGGCAGATGCGCCAGTGTCGCCCGATAGGTAAAGCCCATGCCATATCCGCCGATCAGCACACGCGGACGCGGTCGGTCGAGTTCGGCCAGTGTCAGTTCCGCCAACTGCTCTTCGGAAAACTGCATGCGCGTACCCATCAACTCGTCGCGACCGAGCATGATGATGAAATCCCGCCCATGGCTGACGAGCGTCAAGGTCTCACCATCGGGTATTTCGGCAGTAGCTATGGTTTCACGCGGTAGCATGATGTCTCCGGATAGATGCGCAGCCCCTAACCCAATTCACGCTCCGGTCAAACGGCGGATATCGGGAGTATCTTAGCGCCCGGTGTAGGGATCTTCTTTCCAGTCACCGCGCTTGGTCTCGCACCACTGGACCGGAGGCGAAGACACCTGATCGCCAATCTCCGGAATCATCGTATAGCTGACATGACGACATGTCCGGTCCGCATATGCGGTTTTGCCACTGACAAGCACATAGCCACGTTCACCGTCGTGCTTCCAGATTTTCGTTTTGCCGCTTTTCAGCGCCCGTACTGTCGTGCGCCGGACGGCTGACTTATCCGGCCCCATGTACTGGGCGGCAACAAATGGTTTTGCCGACACAGGCCCCGGAAGGATGATGGAACCAGGCGCAGTGTCGATCCCAGCCGACTTGGCCGGATTTAGAGGCTCTGGGAGACCATCGACATCGATTTTTGTATCTGTGTCCGCTTCATCTGCTTCAGAAGGTATCGATCTTAAGAAATCGGCGACCGTGCCTGTACCGTCAGTGCTTGCCGGCTCTTCCCCGCTCGCGACTATCGGATCATCGTCTGTCACACCCGCAGGATTTGCGAAGATATACCAACCATACAAACCCGCCGCCAGCAACAGCGCCGCCAAAGTCACAAGGAAGAGCAACAGATTGTTTCGATCAAGCCGTTCCGTGGCCGCGAGCTCCTGCTCGCTATAGCCTCGCTCGCGGAGCGTCTCGATACGTTCGGACCGACGATTGCGTTTCGGGACTTTACTCAAAGCGACCAAGCTCAACTCCCGCGATCCTTGTTTGTGCGATCACACCAACCAAGCTGCAAATACTTATATATCATAGATATATGTAGATGAAACCGTGTCATTTCTCACGGTAAAACCCGATTACTCACCAGAATCCAACCGGGCAAACGAAAAGGGCCGCGGGGACTTTTCCCGCGGCCCTTCCCTGAACACGATTTCGGAAGGATCAGTCCTTCAGGAAATCCGGAACGTGGGCTTCACCACCACCGTTGCCGCCATCGCGATCACGGCGGGGTCCACGGTCACCACCGCGACCACCACGGCCGCCGCGACGGTCGCCACCGCCACCACGCGGACCACGGTCACCGCGCGGCTCACGCGGCGGGCGGGTGTCTTCCAATTCTTCACCGGTTTCCTGGTCGACGACGCGCATCGACAGGCGGACCTTGCCGCGATTGTCGATTTCGAGGACCTTAACCTTCACTTCCTGGCCTTCGGAAACGACATCGGTCGGCTTTTCGACACGCTCGTTCTTCATTTCGCTGACGTGGACGAGACCGTCCTTGCCACCCATGAAGTTCACGAAAGCGCCGAAGTCGACGATGTTGACCACCTTGCCGTTGTAGATCTTGCCGACTTCCGCCTCTTCGACGATGCCTTCGATCCAGGCCTTGGCAGCCGCGATCTCATCGGCGTTCGACGACGAGATCTTGATCACGCCTTCATCGTCGATGTCGACCTTGGCGCCGGTTTCAGCAACGATTTCGCGGATCACCTTGCCGCCCGTGCCAATAACGTCACGGATCTTCGACTTGTCGATCTGGATCGTCTCGATACGCGGAGCATGCTTGGAAACCTCGGTGCGCGAACCGGTCAGTGCCTTGTTCATTTCGCCCAGGATGTGCGCACGGCCGGCCTTCGCCTGTTCGAGCGCCTTCTGCATGATTTCCTGCGTGATGCCGGCCACCTTGATGTCCATCTGCATCGTGGTGATGCCTGCTTCGGTGCCGGCAACCTTGAAGTCCATGTCGCCGAGGTGATCTTCATCACCCAGAATGTCGGACAGGACAGCAAAGTCGCTGCCTTCGAGGATCAGGCCCATGGCGATGCCGGAAACCGGGCGTTCGATCGGAACGCCAGCGTCCATCATCGATAGACAGCCGCCGCAGATCGTCGCCATCGAGCTCGAGCCGTTGGACTCGGTGATGTCCGACAGGACGCGGATGGTGTAAGGGAAGTCGTCATGCGTCGGCAGCACATTGTGCAGTGCACGCCAGGCCAGCTTGCCGTGGCCGGTATCGCGACGCGACGGCGCGCCGAAACGGCCCACTTCACCGACCGAATAGGGCGGGAAGTTGTAGTGCAGCATGAAGCGTTCATACGACAGGCCTTCGAGGCCGTCGATCATCTGTTCGCTGTCCTTGGTGCCAAGCGTGGTCGAGCACAGTGCCTGCGTCTCACCGCGGGTGAAGAGCGAGGAACCATGTGCGCGCGGCAGCACGCCGACCATCGCTTCGATCGGGCGGACCTGATCGAGCTTGCGACCGTCGATGCGGGTGCCGTCCTTGAGGATGGCGCCGCGAACGATTTCTGCTTCCAGCTTCTTGGTCAGCTTGATCGCGGTCATGCGCTGCTGGCCGTCGAACTCGTCGCTGGCGTAATGCGCCTTGACCTTGTCGCGGGCGGCGTTGAGCGCGTCCGAACGGGCCGATTTGTCGGTCAGCTTGTAAGCTTCGGCAATATCCTTGCCGACCATCGCCTTGATGGCCGACTTCATGTCTTCGTTGCCATCCTGAGAGGCGACGTCCCACGGGTCCTTGGCGGCCTGTTCGGCAAGGTCGATGATCGCGTTGACGACCGGGCGAATATTGTCGTGGGCGAAAGCAACCGCGCCGAGCATTTCGTCTTCGGTCAGTTCCTTGGCTTCCGATTCCACCATCATCACGGCATCGCCGGTGGCAGCAACCACGAGGTCGAGACAACCGTCGTCGGCCAGGGCCGAAGTCTGCTTCGGGTTGAGGATGTATTCGCCATCCTTGAAGCCGACGCGGCAGGCGCCGATCGGGCCCATGAAGGGCACGCCCGAAATGGTCAGCGCGGCCGAGGCGGCGATCATCGCCAGAACGTCGGGCTCGCATTCGCCGTCATAGCTGAACACCTGCGCGATAACGTTGATTTCGTTGTAGAAACCTTCGGGGAACAGCGGACGGACCGGACGGTCGATCAGGCGGCTGGTCAGCGTTTCCTTTTCGGTCGCACCGCGCTCGCGCTTGAAGAAGCCGCCGGGGATGCGGCCGGCCGACGAGAATTTTTCCTGGTAGTGGACGGTCAGCGGGAAGAAGTCCTGACCTTCCTTGACGCTCTTGGCGGCAGTCACCGCGCAGAGAACGACGGTTTCGCCATAGGTGGCGAGGACCGCGCCGTCAGCCTGACGGGCAATGCGGCCGGTTTCCAGAGTGAGGGTCTTTCCGCCCCACTCCAGCGATACGGTTTTCGTGTCGAACATGTATTTTCCTTGATGACCCGCACGGCCTTATTGCGGTGCGGGGCCTGCTTGTGCCGGGTATTCCGTCCCGGTCCGGTACGAGGCTTTCTTCGCCTCTTTTTCCCGCTCCAGCGCCGGATTGCGTGAGAGCCGGATAAACAAAGGGGCGACCTGAGCCGCCCCTTCGAGAAACTCTTATTTGCGAAGACCCAGCTTCTGGATCAGCGCATTGTACCGCTCGACATCCTTCTTCTTCAGATAGGCGAGCAGGTTACGACGCTTGTTGACCATCATGAGCAGGCCACGACGCGAGTGGTTGTCCTTGTGGTTGGACTTGAAATGCTCGGTCAGGTTACGGATGCGCTCGGTCAGGATGGCGACCTGCACTTCCGGCGAACCGGTGTCGCCCTTGGCGACGGCATTGTCCTTGATGATCTCTTGCTTCTTTTCGGCAGTAACCGACATACTTCTTACTCCGCGACATCCGGTAGATTGAACCCCCGCACGACCTTGGCCGTACCACCGCTGAGTTCCATCAGAGCCACCGGCACATCGTGCAGTGTGGCAAGGTGGAGCCCGTCGGTATGGGGCAGTTCCGATAGTACCCGGCCCTGGCGGACCGCCTGCGCGCTATCGGGATCGAGGTGCAAGGCCGGGATGTCGTCCAGCCCCGCCTCGAGCGGCAGGAGGAGGTTTTCAATGCGCGCGCCCTTAGCGACTTTCTCCAGATTGTCCAGTGAAATCGCCTGTTCTTCGCGGAACGGCCCCGCCTTGATGCGCCTTAGATAGGTGACGTGGCCCAAGGTGCCAAGCGCGTGTGCGATATCCCGTGCAAGCGACCGGATGTAGGTGCCTTTCGACACATGCGCGACAAGGGTAACACTCTCGGCCAGTTCCAAGGGGACCTGTGGATCGTAAGGGTCCGGACGGCCGGCCGTCGTCGCAAAGGTCGAACGCACTTCTCCATCCTCACGGTCCCCTTCGAAAGATAGCGAATGGATCGTGACCGCGCGGGTCTTCATGTCTACCTGCTCGCCCGCCCTTGCCCGGTCATAGGCACGCTTGCCGTCGATCTTTACGGCGGAATAGGCTGGCGGAATCTGTTCGATATCGCCTGTAAAATGGTCGAGCACCGCAGCGATCGCCGCCATCGGAGGCCGGCGGTCCGTCCGCTCCACCACTTCGCCCTCGGTATCGAGAGTGTCGGTCTCTTCACCAAACCGAATGGTGAAGGCATAGATTTTGTCGGAATCAAGCATGCGTCCGGCAAGTTTGGTCGCCTCGCCCAGCGCGATAGGCAGGACGCCTTCGGCCAGGGGGTCCAGCGTACCACCATGACCGACCTTGGTTTTGGCATAGCCGCCATGACGCAGCACGCGCTTCACCGCCGAGACAGCCTGTGTCGACCCGAGGCCGCGGGGCTTGTCGAGGATCAACCAGCCATGCGGTGCAGGTTTGATATCGCTCATCCGGCAATCATCCGGGCCGCCCATTCGGCCAGTTGGAAATACCGCTCCTGCAGCCACATTACGGGCGGCAGCACGGTATTCTCGATCAGGCCGCTGTTCGGAAAGGCCCACGTTGCCGCGATGAGAACGATGAAGAACAGCATGCCGAGCGACTGCAGCTTTTGCCAGTTCTTGGCCCATTTGCGCGGCAGCAGACCGCCTACGATGTGCGATCCATCGAATGGCGGGATGGGCAGGAGATTGAACAGAGCCAGGAACACGTTGATCAGGATGAACGTGCCACCCGCCGAAAGCAGCCATTCAGGCGGCGTACCACCCGAAGCGATGATCGTGCCGGAAACCACGCCGAATATAAGCGCCCCGATTAACGCGAGGAGAAGGTTGGTGCCTGGCCCTGCTGCGGCCACCGCGACCATTCCGAAACGCGGATCACGCAAGCGATCGCCGCGCACCGGTACGGGTTTCGCCCATCCGAAGATCGGACCGCCGAACAGGGCAAGAGCCCCGGGCACCAACAGTGTACCGACAGGATCAACGTGGCGGAGGGGATTGAGCGAGAGGCGGCGCTGTTCCTTTGCGGTCGGATCGCCAAGCGCCAGCGCTGTCCATCCATGCGCCACCTCGTGAAAGACGATGGCCACGATCAGGCACGGGATCAGGATCGCCGCAAGAAGGAGTGTTTCGGTCATGGCGCGCTAGATAGGGTGGGTAAAGCTACCGCGCCAGCGCTTCGCGGAAATGCTTGCGGCACATAGCGATATATCTGTCGTTCCCGCCGATTTCGGTCTGCGCACCCTGCCTGATCGGCCGGCCTTCTGCATCGACGCGCAGATTCATCGTCGCCTTGCGGCCACAATCGCACACTGCCTTCAATTCGACCAGCGCGTCGGCAATGCCGAGCAATACGGCAGATCCGGGGAACAATTCGCCCTGAAAATCGGTGCGCAGGCCATAGCAAAGTACCGGTATGCCGACATCATCCGCCAGCCGGGCAAGCTGCCACACCTGCCGGCCAGTGAGAAACTGCGCCTCGTCCACCAATATGCAGGCGATCGGAGCCTCTGCGTGATCGGCAAGTACCCTCGCCTCGATATCGGTGTCGCTGTCGAACCGATGCGCATCGCTGGCCAATCCGATACGACTTGAAATAGCCCCATATCCGGGCCGGTCATCCACCGCTGCAGTCCATAGCGACACCCGCATGCCCCGCTCGCCATAATTGAACGCGGCCTGCAGCAGGTTGCTGCTTTTGCCCGCATTCATGCTGGAATAATAGAAATAGAGCTTGGCCATCGGATGGCTCTAGCCTCTGCCGCACAGGCTGTTAAGCAGGGTGTCAGAGAGAATGGCGGATGACTGCCCGCCATAACGGAAAAAGATAATTCAGGGATTTTCGATGGCTGACGCGGCACAGACGGCGACAACACCCCAGTCCGGCATTCTGGGATGGGTAGAAAGGACCGGCAACAAACTGCCCGATCCGGTCTTCATCTTCTTCTATCTGATAATTGCGCTGATCGTCTTCTCCATCGTCGCAGCCATGTCGGGCATTTCAGCCATCCACCCCACCGCCGTCGACGAAGCCACAGGGGCCGCGCAACGGATCGAAGCCGTCAGCCTTCTTTCGCCCGAGAATATCCAGCGCCTATGGGTCGAGATGCCCACCACCTTCACACACTTCCATCCCCTTGGTTACGTGCTTGTCGTCATGCTGGGCGCAGGCGTGGCCGAACGGTCCGGCTTCTTCGCTGCGGGGATGTCAAAAGCGGTAAAAAGCGCTCCCAAGGCGCTGCTGACACCAGTGGTCGCGCTGGTTGCCATGATCGGCAATCACGCGGCGGATGCGGGTTATGTGGTACTGATACCGCTTGCCGGTATCCTGTTCGCAGCAGCCGGTCGCCACCCGCTGGCCGGGATTGCGGCGGCCTTTGCCGGTGTGTCGGGCGGATTTTCCGCCAATATCTCCCCCGGCCAGCTCGATGCGCTGCTGTTCGGCATTACCGAAGAAGCCGTCGGCGCGAGCGCTCTCGATCCTGCGTGGACCGCCAATATAGCCGGTAACTGGTTCTTCATCAGCGCAATGACAATCCTCTACCTGCCGATCATCTGGTACGTGACCGACAAGATCATCGAACCGCGCCTGGGCGCCTGGAAGGGCGGTGCCACAGCGGGCCGAAACGCCGATGATGCAAGCCCGGATCCCGCCGGTGAAACCGGTGAACTGGCATCCAAGGGCCTGCGTCACGCGGGTTTGGCCGCCCTGTTCGTCGTTGGCGTGTGGCTGCTCATGATTTTCGGCCCCGGTACGCCGCTGATTGACGAGGCGGCTTGCGAGGCGGTTCCCGCGGCAGACTGTTCAATCCACACGCAGCTTGCCCCGCTCTATCGCAGTCTTGTTGCCGGGTTCTTCCTGCTGTTCCTGCTGGCCGGCTGGGCCTATGGCCGCGCGACCGGCAGCATCAAGACCCACCGTGATCTGGTGGAAATGATGGCCGAATCCATGAAAGACATGGGCTACTACCTCGTGCTGGCCTTTGCAGCGGCGCATTTCGTGGCGATGTTCGGCTGGTCGAACCTGGGCCTGATCAGCGCAGTGCATGGCGCCGCGGCGATCGAATCCACGGGCCTGCCGTTACCGCTCGTGCTCGGCCTTATGGTGGTTTTCACTGGCCTGCTGAACCTGTTCGTCGGGTCTGCCAGCGCAAAATGGGCGCTGCTTGCCCCCATTCTCGTACCGATGCTGATGCTTCTCGGCATCAGCCCGGAAGGGGCGACCGCCGCTTATCGCGTGGGCGACAGCGCGACCAACATCATTACGCCGCTGATGGTCTACTTCCCGCTCATTCTGGTGTTTGCCCAGCGCTGGCAGAAAGATTTCGGCCTCGGCAGCCTAACCGCGATGATGCTGCCCTATTCGGTCTGGCTGCTGATATCGGGTACAGTGCTGATCGTGGTGTGGTTCTATCTCGGCATTCCGCTGGGACCAGATGCGCCGGTTGGGTATGCCATCCCGGCCACCATGCCGTAACGATCAGTCCTCTTCGTCGAGGTCCCGAGCAACCTTTGGGTCGGACAGCAGCTTTTCGATGCGATCCGCTTCATCGAAGCTTTCGTCGGGTTGGAAGTTGAGCTTCGGCGCAAATTTGAGGCCGAGGCGTTGCGCCACTTCTTTCTGGAAGAAGGCGGTGTTGGTACGCAATGCCTTGAGCACGGTCCCTTCATCTTCGCCCAGCAGCGGCTTCACATACGCCTTGGCATTGCGCAGGTCTGGCGTCATGCGCACTTCCGTGACCGCGATGTTGCTGGCCGAAAGCACTTCGTCATGCGCTTCCCCGCGGGCAAGCAGTTCGGACAGGATATGCCGGACCCGTTCGCCCACCTTGAGGACACGAACCGATTGCTGTTCGGCAGTGGAATGCTGGTGGCGTGCCATCACTTCTCTCCAGTCGGGCGCGGCGTAGGTATGGCGGTGCTGGTCGATCGGGCCAGAAGCCGGTTTTCAAGATCGAACAGTTCGCCTTCGAGGAAAATGACCTTCCGGCCGCGCCGCACGACGCGGCCTTTCCCGATCAGCGGACCGACCGGAACAGGCCGCAGCAGGCTCATGGATATTTCCAGATTGAGCGGTGCTTCGGCGTGATCGGTCGCCCAGACATGCGCCCAGCCCATCACCTCGTCGAGAAATCCCGCGACCAAACCGCCCTGCACACTGCCGCGAGGAGTGACGAAGCTCTCGGGCGCCGTGAAGCGGAGCGTGATTTCCTCACGCTCCGCATCGAAATGATCGAACTCCACGCCCATCAGCTCGGCATGGGCCGAGTTGATGGCATGTTTCACCGGATCGCCGCTCACAGCGTGCGCTCACGCTCCTCGACTTCGAAGACTTCCAGCTGGTCACCAGCCTTGATGTCGTTGGTGTCGGCCAGCACAACACCGCATTCCAGACCGGCGCGGACTTCGTCCACATCGTCCTTGAACCGGCGCAGCGATGCGATGGTTGTGGCCGAGACGATGACATCGTCCCGCGTGAGGCGCGCGTGCAGCCCCTTGCGGATGACGCCTTCCTCCACCAGCAGGCCGGCTGCCTTGTCCTTCTTGCCCGAACGGAACACTTCCTTGACCGCCGCGCGGCCGACGACGTGTTCGATCCGCTCCGGGCCCAGCTCGCCTGCCATCTCCTTGGCGATTTCTTCGGTCAGGTGATAGATGACGTCGTAATACTTCATCTCCACACCGTCGCGCTTCACCAGTTCGCGGGCCTTGGCGTTGGGGCGGACATTGAAACCGATGATCGGCGCGTTGGAGGCCGAAGCCAGCGTCACATCGCTTTCGGTAATCGCACCCACACCGGCATGCAGCACACGCACCTTGATCTCGTCGTTCGACAAATTGTGCAGCGCCGTGGTGATCGCTTCGACCGAACCCTGCACGTCGGCTTTCACCAGTACGGGGAATTCGATTACATTGGCGGCCAGATTGTTGAACATCGTATCGAAGCTGGTCGGGGCCAGCGCTGTGCGCTTTTCCGTTGCCTTTTCCTGACGATATTCGGCCACTTCACGGGCGCGCTGTTCGTTTTCGACCACGGTCAGCACATCGCCTGCACTGGGCACCCCGCCGAGACCGAGGACCTCGACCGGCATGGAGGGCCCGGCCTTCTTGATCTGCTTGCCCTGATCGTTGACGATCGCGCGGACACGGCCGCTCTGCGTGCCGACAACGAAAGTGTTGCCGCGTTCCAGCGTGCCGCGGGTGACCAGCACGGTCGCCACGGGGCCACGGCCCTTGTCCAGCTGCGCCTCGATCACGGTGGCTTCCGCCATACGGTCGGGGTTCGCCTTCAGTTCGAGCAGTTCGGCCTGGAGGTGGATGGCATCGAGCAGCTTGTCGAGACCGGTCTTTTCCTTGGCGGAGATTTCCACGTCCTGCACATCGCCCGACATCTTTTCGACGATGACTTCATGTTCGAGCAGGCGGGTACGGATGTTGTCCGGATTGGCTTCCGGCTTGTCCATCTTGTTGATCGCCACGATCATCGGGACGCCCGCGGCCTTGGTGTGGTTGATGGCTTCGATCGTCTGCGGCATGATGCCGTCGTCGGCCGCCACCACCAGCACCACGATATCGGTGATGTTGGCCCCGCGCTGGCGCATCTGCGTAAAGGCAGCGTGGCCCGGCGTGTCGAGGAAGGTAACCAGATCGCCGCTCTTCGTCTTCACCTGATAGCTGCCGATATGCTGCGTGATGCCGCCGGCTTCGCCCTTGACGACATTGGCGTTGCGCAGCGCGTCGAGCAGCGAGGTCTTGCCGTGATCGACATGGCCCATGATGGTGACGACCGGCGGACGCGGTTTCAGCGTTTCTTCCGGATCGACATCCTCTTCGGTAGCGATATCGACATCGGCTTCGGACACCTTCTGGATATTGTGGCCGAACTGCTCGACCAGCAGCTCCGCAGTATCCTGATCGATCGTCTGATTGACGGTGACCATCATGTCGAGGTTGAAGAGTTCCTTGACCAGATCGGCGCCTTTTTCGCCCATACGCTTGGCCAGTTCGCCCACGGTAATCGCTTCCGGAACGATCACGTCGCGAATCTGCTTTTCACGCGGCTTGCTGGAGCCACCGCCCTGCATCCGGCGTTCCTTTTCGCGGGCACGCTTCAAGGCGGCAAGGCTGCGGGCACGGCGGCCTTCGTCCTCGTTGAGAGCCTTCTTTACCGATAGCTTGCCCGAACGGCGCTTGTCCGGCGTTTCGGCCTGCACAGTGCGCGCAGGCTTTTCTTCCTTCTTCTTGCGCTCCGGCTTCTTGATTTCAGGGCGCGCGACCGGCGTAAAGCGACGCGGCGCAGGCACAGGGGCCACGCTCGACGCTTCGTCTGCCGGCGCTTCTTCAGCAGGCGCGGCCTCTTCCGGCGCAGCAGCGGCAGGTTCGGCTTCGGCAGGCGCTGGCTCGGCCGGCTTTTCGTCGGCCCTGCGGGCTTCTTCGGCGGCCTTCTTGGCTGCTTCTTCTTCTGCCTTGCGGTTTTCTTCCGCCCGCTTCTTCTCGTCTTCTGCAGCCTGCCTCGCCTGCTCTTCCTCGCGCCTGCGCGCTTCTTCGGCCTGGCGCAGACGATCTTCTTCCGCCTCCCGCTGGAGACGGGCGACGCGTTCCTGCGGAGTTTCGTCGGACGGAGCCGGCTTCTTCGCGGGGGCTGGCTTTGCCGCAGCCGGGGCCGGGGTCGGCGCCGGAGCAGCCTCAGGGGCCGGTGGCGGAGGCGGCGCAGCAGGCGGCGTCTCGCCAGGCTTCACGAGCTTGCGGCGGCGCTTCACCTCGACCGCCACCTTGTTGGTGCGGCCGTGGCTGAAGGTCTGCTTGACCTCACCCGGCTGCGCGCCCTTCAGGGTTAGCGGTTTACGGGTTGGTTTCTTGTCGTCGTCGCTCATTCTTGCTCGTTTCTCTATCGTATCAATCGTTCAATTCGTCGCTGGCGCTCGCTATCGCGGCGCCGTACCGGCCGGGGGTTCCAGCCCGAGATAATGCATGAGGCGCGTCAGGGGCCTGAGGACCCTGGCAGCCGATGCATCCTCGGCCAGCGCCAAATGGACGACATTGTCGCGGCCCAATGCCACAGACAAAGCGTTCCGGTCCAGAGGCAGTTCGAAGCCGCGTTCGCCGGACCCTTCGGCTTCACGTCCCACGCGCCAGGCCTGGTCCAGCTTCTTGCGTCCATCTTCGCTCGCATCGCTGGCATGCAGCAACAGGACCACAGCCCCGCCACGCGCCGCCTCGGCAATGCGCTGCGTACCCAAGATAAGACCTCCGACGCGCATTTCGAGCCCCAGCCTGTCGAGCAGCACGCGAGTCAGCGCATCCTCGACCATCTGGGGCAGCGTGTCGGGGATCTCCAGATCGCCCGTTTTGAAGGCGCGCGACAGCCCGCCTTTCAATTTGCCATTGGCCAGCGCCGCTTCCAGACCGGCGCGGTTTTCGCCGATCCACGCCCCGCGGCCCGGTGCCTTTTCCTGCGCATCGGGCAGCACCAGTCCGGACGGCGAAACCGCCAGCCGCACGAGCGTTTCGCGCGGGGCGGTCTGCCCGGTAATGACGCAGCGCCGTTCGGGCTCGGAAGCTTTCCGTGCCTTGGGCGCGTCAGCGATGTCGGAACTCAGGCGCTCATTGGGTGGAGTCCGCATCGGCGGCCTCCTGCGTTTCGGTCGTCTCGGCAGATGCCGGAGCTTTCTCTTCGTCTTCGAACCAATGCGCACGGGCAGCCATGATGATTTCGTTGCCCTGCTCTTCCGTCAGGCCATATTCGCCCAGCACGCCGCCCCTGTCCTGTTCGCGGACCGAGGGGCGCCGCATCGGCGGACCATCGGCATTGTTGCGCCGACGCGGAGCTTCGCGCTTTTTCTGGATGAGTTCGTCGGTGGCGAGATCCGCCACATCGTCGAGCGTCTTGAGACCGGCCTTGCCCAGCGTGACCAGCATCGCTTCGGTCAGATGCGGCAATTCGGCCAGCGCATCTTCCACGCCCAGTTCGCGGCGCGCTTCGCGGTGCGTAGCTTCCTGGCGGTCGATGGCTTCCTGGGCACGGCTCTGGAGTTCTTCAGCCAGATCTTCGTCGAAGCCTTCGATGCTGGCCAGTTCTTCCAGCTCGACATAGGCGACTTCTTCGAGTTCGGCGAAGCCTTCGGCGACCAGCAGCTGCGACAGCGTTTCGTCGACGTCCAGCTCTTCCTCGAACATCTTGGACCGCTCGGCAAATTCCTTGCTCCGCTTTTCCGAAGCTTCTTCCTCGGTCATGATGTCGATCTGGTTGCCCGTCAGCTGGCTGGCGAGGCGCACGTTCTGGCCGCGGCGGCCGATGGCCAGGCTCAGCTGATCGTCGGGAACGACCACTTCGATGCGGCCGTCCTCTTCGTCCAGCACCACGCGGCTGACGGTGGCCGGCTGCAGCGCGTTGACGATGAAGGTCGCGCCATCTTCCGACCAGGGAATGATGTCGATCTTTTCGCCCTGCAGTTCCTGCACGACCGCCTGGACGCGGCTGCCCTTCATGCCGACGCAGGCGCCGACCGGGTCGATGCTGCTGTCATGGCTGATGACGCCGATCTTGGCGCGGCTGCCTGGATCGCGGGCAGCGGCCTTGATCTCGATGATGCCATCGTAGATTTCGGGGACTTCCTGCGCGAACAGCTTCTTCATGAAGTCAGGATGGGCGCGGGACAGGAAGATCTGCGGCCCGCGATTGTTGCGTTCCACCTTGGTGATCAGCGCGCGCACACGCTCGCCGACACGGGCGGCTTCGCGCGGGATCTGCTGATCGCGGCGGATCACGCCTTCGGCGCGGCCCAGGTTCACGATTACATGGCCGAATTCGACCGATTTGATCACGCCGGTGATCACTTCGCCCGCGCGATCCTTGAATTCGCTGTACTGGCGTTCACGCTCGGCATCGCGGACCTTCTGGAAGATCACCTGCTTGGCGCTCTGCGCGTCGATGCGGCCAAGATCGACCGGCGGCAGCGGGTCGACGATGAAATCACCGATCTTGGCATCGGCCTGCAATTTCTGCGCCGCCTTCAGATCGACCTGCTTGAAGTAATCTTCGACCTCCTCGACCACTTCGACGACGCGCCACAGACGCAGATCGCCGGTCAGCGGGTCGAGCTTGGCACGAATGTCGTTTTCGGCACCGTAGCGGTTACGGGCAGATTTCTGGATCGCCTCTTCCATCGCCTCGATGACGATCGCCTTGTCGATCATCTTTTCCGAAGCGACCGAGTTTGCAATCGCGAGGAGTTCAGCCTTGTTGGCGGAAATGGCACTGGCCATCAGTCGTCTGCCTTTTCTTCTTCGGTTTCGACAATTTCGTCGGCACCGCTCGTATCGAGCGGCTGGGTGGCGGCAATCAGTTCGTCGGTCAAGACGAGCTGCGCCGAATGAATCTGATCGCGGGGGACGCAAACTTCCCCTGCCTTGCGGTCTTCGATGGCGATCATATCGCCGTCGATGCCTTTCAGCGGGCCGCGCAGGTTGCGCTGGCCATCATATCCCTTGGTCATGGAAATCTTGACCTCATGCCCGGCCCACTGCGCAAAATCCTTCGCGCGGGTCAGCGGGCGGTCGATGCCCGGGCTCGACACTTCGAGGTGGTAAGCGCCGGGAATCAGCACTTCGCCACTTTCCTCCAGCTCGTCCAGCCGGTCGGACACGCGGCGCGACAGCGCAGCACACTGATCGATCACGAGCTGACCCGTGGCGGGATCTTCGGCCATGATCTGCAGCGCTTCGCCGCCATCACCGGCTTCCGATGGCATCATCTTGACGCGCACAAGTTCGAAACCGAGCGCATTCGCCTCGGGTTCTATCACTTCAATCAAACGTGCCAGATCGGCCATTCGGTCTCCATTTGCACATGCCATGCGACAATGCGGTTTCGTGCCGGCCCCTTGCGGCGCCAGCCCCTCCAGTGTCGCGACAATGTCGGGATGAAAGGCCAGATAGGCGCGAGTCCCGCGAAAAGCAAGCGGCGTGTCAGCTATCGTCCGCAAGCGCGTGTTTCTTGATGCAATGGCGCAGCTGATCGTAACTCAGCCCCAGCGCCTTGGCAGTCTGCCGCTGGTTCCAGCGGTGCTTGCCCAGTGCATGTTCCACAATCGCCCGCTCATGCGCATCCACCGCCGCCCGCAGATCGTCGACATGATCGAAATCGGGTGCCCGGTCCGCAGGCGCACTGACCTGTGCGGTGGCGCTTTCCCCCCTCGGCTGCGGCGACATCGGTTTCCACGGACTGTCGAACGGGTCGAACACGACGTGCCCGATCGGCTCGCTCCAGTCGTCCCAGCGATAGATCGCGCGCTCCACCACATTGCGCAGCTCACGTACATTGCCGGGCCAGTCGTGTTTTTCCATCTGTTCGGCGACATGGGGGGCAAAGCCGGGCCAGCCTTCCCATCCCAGCTCGGCAGCCATGCGGCGGCCGAAATAGTCGGTCAGGACATGCACGTCCCCCTCGCGCACGCGCAATGGGGGCAGCGTGATAACTTCGAAACTCAGGCGGTCGAGCAGATCGGCGCGAAATTCGCCGCGATCCGCCTTGCTCGGCAGATCTTCATTGGTGGCGGCGACAATGCGGACATCGACCCTCATTGGGCGACTCGACCCGATACGCGTCACCTCGCCATATTCGACGGCCCGCAGCAGCCGTTCCTGCGCGCCCATCGACAAAGTGCCCAGTTCGTCGAGAAAAAGCGTCCCCTTGTCGGCTTCCTCGAACCGCCCGGCCCGCGATCTGGTAGCACCGGTGAAGGCCCCTGCCTCATGCCCGAACAGCTCTGCCTCGATCAGTGTCTCGGGCAGAGCGGCGCAGTTCATGGTGACGAGCGGTTCGTCCCACCGGGTGGAAAGGCGATGCAGACGTTCGGCGATCAGTTCCTTGCCCGTTCCGCGCTCTCCAATGACGAGCACGGGCCGCCGCATGGGCGCAGCACGGCTGGCGCGCTCGACCGCATCGAGGAAGGCCCCGGACTGGCCGATAAACTGATTATCCCGCTCCATTTCCCAAGATATAGGAAATTATCCCAAGCATTGGCAATAGAAACCACACCGCCCTTTCGCAAATGCTGGTAAATACATGATATTCTACCATTTTTCTGTTTTGGCACACCCTTTGCTGAATATCTGGCAACAGCAATCGGCCACCCGGCCCAACGGAGGCACCCCGTATGTACAACGTCAACTTTCTGCGCAGCCAGCTCGGTCAGGCCGCCCTCGCCAGCATCGCTGCGATGGCCACCTTCGCCCTGCTGAGCTCGCATATTGCAGTGACCGCCCCCAGCCCCGTCGTCGCCGCTTACGAACAGGTCGAGATCGCATGACCCTGCCTCCCGACCACGATCCCTTAGGGCCGGAGCGCCACTCCCCCGACAGTCCCCGCGGCAGCGATGCCGCCGGCGCTTCGGCCCGCCCCCGCTTGTCGCGTATCGAGGAAGAGGTAGAACGGCTGCGCCGGTCACCGACTCCCACCCGCGAGGGCGGGCGATCCAGAGGATCGGACTTTTTTGCCAATGGAGCACCTTTAATGGGCATTTTCAGCCGCACCCGCGATATCATCGCCGCCAACTTCAACGACATGCTCGACAAGGCGGATGATCCCCAGAAGATGATCCGCATGATCATCCTCGAAATGGAGGAAACGCTGGTCGAAGTGCGCGCCAGCGCCGCCCGCACCATCGCCGATCAGAAGGAAATGCACCGCCATACGGTGAAGCTCGACAAGCTTCAGGCCGACTGGAGCGAGAAAGCCCAACTGGCTATTTCGAAGGATCGCGAAGACCTCGCCCGCGCCGCACTCGTCGAAAAGAAGAAGGCGGCCGACATGAGCGACCAGCTCAAGCAGGAAATAGCCGTGCTCGACGATGCCCTGCGCGCCTATGAACAGGACATCCAGAAACTGCAGAACCGACTGCGCGAAGCACGCAGCCGCCAGACCGCGATTGCCGCCCGCCTCGAAAGCGCCGAAAACCGCGTCAAACTGCGCAGCCTGATGACCAACGAACGTGTCGACGATGCCCTGTCGCGCTTCGACCAGCTCGAACGGCGTGTCGACTACGCCGAGGGACGCGCCGATGCACTGAGCATTGCCGACCAGTCGGACAAGCCGAGCCTGGCCGATGAAATCGCCGCGCTCGAAGGCGCCGACGCGATCGACGACGAACTCGAACAAATGAAAAAGGCGCTCGGCAAGAGCGCTAACAAGGAGGGCTGAAGGCCATGGAAGAGCTAATCATCATTCCCGCCATATTCATCGGGCTTCCGTGGATCATCCTGCACTATATCACCAAATGGAAGACCTCGGCCACCATCACCACGGATGATGAGGCCCTGCTCGAGGAACTTTACAGCCTCGCCAAGCGCCTCGATGACCGGATGGACACGGTCGAACGCCTGGTCGCCAGCGACAACCCGGATTTCCGACCGGCGCGCCTGGTCCACGACAGTGAAGCCGACAACCAGCAGCTGCGCGAACTCGAACAGTTGATGGCCGAGAAGAAAGGAGTCAGCAAATGAACAGCCCCCGCACCGCGCTTTACCGCGACAAACAGAACGCGAAACTGATGGGCGTATGCTCCGGCGTCGCGGATTACACAGGCGTCAACGTGTTCTGGGTCCGGCTCGGCCTGATCGGCCTGACTTTCATGTCCGGCGGCTCGACGATACCGTTCTATTTCATCGCCGGGCTGTTGCTGAACAAGAAGCCCGCCCATCTCTATGTCGACCATGAAGAGCAAACCTATTGGCAGCGCGTTCGGCAGAACCCGAAACGCACGGCTCGCGAAATCCGCGCCCGGATGAAGGATGTCGACCGCCGTTTGGCCGAAGTCGAAACCTTCTACGTCAGCAACAATCCGCGTCTGAACGCCGAAATCGAGCGGCTGCGGTAGAATAGTCACCAGGAGGGGAAATATTCATGTTCGACTGGGCATATCTCATTCCGCTGGCTCCGTTTATCATCGGTGGTCTGGCGATCTGGACACGGCACCAGCACAAAATGGCCGAAATGCACGTCAGCGCAACGGCGGAAAACACGGCAGAAAAGGCTGCCCAATATGCCAGCCGCGTCGGCGACCTTGAGGAACGGGTTCGCGTTCTCGAACGGATCGTCACCGACAGCGGGTATAATGTCGCCACACAAATCGAAGCTTTGCGCGATCAGCGAAAAGTCGATGGCGACGAGGCGGGCATGCCTCTGAATGTCAAATCACGGGAGAAAGCATGATGGAATTTTTAACCGAGACTACCATCATCGCGGGGGTCGGGATTATGACTGCCGGATGGCTGATGACAACCTGGATGCGCATAAAAAACGGCTACCCGCTGGAAAATAGCTGGGGCAAGGCGGTCTATCCCAGAAACGACCAAGCGGTAGAGCGGGTCAAATTGCTAACACAGGAGAACGCCGAACTGCGCGCCGAACTCGGTTCGCTCAAGGACCGGCTCGGCAATGTCGAACGCATCGTCACCGACAGCGGCTATCACCTGACCAGCGAAATCGAGCGGCTGCGAGATGACCGGGAGGCGAACTGATGGCCGATCTTGGCAAGGTCCAATTGGAGGTTAGAGCGTGAGTTTCTGGACTGCCGCAGTCGTTATCATGGCCATCTGGGCCTGTGTCCAGATATTCAGCCGCCGCCACGACCGCGAACTGGGCGTGACCCGCGATGAAGACGGCAACCCGGTCTTCCCGCCAAAGCAGCAAGATACGGACACTGAACGTGAAATTCGCGAATTGCGCGATCGCATAAAGGTACTCGAACGCATCGCGACCGACAGCAATTCGCTCGATGCAAGGGAAACGAAACGGATTTCGGCCGAGATCGAAAGCCTGCGAAGCAGGCAGGACGATTGAAGCACGAAAGGTTCAAGGAGGACATGAGGTATGTTCGAACCGACAATTATAATTGCAGTTGCATCGCTGGTTGGCCTGGCAATCGTCGCTGCAGCCCTGCTACGAGGATGGCACAGCTGGCTTGCACTCAAACGGCAGGAGCTTGAACGCCTCAATTCTTCCAATAACTGTGATGCAGGGTCGTCGCTGGGTGCAGCGCGGATCGAAATTTCAGACCTCAAGGAACGGATCAGGAAGCTTGAGGCAATCGCTAGTGGGGTAGATTTGTGAGTATGATGAAAACCGATGCGGCCCGTGCGGGAATTGGCCTTGGTAGCGCCATCGCCGTGGCGATAAGTTGGAGTCTTCACAAATCCATTATCTGGGCGGCAATCCAAGGCTTCTTCGGCTGGTTCTACGTGATCTATTATGCATTTACCCGGCCAGGTGGGCTGTTCGGCTGAGGCAGATAGACGCCCACTCCCCTGCCCGCTAAAGGCGCGCAATGCGTACACTTTCCGATATTGCAGAAGAATACGAGTTCCTCGAAGGCGATGAACGGTATCAATTGCTGATCGAGCTCGGTCGCGATCTCGAGGAGATGCCTGACGCGCTCAAGACCGATGCCACATTGGTCCGTGGATGTAGTGCTCAGGTCTGGGTTTATCCCACCGGCGACAGGGAAAGCCTGCATTTTCTGGCCGACAGCAATGCCGCGATCACCAAAGGCATCGTTGCTCTCGTTATAGCTACAGTGCAGGACAAGACCGCCTCGCAGGTTTCTGGAATGGATATCGCTGCCGCACTCGAGCCTTTCGACCTGAAGAATCAGCTGTCCAGCAATCGCACTCAGGGCGTGCCGAACATGATTGCACTGGTGAAAGAACACGCGGCGCGGATCGCGGCGGAATAAATGAGGCGGCCGATCTATAAAGGGCTGGGCTTCCTGATGGTCGGCCTTGGCGCAATCGGCGCTGCCCTGCCGATCATGCCGACGGTCCCGTTTCTGTTGTTGGCAGTTTATTTCTTTGCCCGGTCAAGCCCGGAACTCGAACAAAAGATCCTCGATCATCCCCACTGGGGACCGCAGGTAAAGGACTGGCGCGAACGGCGTGCAATCAGCCGTAGAGCGAAGACGATGGCTATCGGCGCAATGGCCACTGGCGCCGTGTTCACCTGGTACACATTGGGCCACCCTTGGTACTGGATCTCTATCGGCATTCTGGTGGTCTGCGGCAGCTGGATTGCCACGCGCAACGAGTAACCCGCGGAACCTGCGATCAGCCAAAGGATTGATAACTCAAACGACGGAAGGGTAGAAAAAGGACACTCTCTTCATGCCAATTGTCATCCTCATCGCGACAATTTTGCTTCCGCCGCTCGGAGTTGCCGCCAAACACGGGCTTGGGGGAACTGCTCTGCTCAACCTTGTCTTGACGCTCTTGGGGTATTTCCCGGGCCTCATCCACGCAATCTATGTGAACTACGCCCGATAGATAGTTCCGTAATTGGAACTTGGGCGCCGGAGCGTCAGGCCTCGGCGCTTTCGCGTAACACAGCGATACCCGCCTCACGCTGGTGCCGCAGCTCGGCTTTTAGCTTTGCCGGATCACGAGCGAAAACGAAGCCGAAACTAACCCCGCCTTTTTTGCCAACGGTAGCGTGATGCAATTTATGGGCCTGAACCAGACGTTTGGCATACCCTTTCTTGGGCACCCACCGGAAGTAACGTTGATGGACAAGTCCGTCGTGCACCAGAGTATAGATAAGCCCGTAAAATAAAATACCGAGCCCGATCCACGTTCCGGGCCACCAAGCGTCAGCGCCGAAAACCATCGGGCTCCCGAGCGCAAACATAGAAATGCTCATCGCCGCACCGACGATGGCGTAGAGATCGTTCTTTTCCAGCACCTTGTCATGCGGTTCGTGATGGTCGCGGTGCCAACCCCACCCGAATCCATGCATGATGTATTTGTGGCTCGCCCACGCGACCCATTCCATCACCAAGATGGTTGTCAAAACGATCAGTGTGGGTGCGAAAAACTGCATGATTGCGGTATAATCCTTCTCACACCGCAGGCATAGTCTGCACTTGAAGTTCTACTCGCCCCCATCTGTTTCTTGCTTGCGGGGCATGCCAAAACAACGTTCGGCAACATCGCGGTCGATGCGTGCAGGGCGCTGGCTTTCCGCATCTATGCAGCACCACATGCTCTGCACTTCGGCCAGAACCTCCTCTCCGCGGCGGATCACCGTATTGTAGAAGCTGCGTGCGCCCTTGATCTTTTCCAGAACTGTTTCGGCGATCACCTCATCATCGAGGAAGGCTGGCTTGCGATATGTGATTTCGTGCTTGAGCGCGACCCAAGCCTTGCTCGCCACTTCTTCTGCGGGGGCCAGTTTTCGCCAGTGAGCCAGTACTGTGTCCTGCACCCAGTTCAGATAGCGCGCATTGTTCACATGCCCCATGAAATCGATATCGTCGGGAAGAACCTTGATCGGAAAGAAAAATGACTTTGCTGACATAAGTGTCAATAGAGCAGAGAAAGGTTAAGTTTGGAAGACTCTGGATTTGCCTTTTTGCGGATCGGGCCAAGCTGCCTCAGAGTTCGCCGCAATGGCTACCAAACCGCGCACACTCTACGAAAAGATCTGGGACCAGCATGTTGTCGAAAGGCTCGATGATGGCACCTGTCTCATCTATATTGACCGTCACCTCGTTCACGAAGTGACCAGCCCGCAAGCCTTCGAGGCCTTGCGATTGGCCGGCCGACCGGTGCGGCGCCCGGATCTCACGCTTGCAGTTCCAGACCACAACCTTCCAACAACCAAGCGAGTCGCTGCGGACGGATCTCGGGTGCCGATCGAAGATTCGCAAAGCGCGGCGCAGCTGGCGGCGCTCGAACGTAATGCTCCTGCTTTCGGTATCGACTATATCGATGCTGTCGCTCCCGAGCAGGGTATCGTGCATGTCGTTGGGCCGGAGCAGGGATTTTCATTGCCTGGCGCCACCATCGTCTGCGGCGACAGTCACACTGCCGCTCATGGTGGAATCGGTGCACTCGCCTTCGGGATTGGGACCAGTGAGGTAGAGCATGTGCTGGCCACGCAAACACTCCAGTTGCGCCAGTCGAAATCGATGGAAGTCCGGGTTGAAGGCATGCTGGGTGCGGGCGTCACTCCGAAGGATCTGATCCTTCATATTATTGGCGTGATCGGCACCGCGGGCGGCACCGGTCATGTGATCGAATATCGCGGCCTTGTCTTCGAAGAAATGAGCGTCGAAGGGCGCCTTACCGTTTGTAATATGAGTATCGAAGGCGGCGCGCGCGCAGGCCTGATAGCGCCGGATGACAAGGTTTTCGAATATCTGCGTGGCCGCCCCTACGCACCGCGCGGCGAAGATTGGGATCGCGCCGTCGCATGGTGGCGTTCGCTTGCCACCGATGACGGCGCACATTTTGACAAGTCTGTCGTTATCAATGCCGCAGATGTCGACCCGACGGTGAGTTGGGGAACCAGTCCGGAGGATGTTGTGCCCGTGGGCGGCAAAGTCCCCTCGCCCGATAGTTTTGCAGATCCTGCCAAGCAGGAGGCTGCACGCAAAAGTCTTGCTTACATGGATCTCGAGCCCGGGACCCTTATCGAGGATATAGCGGTCGAGAATGTCTTTATCGGCAGTTGCACGAATAGCAGAATCGAAGATCTGCGCGCCGCCGCCGAAGTGCTTAAAGGCCGCACCAAGGCAACCAATGTGCGCTGGGCCATCGTTGTGCCGGGGTCTGGTCTGGTCAAGCGTCAAGCGGAAGCGGAAGGCCTCGACCGTATATTTACCGATGCAGGTTTCGAATGGCGTGAGCCCGGTTGTTCCGCCTGCCTTGCAATGAACCCGGACAAAGTGCCTCCCGGTGAACGTTGCGCCTCGACAAGCAATCGCAATTTCGTAGGCCGCCAAGGGCCCGGATCGCGCACTCATCTGGTCAGCCCGGCCATGGCCGCTGCTGCCGCCGTTACCGGGCGGCTCGCCGACGTAAGAAAGCTCGCCCCTTGCCAATCAGACGGCACCTGACCATTGAGGAAGCATGACCAAGAAGCTCTCTGGAAAAGCCGCCATAGCCGGCGCGATCGGTTCCGCTGCGATTGCCGCAGCGATGCTCTACGCCAACAAACGCAAGGAGCGGAAGAAGGGGCCGCAGAACACCGGACCGATACCTTCCGGAGAGAAGCCCGAAACCGATTGATTGCGGCTGTAGCAGAGAGAGGCTTCATGTCGCCGATAACCGCAATGCTCGCCGTTCTGTTCGCAATACTCGCGGCCCCTGCGGCCGCGCAGGATACGCCGGATATCGAGATGTGGCGGCTCGCATGCGGTTCGCTTCTGATAAGCGATAGCGAATCCTTCTCAGATACGCACCTGTATGATGGGCAGCCACGCGAGCTGACCGACAGCTGCTACCTTATACGGAACGCCGACAAATATTTGTTATGGGACACGGGCCTACCTGGCCAGTTGGCTGGCAGTAAGCAGACGTCCGGCGTCTACACGATTTCGCTCGAGCGTTCTGTAGCTGACCAACTCGACGATCTCGGGCTGACACCCGCAGACATCGATTATGTCGGCATCAGTCATTACCACTTCGACCATATCGGTCAGCTTGCCAGCTTTACGAATTCGACCTTGCTGATCGGCAAGGACGATCTCGATGCTCTCAAATCCTCAGGACGCGACAGCGGCATAGATTCCACACCCTTCGCCAGCTGGCTTTCCGGCAGCAGCAAGACCGACGCGATCTCAGGTGACAAAGATGTCTTTGGGGATGGTTCGGTTCAGATGATAGCGGCACCGGGGCACACGCCTGGTCATCACGCGCTTTTGGTTCGGCTGCCAAAAACCGGCACCATAATGCTGACTGGGGATCTCTATCATTTTGAAGCGCAGATCGAGAATCGCGGCGTCCCTCAGTTCAACACCGATAGAGCCGATACGCTCGCATCGATGGATCGCTTCGACCGAATGGCGGATAACCTTAGTGCTACGATCGTGATTCAGCACGACCCACGCCACCTCACTCGTCTGCCAGCATTCCCCGAAAGCGCGAAATAATGAAGGCTGTTTCCACTATCGAAGGTCGTGCGATTCCGCTTGGCCTCAAGAATATCGACACCGATGTTATCATTCCCGCGCACTGGCTCAAAACAGTCAGCCGTGAAGGACTTGGCAAGGGAGCGTTCGAAACCATCCGCGAAACTCCCGGCAATCCTTTCGACGTGGAAGATTTCTCAGACGCCCCCATTCTCATCGCAGGTGACAATTTCGGCTGCGGCTCAAGCCGCGAACATGCGGCCTGGGCAATGCTGGATATGGGTATCACCGCAGTGATTGCGCCAAGCTTCTCCGACATCTTCGCGGGAAATGCATTCAAGAACGGTATACTCGCCGTGGAACTGCCGCAGCAACAGGTCGATCGACTACTGGAAGTTGCCAAGAGTGAGCCGATCACAATCGACTTGGAAAATCAGGTGGTCACTACCCCGTTTCAGGATCGGTTCGAGTTCACAATCGACCCGTTCCGAAAACGGTGCCTGCTTGAAGGGTTAGATGAGATCGGGCTGACGCTCGGCAGCGAAGGCGAGATCACGAAGCACGAAAGAATACGTCAGGGTGCCACACCCTGGCTCGATAAACCAATCAGGAGAGAAGCAGCGTGAAAGCAGTCCTTTCAAAAGAAACCGGCGGCCCGGAAACCCTTGTTGTCGAAGAAGTCGACGTGCCGACGCCTGGAAAGGGAGAGGTTCTGGTAAAGGTGGCCGCTTGCGCGATCAATTATCCCGATGCGCTAATCATCCGCGACATGTACCAGTTTAAGCCCGAACGCCCGTTCGCGCCAGGAGGTGAGATATCCGGAACGATTGAAGCTCTCGGGGAAGGCGTGACTGATTTTGCAGTTGGCGACAGGATCATGTGCGGGGTCGGTAATGGTGGTCTACAAGAAAAGGTCGCCGCGCCCGCCGCCAAACTGTTCAGAGTGCCCGACGACATCGATCTTGTGAAAGCCAGTGCGCTATTGATGACCTACGGCACCACGATCCACGGCCTCAAAGATCGTGGGGACATTAAAAACGGTGAAACTGTATTGGTGCTTGGCGCTGCCGGCGGTGTTGGCCTATCTGCCGTCGAGTTGGCAAAAGCTTATGGTTGCAGGGTGGTAGCTGCCGTCTCGACTGAGGAAAAAGGCAAGGTTGCGAAGCAACACGGTGCGGACGAAGTGGTAATTTACCCCCGCGCCCCTTTCGACAAGGACACTTCGAAGCAACTTGCAAACGACTTCAAGGCTGCCGTTGGTCCGGACGGAGCTGATATCGTCTACGACATCGTCGGTGGAGACTACTCGGAACCTGCCTTGCGCGCGATCGCTTGGGAAGGTCGTTTTCTGGTCATCGGATTCCCTGCCGGTATCGCCAAGATGCCGCTGAATCTCACCCTTTTAAAAAGCTGCGACATTCGCGGAGTGTTCTGGGGTGCTTTTGTTGCGCGCGAGCCGAAACGCAATCAGCAGAACATCGAAGAGCTTTTTGACCTTTGGAAAGCTGGCAAGATCGAACCCTTGGTGAGCGAAAAGTACCCCCTTGAGCGGGCACACGAAGCGATTGCCAAGCTCGAGAACCGTGGCGCCATTGGCAAGTTGGTCGTGGTAATGGAATAACCGCCCTTGCGGGTCGATGGGGCCACGCCTATTCCGGCTCGCGAGATTCCATCCCGAGAGGACTGACATGACCGATTTCAAGGATCGCGAGCGCGGCGAAGAAGCCAAGTTCGCATTCGACGAGGAAAATGCCTTCAAGATCGCTGCCCGCCGCAACCGTTTGGTTGGCGAATGGGCTGCCGGGCTTATGGGCCTCACCAGTGAGGAAACCGATGCTTATAAGAAAGCGGTGGTGCAGGCCGATTTTGAAGAAGCAGGCGATGAAGATGTGATCCGCAAGCTTCTCGGTGATCTGACTGCCGCCGATTGCGATGTGAGCGAAGCTGACATTCGCACCAAGCTGGAAGAGTGCTCCGTCGAAGCCCGGCGTCAGTTCATGAGCGACCAAGGCTAAGCCTCATGCCCATGGCAGCAGAAGACATCGTTGCTTTGATCGAAGAGGCCCTGCCCGGTGCAGTTGTTGAAATGCGTGATCTTGCAGGCGATAACGACCATTGGGCCGCAAAAGTCACAGCCCCGCAATTTAGCGGGCTAACACGTGTCAAGCAGCACAAGCTGGTGTATGATGCGCTAGGTGAGCGAATGGGCGGCGAACTCCACGCCTTGCAACTGACCACGCAAGCCACCACCTGATCCAGCATACCGAATTTTAATAAAGGACGGACCAATGTCCGATACCAACCAGCGCATTGCCGATATTGTCGGCGCCAACGACGTCGTGCTCTTCATGAAGGGCACCCCCCTGTTTCCGCAATGCGGATTTTCCAGCCGCGCGATCGCTATTCTGGATCATTGCGGCGTAGCATATGACAGTGTCGATGTGTTGCAGGACATGGAAATTCGTCAGGGCATCAAGGCGTATTCCGACTGGCCAACCATCCCTCAACTCTATGTGAAGGGCGAATTCGTCGGCGGAAGCGATATCATGATGGAAATGTTCGAGGCGGGCGAGCTTCAACAGATGATGGACGAAAAGCAGGTAGCCAAAGCATCCTAGCTTCGTTCTGGGAACCTCTGGCCCAGCTAGAAGAACCGCTCACTTAACGGAGCGGTGTTAAAGACGGGAAGGCCCGTCCGGTGGATCAACCGGGCGGGCCTTTTTTGGAAGCGCATGGTTTGGAGACCTTGAATTTAGTACGCTTCGAAGAAATCGTTGAGATAACCCAGAACGATGCATAACATATGCCAGAATGATCGAACCGGGTTATTCTGGATCGCTCTGTGGTTAATGAATCTTAATTCAGATGGGCGATGTAAAACTTTCCGACATGTGTGGTGCGAGTTTGGCGCTTGGCATTCGCTCCGCTCCCCGTCACAACATATTCATGAACGAACCAGACACCCACGCATCCATCGGCATCCCCGCTGCCACCGTAGTAATTTTTCGTAACGCTCCAGAAGGCGGGCCGCCACAAATCCTGATGACGATCCGTTCACGCGAAATGGTCTTCGCAGGTGGTATGGCTGTTTTCCCAGGGGGCAGAGTCGATCCTGCCGATTTCGATCTGGGGGCAAAAATCGGTGGATCGCTAGAACCTGATGAGGCGGCACACCAGATCGCCGTAGTACGTGAAACGCTTGAGGAAACGGGCCTCGCAATTGGCCTTTCGGGTGAGATCGACGCTGAGAAAGCTCTTGCCGCAAGGCAATTTCTAGAACGGACCGGCGAATTGGAGCCGGTACTTGATCACTTCGGCTGGGAACTCGACCTTGGTCAGCTCGTACCTTTCGCCCGCTGGTACCCGAAAAACGAACGATTGCCGCGGGTTTATGACACACGTTTCTACTTGGCAGATATCGGCACCGGTGCTGTCGAGATCGAAGCCGATCTTTCCGAAAACACTCATTTATTCTGGATCACCGCACAGGGTGCCTTGGACGCTGCTGGAAGAGGTGACATCAAAATTATCTTTCCGACTCGCCGTAATCTTGAGCGGCTCGCCCTATTCGCCAGTTTTGCAGAGGCAAAAGACCAAGCGAAAGCCATCCCCGTTCGGACCATCACGCCATTTATCGATGAAATGAATGGCAAGTCCTGGCTGCATATCGGCGAAGACTTTGGGTATCCTGTAACGAAAGAGCCGATGGATAGCGTAGCGAGGGGCTGAGCACAGTGTATCCGATAGAAAAAGTGCCGCCGAAGAAGAGTGTTCTGCTATCACTTCCGGAGAACGTTCACAGGCACCCCGATTCTAGCCTTGATAGAACTGGTGTCGCTGAAGCCGTCTTCAAATGGCAAGGGGTGATGGGAAACGCATGGTAACAATACGGGATGTTGCGAAGGCTGCGGGCGTGTCGGTGGCGACCGCATCTCGTGCGCTTAATGGCATGTCGATCGTAACCGTGGAAACGCGAGAGAAAATCGAAGCTGCCGCTGCCGAACTCGATTATGTCCCGCATAGCGGAGCCCGCAGCCTCACTAAGAGAAAGACCGATACCATTGGAGTTATTCTGCCGGATCTTTTCGGCGAGTTCTTTTCCGAGATCATCCGCGGGATCGATCTGGTAACCCATCGCGCGGGAAAAAGTCTGCTGCTTGGCAACATGCATGGCAGTGCAGAAGAGACCGCGCAGGCGATCAGGGCGATGCGTGGCAGGGTCGATGGCCTTCTGGTCATGCCGCCGAACTCTCGCGCGGATACCGTCGAAGCTGTGACCCGCGACATTCCCACCGTGCTGCTCAATGCGCGGGGAACAGATGATGTCACCCCATTTGTGACCGTTGACAACTACGTTGGTGCTCGTCTCGTAACCGAACATCTCATCAGCCGCGGTGCACGCAACATCGTTCACATTGCGGGGCCAGCGAACAACCGTGATGCGCGCGAGCGACAGCGTGGGTATTGCGATGTACTGGCCGAACAGATGGGCAATTTTTCCCCCACGATACTCCCGGGCGATTTCCGGGATGGGGCGGGCAGAAAGGCTGCAAGGCAACTGCTGGACGGTGACATAGCTTTCGATGCCGTGTTCGCGAGCAATGACATTATGGCTGTCGACCTGATGAGCGAATTACGCGCTTCTGGCCGCGAGATCGGTAAGGATGTCCTGATAGCAGGGTTCGACGATATTCCGCTCGCGCGATATGTTACGCCCGGCCTAACCACTGCCCATTCCGACATAACGCGATTGGGTTCGACTGCTGCAGAACTGATGCTGCGAATGATGACAGGGGAGGCGTTGGAAAGAAGCGAAAGTCTGGTAATTGCGCCCACTCTGGCGATCCGGGGCTCCAGTGCGGGAAGAGCGTGAACGGCTCGTCCCAGATGAATTGACCATACATCCATCTCTCGCATAGGGCGGCTTCGCCTTACCCTTCAAATTTACTGCTGAGAGGTCGCTATGAACCGGTTCGGAAGATTTGCTGCATTGATGGCTTCCGCCATGCTCGTAACTGCTTGTGCCAGCGTGCCCGGCACAGCACTGGCCGATACTGGATCCGTGGCTACTGGCCAACATCCCCAAGCTGGTGTGGAGAACGGCGGTTACACCTATCAGCTGTTCATTCCGCGATCGTTCGATCCTGAAGCCAAGTGGCCATTGATGATCTTCCTGCACGGGTCGGGCGAACGGGGCGACGACATTGCCAAAGTCAAGGTCCATGGCCCTCCAAAACACGCGGATATGAATCCTGATTTCCCGTTCATCCTAGTGTCCCCCCTGCTCCCTGCGGAAGAAGATTGGGATGTCACAAAACTGGAAGCCATCCTCGATCATATTACCGCCGCGATGCCGATCGATAGAGAACGGGTTTATCTGACCGGACTGAGCAGAGGCGGACGAGCCACATGGCGATGGGCAGCGCAACGCCCGGGTCTGTTTGCTGCAATTGCCCCTGTCGCCGGAAACGGCGATCCCGCTACCGCCTGCCAACTGAAAGACCTGCCAGTATGGGCACTGCACGGTGATCGTGACGATGTCGTCGTACCCGAAGGCAGCTTTGAGATGGCTCGGGCCATCAGAGCGTGTGGTGGCCAAAAAAGCAGGCTGACGATCTATCCCGATCTCGGCCATAATGCATGGGATCCGGCCTACGCCGATCCCGAACTTTATCTATGGTTGCTCTCGCACCGGCGCGCTGGCGGAGATGACTAAGTTCCTCACGGCATTGGTTTTGCTCATAGTGCCGGTGCTTGCGGGTTGTGCACATATCCCCTCCCACCGGCCCGGAAGCGATCCATTGCTTGGTGCGATGACATATAACATCCGGCTTGATCTGGCGTCGGACGGGCCCAATGCATGGCCGGAACGTCGCGAAATGGTGCGTGACCTGATCCGCCACGAAGCACCCGCTATCCTTGGCCTGCAGGAAGTCCTGCTGCATCAGAAAAGCTACCTTGAAGCAGCGCTGCCGGACTATTCGTTCATCGGTGTTGGTCGAGACAATGGCGAAGCAGCAGGTGAATTCTCCCCTTTGGCATGGCGCAGCAATCTGTTCGAACTGGTCGATAGCGGAACCTTCTGGCTTTCGCCAACGCCGGAGATCCCTGGCAAAGGTTGGGATGCTGCCTACCCCCGCATTGCCACATGGGCTATTTTGAAGCGGCGCGGGGGTGCAGGAAAGCTGCGTATCCTGAACACACATTTCGACCACGTCGGAGCCATAGCCCAAGCCAATGCCGCACGGTTGGTCCTGAAATGGGTGGATAGCGGGGCAGGTGCCGGTTTGCCGACGATCGTGATGGGCGATTTGAATTCTGAAGCGACAAGCGAAGCTTATGCGATCCTCGCTTCAGTTTTGCTTATGGACAGCCGCAATGTGAGCATAGCACCGCCTTACGGGCCACCAGGTACGTTCACTGGCTTCGATATCTCGCAGAACGCACCCTTGCCCATCGATCATGTCTTCGTATCGCCGGACATTGAGGTTCAGGAATACGCAGTTGTCACACAACAGTGGGAGGGACGACTTCCGTCGGACCATTACCCCGTGCTCGTACAATTGCGTTTACCGGAAAACTAGAGCGCTACCGCTCCGTTTCGTCCAACCAACCACCTGAAAAACCGACTTTTTCAAGGCCACGCCGGATATGTGGGTTCTTTCGCATAGTTTCCCATACCAAACCGCTGCGCTGATTTTCCATCATCGCGAGAATTGGGCCTTGGTCTATTCCGAGATGGTCCCGTGCCACCCAGCCCTTGACCGGATCGGTGTCGCCAGTGCGCGACCCCGCTTCGACAAAGGTAAAGCTGGGGTTGATCGAGTCCTTGAAACCATATTTCGTATAGAGGCGGTCACCATATTTGGCCTTCATGTTCATGAGAGCCGGGATGGTCACTTCAGGCGCGAAGGGTATCGACCCGCCGGGCGCGGTTGGAACGATGGTACCATCGTCGACTACGCGGATGGCGCTAACGCCACGAGCGGAATAGGTCATGAAAGTACGCTGCACACCATTGACTGCGTACTTACCGGATGAACCAACAGGTCCATCGGATGCGGTCCACCCCCAGATATCTGCGCTATAGTCTTTCCAGTTATCGGGATTATCCGCTCCATAGGCACGCTGGCTCAATGTGGCGCGGCGACTATTCTCGAAATAGTCGATGCCCTTACCTCGCATGAACTCGTCTTGGATTCCACGAAAGTCGATCCATACGTGGCTGTACTGGTGCCCGAACAACGGTTCAAACTGCAGGAACTCATAGCCGTAAAAGCTGCGCCAGTCCTTCTCCAGATCCACGGCCCACCCCTGATCCCAGGCTTCTTTGCCAACAGGGTGTGTCGGTGAAGCTGCTGCAAGAATGTAAACGAGCATGCCTTCGTTGTAGCCGACCCAGTCGTGCGTTCCGAAGTCGCCATTATCCCCACGCTCCGGGTACCAGCCCATTACAATGGCTTTACCGCTGCCGCCATTTGCGGAAGGGATTTTGCTGTTTTCGCGCTGAACGAAAGTCCAGTCCACCCGGCGATAAATCTTTTCAGCAAGATCGCGTATGTCGCGTTCGACAGCCGTCTCGCGGTCGAAGTAACTCTGCGCGAACAGTACCCCTCCCAGCAACAGAGCGGTATCCACCGTCGAAAGCTCAGTATTGCCCCGCCGTGTGCCGTCATCGTTATTGAGGAAGTGGTAGAAGAAACCTTTGTGGCCACTCGTCCCACTCTCTGCTGCCCCTTGCGGAGCGTTCCAGTAGAATGTGAGACAGTCTCGCGTCCGCCGAGCAGCATCTTCTCGTGAAACGTAGCCACGTTCGGCACCAATACCAAAAGCTGTCAGCGCGTACCCAGTGGCGGCAATCGATGAAAAGGGATTGCTGGGCCAGCGGTCCGGCGCCAAGCACCGTTCGGTATCCGTGGTTTCCCAGAAATACCGGAATGTCCGCTGGCTGAGATCTTCGGAGAAGGCTTCGACATCGTTTGAACCGATGTCAGAATCAGAAGACGCTGGCACATCAACGGTAGCACAGGCAGAAAGACACAGGGAAAGGGCGACAGCGGAAGCTGCAATAACTCTCATAACTCACTCGATTTATTGTGGTGTGCCGCACCACAAAAATGGCGCGGCACATCAGTTGCGACCCGATCAGAAGTCGAAGCCTGCTGAGACTTTAAGCGTTCTTGGGAAACCATCGGTAGCGTAGTTATTGTAGTTCCGTTTTCCAGTCACTGAACTGAAGCCGTTGTAGTTCCGATCGTTGAACACATTAAGAACGTCTGCACGCACCCAAATCCGCGTGGCATCGTTGATCAATCCAATGTTGAAGTATTTGGTCAACGAAAGATCCAACTGCCGGAAGCCCCACAGATCGCCATTCGATTCACGCTCGACAGCGACGATGTCACGGGAGTTCGGATCACCCGCAACCGATATGAACGCCTGCTCGTAGGCCGGCGATGCGATCTGGAACTTGCTGCCCAAACTGAAGTCCAGCGGCAGATCCACTGTTCCCGCCATCACAAAGCGATGTTTGCGGACACCGCGTGACCGGATGACAGGATAATCGTCGAAGGAAGGGAAATCGAGCGAGAAGTATTCACCGAAGCGCCGATTTTCCTCTGCCAGCGTGAAGGTGTACGTTGCATCGATCGACCACGGCGACTGCTCCGTATAGCGCTTCCCGAATTTCAGATAGGCAGAGTCTGCATCGGTATTGATCCCATTGGTACCGATGAGAATGCTGCCGTACGGGCTTGGGGCGTTACCGAACGGGGAGCTCGGATTACCTTCGGCGGGGAAGAAACTGCCGTCCGGCCGGCGGTTACCGAGCAAATATCCGAATCCGTCACGGCTGGCTATGTGACGATACCCCACTTCTATGCGGCGTGGACAAATTTGGGGTTATCAATCGTCGAGCGTCACAAGCAGGCATGCTCGGAAGGTGCCTTCCGCACTGTCCTGTCGATGCCAGATTTTAACGATGTTATAATAGTTGAAATAGCCTTCGGTATCTCGGGCAAGATGTTCGCCAACGCGCGGCAGAAAGTCGAACTCGGCCACGAATAGCAGCTTTTCCAGATCCTCACCCTCAAACACTTCCACTAAAGCCATAAAGTCCTCCGTACAGACATAATCGCAATATTGGCCGGCCCCGGCAACGCCCTGCGCTGAGAACGATTGACGCGAAGCGATGAGGTTGATTCAAGGCTGCCTTTTGGAGGCAGGTTTGAGCAGGGGCGATCTCACCGAAGCGGAGTGGCGCGTTCTGAAGGGCTTGTTGCCAATCGAGCCTAAAAATCGCGGTCGAGGCAGGCGGCCAGAGCAAAACCGTTCAATCATCAACGGCATCCTGTGGCGGCTGCGTTGTGGCGCGATGTGCCACCGAAATATGGAAGCTGGAACACGATCTATCGCCGCTTCCGGCGATGGAGCGAAGCCGGAGTTTGGGAAACCGTGGCGGTGACACTCGCTGAGGTCATGGCGGACAGCGGCCACTACAGCATCGACAGCACCACGGTTCGCGCCCATGTCTCGGCAGCGGGCGGAAAAGGGGGACTCATCGACGCGCTCTTGGCCGCTCGCGGGGCGGGTTCACCAGTAAGCTTCACTGCCTTGCCGATGCCCTCGGACGACCGCTCGCCTTCCACCTGACGGTCGGGGAAGCGGCAGACTGCAAGGCATATGGCGCGCTCATAGGTCTGCCGGAGCGCACGCCCGACGCCCTGCTCGCCGACAAGGGCTACGATGCCGATGCCATCCGTGCCGACCTTGCCGAGCGAAAGATCGAGGCAGTCATCCCCGGTCGGTCAAACCGCCGCGTGAAGATCGAACACGACCGCGCGCTCTACAAGCAGCGCAACCGCATCGAGCGCATGTTCGGACAACTCAAGATCAACCGCGCCATTGCCACCCGCTACGATCAACTCGCCAACAGCTTCCTCGGTATGGTCCACATCGCCACCGCCAGATACTGGCTCAAATTTGTCCACGCCGCCTCGGGCTGGCAGGTGTTTCCAGTGGGATCTTGGCGTCCTCGGACGTGGCGCCGATCAAAAGTGAACTTGTCGGCGCGTCCGATCTCGGACCGCTGGCGGCATTGCCGTTACTGGTTGCGCTCGTCGGGATTGCGCTACGCAAACCGCCCGCCCTTGTGATCCTCGCCTCATCCGTCCTCGCGCTAATCGACGGCATCTTTGGCCAGGGAGTTTCGTTCTTGGCCGCATTCGCCAGTTTCGTCGATGGCTTTTCCGCAGCAGCCAATCTGACCGGAGCGCAATTTACTCCGAGCGTCGAGAACCTGCTGAACCGGGGAGGGCTCATGTCGATGTCAGGCAGGCTCCTGTTCATCATCGCGGCATTCCAGCTGGCTGCCGGAATGAAAGTGTCGGACGCGATCGACCGTTTGTTGAACGCGCTCCGGGACTTGGTTCAATCGGTCGTGAGCTTGGTGGCTTCCACCACGGCAGCGGGGACTATCGTGGTGGCAATGACCAGCCATGTCGGCTCGACTGCGCTTATCGTCGGTGGCCTGTTTCGTTGCCCGTTTGCAAAAGGGTACTTGGAACGCCAATATCTGTCTCGCACGATGGAGGATTCCGTCACGGTGACGGAGCCGCTGATGCCATGGACGGTATCCGGCGTATTCATGGCGTCGACGGTGGGCGTTTCGACTCTTGCACTGGCACCTTGGGCCGTTTTCTGCTGGCCCGGCTCGGTTACTTCGCTTGCTAGCGCCCTCTTTTTGGCCCGGAAATTCAAAGCGGCATAATTCGGACCATGTCGAGCTGGGACGGCCGGGGCCGTTACAGCAAGTGTGAACATGCCTGAGGTGCACAAGCGCCCGGGCCAAATCTGTCGCCATACGTCTGATAGCCCTCGAGCCCGTGGCGATTCTCTACCATCCCCTGAACAGTTAGCGAGAATGCGATGCTTGATTCTGCGATGGAATCGGGTGTGACTCGGGGTGTTGGCGGGGTTGATTTGGTGATTCCGGTGGTGTTGCGGTTGTGTGTTACCGCAGGGTTTGTGGTTTGTGTGAGTGGTGTGGTGTTGGAAGTGAAGGGATTCCGGGGATTTTTCATGTGGGTGTAATAAAATTTCAGAAAGGCGTTGACCGAATCCTGCGGTGCGCCTAGATGGCTCTCACCGACGCGGCGCTGACGGTTTCGACTGCTTGCTGCATTGGTC
>JAEWZX010000012.1 GCA_023394965.1 Pseudomonadota bacterium | reverse complement strand
CACCGCACGGCGTCCAGCCTGCGGGTAAAAAAGGGGGGCCGGGTCGTCTGATCGGCCGGACGAAAGGCGGCATGAACACCAAGCTTCATGCCGTGACCGATGCAAACGGTCGCCCGATCAGCTTCTTGGTGCCCAAAGGCCTTCTTCTCCGCCGTCGCCCTCGCAGCAACCGTCATCTTCTGGCTCTGATCAATGAGTCCTGACCCTAATGATTGTCGGCCATAGGCCTTCGGGAGCGCTGTAGTATTCAGCGGGGCGAGCCCATGTGAGAAGGGCTGGCCTCAGTCCTGCCGCAGCAGGGTCGGCTAAATCTCCAAGGCATAATTCAGGAGAAAACTTTTTGTCATGCAGACAACGGCAATGAGCGCAAAGAGATGCCACTGATTGCCGCAAGCACTGTCTCCCCAATTTTGGTCTGGAGTATGGCGTGGTAGTATCGGGCGGTGCCTCGTCACGGTGATCCTATCGACATTGGCATGTCAGATCGCCTGGTTACGTTAACTCAGGCGCGCGTGCCAGCAGAGCGCAGTGACAACAATCCATGCTGCAAGCGACATGTGCCCAAACCAAGCAATGGCACCCAAGCCGGGGCCGAAACCCGCCATGGCGACGGCAAGGCTCGCTGCGATGGCAAGTGCCCCGGCACTCCGCGCCAGTACTCGTTCTCTCTCGGATAAGGCCCGCCCGATTAAGTCGCGCTGGTGTCGCTTCATCGAAAGGGCAAGCGCTGCGAAGCCACTCAGTGACAGCACGACCGCAAGGAGATGGATCATGCTGCCGCCCTTTCCGACGATCGATGCGCTTTGCGGGTCTTAGCCGAGGGACTTGCATAACTGGCCTTTCGCGCGGCATATCCGAAGCCTGACGCGAGCAGCAGCATGACGATGTCGAACCCGACATAGACCCAGTCGCCTGCCATCAGGCTGGCGAGCAGGCCGCGCGATGTCGTCAGGGCATCGACCGGCACAATCGCGAGGAACAGCATCGCCGTTATACCCAGCGTTTCGATCCACCCACGGCGAACCGGGCGGATCGCTCCCCACAGCCCGATGGCAGCCCAAGCCAGGAACATGCAGTTAATCTCCCAATCGGCACGCTGCTCCATGCCGAGCGGCAACAAGCGGTTGGCGAGGAAATAGGTGGCTACACCTGCGCCAAGCCCGGCGATGGCGGCGATGTTCAGCCGCTCGACCAGACGGAAGCCGAAGTGCGGGCGCTGTGGATCGGGCAGGCGCGTGCGGCGTTTGGCGGTCCACATCACCAGCCCACTCCCAACCATGATCGTGCCGCCCAGTCCGGAGATGAAGTAGAGCCAGCGCAGGCCCCAGTCGGCAAACCGCCCGGCGTGAAGGCCGATCATCACACTCTCGGTTTTCAGGGCAGGACCTTTGGGCTTTGCAGGCTGTACCAGTTGACCGGTCGCGCCATCGAAACGCAGCATTTCGCCTCTCACGCCGATGGCATCTTCGGATGAGCTTTGGAGCGTGACGCTCGCCGAGCTGTCCCCCGGATTGGTGACCGTAATCGATCCGGGCATTGCACCACCCCATTGCTTCGAGGCCTGCCGCATCATCGCGTCGATCGGGGCCAGCGGTGCCATTTCGCCTGAACGCGGAACCTCCGGCGCTGAAGAGAACAGACTTTCAAAGAAGGTTTGCGGTTCAGCGTAATTAGCGGCGATGGCCCAGGGCATATACATGGTCGCCAGCGTCACCAGCCCGGTGAAGGTAATCATGAGGTGGAAGGGTAGCGCCAGAACCGCCGTGACATTGTGCGCATCAAGCCAGCTTCTCTGGCCTTTGCCGAACCGCAAGGTGAAGAAGTCGGTAAAGATCTTCTTATGCGTGATGACACCCGACAGGATCGCAACAAGCATGAACATTGCCGCAAGCCCGACCAGATAGCGCGCCCACATGACCGGCATGTAATGGAGATCAAAGTGGAACCGGTAGAGGAAGTAGCCACCGCTGGTCTCCCGCGCGGTGACTTCCTTGCCATCAGGTGCAAGAATGGCGCTGCTATAGCCGTGCCCGCCGTCTGTGGCAGGCTGCCAAAACATTTGGGTCGTCGCGCTTCTGCGGTTGGGAAGCGTGATGATCCAGCTGTCTGCCTCGGGCGCGGTCTGCTCGAGATAGTCCAGCGCGTTTTTAGCTGCGGCCAATGGTTTACTGCTGCCGACTATCTCGGGCTGCATCCAGCGGGTTATCTCGTCCTCGAAATAGGCTGCGGTTCCCGTGGCGAAAACCGCGAACAGTAGCCAACCGAACAGCAGCCCGGCCCAAGTGTGCAGCAGGGCCATCGACTGGCGCAGACTATCCTTCACAGCCGACCTCCCAGCATGATCGACAGCCACAAGGTGCCGCCCAGCACAATCCCGGCCCCCAACATCCAAAGCCAAAGGGACACAACTGACCGGGCGCCGAACGCCGTCAGGGCAATCACGGCGAACAACGCAAAGGATAGCAGTGTCGCGGCAAGTGATGCCTCTGCCGCTGGCATCGGCAGGAGACGCGCCAAACAGGCCGCTGCCAGCGAGGTTAGCACATAATTAGCCGGAACCGCCGCCGCGATGCGTGCCGCCACAATCCAGCCAGTGACCGTTTGAGCTTTTACCACCGTGCTTGACACTGTCAGATCACCGCAATCGATCAGAACTGGTACCGCAGCGTCAGCGTGACATTGCGCGGCTCGCCGTAGGCCAGCTGATTGTAGAACCCGATCTGCGAATAATATGTCTTGTCGAACAGATTCTCGACATTGAACTGCGCCGACAGGCCATTATTGATCTGATAACGAGTCATCAGATTGACGAGTACATGGTTCTCGACCTCCAGCCTCTCGTCTAGCCCAGTCACCGGATTGACGGTATCGGTGTAGCTCGTGTCTTCCCAATTGAGGCCGCCGCCCACCATCAGTCCGTCGAGCGCTCCGCTGAACTGGTAGGTCGTGAAGATACGCAGCAGTTTCTGCGGATAGAGCGTGTTGATACGCTCGTCGTTCTGATCCTCCGCGGTGAACTGGGTATAGTTGGCGGCAACCGACCAGCGGGGCAGGATCTCGCCATTTGCCTCTACCTCGAAGCCGGTGCTGGTCGCCCCCTTGGCGGCATAATATGCCTGTCCGGGTGGTGTCGTGCCCGGAACAACTTGCCCGACATCCGGCTGAGCCAGATTGTCCTGTTTGATGTGGAACACTGATAGTGCCGTATTTAGTGCGCCATTGAAGAAGCTGCTCTTCAGGCCTGCCTCGAAGTTTTCTCCGGTAACGGGTGGCAAATAGTCGCCGTTGCGGTCGCGATTGCTCTGCGGATTGAATATTTTGGTGTAGCTCGCGTACACCGTGTGGTGCGGCATGATATCGTACAGCACCCCTGCATACGGCAGGAAACGGTCGTTATCCCCGAAATCGATGTTGGTGCCATAGTTGAGCCCCTTGCGCTCCCAGCTCGACAGCCGACCACCTCCGATAACCTTGAGTGAGTTAGTAAGAGACAGGCGGGTGGCCGCAAAATAGCCCCACTGCTTCGTGGTCAGGTCCACGGCCTGGGTTGAGCCACCCCATGTCGGCTCGGGATAGGAACCATCCCATGTATTGAAATCGCCTACAGGAGCCAGTCCGTTGTTGGCATAGGTCAGGGAAGTAAAATCCTGGCTGGCATAGCTAGCCCCGAAGACCAAGTCGTGCGTCCGCCCCAGCAGATTATAGGTGCCGCTGGCGCGGAAGCCGACGTCGAACTGGGACCGCTCGGTATCCGCGCGGTAAGCGGACGACCCCATGCCAAGGCCGGTCGTCTTGTCAGGCTGGCCGGAGAGGTACAGCAATCGCAGATCGCCCTTGTTGACCGCATGGGAGCCGTAAAGCTCGACCGACCATGACGATCCGATGTCCTGTGTCAGATTGGCGAAATAGGTCTCGTTGGTCGATGCCCAGCTACTCCAGTCGGTGCCTACTGTCTTCGAGCGCGACCAGTCGGTGCGCGATCCGTCCGCGTGCCAGACAGGCAGGCCGCCCCACAGCGTGCTGCGCGGATCGTTATCTTGATAGCTCGCGCCGAAGCTGAGCTTGGTGTTTGGCGTGAGATCGGCGTCAATCACACCATAGAGCACCAGCTTTTTGTCGTGCAGAAGGTCGACGTAGCTGTCGTTCTCGGCATATTTGGCGACGGCGCGCGCCCTGACCGAGCCGTCGGCCGTGACCGGACTGCTGATGTCGCCCATCACCGAATAGGCATCCCAACGCCCGGCGCTAGCCCAGATGGTGCCTGTCAGCCGGTCGCTGTCGGCATGCTTGCGCACCAGATTGATCGAGGCCGACGGTTCGCCCGCGCCGGTCAGCAGACCGGTGGCCCCGCGCACGATCTCAACGCGGTCGTAGATCGCGATGTCGAGCAGCGTTTCGCCAGCCGAATCGCCTGCGCCCCATTGCAGCGGCACACCGTCGATCTGGTAGTTGTTGATGCCGAAGCCGCGAGCCGAAAACCCGTTGCGGGCGCTGTCGTAGGCACGGGCTGAAACACCGGCAGCATTGTTTACCACATCGGACAGGGTGCGGATCGCCTGATCCTCCATCCGCTGTGCAGTCATCACGGTGACCGATTGCGGTGTCTCCTGGATGGAAAGACCAAGCCCTGTGGCAGAATCTATATTCGCGTCAGTAGTGTAGGAGCCGGTGACGACGATGTCGGCGCCTTCATCCTCGGTGAAATCTTGCTGTTCTTTCTCTTCGGGAGCCGTGCCTTCGCTCATTGTCTGCGCAGCTGCTGGCCCTGCATAGGTCATAGCGCCGAGGGCGAGTGAGATACTCATGGCATGCAAGCCCGAAGCCTGGAAAAGTCCTGATTGAAGCGCCAAAATAACCCCCATTCTAGAAGTGATAATGCGAATGAGTCGCATTTGAAAGGGGCGGGTACGGGGGGCTCTCTCTGATGTCAACCATCCCCTGGAGGATACGGCCCGCCGCGCGCGATACCTCGGTAGTATCTTCGCTCTTGGCGAGCCCTCGTTAGTGCCTACGCATAAAAAAGGCACCCAACGGTCGCGCAAGTGGCCCTAGGGTCAGGACCCATTGGTTTGCGATGACGGCTGTGATTCAGGCGACCGTGAAGGAGCCTGAATTTGAGCGATTTATTCTGGCTGACGGACGAGCAGATGGCGCGTCTTCAGCCCTATTTCCCGAAGAGTCATGGCCGTGAACGGGTTGATGATCGGCGCGTTTTGAGCGGGATTATCTTCGTCAACCGCAATGGGCTGAGGTGGCGCGATGCGCCGAGGGAGTATGGCCCTGCAAAGACGCTGTACAATCGCTGGAAACGGTGGAGTGAC
>JAEWZX010000017.1 GCA_023394965.1 Pseudomonadota bacterium | reverse complement strand
TTCGGTCGCCTCAAGGACTGGCGCCGCGTCGCAACCCGCTACGACCGCTGCCCAACCGTCTTCTTCTCGGCCCTCGCTCTCGCCGCCACTGTGCTCTTCTGGCTGTAATCAGTGAGTCCTGAGCCTAGAAGAAATCAAAAGGGTCGCCCTGACGGGCGACCCTTTTTGTTAGTCCTTGTTTTGCGGGGGATGGATGGGAACCATCGTTTCTTCCCCGGCCACATCGTCCACCACTTCAATCACGCCGCGGCCAAGGTGGCTTCGTTTACGCGAGTAGAGCAGGTAGAGTGCAATCCCGATCATCCCCCACCCCGGTAGAAAAAGCATCGCCGCGCTCGGGAGGTTAAAGAACAATAGCACGCAGCCTATCATCGTCAGCGGCGCAACCACCCAGACTGCTGGCACCCTGAAATGGCGGCGCCGCTGGGGATCTTTCACCCGCAAAACCATCACGGCCACCGCAACCATCAGGAAGGCGTATAGCGTACCCGCGTTGGAGATGTCTGCCAGCTGGCCGACGGGGAAAAACGCCGCGCCAATCGCGACAGCCAGACCGGTAATGATGGTCACGACATGCGGCGTTTTGAAGCGTGGGTGTACGCGGCTGAGACGATCCGGCAGGAGACCATCACGGCTCATCACGAAGAAGATGCGGGTCTGACCGAACATCAGCACAAGAATGACCGATGGCAGTGCGACAAAGGCGGCCAGGCCGATTGCATTGCCAATGCCGGAAAAGCCCAGGGTCTTGAGGACATGGGCCAACGGCTCGTTGGAACAGACCAGTGCTTCGGCATATTGCGGCATGGCACATTGGCGCGCCAGTTCAGGCGATCCGGCTTCCAGCGGAATGCCCATTGCATCCAGAATCGGTTGCCCACCAATCGTCCCGATCGCCCCCGCGGCGACAAGGATGTAGAACACCGTGCAGAACAGGAGCGACCCGACCAGGCCGATAGGCACGTTGCGCTGCGGGTTCTTGGTTTCCTCCGCTGCGGTCGAAACTGCGTCGAAGCCGACGTAGGCGAAAAACATGGTTGCGGCGGCCCCCACCGCCCCAACCCCGGTGCCCCAGCCGCCGAATATGCCGGCCGGCAGGAAAGGGTTGAAACGCGACGCATCGAACTCCGAGCTTGTCAGTGTGATGGCGACGAAGGCGGTGAGCGCGGTGACTTTCACAATCACCAGAATTGCATTCACTTTCGCGCTCTCGCTTGTGCCGATGACAAGCAGGCCGGTGACGAGCAAGGCGATTACCAGCGCGGGCAGATTGATCAATCCACCTTCTGCCCCACCAAGAAACAGTGGCCCCGCACTCAGCCAACTCGGCAGGTGTATACCCAGCCCGCCCAGCACCGTGCCTGAAAAATAGCCGGACCAGCCGACCGACACGGCGGCGGCCGCGATGGCATATTCCATGATCAGAGCCCACCCTACAGTCCAGGCAAAGAATTCGCCAATCGTTGCGTAACTGTAAGTGTAGGCGGACCCTGCCACGGGTATCATCGCGGCAATTTCGGCATAGCACAGCGCTGCGACGATGCAGACGGCCCCGGCAATGGCAAAGGCGATCATCAGGCCGGGGCCCGCTTTTTGCGCCCCCACGGAGGTGAGGACGAAAATCCCCGTCCCGATGACGCAACCGATGCCCATAAGGGTGAGCTGAAACCAGCCCAGCGAACGGTTCAGCGACTTCTTTTCCGCTGCCGCCAATATGGCATCCAGCGGTTTCACTCTGTCGAAAATCATGCGGCAATGCCCCCCAGGCCCGCCGCAGGCCTGCCCTGCACCGCCAGCCGGAAGGCTTCCAAATAATTGCTAAATCCGCCGCGGAAAAGCCGGATTCGTATCAAGCGCCCAGAATTGAAGGAAATAGGCCGGTTGCCAGAATGATCGCGACGGCAATCGGGCACAGCCACGCAATCAGAAAACGCCACAGTCCGAAGGCCCATGGGGACAGGCCCGTCGTGGTCAGCAGCAGGTTGCGATCCGCCTTCCAGCCAATGAAGATCGATGTCAGCAACGCGCCCAGCGGCAGCATCACCTTACCGGTGAAGCCATCAATGGTGTCGAGGATGTCGGTGTCCGCGAACAAATCCCAGAAACCAAGAGGTCGCACGTCCGACCAGACATTGTATCCCAGCAAACAGGCAATCCCGACGAGAAACGCTCCGCCGCCGAAAATCAGCGCCGATTTCGGACGGCTCCAGCCGCGTTCACCAATACCCCACGCCGTGGGCACTTCGAGTAGTGAGATCGAACTGGTCACAGCCGCCACCAGTATCAGCACGAAAAACAGGAAGCCGAATAACGCCCCGCCCGGCATGGTCTGGAAAGCAAAGGGCAGCGTCTGGAAAACCAGCGTCGGTCCTGCCGCGGGATCGAGACCGACCGCAAACACGATCGGGAAGATCATCAGGCCGGCAAGCAAGGCAACACCGGTATCAGCCACGGCAATCAGGGCCGAAGTCGGGCCGAGACCGCTGCCTTCCTTGATGTAAGAGCCATAGGTGATCAGTCCGGCCACGCCGAGCGAAAGGGAGAACAGCGCCTGGCCCAGTGCGGAGTTCATCACCTGTGGGGTCAGCTTCGACCAGTCCGGCGTGAACAGGAACGTTATCGCTTGCCCTATATCACCTTCCACTGCTCCATATAGCACCAGCCCGACCAGCAGGACGAAGAACATCGGCATCAGGTAGGTCGCCGCTTTTTCGATTCCGGAACTGACGCCGCGCGCCACGATGTACAGGGTCAGCCCCATAAACAGGAAATGGACCCCCAAGAGCAGGCTTGGACTCGCGAACATGTCTCCGAGCCGCTGCTGGATTTGAGCCTGGCTCTCACCCGCCAGCGCACCACGGAACGGCTCCCCGGCCACGATGGCCTGAAGCAGATCGCCGCCCATGATGGCTGCGTAATAAAGTACCCAACCTGCAACCACAGAATAAAAGGATACGATCAGGAAGGCCGCCAATGCGCCCACCCCGCCGAAGAACGACCAGCCTTGAGATGCCCGGGACTGCGCGGCGACCCGGCGGATGGACCCAATCGCATCGGTTTGTCCCGCCTTGCCGATAAAAATTTCGGACAGCACCAGCGGCAAACCGAGCAGGAACACACAGCCGATATAGAAGATGACGAAGGCACCGCCGCCGCTTTCGCCGGCAAGTGTGGGGAAACGCCAGATATTGCCCAAGCCTACTGCAGCGCCGATCGCTGCAAGGATAAAGGCCGAGCGCGAGGACCAGCCCTCGCCCGTCGATTTGGTGGTCGCGACCATTACGAATTCTTCCTCCCGGATCGCAGCTATTCCTGCCGCGTCTTTTAAATCCAGCCCCTTAGACACGGAAAAACTCGCGATTCCAAGCTTCGCTTTGCCAACTGCCACGCCCTTGCTAGTGAGGCTGCCATGTCTACCACCTTCCAGCTCGATACAGGCACCAGCCGGGCAAATCCGACACCCCAGCCGATGAAGCGGTTGACGGTACCGAAAATCCGGTCGCACAAGGCCGAAGGCAAAACGCGCGAACCGTTGGTCATGTTGACCGCCTATACTGCCCGTCAGGCCCAGTTGCTCGATGCGCATTGCGACATGCTTCTGGTCGGCGATTCCCTGGCGCAGGTTATCTATGGCCTGCCGACGACCATTCCGGTCACGCTCGACATGATGGCCAATCATGCCGCGGCCGTGGTGCGCGGAAGCTACCATTCCGTCGTTGTGGTCGACATGCCTTTCGGCTCTTACGAACAATCACCCCAGCAGGCGTTCGAAAGCGCCACTTTCCTGCTGAAACAGTCCGGCGCTGCGGCAGTGAAGCTGGAGGGAGGCGAACAGATGGCTGAAACCGTATCCTTCCTAAACCAACGCGGCATCCCGGTAATGGGGCATGTCGGCCTGACGCCTCAGGCCGTCAACGTGCTGGGCGGCTATGCTGCGCGCGGACGCAGCGATGCGGAAGCGACGAAGATCGTGGGCGATGCCAAGGCACTCGACGATGCGGGCGCTTTCGCCATTGTTCTGGAAGGTGTGCTCGAACCCATCGCAATAGAAGCGACCAATTCGGTGTCGTGCCCCACCATCGGTATCGGCGCCTCGGCCCAGTGCGATGGGCAGGTGCTGGTCACGGACGATATGCTCGGCATGTTCGATCGCGTGCCGCGCTTCGTGAAGCAATATGAAGATATTGCCGGAGTTATCGAAAAAACCGTGGCAAAATATGCCGAGGAAGTGCGCGGACGCATCTTCCCCACTGCGGACCAGACGTATCAGCCCAAAGGCTGAGCATTCAGGCAACATCCATGCAGACAATCCGCAATTACTACGCCTTTTCCCTTGCATTCACGGCTGTCTGCTTCGCTCTGGCGGGATGGTATGGCTGGTCCAGCACAGGATCGCTCACTGCCACGCTGGGCATCCTGTGGATCGTCCTCGTGCTGTCGATCCTCGAGGTGTCGCTCAGCTTCGACAATGCGGTGGTCAACGCCACCGTTCTACGCGACATGGATCCGGTCTGGCAGCAGCGCTTCCTGACGATCGGTATCCTGATTGCGGTGTTCGGCATGCGGATCGCCTTTCCCATCGCAATCGTAGCCATTGCGGCAAAGGTCGGCCCCATCGAAGCGGTCTCGCTTTCGCTCAGCAACCCGGCCGAATACGAACGGATCGTCTCGGGCGCCCATATCGGCATCGCCGGTTTCGGCGGCACTTTCCTGGCCATGGTCGGAATGACTTTCTTCTTCGACAACGACAAGGAAGTGCATTGGATCGCGGCGATCGAGAAGACGATAAACAAATTCTCCAACGTCCCTGCCATAGAGATCGGATTGGTACTCCTGCTGGTCTATTCGGTCTCGACAATGCTCTCGCCGGACGATGCGATCACCTTCCTTACCGCTGCTATCCTCGGTCTCGTCACCTTCATCGCGGTCCATGCGATCGCCGCCGTTATCGAGGCGCGCGAAGCCGCCAAGAAAGCCACTGGTGAAATCGTCAAAACGGGCCTCGGCGGTTTCCTCTACCTGGAGGTGCTCGACGCCAGCTTCAGCTTCGACGGGGTGATCGGGGCGTTCGCGCTGTCGAACAACATGATCATTATCGCCCTCGGGCTATCGGTTGGCGCGATGTTCGTCCGTTCGATGACCATCCATCTCGTACGCACCGGCACACTGGCACAGTATCGCTACCTCGAGCACGGGGCGTTCTGGGCGATCATCGTGCTGGGCATCATCATGCTGCTGTCGGCGCGTTATCATATTCCCGAAACGGTCACGGGGCTGCTGGGGGCAGTGCTGATCGCTCTCAGCTTCGCGTGGTCGGTGAGGCATAATCGCCGCCATCCAGAGGATGCGCTGACGCAGCCAGCCGACTAGCGAGCGGAGCGGCCGCAACCAGCTGCAAAAGGTGATACAGCAGCAATGCGATCACGATGAAGCCAGCTTCATCGGCAGGAAACATAATGGTCGCCAAAGGTGCGCCAACCGCCGCGCTCTTCTGCGACCCGGCAAACATGAAGGAAATACGGTCCGGCCGCGCGAGCCCCAGAACTTTGCCGGTCAGCCACGCCCCAGCGCTCGCCGTGGCAAGGAACAGTGCGACAAATGCAATAATCAGCAGCCAGTCCAGCCCGTCCACCCTTGTCCAGATACCCTGTTCCACCGCACCGGAGAATGCCACATAGATCGCCGCGGAGATCGCGAAACGATCCACCCAGATGATCTTGGGCTTGTGGCGATCGATAAATGTGCGGGTACGGTTCTGCAGCATCTGCCCGATGGCGAATGGCAGGACTAGCAGCACCATAATCTTGCCAATGGCGTCAATCCCAATCTCGCCGCTACCGCTGCCGCCCAGCGCCAGGAAGATCGGCACACTGATAAAGACCCCCAGAATATTGAGCAGCGCCGCAGCGACGACAGACAGCGCCACATTCCCACCCGCAAGCGTGCTGTAGGAAGTCGCCGATTGCACGGTCGAGGGGAGAACGCCCAAGTACAGCAATCCCAGAGCCACCGATGGCGCGAGCCAGTTTCCAGCCAGCGAAGACAGCACGAGGCCGATGACGGCCATCACCCCGAACACCCACAGCACCAGCGGCAGCAGAAACCGCCAGTTGGCAATACCAGCGACAATATCCTTTCGCGCAATTCGCATCCCGTTGAGCAGGAACAGCACGAAAATCGCTGCGTTGGCGACCGCCTGCGCCACACCCCGCGCGTCGCCTGTGGCAGGTACGACTGCGGCGATCGCTATCGCGGCAATCAGCATACGCAGCATCGGATCAGCAAATACCGTTTTTAATGTCATGGGGAGCCCCTGCCCCGACGCGCTGCAGCTGTCGAGCGATTCACCGCATAGTCAGTGATCGCAGCTTGGCTTCGAGTTCCTCCCGCTTGGCATCGCCATCGGGCAGGACTGCGATCAGAGCTGAAACGGCATGTGGACTCATCGGCTGAAGTTGATACGCGGCGAGCGCATAAAACGTCGCGCCCGGTCTGTCGCCAAGCCGGTCCGCGGCGATGCTGCGCGCGGCCACCACCCAGGGCACGCGCGCCATGCCAGATTTCATGGCGTGATCGAGCAGCAGCACCGCCCGCTCCCACTCCCCCTCGGCAGCGAAACCATCCGCCAGCGTGGCCGCAGCCTCGCCATTCATCGGATGCTCGCGCACATAGGATTCGATGATCCGGCGGGCATCCGAAGGACTGTTCGACACTCTCATCATACGCTCGATCAGAACCCACGACCGGCGAATTTGGGCAGATTTCTCATAGGCGTCACGGGCCGCTGTACGGTTCCCTTGTACAAGCTCGGCATCACCCAGAAGGGCCAGTGCATCCGCAGAACCGGGGAAACGCCGGGCGAAATCCCGTGCCCTTTCGACGCCCGATATCGTGTCTCCCGAAGCTATGGCATTGCGCACAAAATCGCGCGTTTGAATGCCGATCATACCATCAGGACCACTAGCATTTTTGACAGTTTCCACCATATAGAGCGGTACCAGACCGGCGTACTGAGCCGCTGCGAGATCAAGAAATACGGCGGCACGGTGCCGGTCGCCCAACGCTTCGTAAGCGCGCCCGACCAGTGTGCGCAGATAGGCTGATGCACCACGCGCGGAAGCGGCTTTCGCAAAGCGCCGCACTAGTTCCTGCTCACTTCCGCTTCGCAACAAGCCATAAGCCAAAAGATCGCGGACTCGCTGATTGTCGGGCTGCACCGCATACAGCCGATCCAACGTCAGCACGGCGTTAGCGTAATTCTCATCCTGCAAATCGATGATGGCCGAAAGGATTTGCGCAGAAGCCATCCCCTCCTCAACCAGCATGGACCGCGCAAGCAGATCTCGCGCCAGGCGGAAAGATCCGCCGCGCGCAGCAAGGACTGCCTGGACGAAGATCCCCCTAGGCGTGGATACCGCTTCGCCGTCATTGCCCCGCAGCACCCGAAGCGCCTCTGCCGCATACCCTCCGTCGCCGAGCGTCGCCGCGAGTTCGACGCGCAGATCCACGTCATCCGGATGGATTTCCACCGCATCCCCCAAAATGCGCGCTGCGGTTTTCATACCCAGGGCATCCCGCACAAGCTGCGCGCGAAACAATAAAGCTTCCCGATTCACCGGATCTATTTCAAGAGCGCGATTGACCGCTTGCACAGCCTGTAACTGTTCGCCGCCGCGATAGCGCAGGCGGCCGATTTCCACCCACAGATCGGGATTGTCCGGGGCGGACCGGTAGGATTGGTCGAAGGCCTGGCCTGCAGCGGCAAGGTTGTTGTCGGCCATTTCCACACGGCCGAGGAGAAGAAAGCCGTGGGCGCGACTGCCCTGTGAAAAATCGGCTGACTCAAGCCACTCCCGCGCAGTTTCGAAATCGCCGTCGAGCAAGGCCGCCTCGGCAAAATCGACCACTAGTTCCTGCGCAGGGAGCCCTTGTTGGCGTACATGGTCGAGATGGAGTCTGGCAGAATGCGCATCGCCCCTGGCCAATTCGATGCGCGCCTTGGCCATCTCTGACGAGTCGACTTCCGACCGCTCGCAAGCACCAAGCAACACGCAGGCTACTGCAAGGTTGGAGCAAATGTGAAACCTAAGTCTGCAAATCATACTGCTTGAGCAGATCGTACAATGTCGGGCGGCTGATACCGAGCAGCTTGGCAGTATTGGAGATATTTCCCTCACTGCGAGCCAAAGCGTGCCGGATCATGCGGCGATCAGCCTGCTCCCGCGCGGCCTTGATGTTCAGGGGGATACCTTCCCCCTCGCCGTCAGCTTCCGGCAAGTCCAGATCCTCGACAGAAACCAGCTTCGCATCCGCCATGATAACAGCGCGTTTTACGCGATTTTCCAGTTCCCGAACGTTGCCCGGCCAATTCCAGCTGTCGATTGCCGCCAATGCATCTGGCGCGAACCCCTTAACCTGCGCGTTCATCTCTCCTGCAAAACGGGCAAGGAAATGCTTGGCGAGCAGAATTGGATCGCCTGCACGCTCTGCCAGCGGCGGAACTTTCACCACGATCTCCGCCAGACGATAGAACAGGTCTTCTCGGAATGTGCCTGCCGAAATCATCGCTTCCAGATCTTGGTGGGTCGCGCTCACAATCCTCGTGTTAACCGGGATGGGCTTCCGCCCCCCGACACGTTCGATGGTGCGCTCCTGCAGAAATCGCAGCAATTTCACCTGCAAAGGCAGGGGAATATCGCCGACCTCGTCGAGGAAAAGAGTCCCCCCGTCAGCCAGTTCAATCTTGCCCTCAGTGGTTTTGATGGCCCCGGTAAAGGCGCCTTTCTCATGGCCGAAAAGCTCGCTTTCCAGAAGGTTCTCCGGGATCGCGGCGCAATTGATCGCGACGAAAGCCCCGCGTCTGCGATCGCTGCTATCGTGCAGGCCGCGGGCTAGGAGCTCCTTGCCCGTGCCGCTAGCTCCGAGCAGCATGATCGAGACATTGGTTGGGGCCACACGCTCTATCGTTCGTGCCACCTTCGCCATTTCGGGCGCAGCCGTGACCATCGAACCCAATACTGTCCTGTCCTCACCCAGCCTTTCGGCCAGCCGGCGGTTTTCCGCTTCGATCTGGTGCAGGCGATAGGCCCGCTGAACGATCAGGCCAAGCGTATCGATATCAACCGGCTTCTGGTAGAAATCGTAGGCCCCCTGATCCACTGCGCGCAGGGCGCTTTCCCGCGCGCCATGACCTGAAGCCACGATGACCTTAGTGTCCGGCTTCATCGCCATGATCGCCTGGAGAATTGCGAAACCCTCGCTCGTTCCGTCAGGATCGGGCGGCAATCCAAGATCGAGGGTAACCACGGCAGGCTCTTCCGACCGTATGGCCGCAAGTGCGGCTTCGCGCGTTCCGGCCAGGATAACCTCGAAATCCTCATAGGCCCATTTGAGCTGGGCCTGCAGCCCCTCGTCATCTTCGACGATCAGCAATTTGGGCTTGGACTGGACCATCAAACGACCTCATTAGCGGGGACACTATCACCATGTTCGATTGTTCTTGGCGCCGATGCGAGCGGCAGTCTGACGGTAAATCTGGTCCCCGATCCCTGGCACGATTCCACATCGAGCCTGCCACCCATGGACCGAATGAGTTCCCGCGCCTCGAACGCACCTATCCCGAAACCACCAGATTTGGATGATATGAAGGGCTTGTAAAGACCGCTGCGGAGAAACTCGGGAGACATACCGCGTCCATGATCCTCCACCTGGATGACACCCGATACGCCATCGCTATATATATCAAGCATTACCGGCATCGTGGGCTCGCTGGCATCTATGGCGTTCTGCACCAGATGCCCCAGCGCCTGATCAAGCGCATTCCAGTCTCCCCCCACCGTCACCGCCTCTGCTCTCCGGAGTGCCAATGGATGAATTTGACCAAGCTTGCGCATGATCCGGCGTGCAGCCTCGCCCAGTTCGACAGATGCCGCCTTATCCGTCTCCTGCCTCGAATACTGCCCAAGACGAGCGAGCAAAGTGTTCAGCTTCTCGGCACTGCTACGCAAGGTAACAAGCATGTCTTTCCGGAACTCCGGCTTGTCTGCGTGCTTCTCCGCATTTCGTAGCAGCAGTGAAACCTGGCTCGATAGGTTTTTGATGTCGTGCATCACGAAGGCAATACGGCGATTGAAGTCATCGAACTGAGCAGCCTCCAATAGCGCAGCCTGGCCAGCCTGCTCAGCCAGATAGCTGGCAACTTGTCGGCCGACCACTTTCAGCAAATCGAAGTCTTCCCAGTCCAGTTTCCGTTCAACACGCGGTCGCGAAAGGACGACGAGACCGACAAGGTGATCAAAATGCAGAAGTGGCACAACAGCCCACGCACGTGAATCATCCATCAGCCAACGCGGCAGCAGAGCCTGTTCACCCATACGATCGATGCCTTCCCGCACTTCATCAATCGCGATAACGAGCTCGCTCTTCTCAAGAAGTTTGCCGAGTTCCGCAGGCAGTGCCAGCGCTGGAACAGTAATTTCGGGCCAACGCCAGTTCGCCGCAACCTCCAGAGTGCCGTCGCCATCGGGCATCAGCAGAACGCCCGCTTGACTGTCCGTAATGTCGGCCAGCGCCTTTACCACCCGTTCCTGCAAAGTGCAGTTGTCACGCTCCGTCGTGCCAATGGTGTCCGTAAATCTGATCCACTCTTCACGATAGTCATAGCGATGTTTGAAGAAATGCTTGATTGCAGTGACCTGCAGCCAACCTCGTAGACGATTAGAAGGCAGCCAGATGAGCGCAAGTGCGCCAGCTGCAATAATCAGGCCGACTTGCGCCATACGGGCGAGATCGCCGGCCAGCATGTCGAGCGATCTCGCAAGCGCTACCATTACGGCCAGATACCCGCCGATTACCGAAAGAGACAAAAAGCGGAAGGTAACCGCTCGCGACGGCCGGAATTCAAGGCCTGAAGAACCACGGTTAAAGCCGATCGCAAAAGGAACTGCAAATATGGCGGCAGCCAAACCACGTACTGCATCGAGTTCGAGCGGAACCGACGAGGTAATGTAGGCGATTGCAAAATAATTCAGGTCGAAGGACCAGAACCAAGCAAGCGCCGCCACATTCCATCGCAGGATCAGACGGGAAGAAGCCGCCGCCCCCACATACAGATTATGCAGCAACACGAGCGCGCCAACACACACCATTAGGCGAAATAGATTTGCGGTTTCAGTAATAGCGGCCAGATCAGGCACAGCTGAATTGTGTCGAGCGATCAACAGCAGAGCCAGCTGCAGCATTTCCACGAACGCAAGCGCAACGGCCGTGGGACGGACCAATCGCAGCGTCTCGTCACGCCCATCATTACCGAAAAGGCGCAGCAGCATGAACAGCCAGGCAAGATTCCGCGCGATCTCGGTCAGATCTACAATCGGTCGAACAGGACCAAAACTCGCGGAGGCGAAACACCAGTTAGCGGTTAAGGCCAGCGCAACGACCGCTGGAACACGATCATTTCTGCCTTCATCACCCTTGCTACCGATCCAGAGAGCAGCGAGCCCGCAGGCAATCGCGCCAAGGGAATATCCAATGTAGGAAAAACTCGCGAGCCAGATCGTCATCTGGCGCCGTCCGGCCAGAGTATCACGCGTGCCGTCTGCAGTAGGATCAAAAGGTCGAGAAACGGCGTGTAATTCTTGGCATAATACAGATCGTACTCAAGCTTGTGCCGCGCATCTTCGATACTTGCTCCGTATGGGTAATTGATCTGGGCCCAACCGGTAATGCCGGGTTTAACCACGTGTCGTTCAGCGTAATAGGGCAATTCGCGTTCTAGGTCGTTCACGAAGGCCGGGACTTCCGGACGTGGGCCAACAAAGCTCATCTCGCCTTTGAGCACACTCCATACCTGTGGTAATTCATCAATGCGCACTTTGCGGATCAGGCGGCCCACTCGCGTCACACGCGGATCGTCCTTCTCGGCCCATCTGGCTCCCGCAGCTTCGGCATCCAGCCGCATCGAACGCAGCTTTATAAGGGTAAAAGGCTGACCATAAAGACCAACACGTGTCTGTCGGAAAAACGCCGGTCCCTTCGTTTCCATCTTCACCAAAATGGCGAAGAGAGCGATCAGCGGCAGACCTATCACCAGTATGAATAGACTTACGCCGATGTCGAATGACCGTTTGGCGATACTTGAGAGCCGGCCGCTGGCCGAGAAGCCATCCGAAAAGATTAGCCAACTGGGATTCAGGGTATCCAGATCGACTCGTCCAAGCTCGCGCTCAAGAAAACTCGAAAAATCATTGATATAGACCCCGCTTGTCTTAACGCGGAGCAGATCCTTGAGCGGCAACGAATTGCGTCGTTCCTCCAATGCAAGAACAACCTCGGTAGCTCCAACCCGAAGTATGAATTTGCTCAGATCTGCGATGGATTCACGCGGCACCGCGGTTTCGATCGTATTGGCGCTATCTCCCATCGCGACAAATGCCCCGATGGCAAAGCCGCTGTCGTCGCGCTGCGATAGTCGCAGCAGCCGTTCAGCCCGTTTTCCAGAGCCTAGTATGAGAATAGTCCGGCGAAACGCGTGGGCACCGAGTAGGCGACCGGCAAACATTCGGTTGGCAACAAGAAGAATGATCGCAATCGCCATGGCGTAAAGCAGCACTGAACGCCAAAGTGCAGACCCTGGCACCAAAAAATTCATTAAGGAAATCGCCAGCACTCCGAGGCTGACGGCGACCAGCAAACGAGCGGTCGCAAAGCGGAGCGAACGAAGTGCCTCGGGACTGTAAGTGCCGACAGCAATCATCGCCAGCCAGATCACGGCAGCAAAGCCACCAAGCGCAGCAAGGCGCTCGGAGAGTGGCCCGACATCCACGTTGATTTGAACTGCGCGCAGTCTCCATGCCGCTTCGCCAGAGAGGAAAAGCAGAACGAGATCTACTACTGATAGAAGCACCACATTGTAGGGAATGTAGTGCTTAAACAGGCGGATCATTCAAGTCGGCTCACAAATTACTAGTGTCGGAGTCCTTGACTAGCAGAGATGGAGTGAACCGTCGGTAAATTTTACAACAAGAAAAAAGGCGACAAATCACATTGGTCTGAGCCCCTAGATTTCCTCCAGAGATAAGTAGAGTCCGGCCCTGACAAGGAGACGGACGAATGAAGCGGAGCAGGTTCAGCGAGGAGCAGATTATCGCTGTTTTGAAGGAACAGGAGGCTGG
>JAEWZX010000015.1 GCA_023394965.1 Pseudomonadota bacterium | reverse complement strand
TTCAAACCTGAACCCGGATTACACTCCTGTGCGACATGGTCAGCCGGTGCGACGGGGAGGGTTCGCCTGTAGCGTTGAGCCCCTGCCGCTGTCCGCGCGGGCTAAGAGGACCCGCGACCTGTGGCGTGCTGCCTGCCGCATCCGGTGAAGGAGGAGAGGTGTCCTTGCGATCCGGATGGTTTCTCCGCTCCCGACCTGGACGCCCGCGCCTTTCGCACCGGCCGCGTTGCCCCTGAGGAGATCGCCGTCGCGAGCCGCAGGGCAAGGAAGGGGGTGCACCAGCTTTCGCGCCCTCCCGATCCGGCGGCGTCACTAACCGGAATGGTTCGAAAAGTCAAGGTTTTGCACGGGAAATAGGGTTTCCCGAACGGGCTTCCTACGGGGGGAGATGCCACCTCATTCCACTCATCGTCATCCCGGTGCAGGTGTGGTGCAAGGCTGGATTCCCGACTGCGCGGGAATGACGGTTGCGGGTAAGGCGGGGATGCGAAGCACGGCCGGGCGCGCCGGATCGGTCAGCCTTGCTGGCGTTCCGCGATCAGTTTTTCATCGATTGCCCTGGCTTGTTTGTAAGCGGCGCGCTGTTTGCAGCGTTCGCCATAGGCGATGAACGCATCGCATTTGGGTAGGGATCCGAATTCGGTCCCCCAGATCGCATGGCTGCCGACATAGACATCGGCCATGGTGAACCGGTCCCCGCAGACGAAGGCGCGGTCCGACAGCAGCTTTTCTAGCGTGTTGACCACGCGTTCGTATGAGCCGAAGCCGCTTGTTACCTGCTGTTGCTTGGTCGGTTGCCAGTCATTGGCACGGGCAGTTATTGCCTGTTCCAGCGGCCCTGCGGCGAAGAAGAGATAGCGGAAGTAATCTGCCATCTCTTCTGCCTTGGGTGTTAGTTCGGGGGCCTGCATCGCGCCGAGATAATGGCAGATCGCTGCGCATTCGGTAATCACGTGATCGTGGCCATTGTGATGGTGGATCAGCGCGGGCACCTTGCCCATAGGATTAACCTTGGTCAGCTCTTCACGCTGCTTGTCCCAGTCCAGCAGCTGCGTATCGTAATCGGCCCCAGCCTCATGCAGCGCCCATCGGGCAATCTGGCCGCGGCTCAACGGATTGGTGAGAAGCGTGTAGTCTGCCATGTGAAAAGTCCTTTCGCGGCCCACCGAGCGCTAGTGTCACGCCCTGTATATAAAAGGTATAAACCGAATATGCATCGGGTGAAATCCGTTTCACTTCGCCAATCAGCTTCCTGCTGTCACTGCGCCCCCTGATCGATGCCAGAAAGGCACCGATCGCTTCATGAATATTGAAGCATTTCTGGAGAGAGGGCGGCCGAGCCCCGACATTAAAGGGGGCTTGTAAAGAGCTCTGGCCTGACAAGAGGTCTGGGGATTATCCCCTTCGGACAAGTATCGCTCGACTCCGGTGGGAGTGGTGATATGAGTTTCCGGGATGGACAACACGCTCACTATTCAACTCTTCTTCTTCGCGACAGCGGTGCCTGTGGCGCTTGAAGCATATAAAGCGCAGGGCCGTGCCCGGATTGCTCTTTGGGCAGTTGCCGCAATCTTCGGTTTCACAGGATTTGTTTGGCCGTTCATGTCCGACCGCTTGGCAAGTTTACAAACAGCGGTGGAACAGATTGCCTCCAACCCTACAGCGTGGTTTGTCCTAATGGTCGCGCTGTTTTTCGTCTTGCGCCCATACTGGAAAAATACCGAACGCGATCCAGTTGGCGATGAACTTTCGGAAGGTCAGCCCCGTGAACTCCGAGAGATCGTAGAGAAACACACGATTCTCATTGAAAGCCAAATCGAAAAACGAACGGTGATGGAGAGGCGGCTCGAAAAGATCGATGGCGAAATTTCGACAATCGCCGAAGACCGCAAAGCGATCATCTCTGATTACCAGCGGATGTGTGGCCTGGAGGCAAGGCTGACCGAGCAGGTTGAGGCAATCGAAGCAGCTGCGAAAGATTACACTAAAGGTCGCTTTGACGCGCTCAATGCCGAGTTAGGGAAGCAAGCGGCTGAAGCAGTCGGCCTCAGCAAAGGGCTTACAGAGAGTTTGGATGAACAACGCTCACTTATCCAAGAGCAGCAGGTGGCTTTTCATGCCAATAGCGAAGCAACTCGATTTGCGATTATGGCGATTTTTCACCGCGAAATTCTACTGTCGATAGCGTCAAGGATCGAAAACGTAGCCGAAGATCTGACAGAACGATTGTCTAACGGGAAAGAGTTAACCGACAGCGCGTGGGATGCTTGGCAGGTCGCATATCAACTATGGATTCACGAGATTAACCAATGGGGGAATTGGGCGGTATTTTATCTTGGTCGTGATCCAATGAACGACATACAGAGACTGCACCCCTCTGATTACGACGGAGATTGGGCGGTGAAACACCACCAATTCCCAGACCCCGAGGCTATACGAGTTTACAAGACCTTCCGAATTTTTCTTAAAAATTGGCAAGCCCTCTCCGAAGTAGTCCATCAGCGTGTTAGAATGCAGGCGTTTGAAGGAATGCAAACCGCCGAAAGAGAATTGATAAATGCCAAAAGCCAGTGAACGTTTTGATCGCCTTCTAAATGCGATGGTTGGCCCTAACGCACAAAAGCCGTCATCAACTCCGAAAGCATCGTCTCGGGACGATGACGGCGATTGTGACGAAACTCGAACTCACCCAGATACTTCGGAAGATGCTTCCCGCTAACGTGGATATGCGTTCCGTTGATGCCGCGCTTTAAGCAAGCCCAGAATCCTTCAATCGACTGCACGTGACAGTCACCGCGCGCCCATTCGTCGCGGTTGTGATTTACCGAAGCGTGCTGGAAACCCATTGCGGGTAGATTGCGATAAGAGTGGTTCTGGTCGGTGTGGACCGTAGAGCCAGCCACAACGCTTTCCTTCACTGCCGGAAGCAGGTTGCTTTTCTGGATGTTCGGAATGACGCGGGTAATGATGTTGCCGCCACGCTCTACGGCTCCGACCACGATGGTCTTGTTCGCGCGATAGTTGCCGCGTCCGGTATTCGGGCGAGCGCCGCCGATCATGGTTTCATCGACTTCCACGGTCTTGCCTTCACCGCCAACGGGAGCGTCACCGTCGATCTGGGCCATATATTTGCGGACTTCATGGCACATGCGCCACGCGGTCTTGTAGGTAACACCGATCTGGCGCTCGACTTCCTTGGCAGCGACACCGTTCCGCGTCGTGCAGAACAGGAACATCACATAGAACCAGTCGCGAAGGCTGGTGCGAGTACGATGGAATGGCGTTCTGGCAGTCGGATAGATCTGGTGGCCGCAATGTTCACACGCATAGCTGCGGCGCTTCTGGACGCGATAGAACTGCGCGTCCTTGCCGCACTTCTCACATTCGTGACGCTCACCAAAGCGGGTCAGCTTTAGGTGCTCTAGGCAGCTTTCTTCCGTGGGGAAGCGGTCTTGGAATTTGCGAAGGGTGAGAGTGTTCTTTGCCATGCCAATTATCTAGCACAGAACCCTACTTGTCGCAAGGGGATAATGTCCAGAGTTCTTGTCAGGCAGAAGGATGATTCGTTGCAAAACCGCTTGAAGGAATTTCGCGAGGCGCAGGGCTGGAGCCAAGGCGAACTCGCGCGGAGGCTGGGGGTGTCCCGGCAGACGATCAATGCGGTCGAAACCGACAAATACGATCCCTCCCTGCCGCTGGCTCTGCGCATGTCGAAGCTGTTCGATGTGCCGGTGCCGGATCTGTTTATCGACGACTGGGAGCCACAGCCATGAATACCGCAACTCAAGACATTTCCTCGCCAGCGCGCAAAGGCCGCAAGCTCGCCCTGATGCTAGGTGGGGGCGCGGTTGCAGGCTTCCTGGGCGCGACGGGTGTGCTGACTCTCATCGACAGTGGCGTGCTTGGTTCGCTCGATCCGTCGCGCGAGATCGCCCTGCTGGTTTCGCTGCTTTATGGATTTATGGGGCTGCTTGTCTGCTTTGGCGCGATGTCTCCACGTCTGGGCGCGCGGATGCTGAACGTTCAGGATGCGGATGAATTGCGCGAGATGAAGCAGAGCTTGCTGGCGAGCGGGATCGCCAGCCTCGCCTTCGGCGCGGTGCTTGCCGTGCTGGCCCTGACCGGGACGGACAGGGTGCTTGCGCCGCCGGTCGCTGCCGTAGTGGCAGGTACTGTGTTTGTTGTCGGCGCGCTCGCATCCGCGCGATCGATCAAATATGCCGACGAACTGATGCGGGCCGTATCGCGCCAGTCTGCGGCGGCCGCCTATGGTCTGAGCCCCTAGATTTCCTCCAGAGATAAGTAGAGTCCGGCCCTGACAAGGAGACGGACGAATGAAGCGGAGCAGGTTCAGCGAGGAGCAGATTATCGCTGTTTTGAAGGAACAGGAGGCTGG
>JAEWZX010000007.1 GCA_023394965.1 Pseudomonadota bacterium | reverse complement strand
CGCGTTGCCCCTGAGGAGATCGCCGTCGCGAGCCGCAGGGCAAGGAAGGGGGTGCACCAGCTTTCGCGCCCTCCCGATCCGGCGGCGTCACTAACCGGAATGGTTCGAAAAGTCAAGGTTTTGCACCAGAAATAGGCTTGTCCCAGAGAAGTTCTTACGCAGGCAGATGCCGCTATAGCCTACAAAGTGTCATGCTTCACTTGATAGGCGACCGCGTCGGGGCTTACGCGCTGACAGTTACGCGGAACTGGCGGCTGACCTTCACCAAGGTCGACGAGCGGACCATCGCCGACCTCGATCTGGAGGATTACCACTGATGGGACTTGAAATGCACCCTTCGATCCGCGTTCATCCGGGGCCGTGGATGCAGCGCACCTATCTCGACCATTACGGGATTTCCGTAAGCGAGATGGCCAGACATATCGGCGTGAGCCGCCAGAACATGAGTGCGCTGCTCAACGGTCGCTCCGCGATGAGCGCACGGATGGCGCTGAGCTTCGAAAAGGCTTTCGGCATCAGCGCGGAAACATTGCTGGCGATGCAGGTGGGTTACGATCTGGCACAGGTGCATCTGCGCGGAGAAGAACCGGACGTGAAGCGGATGGAGGTGGCGGGCTGACGTCCCGGCCATCGAGCCGGGATCGTGCTTTTCTTGCGGCTGGACAGAAAGGAAGCTGGACCTCGGATCAAGTCCGGGGTGACGTGGGATTCTGGAACAGCACCCGCGAACCGGGCGCCTCGCGAGCGGTTGTGCCAAAGGTTGATGGGGGAGCCAAATTACGCTTGTGCCGCTTCTAAGGCGTCAATCAAAGGCTGGACTGCAGCTTTAACGTCCCGCAAAATTGCTTTCGATGGAATGCGAACGACAACTATCCCCAGCTCTCGCAAGCGTGCATTAATTCGTTCGTCTCTTTCGCGAACCTTTTTGCGAGAATGTGTCGCACCATCGCAAAATAGTGCGACATTCTGCTCAGGGAAATAGAAGTCGACTTCTGTGACGAAATGCTCGTCATCCATTGTCTCTCTTTCAGCCCAAGCATGATAGAGTGACGGAAAAGCAGCGCCATCATCGTAGATGTGGGCCTGTATCACTGGCCACGGAAGCCCGACGCGTACGATTTCGTGCAATAGGAAGAGTTCGAGGCCGTTCTCGACACCCCAAACCTGGCGAGCATCAGTTTTACTGAACGGTTTATAGAGCAGCTTTGCTCGATGCTTCAGGTAACGTCTCTCTCGATCGCCTTCGAACCCAGTGGAAGGCTGGGCAACATAATCGAGATCCACGTCTTTTCGCAGGAAAAAATAGTCATGGATCAGCCCAATCTCATCAGTGTGCGCGCTGTCTTGGCCCGCAGCCGAAATTACGTCTAAAGTGCTGAAGATGCCCCATTCTCCTGTGAACGGATCAAGGCTTTGATATGCCCACTCTTCGTTGAGTACGCCGCTTTTTCCGTATGATTCGACCAGCTCATAACCTGCCTCTTGAGGCGTTTGCCGCTTGGTGGCCGGAACGAGACTGATTGAATATGGATACAGCTGCCGATAGTCACCGCAATCGCCGCCATAGATCGAGTTTACTACGACAAAAACGAGTTGAAACTGGCTATTATTCAGCCTGTAGAATTGCTGTTCGTCCTCGTGGGGAAAATCGTCAATGGAGGGGTCTATTTTGTTAAGTAAATCAGTACTTAAAGGTTCAACGTGGCGCAACGTAAGCAACATCATCTTAATCAAATCGGGTATTTTGCTTAGGTCAACACCATACGGGGGCTTCGGGAGTCCCTTGTAATGCGGAATATCGAAATGCGTTTTAGGCCGGTTGCGGATCACTGCCGTGCTTTGTCGCTACGAAAACCGAAAGCTCGCGGTTTGTTACCTAGTCAGCTTCTTATACGCTAACCGTGTCGGACGATCCGCAGCATCGCCTAGTCTGCGACGCTTGTCTTCTTCATAAGCCTCGAAATTGCCTTCGAACCATTCCACGTGGCTGTCGCCTTCGAAGGCGAGGATGTGGGTGGCCAGGCGGTCGAGGAAGAAGCGGTCGTGCGAGATGACCACGGCGCAGCCAGCGAAGTTTTCGATCGCTTCTTCCAGTGCGCCCAGCGTTTCCACGTCGAGATCGTTGGTCGGTTCGTCCAGCAGCAGCACGTTGCCGCCTTCTTTCAGCATCTTGGCCATGTGCACGCGGTTGCGTTCACCGCCCGACAGCTTGCCGACATTCTTCTGCTGGTCCGCGCCCTTGAAGTTGAACGCGCCGACATAGGCGCGGGTGCTGGTGTCGTGGCCGTTGACCTTCATGTAATCGAGGCCGTCGGAGATTTCTTCCCAGACGTTGTTCTTGGGGTTCAGGTGATCGCGGCTCTGGTCGACATAGCCGAGGTGGACGGTGCTGCCGATTTCCACCGTGCCGCTGTCGGGTTCTTCCTTGCCGGTCAGGATCTTGAACAGCGTGGATTTACCTGCGCCGTTGGGCCCGATCACGCCGACGATGCCGCCCGGGGGCAGCATGAAGGACAGGTTTTCGAACAACAGCTTGTCGCCATAAGCCTTGGTGATGTTCTTGGCTTCGATGACCTTGCCGCCAAGCCGTTCGGGCACCTGGATGACGATCTGCGCCTTGCCGGGCTTGCGATCCTTCTGGCCTTCCTGAAGTTCTTCGAACTTGCGGATACGCGCCTTGGACTTGGTCTGGCGGGCGGACGGCGTCTGCCGAATCCATTCCAGTTCGCGCGAGAGGGCTTTCGACCGGCCGCTTTCCTCGCGGCTTTCCTGTTCGAGGCGCTTGGCCTTCTTTTCCAGATAGGTCGAGTAATTGCCTTCGTAGGGATAGTAGGAGCCACGGTCGAGTTCGAGGATCCATTCCACCACATTGTCGAGGAAGTAGCGATCGTGGGTGATCATCAACACGGCGCCCGGATAGTCCTTGAGGTGGTTTTCAAGCCACTGGACGGATTCGGCGTCGAGGTGGTTGGTCGGTTCATCCAGCAGCAGGATGGACGGCTTCTGGATCAGCAGGCGGGTGAGGGCGACGCGGCGCTTTTCACCGCCGGACAGATCGGTGACGGGCCAGTCCCCCGGCGGGCAGCGCAGCGCTTCCATCGCGACTTCGAGCTGGTTGTCCAGCGTCCAGCCATCGACGGCATCGATCTTGTCCTGCAGTTCCGACATTTCGGTGCTGAGCGCGTCGAAATCGGCATCTTCTTCGCCCATTTCCATGCCGATCGCGTTGAACCGTTCGACCATATCTGCAGTTTCGCGTGCGCCATCCTTGACGTTTTCGAGCACGGTCTTGCTCTCGTCGAGTTCGGGTTCCTGTTCCAGATAGCCGACGGTAATGTTTTCGCCCGGCCATGCCTCGCCGGTGAAATCGGTATCGATCCCGGCCATGATCTTGATCAGCGTGGATTTACCCGCGCCATTGGGCCCGACGATGCCGATCTTCGCGCCCTGGTAGAATTGCAAGTTGATGTTGCTGAGCACCGGCTTCTGGGCACCGGGGAAAGTCTTGGTCATGTCTTTCATGACGAAGGCATATTGCGCGGCCATCTGGCGTATCCTTTGGCGAGTTCTGGATTGGGGCGGGGCAAGGCCCGCGGGATATGGGGCCGCAGATAGGGCCGCAGGCGCAAAGGAGCAAGCGGAACGCGCAAAGCGGTGGACAGCGCGCGCCGGTGGCCATAGCACGTGCGGCCATGCACAAACCGATCTTCGCGCTCGCCGCGCTTTCGCTGACCGTCCCCGCCCACGCCGATACTGCCGATGCGGCACTGGCCGGCGATACGATTGCCTGGGATTTCGTCGAAGGGATCACCACCGAAGTCGGCCCGCGCATGGCCGGGACCGAAGCCGAAGCACGCGGGCGGGCTTGGGCGCTGGCATGGTTGAAGGCCAACGGCTTCGCCAATGTCGTCGAAGAACCGTACGACATGCCCACCTGGGTACGCGGCGAAGAACGCGCCGAAGTGACCGCGCCGTTCCCGCAGCCGATGCAGATCACCGCGCTGGGTAAGAGTGTTTCGACCGGGCCGGACGGGATCGAAGCCGAAGTGGTCTATTTCCCCAGCTATGCCGATCTCGAAGCTGCGGCACCTGGCAGCCTGAAGGGCAAGATTGCCTTCATCAGCCACGATATGCGCCCGACGCAGGATGGGTCCGGTTATGGTTTTGCGGGGCCCGCGCGCTGGACCGGGGCAGGGCTGGCCGCCAGCAAGGGCGCCGTGGCCACGGTCATCCGGTCCATCGGGACGGAAAACCACCGCACGCCGCATACCGGCGGAACGAGCTTCCCCAAGGGAGTGAAGGCGACGCCTGCCGGTGCGCTATCGAACCCCGATGCCGACAATCTGGAACGCATCTTCGCGCGGGCCGAAGGCCGCCCGGTGAAAATGCGCCTGACGCTGACGCCGCGCGATCTCGGCACCACGAAAAGCGGCAATGTGACTGGCGAAATCGTCGGGCGCGATCCGTCGCTGCCGCCAGTGCTGCTGGCCTGCCATCTCGATAGCTGGGATCTCGGTACGGGTGCGGTCGATGACGGGGCGGGCTGCGGAATCATCGCCGCCGCCGCCAGACACACCGCCGCAGCCGGACAGCCGCTGCGCACGATCCGCGTGCTGTTTGCCGGGGCGGAAGAAACCGGCCTGTGGGGCAGCAAGGCCTATGCCGCCGCCCATGCGAGCGAGCCCTTCATGGTCGGGCTGGAAAGCGATTTCGGGGCGGACCGGATCTGGCGGATCGACAGCAATTTTACCAAGAGCGATCCAGATCTGTACAAGGCGCTGGCAAAGGCCGTGGCGCGGTTCGGCGTGGCACCGTCCGGCGAAGTCGCGACCGGCGGGGCCGATATTAATGTGATACGCGAACAGGGCGCAGCGATCATCGATCTGCAGCAGGACGGCACGCGCTATTTCGACCTCCACCACACGCCGGACGACACGCTCGACAAGGTGGACCCGGAACAGCTGCGCCAGAATGTCGCCGTATGGACTGCGGTCGCCGGGGTGCTGGCCAATCACGCCCAGCCGGTCGTGGTCGGGGAATAAGTCCGGTTCAGGGCCGGGCGGCTGGGAAATGCCGGGCGATCAGCCCGCGCATCGCCACCAGCTGCAACCCGGCCCGCAGGACCAGGAAGGCGATGAAGCTGAGCCACAGCCCATCATTGCCGAGCGGCCAGGTCAGCCATAGCAGCACGCCATAGCCGGCAACCGCGCCCACCATCGTCAGCAGCAGGGCGCGCGTCCAGCTTGCCCCCACGAACACGCCGTCGAGCACGAAACCGGCAAAACCCGCCAGCGGGACCGCCACCAGCCACGGCCATAGCTCGCGGGCCTCTGCCGCAACGGCAGGCGTAGCGGCGAAACTGTCCGTAATCATGCCGCCGAACCCGGCGAAGATCAGCGCCAGCACGATCGCCACGCCGAGGCAGCGCCACAGTATCGCGCGGATATAGGCGGTGAATCCGGCGCGATCACCGTCGCCCGCCCGTTCGCCATTAATGACCTGGGCAGCATTTTCGAATCCGTCGAGCAGCAGCGCGGCCAGCACGAAGAGCTGATAGATAATCCCGTTCGCCGCCAGCACGACCGGCCCCCGTTCCGCGCCCAGCCGGGTCAGCGCGGTGATGGCAATCATCAGCACGACCGTGCGCAGGAACAGATCGCGATTGACCGCGAGGAAGGGCTTCAGCGCGCTCAGCGATATGCTGGTGCCCGATTGCAGCGCTTCGCGGATATCCCTGCCGGCAATGCGCCAGATGATCAGCGCGGCAATGGCCAGCTTGGCGAATTCGGCCATGAAGCTGGACCAGCCGATTCCGGCTATGCCCCAGTGCAGACCAAGCGCCAGCCACAGGCCGAGTGCGACATTGAGCAGATTGTAGAATACTTCGATCGCCAGCACTTCGCGCATCCGCCGACGACCCACGAGAAAGCCGACCATCGCGAAATTTGCCATTACTGCCGGCGCGCTCCAGTATCTGATATCGGCATAGACGACGGCTGCGGTGCGCACACTCGCTTCGGCCCCCAGCGCATCGAGCAGCGCGGGCATGAGCACGGGCTTGGCCAGTAGCAGTAGCGCCGCTATGGCCACGCCCACGACCAACCCCTTGATCAGAACCGCCGCCTGCGCATACGCGCCGGAACGTGTGCCCGCCTGCGCGACCAGGCCGGTGGTGCCGGTCTTGAGAAAGTTCATCACGGTAAATAGCGCCGCGAACAGCTTGGCCCCGATATCGACCGCTCCCTGCGTGGGCGCATCGCCCAACTGGCCGACGATCCACATATCGCCTACGCCGATCAGCGCGGTGGCGACATTGGTCACCATGGCGGGCAGGGCAATCGCCCAGATCAGGCGAGTGTCGAGGGCGGCAGAGGGAGGGGGGGCGGCTGTCGGGCTATTCAAACGGCGCACCTCCTGTGCTTCGCTTGCGAGCTATTCGCCCATTTGGAAATTCTGGTCGGGGAGACTGGATTCGAACCAGCGACCCCTTGTACCCAAAACAAGTGCGCTACCAGGCTGCGCCACTCCCCGACCGATTTCCCCGCACCGCGCCGGGCATGGTGGGCCCGGCAGGACTCGAACCCGCGACCTAGCCGTTATGAGCGGCCAGCTCTAACCAACTGAGCTACAGGCCCCCAGCCACGCCGTGCGGAAAAGCGCGCCTAGCCGTGGTGCGTGGGCGTTGCAAGCACTAGCGAACAGCAGATGCGATGATTTCTTCAACTGTCGTCGGTTTGATGTTGCGCATGCGCAGATAGGAATAGACCCCGCGCAACCAGTCATACAGCCGATCGAGGTCGTCCTGAGTGCGCACATAAGGCGTGTGACCAGGGGCGAGCGAAGGGCTGTGGAAGCTCAGCACAAGCAGCGGCAGCCCGTCGTCCACCGCAATATCGACCGCGCGCAACGCCTCTTCCAGCGTGATGTCTTCGGGTGTCAGACCGATTCGCTGCAGCATTCCGGTTTTTGCCAAAAGGCTGCCCAGCATCGGATGGCGAAGGGCCAGCGGGTAAAGCTGCGCACCCTGTCGCCGCAACATGCCCCAGAAAGCCGTGGTTAGCGGCAGTTCCAGCAGAGCCTTATGATCATCCGCCCAATAGGGGGCGAGCGGATGGCGGCTATAATCGGGGCCATCTTCGTCGCGATAGTCGAACAGGGCACGGACCGAACTGTCGATCACAATGCCGCCGTCGCTCAGCAGTTGGGCGGTTTGCGGGCCGAGGCCGTATCTGCCGGCACGATAGATGCGCGGGGCCGTGCCGAAGCCTTCCTCCACCAGATCGCGCAGGCGGCGAAATTTCTCCGCTTCCAAATCGGCGGGAAGATTACCGGCAAAACTGTTGCGCCGGGTTACCTGTTCGCTGTGCGGCGGATTCACCCACGGGTGCAGCTGCACGCCCACTTCCGCGCGGCCACCGCGTACCGCATCGCCGATGATGTCCCGGGCCAGCGGATCGCTGGCCACCGGCCAGTCGACGAGATAGACGGGCGACACGCCGATGTCTTCGCAGAATTCCTGAAATCCCGAGAGCGCACGGATATGGTCGAGGCCATAGCCATCGGCGCGGAAGGGCGCGTCCCAGTCGAATTCCTCTTCCGTGTCGATCGTCAGCAGCGAGCGCTGTCCGAACCCATCGGCAAAGCGCGCCATGCGCGAAGCATCTGGCGGTGTGAGAAGGTTTGCGTGGGTGATGCGTAGATGTCCTAGCCGGCCGCGCGATCAGGCGCATCGACAGGGCTAGGCAGAGCTTCGTCAGCGGTCAAGAGCGGTAGGCTGAGCACAAGTTCATCGCCTTCACGTGCCAGTTCACCACCGGCTGCACGCGCTTCCGCGCGGGCAAGGCGCAGGGAAAAGCCTGCGCCGAAAATTCCGGAACTCAGCGTGCCATTGCCTGCCCTGAGTTCGGAGGCGAAAATATTATCGGCCTTGATCAGCTTGGACGGCAATTGCACGTGCAGGGCGGTCTGATCGGAATCCAGCGACAGGGAAAGGGAAATGGTTTCACCTGCCCCGGTCGCGCCAGCCAGTGTGGCGAGCACCCGCCAGCCGAGCATTTCCGCCTCGTTCGCGGCAAGGGCGAGGGGGGCGGGGCGATCCGTCAGACGGGCATCGAAGCGCGCCACACGCGGGCCAAGCACCGTCTGCAGCTGGCCGAGCTGGGCGCGCACTATGGCGGCGAAATCGCTTTCTCCTGCTTCCAGATCCAGGGCCCCTGTTTCCAGGCGGGCCAGGCGGTCGAGCTCGTCGAAACCGGCAAGGATGCGGGCGCTGTCTCCGGCGATGGAGGCGGCAAGGGCACGATATTCGTGCGGGGTCGGGCCGAAGACCTGCTGTTGGATCACTTCAGCATAGCCCTGCATTGCATTGACCGGCGTGCGCAGTTCGTGAAGCAGCTGGCGCAGGCGATCCGCGCTGCGCTGAGCCTTCTCGTCCGCCGGCACGACCGCACGGCGGAACCGGCCGACATAGCCATAGAACCGGCCTTCCGTGCGGGTGAAGCGGGGCGCGGCATCCACGATCCAATCGCCTTCGATGGCATCCGCCCCGCGCAAGGCGATGGCGAGTTCGTGCATCGGCTGGCGATTGGTGAAGGCGGCGGCGAAATCGTCTGTCGAACGCGGCCCATCGCCGCGCCGGGACAGATCGATCCCGACCACCATGGGCGCGACGTCCGGTTCGGCCCAGTCGATCCGGCCTTCCGAATTGGTGCCAAAACCAAACGCATCGAGCTGTTTACGCGGCGGCACTTCCTGCAATTCCGCCAGCGGCAGGGTCGGCGCATCGCCATCGTGCGGCTGTGGGCTGCGTGATTTGCGGAAGCTTTCGATACGCTCCACCAGCGCGCGGATGCCATCCGACCTGTCGGGCGGTTCGGTGGTGGCCTGGGGCGGAATGCCTGGGGTGACCGGTTTCGGAACGGGGGTCTCTGGGTCAACCGGCTCTTTGGTGACGCGCTTCGGGGTGGGCGGCGGTGGCGCAGCCTCTGGGCCTAGCTCTACCGGTTCGGAGCGCGGTGCCTCTAGCTCGACCGGCTGTTCGATATCGTCCGGCCTAGCCGCCGGGGCAGGGCCGCTGTCCAGCCGACGAAGCACAAACGGTTCGACCTCGCCAAGATCGACCGGATCGGCGGGCGCAGTTTCGACCGGTTGGGATCGGGCAAGAGATGTCGGTTGCGGCAAGGCGCGATCGGACACGCCAAGCTGGTCGAGCACGCGCAGCGCCGCTTCCGGCAGATCCTTGCGATGCCGCAGAAAGCCGCGCGCCCGGATCGGCAGCCGGGGAATCAGTGCGGCCCATTCATCGCCCGTCAGATGCGCACGATAAAGCGCCGCTGCCGCGATCGACGGGTGCGCTTCACCGAACCAGCGCACCAGTTCGGGATTGCGGAAGCGCCAGCCGTTTTCTCCCACGATGGCAGCCCGTTCCGGTGTAGGGATCATTTCGGCCAGCGCGATCAGGCGCAAATAGGCGGCGGCCTTAAGCGCCGGGTCACCTGCCTGTGGCCGTTCGCCCAGCAGATCCAGCAATTGGCGGAACTGTGTCTTTGCCGCACGCGCACTGCCGGCGCGGTGGCGCAGCACAGTAGCAAGGCGGTCGTCAAAATGCATCGGTACCCCGGTGACACGCAATCGTTTGCGAGACGTAAACCGTCGCACATTGCGGTTTCTAACAGTGTAAAACTTACGCTGAACGGAAAGTTGCCCGCGCGTTGCAAAGCGAGACAATTGCTGGCAAAGATAATAATGTTAGCCAAGAGGGCTGGGTCGCGTTTTCAACATTTCGTGGAAGTATCGCGATGCCGCACCAGTGGCCTCAAGATAGCAGGAACATTTTTGTATGCCCAATCTCGATGAAATCGACCGTCGACTGCTGGCGGAACTGCAGGACGAAGGGAGAATCACCAATGTGGAACTCGCCCATCGTGTCGGCCTGACCGCACCGCCCTGCCTGCGCCGCGTCCGCGCGCTGGAAGAAGACGGGGTTATCAGGGGCTATCACGCAGAACTGGATCCGTCGAAGCTGGGCTTTTCGATTACCGTTTTCGCGATGGTCAGCCTTAAGAGCCAAGCGGAGGATTCTCTGCGGGAATTCGAGATGGCCATGCGCGATCTGCCCGAAGTGCGCGAAGTGCATATGCTCAACGGCGAAATCGATTTTATCATCAAGATCGTCAGCCGCGACCTGCAGAGCTTCCAGGAGTTTCTGACCAGCAAGCTGACACCTGCGCCAAATGTGGAAAGCGTGAAAACCTCACTCACGATCCGCACCAGCAAGCACGAGCCCGGCGTTCCCTTATGAGCGGGGAGGAGCGGATCGAAGGCCATTGCCTGTGCGGTGCAGTGTCGATCACGCTCGACAGTCCGGCGCAGCATGTCGAAATCTGTCAGTGCGACATGTGCCGCCGGTGGGGTAGCGCGTTCTACTGCGCGCAAAGCGGAGACAATCCGCAGGTATCGGGCGAAAGTTCGATTACCGAATATCGGTCCAGCGACTGGGCAGAACGGGCGTTCTGTTCGAAATGCGGCAGCAATCTCTGGTTCCGTTTCCTGCCAACCGGTAATCGCAGCTTTTCCGCCGGATTGTTCGATGCGGCCGCAAGACATACGATCGAGAAAGAGATTTTCGTCGACGAACGCGCCGATTGGTGCCGTATCCACGGTGACCATCCGCGTCAGACCGGGGAAGAGGTGATCGCGGAAGCGAAAGCGGCTGGGTTCAGCTTCGACTAGCCCGGCTCTGGGACAATTCTTCCGCCAGCTTCCTGACCAGATCGGCTGCCGGCATCGCACGGGCAAGCGGTGCGCCCTGGCCCGCCCATTGTGCCCCAAACCCGAATTCCCCCTTATCCCGAGCCGCCGCGTTGAGAGCTTTGCCGGCATCGTAGGCGATTGGATAATCGGGCGGTGTGCAGTCCCCAAGACGGTCTGCCAACGCCGTGAAACGATTGGCCAGGGCGCGTGCGGGGCGCCCGGAAACCAGCCGGGTCAATGTGGTGTGATAGGCGGCGGGACTGGCGAGCGCGGCACGATAGCCATCGTCGGCGCTCGATTCCGGGCAGCCGATAAACGCCGTGCCCAGTTGCGCCGCATCTGCCCCGAGATCGAGCATTGCCGCTATTCCGGCACCGTCCATGATGCCGCCGGCGGCAATAACCGGAAGACGGGTTTCGCGCAGGATCTGCTGGGTCAGCGCAACCACGCCCAGCGCATCGTCAACGCCTTCGGGATCGAATATGCCGCGGTGGCCGCCGGCCTCTATCCCCTGCGCCACGATCGCGTCGATTCCGGCGGCTTCGATAGTGCGCGCTTCTGCCACGCTGGTGGCGCTGGCGATCAGATAAATCCCCCTCTCTCGCAGCGCCGCCAGCGTCGCTGCAGGAGGAATTCCGAAATGAAAGCTGACGATGGGCGGCGCAACATCCAGCAGCATGGCCAGCATGTCCGGATCGTCTGCGAAGCTGCGATAGATCGTGCGCAGTCTGTCCGGCACGACAGCGTCGAATTCGGCGAAAACGGGGGCAAGTCGCTCAAGCCACAAGGCTCCACGCGCGGCATCGGCCTTCGCTGCGGCGTGAACGAACAGATTTACATTGAAGGGCCGCGACGTATCGGCGCGAAGCTTTTCGATCATGACCCGAGCGCCCGTCGCATCGGTTGCGCCGACGCCAATCGAACCGAGCCCCCCGGCTTCGCACACAGCCGCGGCAAGCGATGGCGTGGATACACCAGCCATCGGGGCCTGGACGAGCGGCACGGAGAGGCCGAACCGTTTCGTCAGCGACATTGATGCACGCCGTTTCCTGCAAGCCGGGGCGACCGCCTTGCCGGCAGGGTAATGCCGGAACTTAGCCCCGGAAAAGCCGACATCACGGCCGATGTGCGGGTTAGAAAACACCCACAGCCATCGCCGTGATACGTGGTCAAGCCTCGCGTGTCCTGAGCCATTCCTCGAGCCATTTGATCGAATACTGGCCAGTCTTCACATCGTCCTGCTGCAACAGTTCCTGGTGCAGCGGGATGGAAGTTTTCACACCTTCGACCACCATTTCGTCCAGCGCGCGCTTCAGGCGCATCATGCACCCTTCGCGGGTGCGGCCGTAAACGATCAGCTTGGCAATCATGCTGTCGTAATAAGGCGGGATGCGATAGCCTTGGTACAGCCCACTATCGACGCGCACATGCATACCGCCGGCAGCGTGGTAATAGGTCACTTCACCGGGTGAAGGCGCAAAGGTGAAGGGATCTTCCGCATTGATGCGGCATTCGATCGCATGGCCCTTGAACTCGATTTCTTCCTGCGTGACCGACAGCGGCTTGCCAGCGGCGATACGGATCTGCTCGCGCACCAGATCGACGCCGGTGATGGCTTCGGTCACCGGGTGTTCGACCTGCAGACGGGTGTTCATTTCGATGAAATAGAACTCGCCGTTTTCCCACAGGAATTCGATCGTGCCGGCACCGCGATAGGCCATGTCGCGCATTGCCTGGGCACAGATTTCACCCATGCGGTCGCGTTCTTCGGTGGACAGTACAGGCGAGGGTGCTTCTTCGAGCACCTTCTGATGGCGGCGCTGGAGCGAACAGTCACGTTCGCCCAGATGGATTGCCTTACCATTCCCGTCACCGAAGACCTGGAATTCGATGTGGCGCGGATCGCCGAGATATTTCTCGATATAGACAGTGGCATCGCCGAACGCGGCCTTCGCCTCGCTGCCGGCTTGTTTCATCAGGGTTTCGAGCTGGTCTTCGCTTTCGCAGACCTTCATCCCGCGGCCACCACCGCCACTGGCGGCCTTGATGATCACCGGATAGCCGATTTCAGCCGCGATCTCGCGCGCTTCGTCGACCGTTTCGACGGCACCGTCGGAACCGGGCACCAGTGGCAGGCCCAGGGCACCGGCCGTCTTTTTCGCTTCGACCTTGTCGCCCATCGTGCGGATATGTTCGGGCTTGGGGCCGATCCAGGCGATGTCGTGCGCTTCGACGATTTCGGCGAACTTGGCGTTTTCGCTCAGGAAGCCATAGCCCGGATGGATCGCATCGGCGTGGCTGACTTCGGCTGCGGAAATGATATTCGCGATATTGAGATAGCTGTCGGTCGCAGGCGGCGGGCCGATGCAGACGGCATGGTCTGCCAGCCGGACATGCATGGCATCGGCATCGGCGGTGGAATGCACCGCGACGGTTTCGATACCCATTTCATGCGCCGCGCGGTGAATGCGCAGCGCGATTTCGCCGCGATTGGCGATAAGGATGCGGGAAATACTCACGGGCAACCTCAGCCGATGCTGACGAGCGGCTGGTCGAATTCGACCGGCTGGGCGTTCTCGACGTGGATCGCCTTGACCGTGCCTGCCTTGTCGGCGGTAATCGGGTTCATCACCTTCATCGCTTCGACGATGACGAGGGTCTGGCCTTCCTTCACGCTGTCGCCAACCTTGACGAAGTTGGGCGCGCCCGGCTCTGCGGCCAGATAGACCGTGCCGACCATGGGCGATTTGATTGCGCCCGCCGTGTCCGCAGCAGGAGCTGCTTCGGGCACGGGCGCGGCTGCTGTGGGAGCAGGCGCTGCCTGGGCGGGAGCGGCCATCTGCATCGGCGCAGCTGCCATCGGCACGCCGCCGCCGCGCGAGACGCGGATCTTGCGTTCGCCGTCTTCGACTTCGATCTCGGTAAGACCAGTCTCGCCCAGCATCTCGGCGAGTTCGCGCACGAGTGCGGTATCGACGTTCATGCCGGACTTGCCGGCGCTGCCTTTATGGTCGGCCATGGAACCCCTTAAAGTGTTGTTTCGCCCGCCTATGCTCGCCGCGCGCGCTTAGGGCAAGGGGGCAAGGGGCGGTTTTAAAGCGCTGCAGCCTTCTCCAGCGCCACGGAATAGCTGTCTGCACCCAAGCCCTTAACCTCGTCCACCGCCCCCATTCCGACATAGGAAATATGGCGGAATTCCTCGCGCGTTGCGGGATCGGACAGGTGAACTTCGATTACCGGCACAGCGATTGCCTTGATCGCATCGAGCAGGGCAATCGATGTGTGGGTATAGGCCGCCGCATTGAGCAAGACCGCCCTGGCACCCACCGCATGGGCTTCATGCAGCCAGTCGACCAGCACGCCTTCGTGATTGGTCTGGCGGAAATCGATGGCCAGCCCGATATCCGCGGCCTTTTTCTTCAACGCTGCCTCGATATCTGCCAGCGTGGCGGACCCGTAGATATCCGGTTCGCGGGTACCGAGCAGGTTGAGGTTGGGGCCGTTGAGAACGAAGACAGTGTCGGTCATTGGGCCTGCCTGACGGATCGCGCGGCCCGCGTCCAGTCGACCGAATGGCGGGGGATCACCCAATGGTCATTTTCTGCGTCGATCCGACCATCGGCCTCTTCCGTCACGGTGCGGTCGACTATTGCCAGGCTTCGGCGGCCCATGGCGGCAAAATCGTCATAGCCATCGTTGGGAAAACCCTTGCGCGTGCGATGAATGTGGAACCTGCTGGACAACGAGGTACCAAAAGCTTTCTCGATCGCTTCACGTCCCATGATCGATCCGATCAGTCCGCCCCACGTGGCGGTGGGATTGTCGGAATCCCAACCTGCCAGTGTGCCGATGCGGATTGTATCGCGCAGATCGCCATCGCCATAAAAATAGCTCACCAGACCGGCGGCGAAGTTGATCCCTGCCGCGAAACAGCCGTTGCAGTACAATCCGCGAGACGACATGTCGTATCCGTCGCGCATGTCCACCTGATAGCGTTGATAGATTGCGTCGCGCGTTTCTTCCCAGGGCACGCCCGCTTCGTATTGGCCCTGCACGAAACGATACATGGCCAGCGGATATTCCCCCTCGGTCAGGATGCGGCTTGCCTCATCGGCAATGTCGCGCAGCTGCGGCCCGAGCGGGCGCGCCGGGTCCACATTGGCGGACAGCGCGTGAAGCGCCACATGGAAACGCGCGATATCGGCTGCTTCACCGCGGGCAGTGGTGTGGATCGGCAAATCGGCCATCTTCAGCGCAATGTCGGGCCTTCCCGGCGCGAACAGGCCGAATATCTCGGTCGACAGCTGCGCATCGATCATGTCCCAATGCTCGTTGAGCGCCGGGTCGGACGTCGCCGGTGGCAAAGTCCCGGCCAGCATGAGTTCGTGGGCTTTCTGGTTCGAAACCCACAGATAGTTCTGATAGCCGGTTTCGTCCTTGCCATAGGGGGTGGGCTTGGTTTCATCGTAGATGTGGTCCAGCCAGGCCTGCCGGATCTGTTCCGCGGTCAATATGCTGGTTTTGTTGGCCAGCAGCGCGTGCTGATAGATATATTCGATGTCCGTATCGTCATCCGCGCCCCAGATTTCCCCCGGTCGGCGCAGAACGAAATCGATTGTGGGCGACACTACGCTTGGCTTGCCTTCGTCGAAAATGCTGGGTTGGTCCGGCTTTCCCCAGTCATCCCTCGTATAGAATTCGCCATGCGGCCCTTCGCCGCCGATCTTGTCCATTTCGGTGACCAGCCCAGTCCAGTTGGCAATGCTTTGCCCCAGCCAGAAACCCTCCATACGCCGGGCATAGGCGGTGCGATCGATTTCCAGCACGGTACCGCGGGCGTCTGCCGCTGCCGCCTGCTGCGGCACCCCTTCGCGCGATGTGGCACAGGCAGCAAGTGGCAGGGCCAGCACGGCCAGGATCAGATTGCGCAACGATTTTTCTCCCAAGACTTTTCAATTCCCACAACAAAGAGGGGATGTTTCAGCCGTCCACGCCTTTGACCTTCCCCCATTGGCGCGCGGCGGTGTAGCCGAGATAGCCGGTTCCAAAGAGGGCATAGAGCGCTTCGGGCAGCGCGGAAAGGTAGCGGGTCATGCCGTCACCAATTGCGCGCGCGGTGACTGGATCGAAGGCGGCGATCAGTCCCATGGGGACGCTGAAGAGAATCAGTGCATACATCACGTAAAGGAAGCTCGGCCGTGCGCGGCTGGTCCAAGGGTCGGCGCTGCGGGCTTCGGCAACGATGGCGGAAAGGCGGGCTTCGATCTGTCTGAGTTCCTGCGAGCCTTCCAGCGCGAGCAATTCGAGCTTGGCTCTTGCGCGGGCATCCTTGTCCGGGATCACCCGGTCGATAATCGATGCAATGGGGGTGATAAGGGATTCGAGTATCATGACGGCCTCCGAAATTTTAGAGGCAGTTCAAATAACCACATGGGATCGTGTAGGAAACGTGGAATCGTCGTCCGTGAAACCAACTCGCGGAAGGGGGCGCAGATATATCCCGGGTGGTGACTGCAAGGTTGCGACAACCGTTACGGTTGGTCGGTATGGCCATCTGTGCGGAATGATGGACCGCGCGCTCGGACGGAATGGCGCAGCAGCAAGGCTGGTTCGGCGATTTACATCAGGGGAATACCACTGGTCGGGATGACTGGATTCGAACCAGCGACCCCCACACCCCCAGTATGGTGCGCTACCAGGCTGCGCTACATCCCGAAACCAGTGGAGGCGGCCCTATAGGGGGCGTGTCTGTGCATGGCAAGCGTACTTCGTAGCCAATTCGTTGCCCCGGCATCGCAATACTGCTAACCGCGCCGCACTTCCGCATACGGAAGGCACCCGTCCACTTGCACAGCGGGCCGGCGTCACCCAATTGCGGACCCGACAGATACTGAAATTTCCTACAGGTATTCCTTCGATGATCGATATTCTCGCCGCCGCCGGAAATGCTTCCGCAGCACCGGCATGGACTGGCTGGGTACTGCCGCTGGGCATGCTCCTGATCCTGTGGTTCCTCATCCTGCGCCCGCAAATGCGCCAGCAGAAACAGCACCGCGAACGGGTCGCTGGCCTTTCCAAGGGCGACGAAGTCGTCACCGCCGGCGGCCTGGTCGGCAAGATCACCAAGGTGGAGGATCATTTCGTCCATGTCGAACTGGCCAAAGGCATGACGGTGAAGGCAGTTCGCAACACGATCGGCGAAGTGCTGTCATCGCGCAACACGCCCGCTGCGAACGACTAAGCAGGAACAGAACCTTTCATGCTCGATTTTCCTACTTGGCGTAAGGTCTGGCTATGGGTGGTTACGCTGCTCTGCGTCGCCGCCGCGCTGCCATCGCTGCTTTCGGCCACCAGCGTTCGCTGGCCCGACGTCCTGCCCCAGCCGATGGTTAATCTCGGCCTCGACCTTGCCGGGGGCAGCCATATCCTGCTCGAAGCGGATGGGTCGCAGGTGGCTGCGCAACGTCTCGACAATATGGAAGAGAATGTGCGCAACACCATGCGCAGCGCCGAACCGCGCATCCGCATCGGCGACGTGTCGACCCGTGACGGACGGCTGAGCTTCGTGCTCGACGATCCGTCGCAGATCGACCGGGCCCGCGAATTGCTACTGCCTTCGATCAATGGCACCGGTTTGGTGCGCGAATGGAACATGGCGGTCGAAGACGGCAATCGCATGATCCTGACCCCCACCAAGGAAGGGATCGATCAGGCGGTCAGCGATGCGATGGAAAGCGCCACGGAAGTGGTACGCAAGCGTATCGACGAACTGGGCACGCGCGAGCCGACCATCATCCGCCAGGGTGATACGCGCATCGTGGTGCAGGTCCCCGGCCTGCAGGACCCGGAACAGCTCAAGGCGCTGCTCGGCCAGACGGCCAAGCTCGAATTCAAGCTGGTCGACCAGAACGCCCTGCCAAGCGATGTGCAGCAGGGCCTGGCCCCGCCGGGATCGGAAATCTTCCCCTATGCCGAAACGTCCGACTTCGCCGGATCTTCGGTCGCGGTGCGCCGCCTGGGCGGTATCCGTGGCGACAGCCTGACCGGCGCGCAGCAGAGCTTCGATCCGCAGACCAACGAACCGGTCGTCAATATCCAGTTCGATAGCGACGGTGGCCGCCGTTTCGCCAAGTTGACGACGGAAAATGCCGGCAAGCCTTTCGCCATCATCCTCGATGAAAAGGTGCTGTCGGCGCCCAACATCAACGAACCGATTCGTGGCGGTACGGCCCAGATTTCGGGCGGTTTCTCCGTCGAAACGGCGAATCAGCTGGCCATTTCGCTGCGTTCCGGTGCGTTGCCGGTCGATCTTGCCGTGATCGAGGAACGCACCGTCGGCCCCGATCTCGGTGCCGATTCGATCAAGCGCGGCATGCTGGCCATGGGTCTGGGTTCGTTGCTGGTCATCGTGCTGATGATCACCAGCTATGGCCGCTTCGGCGTTTATGCGACGGCTGCACTGGTCATCAACATTGCCATGCTGCTCGGCATCATGGCCGTTCTGAACACCACTTTGACACTGCCCGGTATCGCCGGTTTCGTGCTGACGATCGGCGCGGCGGTCGATGCCAACGTGCTCATCAACGAACGTATTCGCGAAGAACGAAAACGCGGGCGCCGTGTGGTGGCCGCGGTGGAAACCGGTTATCGCGAGGCGAGCCGCGCGATCTACGACGCGAACATCACGAACTTCATCGCGGGTGTGCTGCTGTTCCTGTTCGGCAGCGGACCGGTGCGCGGTTTTGCCGTGGTGCTGGTTATCGGCCTGTTCACTTCGGTCTTCACCGCCGTCACCCTGACCCGCATGTGGGTCGCCGGCTGGCTGCGCAAGGCCAAGCCCAAAGACATCGTGCTGTAGAAAGGGCGACGATATGAAATTGCTCAAGCTCGTCCCCGACGACACAAACATCAAATTCCTGAAATGGCGCATTCCCTTCTTCGCTGTCAGCATCCTGCTGATTGCGGCGAGCTGGGCGCTCGTCTTTACAAAAGGCCTGAATTACGGCGTCGACTTTGCCGGCGGTCTTGAAGTGCGGGCGACCTTCACCCAGAGCGCAGAAGCCCCCGTTGGCGAGCTGCGCGAGAAGGTGGCAACGCTGGGATATGGCGATCCGGTGGTTCAGCGCTTCGGCGAGAACAACCAGGTTTCCATCCGTGTCCGCCTGCCTGACGAGGTGTCGGAGAACAAGGAAGCTGCGCAGGCAGCAGCGAATGAAATCGTCAGTACGCTGCAAAGTGATTATTCGGACTTCCGGCTCGACGGCAACGATAATGTGTCCGGCAAAGTCTCGGGTGAATTCCGACTGACCGCACTCTACTCCCTTCTGGCCGCGATGGCGGCCATTGCGCTTTACATCTGGATCCGCTTCGAATGGCAGTTTGGCGTGGGGGCACTGTTCGCGCTGTTCCATGACGTCAGTCTGACATTGGGCATGTTCGCTCTGTTCCAGATGGAATTCAGCCTGCAGATCATTGCGGCAATTCTGGCGATCATCGGCTATTCGCTGAACGATACCATTGTCGTTTACGACCGCATCCGCGAGAATCTGAAGAAATTCCGCAAGATGCCGCTGCCCGAACTGCTCGACCTGTCGGTGAACGAAACGCTGGCCCGCACAGTGATGACATCGCTGACGCTGTTCGTCGCGCTGATCCCGCTGCTGCTGTTCGGTCCGGCCAGCCTGTTCGGCATGGTAGCCGGCATCACGCTGGGCCTGTTCGTGGGTACTTACAGCTCGGTCTATATGTCGGCGCCGATTCTGGTCTGGCTGGGTGTCACGAGCGACAGTTTCGTGCCCACCGAAAGTGCGACCGACAAGCAGGAACAGAAGGCCCGCGGCGTCGTCTAGACCAGCGTGTCGTAATAGGAGGCGAGCGTTTTTCCGTTCGCTTCCCAACTGAATTCATCGACCGTCGCCGCCACCTTTTCCGGTGAGCGGGGGCGGGCGGTGACCAGTTCGATCCCGTCGCGCACCGCACGGCAGTTGCGCGCTACGATCACTCCCGCATCGGGCGATTTTACCACTTCCCGCGCGCCACCCGCATCGGTGATGACCAGCGGTGTGCCGCAGGCCAGCGCTTCGATCCATGCATTGGCCAGCCCTTCGCTGGCAGACGGCAGCACCATCGCATCCGCAGCAGAGAGCAGCGGCGGCAGGAGCGAGGGATCGAGACTGCCGAGCATGTGCACCCGATCCGCCACGCCCACCTCTTTCGCCAGTGCCCGCAGGCTCGCCTCGTCTTCGCCCCTGCCGATCAGCAGCAGGCGTGCGCGCGGCAGATCCGCCAGCGCCTTGATGACGATTGCCTGCCCCTTGCGCTCTATCAGTGCGCCCACGGTGGCGAGCAGCATATCGTCGGGCGACAGCGGTATCTGGAATGTTTCGGCCAATCGCGCGCGCAGGCCGACATGATCCATCGGCCTGAAGAGGTCGCGATCGAGGCCGGTGTAATGCACCCGGATCTTGCCCCGATCCATGCCCAGCGTCGCCATGTCGTCCGCCAGCGCCCGGCACACCGCCAGAACGCCCGTCGCGGCACTGGCGGTTTCCAGCAGCGCATCACGCCCATATCCCCGCGCGCCCCAGTGATGGATGTCCGACCCACGGGCCTTGACCGAAAAGGGCAGCCCCAGGGCGCGGGCGATCATCATCGCAGCAGGCCCATCGGGGTAGAAGAACTGCGCATCGATCAGGTCGAAAGGCGCTTCGGCGTGAAGCTGCTGCACCAGCGGCAGCACGGATCTGGCAATCAGTTTCGGGTTCAGTCGCCCGCCGATTTTCGGGATCAGCCGGAATACCGGGCGATGGACCGGGATACCGAAATCGCGGCTGTCCTGCGCAGCGTCGGCCAGATCGCGATATCGGCCGAAGACGACCGGGGGCAGGCCAATGGGATTTATCAGGGTGACATCCCAATGCGTGTCGCGCTGCAAGGCTTCGAGCGATTTGGCGATGAAAATGCCGAAGCGGGGGTGGGCAGTGTTGGGAAACAGCGTCGACAGTGACAGGACGCGGCGCGTCTTGAGCGGGCTCACAGGGTGCGGACCAGCATTTCGGCAACAGCGATCCAGGGGGCATCCTTGATCACATCCTGTTTCTGCCCCTGTCCGGGGGGCAGGATGCCAAGCAGATCGCCCCGCCGGTCGATCAGCCGCCCGAAGGCGAAGCGGCCGCCCTTTTTCGGTACGAGCACATCGCGATTGACCGCGCGGCCTGCCTCTTCGGGCGGTAGCTGGCGCAGCCACAGTTGGTCGCCGGGGCGATATTCGCCATGCGGATAATCGATATCCAGCACCACCAGCGCGGCATTGCCGCCCAGATCGGTGGAAAGGATTGCATCGCGTGTGTGAGGCAGACCCTGAGGCCCGTCCTTTACCAGCTTCGCCACCACTTGTGGATGACCGGCGCGTTCGCTGCGCACCAGCATATCCGGCTCCACCTGCAGTGCTGCGGCGATACGCTCCATCCATTTAAGCGACAGACTGCGCATTCCCGTTTCCAGCCGTCCGATGGTTTGCGGCGTGGTCGGTGGATCGCAGGCTTCGGCCAGATCGGCCAGCGTCATGCCCTTCTGCTTGCGAATGTCGCGGATACGATTGATCACTCGGTTGCCCCCATTTGATAACCGATTTGGTTTTTTCACTTTCCTACAGGAACCGAGAACGCGCAAGGCGAAATTTCACTGCAAGGAGATTTCGATGCGTCGCAAGCTGGTCGAACGCGAACTGACAGAAGAAGGCCCCCGCCGGCATGGTGGACTATCGCGCAGGTGCCGCAGCGTGACGGTCAATCTTGCCGAAAGCCCGCTTAGCTGGCTGCACGCGCGGGGGCATTTGACCGATCGGCAGTTCGACGCCGGGGAACGGTTGCGCGCCGATTACGAGCGAGCGCAACTGGCACCATCGATCACCATGCGCTGGGACCCGGTGCGGGTGGACAATGGGGCAACCGATCACGGGCTGACGGCGTCGGAACGCCAGATCGTCGCCAAGGATCGCTTCGATGGGGCGATGCGGCAGGCCGGGGCGGGGCTGGGCGACATTCTGTGGCGCGTCGTCTGCGCCGGCGAAGGCGTGCCCGCGGCGGAAAAAGCGCTGGCCTGGCCGGTGAGAAGCGGCAAGCTGGTCCTTTCGATTGCGCTGGACCGTGTGGGCGATTTCTACCGCATCACTTGATCGTCAGGACACTGTCAACCTGTCAACCTGATGCCCGAAGGATGAACGGCAGAAAGTGTGGAGCAAAGCCATCGTGCGGCGCGTTGCATGGGCAGACATATAGGAGATTTCATTCGTGAAACTGTATTACTCACCCGGTGCGTGCAGCCTTGCTTCCCATATCGCGCTGGAAGAATGGGGCGGGGATTACGACACGGTCAAGGTCGATCTCGGCACGCACAAGACAGAGGATGGGACCGATTTCTACACCATCAGCCAGCGCGGCTATGTTCCGGCGATTTCCGATGGCGATATGGAATTGCTGACGGAAAATCCCGCCGTCCTGACCTATATCGCGCAGAAAACCGGCACGCTGCCGGATGGGGCGGATATGTTCAGGCTGTTCGAATGGATCGGCTTCATCGGCACCGAAATTCACGGCGGTTACGCTCCGCTCTTCGGGCAGGACAGCGACGACCGGCAGGGCAAGGCGAAAGACGAACTGGCCAAAACCTATCGCCTGACCGAGAAATTGATGGACGGCAGGGATTGGCTGGTCGGTAATGGCCCCACCGTGGCCGACAACTATCTGTTCGTGACGCTGCTGTGGGCCGACAAGTTCGGCATCGATCCGCCTCAGTCGCTGATCGACTATCGCGATCGGAACAAGCAGCGCGCGGCGGTGACGCAGGCGATGAAGGCGGAAGGGTTGATCAAGGCGTAGCGCCCACCATCACTTCGGCCACACGGCGGCGCAGTATGGGCAGCAGATCTTCTGCAAACCATGGATTGGCGCGCATGAACAGCGTGCTGCGCCATGCCGGGTGGGGCAGGGGAATGATGTCCGGTCCGAATTCATCGAAGCGACGCACCCGTTCCGCCATCGTCCAGCGCCTGGTTTCCGGCAGATAGGCCTGCTGGGCATAGGTGCCGACGAGCAGCGTCAGCCGGTCTTCCGGCAATTCGGCCAGCACTTTCCCATGCCATTGCGGCGCACATTCGGGGCGGGGCGGCTTGTCGCCACCGCTGGCTTTGCCGGGATAGCAGAACCCCATCGGCACCAGCGCGACCCGCGCGGGATCGTACATCGTGTCTCTCCTCAGGCCGGTCCAGTCGCGCAGGCGGTCGCCGCTGGCATCGTCCCACGGAATGCCGCTTTCGTGGACCTTGCTGCCCGGTGCCTGCCCGATGATGAGCAACCGCGCGGTTGCCGAAAAGCTGGCGACCGGGCGCACGCCGTGGGGCAGGTGTTCGGCACAGATCCGGCAGGCCGCAATGTCGGCCTGCAGGCTCATCCCTCGACCAGCTCGGCCAACGCCAGCCAGCGCTCCTCCGCCGCGTCTTTTTCACTGCGGGCGTTTTCTATACCCTTGGAGATATTGGCGAATTTCTGCGGGTCGGAGGTGTAGAGGGCGGGGTCGGACAGGATTTCCTCGCCCTTGGCAATGGCGGTCTCCAGCTCCTCTATGCGCGCGGGCAGCAGCTCGTAATCGCGCTGATCCTTGTAGGAAAGCTTGGCCGATTTCGGCGGTGGCGGGGCGGGGGCGGTGTGTTTGTTGCCGTCCGTCACACTCCGGGTTTTGCCGGAAGCCGGCTGCCGCCGCTTGGCTTCCCAATCCTCGTAACCGCCGGCCACCACATCGACCTTGCCGGTGCCATCGAGGCCCAGGGTTATGGTCACCGTCCGGTCCAGAAAGTCGCGGTCGTGGCTGACGATCAGCACGGTGCCTTCGTAATCGGCGATGACTTCCTGCAGCAGGTCGAGCGTTTCGAGATCGAGATCGTTGGTCGGCTCGTCCAGCACCAGCAGATTGGATGCCTTGGCAAATTCGCGCGCCAGCAACAGGCGGCTGCGTTCGCCGCCGGAAAGCACTGCCACCTTCATGTCGACGATCTTGGGATCGAACAGGAAGTCCTTGAGATAGGCCTGCACATGCTTGCGGTTGCCACGCACGTCGATCCAGTCGCCGCCTTCGGCCAGCACCTGCCGCACGGTCTTGTCGGCAGTGAGCAACTGGCGCTGCTGGTCGATCATCACGCCGGTCAGCGTCTTGGCGATATCCACCGTGCCGCTGTCGGGCTCCAGCTCGCCGGTCAGCATTTTCAGCAAGGTGGTCTTGCCCGCGCCATTGGACCCGACGATCCCGATCCGGTCGCCGCGCTGGATGCGCAGGCTGAACGGCTTGATGATGGTCCGCTCGCCATAGGATTTGGTGATATCCTGAACCGCGATCACCGATTTCGACTTGAACTCTGCTTCGGTTGCGAGCTGCAGCTTGGCGGTTCCAGCGGCGGTGATCATGGAGGCGCGTTGCGCGCGCATCTGGCCCAGCTTTTCGAGCCGCCCCTGATTGCGCTTGCGCCGCGCAGTCACCCCGCGTTCGAGCCAGTGGGCTTCCAGCTTGAGCTTGGCGTCCAGCTTTTCCGCCGCGCGCGCTTCTTCCGCATAGACCTGTTCTTCCCACGCCTCATACCCGCCGAAGCCAATTTCCCTGCGGCGCAGGTTTCCGCGGTCGAGCCACAGGGTGGACCGCGTCAGCCGCTTGAGGAAGGTACGGTCGTGGCTGATGACCACGAATGCGCCCCGGTACCGGTCAAGCCAGCTTTCCAGCCAGTCGATCGCACCAAGGTCGAGATGGTTGGTCGGCTCGTCCATCAACAGCAGGTCCGGGTCCTGCGCCAAGGCCCGGGCGATCGCAGCGCGGCGTTTCTCGCCACCGCTGGCACCCTTGGTCTCGCGGCTCATGTCGATGCCGAGCTGACCGGCAATCGCCTCGACCTCGTGTTCCTGCGGCGCGTGGTCGCCCGCCAGCGCCCAGTCCATCAGCGTGGCATGGCCGGTCAGGTCCGGGTCCTGTTCCAGCAGGACAATGCGCATGGCCGGCTTGGTCTTGCGAACGCCGGCATCGGTATCGACCCGACCGTCGATCATGCGAAACAGCGTGGTCTTGCCCACGCCATTGCGGCCGATCAGCGCGATCCGGTCGCGCGGGCCGATGTGAAGGTCCAGCGGATCGTGGTCCGGGCCGCCGAACAGCCATTTGCCGCCCTGCTGCAGGGCCATGCCTTCAAGGCTGAGGATTGGGGGCTGTGCCATAGCCCGCGCCAGGTAGGCGCGCAGCGGCGGTCCGGCAAGCCTTCACCTCATCAGTCCTTGCGACGGCCGGTGGCCAGCGCTTCTCGCAATGCCTTATTGTGGCCGGGTCGCGCGCTGTTCATCGGCCATGCGGGCTACATCCGCCAGCAGCTGCTGTGCATCGTAAACAATGCCGTCCTTGATCGTCCAGCGGACGCCGCCGACCTGTTCGATTGCGCCATTGTTTCGATTGAGGCGGGTATGCCCGGTGCCATACAGCACCTTGAAGTTCGCCAGCGGGTTTTCCGGCACGATCACCAGATCGGCCAGCTGGCCCACGGCGATCCGGCCCATGGGCGGTTCCTGGCCGCGTGGCTCGTAAATCTCGCGCGCGCCGTCGATCGTGGCGGCGCGGATCACGGCGAGGGGCGACAGGCCTGCTTCGCGCAGCATCTCCAGTTCGCCGATATAGGCAAAACCCCAGGTCTGGTAGATATAGCCCGGATCGGACCCGGCGGTGACGCGCCCGCCGTGATCGTGGAAGTCCTTCGTCAGGGCAAACCACTTGGCATAGAACTTTCGCCAGGCGACTTCGTCTTCGGTGGTCCAGTCCTTGTAATAGCTGCCGTGATTTGTGGCGCTGGGAGCGTAGAAATCCATCAGGGATGGGATGGTGTATTTTTCATGCCAGTCCCGTGTCCTGGCGGCCATCACGTCGCGGCTGGCGGAATAGATGTTGAAGGTGGGGCTGAGCGTGACCCCGCTTTCGACCAGGAAATCGACATAATCGTCCCACTTCTCGCTACCCGGTTCGACAGCCTGCGGCGCAAGCTGCGCGACCCATGCGAAACGCGATTGTTCGTCCGAATAATTATAGTCTTCGGGATAGTAGGGCAGCCCGTCCTTCAACAGGCTTTCGAAATGGCCGTAAAAATGGGTCACGCCGCCAAGGCCCAGTTCCACCGCCTTGCGGGCATTGACTTCGGCCACGCCGGTCTGCGCCAGATGGGCGACGGTACCCATCTGCTGTTTCTTCGCTTCCTCGAGCGCCGCACCCAGCACTTCGGGGGACGAGGAATTAAAGAACTTGATGCCCCAATAGCCCTGCGCCTTGGCCCAGCGCACCCATTCGCGGGCCTTGGCCGGGCTGTCGGGATTGCCGCCCGACCATTTATCGCCAAACACGGCATAGGGGATCAGCCGCGGTGCGGTGATCGTGTTCGCCGCGCTGCGGCTGGCATCGGACAGATCGGGCGTGCCGGCGCCGAAATAAAAGCTTACACCGCGCACGGTCGTGACGCCGTGGGCCAGCCACAGCTTGTATCCATAGGATGGCTGGGCGGCCTTGCCTTCATCGCCATTGTGGCCGTGAACATCGACGAAACCGGGAAGCACATACATGCCAGCTGCATCGATTACGCGCTGGGCCGCGCGCACTTCGCTTTCCGGTGCAGAACGCGGATAGAGCGCGGCGATGCGGTTGCCTTCGACCATGATGTCGACCGGGCCGGAGGGTGGGGCACCGCTGCCTTCGATCACCGTTGCGCCGCGGATCAGCAGCTTGCCGAACGGCCCTTCGCCTTCGTTCGACGCGCGATCCGGCACGGGCGCCATTTCGGCGGCCAGCGGCTGCATGCTCATGGTGGCCAATGCGGCGAATGCGGCTTTCCAGATTTTCATGTTTCCCCCTCGGTTCGACTGGTGGGCTAGCGTCAAGCTCGCGGAGAGGAAAGCGGGAACAGATCCGTTCAGCAAGCCGTAAACCCGGAAAGCCGACAAGCCCACCAACCAATGAGGAGTGATTTGATGATCCGTTATGCGATACCCGTTCTTGCCGCTGCTGCTGTTGCTTCCGGGGCGCAGGCGGCAGAGGTTCAGATCCAGTCGCAGGGTCCGGTGGTCGAACTGTCGGTATCCGAAACCGTCGATGCCAAGCCCGACATCGTCGATATCGGTGCCGGCGTGACCAGTCAGGCGACCACTGCTGTAGAAGCCATGCGCATCAACGCGCGCGAAATGAATGCTGTCATCGATCGGATCAAGGCACTGGGCATCAAGAGCAAGGATATCCAGACAACCGGCATCAATCTGAGCGCGCAGTATGATTACGATCAGAACACCTCCCGGCAGGTCTTCCGCGGCTATCAGGCGTCGAACCGGGTGAATGTCACCCTGCGCGATGTGCCGCGTGCTGGCGAGGTGCTGGACGCGCTGGTTGCCGCGGGGGCAACCGATATCAATGGCCCGAATTTCTCGCTCGACGACGACACCAGCGCTCGGGCACAGGCCCGTAAGGCGGCGTTCGACAAGGCGCAGGCGCAGGCAGAAGAATATGCACGCTGGTCGGGATTTTCCGGGGTGCGTCTGCTCGAGGTGAATGAATCCATGGTTCCCAGCCGCCCGATGCCTTACGTCCAGTCCGATTCTTTCAAGAGGGTCGAAATGCAGGCTGCGCCCACGCCGGTTGAACCGGGCCTGGTCGGCACCATGGTTTCGCTCACGGTCAAGTTCGAGATGACCCGCTAGGGCTTAACGCATTGGTTCGGCAGCATTCACACCTTGTTCAATGCTGCCGGACTAGGCATGGTCGCATCATGAAGCGCATGTTTGCCTCTCTTCTCGCCCTTGGACTGATTGCCGGTCCGATGATGGCTGATCCGGCCTTCGCCCAGCGTCGTTCTGAACAGGGTGAGGCGCGACGGGAAATGAGCGCGGGTAATATCCTGCAGCTTCGCGAGATCGAGTCCCGCGTTCTGCCAAGCATGCGCGGGGCCGAATATCTCGGCCCGGCCTATGATTCGACCGCGATGGCCTATCGCCTCAAGTTCATCAAGGATGGGCGGGTAATGTATGTCGATGTCGATGCCCGCACCGGCAAAGTGCTGCGTCGCAGCCGCTGATTGCCGGTATGATTGCGTCGGTGAAACCCCGTTCAGGTTGACGCGTTCATCTACATGAACGAAACGCGGCCCAAGCAATTCAAGGACGGACATTCATGAGGATCCTGATCGTCGAGGACGAGCCCACGCTCGGCCAGCAACTCAAGTCGACGCTCGAACAGAACGGTTATGCGGTGGATCTGTCCACCGATGGCGAAGACGGTCATTTTCTCGGCAGCACCGAAGAATATGACGCCGTCATTCTCGACCTCGGCCTGCCGGAGATCGACGGGCTGACCGTGCTGGGTATGTGGCGCAAGGAAGGCCGCAAATTCCCGGTTCTGGTGCTGACCGCGCGGGATAGCTGGTCTGACAAGGTCGCCGGGCTGGATGCGGGGGCGGACGATTATCTCGCCAAGCCATTCCAGACTGAAGAACTGATTGCGCGGCTGCGGGCGCTGATCCGCCGCGCGTCGGGCAACACCTCCAGCGAACTGACGGCGGGCGATGTGCGTCTCGATACGCGGTCCGGGAGGGTCACCCTGCAGGGTGAGCCGGTCAAGCTGACCGCGCAGGAATACAAGCTGCTGAGCTATCTCATGCACCACAAGGGCAAGGTGGTCAGCCGCACCGAACTGATCGAGCATATTTACGATCAGGATTTCGACCGCGATTCCAATACGATCGAGGTCTTTGTTACGCGCATCCGCAAGAAGCTGGGTGCGGAAGTGATCACGACGATCCGTGGACTCGGTTACAGCCTCGACGACCCTGCCGACCAGCCGCGCGCATCCTGACGGAGACGGCGGCGAGGCGGCGGCGGTCGGGACTGTCCCGCCGGCCCCTGCTGCTGCCGGTGAACCGGTGACAATCGCCAAACCGTCGGCCCGGCGCAGCCTGGCGCGGCGCATGATGGTGATTGCCGCGCTGTGGATCAGCGTCCTGCTGCTCGGCGGCGGTTTCGCGCTCGACCGGACACTGGTCCGGCTGGTGGAAGACAATTTCGATGAACAGCTGGAATACGTCCAGACCGCGCTGATCTCTACCGCGGAAATCGACAGCTTCGGCGATGTGCAGCTCTATCGGTCGCTCGGGGATCAGCGGTTTCTCGAACCCAATAGCGGGGTTTACTGGCAGGTCACCGGGGAAGGGCATCAGCCGTTCCCCAGCCGCAGCCTGTGGGATCGCAGCCTGGAATTGCAGGGCGACCATGTCGATACAGAGCCGCATTTCTACAATTCGGACCAGTTCGAAGGCGAACCGCTGCGTATTGTCGAACGGACAGTCCTGCTACCCGACAGCGACACGAAATGGACCTTCGCCGTTGCCTCTGCCCGAGGGGAGCTGGACTTTCAGATCAGGCGCATCCGGTCGATCCTGGTGTGGAGCTTCGCCGCACTGGCCATGGGGCTGATGACGCTGGCGATGCTGCAAAGCTGGTACGGTCTGTCACCGCTGCGGCGGGTGCGCAACGCCATTCAGACCATGCGCAGCGAAGGGGCGAACCGCATTTCCGAACCGCTCCCGCTCGAGGTCGAACCGTTGGTGGAAGAGATCAACGCGCTGCTCGCCCATACCGAACAGCAGGCGGAAGAAGCGCGCATGCATGCGGGCAATCTGGCCCATGCGCTCAAGACCCCGCTGACCGTGCTGACCAATGCCGCTACCGCCCACGATCCCAAGCTATCCGATCTGGTGTGCCGCGAAACCAAGACCATGCAGCGCCATATCGAACACCATCTGGCCCGGGCCCGGGCGGTGGGTCGCCGGGCGAGCGGCCATTCGCGTGCGGATGTCTGGCCCAGCGCGGAGAGCGTGCTGCGCGCCGTCACCCGCATTTATGACGAGACCCGTTTCGATCTCGATGGCAAGCGCGATGCGGCGGTGTCGATCGAACGGCAGGATCTGGACGAGATCCTTGGCAATCTGATCGAAAACGCCGCCAAATACGGTGGCGGCAGCGTCTTCGTGACGATCGATGCCCAGCCCGAGGCGAAAGACTGCGTTATCTGGATCGAGGATGATGGCACCGGCATTCCCGAAGCCGACCGGGCGCGGATATTCGATCGCGGCGCGCGTCTCGATACGGGCAAGCCAGGTACCGGACTTGGCCTGTCGATCGTGCGCGATGTGGCCGAAATCTACGGCGGGTCGGTCGAACTGAGCGAAAGCGAAGATCTGGGCGGCCTGCTGGTGAAGCTGAGCCTGCCCCGAAGTGCAGTCTGACGCAGGCTTAACGCTGCGCCGCCTGTTCGTGATGGCGGATCACTTCGTCGATGATGAAGCGCAGGAATTTCTCGCTGAATTCCGGGTCCAGCTCGCTTTCTTCGGCCAGTCTGCGCAGCCGTGCGATCTGTTCCTTTTCGCGCGACGGGTCGGCCGGGGGCAGAGTGACCTTGGCCTTGTATTCCCCCACCGCCTGAGTGATCCGGAAACGTTCGGCCAGCATGTGGATGAGCGCGGCATCGATATTGTCGATGCTCTTGCGGAAACCGGCGAGGACCGGGTCGGGCTGTGGCGTTGTGGTCATGGTTGCACGCTAGCGATAAATCGCGTCTTGCCAAGAAAGCTTGGGCAGACCATGGCCAAGCCGAAATGTCTGCTGACGTAATCCCCCTGAAGCGCAAGGAGCCGGCTGGCTCCATTGAACCCATGCTGGCGCTGACCGCGCATGGGATGAACCAGGTCAACCAGGTGATCCTCGATCGCATGCAAAGCGAAGTGCCGCTGATCCCGGCACTGGCGGGGCATCTGATCTCGGGTGGGGGCAAGCGCCTGCGCCCGATGCTCACGCTCGCCGGGGCGGATCTCGTGGGTTACAGCGGCACGCGCCATTACAAGCTCGCCGCGGCGGTGGAATTCATCCACACCGCCACCCTGCTGCATGACGATGTCGTGGACGGCAGCGATCTGCGGCGCGGCAAGGCGGCGGCCAATATCATCTATGGCAATCCGGCCACCGTTCTGGTGGGCGATTTCCTGTTCAGCCGGTCTTTCGAACTGATGACCGAAGATGGCAGTTTGAAGGTGCTGAAAATTCTGTCGGGCGCCAGCGCGATCATTGCCGAAGGCGAAGTCGATCAGCTGACTGCCCAGCGCCGGATCGACACCAGCGAACAGCGCTATCTCCACATCATCCGTGCCAAGACCGCGGCCCTGTTCGCGGCCGCCAGCCGGATCGCCGCCGTGGTTGCCGAATGCAGTGACGAACAGGAACAGGCGCTGGACGAATATGGCCGCAATCTGGGCGTTGCCTTCCAGCTGGTCGACGATGCGCTGGATTACGATTCGAACGCGGCGGCGATGGGCAAGGACCGTGGCGACGATTTCCGCGAAGGCAAGATGACGCTTCCCGTCATCCTGGCCTATGCCCGCGGGAGCGAGGAAGAGCGTGAATTCTGGAAGGCCGCGATTGGCGGTTTCCGCACTTCTGACGAAGATCTGGACCATGCCATCGAACTGATCGAACGGCATCAGGCCGTGGCCGATACCAAGCTGCGTGCCCGCCATTTTGCCCAGCGGGCCATCGATGCCCTGTCGATCTTCCCCGATGGCAAGGCACGCCAGGCGATGACGCAGGCCGCGCTGTTTGCCGTCGCGCGGGGGTATTGATCGAGGCTCCACGTGATAGGGCATCCTCGTGAGTAACGATCTGCCCATTCATGCCGTCATGCCGGACCTGCTCGGCGCGCTGCGCCGGAGCACCGGTGCCGTGCTGGTCGCGCCGCCGGGTGCGGGCAAGACCACGGCAGTTGCCCCCGCCCTGCTGGACGAAGACTGGTGCAAGGGCACGATCATCCTCACATCGCCCCGGCGGGTGGCGGCACGCGCTGCGGCGGAACGGATGGCCGAAACGCTGGGTGAAAAGCCGGGCGAGACGATCGGCTATATCACTCGCCTCGACAGCAAGAGATCCGCGAAAACCCGCGTATTGGTGGTGACCGAGGCCATTTTCGTGAACACCATTCTGGGCGATCCCGAACTGCCCGGAATATCGGCGGTGCTGTTCGATGAAGCGCATGAACGCCATCTCGACAGCGATCTCGGCCTGGCGCTGGCACTCGAAAGCCGGGGCGTACTGCGCGAAGATCTGCGCGTGCTGGTGATGTCGGCCACCATCGACGGCGCGCGTTTCGCCAACCTGCTGGGCAGGGATACGCCGGTCATCGAAAGTGCGGGCCGGGCGCATCCGCTGCGAATCGAATGGCTTGGCTCCTCCCCGCAAGTGCCGGTGGAAGATTCGGCAGCACAGGCCATCGTCACCGCCTGGCGCCAGGAAGAAGGCGATATTCTCGCCTTCCTGCCCGGGGTGCGCGAGATAGAGCGGGTGGGCGAACGGTTGGAAGCGCGCCTTCCAAGCGCGCTGGTGCTGCCGCTGCACGGGCAGGTCGATCCTGCAGGCCAGCGCCGGGCCATCCGCCGCGATGCCGAAGGCCGCCGCCGGATCGTTCTGGCCACTGCCATTGCCGAAACATCGCTGACGCTGGACGGCGTTTCGGTGGTGGTCGATGCCGGTCTGTCCCGCCGCGCCGAATTCGACCGCGCCGCCGGGACCACGCATCTGGTCACCCATCGCGCCAGCCAGGCCGCAGCGGCGCAGCGCGCCGGGCGTGCGGCGCGGCAGGGGCCGGGGGTGGCCTATCGCCTGTGGGAAGAGGGCGGTCATGGCGGCCGCCCACCTTACGATCCGCCCGAAATGCTTACCGCCGACCTTGCGCCGCTGGTGCTGGCGCTGGCCCAATGGGGCAGCGGTGATCCGCTGGAACTGGCCTGGCTCGATCCGCCGCCAGCGGCATCCATCGCCGCCGCGCGCAGCACGCTGGAAGCGCTGGGCGCCTTGGATGGGGAAGGGCGCATCACCGACCGGGGGGAGCGTCTGGCACGGCTGCCGCTGGACCCGCAAGGAGCGGCCACCACCCTCTTCGGGGCGGAATATGGGGCAGACATGCCGGCGGCACAGATCGCACTGCTGTTGCAGGAACGCGGGCTGGGCGGTCGCGGCGAAGATCTCGAAGCGCGTCTGGCGCGCTGGAAAACCGACCGCAGCGCCCGGGCAGAGGCGAGCCGCAAGCTGGCGGGCCGATGGGCGAGGCAGGCGCGCGAGCTTGTGATGGGGCGCGGCGAAAGGGATGGGGACGGGGGCCAGACGCCGCCTCTTGGTATTCTGCTGGCTGCCGGACGGCCCGAATTCATCGCCCGACGCCGCGATGCCGGTGGCGAAAACTGGATCACCGCCGGGGGCAGGGGCTTCATGCTCGATCCCGCGTCGGCGCTCGCCCGGGCGCAGTTTCTGGTTGTGGGCGATGCGCAGGGGCAGGCCAGGGGCGCGCGGATCACATCGGCGATGGCTCTGGAAGAAGCCGATCTGGAACGGTGGCTGCCGGACCGGATCGAACGCAGGCAGGTGCTGCGCTGGACGGGCGACCGGGTGGAAGCCCTGCTGGAACGCAGGCTGGGCGCGATCACCCTGGCGCGGGGTTCCGATCCTGCGCCTGACGGGCAGGCGATTGTGGATATGCTTGTGGAAAAAGCTCTGGAAAACCCGGCAAAAATCCTTCCGGCAGAAATGCTTGCGCGGGCAAGTTATGCCGGGGTCGAAGGTCTGTCGGCAGACGGTCTGGCCGAAAATGCCGCGCTCTGGCTGGCACCGCTGCTGGAAGGGCGGCGCGATCTCGATCTGCCGAAGGGCAGGCTGGTGGATGCGCTGCTGGGCCAGCTCGACTGGGACAGCCGCCAGCGACTGGACCTGCAGGCCCCGCGCGACTTCACCTCGCCTGCCGGTACCACACACCAAATCGATTATACGGGGGACGATGCGCCCAGCGTGGAAGTGCGCGTGCAGGCGCTCTTCGGGCTGGAACGTCACCCAATGATCGGCGATACGCCGCTGCTGCTCAAGCTCACCAGCCCTGCCGGGCGGCCGATCCAGTCCACTCGCGATCTGCCGGGTTTCTGGCGCGGAAGCTGGGCCGATGTGCGCAAGGACATGAAGGGCCGTTATCCCAAGCACCGCTGGCCGGAGGAACCGTGGACGGAAAAGCCCAGCCTGAAGACCAAGAACGCCTTCCAAAAATCCGACGGGTGAATTAAGGGGCGTCCACTATGGCAGCACGTATTTATCAGCGACCCAAGAACGCGATGCAGTCGGGCAAGGCCCGCACCGATGAATGGGTGCTCGAATTCGAGCAGTCCGAAGCCCGCCGTGCCGACCCGTTGATGGGCTGGACCGGCAGCAGCGACACGCAGGCACAGGTGCAGCTGACTTTCCCGACCAGGGACGAAGCGAAAGCGTATGCCGAAAAATACGGCATTCCCGCCCGCGTCCACGCCACTCCTCCCAAGACGCTCAAGCTTCAGGCCTACGCCGATAATTTTCGCTGACGCCTGCGGGTGAGGGCACTTCTGATCCCGCTGTTGCTGGCAACCGGCGCCTGTACGGGCGATTCGCCGCGCCAGCTCGAAACTTCCGCCGCGCAGCAGGATCTTGCCGTGCGCATGGCGGGTATAGAAGCCGCATCGGGGGGCCGTCTCGGCCTCGCGCTTCATGCGCCGGACAGGGGCGTCATTTACGCCTATCGCGGTGATGAACGCTTTGCCATGTGTTCGACCTTCAAGCTGGCGCTGGCGGGGATGATGCTCGACACGCCGGGACTGCGCGACAAGCGGCTGGCTTTCGGGGCGCAGGATATTCTCAGCTATGCGCCTTATGCGAAAGACCGCGCCGCGCTCGGCTGGATGAGCGGGCTCGAAGCGGCCCATCACGCCGTCATCCTCAGCGACAATACGGCAGCCAATCTGCTGCTGGCGGAAGTGGGCGGGCCGGAAGGCTTCACCCGCTGGCTGCGCGCGCTGGGGGACAAGACGACGCGCCTCGACCGGAACGAGCCGACCCTCAATGAAAATGCACCGGGCGACCCGCGCGATACCGCCACGCCTGCCGCCCATGCGGCGCTGGTCGATACACTGCTGTGGGGCGGCCGCCTGCCGCAGGCGGACCGCGCTTTGCTGCAGACATGGCTGGTGGAAACGACGACCGGCATGAACCGCCTGCGCGGCGGGTTGCCGGTTGAATGGCTGGCGGGCGACAAAACCGGCACCTGCGGAACGGGGGAACAGGGCGAAGTGAACGATATCGCCATGATCGTGACGCCCGGCGGAAACAGATACATCCTCGCCGCCTATCTCGACGGTGCGAACGGGCCGGTTTCCGATTCCGAAGCCAGTCTGGCCGAAGCCGCAAAGGCAATTGCGGAATGGTTGCAGCAGATGGGTGCTTGAAACTGATCCGACATCCGGCCATATGGCGCGCCGGGAGTCGGTCGGACGTTTGCGTTCGCTCACCGGGTCAGATCCGGAAGGAAGCAGCCCAGGTGGATTGCGGCGGGTCGGCCGGCTCCTTTTTCACCCACAATTCGTAACCGTGATGGCATGACATTCGGGCCGTCAGCCCCTACCTGTTCCAACATGGGTGATTCACCGGACAATCCAGACGGCCTCCCTTGGGAGAGCGACGCCGAAGGGCCTGACGCGGGCGATGCGCCTGCCACGCCGAGTGCGGCGGACCTCGAAGAGGCCGGGCAGGAAGCCCTGTTCGGCGGGGATCGGACGCCTTCTGCACCCGATCGGACGGGTCAGGCTGCGGATCAGACGCCTGATCGACAAGAGTATCATGTTCAGCAGGCGGCTCAGCCCTATCGCGTGCTGGCCCGCAAATACCGCCCGCAGACCTTTGCCGAACTCATCGGCCAGGAAGCGATGGTGCGTACTCTGGCCAATGCAATCGCCCGCGACAGGCTGGCTCATGCCTTCCTCATGACCGGGGTGCGCGGGGTCGGTAAAACCTCCACGGCGCGCCTGATCGCCAAGGCTCTCAACTGCATCGGACCCGATGGAAACGGCGGCCCGACGATCAGCCCCTGCGGCGTATGCGAACCCTGCCGCGCGATCGCCGAAGGCCGCCACATCGACGTCATCGAAATGGACGCCGCCAGCCACACCGGCGTCGACGACGTGCGCGAAATCATCGAAGCCGTGCGCTATGCCGCGGTTTCGGCGCGCTACAAGATCTATATTATCGACGAAGTGCACATGCTTTCGCGTAATGCTTTCAATGCATTGCTCAAGACACTTGAGGAACCGCCTGCGCATGTGAAATTCCTCTTTGCCACGACCGAGGTCGACAAGCTGCCGGTCACCGTACTCAGCCGTACGCAACGTTTCGACCTGCGCCGCATCCCGGTCGAACTGCTTGAAAGTCACTTCGCCGAGATCTGCGCCAAGGAAGGTGTGGAAGCCGATGCGGAAGCGCTGCACATTGTCGCCAATGCCGCCGAAGGCTCGGTGCGCGATGGTCTATCGATCCTCGATCAGGCGATCGCCCACGCCGATCTCGACACCGAAGGAAGGGTGACTGCCGCCCGTGTACGCGACATGCTGGGGCTGGCCGACAAGGGTGCCCAGCGCCGCCTCTTCGGGCACATTCTGGCAGGCGAGGGCCGCGAACTTCTGGCGGCAATCGACGAACAATACGCGCTCGGCGTGGAACCCCTGGCCCTCATGCGCGCGCAGATGGACGTCGCCCATCGCATTACCGTGGCGCAGGTGTCGGGCGGCGAACCCGAAGGTGTCAGCCCGGACGAGCGCGAGCAGCTTGCCGACTGGGCCGGGCGCATTCCGGCGGGCCAGCTGCATCGTTTGTGGCAGCTCCTGCTCAAGGGTCATGAAGAAGTCCGTCTGGCGCCCGATCCCCTGGTTGCCCTGCGCATGGCGCTGTTGCGGACCCTGCATGCCGGGCAGATGCCAGACCCTGGCAAGCTGGCAAAGAAGATCGAAACACTGGCAGAAGCGGGACCTTCCCGCCCGGCAGAGAATTCTGGCGCGGCGCCGGCTCCGGCCCCTCAGGAGTCGCTGAGCTGGGTGGAACTGGTCGATGCGGTCGATGCCTCCGGGCTGATGCAGGAAGCCAGCATTATGCGTTTGCAGGTGCGGGTGGTCGAACTGGCCGATGGGGTTCTGCGTTATGGCCGCGATGCCAAGTTCAGTGACGACATCGCGCCTGTTCTCAGAGACGCGCTGCACCGCCACACCGGCAAGCGCTGGACTGTTGAGGAGGTCGCAGGAGGGGCGGGTTCACCCTCGCTCGTCGAAATACAGGTCAGCGAACGTGAAGCCGCCGCCGCCGCCATGCGCAGCCATCCGCTGGTCAAGGCTGGTTTTGAAACGTTTCCTAATGCGGAACTGGTTGATGATGACGGCGCATCTCCCCAGCGCCGCGAAATACCCTGGAGTAGAAAAGCATGAACATGGAAGAAATGCTCGCGCAGGCCCAGAAGGCCGCCGAAACGATCCAGAAGCAGATGGGCGATGCCCAGGCCAAGCTCGATGAAATCGAGGTTGAAGGCACCGCTGGCGGCGGTCTGGTCAAGGTCCGCGCGACTGCGCGGGGCCGCATACTCGGTGTAACGATCGACGACAGCATGATGAAGCCGGAAGAAAAGCAGATGGTTGAAGATCTCGTCACAGCAGCATTCAATGACGCCCGCGACCGTGCGGACCGCGTGTCGGCAGAAGAAATGGCAAAGATCCAGCAGGGCGTCGGTCTCCCGGCCGGTTTCAACCTCCCCGGCATGGGATAGCGATTAGCTGGCACGGCGGAAACGCGCAGGACACATTAAGACAGCCACTCTCTTTTCCGCCTGTCCGCCCACCAGACGTAAAAGAAGATCGCAACCGCCATTTTGGGGCGCCACCACAGTGCTACAGAGCCGGTGCTTGCTTTGATGCCGTTGGCCAGCAAGCGCAAAGGTGCTCTTCGCGCATTGCGGTAGTGTAACCTCGACCTGCTGTGCCGCCTCATCCACATGACTTTTTCCAGCGACGTTGCGGAGTAGGGCGCCGGTCACCATATTCCTTGTGAAATGGCCCGGCGAGGCCCCGAACGGAATTTATTGATGACACAGACTTACCCCCTCCTTCCCTTGCGCGACATCGTGGTTTTCCCTGGTATGGTCGTGCCCTTGTTTGTGGGCCGCGACAAATCCGTCGCCGCTCTCGAAGCGGCGATGGAAGGCAGCAAGGACATCTTCCTGCTGGCGCAGCTCGATCCTGGGTGTGACGATCCCGAGCGTGACGATTTGTTCGATGTCGGAGTGATCGCTCAGGTTCTGCAGCTTCTGAAACTGCCTGATGGTACGGTTCGTGTGTTGGTGCAGGGTACTACTCGTGCAACACTCGATCAGCTGTCTGCACGCGGGGAACATGTGGAAGCTGCCGTGCTTCCGCAGGACGAAGTTACTGCGTCCGGCAGCGAAGTGATCGCCATGATGCGGCAGGTCGTCGAACAGTTTGGCGAATATGCGAAGCTCAACAAGAAGCTGGGTGAAGAAGCCGCCGAGCAGTTGGGCGATATCGATGATGCCGGTGAACTGGCCGATTCCATCGCAGCGGCCATAAACGCAAAGGTTTCCGACAAACAGGCTCTGCTGGTTGAAAAGGATCCTCTCAAGCGGCTCGAAATGGTCATGTCCTATATGGAGGGCGAACTTTCCGTGCTCCAGGTGGAGCGTCGCATTCGCGGCCGGGTCAAGCGGCAGATGGAACGCACGCAGCGCGAATATTACCTCAACGAACAGTTGAAGGCGATCCAGAACGAACTGGGCGGTGACGACGACGGCAGCAATGAGATTGCCGAACTGACCGAAAAGATTGCCAAGACCAAACTCAGCAAGGAAGCGCGCGAAAAAGCGGAAGGCGAGCTCAAGAAACTCAAGGCCATGCAGCCGATGAGCGCGGAGGCGACTGTCATCCGGAATTATCTGGATGTGCTGCTCGGCCTTCCCTGGGGCAAGAAGAGCAAGGTCAAGAAAGATATCGGCAAGGCGCAGGAAGTGCTCGATGCCGATCATTACGGCCTGGAAAAGGTCAAGGACCGCATCGTCGAATATCTGGCCGTGCAAGCCCGCACACGGAAGCTCAAGGGGCCGATTCTGTGTCTCGTGGGCCCTCCCGGGGTGGGCAAGACCTCCCTGGGCAAGAGCATTGCGAAGGCAACGGGCCGCGAATTCGTGCGCCAATCGCTGGGCGGCGTCCGCGATGAAGCGGAAATTCGGGGCCACCGGCGCACGTATATTGGTTCGCTACCGGGCAAGATCGTCAGCAATCTGAAGAAAGCAGGAAAAATCAATCCGCTCTTCCTGCTCGATGAAATCGACAAGCTTGGTCAGGATTTCCGCGGTGATCCTGCCTCGGCCCTGCTCGAGGTGCTGGATCCGGAACAGAACAACAAGTTCCAGGACCACTATCTCGAACTGGACCTCGATCTGTCCGACATCATGTTCGTCACCACGGCAAACAGTCTCAATCTGCCACAGCCATTGCTCGACCGCATGGAAATCATCCGTCTGGAAGGATACACCGAGGATGAAAAAGTCGAGATTGCGAAACGCCATCTGCTGCCCAAACAGATTGGAGAGCATGGCCTCAAGAAGGACGAATTCGAGCTTACCGAAGACGGCCTGCGCGATCTAATCCGCTATTACACGCGTGAGGCGGGGGTTCGCACGCTCGAGCGGGAGCTTGCGCGATTGGCCCGCAAGTCGCTGCGCAAAATTCTCGAGAAGCAAGCCGAGAGTGTCACGATCACTCCCGAAAACCTCAGCGAATTTGCCGGTGTCCGCAAGTTCAAGCACGGTATGAGCGAGGAAGAACCGCAGGTCGGCGCCGTGACTGGCCTTGCATGGACCGAGGTGGGCGGTGAACTGCTGACCATCGAAAGCGTGACAACGCCGGGCAAGGGCGAAATCAAGACGACTGGCAAGCTCGGCGAAGTGATGAACGAAAGTGTGGCCGCGGCGTTCAGCTTCGTGAAGGCGCGCGCGCCGCATTACGGCATCAAGCCCAGTCTGTTTCATCGCCGGAATATTCATATCCACCTTCCCGAAGGCGCCGTGCCGAAGGATGGCCCCAGCGCCGGCGTGGGCATGGTGACTTCGATCGTCTCCACACTTTCTGGCATTCCCGTGCGCTGCGATGTCGCGATGACTGGCGAAGTGACGCTGCGTGGCCGTGTGCTTGCGATTGGTGGGCTTAAGGAGAAACTGCTTGCAGCATTGCGTGGGGGCATCAAGAAGGTTCTGATCCCGGAAGAAAACGTCAAGGATCTGGCCGAAATCCCCGGCAATGTGAAAGACGGTTTGGAAATCGTCCCGGTTTCCCATGTCGACGAAGTGCTGGCACATGCCTTGTGCAGCGTGCCTGAACCGATCGAGTGGACAGAGGCGGATGATCTAGCGAGCCAGCCGGATCATCCTCATCGGGCACCTTCCACTACAGCCCATTAACATAAGTTAAGACTTTGAGCGACGACTCGACGGGACGTTCGAGATAATCGAAGGCTTTTCCAGACGGTGTGCACTGCAATATCAAAGGGTGAACTGTCGCTTCACCCTAATTTTTCCGGCTTTGACCCCGGAAAGCACCGATCTTGGCCGATTTTGTCTTTGACAGTGCAAGGAAAAAACTCTCAATTCCTCTGCCTTCGCTGAGGTGATTCAGCCAATTTGATTTGATGATAAGAACTAGGGGGTTTCTCTAATGAACAAGAACGACCTGATCAGCGCAGTTGCCGATTCCAGCGGTCTTTCGAAAAGCGATGCATCTAGCGCTGTCGAAGGCGTTTTCGATGCGATCACAAAGGCCCTGTCTAACGGTGATGAAGTGCGCCTGGTCGGCTTCGGTACGTTCTCGGTTGCAAAACGGAAGGCTTCGACCGGCCGCAATCCGCGCACCGGTGAACCGATGACGATCAAAGCCTCCAACCAGCCGAAGTTCAAGGCCGGCAAGGGCCTTAAGGACTCTGTCAACTAAGTCCTGCTTTTAAGTCCTGCTTTCTGGTTCGCCCCCGCGCTGCGCAGAGCGCAACCAGACCGATTGCCGCCGCGTTTTCCATATTGGAGAGCGCGGCGTTTTCGTTCTACCTTGAGTGCGCTGGCTATCTTGTCGCAACGGCGTAGAGCGCGATCGCCCCAGCATTGGATACATTGAGGCTTTCTACCTGATCACCGATGGGAAGCCTCGCCAGGGCATCGCAATGCGATTCGATATTATGGCGCATTCCTTCTCCTTCCGCGCCCAGCACAATTGCAACCGGGCCTTCCGGTAAGACTTCTGCAAGCGTCGCGTCCGCCGCACCGGTTAGTCCTATGCGCCAGTAACCGGCCTCTGCCATCTGCTCCAGCGCGCGGGCGAGATTGACCACGCGGACCCAAGGCAGGACCTCCAGAGCTCCGGAAGCCGACTTGCCGATCACACCCCCTTCCGGAGGCGCGTTGCGGTCCTGCGTGACAAGGGCCGCAGCACCGAAGGCCGCTGCAGAACGCATGATCGCGCCAACATTGTGCGGATCGGTGACTTGATCGAGCACCACGATCGGACGGTCTGCTTCTCCACTCAAAATCTCGTCGAGATGAATGTCTTCGAGCGGTGCGCATTCCAGTACCAGTCCCTGATGTGGTGCATCTTTGGCAACCAAACGGGCAAGGTCCTGTACATCGGCATATTCAAGTGGAAAGCCTTCTGGGAGGTCGCCGTCGAGCGCTTCTATCCCTTCGCGTGTGGCCCACAGCTTTCGATGCATGCGATCCGGATTCTTAAGTGCCGCCTCGACGGCATGGCGGCCCCAGAGACGGACTTGTCCGCTGCTTGCGCGGCCACTGCCCCGTCCGCCTTTCATTCGCCCTGCACGGCCTCTCAAGGCCCGCTTGCGTTCACCCTTAGCCATCAAATCAGTCCTGTCTTCAACAATGCTTGCGGCCTGTGCCAGTGAGGGCATTGACAGGCAAGGCTCGCTTCGCCAAAGGGGCGCCTCTCGGCACGGGATTGCCAAGCGATCCCTCGATTTCCTGAGTGAAATGGCCAGTGTGGACAGGTGGCCGAGTGGTTAAAGGCAGCAGACTGTAAATCTGCCCGCGCAAGCGTACGCTGGTTCGAATCCAGCCCTGTCCACCACCGCCCTTTCTCAGAACATCCCCGAGAAGCTCTAGAAATCGCAGAAAACCAATGGTATTTTGCTCTGCATCGTCCGCATTCGACCGCTTCTGTTTGCTTGCAGCCGGAGCGTAGTGTGGGAGAGGTGTGGGAGTGAAGTGGCTTCCTCCCACACTTGGGTTCTCCCACAATGGCGGCAAAGATGTGGGAGTAACTGATGGGCAAACTCACGGCGGTTGCGGTCAAGGCCGCTTTGGCGAATCCCGGCACCTATCAGGATGGCGACGGTTTAGTTCTCAGAGTCGACAAAAGAGGAGGAGCTTATTGGCTCCTGCGAATCCAGCGCGACGGCAAACGTCAGGATATCGGGCTGGGTAGTCCGAAGCTGGTCACGCTGGCCGAGGCGCGCGCGAAGGCTGCAGATCTCCGCAAGGCGGTCAAGGTCGAAAAGCGCGATGTGCTCACCGAGCGTAAGGACGAGGAAGCCGCCAAGGTCACCTTCCGTGAAGCTGCCACCAAATATCACTCGGAGAACGAGGCAGGCTGGAAAAGCGATGTCTATGGTCGCCAGTGGCTCGCCAGTCTGGAGAACTACGCCTTCCCGAAACTGGGCGACATGACGACTGGCGGAATCACCGCTGCGGACATCATCTCGGTCCTGACGCCGATCTGGCAGGAAATTCCGGAAACAGCTCGCCAGGTGCGGAACAGGATTTGTGCAGTGCTCGATTACTCCCATGCAAAGGGATGGCGCTCCACGGAGGCTCCATCGGGCAATAGCAGCCTGAAAGCAGGGCGAGGGCTGCCGCGACAGGTCAAGAAGCCAGCAAACCGTAAGGCGATGCCATACGTGGCGGTTCCACCGTTCCTGACCGCCTTGCGCCGCAAGCCATCCTATTCGCGTCTCGCGCTCGACCTTCTCATTCTGACGGGCGTTCGCTCGCAGGAAGTGCGGCTTGCTAAATGGGACGAATTCGATCTGGATCAGCGCCTTTGGACAATCCCAGCCGAACACATGAAGCGCAGCAGGGCGCACATCGTGCCGCTGTCAGAAGCGGCGATGACGGTACTCGTAAAGGCGGATGCGATGCGGCTTGAGGGAGCCGAAGTGGTATTCCCCGGCATGACCGGCAAGGCGATGTCCAACATGACGTTGCTGAAGGTTATGCGCGACATGCAGGAGCCTTTCCACGTTCACGGTTTCCGCTCCAGCTTCACCGACTGGGCGGCGAACGAAGGCTTCCCCAATGCCGTTGTCGAAGCGGCGCTGGCGCACAAGACGCCTGACGCAGTGCAGGCCGCCTATCGACGCACTACCTATCTCGGCACGCCAGAGAATCCGGGTGCACGGGTGAAGCTGATGGAAGCGTGGGGGAACTATTGCTCCATAGCTGCACCGTGAAGCAAGCTGGCTGCTCGCGCGACTACTAAGAGCGATTTTATCGCCTAGATGTTGCTCGTCGCTGTTCGGCGAAAGCGACCAACTCATGCACGAGCGCGGCTGGCCAGACCCGGCCCAATTGGGCGTCAGAAGGATCGTCAGTGTGGAATCGGCCTGAATAGACACCCACGAAGCGGCACGCGCCGTCCCCTCCTTCGACACGACCAAACTCCCCTTCGAGTTCGATTTGACCATGCGCCCTTTGAATGACGGGCGAGCCTGACATACCGGGGCGCGAGGCTGTATCGACAATCAAGAAAAGGTGATCCATTTCGGGGGCGAGAAAGGGCTCGCTTGCGAAGGTTCCCTGCTTCCACACCGGCATGCCTATACCGAGCCTGCCAAACGGAAATCCAAGGATAAACAAAGGCATTCCAATCCGTTGCTTTAGCGCGACGGTCGGTATTGCGTTTAGTGGCATGAGTGTCACGTTACCTGGCGGCGGTAGATCAATATCGAGCGACGCGATATCGACGCGGCGTCCATATCTTGGATGCTCAACCCACAGGGACTCGCCATCATCATCAACGGTTGAAACTTTGACGATTAGCGGCGCGTCTCTGCGCTCCGCAAGTGGCACGTGAACACGAAGATGGTCGGGTATTCCTCCTAGCCTATGAGTCGGCTGACCAGTTTCGTGATTGCGCCCAGATACAACATGCCAATTCGTGACCATTGAGAGCTGCAAGTCCTTGCCCAACCACAAGAAGGCAGTTGCACCGCCAAGACGCTGCTCGCCAAAGAAGGGTTCGACATAAAGTGGAACGAGTGAACAACTGTCTATCCCTGGGGCAGACATGTTTAGTACTTCGACAGCTCAACGAGCTGCTCGTAAGTGTGCTCTCCCACACCATATATAGCAGCCAGCCCATTAAAGGCATCGACCACAGCAGTTTTGAGGTCGTCGGACTTAGTCGATGTTAGCGTTGCCTCATACTCATAAGAATCTTCAACAGAGGCGTAGCCCTCATCTTCAAATTCGTACCGACCTCTAGGCCACCAACTGTCTGACAGGCCGTTCACCCCAAGCCGGATGTGAATAGGTAGCGATCCGCCATGCGTCAGTGAGAGGGCGCAATTACGTTCCAAGAAATTCAGCCATTGCTTCCATAAGGATCCGGTCGCCAACGTCCGTCGCTCGCTCTTTCCATTGAACAGGAACCCGCCAGCCACACCCCAGAACTCCCCTGTCCTTTCGAACCACTGGGTGACCGCCAGAGTCTGATATGCCCCATCTATCTCTTTGCCAGGCCAATAGACCGCAGCTCCACCGCGACTTACGCCAAAACTAAGACTGTTTGCATTAGCCAAGAGAGCGGGATGACCAGGGTGGTTGGCTATGGATTGCTTAGCATCCGGTTTGGCTAGCCATTTCGAAGGAATTATCCGCGCAAAACCAGGCTCATGCTGCATCCAGAGATATTTGCTGCTTCCAAAGGACATGTTGGTCACAGTCTGAGGTTGTTCTCGATCAAACCAGAGGTCCGAATCTCCCGGAAAATGAGGATGCCAATGCAACGCATCAGGTGGCGGTGCTGGTAGCGTATCAAGAGCAAGTTTTAGCGCGTCCGCGAGATCCCGCGCGAGCTTGTCACGGACTGTGCGCAACGTCGCAGTATCGGCACCTTTGGCGAGGTGAAATGAGAGCGGACCTCGTCGCCCGCGCATATCGAATGGAAGCTTCTCGAGTGACGCGCCGTCGAAAGCTGAATTCCATACTTGAATTACGCGATGCTCGGTCAGCGCCTTGTTTGCGTATCCCATCTCAAGAAGAACATTCGGATTTGCGCAGGCTTTTCCATTCTCAGCCAGTGCGATTGGAGTTACGTCGCCCACGAAAACCGCCGCGTCGTCAATTTTTCGCAAGATGGTCGCAACAATGTCTGGGGAACCTGCAACCCCTTGGGTGTCAGAAGTTAGACTAGGTCGATCTGCTTCTTCCAAGTCGGCCGATAGAAGATTGATCGCAGCATCAAGTGCATAGCGAATAACATCGCGTGTCACGCGATGGTCTAAATCACTCTGCCATGACCAGAATACCGTTTTCTTCAAGCGGACGCCCCCCTTTAGCATTCGACTGATGCGATAGCGCGCCCGAGTTCAGACCGTCAAATGCGAGGAAAGGCGAAAAATTCGCTGGCTATCAAATCCTTGGGATGGATCAGGATAGCGGACGAAAGGGTCTTCTTGGCTTGTCCGAGAAGCTCTTCATTGGACCGATCACCGAGGAAGTTGAATTGAGCAACTGACCGAGTGCTCCCCTTCTTGAGCCTGCTCGATGCAACGATCGAGCGCCTCGCGGTTGGCGCTCACAATACGCTGGGTATTCGCGAGTTCCTCCCACGCTTCGGGGTTTTGAGACCGGATCAATCTGATGCCCGCTTCCACGATGGTCGGTTCTCCCACTGCCTTTCGAGCCATCCGTTCGGGCCACTGCCAGCTCTCGGGCATGGCGCGGGCGATGGTGCCGGGCAGGATCGCCCATAGCAGGATACCTCCAGCCAACCCCATAGCTGCAAAACGCCAAGTCTGACGCTTCTGATCGGCCTCGGTGCGAACACGCCCGACAATTGCATTCAGTTGTCGGGAGGCGCTTTCGAAGTCCTTTCGGCCCTGCCGGAACAGGTCGCTGCTGTCGCGCAGCATGTCGTGCGACGCGCGCTTGATCTGAACTGCAATGTCTTCCGGGGTCAGCTCGATGGCAGGCTTGCTACCGATTGCGGTCAGCGTCTTGGAGACCTGTGCCAGCTGATCGGCCATCTGGCCGAGCGTTGCCGTGTAGTCCGGGATAACGATGTCGGATCGCTCCCTGGCCATGTTCTGCACCGTATGGCGCACCATTGCCATTTCGCCTTCGAGTCGGGCGAATGCTTCCGTTGCCGGATCGGATTCTTCCGCTGCATCCGGTTCCGGTTTTTGTTCGTGGTGCAGGGCGGGTGGTTCCTCGACTTCGAGGTCCAGTTGCACTTCTTCGATGTGGTCGTCTTCCATGTCGTTTCTCCTAGATGCCCATGTCGAAAGCGCGGGTGCGCTCGCGGGTGAGGGTTGCGGTGAGTTCGTTAGCGATGCTGCGTTCGGGCTTGGGATCGATGCCGAGTTCGCGCGTTTTGCCGCCCAGCAGGCCTTCGACCTGCGGATCGCGCTCAAGCCCCTTCGCCAGCTCGGTCAGCTTTGCCGACACGCGGGCAGCGCCAGCGCGGTCTCCTTGCTGCTCATGCTGCTTGCGCGCCGTGCTCAATCCCTGCCAGTCGCTGACAAAGCGTTCGGAGCGCAGCGCCGGATCGGTGCGCACTGCGGATTCGTGCCGCATGGCGCGCATGGCCTCCTGGCTACGCCCGCCTGCGGCCTCTGCAATCAGCTCGGGACGCCGGTCCAGCGCCTTGGCGAGATCGGTGGCGGCATGGGGCCGGATCGCATCAAGCGCCATTCCTGCCTTCTCCAGCGCGTTCTTCTGGTGCGGCAGGACGGGCAAGCCCTGGACCTGCATCGTGCCGATATCGCCAAGAGCACGGGCGTAGCGTTCGACCGCGCGACGCTGATCGCTCTGCGTGTTCGACCGTGCCGGAAGTGGCTCAAGCTGCCGCGCCTGAGGGCGGAAGTTTTCGAAAATGGATTTGGCGCGTTGCGGCACCTGCCGAACCAACTCCACGATCCGCTCGCGGAAGCTGATCCCACGCAGTTCGGCGAAGGCGTGCTCGGGCTTGTAGTCGCCCGCCATATCCTTCCCGCGCTCACGGCTCAGCGTGCGGACAAGTTTCGACTGATCGGCAAAGTCATCCCGGCCATAGTGCAGGGCCAGCCCCTGGCGGTGGCGCGACATGGCGACATAGGCCGAATGACTATCCATGCCCGGTGTGGCGAGCACATGGGCGCGGTCCACGGTCATCCCCTGCGCCTTGTGGATCGTGGCCGCGTAGCCATGATCGATGTGCGCATAATCCTTGGTGTCGAACGCGACTTCACGGCCATCGTCTGTGCGGACAGCCATGCTCTGTTGGCTGGCTTTCGCCACCGTGCCGAGCGTCCCGTTCTTCACTCTAAGCCCGCGTTCGTTGCGCAGAAAGATGATGCGGTCGCCCGATGCAAACTGCCGCTCACCGCGTACCGCCTTGATCGTGGCATCGACACCTAGTGCGCCAGCCGCATGCATTTTTTCGCGCGCCATCTGGTTCAGCTCCCGCACCTCGTCATTGGTGTGGGTGAGGATGATCCGGCTTTCATCTGCGCTGTCCTGCCGTTCCCGATCCCAGCGCTCGATAAGCTTTGTCCGCGCGGCCTCGCGGGTCTCGGCGACATGAACCATGCCGCGATCTTCAAAACTACGGATCGCTTCACCCCTTCGGCCCGTGGCGAGGTGCCTGGTCGCATCCTGCTGCCATGCCGATAGCTGGCGTCGGACCTCGCTGATCTCGACGCCGCCATGGCGCTCGTGGATCGCCCGGAACGCTGCGCCTGCCTCGATGGCCTGCAATTGCTGCTGGTCGCCGACCAGGACAACTTTCGCACCGGCCTTGGCGGCCTGGGACAGCACGCGCTCCATCTGGCGCGTGCCGACCATGCCCGCTTCGTCGATTACGAGCACGTCGCGGGAAGTGAGCTGTTCGCGTCCTGTACTCCATTGGTGTTCAAGGCTGGCTATGGTGCGCGATGCGATGCCGGAGCCTTTCTCCAGCCCCTCGGCGGCAATGCCAGAAAGGGCTGCGCCGCGCACATGGTAGCCAGCGCATTCCCATGCCTCGCGCGCAACTCCCAGCATCGCGCTTTTGCCGGTTCCGGCATAGCCGACCACGACCGCTAGGCCTTTGCTGTTTGTGACATGCTCGAAGGCGGATTTCTGCTCGCCGGAAAGGACCAGGCCGCGCTTCGCGGCGCTGGCGAATGCGTCGTTCCGCCGGGCCTCACTGACGGCGTTCCCGGTGCGCTGCGCCATCGCGTCGGCGGCGCGGTGCAGGCGCTGTTCGGTCTCGATCATCGCGCGCGACGTGAACCGATCCTGCCCGCGTCCGTCCTTGCCCAGGGCAATCAGGTCGGGCGAACTTCGCACAGCATTGTAGGCCGCGTCGAACTGCTCTTTGCCGTCGCTGTGCCGGTGAACGAAGGCGGCAAGATCGCGCCTGGTAAACGTCGCCTGCTGGTGCGTGATTGCATCCAGCGCTAGAGCGGGATTGGCGATGATCCGCTCGCCGTTACGCTGCGCAATCGCGCGGTGTTCCTCGATCCGCTCGGCCTCAAGCCCGCGCCCGCCAATGCGCGAAGCGGCGGGGCCGATCTTGTCCTGCGGCTCCAGCGCAATGCCCTGTGCTTCCAGGCTCCGGTGATCGATTCGCGTGTCGATGTCGCGTTCAGCCAGCGCGTGGTTCACATGATCGGCCCAGCGCTCGCGCCATTGTTCGATCAACGCGGTCTTGTTCCAGTCGCGGACCTTTGCGCCAAAACCGTCTTTCGTCACTTCGCGCATCGTGAGCATGACATGCGCATGGGGCTTGGCTTTGCCGTCTTCGCCGATGTCCCAATGGACATTGAGATCGGCAATCATGCCCTTCTCTACGAACTCGGCTTTGACGAACTCGCGTGCCAGCTTGATGTTGTCCTTCTTCGACAACTCGCGGGGCAGGGCGAACTCGACCTCGCGGGCGAGCTGCGCATCCTTGCGCTTCTCGGCTGCCTCGACCGCGTTCCACAACGTGGCGCGGTCCGCGAAGGCTTCCGGCGCGTCCTTCGGCAACATCACTTCGGAATGAAGGACGCCTGCCTTGTTGGTGAAATCATGGGTTCTGTCGATGCGCTCATCGTGCAGCCGCTCGCCCGCACGATAGGCCGCAGCCGCCACGGCACTGCGGCCGCTCGACCTTCCGATGACTTTTGCGCTGAAGTGAAAGATTGCCATGTCGGCAATCCAGTTACACTCCAAAGCCTGCGTCGGCACGACGTATAAGCGCGCCCTCTCATGATAAAATCCTGATCGGGACTAGGCGGTATCACACTGTCCCGGCGACCTTACTGCATTGGATTACAGCTAAGATTATCATGGCTCCATCACACCAACGATGGAGACAAGCCATGCGCAAACCCCGCGACTTTGATTCGGAACTCAAGGCTCTTGCCGACAAGGCAAAGCAGTTGAAGGAGCGTCGGGTGCGCGACCTCGGCGCGCTGGTTACGGCAACCGGGGCCGACGTGCTTGATGCCGAAGTCTTAGCGGGAGCGCTGCTCGATGCTGCAACCTCTACAGACAAGGCAAAAGGGGAGGGCTGGCGCAAGCGCGGCGCGGCCTTCTTTCAGGGCAAGTCACACTGCACTGCGAGCGGACCTCGCCAGCAGCCGGAAGGCACTCTCCCGCTCGGCGGCGGCGAGACACCGGCTTGAGGCAGCAAAGGCACGAACCGACATGCGCGAATGGCAGGTGAAACGCCGCGAACGGACAAGGCAACTGATCGAGCTGGGAGGCCTGGTCGCCAAGGCTGATCTGGTCGAGCTGACCGATGATGATCGGGCCGCGCTCTACGGCGCTTTCCTCACCGTCGCCGCCAAGTTGCGCGGGCCGGATGGCGCGCAGGCGCTGGTGCTGTTCCGGCGCAAGGGGAAGAGGGCTTTCGAGGCGGAACAGGCAGAAGACAAACCATCCTTGGGATAGCGCAAAGCTATTCGTGGAACGGTTCTTGTTTGGCTGCTAGTCAATGCCGATGCAATTGTTCGCCGGATCGTTCCTAACGACTGATTACCTTGAAGAAGCCATCCGGCAATCGACCGAATATCGGGCGGTCGATGCCGCTGCGTTGCGCGCATCGTTGACCGCGATCGCGGCTCGCTTCCCGCGCGAATCGTCGCCAAACGAAAGTCAGACCGAAGACGATTTCATCTGGCCGATCCTGGCGGAACTGGGCTGGTCCGAAAGCCTGAGGCAACAGAACCTATCCGCTGGCGGCAGGCTGGATGTTCCCGATGGCCTGTTGTTCATCGATAGCGATGCAAAAGATCGTGCCAACGCCCAACCAGAGGAATGGCGGCGATACGAGCACGGCGCGGCTGTTGTCGAAAGTAAGCGCTGGGCGAGGCCGCTCGACCGCGCGGTGGGACGAGAAGATGCGGTCGCGCCATCGACGCAGATGTTGCGTTACCTTCGCCGGATCGGGGACAACAGCGAGCATGGCTTACGTTGGGGCATTCTCAGCAACGGCTCGCGCTGGCGGCTCTATTGGGCTGGCGCGCGGTCGGTCAGCGAGGAATTCCTCGAAGTCGATCTTGCGGGCGCGCTGGTTCTGGATGCCCAAGGTGAACTTGGCGTCGATGATGATGCTCGTGACCATGCATTGCGGGTCTTCGCCGCAATCTTTTCACGCACGGCCTTTGCCAGGACCGGAGCCGATGGCCGGTCTTTCCATGAACGGGCGCGGGCAGAGGCTGCGTTCTACGAAGAGCGCGTCGCCAAGTCGCTCTCGAAGCTCGTTTTCGAAGACATCTTCCCTGCACTGACCGCTGCCGTTGCGGGTGCATCACCGGAGACACCGCTGGAGGAAGTTCGGGACGCTTCGCTTGTCCTACTCTATCGTCTGCTGTTCCTGCTTTACGCCGAAGACCGCGATCTGCTGCCGGTCAATTCGGAAGGCTATGACGACTACGCGCTGCGCCCCAAACGCCTTGAAGTGGGTGATCGCATGGGGCGCGGCGATGCCTTTTCGACCAGCGCATCGCAAATCTGGAATCGCATCGCTGATCTGTCGCGCATCGTTGATCGCGGCGATGCCTCCATCGGTATTCCGCCTTACAACGGCGGTCTGTTTGCCCCCGCCAATACGCCACTGCTCGATCAGATACGATTGCCCGACAGTGTGCTCGCACCTGTCATCGATAAGCTGTCTTTCGAGCGCGAGGGCAGCGACCGGCGCTACATCAATTATCGCGACCTCACCGTGCAGCAACTCGGCTCCATCTACGAGCGCCTGCTGGAACACGAAGTGGTTCGTGAAGATGGCGCTATCGCCGTCCGCCCGAATGCCTTCGCGCGCAAGAACAGCGGCAGCTACTACACGCCGGACGAGCTGGTCACCCTGATCCTCGAAAAGACGCTGGAACCTCTGTTCGTGGATGCCAATGCAGGCTTCGCGGCGGCGATAGGCCGGATCAAAAAGGGCGATGCGGAAGATTACATTCGCGCTGAACTTGGCGATGCCGATCCCGCGCAAGCCATCCTCCGTCTGCGCGTCTGCGACCCGGCGATGGGGTCAGGCCATTTCCTTGTCAGCCTGGTCGATCTCATGGCCGACAAGGTGCTCGAAGCGATGGCGGAAGCCACCGCCGGGGCTGAGCAGGCTGGGCATGACTATGCCAGCCCGCTGTCCGATCGGATCGGCGAAATTCGCCGCACGATCCTGAAGAACGCGCGGGAGGAAGGCTGGACCATCGACGAGGCCCAGCTTGACGATCGGCACATTGTTCGCCGCATGGTCTTGAAGCGTTGCGTCTATGGCGTGGATAAGAACCCGATGGCGGTGGAACTCGCCAAGGTGGCGCTGTGGCTGCACACCTTTACGGTCGGCGCGCCGCTCTCCTTCATCGACCACCACCTGCGATGCGGTGACAGCCTGTTCGGCCTGTGGGTGCGCGATGCCATCGACAAAGCCGAGGGATTGGGCGGCGGGTTGTTGTGGAACGACGCACTGCGCAATGCCCAGCGCAGTGCCGAGGCGATGAAGACCATCGAAGCGCTTACCGACGCCGAGATTGCAGAAGCCCATCGCTCCGCTGCGATGTGGGAAGATGTCGAACTGATGACGGGCGAGCTGGATGGCTTCGTCAGCTTCATGCACGCACTCGACTGGCTCAATCTCGACAAGGACGGCAAGGGTCTGGTGCGCCTGTGGCTGGACGGACGGTTCGGTGATCCCATCCCCATCGCGCGCGGTCGCAAGGAACCGGAAGGCGGCAAGGCCAAGGCCGAAGAGGTCGAGGTATTCACCGAAATCTGGCGCGATGCCCGGCAACTGATCGAGGAAGAACGGTTCCTCAATTGGCAGATCGCCTTCCCCGGCGTCTGGCAGGAATGGGCAAGCGCAGAGCGCAAGGGGGGCTTCGATGCGATTGTTGGTAATCCGCCCTGGGACCGCTTCGAGTTCGAAGAGATACCTTGGTTTGCTGCGCGTGATCCGCAGATTGCTCTCGAACCACTTAAGTCGAAGCGCCAAGAGATGATTGCTGCATTGAAAGAGCTGCGACCCGATCTTCTGCGCCAGTTTAACGAAGCCCAAGAGCGCAGGACGCAGGCGTCAAAGATCGTTAGATCAGGCGGCGGATATTGCGAGCTGAATTCGGGCAAGCTTAACATCTACAAGATTTTTGTTGAACGATCGCGCCAGCTCATTCGAGAAAATGGTATGATTGGGTTGCTAACCCCTATCGGCATTGGGACCGATCACAACGTTTCAGGCTTCATCCAAAACGTTACGGCAGGCGATCACCTCAAGGCATTCATCGCTTTCGAAAATCGGAGGCATTGGCTTTTCGAAGATGTTCACGCGGAAGATCAGCCCACTGTTTTCATCGTTGGAGGAAAATCGAGGAGATTCAGGAAATTTGATTACGCAGTGAAGCTGCATCAATTGCCTACGGACGAGGACGCGCCGCAGCCGGTTGAGCTGTCCAAGGAAACCCTCAACCGACTCAATCCAAACACGGGCACCATGCCGATCCTTCGGACAACCGAGGGCTTACGGCTGCTTACGAAGGCCTATGATAACTTCCCGATCCTTATCGAGGGGCAAGGTCGGAACGAACGACCACTCTATCCAATCAGATATCGTCAGATGGTGAATATGACGAGCAGGAGCGAGGGCTTCCGAACAGCCAAGATGCTCACCGAACAGGAAGGAGCATGGCCTGTTGGGGAAGGATGTTTTCAATCCGCGAAAGGCCTTTGGCTCCGTCTCTATGAGGGCAAGATGGTTAGCATTTACAACCATCGGTATGCAGGAGTTCGGAACCCAACAGAACGGATCAGTGGCCAAGGTGTTGCGGTTCACAGCGACCTGACAGACTTGGAAAATCCCAACTTTCTTCCAGTCCCAAGGTACTGGATCCTTGAAAGTGATGCCGACCCCGATTTTCCATATGCAATTGGGTTCAACGACATCTGCAATACGAATAATTCCCGCAGTGTTATCAGTGCCGTTGTCCCGCGCGGGGCATACGGAAATAAGTTGCCCATTCTGACTTGGGATAAGCCCGACGCGTATCAACTGACCCAATTGCAGGCAAATCTCGCATCATCGTTCACCGATTTCGTGGCTCGGCAGAAAATTCAAAGCCGAAGCCTAAACAAATACATTCTTGCTCAATTGCCGATAATTCCACCAGAAGCATATTCTCGGAAATTCGGTTCAAAGACCGCAGCGGAGATCGTCCGCGAAGCGGTGCTCGAATTGACCTACACCGCGCACGACATGGCTCCCTTCGCCCGCGATCTTGGGCATGTTGATGCGGAGGGCGAAGTACTTCCCCCGTTCAAATGGGACGATGAACGCCGCTTCACCCTTCGGGCAAAGCTCGATGCGCTCTATTTCATCCTCTACGGTGTGTGGGATGCGGCAAACCCGGCGAAGTCGCGCGAAGACATCCATTACATCTATTCCACCTTCCCGATAGTCGAGCGCGACGAACGCGCTCGCTTTGATAGCCGCTACCGCAGCCCGGAACTTGCGCTGCTATGGATCAACGCGCTCATGGCGGGGCAACCGGACGCGGATATTCGGGATTGAATCTCAGGGGCAATCAATGGCGATTTTTACTACCAGCAATGTTCCGATCTCATCCCTGATCGAAGACATCGATATGGGCAAGATCGGCCTGCCGGAATTGCAGCGACCGTTCGTGTGGCCGAACGTCAATGTCCGCGATCTCTTCGACTCCCTTTATCGGGGCTATCCTGCAGGTTTCCTGCTGTTCTGGAAAACCGGTGCTGAAGGCGGCCTGAAGAGCATCGGTACCGGCCCCAAACAGTCCGTCCCTGAACTGGCAATCGTCGATGGCCAGCAGCGCCTCACCTCTCTGTATGCTGTCGTGAAGGGGATGGAAGTCCTCCGCTCCAACTTCAAGAAAGAGCGCATTCAGATTGCCTTCAACCCGCTGTCTGGTCGGTTCGATGTCGCCGATGCTGCGATCAAAAAGGACCGTGCCTTCATCCCTGATATTTCGGTGCTTTGGACGCCGGACTTCAAGGCCGGTGCGTTCCGCAAGGCCTTTCTCTCGCAGCTTAAGGAAATTCGGGAAATCTCGGACGACGAAGAGGCGGCTATCGAGGATGCTATCGATCACCTTCGCAATCTGCCCAACTACAACTTCGTTGCTCTAACCCTCGCGTCATCGGTCGACGAAGAAACCATTGCCGAAGTTTTCGTGCGCATCAACGGAAAGGGCAAGGCGCTCAACCAGGCAGACTTCATCATGACGTTGATGTCGGTCTTCTGGGAGGAGGGCCGGGTCGAGCTGGAGAATTTCTCGCTTCAGGCCACAGTGCCCAGCGAAGGACAGGCATCGCCGTTCAACCATTTCATCAAGCCGTCGCCAGACCAGATGCTGCGCGCGACTGTGGGATTGGCGCTCAAGCGGGCGCGGCTGGCTAATGTCTATGGCGCGCTGCGTGGGAAGGATGCCGCGACCGGCGTGGACAACCCAGACAAGCGCGAGGGTCAGTTTGCTCTGATGCGCGAAGCCCAGTCCGCGGTTCTCAACCTGGCCAACTGGCATCACTTCCTCGATGCCCTGAAACTGGCGGGCTACCGTGGGCAGAAAATGGTCAGCTCGGAAGCAGCGATCATTTTCAGCTACGTCCTCTACCTGATCGGCATTCGTGACTACGGCATTGATCGCACCCGGATGCGACAGGCGATTGCCGAGTTTTATTTCATGTCGGCAATGACGGGGCGTTACACCAGTTCGCCAGAAACGCGCTTCGAAGCCGATCTTGCTCAGGTCCGTGATCTCGGTAGCGGCGAGGCATTCATCGCCAAGCTTCGCGAGATGTGCGACACCACGCTGACAAACGACTACTGGGAAATCACACTGCCCAGTCAGCTCGCCACTTCGGCTTCGCGCAGCCCGACGCTCTTCGCCTACCAGGCCTCGCTCATCATGCTGGACGCGCCCGCGCTTTTCAGCCCCTTGAAATTGGCCGCAATGATTGACCCTGCGATCAAGGGATCGAAGGTTTCGTTGGAACAACACCATCTGTTCCCCCGCGCCTATCTCGAAGGGCAGGGGGTTACCGATCTCAAGCAAATCAACCAGATTGCCAACTTTGCTCCGGTCGAATGGCCGGAGAATATCAAGATCGGGAAACAGCCCCCGGCAGAATATGTCCCTGCGCTCGACGCGCAGATGACCGCGCCAGAGCGCGAACGGGTCTATGGCCTTCACGCTCTTCCGCACCTCTGGTGGGAATTGCCCTACGATCAGTTCCTGGTCGAGCGGCGGCTCCGCATGGCACAGGTCGTTAGGCGGGCATGGGAGCAATTGCGCGGTGATGCTGCCATTGAAGCAGTCGCGCCGCCTTCGGTGGCTGAATTGGTCGCGGGCGGCGAAACCGGCGCGGTAGAGTTCAAGTCAACGCTTCGCATCAACCTCCACACCGGTCAGCCGGATGAGAAGATGCATCTGTCCGCGCTCAAGACGATTGCCGGATTCCTCAATGCCAAGGGCGGCACACTGCTTATTGGCGTGGCCGATGATGGCGAAGTCCTGGGCATCGGTGCCGATGGCTTCCCCAACGAAGACAAGATGGGGCTGCATCTTGTCAACCTCATCAAAGACAGGATCGGCGAGGTATTCTTGCCTTACGTTCACCCGCATTTCGAAGATCAGGAAGATGAGCGGGTTCTTATGGTCCGTTGCGAGCCGGGGCCAAAGGCTGCATTTCTGAAGGATGGGAAGGAACAGCGATTTTTCGTTCGTGGCGGTAACGCGACGACAGAGCTGAGCGGTGCGGGCACAACCGACTACATCAATCACCGTTTCAAACCATAACGCGCACGCCTACGAAGCGAACGATCTCAGGTCATCGTTGAGATGCATCGCTTACCCAGGGATGGCGCAAGCCTCTTCGATGCGCTCGTTATTTTCGATCTGGTGCTCAATGGTCATCGACGAAACCCCAAGCTCAGAGGCTATTGAGTAGATATCGCGTTCGTCATCCCGCATGGATCGAATTTCGTCAATTGGAGCGAGAAATTCAGCCGCAAATGCTCGTCCCGCTGCTTGGCGGTAGGCGTTGTGAAGCCGATTGATGGGCGCAGTTGAAGGGCTAGGAAAGCACGCGGCATCACCGATCGCACGTGCGAGAGCAAATCGGTTGGTCACATTAGCTTCTTCGGATTCACCGTGATTCCGGACGTGAATGTCGATCCCATTCTCTGCTTCACGCCGCAGCGCGTTGATCCCATCCACTTTGGGAGCAAGATTGTAATTTTTCGGTGCGCCAAATTTCCGTGCAATTTCAAACATCGAACGGAGCCTGTCGGATTGCGCGATTCCCAATTGCTTCCTGATTGCTCTGGCGCGACGATATCCAACCGCCCAAGCGGGTTCATTAAGCCGCTTAGGATCTTCCTTTTGAGCTACGTCTACGATCGTTCGAAGATCAGAGAGGCGGTAACGGAAGCCTTTCATCCCAACCATGCGGTCAACCCACTTTAAGAGACGCTCTTGGTCAACTTCCGTAGCACCTGATACAAATTCGATTAGCGCCTCGTCGTCGAAAACGTTCTCTGCACCTTCGATAAACTTGGCTGTTTCGTCCGCAATTTGATATGGGTCTAGGCCTAAGCCGCCGGCAGCCTCGCAGAACTCACGTTCTTGCGATTGACGCGAACGTTTGACTCGTTGCCAGCGAAGTGCTGCACCTGTTTTGTCCAAACCACGATCGTCCAGTCGCTCCAAGACCTCTTCGATCAGTTCACTAAGAAATGCTTCGGCATCATCGCGACTTAGAGATTCGCTGTTTCCTCCCCAAAATCGCAAATCTGGGTCGGAATATGCGACTTGGTAAGCGGCAATATCGAAAATTGCGCCATCAAAGCTGAAGCGAAGGTCAGGGAGAAGGAAACCCGTCCGGTATTTTCTAAATGAGAAAACTCGGTCGCGCGCGCCGAATATGCTCCACCAGTCGTGAGCCAAACCTGATGCAATGCCGTAAAGCGCAACTGTCACACTCTCGCCAAGCACGTTGTCAATGAGGTGCTTTGTGACGTTTTGGCCGCTCAACTCTAGCGTGAAATCAGCAACAGTCGCGCGCTCCTCTGGCGCCGCGTTCTCTGCCTGATCCAGCCATTTAATCGAACATTTCACGCTTTTCCGCCTCGTCAATTGGCCAACCTTTGTAGGTGCCAGCAATCTGGTTCACCGCGAATCCGAACCAATACTGCCCTTCAGTATCCTTGTACCATATGTGCTTTGGATAAGTCTTATCACCTTCAAAATAGCGAAATTGCCCCTGCCTCAGCGCAATTCTTACCCATTCCGTCGCCTTCTCGCGGTCCTTCTTGCTAACCATCCTGCAAATCGATGTATGCTGCTTTTTTGGTCGGCTTGCTCGGCCCTTAGCATCTTCCCATGCTTGTGGAAGCCCACCCCACCAACGTTTAACTTTGTGTTCTGGGCTTCCGACATAGCTCGCCTCACCGATTTGGACTTCTGTCAGCGTTAGTCTGGCAGGCAATTGGGTCGGGCGTGGCATAGCAGGTGACTGGACGGAAAAATTCGCTGCGGCAAGCTTGAGGCAGTGCGCGACTTATCTGGCCCGAAGAAGCCCTTCCACGGTGGGCAGAAACTTTGCCCCTCCCTCATGAAACTGGGTCGGGAGCGATTCGCGCGCATATCTCGGTATCGCAGGTGCAGAATCTGGTTTGTGGGAACGTTATTTTGCGCCGATGCCACCGAAGGGTGCTCGACAGAAAAATATTTCGATTGCGTCGAAATTTTGTTTCAGATGTCTACACATGTCTCGCTGCATCCATAGGCTTCCCAATTTCAGCAATCTCAGCTTGGCCTGCGAAAGAACTGACTCGGACTGACCCTTGAGTTGCGCGAAAATGTTCTCATTATGTTCCATAGAGGGGCTGCCAATGTCAAAATGAGAAGGCCCAATGTCCAATACCGAACGCATTATCCGTCTGAAGACCGTGCTCGACCGAACCGGTCTTTCCCGCTCCACCATCTACCGCAAGATCGCTGAGGGCACGTTCCCGTCGCAGGTGAAAATCAGCGTCCACGGTGCAGGCTGGCATGAGTCAGCTATCAATCGCTGGATTGCTGATCCGGCACACTATCGGGAAGAGGAACCGGCAGAATGAGTGCGCCGCAATCGGTTGAGCCGATCTGCGTTAGGGTCAATGACGCTGCCCGCATGATCGGCGTCGGGCGTACGAAGCTCTATGAACTGATATCCAGCGGCGAACTCGAAACCGTAAAAATCGGCAAGGCAACGCGCATCACGACAGCCAGTTTGCATAGGCTGGTTGAGCGGCATCGGGCATTGAACTGACCAAGCCGCTAACTCGCAAATGGACAGGGTCAGAACGTGCCATTATGTTGCGATCAGGCCCAGTACGAACCTCCCATTTATTCAGCTTTTTGGCCGAAACGCTGAACCGAACCACCGCTAAATGAACGAAAATGTGGGGGAGAGTGTGGGGGAGGCCTCCCGCTCATTCCAAGAACAGGATTGATATCAAAGCGTTATTTTAGCGGTTCGATTCAAGCCCTGCCACCACGGCCACTGTCAGACAAAATCACAGACTTTACGGAAGCGAGCATTCGCGTTCACCTGACCCGACAGGTCAGCGCGGAAAGTTATCCAGTTAGTTTCCTATAACCCGGTAAAATTTCACCGTTTGTGAGAGGACGGGATCTTTAGGAGCCTATAGTGTTCGCTCTCGAAGCTCGTTCTCCGAGCGGAGAATGATTTCGCGGCGGGAGGGCAGTTTGATCATGCCGTCATCACGCAGCCGTGTCATTTGTCGGCTGACGGTTTCTATCGTCAGGCCCAGCACGTCGGCTATCTGCTGGCGTGAAAGTGGCAAAGTAACGAACCGTGTCCCGTCGATCTGGCTTGTGCCGAGACGCTCCGACATCTCCAGCAAAAAGCTTGCAACCTTTTGTTCTGCAGTCATCCGACCAAGCAACACCATCCAGCGACGGCTGCGGTCCAATTCGCTCAGAGTGCGTTCCAGAAGCTTGTGCTCCAGGCGCGGATGCTCGCGGGCGAACCGATCAAAGTCCTTGCGCTCGAAAACACAAATATACGCGTCGGTCAGTGCCTCAACGCCATAGGGGGAGGTTTGCCCAAAAGGGCGGCCAAGAAAGTCGGACGGGTAAACAAGACCAAGGATCTGTTCTTTCCCGTCGGAGGAATGAGAAGACAGCTTCAAAACGCCTTCAAGGACATTGGCCACGAGTACTGCTTCATCACCTTCCCACATCAAGTGCTCGCCCGCTGTCAGCTTGCGGCGACGGCCAAGACGATTGAGCAGGCTGATCTCGCGACTGTCGAGATCTGCGCATATCGCCCGGTTGCGAATGGCACAGGCTTGGCACAAATCGTTCGATAAAGGGGGGGGCGTGGGCTCCATGGGGGCCGACCTATCCGCTGTCGGAAGCGATGCCAAGTGGCACTGTGCCGTCTCGTTGGGGGAGCTTGCCGGAAAGGCAGAGCAGGCCTAATCAGTCGAAATGAGTAAACGTCAGATGCCGACAGGACACCCGGTCATTTCTGCGACCGGGCTTTTTACACCCGCTGATACGATCACGAATGAAGAGCTGGTCGAAAGCTTCAATCGTTATGCCGAACGTTACAACGTCGATAATGCAGCTGCGATCGAAGCCGGAGAGATGGAGGCGCTGCAGATGAGTTCGGTTGAGTTCATCGAAAAGGCGAGCGGCATCAGGGCGCGGCATGTCATAGCGAAACAGCCGATTCTCGACCCGGAAATTATGGCGCCGCGCTGGCCTGAGCGCTCGAATGACGAGCTTTCTGTGATGGCAGAAATCGGCGTAAAGGCCGCCAGGCAAGCACTGGACCGGGCAGGGCGGGATGTTGCGGATGTGGATGCCGTTCTTTGTGCGGCATCCAATATGGAGCGGCCCTATCCTGCGATGGCGATAGAAATTCAGCAGGAATTGGGCATCGATGGCTTCGGTTTCGACATGAATGTCGCCTGTTCTTCGGCCACTTTCGGCATCCAGACGGCAGCCGACTATATCCGGTCCGGCAATGCAAAGAGTGTGCTGGTTGTCAGCCCCGAAATAACCAGCGGTCATCTCAACTGGCGCGATCGCGATAGCCATTTTATCTTCGGCGATGTGGCAACCGCCGTGCTGGTCGAAGATGCGGCGATTGCGCCGGCAACCCATTGGGACATTCTTGGGACCAAGCTGAAAACGGTCTTCTCGAACAATATTCGCAATAATTTCGGCTTCCTGAATCGCGCGGTGCCTGAAGGCGAGGGTAAGGCGGACAAGCTTTTCGTCCAGGAAGGGCGTAAGGTTTTCAAGGAAGTGGTGCCGATGGTCGCCGAGATGATTGTGACTGAAGCTGAAAAGCTTGGTCTTGATCCTCAAGGTCTGAGGCGGTTGTGGTTGCATCAAGCCAATGCCGGAATGAATCGCCTTATTTCTCACCGCGTGTTGGGCCATGAAGCGAGCGCGGATGAAAGCCCTACCGTTCTTGATACCTATGCCAATACCTCCAGCGCAGGATCAATCATTGCCTTCCATAAGCATAGCGATGACTTGGCAGCGGGTGATGAGGGGCTGATATGCAGTTTCGGCGCCGGATATTCGGTAGGGGCTGTGTTCGTGCGTAAAATGGCATAACACCTTGTGACTATTGGCTCCAGGCCTTAGGTGACGATCATGCTTGGTGATCTTCTCGACAATCATGGCCGCGGCGACGTGCGCTGGTCATGGCCCCCCATTCATCCCGAAGGACGCAAGTTCGGTGTTATAGCAGTCGTTGTAAGCCTCGTATTCCTGATCGGGCTCGATTGGGAAATCGTGGGGTGGCCTTTGCTACTGCTTTCATTGGGCGTCTTTGCGTTTTTCCGCGATCCTCAGCGGGTGGTGCCTCAGGATGACAAGTTCATCGTGGCTCCTGCGGATGGGCTCGTTTCGCTGATAGCCGAAGTCGATCCGCCAACCGAAATGATCGTCGATGATGGCAGCGAACATCTCGGCCTTCAGGCAGGCAAGGTAACCCGCGTCTCGATTTTCATGTCGGTGTTCGATGTGCACATCAACCGTTCCCCAATTGCTGGGACGATACGCCGCGTAGTCTATATCCCCGGCAGCTTTGTCGATGCGGGCCTGGACAAGGCGAGCGAGGAAAACGAGCGTCAGCACATTCTGGTTGAGCGCACTGATGGCCTGAAGATTGGCTTTACCCAGATTGCTGGACTGGTTGCTCGCAGGATCGTCCCCTTCGTTAAGCCGGGAGACACCGTGGGTTTGGGCCAGCGCATCGGCTTGATTCGCTTTGGCAGCCGGGTCGATGTTTACTTGCCAGCCGGTACGGATTCGAAGGTCTTGCTTGGCCAGAAAGTGATCGCGGGTGAGACGGTGTTGGCGGAAATTGGCGCACAATACTTGATCGAAGGCGTTTCCCAGTGAGCCTACTGCCGCCTCAGTCTCCGGCAGAGCCTGAAGAGCGCGCAAGGCTGGGACCCAAGGCGGCAGAGGATGAGCGCCCAGTAATGGGCAGTTCGCGTGCATTGACGCTGCGAGCAATGGTGCCGAATGCGGTTACTGCGGCCGCGCTGTGTTCCGGCCTTACAGGCATTCGTTTCGCGATCAGCGAGAATTGGGGCGCAGCGGTCGTCGCGATTATCCTTGCCGGGCTGCTTGACGGCATCGACGGGCGAATAGCCCGTGCGCTCAAGGCTCAGTCCCGTTTTGGTGCGGAACTCGACAGTTTGGCCGATTCGCTAAGCTTCGGGACCGCTCCAGCCATCATCATATATCTCTGGTCACTGTCGGCCGAGCCAAGACTTGGCTGGTTTGCCGCTCTGGCTTTCGCGATCTGCTGTGCACTGCGGCTTGCTCGGTTCAATGCGCAGATCGATGTTAAAGACCAGCCGCATAAATCACTCGGCTTCCTTACGGGCGTGCCTGCTCCTTTGGGGGCAGGGCTTGCATTTGCGCCATTCTATTTATGGATGGCCACTGGGGTGGATGAATTGCGCCACCCCCTTCTGGTTGGTTTGTGGCTGGTTGCCATTGCTGTTCTGATGATTTCCAGCATGGCAACTCCCAGCTGGACTTCTCTCCGTCCACGCCGTGGAATCAGGTTGGAGGTTCTCGCCTTCGTCGGGCTGCTTTTTGCCGCTCTTCTGGTTGAGCCCTGGTGGACGCTAAGTGCAGTATGTGCAGGATATTTGCTTCTTCTGCCCTATACCTTGATGCGTTACTCGAAGATCAAGCGGCGTAGCTGATCGCGTCCTTTGTAACCCGACCAAGCTGCGATCGGTCGAAAGCCGTGTGACCACCAATTGTTGCGGCTGAACGCAGGGAGGGCAAGCCCGGCGCATTTCCACTTTTGAGATCACGCCTCAACCCGAGAAACGCAGACCACCAACGCAGCCCGCTATCGGCGAGAACTCCCATAGCCGCTGTAGCAGCTACAGCGAGAAGAGCGATCAGGAACAGTGCGAACATTTCTAAATCTCCATTCCCAACTTCTGACAAGTTTGTTGACAGACTGGGGAAATCTGGTGGAAAAACCTGCGATGCGTACCGGTGGTTCCAGTGATGAGAGATACGTTCTCCTTTTGTTCCTGCCTGTCAAGTACTTTTCAAGCCCGGATTCCCTTTTTCCGCGATGAATCGAGGCTGGATTTCCCCATATATTTGGTTTAGGGGCGCCCGGTCTGCTCGTGATTCGGTCGTTCTCCGACTTTATCCGGGCGGGCAAATCCACATGGAAGGCACATCATACCGGTGCCCGCCGCGGGATATCACCGCATTCGGGTTCCAGCTTTCCAGAGGTATAACCGGAAAGGAATATGATTATGGCGGCTCCTACCGTCACGATGCAGCAATTGATCGAGGCCGGATCGCACTTCGGCCACCAGACCCACCGTTGGAATCCGCGCATGAAGCCGTACATCTTCGGCGCGCGTAATGGCATCCACATCATCGACCTGTCGCAGACGGTGCCACTGTTCGCCCGCGCGCTCGATTTCGTCCAGCAGACCGCACGTTCGGGCGGCAAGGTGTTGTTCGTCGGTACCAAGCGCCAGGCGCAGGATGCGATCCGCGAAGCCGCGCTCGCTTCGGGCCAGCACTTCGTAAACCACCGGTGGCTTGGCGGCATGCTTACCAACTGGAAGACCATCAGCGAACGCATCAAGTATCTCAAGACGCTCGACGAGCGCCTTTCGGGTGACACTGCCGGTCTGACCAAGAAGGAAGTCCTCGATCTGACTCGCAAGCGGGACAAGCTCGAAATGTCGCTCGGCGGCATCCGCAACATGGGCGGCATTCCCGATGTCATGTTCGTGATCGATGCAAACATGGAAGACCTGGCGATCAAGGAAGCCAACGTTCTTGGCATCCCCGTAGTCGCCGTGCTCGACACCAATGTGGATCCGGAAGGCATCGCTTTCCCGATCCCCGGCAATGATGACGCTGCGCGCGCCATCCGTCTGTACTGTGATGCGATCGCCAATGCAGCCAAGAGCGGCAAGGGCGAAGGTATCCAGGATTCGGGTGCCGACATGGGCGCGATGGAAAATCCGCCGGAAGAAACTGCGGCGGCCTAAAGCTCTCTATCGATCGGGCGCCATCACGCGCCCGTCACAAAGCGGAGTTACGCGCCGGGCCGCTACCCAGCTGGCCCGGTGCCCGCACATCATTTCTAGAAGGAAACTACCATGGCTGCATTCACTGCCGCTGACGTAAAGGCTCTCCGCGAAAAGACCGGCGCGGGTATGATGGACGCCAAGAAGGCGCTGGAAGCCGCGAATGGCGATATCGAAGCTGCGGTCGACGCGCTCCGCGCCAAGGGCCTCGCCACTGCCCAGAAGAAGTCGAGCCGTACCGCCGCCGAAGGTCTCGTCGGCATCGCTGTCGAAGGTACGAAGGGCGTTGCCGTCGAAGTGAACTCGGAAACGGACTTCGTAGCCAAGAACGACCAGTTCCAGGACTTCGTTCGCAAGACCACGCAGGTTGCCCTCACCACCGACGGTGACGATGTCGACACCCTCAAGGCTGCCGACTATCCCACTGGCGGTACCGTGGCTGACAAGCTGACCGACAATGTCGCCACGATCGGCGAAAACCAGCAGGTTCGTCGCATGAAGACCGTTTCGGTTACCGATGGCGTCGTCGTGCCCTATATGCACAATGCCGTAGCGCCGGATCTCGGCAAGATCGGCGTGCTCGTTGCTCTCGAAAGCGAAGGCGACAAGGCCAAGCTGGAAGAGCTGGGCAAGAAGCTCGGCATGCACATCGCCGCGGCATTCCCGCAGGCGCTAACCGCTGACGGTCTCGACGCCGAAGTGATCGAACGCGAACGTGCGATCGCCAAGGAAAAGGCTGCGGAAAGCGGCAAGCCTGAAAACGTCCAGGAAAAGATGGTCGAAGGCGCGATTGGCAAGTACGCCAAGGAGAACGCGCTGCTCAGCCAGATTTTCGTCATGGATAACAAGACCCCCATCGCGCAGGTGGTCGAGCAGGCTGCCAAGGATGTCGGCGCCAAGGTCGAGCTGGTGGACTATGTCCGCTTCCAGCTGGGCGAAGGCATCGAGAAGGAAGAGAGCGACTTCGCCGCCGAGGTCGCCGCAGCCGTCGCCGGCTAAGCGAACCCGCTTCCTACGCAATTGGGCCGCCGGACCGCGTGTTCGGCGGCCCTTTTCGTGCGCGCGACGCTGAGGCGGGCGGAGTCTTTATCCAAGTTCGTGCATGGGAGAGGCGATCGTGCGCGGGTGGTGGCCGAATCGAGATGTAAGAGGCCCGATGCGAAGGTAACAGGCGGAATGCGTGTAGGAAATCGGACAGACAGACGGTCCGTCCGCGCGCTTGCGCTAGAACGAGAGCCCCATCGTCACCCCGCCCAGGAAATAGCAGAACAGCGTGATCAGCACGACGCCGATCAGGTTGAGCACCAGCCCCCCACGGGCCATTTCGGCAATGGTCACGGCACCGGTGCTGAACACGATCGCATTGGGCGGCGTGCCAACCGGCAGCATGAAGGCACAGGTGGCGGCGAAGGCTGCGGGGATCAGCAGGCCCAGCGGATCGACCCCGATGCCCAGCGCGACCCCGCCCAGAATGGGAATGAAGGTGGCTGCGGTGGCCGTATTGCTGGTGACTTCGGTCAGGAACAGCACGATTGCCACCACGGCCGCAATCAGCAGGACGAGGGGCAAGGTGCCAAGCCCGCTTGCCTGCACACCGAACCAGGCGTCGAGCCCGGTGGCGGCCACGGCGCTGGCCAGGCTGAGCCCGCCGCCGAACAGCAGCAGCACACCCCAGGGCAGCCCGTCTTCGGCGTCTTTCCAGGTCAGCACCATTTCCCGCCGCCCGCGTCCGGGCAGAATGAACATGGCGATGCCGGCGGCAATGGCGACGGCGGTGTCGTCCATCTGCCCGAACCAGCTGAGATTGTCGCCCAAGCCGGGGACGCTGGAAAGCAGGCCGGGCACCACCCACAGGAAGGCGGCGCCGACGAACACCGCGGCAACCATTTTTTCACCCTGAGAGACCGGGCCGAGCTTGCGGATTTCCGTTTCGATCATGTCGCGACCGCCCGGAATATCGTCGAGATCGAAGCGATAAAGCAGGCGTGTCATCAACAGCCAGCCGATCAGGATGAAGGCGAACGCGGTCGGTACGCCCAGCATCATCCAGTCGAGAAAGCCGATTTCCACCCCCAGTTCCGTGCTGGCATAGCCGGCGATGATCGCATTCGGCGGGCTGCCCAAAAGCGTGCCCAGGCCGCCCATGCTGGCGGACCAGGCGATGGCCAGCATCAGGCAGATGGCGAAGCGGCGGATATTGGTATCTTCGCCCAGTTCGACATGACCCGGGCGGGGTAGGGCGGCGGTGTTGTCTTCCCCGGCAGACGCCGGGTTCGCGCGATCCCCCATCAACGCGATCACCGACAGGCCGATGGGCAGCATCATCAGCGTGGTGGCGGTGTTGGATACCCACATCGACAGGAAACCGGTGGCCAGCATCAGCCCGAGAACGATCTGCTTGGGCGAGGTGCCCACCCGGCGCAGCGTCCACAGCGCGATGCGCCGGTGAAGATTCCATTTTTCCATGGCGATGGCGATCAGAAACCCGCCCAGAAACAGGAATACGATAGAGCTGGCATAGGGGGCAGTGCTACCCGCCACATCCAGATCGGTAACCATCGGCATCAGCACGATGGGCAGGAGCGAGGTGGCTGCCAGCGGAATGGCTTCGGTCGTCCACCATACTGCCATCAATGTGGCGATTGCGGCCACAGCGCGCGCATCCGGTGCCAGATTCTGCGCCCCGTCCAGCGCCAGCCACACCGCCAGTGCAGCAACTGGCCCAAGGGCGCGAAGTGCCCAGGTCAGCCGCGCGGGCCGCAGCCCGGGCGATGCGGGCGCGTCATAGTCTTCGTACCGACCCTGGTGGCGAATTTCATCCGACATGCATTCTCCCGTTCCCGCTTCCCGCCGTGCTGGCACGAACATGCAAGAACGGGATTATTGGGCGAGTGCTTTATCCGGCCCGGTCCACCGCGTCACTAGGGTCTTTGAAATTACTGGCCAATGTTGCGGCAGGGTAAAGCTTGGCTTTCCCTTTGCGCCTGTGCCCCTTCGGGGCTAAGGAGCCGCAACCCTCTTGCGCAACACGGATTCTCCGCCTCCATGCCTCTTAAGACGATGAAGCGTGTCCTCCTGAAACTGTCAGGCGAAGTCCTGATGGGTGACCAGCAGTTCGGGATAGATCCGGCTTTTGTCATGGAACTGGCGCAGGAAGTGAAGACGGCGCGTGAAACAGGGCTTGAAATCTGTCTGGTCATCGGCGGCGGCAATATCTTTCGTGGTATGGCAGGGGCCGCGCAGGGTATGGACCGCGCGCAGGCCGATTACATGGGTATGCTGGCCACGGTGATGAATGCGCTGGCGATGCAGAGCGCGCTTGAACAGCTGGGTGTGCAGACCCGCGTGCAGAGCGCGGTGCAGATGGATCAGGTGTGCGAACCGGTGATCCGCCGCCGCGCCGAACGGCATCTGGAAAAAGGCCGCATCGTGATCTTTGCCGCCGGTGTGGGAGCCCCCTATTTCACTACCGATAGCGGCGCGGCCCTGCGGGCGGCGGAAATGAATTGCGATGCGCTGCTGAAGGGCACCAGCGTCGACGGGGTCTATGACAGCGACCCCAAGAAGAATGCCGCTGCGACGCGTTTCGATACCGTCACTTACGGCAAGGTTCTGGCAGACGACCTGAAGGTCATGGATGCCAGTGCAGTGGCCCTGTGCCGCGACAACAATATACCGATTGTCGTCTTCTCGATCCGCGAGAAAGGCAATCTCGCCCGCGTACTGAGCGGGCAGGGTGTGCAGACGATCGTCACGAACGAGAAGAAGTAAGAGGAAGCCGCCATGGCCAAGTACGACAAAGCCGATATCGAACGCCGCATGAAGGGCGCAGTCGAAAGCCTGAAGGGTGACCTTGCGGGCCTGCGCACGGGCCGTGCCAACACCAGCCTGCTCGACCCGGTCGTGGTCGAAGTTTATGGATCGATGATGCCGCTGAACCAGGTCGCCACCGTCAGCGCGCCCGAACCGCGTATGCTGAGCGTGCAGGTGTGGGACAAGGCCAATGTCACGGCAGTCGAAAAGGGTATCGCCAAGGCCAATCTGGGCCTGAACCCGATGATCGACGGCCAAAACGTGCGCCTGCCGATGCCCGACCTGACCCAGGAACGCCGCAAGGAACTGGCCAAACTGGCCGGCGAATATGGCGAAAAGGCCAAGATCGCCATTCGCAACGTGCGCCGCGACGGTATGGAAGCGTTAAAATACGACGAAAAGAAGAAGGAAATCTCCGAAGACGATCGCAAGCGGTCCGAGGATGAAGTCCAGAAACTGACCGACAAATATGTCGCCGAAACGGACGCGACGGTAGAGAAGAAGGTTCAGGAAATCCTGTCGCAATAGATCGGGCAGGACTGGGAGCGGAAAGATGAACGGGGAAGGGCAGCACGCCCGGCATGTGGCCATCATCATGGATGGCAATGGCCGCTGGGCGAAGCGCAAGCACCTGCCCCGCGCCATGGGGCATCGCAAGGGGGTTGAGGCGGTGCGCGCGCTGGTGCGCAGCCTCAAGGATACGAGCGTCGAATGTCTGACGCTGTACGCCTTCAGCAGTGAAAACTGGAAACGGCCCGAAGAAGAAGTCGACGATTTGATGAACTTGATGCGCAAGTTCATCAAATCGGACCTGCCTGAATTTATCGCCAACGATGTGAAACTGCACATTCTGGGTGACTGGAAGGGTCTGGCCCCAGATATCGTCGCCATGCTGGAAGATGCGCTGGAAAAGACGGCGCAGGGTTCGCGTACGCTTGCCGTGGCGCTGAATTACGGATCCCATGCCGAAATCGTCCATGCGGCGCGCGCAGCCGCAGCAGAAGGCGACATCACCGAAGAAAGCCTGGCGCGCCATCTTTACAGTGCGGCGCTGCCGCCGCTCGACCTGCTTATTCGCACCAGCGGCGAAGTGCGGCTGTCCAATTTTCTCTTGTGGCAGGCGGCTTACGCGGAGATGCTGTTCCTCGACGTGCTGTGGCCGGACTTTACACCGGACCACCTGAAAAGTGCGCTGGTGGAATATGGGGAACGGGAGAGACGCTTTGGCGGGCGATGAGCCGCAGGCAGAATTGCGCAGGCGCGACCGGATGAAGGCCACGGCAAAACGGTATGTCCGTGTGCCGCTGGCCGTGCGCACATCCGATTTGCCCAAGCGCGCCGCATCGGCGGCGGTGATGATCGCCATTGCGGTTGGCGCGGTGCTGGCGGGCGATCCCTGGCTCGACGGGTTCATTCTGGCGGTGGTGCTGGCAACGCTGGTCGAACTGGTGCTGCTGGTGGTGCGTGCCACTGCACGGCCGCCCTTTCGCTTTGCCGGGATCGTGGCGGGGGCGCTCTATGTCGGATTTGCAGGCTATATTCTGACCCAATTCCCCGTCATCCTGATCGTCGGGATCGTCGGTGCGGTGATCTGTGTCGATACCTTCGCCTATTTCTTCGGACGCACGCTGGGGGGCCCGAAGATAGCCCCGCGGATCAGCCCGTCCAAGACATGGGCCGGACTGTTGGGCGGTGTGGTGGGGGCAACCACATGGATATTGATATATTCGGTCTCCTTAGCGCCAAAGCTGGATGTCTCGCTGGTTCCTGAAAGCGCGGCGGACATGGTACGGATCATTGCCATGGGCGGGCTGATCGCCGTCGCAGCGCAGGCGGGCGATTTCCTTGAAAGCTGGCTCAAGCGCAAGGCCGGGGTGAAAGACAGCTCCAACCTGATCCCAGGGCATGGTGGCTTCTTCGACCGGACAGATGGGATGATTCCGGTGGCTCTGCTGGCCGGGATGGTGCTGGGGATGCCGGCATGACCCGTTCGATTTCGATCCTTGGCGCAACGGGTTCGGTCGGGGATCAGACGCTCGACCTCATTCGTCGCAACCGGGACGACTGGCGCGTGGTCGCGCTGACCGCGAATTGCCAGGTCGCCACTCTGGCGGCGGCGGCGCGTGAATTCGGGGCCGAAATCGCGGTGGTGGCGGACGAAAGCTGCCTGGCCGACCTGCGCAAAGCTCTTGCCGGCAGCGGCATCGACGCGGCTGCCGGCAAGGCGGCGCTGTGCGAAGCGGCGGCGCGGCCGGTCGATCTGACCGTGGCCGCCATCGTCGGCTGTGCCGGGCTCGGCCCGACCATGGCCGCGATAGAGCAGGGTGCCACCGTCGCGCTGGCCAATAAGGAAGCGCTGGTTTCCGCAGGCGAGGTGATGACCGCCGCCGTGGCAAAACACGGCGCGACGCTGCTGCCCGTGGACAGCGAACACAATGCCATTTTCCAATGCCTGCAGGGCGGGAAAATCAGCGATGTCCGCTCGATCACGCTGACTGCCAGCGGCGGGCCGCTCCGCACGGTGGAGGATCTGTCTGCCGTCACGCCCGAGCAGGCGATCGCTCATCCCAACTGGGACATGGGCGCCAAGATCAGCGTCGACAGCGCGACCATGTTCAACAAGGGTCTCGAACTGATCGAGGCGCATCATCTCTTTCCGCTCGGCCTCGACCGGATCCGCATTGTCGTGCACCCGCAGAGTGTGATCCATTCGCTGGTCGAATATCGCGACGGGTCCACGCTGGCACAGCTCGGCCCATCCGATATGCGCGTGCCCATTGCCTCGTGCCTTGCCTGGCCCGCGCGGATGGACACGCCGATGACGCCGCTCGACCTGCCGAAAATTGGGGAACTGTCCTTTTTCGCGCCGGATGAAGTGCGCTTTCCCGCCACCAGACTGGCGCGCGAGGCAGCCGAAGCGGGCGGAGCGGCGCCGGCCGTGCTCAATGCGGCAAACGAAATTGCCGTCGCGGCCTTTCTTGACCGTCAGATTGGGTTCAGCAGGATCGCGGTACTGGTGGAGCGTGTTCTCAACCAAGGTGATTTGCCCGATGCCCCGCGGACGCTGGAAGACGTTCTGCGCGTCGACGAAGCGACGCGGATGCGGGCCACCGAAATGCTGGAGCTTGCCTGACCCGTGGAATTGAACCTGCCTCTCTGGCTCTATTACGTTATCGGCTTCCCCCTCTTGCTGGGACCGCTGGTGACCATCCACGAGTTGGGCCATTATCTGGTCGGCCGCTGGTTCGGGGTCCACGCTGAAGCCTTCTCGGTGGGTTTCGGCAAGGAAATCTGGGGCTTTACCGACCGGCGTGGCACACGCTGGAAGCTGAGCGCACTGCCGCTGGGTGGCTATGTCCAGTTCAAGGGGGATATGAACCCGGCCAGCATTCCCGATCCGCAAGCGTCGATGAATGCCACCGCGGAGGAGCGGGCAGGCAGTTTCCACCATGCCGCGCTGTGGAAGCGTGCGCTGATCGTCTTTGCCGGGCCGGCCACGAATATTCTGCTGACGCTGGCCATTTTCGCGAGCTTCTTCGCCCTGTACGGCAAGCCCGTGCCGGCCGATGCCGAACAGCAGCTGGCCGTGGCGGAGTTTGCGGAGGTCTCGCCTGCACGCGCTGCCGGTATCGAAATCGGTGACCGGATCGTGGCCGTTGAAGGGGAACGGATGACGGATTTCCGCGATGTGCAGGATTCCATCATGCTCTATCCCGGGCGGACGCTGGACATTACGGTCGAACGCGGCGGGGTGGAACAGACATTTTCCGTGCCGGTTCGCAGCGTCGAAATGGAAGATCGCTTCGGCAATGTGTCCAAGGTCGGCATGATCGGGATCGCTTCGGGCGCATCCTCTTTCGACTTCGAGCCGCAGGGCATGGTCGCCTCGCTGGGACTGGCGGTCGACCATTCGATCGGCATCGTCGATATGATGGTGACCGGCATAGGCCAGATCTTCACCGGAGAGCGTTCGGTCCAGGAATTGGGCGGGCCGGTGAAGATCGCGAAATTCTCGGGCGAACAGCTGAGCCTGGGCGGAATGGCCTTCATCAATTTCGTGGCGCTGATCTCGCTTAACTTGGCATTCATCAATCTGCTGCCAATTCCGGCGCTCGACGGCGGGCACTTGGCTTTCTACGCGGCAGAAGCAGTCCGCCGGAAGCCGGTGGGTCCTCGTGGAACCGAAGTGGCGTATCGCGCCGGCGTGGCCCTCGTGCTTATGCTGATGATATTCGTCACGATCAACGATCTGGTGCATCTCCCGGTATTCGGGAAATAACCGGGGAAACGGAGCAAGATACCGGCAAATCATAGCAGCAAAGCTTGATTGGCAAAGGCGCTTCGGGCAGGGGGACAGTAGGTCGCCCCGCACGACGCGGCCCGATGCCGGATCGGGGACTGCTCCTGCCGGGTCTGCTGTAAGTGTAACGAAGACGGGAATCTCCTTGTCGATGACTGAATTTGCTTCTGCCGCTATGCGTCGCAAGAACTCTGCCGCGCGGCTGGCGATCGGCCTTTTGGCCGGGACCATGCTTGCCGGAATGCCCACTGCGGTATTCGCGCAGGATGAGGACGCCGCGGCGCCATCTCCTGCCCCTGTTCCGGCAGGCCAGCAAAGCGATGAGGGGGCATCTCCTGCGCCCGCTGCCGTCGCTCAGCAGAATGTGGTTCAGACCATTGCGGTGAGCGGGGCGGAGCGTCTCGAGCCCAATACGATCCTGTCCTATATCAAGCTGCGCCCGGGTGATGTGTGGACGCAGGCAGTCGGCGACCAGGTTCTGAAAGACGTGTACGCTACCGAGCTGTTCTCCAACGCGAGCGTTGTGAACAACAACGGGAACGTGGTGATCACCGTGGTTGAAAACCCGGTCATCAACCGCATCATTCTCGAAGGTAACAAGCGGATCAAGAACGACAAGATTCTGCCCGAGATCAAACTCTCGCCGCGCCAGATTTTCACCCGTTCCAAGGTGCGTGCCGATGTGGCTCGCATCATCGAGCTTTACAAGCGCCAAGGCCGCTTCGCGGCGACGGTCGAACCGAAAATGGTCGAACTGTCACAGAACCGTGTCGATATCGTTTTCGAGATCAGCGAAGGCCCCAAGTCCAAGGTCCGCCAGATCAACATCATCGGCAACGAAGCGTTTTCGGACGGTGAGCTGCGCGGTGAGATGATCACCAAGCAGGCGCGCCTGACCAGTTTCCTGAGTTCCAACACCAGCTACGATCCCGATCGTCTGGCCTTCGACCAGCAGAAGCTGCGCCAGTTCTACCTGACCGAAGGGTATGCCGACTTCCGCGTAGTTTCGGCCGTTGCCGAACTTACGCCCGACAAGCGCGACTTCATCATCACCTATGTGGTCGAAGAAGGCGAGCGATACAAATTCGGTGATGTCGACGTCGAATCTCGTCTGCGCGATTTCGATGATACGGCAATGACTGCACGTCTACCGATGAAAAGCGGCGACTGGTATGATGCCAAGCTGGTGGAAGACACTGTCGAGCAGATGACCGAATTGGCGGGCACTTTCGGTTATGCTTTTGCCGATGTGTCGCCCAGCTTCCGGCGGGATCCCGAAACCCTGACCATGAATGTCACGTTCGTGCTGCGTGAAGCGCCGCGCGTTTATGTCGAACGCATCGATGTCAACGGCAACACGCTGACGCAGGACAAGGTCGTCCGGCGCGAGTTCCGTATTTCCGAAGGCGATGCCTTCAATTCGCTGTCCGTCGCCCGATCGACTGCCCGCATCAATTCACTGGGGTATTTCCAGCAGAATTTCGAAATCAACCAGGTTGAAGGCAGTGCGCCCGATCGCATCATCCTCGAAGCGAATGTCGAAGAGCAGCCCACCGGTGAATTGCAACTGTCGGCCGGTTTTTCGAGTATCGAGAATTTCATTCTCGCTGGCTCCGTCCGGCAGCGTAACTTCCGCGGTCGTGGCCAGACGGTCGGCCTCAGCCTGAATTATTCGCGGTATTCGAAGTCTGCCCAGGTCAGCTTTACCGAACCCTATGTGTTTGATCGTAATATCTCGGCGGGCGTCGATATCTATCGCCGCGACCTGAACAGCTTCAATTTCCGCAATAATTCGCGCAATACGACCTTCAAGCAGTCTACTACCGGTGCGTCTTTGCGGGCGGGTGTGCCGTTGACCGAATATCTGTCCGCCGTGGGTAGTTACACATTCAATTACGACGACGTGTCGGTCGATGAATCGCTGTATTTCTCGGATCGCGACGGCGATGGCGTGGCAACCTGCGATCCGCTGCTTGCCAGCCGGTATCTGTGCGAAGCGATTGGTAAACGGTCCAGCTCGATCCTTGGTCTCACGTTCAACTATAACACGCTGAACAGCCGCCTGCGTCCGACCCGCGGTGAATCGGCAAGCTGGACGACTGAATTCGCCGGTCTGGGTGGAGATGCCAAATATATTCGCTCGCGAGCGAAGGCGGCCAAGTACTGGCCCGTTGGTGGTGGTTTCATTTTCTCGCTCGCTGCCGAAGGTGGCTTGATCCACAGCCTGGAAAACAAGAATATCGATGGTCAGGATGATGTACGCCTGACGGACCGTTTCCAGCTTGGTGAACCACAGATGCGCGGCTTCGATATACGCGGCGTCGGACCGCGTGTTGTTCGTCTGCAGTATCTCGATGACGATGGTGATCCTTCCACTCCGCTTGTCCCGCAGACGATCGAAGAAGCTCTTGCAGGCGATCGGCGCGTCGATGATGCGCTTGGCGGTAAGGCTTACTATCTGGGGCGGGCTGAGCTTGAAATTCCTCTGGGCAGCGGGGCTCGGGAAATGGGGCTTCGTCCTTCGCTCTTTGTGGACGTAGGCTCGCTGTTCAATGTGAAGACCCCGATCCTGCAAGATTATCCTAACGGAGTGCAGGCATCGAACGCCGATGGCGATCTGCTATTTGTCCAGTCCGGTGTGAACGCAGAAGGCCAGCCGACGACCCAGCTCGTAACCAATCCGGTGGCTCCTGACGGTACGGTCAATCCGCCGAGTATTATCTCGGGCACGTATTTCAAGGAAGTCTTCGTCGGCGACAGTGCCTCTCCGCGTATTTCGGTAGGTGTCGGCGTGAACTGGAACTCGCCCTTTGGTCCGTTCAGGATCGATGTATCTCATGTGCTTAAAAAGCAGGTCGGAGACGATACCAAGGTCTTCTCCTTCAACGTAGGAACGCAATTCTGATGAACATTTTCACCAAGACCGTCGCCGCTGCCTCGCTCGTCAGTGTTGCAGCCATCGCAACGCCTGCTGCGGCGCAGGTTGCCGGGATTGCCACCAGCAGCCCCGAAGCCGTGATCGTTCGCAGCCAAGCGCGGATAAACGCCTATCAGCAGATCGATCAGCAATATACAGCGCAGATCGCCCAGCTGCGCACCCTGCGTCAGGAAATGCAGACGCTGCAGCAGAGCCTCGATACGGATAAGAACGGCCAGGTCTCTCAGGCCGAAGTTCAGGCTAATCCTGGGGTCGTGCAGCAAATCCAGCAGAAAGAGCAGCAGCTTTCCCAAGCCTCGCAGCCGATCGTTCTGGCTCAGACTTACGCAATCGAGCAGCTGATCAACGATTATCAGAACGTTCAGCAGCAGGTCGTTCAGCAGAAGAAGATCCAGCTCCTGCTGAACCCCGATGCGATCCAGTGGGCGCCCGATGCAGTCAATGTGACCGACGATCTCGTTGCAGCGCTGAACAAGCGCGTTCCGAGCGTGCAGATCGCCCCGCCGGAAGGCTGGCGTCCGCGTCAGGAATCGCTGGCAACCCAGCAGACGGTTTCGCAGATTCTCCTCGGTGTCGCCCAGCAGCAGGCTGCTCAGCAGGCCGCTCAACAGCAGCCGGCCCAGCAAGCTGCACAGCCGACCGGCCGCTAAGTTAAAGATTAGGGGCAGGATGATGAGCGATACCGGTTTCGACGTTGTCGAAGTGCTGAAGCGCCTTCCGCATCGTTATCCCCTGCTTCTCGTCGACCGCGTGAAGGAGCTTGTCCCGGACGAGCGCATTCACGCGGTAAAGGCAGTCAGCTTCAACGAAGATTTCTTTCAGGGACATTTTCCTGGCGCGCCAATCATGCCTGGCGTCCTTCAGATCGAAGCGCTGGCGCAGGCTGCGGGCGTTCTGGCAGTCGAAAGCCTGGGGCTCGCTGGGTCTGGCAAGCTCGTCTATTTCATGGCGATCGAAAACGCCAAGTTCCGCAACCCCGTTACGCCTGGCGTGCTGCTCGATCTGAAAGCAGAATTCGTCCAGAAGCGGGCGCGGGTTTGCAAGTTCGCGGGCGAGGCATCGGTCGAAGGCAAGGTGACCTGCGAGGTGCAGTTCACTGCCATGATCGCTGACGCCCCGGAATAAAGTTGCCAATTTCGGTGCGCGCCGCTATGCGCGCGCCTTTCCCATTCACAGCTGGACCGGTCGGAACCGTTCCGAAGCTATAAGGACGATTATCATGAAGGCCGAAGGTCACCCCGATTACCACATGATCACGGTCAAGATGACCGATGGTACCGAATTCCAGACGCGCTCCACCTGGGGCAGTGAAGGCGATACTTTGTCGCTGGATATCGATCCGACCAGCCATCCGGCATGGACGGGCGGCACCAAGCAGATTCAGGAAGGCGGTCGCGTAGCAGCCTTCAACAAGCGTTTCGGTGGTCTGTCGCTCAAGAAGAACTGAGCACAGCCAGCCTTAAGGCTATATGGCAGGGCGGTCCCGTGGGGCCGCCCTTTTTCGTTCGTAAGCTATTCGGCAGTGCTTTCGAATCGCATTACGCCGGCATAGGTATACGCTTGTCCATCAGCCGGATGGCTTTGCCCGTTGAATACCGGAACTTCAGGCAGGTCGTAGATTGCCATCCCGTCGACGCAGGCCAGGTTGAGCCCGTAATGATCTGGCTCTGACCGTAGCTGGTGGAAAGGGTGAATTCCGCATTTTGAGCAGAACTGGTGCTTAGCCTGCCCGCTGCCGAAGGTGTAACGTGTAAGCGCTTCTTTGCCTTGGGTTATCTCGCAATCGATGATCGGTACATCAAGCATCACCACGCCCTTCATTGCGCAGATCGTGCAATTGCAGCGCCGGATCACGGGATCGGCAGGCATGGTGAAGCGGAACCGGACGCTGCCGCAGTGGCAGCCACCTTCGTGGACCTTGTCGTGTTCTATCATCTTACCAACCCCAAGGCTTCTCGCGGTACCATTTCGTAAGGACATACTTCAGGCCCTTCCTGACTTTCATGCCGTGATGAAGTGTATTCGGATTTTCCCGCAAATCCGGGCGTCGGTTATTCCAGCACAGGAGCTTGCCGGTTTCGGGCTGGAAAGTTTTTTTCACCGCCTTGAAACGGGTTGCGCCACCGGCATCCACTTCGTTGAGATAGATCATAAAGGTCCACGTGCGCTGTCCCGCGACAGAGCAGTACTTGGCCCAGTCCTGACCGCCACGATTGAAATAGTCGCAGTGCGGCTTGAACTCCTGCCCGACATCATACCGCTGGCCCTGCAACGGTTCGCCATGGGCCGGGTCGATGCCGTTGAGCGCATGAAGCAGTTCTTCCAACTGCATGACTGCCGGGTCTTCGGCGTTGAGATCACAGGTTTCGCTGGTGCGGAAATAATGGTCATCCCCGGCATCGGCCAAGGTCGAAGGTCGTCGATCCTGTTCGATCAGGCGAATCAATTCCATGCAAAGTTCTGCGGGTGCGAAATTGCGTAACTGAAACAACTCCAGCTTATCGCTGGGCACGCGCTGCATACCATCACATTCGAGAAGTTTTCCCGCCGAAGATTCGCCCGGTTCCGTCATCTTCTTCCAAATAGCAGCCGGACAAAGAGCGACAACCGCGAAAGATAATTACGCGGATTGGGCGTGGGCGCGTTTTTCGCTTCCCAATTCCCGTTCATTGTGCAACAGGCACGCGCCGTTGCGCAGGGCCGCTTGACGCTGCCCGTTCCATGCGTAACAGGCCCCCTTCCCGGGCGGTTCCGGGGGCATGTGGCGATCGTAGCTCAGTTGGTTAGAGCGCCGGTTTGTGGTACCGGAGGTCGCGGGTTCGAACCCCGTCGATCGCCCCATCTTTTCCCCCGTGTCAGCCGTCCATAACAGCTCTTAGGGGGCAGGCGACGCATGACGGCATTCTGGACCGAAGCGGATTTCGACGACCACGAACTCGTACAGCTTGTACGTGACGCGAAAAGCGGTCTGACTGCGATTATCGCGCTCCATTCCACACATCTGGGGCCAGGCGCGGGTGGCACCCGGTTCTGGCATTATGCAGACCCATCCGATGCTATGCGCGACGCGCTGCGTCTGTCGCGGGGCATGAGCTACAAGAACGCCATGGCCGGTCTGCCGATGGGCGGCGGCAAGGCCGTGATTCTGGCAGGTAAGGACAAGACCAAGACGCCCGAGATGCTGGCTGCGTTTGCCGATGCGGTGGATGCGCTCGGCGGCAAATATGTCACTGCTGAAGATGTGGGCATTTCAGAAGCAGATATGGCTGCGGTGGCGGAACGCACGCAGTATGTATCGGGGCTGCCGGTGGAAGGCGAAGATGCTGCAGGTGGCGATCCGGGACCGTTCACCGCGCTCGGCATTTTCCTGGGCATTAAGGCAGCGGTTCAGCACAAGCTGGGCAAGGACAGCGTCGAAGGTGTTCATATCGCTTTGCAGGGCACCGGCAGCGTTGGCAGCGGCGTGGCCCGCCTGCTCGCCAAGGATGGAGCAAACCTTACCCTTTCTGACATTCACATGGATCGGGCCGAAGCGCTGGCCGCCGAAATCGGCGCGGAAACCGCTGCGCCTGATGCGATCATGTCGATTGCCTGTGATGTTTTCAGCCCTAACGCGCTGGGCGCCATTCTCGATGATGAAGGTATCGCCCGGCTCGATTGCCAGATCGTTGCAGGCGGCGCGAACAATCAGTTGCGTCGGCTTGAGCATGGACCGGCTCTGGCTGAGCGGGGTATTCTCTATGCGCCGGATTACGTCATCAATGCCGGTGGGATCATTTCGGTCACGTTGGAATATCTGTGCCGAAACAATAAGGCTCCGTGCGACATCAACGAGGTACGCAAGCGCATTGCGCTGATCCCCGGTCGACTGCAGCAGATCTGGCAGGAAAGCGACAGGACCGGTGTGTCGCCCGACCAAGTCGCCGACCGCATGGCACAGGAACTTATCGGCCGCTAGAACTGCGCCCTTGCGAGGGAGAGTGCGCGCTGCCAAAGCGGTGCCAGACGGTATATTTCGATGCACGGCTTCGCCAATCCCAAACGCTTTCTCGCCCTAGCACGCTGGCTGACTCCGCTTTTGTTGGGGGGCGGGCTGCTGGTTAGCGCGATCGCGCTGTGGTGGGGGCTTACCCAAGTCCCGCCCGATCGGCTGATGGGTGAGACCGTGCGCATCCTGTTCCTGCACGTTCCGACAGCGTGGCTCGGCATGGGCGGCTGGACTGCTATCGCTCTTTCCAGCCTGGTTTTCCTCGTTTGGCGTCATCCGCTTGCGGCGCTGGCTGCGCGGGCCGCGGCCACGCCCGGGCTGGTTTTTACGATTATCTGTCTCGTGACTGGGTCAATCTGGGGACGTCCCACCTGGGGGACATGGTGGGTATGGGACGGCAGGCTTACCAGCATGCTGGTGCTTGCTTTCCTTTACATCGCCTATATCGCGCTGGCGCAGGCTGCCGAACGCGAAGGTGTATCTGCCCGTGTTCCTGCGATTTTCGGTCTCTTGGGGGCCATCAATATCCCGATCATCAACCGCAGCGTCGTATGGTGGAATTCGCTTCACCAGCCGCCCAGCATCACGATGGGCAAAAGCGCGATCGATGGTGAATTTCTTGTTCCACTGATGATTGCGGTGGTCGGTTTCTCGCTGTTGTTTTGTGGAGTGGTGCTCGCCCGTATGCGGGCTCTGCTGGCCGATATACAGACCGAGGCGCGTCTGCGCCGCAGGGCGATGGAGGCGGTGTAATGCGCGAAGCGTTGGATCAGTGGGATTTTGTCGCCGCCGCCTATGCTGTCGGTGTGCTGGGGACCCTTGCCATGGTGGCATGGGCGTGGATCGATATGAAGCGCGCTGAAAAGCGCCGCGAGGAGAGCAGGCGCAAATGAGTGCATTCAAGCCCAAGCACCAGCGTCTTGTTCTGGTCGTGCTGGCCCTGGTCGCCCTTGTCGGGGCAGGGTTGCTGGCGGCTTATTCCCTGCGCAACCAGGCCAGTTATTTCTATTTGCCCGAACAGATGCTGGAGAACCCGCCTGAGGTTGGGCAGGCTGTGCGGCTTGGCGGGATGGTCGAGCAGGGTTCGCTGCAGACAGCCGCAGACGGGGTGACACTCACCTTCGCCGTGACCGGGAAAGATGATGCGCGCATTCCGGTGCGCTTCAGCGGAATTGCACCTGACCTGTTTGTGGAAGGTTCCGGAGTGGTGGCGGAGGGGAGGCTCGGCCCGGACGGCACCTTCATCGCAGACAATCTGCTGGCCAAGCACGATGAAAACTATGTTCCTCGGGAATTACAGGAAATGAACGAACACCAGGCCGCCAAGATGGCCGAGGAAACGACGGTCGGCATCGAATGATTGCAGAACTCGGCCTTGCGGCGCTGTGGCTCGCAGCTGCGCTTGCAGCGCTTCAGATACTCGCTGGTTTTTCGGCAGTGCGCGACAATGGGGCAGGCGAGCTAGCGGGACTGATCCGGCCTGCCGCTGTCATGCAGGGCATACTGGTCACCTTCTCTTTCCTGATGCTCGTTTGGCTGTTTGCCATTACCGATTTGTCGGTAAAACTGGTCGTATCGAATTCGCATTCGATGAAGCCTTTGATTTACAAGTTGTCCGGCACTTGGGGTAACCACGAAGGCTCGATGCTGCTGTGGGTTATGGTGATGGGGCTTGCCGGTGGGCTTATTGCCTTAGTCGAGCGCCGACTGCCAGAGCGAACCATGAACGCGACGCTGGCTGCGCAGGGCGTGGTTTCCCTTGGTTTCTATGCCTTTCTGCTCCTCAGTTCCAATCCGTTCGAGCGCTTGCCGACACCGGCGGCGGAAGGCATGGGCCTCAACCCGTTGTTGCAGGACATCGGCCTCGCCTTTCATCCACCAACGCTTTATTTCGGTTATGTTGGACTTTCGGTTGCCTTCAGCTTTGCAGTGGGTGCCTTGCTGACACGGCAGGTCACGCCGGATTTCGCCCGCGCCATGCGGCCCTGGATACTCGGCGCTTGGGTGTGGCTGACCGTGGGAATTACGGCGGGCAGCTACTGGGCCTATTATGAGCTGGGATGGGGCGGCTGGTGGTTCTGGGATCCGGTCGAGAACGCTTCGCTCATGCCATGGCTTGCCGCCACCGCGCTGTTGCATTCTGCCAGCGTTCTTGCCAGCCGAGATGCGCTGCGCACCTGGACGATCATGCTGGGCGTCGTGGCGTTTTCAATGAGCATGGTTGGCACGTTCCTGGTGCGCTCGGGTATCCTGACCAGCGTTCACGCCTTTGCGGTTGACCCCGAAAGGGGGACCTTCATTCTCGTCCTGCTCAGCATTTTCATCGGCGGCGCGCTGCTGCTGTTTGCCCTGCGCGCCAATACGATCAGCGAGGGCGAGCGTTTCAAGCTTGCCAGCCGCGAAGGCGCGCTGGTTTTCAACAATGTCATGTTGAGCGCCACTTTGGCCATTGTTCTGCTCGGAACGCTTTATCCGCTGCTGACCGAGGCTTTCGATGTGCGGGTCTCGGTCGGCCCGCCTTACTTCAACCCGGTAGGGGCGATTTTTATCATTCCGATGCTGATCGTGATGGCGGTTGGTCCCTTGCTGCGTTGGCGGCAGGATCGGGTGGACCGAATCGGAAAAGAAGTGGAGTTATTTGCGGCGCTGGTACTTGCAACACTGATCCTGGTGAGCCTGCTTGCGGACGTGGAAATCCTCCCACTCCTGGGTCTGGCGCTGGGAATTGGTCTTGCAGTTGCAAGCCTCTTGCCGCTTCGAGGACGCAAGCTTTCCCGCACGCCACTGGCCACATGGGGCATGGTGGTTGCGCACTTCGGTGTTGCCGTCTCTCTGCTCGGCATGGCGAGCGAGAGTGCGTTTACACAAGAACGTCTCGCGGCGGTGGAGGAAGGCGGCAGCACAAGTGTAGGGCCGTGGACTGTGGTGCTGGAAGGCGTGGAGCCGATGGCCGGACCTAACTTTACCGCCATGCAGGCGCGAATTGCCGCGAGTTACAGGGGGAGCAAGCCAAAGGTCCTCAGCCCGCAGGCGCGCAATTTCTGGGCGCCCCCGCAGCAGACGACGGAAAGTGCGCTGCAGACCCGTTGGAATGGCCAGCTTTATGCGGTCGTCGGAGATCGCGGTGCTGATGGCCGCTGGCAATTGCGTCTTTGGTGGAAGCCGTTTGTCACGCTGATCTGGTATGGCGGACTGCTGATTGCGCTGGGAGGTGTTCTGGCGTTGATTGGGCGGGTAATCACCGACATTCGGCATCGTCGTCTGGCACGCCGGATCGCCCAGCGGCGTGTCGACAGGGAGGCTCTGGCATGAACTGGCGTCTTTGGGTTCCGCTATTTGCCTTTGCGCTGTTTATCGGCCTGGCTGCGTATCAGCTTACGCAGCCGCGCGACGAATTCGTCGAAAGCCGCATGGTCGGGCAGGGACTGCCTTACTTCGATCTGCCGCCAGCGATGGACGGCGTTGAAGGCGTAACCAATGCGAACTTTGCCGATGGCAAGCCCCGCCTGCTCAATATCTGGGCCAGTTGGTGCCTGCCATGTATCGCGGAAGCCCCCTATCTCGACGCATTGAAGCAACAGGGTGCCGAAATCGTCGGCGTTGCAATCCGCGATCAGCCTGACGATGTCGCGCGGTTCCTGGCGCAGCATGGCAATCCCTATGCGCTGATCGGGCGTGACGATCTGTCTGAAGTACAGCTGGCGATCGGATCCTCCGGTGTGCCGGAAACCTTCGTCATCGATGGCAAGGGCGTGATCCGTTATCAGCATATCGGCGATATTCGCGAAAGCGATGTGCCGATTCTGCTCGAAAAGCTGGCGGAGGCAAGTGAATGAGACGCTTGATTCTGCTCCTGAACACCCTCTTGCTGTTCGGCGTCGCAACGCCGGCGCTGGCGCAGGATTCGATGCCTCCTGCACCCTTTGCCTATCGCCAGCTCGACGATCCGGCGCAGGAAGCCGCTGCGCAGGAACTGATGGAAACGCTGCGCTGCCTGAAATGCCAGTCACAATCGATAGCCGATAGCGATGCACCGATGGCAGGCGATATGCGCCATCAGGTCCGCATCCGTATCGCTGCTGGCGAAAGCCCGGAGCACATTCGTGGTTGGCTGATGGAGCGGTATGGTGACTACGTCAGCTTCAAACCTACCGTGAGCGCATCGACCTGGCCCCTGTTTGCCATCCCGCTGCTGCTGGTGCTGTTGACCATTGGCATCCTTCTGCGTCGTTACCGGGGGCGTGCATGAGCTGGTTGCCGATTCTCGTTCTGGCGATTCTTGTATTCGGGATCGCCGTATTCGGGCTCAAGCTGCCGCGCAGCCTGTGGATGCTGTTTGGATCAACGCTGCTGTTCGGCTTGGCCGGTTATGGTTTGCAGGGCAATCCCGGTCAGGCAGCATCCCCCGCACCGCCACGGCACAGCGATGCGTCGCAGTCGGGTGAACTGATGGTCTCCGCCCGTCGCGAATTCTATCCGGAAGGTCGACTGCCCTCGCGCTTCGTTGTCACGGCCGATGCCTTCACTCGCCGCGGACAGCATGAACAGGCAGCCAACTTCCTCCGAAATGCGGTCAGGGACAATCCGAAGGATGCGGAAGCATGGCTGGCACTTGGCAATGCCTTGGTTGAGCATGCGAACGGCCGCCTGACTGCCGCGGCACTTTTCGCCTATTCGCAAGCGGAAGAAGTCAGTCCCAATAATCCGGCCCCGACCTATTTTCTGGGGCTGGCGTATTTGCGCGCGGGCGAGCCCGACAAGACTCTGGCTCTGTGGCGTGAACTGCTCGAAAGTGCGCCCGAAGATGCGGAGTGGAAAGGGGCGCTGGCGGCGCGACTCGAGCGACTGGAAGCGATTCTCGGCATTGTCGACACCAAGGGCCCTTCCGAAACCGTAGAATAGTCAGATATTTATGTCGGTTGTTGCGGGTGCGAATACATGCTGCTAATCGCGGCCACTTCGCCATAAAGGCCGAGTGACACGAAGTTGTCGGAAACCCAATCTAACATGAATGACACCGCACCCGCGCCACCACCGCTGAATGAAGGCGTGCCGCCAGCCGATTCGCATGGCGGCCACGGCCATAGCGGTTCGCGCACGGCACTTGCCGTGGGCGCGATCGGCGTGGTCTTTGGCGATATCGGGACCAGCCCGCTTTACGCCTTTCGTGAAACTTTTGCCGGCGCTGCCAGCATCGCCATCGACCGCATGCATGTGCTGGGTGTGGTCAGTCTGATCTTCTGGTCGATGCTGATCGTGGTGGCGTTGCAATATGTCACAATCCTGATGCGGGCAGACAACAAGGGGCAGGGCGGCAGCTTGGCGCTCGTCGCATTGTTGAGTCGGCACATGGGCCGATCAAACTACGGCTGGCTGGTTGTGCTGCTAGGGGTGTTCGCAACGTCGCTGTTCTATGGCGACAGCATGATTACCCCCGCAATTTCCGTGCTTTCGGCGGTTGAGGGGCTGACTGTGGTCAATCCCGGGCTAGATCCGCTGGTCATTCCGATTGCGTTGATCCTGCTGATCTTCCTGTTTTTCCTTCAGAGCCGCGGCACGGCCAAGGTGGGGGCGCTGTTTGCGCCGGTGATGATCGTCTATTTCGTGACGATCGCCGGGCTTGGCCTCAACCAGATCATCCAGCACCCCGGTATCCTTTGGGCGCTTAATCCGTGGTACGCGGTCCAGTTCTTCCTCAGCGATGGTGCGGTCGCGTTCTTCGCGCTGGGTGCAGTGGTGCTGGCAGTGACCGGCTCGGAAGCGCTCTATTCGGACATGGGCCATTTCGGACGCGGGCCAATGCGGCTGTCATGGTTCGGCTTCGTCATGCCATGCCTCTTGCTCAATTACTTCGGGCAGGGTGCCATGATCGTCAGCCTCCCGGCAGAGCAGGCAGCCGAGGTGGTACGCAACCCGTTCTTCCTGCTGGCGGGCGAGGAATTTCGTCTTCCGCTGGTAATTCTTGCTACGATGGCAACGTTTATCGCCAGCCAGGCGGTCATTTCGGGCGCCTTCAGTATTACCCATCAGGCAATGCAGTTGGGTTTCATGCCCCGCCTGTCGATCCGCCACACCAGCGAAACCGAAGCGGGCCAGATCTATATCCCTGTGGTGAACTGGGCGCTCATGGTGGCGGTGATCATCCTCGTGCTGACGTTCCAGAATTCGTCCAGTCTGGCCAGCGCCTATGGTATTGCCGTGACAGGCGCAGTGACCATCGACACACTGCTGATGGGCGTGCTGTTTGTGGGCGTTTGGAAATGGAAGTGGTTCCTGGCCCTGCCGGTCGTGGCGTTCTTCCTTATCGTCGACGGGGCGTATTTCGCCGCGAACCTGGCCAAGGTGCCCGATGGCGGCTGGTTCCCGCTGGTGGTCGGCCTTGTCGCCTTTACTCTGCTGACAACCTGGTCGCGCGGGCGCAAGCTGATGCGCGACCGGATGAGCGAAACAGCGCTGCCGATCGAAATTTTCGCCAAGAGTGCCAAGAATTCCGCCACCCGTGTGCCGGGAACCGCCATTTTCATGGCCAGCCAGACCGCCGGTGTGCCGAGCGCACTGCTGCATAACATCAAGCACAACAAGGTCCTGCACGAACGCGTTGTCATTCTCACCGTGCTGATTGCCGACGCGCCCTATGTCGATGCGAACAAACGTTGCGAGATTCACGATCTGGGCGATGGCTTCTATCGCGCGGTATTGCATTATGGCTTCATGGAAGAAACCAACGTGCCGCAGGGGCTGAAGGAAATGTCACGCTGCGGTGGCGAGTTCGACATGATGCACACCAGCTTCTTCCTCAGCCGACAGACCCTGTTGCCGAGCGAGAAGCCGGGTATGCCCATCTGGCGCGAGAAGATCTTCTCGTGGATGCTGCGCAATGCCGCCACGGCCATGGATTTCTTCCGCTTGCCGACCAACCGCGTGGTGGAGCTGGGCAGCCAGGTGGAGATTTAAGGTCCGCCATGCCGCTTTCCAATTGCGACGCCCTGATTTTCGATAGCGATGGTGTACTCGTCAATTCGGAGGTGATTCATATCGCCGCCGAGCAAGAACTCCTTGCCGAGCTGGGGCTCACCTATGATTATCCCACCTACGTTTCTCGATTTGTCGGTCTGTCGAATGCCGATTTTCATTCCGAACTGGCTTCGGATTTCGCCAAGCGTATTGGCGGTGAGTTTCCGAGGGATTTCGCGTCGCAGTTGCAGGAGCGCGTTTGGCCCCGAATAGAGGCTGAGTTAAAACCTATGGACGGTGTCGAACACCTCGTATCTGCGTTTGGCGGACGCGTGGCTGTTGGGTCGTCAGCGTCGATCGACAAGCTGGCGAGAAAGCTGGAAATCGCAAATCTCGATCGTTTATTCGCGCCCCATATCTATTCCGCCGAGCATGTGCGGAAGGGGAAGCCTGCCCCTGACCTGTTTCTTTACGCTGCAGAGCAGCTTGAAGTGCGGCCTGAGCGGTGCGTGGTGATCGAGGACAGCGTCAACGGAGTGCGGGCCGCACAGGCAGCGAACATGACGGCTATCGGATTTGTCGGTGGGGGTCACGCAGACCCTGCCTTGGCGGATCGATTGAAAGCCGCTGGTGCTGCTGTCGTCGCCAGCAGTCATGCGGAGATAATAGGTCTTCTCTAGCCGATCACTTTCTGAACGCTACCGATCAAGCTCTGGATTGGCCCGTTGTCCCGATCGTGAATATCGGCCTCAGGCGGTTGGCGGTTCGTCCTTTACCACTTCGTCCCGGTCCTCCAGCGCGAGGCCGTGTTTCAGCAGCATGGGGATCTGGGTAAAGGTGAAAACGAAGCTGAGCGGCATGAACACCCAAAGCTTCGCCCAGAGCCAGCTTTCGAAGCTGAGCTGCATGCGCAGCACTTCGTTCAGCACTGCCATGAAGAGGAAGAAGAAGCCCCAGTTGCGCGACAGCTTGAGCCAGCCCTGCTTGTCGACGCCTTCGAACGCCGCTTCGAGCAGGATCTGGAGCAGCGCCTTGCCGCGCAGCCAGCCACCGATCAGCAGGGCGCCGAACAGAACGTAGATCGCGGTCGGTTTGATCTGGATGAACTTTTCATCCTGAAGCCAGATCGTCAGCCCACCGAAGCCCACGATCAGCGTTGTAGAGAGGATCAGCATCGGGCTGACATGGCCGAATTTAAGCTTGCTGAAGACCAGCGCCACCACCGCTGCGACCATGAAGGCGATCGTGCCGTAAATTACCGCAGCGATTTCGCCGAAGGTCGATGTTTCGGGCGGCTGGTAGAACTTGTAGACGCCAAGGAAGACGAGCAGCGGCCCGTAATCGACCAAGATATTGAGCCAGCCGGATTTAGGCTTGGGTTTTGCTTGTTCATTCATCAGGCCACTCCAGCAATCACGCGCGCCACAAGATCGGGATCGAAGGGTCGAAGATCGTCGATCTTTTCGCCCACGCCGATAGCATGGATGGGAAGACCATACTGTTCCGCCGCCTGCACCAGCACGCCGCCGCGCGCCGTGCCATCGAGTTTGGTCATCACCAGACCTGTTACCCCGGCAACTTCCTTGAACACATCAATCTGCGAAAGCGCGTTCTGGCCATTGGTCGCATCGAGCACCAGAACCACGTCATGCGGGGCTTCGGGGTTGAGACGGCCAAGAACTTTACGGATCTTGGCGAGTTCATCCATCAGTTCGCGCTTGTTCTGCAACCGGCCGGCAGTGTCGACGATCAGAACATCCGTACCGACTTCGGTTGCCTGCTTGACAGCGTCAAACACGATACTGGCAGGATCGCCGCCCTCCGGCCCGCGAACGATGGGTACGCCAACCCGGTCGGCCCAGGTCTGTAACTGACCGATTGCCGCAGCACGGAAGGTATCCCCGGCCGCCAGCATCACAGCGTAATCGTCTTCCTGAAACAGATGCGCCAGCTTGGCGATCGTAGTGGTCTTGCCGCTGCCGTTGACGCCGATCACCAGCAGCACCTGCGGGCGTGGAAAGGCAGTAATTTCCAGCGGCTTTGCGACCGGGCGCAGGATGGCTGCGATTTCTTCGGCTACGGCTTCTTTCAGCTCGCGTTCGGTAATCTCCAGGCCGAACCGCTTGTCACGCAGCTTCTGGCGAATGCGGGCGGCCGCGGCCGGGCCGAGATCGGAAAGGATCAGGGCATCTTCGACATCGTCCAGCGTGGCATCGTCGAGCCGCGCTGTGCCGACAACCTCCGTCAGATTACTCGTCAGTTTTTCGGAAGTCTTGCGAAACCCCCCGAACAGCCGGTCGGTCCAGCTTTGCTTTTCACTCATTGTAGAAGGCCATTCTCGAAGCGTGTCGGCGTCACGGTGACTACGGTACCGGCGGGCGTGCCTTCGGGTACCGATACCCGGGCGAAATGCGGAGTGTAGCCCGTCCCGTCCCGTTCGGCGAGGACCGGGTGCGGCTTATCGACGAGCGACGCCAGCCAGTCGTCGCGCGTCGCGCTGGCCTGGCTGCGCAGTTCGGCGGCGCGGCGTTTCACCGTCCCGCGTTCTGTTTGCGGCATGCGGGCGGCGGGTGTGCCGGGGCGGGGTGAATAGGGGAAGATATGGCCATGCACGATGCCGAGTTCGCGGATGATCGACAGATTGGCCGCATGATGATCTTCGGTTTCGGTCGGGAAACCGGCAATCAGATCCGCGCCGATAGCACATTCCGGGCGCAGATCTTTCAGCCGTGTAACCAGATCGATGGCATGACGGCGCAGATGCCGCCGTTTCATACGCTTCAGGATCAGATCGTGGCCGTGCTGCAACGACAGGTGCAGATGCGGCATGAGCCTGCGTTCCTGTGCGAAAAGGTCGAACAGCAGCGGATCGATCTCGACCCCGTCCAGGGACGACATGCGCAGGCGATGCAGACCCGGAAAAGTATCGAGCAGGGCACGCACCAGTTCGCCCAGCGGCGGAGTGCCGGGCAGGTCGTGCCCCCAGGAGGTTACGTCCACGCCGGTCAGCACAACTTCGGGCGCACCTTGATCGAGATGCCGCTCCACCTCGGTCAGAACTTCGGCAATGGTCAATGACCGGCTGGGGCCGCGCCCCTGTGGAATCACGCAGAAAGTGCAGGCGTGGTCACAACCATTCTGTACCGCGATGAAGGCACGGGTACGATCCTGCGGGGCAGGGGAGGCGTCGGCGGGCACGTTCCAGGCACGCGCGTCGAGCTTGGCCGTATTGGCAATGAGCCCATCCACTTCGGGCATGGCGGCAAGCTGATCGCGTTCGATATCGGCCGCGCAGCCGGTTACCAGCAGGCGGGCGTGCGGATTGTCGCGACGCGCGCGGCGGATCGCCTGGCGCGTCTGGCGCACAGCCTCGCTGGTGACTGCACAGCTGTTGACCACCACGAGATCGCTTTCCTGAGCCAGCATGGCACGGATCTGCTCACTTTCGGATATGTTGAGGCGGCAGCCGAGAGAGATGACCTGCGCCTCGCTCATGAGAAATCGTCCCACTCGAAGCTGCCGCGAAAGCTTTCGGTGGCCGGTCCGGTCATAAGGATGCGATTGTCTTCGCCCCATGCGATGGTCAGATCGCCGCCGGGCAGCATCACGGTTACTTCGCGATCGACCAGTCCACGCCGCATGGCGTGGACGGCCGTGGCACAGGCCCCGGTACCGCATGCCCGGGTGAGACCAGCGCCGCGTTCCCACACACGCAGCCTGATGTGCCCGCGACCCTCTATCGTGGCCACATTCACGTTCACCCGCTCGGGAAACAGTGGATCGTTCTCGATTTCCGGGCCGATCACATCCAGCGGTACGGCGTCGCTATCGTCGACGAAGAAAATCACATGCGGATTGCCGACATTGACCGCGCCGGGTTGATCGAGACCATCCCAGCCAACGGGCATGGCTGCCGTGTCCATGCCATAGGCCAGCGGAATGGCTGCCCAATCGAAGCGCGGTTCACCCATATCCACACTGGCACCGCCAACGGCGGGCTCAACTCGGATAATTCCTCCGGAAGTTTCGACTTCGGCTGGCGAACCGTGCAACAAAGCCACCGCGCGGCTGGCATTGCCGCAGGCTTCCACTTCGCTGCCATCCTGATTGAATATGCGCATTGTGAAATCGGCCGCTTCGCTCGGCTGAAGAAGGATCAGCTGATCGCAGCCGATACCGGTGCGCCGATCGGCCAGCGCCTGAGCGACCCTGCCGTCTATTGCCGGCAATGGATGAGCACGGGCGTCGAGCACGACGAAGTCGTTGCCCAGCCCATGCATTTTGATGAAATCGACGCGCATCTTGCCGCGCATCTATGCACTTGGCGGCGCAGCGTCCAGTGCATGCGTCAGCAGACGCGTGTCCCGCCTTCGCGATTGCGTTCGCGCTTGCTGAAATCGACCTCGGTGACATTGTTGAACCTGTCTTTGGCGAGAAGGTTCTGTTGCTTCAGTCGCTCCATCACATCGGCGGCAGGTTCCGGACGACCATAGTGATAGCCCTGACCCTTCATCTTGCCCATGCGCTTCAGCGCATCCAGAATGGCCTCGTTCTCGATGCCCTCTGCGGTTATCGGCAGCTTCAGCCCGTCGCTCATGGCCAGGATCGCGTCGACCAGCTTGGCACCGTTTTCCTCATCCTTGAGTTCGGCGATGAAACCGCGGTCGATCTTGAGATGGTCGAACGGAAGGTTGCGGAGCTGCGACAGGCTTGAATAGCCGTTGCCGAAATCGTCCAGACTGATTTGCACGCCCTGATTGCGCAGGGAGGTGATCATCGAACGCACCATGCCGATATTGTCGAGCAGGCAGCTTTCCGTGATTTCGATATCCAGCCGTTCCGGCGGGAAATTATGCTGGACGAGCAGTTTGAGCAATTTCTGCGCGAACCACGGATCGCGCATTTGGACCGGTGAGATATTGACCGACAAAGTGAGTTCGCAATCCCACTCCTTCGCGTCCTCGAAAGCCTGAGCAATCAGGTTTTCACTCATTTCGGCAATGACGCCGATTTCTTCGGCAATCGGGATGAAGATATCCGGCCCGACCATGCCCAATTCGGGGGATTCCCAGCGCGCCAGCATTTCGAAGCCAACGAGTTTGCCCGTATCGAGATCGACTTGCTGTTCGTAATAGGGCCGGAATTCGCCACGCGCTATGCCGCGGCGGATGCCGGCTTCCAGCTCGTTGCGGAAGCGCAGTTCGTTTTCCATCGCCGGTTCGAACCAGTGGAAGCGGTTCTTGCCCTGCTTCTTGGCGTGATACATGGCGATATCCGCCTTGTGCATCAGACTTTCCGCCGATGCACTGCCCAGCCGCATGTCCTCCACCTGCTTGCTCGAAGCGATCCCGATCGACATGGTTACATCGATCGTGGCGCCTCTGCACCGAACGGGGCGGGCGACCTGTTCGATCATACGGGCGGTCAATTGATCGATCCGGTCGGGAACCTGCGGATGATAGGGCACGACCGAGACAAATTCATCTCCGCCAAGGCGGGCCAGGATCGCACCTTCGGGTAGCAGGCGCTCGATACGCTCGGCCGTGTTGCGCAGCACTTCGTCACCGGCCTGATGGCCATGCAGGTCGTTGACCTGTTTGAAATTGTCCACATCGACGGCAATGGCGGCCAATGCCTGGTCGCGCCGTTCCAGATCGCATAGCATTTCGCCCAGCAGTGCGGTGAAGCTACGGCGATTGTGACAGCCTGTCAGATGGTCGATGTCCGCCAGGCGACGGGCTTCTTCTTCCGATTTGCGACGCGCCTTGAGCTCTACGGCAAGAGCCTTGTAACGCCGCCAGCCCAGAAGAATCAGTGCGATATTGAGCAACAGCGCATTTGTAAGCGCCATGTCGGGCGGGGGCGCATCGCCGTTCCAGGCCTTGATCAGAATGGGCATGACCACGCCAGCCGTACCCACGAACAGAACCACCGCAGCCAGCGCGACACCCAGGGTGAGAAAATCCTGGCTACCGGTTTCGGGCTTGCCGCGTCCATATCGAGGGCGCTGATCGGCTGTCGATGAAGTCTTCGCGATCAAACCTACCCCCTTTTGATTCGTGTGATGAGCTCGGAATAGGTCGCTCACACCTAAGAAGCCGTTAATTGCACGCCGGATGGGAAGGCGGGTGGCAAAGGCGTGCAAGTGCCGGTACGCGCCTGACTTCAACCGAATAAAACGGAGAAGGTCCGCAATGCGATATTGGCTGATGAAATCCGAACCGTTCAAGTACAGCTGGGACGATCTTGTGGCCGAGGGCGAAGGTACGTGGGACGGCGTCCGCAACCACCGCGCCAAGAACAACCTCGCGGCGATGGAGGTCGGCGATCAGGCCTTTTTCTATCATTCGCGGGAAGGGCTGGAAATCGTCGGCATATGCGAAGTCAGCGTGGCCGGAATAACCGATCCTACCGACCCGGAAGGAAAATGGGCGGCGGTAAAGGTGAAGCCCAAAACCAAGCTGCCACACCCCGTCACCCTCAAGCAGGTCAAGGCCGAACCGAAACTGGCGGATTGCGAACTGGTTAAATATTCGCGCCTGTCCGTTGCGGAGATAGCTGCTGACGAGTGGTCAATCATCTGTTCGATGGCAGGGATATGAGCTTCGTCGCAATCGCCTTTCGCTTGGTCGCTCGCTCCGGAACGTAATCAGCCCAGGCCCCGTTATGTCTCTGTAACCACGCGATATTCTGCGTAATGATAAGGAGACATTCCATGGGTGAACTTAGCGAAAAAATCAAAGGCAATGCCAACGAAGCATCTGGTAACGCCAAGCAGGCCGTGGGCGAGATGACCGATAACGAGCGGATGGTCCGCGACGGCAATCGCCAGGAAAAGAAGGGCGAAGCACAGCAGCTGAAAGGCAAGATCGAAGGCGCGCTCGGCAACGACATCTGATAGAGCGTTTGCCGAAGTACCAAGTAAGAGAGTCACCTCTTCCTATCGGGAGGTGGCTCTTTTTATGTCCTCAGCGGTTGCGCAATCTGCTGACACTCGCTCCGCTGGCGGCGAGTTGTTCGATATCGATCGTGCAGTGGATCAGGCGCAAACCTGCCAGGCCGCTCGCCTGCGTGAGCGCATCCTTGAATTCCTGAGTGGTCGATGCCCGGGCGGACCATCCACCGAATGCCCCGGCAAGTGCGGCAAAATCCGGATTGACGAGACGCGTCGCACTGATGCGATCCTCTCCTGGAAATTCGCGCTCCTGATGCATGCGGATCGTGCCGTAGGCCGAGTTGTCCACCACTATCACGATAAGGTTCGCATCATACTGTACGGCAGTCGCGAGCTCCTGCCCGTTCATCAGGAAATCGCCATCCCCAGCGACTGCGACAACTGTTCGTTGGGGAAACCGCAGAGCAGCCGATACAGCCGCCGGTACGCCGTAACCCATCGCACCGCAGGTCGGCGCCAGCTGGGTGGGAAACCCTTCGTAGCGCCAATAGCGGTGCCACCAGCCAGAGAAATTCCCGGCACCGTTGCAGATGATCGTATCGGCGGGGAGAAGGTCGCGCATGAACTGCACGGCCTGCCCCATATCGAGCGTATGGTCATTAGGGTGAGCAGTCGCCCATTCCTCCCATTCTGCATGAGCCTGCACGCCAGCATTGAAGTCGATAGCGTCGCCATCGTCCCAGAGCGCGGCGCTTTCTGCAAACTCGTCCATCGACGCGCAAATTGCGAGGTCAGCGGGATAAACACTGTTCAACTCGTTTGCATCGGGATGGACATGGATCAGCTTGCGCTCACTATCGATGAGCGGCGGGACTGTGTAGCCATCGGTGGTGGCTTCGCCCAGGCGCGCGCCAATCGCAAGGATGAGATCCGCCTGTTTGACCCGTTCGACCAGCTTCGGATTGGGGCCGTAGCCAAGATTTCCAGCATAGACCCTGCTTGAACTGGGAATGGAATCCTGCCTGCGAAAAGCCGTGGCCACCGGAATTCCCAGGCGTTCTGCGAAAATCTGAAAATAGTCCCGCGCCTTGGCATTCCAGCCAGCCCCACCAATAATTGCTATCGGGGAGGCCGCATCCGCAATCATCGCAATCATGGCCTGCATTGCATCGGGACAGGGAGCTTGCACCGGCCTGTTTGCGCGTGGGCGCGGTTTCGCTGATGTCTGGCGGCTCAACATGTCTTCGGGCAGGGCGAGCACCACAGGCCCCGGTCGCCCGGAGATGGCTGTGGTATAGGCGCGTGCTACATATTCCGGAATTCGATCTGCGGAATCGATCCGCGCGGCCCATTTGGCTATCGGGCCGAAAAAGGCCGCGAAATCAACTTCCTGAAAGCCTTCGCGGTCGCGCATCTCACTGTCGACATCCCCTACGAACAGGATCATCGGCTGCGAATCCTGCATTGCAACATGAACGCCAATACTGGCATTGGTGGCCCCGGGCCCGCGCGTTACGAATGCAACGCCCGGCCTGCCGGTCATCGCACCGTCAGCACAGGCCATAAATGCGACGCCTCCTTCCTGCCGACACGTGACCACATCGATCGTGTCTTGCTGCCCAAGCCCGTCGAGCACCTGCAGAAAACTCTCTCCTGGAACCGTATAGATGCGGTCGCAGCCCTGCTCGATAAGGCATTCGATGAGAAGCTGTGCGGCTTGGGGTGTCTCGGGCGCTATCATGGTAAAAGCGGTTAGCCGGAGGACGAAGCGTACGCAATCACGTCAAACATGGTTAATTATGACCAAACCGTATCAACCAGGGACGGTCAATGCGAACTGGGATATCGTATAGTTAAAAAGGCGTTAACCAGTGAGCATGAGGCGAGCACTTGTCCTGACGAGCGAAGGGTCCAGGCATTGGTTTCGAGCCAATCTCCCACAACACCGCGTGGGCTTTGCGGATATTCCGGGAACCATGCCGACCGACTGGCGCCTGACCATCGACGATGTTCGCGGCGTCGCATCGACTTATTTTGCTACGGTGGCCGCAGTATTCGCTTTTATCGTTTAGGGTGCGCGGGAAGCGGCTAGCTCTGCCGCCTCATTCTCAGCCTTGATAAGCCGTTTTGCAAGCAGAGCCGAGAAGAGGCACAACGCCGCACATAGTAGTAGCTGTTCCGTGATAGGCACACCGAACGCGCTCAAAGCCATAGCGAGGAGCGATCCGCCGACCATTGCACCCGAGTTGACGATATTGTTGGCTGCGATGGTGCGCGAAGCTTTATCAGGCGATACTCGCGTGGTCAGAAACGCATAAAGCGGCACTACGAACATTCCGCCGGCCACCGATATACCGAGAAGGCACAGCAGCAGCAGGGATGCCATGGGCCAGGCGATGAATTCAGTCACATCCAATAAATCGGCTGGCTGATCGGCTTCCCACACCTTCGCCACCACGTAGAAAGCGACCACGAACAGGCCCATTACAAGCACCGACACAGGTGAATAGCGTGCCGAAACTTTGCCCTTCAGAAGGGCATTTACCGCAACCGATCCGATTGCCACACCGACGGAGAAAACGACCAGAAAAAGGCTGGCAACTTCCGGGCTGGCCATGATTGTGTTCTTTGCCAATGGCGGAAACTGAATGAACAATACCGCGCCAATAGCCCAGAAGAAACTGATCGCGAGGATTGCGTAATAGACTTCGGAGTTATGCATCGTGTCACGCACCAGTTTCACCGAGGAACGCAAGATATGCCAGTCCAGCTTCTCGATTTGTCCCATCGGTGGTGCGGCAGGAATCTGGCGGCTCACCAAATAGCCAATGCAGGAAACCACAATGATGCCGATTGCTGCCCACCCCGTATAATCCACTGCCAGCGGTCCGGCTAGAATCGTGCCCATGAGAATGGCGATGTAGGTGCCAGCTTCTACCAGGCCGGTACCTGCGAGCACTTCATCTTTCTTCAGATGCTGTGGCAGGATGGCGTATTTGATCGGGCCGAGAAAAGTGGATTGCACACCGGTGAGGAAAAGAGCCAGCAGCAGTAGTGGAATAGCAATTGTGTGAACCATGATTCCACGCCAAGCCATGAACAGCCCGGCGGCACCGATCATCATCAATCCGATTTCACACATTTTCACAATGCGGATGATCTTTGCCTTGTCACGCATGTCTGCCAACTGCCCCGCCAGCGCGGAAAGAATGAAGAAGGGCAGGATGAACAGCGCTGATGCCAGGCTACTGAAGCTCGCTTCGGTGGCTTCGTCATTGTAGACTGCATAGACCACAAACAACACCATGGTGGTCTTATAAAGATTGTCGTTGAAGGCGTTGAACAACTGCGTCACGAAAAGCGGAAGAAACCGCCTACGGCGCAGCAAATGCATGGATGTAAACATGAACCCCCGGGCTGAAACCCAATCTTGTATTGCTGTGTAGTCTGATCGTGGCAGCGGACAAGGCCATTGAGCGGCTTTTGCGACGCACCGAATGAGGCTAGGGCAGGGCTGCAATGCTCAATCTACCGAACATTCTCACCTTGTCGCGGATATTAGCAATTCCGTTACTTGCCTGGTTCCTGTGGTGGCCAGGCTGGGATGCAGGCTATCTCATCGCGTTTGCGCTTTATTGCTTGATGGGAATCACCGACTATTTCGACGGTTATCTGGCGCGGACGAGTGGTACAGTTTCCAAACTGGGCATTTTCCTGGACCCGATTGCCGACAAGATCATGGTGGCTGCGGTTATACTGGTGCTGGCCGCGCAGGGAGTTCTACGCGGTCCCTACGTGGGCGACATGCATGTGGTTGCAGGTCTCATAATATTGATGAGAGAAATCGCTGTCTCCGGTCTGCGCGAATTTCTCGGACCGCTACAGGTATCCGTTCCCGTCAGTCGGCTCGCTAAATGGAAGACGACCTTCCAGATGATTTCACTCGGCTCGCTGATCCTTGGGCAGGGTTTGCCAAAATGGACTGTCATGATCGGACAGGTCGAAGCCAACATCCCTCATACGGTCGGTTTGGTGACCTTGTGGGCCGCAGCAGTGCTCACCGTTATCACCGGTTGGGATTACCTGCGTGTCGGCCTGAAACACATGGACTGAGATGGCTTCTCGCAGTCTTGCAAGCTGGACCTTAATAGGATTTTTACCACGTTCTGACAGATTCGCTGGTGGAATGTTTCTGCGCTTTTTCCTGATCGTATGCCTGACGGCTATGCTGGCTGCGGCGCCAACCGTTCCCGCCGGTTTTCATTCTGTTTCCCGTTCGATTTCTGATTCGCCATCCAAATGGAATGGATGGAATGCGCCGGCATTTTCGGCAATGCCCGACGGGGCAAAGCTACCGCATCCCACCACAACTGCGATTGTTCAGGATAGTCGCGGGTTCATCTGGGTTGGCACTCGTGGTGGGCTGGCGCGCTATGATGGTCAGAGGGTAGTTGCGTTCAAGCAGGAGCCAGACAGGCCGGGTAGCCTGTCGGACAATTATGTGCGCTCTTTGCTGGCCCTTCCCGACGGAAGCGTGTTGGTCGGTACGAACGTCGGCGGATTGCTTCGCTTTGATCCCACAACAAACCGGTTTCTGCGTATTGGCGCAGGGGATCCGGATTTCGCGGATCGAATAATGAGCCTGGCGACAGACCATCGCGGCGGTGCGTGGGTGGCGTCTTATAGCGGTGTCTTTCACGTCTCACCTAAATCCGGAAAGACGAAACTGGTCTGGGGCGGTTCTGGCGATGCAACCGGAGCTTTCGCTGTTCATCAAGATTTGGATGGAACGCTGTGGATCGGATCAGCGAATGGTCTGTTGGTCCGGCGCCCGGGAGCGAAGCGGGCAGTTCGTGTGAATGCAGGGGGACCGGCTTCGGGCATCCTGCGAGAGAGCGATATATGGGCTATTACGCGAGATGATCGCGGGCGCTTGTGGGTCGGTACAGAAAGCCAGGGCGTCGTTCGCCTATCTGGCGATAATGCCGTGCAGCCTCGCGGACTAGAAGCTTCTTCGCCATTTGTTAGTCACCGTACGATCCGCAAATTCGCACCGGATCCCGCTGGCGGGATGCTTGTCGCAACAGATGGTATCGGTGTTATCATTGTTTCCGATGATGATCGCGACCCGATAGCTCTGCGTAATGATCCTCAGCAGCGCACGTCAATTCCGGGCGACACTGTCCGCGATCTTTTCGTTGATCGCAGCGGTGGCCTCTGGGTCGCCACCGATTTCGGCCCAGCACGCCGGATAGCTTCGCAGCGCAGCGTTTTCACAATCGCTTCCGGTATGCCAGACCCTGCAAAGTCGCTCACGAGCAATGATGTTCGTGGTCTGATGATCGACCAGGCTGGGCGCATATGGGTTGGCCTAGAGAATGGTAACATCGACGTTCTGGATCGAGACCGGGGCACCGTCCGAAGGATCGCTTTGGGAGGCTACCATGTTGGCCAAGATGTCAAAGCGCTGACACAGGCTCGTTCGGGCACGGTCTTCGTGGGTGCACGAGGTGTAGTCGCCGTTGATCCTGATAGCGGAAACTGGCGCAGTCTGGATATTCCCGAGGTTAATGGAACTTCGATTATCTCGCTCGCTGCAGTCGAAGATTTGCTGCTCATTGGCACCTATAAAGGCCTGTTCGTACTCGATCAGCGCACGGGCGCAGTAACTCATTACCGGCAAGACAAGGACCAGAAGGAGGGGATACCCAACGACGAGATCATAAATATTACCAAGCTGGACGATGAAGTCTGGCTCTCGACTTCGCGTGGAATTAGCCGATTTGATCCAGAATTGGGTCGCTTCGAGAACTTCAGCAACATCCCAGATGACCCGACCAGTCTTCCTCAGGACTACACCAATTCGATTTTATATAGCGGCGGGCGACTGTGGGTTGGAACGTTCGGAGGGGCTGCTTATGCAAACCCTCGCTCTCTGCCTCTTCGTTTCAAAGTTTTTACCGAAGCAAATGGACTGGCGGGGAATGATGTTTCATCCCTTGTAGCTGATAAAAATGGGCGAATCTGGGCAGCGAGCTCGCGCGGCCTGTCAGTAATCGATCCGCGAACCGGTAAAATAGCTTCAGCAAGTTTCGCCGATGGTCTGCCTGAAACGACATTCACTCGCCGTACCGTGATTGCGATGGATGATGGATCGCTTCTGTTTGGCGGCACTGCGGGTCTCACTGTCGTTCAGCCAAGGTCTTTACCTGCGACTGGTCCTAAGGTCGCTGAACTCACTCCAACCACTCTCCATATCGACGGTAAGTCGCTCCCATTCGCTGCCCTTTGGCAGGATCATTTGCCGCGGATAAAAGCTAAATCACGCGGTTTCCGTCTTGGCTTCGCGCTGCTCGATTTCGCGGCGCCGGGCGAGGTGATCTACAGCTACAGGCTTCAGGGGTTCGACGAAGATTGGATTTCGGTTCCCGCGGATACGCCGGCCCTGGCCGCTTACACCAACCTTCCCGGTGGCGATTATACTCTGCTGCTGCGCGCTGAAGTTCCAGGGCTGGAACAGCAAGTGTTCGAACGCGAAATAAAGCTCGAAGTCGCGCCGCTCTGGTATCAGACTTGGTGGGCTTACGCTGGAATGGCGGTAACGGGTCTCCTTGCGGTGTTTGCACTCATCCATGTCCGGACCCGTGTTATGCGCCACCAAGCCCGGTCACTGGAACGCACTATTGCCGAACGTACCAGTGAGTTGAGGGCTGCAAATGACGAATTGGAGCGGCTGGCCACTACGGATGGGCTCACCGGATTGCTAAATCGGCGCAGTATGATGGCGGAATTGGAATCGGAGCATTCGCGTGCACAGCGCAATGGTCTGTCATTTTGCCTGATCCTGATTGATATAGATAACTTCAAGTCCATTAACGATCGTTATGGCCACGCGATTGGCGATCGGGTCCTGAAAAATGTGGCTCAGGTGATGGCTGGCGAAGTTCGCCAAGCCGATCGGCTCGCCCGTTTTGGGGGGGAGGAATTCGTAGTCCTTCTTCCTGACTGCGATACAGAGAAATCTTTGATCACTGCGGAGCGGCTGCGCGATGCGGTCGCTCGGGCGCCGGTCGAGATCGAAGGCGGGGAATTAACGGTGACTGTCAGTATAGGCGTCACAGTATGGAAGGAACCGGAGAGCGTGACTACCACGCTCAACCGCGCCGACAAGGCAATGTATGCAGCAAAGAGTGACGGGCGCAACGCAGTACGTTTTGCGACGGTCGATGATCCGATAGCAGTCGAGGTCTGATCTTGTCCATCTGGTTGGCGAACCGTTTAAAGTTTCGTGCCCGCTTCAGGCGGCGACGCTTTGCTGTTATTTGTTTTTTGCCTTCCTAAGCCTAGGGTCGAGACTCAATCACAGCCAGAAGGCGACGGCAGCGGCGAGGCTTACGGCGGATAGGAAGTTGCGGGCGAGCTTGTCGTAACGAGTAGCGATGCGGCGGAAGTCCTTGAGGCGGCAGAACATGGCCTCGACCCGCCAGCGGTCCTTGTAGCGGCGTTCGTCATACTGGATCGGGCGCTTGCGGTTGCGCCGTCCGGGGATCACCGGGATCGTGCCCTGCTCTCGTAAGGCGGCCCTGATGCGGTTCGCGTCGTAGCCACGGTCGGCGATCACCCGCTTCATGCCGATAGTTTCACCGATCAGTAGGTCTGCGCCTTTCACGTCAGATGTGTTGCCGGGCGTCAGGACGAGGCGCAGTGGTCTTCCGAGAACATCGACAAGCGCGTGGATCTTCGTTGTCCTGCCTCCACGCGAGATGCCAATGGCATTGGCCCGCGCCCCCCTTTTGCGCCACCGGCAGAGCGGTGAGCCTTGATGTAGCTGCTGTCGATCTGGCCGGTCTCCGCGATCCAGCCTTGCTCGGTCAGCGCCGCCAGGATGCGCGTCCAGATGCCGCGGCGGCTCCACCGGTTCCAGCGATTGTAGACCGTCGTCGAAGGGCCGTATTCGGACGGGCAGTCCGCCCAGCGGCCACCACACTTGAGCATGTGGATGATGCCCGAGATCACCCTGCGATCATCGACCCGCCGCGCTCCGGGCTGGTTCTTCGGCAGGTGGGGCTCGATCGCCCGCCATGCTTCATCCGACAGCCAGAACAACGAACGCGACATCTCCAACAGCCTCCTGCTTCAGTGGAGACTCCCTGAATCAATGTACACGCCGATTTTCAAGAGGCTGATTGAGTTTGGACCCTAAGAAACGCTGGAACTCATGCCTTAAATGGAGAAAAGGCCCGTAAGGTACTAACTTTGCATCCTGCCCCCCAAATATCATTGCGCGAGGCAATCCTATTCCAACTTTAGAAGTATCGGTGATAATCTCGTCTGCATTAGAAATATGCCAATCCACTGATCCATGGAGTTTGATGAGACGAAGCGATTTCCCGTGGAAACGAACAAACCTTTTTTCGTTCCATTGAGATAGGCCAAGATCATAACTCGATCCGAGCATCTCCAACGATCGCTCTACAACTCTATCATAATTCAAAGTAGCCAAGCACGAAATTTCGCTCGAATGTCGGTCGAATAAACCTTTTATATAGCCAATTCTGTCGTCTTCAGCCTCAAGCAGCGATGTCAAAGTTTCTAAAAAGGGCTCCAGTGAAGCGCCGCGAAATCTATAAAACTCGCCGCCGAATGCCCTTTGTAGAGTCTCAGTAACCCCTATCAAACTATTTTGATCGACATGAAAACTCGCCCCTCCACTTATACTTCTGTTACTCTTAACACTGAAACCCCTTGCCAAATTATCAAGAAATTTCTTCGCATCAAACTCAGAACTTCCAGCGAGGTTCAAATCATCCCAGCTTTGCACGAACTCCGCCAAGATGTCTTGGTCTCTACCAATGAATTTCTTTAAAGCATCGTATACCTCTTCGACATTTACATCAGCGAAGGGGTCACCGCCTCGCCTGGCATTTCGAAGCTGAAGCTTGGCGATGATCGTACCAAACAATCGAGCGTCGGGGCTTTTAACAGCAGTAAGTTTATCATAAACTGCCCGGGTCAGAGCATAAGCGCTTGGCAGACCAGCATCGACGGATGCCCCTGCCCCGAATAGTACTACCGCTTGCTTAGCCAATCAGCTTTACCTCACTCCGCCGCCTGCACTCCAGCATCTTCCCCGAACAACCCCGGGCCATCGTCCTCGGCCTGTTCCTCATTCGCGGCCTTGGCCTTGCTGCGCTTGTCGAAGCTCGACCACACATCGTTCCAATTGCCGCGCGTCGCGCCTTTCGAATATTCGGTGGCGCGGGTTTCGAAGAAGTTGGCGTGTTCCACGCCGTTCAGCAGCGGGGCGAGCCAGGGCAGCGGGTGGTCTTCCACCATGTAGATCGGCTGGAGGCCGAGCTGGCCCAGCCGCCAGTCCGCGATGTAGCGGATGTAGCGTTTGATTTCCTTCGCCGTCATGCCCGGCACCGGGCCATCTTCGAACGCCAGATCGATGAAGGCATCTTCCAGCCGCACCGTTTTCTGGCACATGTCCATGATGTCTTCCTTGACCGCCTTGGTCAGACAGTCACGTTCGGCACAGAAGGCATGGAACAGGCGGGTGATGCCTTCGCAGTGCAGGCTTTCATCGCGGACCGACCAGCTGACGATCTGGCCCATGCCCTTCATCTTGTTGAAGCGCGGGAAGTTCATCAGCATGGCGAAGCTGGCGAAGAGCTGCAGCCCTTCGGTAAACCCGCCGAACATGGCGAGCGTGCGGGCGATATCCTCGTCCGTATCGACGCCGAATTCCTGCAGGTAATCGTGCTTGTCCTTCATTTCCTCATATTCGAGGAACATGCCATATTCGCTTTCGGGCATGCCGATGGTGTCGAGCAGGTGCGAATAGGCGGCGATGTGGACCGTTTCCATGTTGGAAAAGGCGGTCAGCATCATCTTGATTTCGGTCGGCTTGAACACGCGGCCGTATTTGTCGTGATAGCAATCCTGCACTTCGACATCGGCCTGCGTGAAGAAGCGGAAGATCTGCGTGAGCAGATTGCGTTCGTGATCGGACAGCTTCTGCGCCCAGTCGCGGCAGTCTTCGCCCAGGGGCACTTCTTCGGGCAGCCAGTGCACCTGCTGCTGGCGTTTCCAGAACTCGTAGGCCCAGGGGTACTCGAAGGGCTTGTAGGTCTTGCGGGCTTCGAGCAACGACATCTTGTGGGTCTCCGTATTCGCGTGAACGACTCATATAGTGAATCAGAGTGCGAATTCGAAGGCAAGCCCTACCGATTCGGCGGGGATAAGACAGCTCGCCAGGCGACATATATGCGACGAACCGCAGGAACCCGCGGGCTGGCGGCAGGTTTGACAAGCAGTTGGTCCTGCAGCCGGAGCCACCGGTCGGCAGGACTATCGCGGGGATAGCGACATCGTTCGGTTTTCCCCCTTTTTGCGGGCGATGTCCGCAACCCCCGGCGCCCTGCCCTTCCTGCGAGGGGTGGGGCGTCAATTTTGAGGGGGCTGCATGGTGTGTTCGCCCGGCCCCGCAACCCTAGTACGAACCCCGATCACGCAGGCAGCGGATCTCTATTAAGAGACAGGCTCCATGTCCCGAACAGGCCAGTTACCCAAGCGGCAGAATCTGCATGAACCTCTCCACAATAAACCACCGAGCACGCCCAGATAATCCGCAGCGGGATTTATTACGGAATAGTTACAGCCTGTGGCTAACGATTGCTTAAGCGCGGTATTCGGGTAAGTAGACCTGCAAGAATGACTGGGGCGGACGAATTCAATCTAGCCAGGGCGGCCCATGCCGCGCTTCTCGGCAATAGCTCACCTGCGACGTGGGACGATCGTCTGCGCGCGGCAATCGACAAGGCGCTGGTCCATTCGCAATATCGCGAAGGGCGCTTTGTGCTGTTCTTCCTCCTGGCGCTGTCGCTGCTGTCGCTGGCGGCGGATATGATGCTTGCGGCTGAATATCTGAGCCGGATCGCGGCAATCCGCCTGGGCTGTGTCGTCCCGCTATGCATCGTCGGTCTGGCGCTGCCGCTGCGGCAGGCGTGTCTGCAGAAGATCCTGATCGCGGTGGTGATGACGGGGTTTGCCTTCAGCATGGCCTTGGCCAGCCTGTTCGCGCCCCCGCCCAGCGATATATTGCTGGCATTCGGTGTGGTGATCCTGCTGGCCCTCACCCTGCCGATCCTCCCCTTTCGCGGCGGGGCGCTGATCGCGTTCATGGCCGCCTATCTCGTCGCCACAGGGTCATTCCTGCTGGTCTATCAGGATGATATCCTGCGTTCCGAAGCCTTCATCCCGATCGTCATCATCACTGCCGGCGCGGCGGCCGTGATCGCCTACCGCGTCCACTGGCTGGAACGGCGCAATCTGCTGCTGACGCTGGAAGCCGGCAGCCGCGCCGCCACGCTCGAAGGGAACAATGCCCGGCTGACCGAACTGTCGATGGAAGATCCGCTGACCGGCCTCGCCAATCGCCGCCGGGCGGAACAGGTCTTCGCCGAATATTACGCCACGCCAGCCGCCGCCGGGCAGGCGGCAACCGCGCTGTTCATGCTCGATATCGATCATTTCAAGGCGTTCAACGACCGGTGGGGCCATCAGGCCGGGGATGCCTGCCTGCGGGCCGTGGCCGAAGTGATGCGCCACGCGGCCAGCCGTCATGGCGGGCTGGCCGCACGTTTCGGTGGCGAAGAATTCGTTTTCCTTGTGCGCGCCGACGACGTTTCCACGGCACAGGCAATCGCCGAAGACCTGCGCGTGGCGATCGAACGGATCGAAATCGATCACGACAACGACACCTGCACCGCCAGTTGCAGTGCCAGCATCGGAATAGCCCTGCACGAAGGGCCGGATGCGCCGCGCCTCCAGACCATGCTCGCCCTGGCCGATACCGCACTTTATCGCGCCAAGGCGGAAGGGCGGAACCGCAGCGTGGTGGCGGCCTGACAGCTTAGCGGCTATCGCCCGCCAAAGCCGGAAGCGGCTGGCCCGGAGCAGGGCTGCCAACGACATGACCGGGATAAGCTTGCGGCCGCCAGTCCGGAATGGACGGCGGCCGCTGGTTGTTCTGCTGTGTCCCAGCCGCCTGCTATTGGCAGGCGAGACATTCTTCGTAATCGGTCTGTTCGCCGCCCGCAGCCAGTTCGTATTTGGCGGCATCAGCCGTATTGTCGGCTTCCACCCCGCCTGCGAAACCGGCGCGCTGCACGCTCTTCGACCGCAGGTAATAGAGCGACTTGATGCCCTTTTCCCACGCCTGGAAGTGCAGCATCATCAGGTCCCACTTGTCGACATCGGCCGGGATGAACAGGTTCAGCGACTGCGCCTGATCTATATAGGGCGCGCGATCGGCGGCGAATTCGAGCAGCCAGCGCTGATCGATTTCGAAGCTGGTCTTGAACGCGGCCTTTTCTTCCGGCGTCAGGAAATCGAGATGCTGCACGCTGCCGCCGCGTTCCAGAATCGAATTCCAGATATTGGTCGAATTCTTGCTCTTCTTGTCGAGAATCTTTTCCAGATAGGGATTCTTGACGATGAACGAACCCGACAGCGTCTTGTGCGTGTAGATATTGGCCGGGATCGGTTCGATACAGGCACTGGTGCCGCCGCAGATGATCGAAATCGACGCGGTCGGGGCAATCGCCATCTTGCAGCTGAAGCGTTCCATCGCGCCGGTTTCCGCAGCATCGGGGCAAGGCCCGCGTTCCTGCGCCAGCACCAGCGAAGCCTCTTCGGCCTTGGCGCTGATGTGTTTGAACATCTTCAGGTTCCAAACCTTGGCCATGGGGCTTTCGAAACCGATGCCCTTGGACTGCAGGAAAGAGTGGAACCCCATCACGCCCATGCCGACGCTGCGTTCACGCATGGCCGAATATCTGGCGCGGGCCATTTCATCGGGTGCGCGGTCGATATAATCCTGCAGCACGTTGTCGAGGAAGCGCATGACGTCTTCGATGAACTGCTTGTCGCCGTTCCACTCGTCCCATTTTTCGAGATTGAGCGAGGACAGGCAGCACACGGCCGTGCGGTCGTTGCCGAGATGATCGATCCCGGTCGGCAGGGTGATTTCGGCGCACAGGTTCGACGTCGACACCTTGAGGCCCAGTTCGCGGTGATGCTTGGGCATCATCCGGTTCACCGTGTCGGAGAAGACGATATAGGGTTCGCCCGTGGCGAGACGGGTTTCGACCAGCTTCTGGAACAGGCTGCGCGCATCCACGGTCTTGCGGACCGATCCGTCACGCGGCGACACGAGGTCGAATTCCTCGCCAGCGCGGACCGCTTCCATGAAGGCATCGGTCACCAGCACGCCATGGTGCAGGTTCAGCGCCTTGCGGTTGAAATCCCCGCTGGGTTTGCGGATTTCGAGGAATTCCTCGATCTCGGGGTGCGATATATCGATATAGCAGGCTGCCGAGCCGCGACGCAGGCTGCCCTGACTGATTGCCAGGGTCAGCGAATCCATCACCCGCACGAAGGGGATGATGCCACTGGTCTTGCCATTGAGGCCAACCGGTTCGCCAATGCCGCGCACATTGCCCCAATAGGTGCCGATGCCACCACCCTTGGAAGCCAGCCAGACGTTTTCGTTCCACGTGTTGACGATGCCGTCCAAGCTGTCCGAAACCGAGTTCAGATAGCAGCTGATGGGCAGGCCGCGCGTGGTGCCGCCATTCGACAGCACCGGCGTTGCGGGCATGAACCACAGCTTGGAGATGTAATCATACAGGCGCTGGGCATGATCGCCATCGTCAGCGAAATAATCGGCAACGCGCGCGAACAGGTCCTGATAGGTTTCGCCCGGAAGAAGATACCGATCTTCCAGCGTTTCCTTGCCGAATTCGGTCAACAGATCGTTGCGGCCATCGTCGGTCTTCACATCGAAACGACGGTCCAGCACTTTCTTGCTGTCTTCCTTGACCGCGGATTTGGCGACTTCGGCCATGGCACCAGCCATCGCCTGCCCCGCCTTTTCAGCGACGAGTTCTTCGCTGCCCTGATCCTGCTTCGCCATATCGATCGCCTTGTCGGTTGATGCGGGCGCGGTGTCTTCGGAAGTGTCCTGCATGTCCAGATCGAGTCCCATCGCCGCTTCGTCTCCGCCCTTGAAATCCATGATGCCCGCCGTTCCGTCTGCTCGGTTCCCGGCAGGGGGAACACCCTGCCATTCGCCATGTTTTCGAGCCAGCAAACTGCCGTCCCGCCCTGTGTCGCAAGCCATGGGAAGGGGTGAAATCACCCCCATTTCCCCTTCGTGGACCGGTGCGGAACCCTTTCCCCCTCCATATGGGAAGAAAGGTCCGCATCGCTAGGTCTTGTGGGTACCCCCTGACAATCGACCACTAGATAGTGAATCAGACGCGACTCCGGCGCAAGGGGGGATGGCGAATTTTAGGATCGGATTGCCTGCCCGACCCCGGCTCTGCGCCGCAGCATCAGGCGGCGACGCGTGGACCAAGCTGGACTCGGGCATTTCGCAAGCCCCAAAATGCATCCGTGTAAAAAATTTTACGGGCAAAAACTAAAGTGCTGGCTTGTGATTCAATCGAATCTGGCCGCGCAATTATGGAATCGGCCCGGCAAGGGCGGAAGCCGCAATCCGCCCAGCCCCGGTGGCAGCGCAAGCCGCGAAGGAAGCTTCAGCTGGCGCCTGATTCGCTGGCGTGTGAAGCGATCTCGCGGGCCAGTGTTTCCACCAGTTCCAGGGGCAGATCGTGACCCCATCCGGGAATCGTCTTCAATCTTGCGCCGGGAATGCAGGCCGCCGTGTCGCGCCCGCCGTCACAGGGGACGAGCGGGTCGTCCTCGCCATGCAAAACCAGCGTGGGCACGGCGATTGTGCGGATCATCTCTCTACGGTCGCCGTCGGCCACGATGGCGGAAAGATGCCGCGTCGGCCCTTCGGGATAATAGCTGCGCCGTATTCCGGCCAAACTACGGCCCCGCAAACGCTCTTCACTGGAAGGATAGTCGGGGGAACCGATGGTCCGCGCCAGCATGATGCCATGTTCGACCAGGGCATCCTCCGCGCTGCTTTTCGGGCGTGTCACCAGTGCCCGCAGCGCCTCTTTCTTCGCAGCCGGCAATCCGGGATTGCCGGTGGTTGAGAAGATCTGGGTAAAGCTGAGGCAACGCTGCGGATATTTCGCAGCGATATGCTGGGCAATCATCCCGCCCATGCTCGCGCCAACGATATGCGCCTGTTCGATTCCCAGCGCATCCAGCAGCCCGACACCATCCGCTGCCATATCTGCCAGCGTGTATGGGACACGCGGGGTCAGCCCAAGCTTGTTCAGCACCGTCAGCTTGATGAGACCGGGCGCCTTCACCCCATCGAATTTCTGGCTGAGGCCGATGTCGCGATTGTCATAGCGGATAACGCGAAAACCCTGGGCTGCGAGCTGTTCGACCAGTTCGTCGGGCCACAGCGTCAACTGCGCGCCGAAGCCCATAATCAGCAGCATGGCTGGATCGCTGGAATCGCCATGTTCCTCGTAATGAAGAGCGATCCCGTTTGCAGTGACCTGTGGCACGTCGCCTCTCCCCCTCTTCAGAACACGACTTCACCCCAAGCGCGCCGACTTGTCCATGGGTTCCGGCAAAATCGGCGTGTCAGGGCACGAGAACCGTGTCCCGGCCCACGCTGTCGGTTTCGGGATAATCGAGAATGAAATGCAGGCCGCGGCTTTCGTGCCGTTTCAATGCACTGCTGACGATCAGGTCCGCGCATTCGAGCAGATTTCTCAGCTCGATCAGATCCGTCGTCACGCGGAAATGGCCATAATAATCCTCCACCTCATCGCGCAGCAGGCGGATGCGATGGGCGGCCCGTTCCAGCCGTTTGGTCGTGCGCACGATGCCGACATAATTCCACATGAAGCGGCGGATTTCGGTCCAGTTCTGCTTGATGACGACTTCTTCGTCGGAATCGGTCACCCGGCTTTCGTCCCACGGCAGGATTTCCGGCGGATCGTCGAGCCGGTCCCAGCATTCGAGGATATCTTTCGCCGCAGCCTCTCCGAACACGAAGCATTCCAGCAGCGAATTGGACGCGAGGCGATTGGCCCCGTGCAGCCCGCTTTCGGTACACTCACCCGCGGCCCACAGGCCGGGCAGATCGGTCCTGGCATCGAGCCCGATCTTCACGCCGCCACAGGTATAATGCTGGGCGGGCACCACCGGGATCGGCCCCTTGGTCATGTCGATCCCCAGCCCAAGCAGCTTTTCGTGGATCGTGGGGAAATGTTCCATCACGAATTCGGGCGGCTGATGGCTGATATCGAGATGGACGTAATCGAGCCCGTAGCGCTTTATCTGGTCGTCATTGGCGCGCGCGACGATATCGCGCGGGGCCAGTTCCATTCGTTCCGGATCGTATTTCTTCATATAACGCTCGCCCGTGATCGGGTTGAGCAGGTGCCCGCCTTCGCCGCGCACGGCCTCCGTAATCAGGAAATTCTTGACCTCGAGATTGTACAGGCAGGTCGGGTGAAACTGCATCATTTCCATGTTGGAAACGCGTGCGCCCGCCCGCCAGGCCATGGCGATACCATCCCCAGTCGCGCCGCGTGGCGCAGTGGAGAAGAGATAGACGCGGCCCGCCCCGCCAGCCGCCAGAACGGTAGCCCGCGCCAGATGGGCCACCACCTCGCCGGTGGCATCGTCCAGCGCATAGGCACCCCAGACGCGCCCCGATCCCGAATATTCGGCCTGGTGCCGCCCGGTGACCAGATCGATGCAGCTCTGCCCCGGCAGCAGGGTGATATTCGGATTTTCCTCCGCCGCCTTCAACAGCGCGGCCTGCACCGCCCAGCCGGTGGCATCGTTTACATGGACGATGCGGCGGTGCGAATGGCCGCCTTCGCGCGTCAGATGGAGATCGCCTTCCTCGCGGTTGAAAGGAACGCCCAGTTCACACAATCGGTCGATCGATTCCGGTGCGCGCTCGATCACGAACTCCACCGTTTCCCGATCGTTCAGCCCTGCCCCGGCGATCATCGTGTCGCGGACATGGTTCTCGAACGTATCGCCTGCATCCAGCACGGCGGCGATGCCGCCCTGCGCCCAGGCGGTGGAGCCGCTGTCCAGCCGCCCCTTGGCGAGAACCAGCACTCTCTTCGTCTCGGCCAGGGCCAGTGCCGCAGTAAGCCCGGCCGCGCCGGAACCGATCACAAGAACGTCGTGAGCTGTTTTGGTCATGCATGTGTCATGACCGGCCATGGTGCGGGCGGCAAGAAAAACACGCTATGCCATGTCGCAATGGAATTGTCCGCCCGGGGCCGCTGCGCTGCGCCTGAAAGATGGCAGCAATGCTCCACCGATTCCGCCGTGCGCCAACACTCGCGGCACGCCAGCCACCATTGGGCGCAGGGCGATTAACGTCATACGCCTGTTGCATTAATGTGCGAATCGACAGGGGATTGTCACACGGGATGTAAAGGGTCGCTAATGGGACTGGGACGTATTGCCTGCGCCATAGGCAAGCACAGCGTTGATCAAACGAATGTAAAGCGCGCTGGCGGTCAGCAGGTCGGGCGCTGCCGCAATTGCAAGGCACCGATGGAAGAAATCGAACCGCATCACTGGGGCCTGCAGCGGGTCAAGGATGCCGGCCTGGGGCCGCGCGCCTTCAGATAAGGGCCGGGACCGCGGTTCCGGCCATATTCACGGCACAATCACCCCGCGCCGGTCAGCTGGACGAATACGTCTTCCAGGTCTGCCTCGCGCGTGGTGACATCTTCGATCGCATAGCCATGTGACTGAACCAGCGCGAGCACCTGCCCCGCGCTCGCCCTGTCACGATCATAGGTTATCTCCAGCCGGCGCGGTTCGACGACTTCGGCTTTGGTGAAAGCCTCTTCCATGATCGGCCCGCCGAGGTCCTTGTCGACGGTAATCGAGACAACCTTTTCGCGCGCCATCCCGACCAGTTCGCGAGTTGGCTTTTCAGCGATCAGTTCGCCATGATTGATGATGGCGATGCGATCGCACAGCTGCTCCGCTTCTTCGAGGTAGTGTGTGGTCAACACCACGGTCACCCCCTGCCGGTTGAGATCGGTGACGAGTTCCCACAACTGTCGGCGCAGCTCGACATCCACCCCGGCCGTGGGTTCGTCCAGCACCAGAATCGGGGGCGAATGCACCATTGCCTTGGCAATCAGCAAACGGCGCTTCATCCCGCCCGACAGCGTGCGGGCATAGGCATCGCGCTTGTCCCACAGGTGGACGGCCTTGAGCAGTTCCTCGCTCCGCCGTTCGGATTTGGGAATGCCGTAAAAGCCGCCTTGGTTCTCCAGCACTTCGAATGGGGTGAAGAACGGATCGAAGACGATTTCCTGCGGTACGATCCCGATGGAACGTTTGGCATTGCGGGGATTGTCGCCGATGTCGAACCCCCAGATCTCCGCGCTCCCGCTGGTCTTGCGCACCAATCCGGCAAGAATGTTGATGAGAGTGGATTTGCCTGCCCCATTGGGGCCGAGCAGGCCGAAGATCCCCCCTTGCGGGACATCGAAACTGACACCTTTCAGGGCGAGCTTGGGCGGTTCGCCCGGGCCGGGTGAAGCATATTGCTTGACGAGATTGTCGATACGGATGGCAGGGGGTGTGGTCATGACGACTGACCTAGGTGCACCGTACGGGTGCGACAAGCGGCGAATGCTTGCGTAGGCGCGGTGCACATATTATCGGCATCCTTCATGAGCCTGCCTCCTCCCGAATTGTCCAAGGTCACCACGCACCGCGTGTGGTGTGACGGCGCGACCGACATCCGTACCGGCGCAAACTATAAACCCGCCGCGCTCGGTCATCCCAAAATCTATCTCGAGATCGACGAGCATGGCTATGTCGACTGCGGATATTGCGACCGGCGCTTCATTCTCGAAGGCGGACCTGCCGACGGTGTGGACCAGTCGCAACTGATGGATATTTCCGAAGGTAGCGACCCGGGGCACCGGTAACACGGGTTGTGGCCCCTCGCCTTTGTCGGCTGCGATCCCTACATGGGGCAGCATGACGCCAGCGAACGATCCACACGCCCTTCTCTACAGCCAGCTAGATCCAGAGGAAGCCAAGGCGCTGACCGCGCGTCTGCTGGCGCCCTGCGACGATGGCGAACTCTATCTCCAGTTCGTGGCCAGCGAGAGCTTCGCCTTCGACGATGGGCGGTTGAAAACTGCCGATTACAGCCGCGATTCGGGCTTCGGCCTGCGCGGCGTTTCCGGCGAAACGACTGGCTTTGCCCATGCCAACGAAATCAGCGCCCGGGCCATCGCCCGCGCGGGCGAAACGTTGCAATTGCTGGACGCAACCAAATCCCCGCATTCGGCCCCACCGGAACGGACCAATCGCCACCTTTATACCGACGCCAGCCCGCTGGATCTCGTGACGTTTGCAGAAAAAGTGGCACTGCTGGAGAAGATCGATGCCGTTGCCCGCGCCAAGGACCCGCGCGTGGCGCAGGTTACTGCGAGCATGGCGGCCAGCTGGAGTGCGATCGACATCATCCGCGCAGACGGTTTTACCGCGCGCGACATTCGCCCACTGGTGCGCCTGAACGTCAGTATCGTTGCGGAAGCAAACGGCCGCCGGGAGAGCGGCAGCTTCGGTTTTGGCGGCCGCTATCTCTATGACACGCTGTTCGACGAAGGCCGCTGGATGAATGCGGTTGATGAGGCGGTCAGGCAAGCGCTGGTCAATCTTGAAAGCGTGGAAGCTCCTGCTGGCGAAAAGACCGTTCTGCTAGGCCCGGGCTGGCCCGGCGTTCTGCTGCACGAAGCCGTGGGTCACGGACTGGAAGGCGATTTCAACCGCAAGGGCACCAGTGCATTTTCAGGCCGTATCGGCGAACGTGTCGCGGCGCCCGGCGTGACCGTGATCGACGATGGCAGCATCGCCAATCGGCGCGGCTCGCTCAGCATCGATGACGAGGGGACGCCGACGCGCGAAACCGTGCTGATCGAGGACGGCATACTCAAAGGCTACATGCAGGACCGGCTCAACGCGCGTCTGATGGGCGTGGAGGCGACGGGCAATGGCCGCCGCCAGTCGTATGAGCACGCCCCCATGCCGCGCATGACCAACACTTTCATGCAAGGGGGAGAAGACGATCCGGAAGAACTGCTCAGCCGCGTCGACGACGGTATCTATGCCACCAGTTTCGGCGGCGGTCAGGTCGATATCGTTTCCGGCAAGTTCGTGTTTGCCTGCACCGAAGCCTACAAGGTGGAAAAGGGCAAGGTCGTCGCCCCGATCAAAGGCGCGACGCTGATCGGCGATGGGCCGACCGTGCTTACCAAGGTGCGCGGGATCGGCAACGACATGGCGCTGGACGAAGGCGTCGGCGTGTGCGGAAAAGGCGGCCAGAGCGTGCCCGCAGGGGTTGGGCAGCCCACGCTGCTGATCGATGGGATTACGGTGGGTGGCACCGCTTAGGCTGCGCCACTGGGACCAAGGGAAGCGGCGCTCGGCTCCGTCTCTTTCAGGAACGGCCTCACTCAGGGGCGGTTCATCGGATATGATACACTATCTGCCAGCTCATTCGGGAGAATCGCCATGTTAAAGTCGATTGCCATCGCCACTGCCTCGCTCGGCCTGCTTGCCACGCCCTTGCTGGCGCAGGATACGGCTTCGCCGGAAACCGCCGAGATGACAAAGGGTGAGCAGAAGCTGGCGAAGCTGCTCGACGGTCGGACCGCGGGCAAGCCGCAAAACTGCATCCGCACGCTGGGCAGCCGTAATTTGCAACAGATCGACGGTACCGCGCTGACCTATCGCGACGGTGACACCATCTGGGTGAACTACACACGCAATCCTGCCGACATAAACGACCGTGATATCATAGTGATCGAACGCTTCAGTGGCTCTAGCCTGTGCCGCACGGATCAGATCAGACTGGTCGATCGTATCAACGGCTTCTTGTCGGGCGTCCTCTTCCTCGATGATTTCATCCCTTATACGAAAGTCGAAAGCAAAGACTGATCCGGGCAGTCTTAAGTCAGCCCCTCGCTCGTCGATTTGCGGATAATTGCCCGGCCGACAAATACGCCGAACACGGCGAAAGCGGGCAGCATCAGGCCCGGATCGGGCAAATCGAAACCGAATGTCGTCCCAGCGGCACGCACAAGGGCGGTCAGCCCCAGCATGGTTGCAATGCCAACGACCAGCAGGCCAAATCCGTTTGCAGCCCGGCCGTTGACGTGATCTCCCAGAAATTTGGCATCGTTGACTGCAGCCAGCAAGAAGAGGGTGACCAGCGGCAGCAATACGCCGTTGAATGCCTGGGCCGCAAGAATTGCCGGAGTCGGCTTGATGTCGGCGAGACCGAAACCAAGGCCGAAAAGCAATATGGTCAACCAGACCATTCGGAAGCGCCACCCGGACGCCTGCCATTCTTCATCGTCAGCCGATCCGAATAGCCCTCGTGCTGTCAACGCGGCCGCCAGCGGTGCTGTCACCGCGGATGAAATGCCTGCCGCGAGCAAGCCGATACCGAAACCGGTGCGCGCCCAGTCACCCAATTGTTCGGCTAGTGCATCGCCCAAGGCATCGAACGAAAATTCGCCCGCAAGCGATGTGCCAACCACCAGAATAGCGGCTGTGATAAGTGCCCCGAGACCAACCGCAACAGCCAGACCCAAACGCATTTCGCCCAATTTCTGACCACGCGCCAACGCCGCCCCGAGGAACAGATTATACGGAACCACGGTGGTGCCGACCAATGTCAGTACGCCCAGCAGTGCAGCAGGATCGTCGCCGAAGCCGGTGCCGGGAAAGAAGCCGGCAAGCAGGGCTTCGACTGGCGGTGCGAGCGATATCGAGACGGTGAGAAACCCCGCCCCCATCAACGCCACGAAGATTGCCATGACCCGTGCCACCCGCTGCGGCGAGCCGGCAAACAGCAGCCCAGCCGCTGCCGCCGCGAGGATGACCGTCGTTGCTTCTTTCGGCAAAGGCACAGCCAGCATCGCTCCGGCCGCGCCGCCAAGGATATTGCCTGCCTCATAAGCTGCGCAGCCCAGCAGGATGGCACCGCCCACCAACACAAGCGTGGCAATGCGCATGAAGCCGCCGGGGTAACGGCGCCGCAGGATAGTCGCGAGATCCTCACCGGTCGCGACGGTCAACCGACCGGCAAACTCCTGCACCGTGAATGTCGCGATGGCTGAAAACAGAATTGCCCACAAAAGTGCCGTACCGACACCTGCTCCGGCGCTGGCTGCGGCTGTGACCGTTCCCGGTCCGATAAAAGCTGCCGCGATTGCGGACCACAGCAGGATCGAGGCCAAACGCTTCATTGCCCGCCCTTGTGCCGCAAGAGGGCGGCAGCATCAATCATCCCTGTGCGCGGCCGGTTTCGCACAGCACCTGCGCGGGACAGGTGTTGCAGTCTGGCGCCGAGGGGCGGCACCAGGTCTGGCCGAGCTTCTTCATCAACAGATGGTGTTCATCATAGTCAGCACCCGACCAATCGTCGGGCATGGCGGGCATGATCGCATCGAAAGCGCGGGTGGTGCTCGCCCTCCTTGGAACAAGGCCCATCCGTTGGAGGATACGCCTGTGATGATCGTCGAGAACTATGGCGCGGCGATCGAGCGTCGATGCATTCATGACCCCGGCAGCGATCTTGCGGCCGACGCCGGGCAATTGCTCCAGCCAATCCATCGCTTCGCCAGTGCCCATATCGGCAAGGTGCGAGAGGTCCACCGCCCCACGCAGATCGATCAGAGCGGACAGGCTCGCTTTCAGTCGTTCGGCCGCGACATTGGGGTAAGTCTGCGTAAGCAGTTCGGCCTGCAGCTCGTCCAACGGGGCGCTCGCCACCGTTTCCCAACTCGAAAAACGGTTCAGCAGGCGATCGGTGGCGGCATTCGAAATTTCCGATTTGGTCTGCGCCCCGATCACGCCCTGCACCAGCACCCATTCGGGCTGTCGCCATTCCGCCGCCGCCCGCTCGATCCGCCCGAATCGCTGGACCAGCAGCGCCTGAAGCCGACGGATGGTGGCCGTGCGCGGATCGGAACCTAGCGCGAGCTCCAAATCATTCCCACTCGATGGTCCCGGGGGGCTTGCTTGTATAATCGTAGACCACCCGGTTGATACCCTGCACTTCGTTGATGATGCGCGTCGCGACACGGCTCAGGAAAGCGCTGTCGAAGGGATAGACATCCGCCGTCATGCCATCGGTGCTGGTGACGGCGCGCAATCCGCACACGCTGTCATAGGTACGCCCATCGCCCATGACGCCGACGGTCTTGACCGGAAGCAGCACCGCAAAAGCCTGCCAGATGGCGTCGTAAAGGCCCGCATTGCGGATTTCTTCGAGATAGATCGCGTCCGCCTTGCGCAGGATGTCGCAGCGCTCCTTGGTCACTTCGCCTGGAATGCGGATCGCCAGTCCCGGTCCGGGGAAGGGATGACGACCGACGAATATCTCGGGCAGGCCCAGTTCGCGGCCCAGTTCGCGCACTTCGTCCTTGAACAGTTCGCGCAGCGGCTCGACCAGCTTCATATTCATGCGTTCGGGAAGGCCACCGACATTGTGATGGCTCTTGATCGTGACGCTGGGACCGCCGGTAAAGCTGACGCTTTCGATAACGTCCGGATACAGCGTGCCCTGCGCAAGGAAGTCCGCACCGCCGATTTTCCCGGCTTCGGCTTCGAACAGATCGATGAATGCCCCGCCGATGAACTTGCGCTTCTTTTCCGGGTCGGTCTGCCCTTCCAGCCCGCCGAGGAACATGTCCTCGGCGTTCACATGGACCAATGGGATATTGTAATGGTCGCGGAACAGGGTGACCACCTGCCCGGCCTCGTTCATCCGCATCAGGCCGTGATCGACAAAGACGCAGGTCAGCTGATCGCCGATGGCCTCGTGGATCAGCACCGCTGCCACGGCAGAATCCACCCCGCCCGACAGACCACAGATGACCTTGCCATCCCCTACCTGGGCACGAATTTCCTCGATCTTGGTCTTGCGGAATTCAGCCATGGTCCAGTCGCCGGACAGTCCGCAGACATGACGCACGAAGTTGGCAAGCAACTTGCCGCCGTCGGGCGTATGAACGACTTCCGGGTGGAACTGGGTACCATAATATTTACGTTCTTCATCGGCGATTACTGCGAAAGGTGCGCCGTCGCTGGTTGCGACGATCTTGAAGCCTGGCGCAAAGCTGGTGACCTTGTCGCCGTGGCTCATCCAGACCTGATGACGCTCTCCGGTCTTCCATAGACCGTCGAAAAGCGCGCACTCTTCCGTGACGGTGAGGTAAGCCCGACCGAACTCGCCCCCTTCCCCGGTCTCATGGCCCGGACGCACTTCGCCGCCGAGCTGCTGGCTCATCACCTGCTGGCCATAACAGATGCCCAAAATCGGCAGGCCACTGTCGAACAGCACCTGTGGCGCGCGCGGACTGCCTTCGTCGCACACACTGGCGGGAGAGCCGGACAGGATGATGCCCTTCGGCTGCAAGCGATGAAAAGCCTCTTCCGCCTGGGTGAAAGGGGCGATTTCCGAATAGACACCTGCCTCGCGCACGCGGCGCGCGATGAGCTGGGTGACCTGGCTGCCGAAATCGACGATGAGGATGGAATCGGGAAGGTGCTCTGGCTGCATGGGGTCCGTTAAAGGCAGCTTGCACCTGCTGTCCAGCATTGGCGATTACCCTGCGGAAATTCTCTTCCGGAAATCACCATATCCGCTCTGAAGGCTGGGATTCGAGGTGCCCATATCAATCTCAGCGAAGCGACTGTACACTTCGCTGCAACATCCTGTGATATCTTATCAATATCCTGATTCCCCGAATTACGGGATTTTTGGTCTCAGCGCAGTCGCTGGCGTTAGTTGCAAGAAGCGCAACATCCATCCATGTTTTCACACTTTAGTTCACAGCGGTGAAAGATTATTACTCATTGCACACCCAGACGGTGACCCCTGAGAGACCCGTCTTGGACAAGTTACAGAAGCGATATGCTGGATCAGCAGCGCTTCTGGCCTTCCTCGCTTATAGCGGCCGGGCTCGACCCACCGCACTCGCGAGGCGATATGGCAGCTAGTAGAGACGCGGCCGTCGACATTCCTCTCCCTCCCCCCAAGAAGTCGGCGCCGCGTCTCGAAACGCGCTTTTCCCTCTCTTATCTCTTCATCGCGATCGACCAGCGACCGTTCCCGATTTCGGCTTTCCCGTCGCTGGTCAATTTGAAGTTGGTGCCTTCATCGACGTAAAACCTCAGTTCGTCATGCCGAGCACGCGAGAGGAAGGTGACCGTCGCGAAATCACCCGAGTCGTCCACGGTATAGGTAACATCGGATTGGGCAAAGGTCGCAGGGTTGGCGAGATCATACACCCGGCCCGTACCACGGCCAAAGCCGTCTTCCCCCGGCTTGAGGTCAAAGCTTACGCCGATCTGCTGCCCGTTCTGCGAATACACCGACCCGCGTCGCTTAAGCGGTTGGCTGGCCTTCCAGTTGCCAACAAAGCCTCGCCGCGCAGCAGCAAGGCGATCGGCCGCTCGCTTTTCTTCCTCAGCATCTTCGCGTTTCTGGTCTTCAATGGCCCGCTTCTCTTCAGCCGAACCCTCGATAACATAGTCGGTATAGCTCGACAGAGGCCGCCCTTTGCGATTGCGCACCTGCAATTTCTCTATGACCACGTTCCAGTCATCCCCGACCGGCTCGGCCCGGGTGAACAAGACGGCCGGATATTCGGTGCCTTTTTCAGCCACCACCTTGACCACTGGACGATCACCTATCTCGTCGACTCGTTCGGCAAAATCTTCTTCCAGCACGAGGTCAAGATTGGCTCGTGTGCGATAGACCGGTTCGATTTCGTCACCAATGTTCTGCGCAGCAATGATCTCAATGTCTTCAGCTTCGATGCCGTCATCCAGTTCCATTTCGAGCAGACCGGAGATGTCCCCTTCGTCCGGTCCTTCGAATGATTTGCCGCAGGCACAAAGCGCCATGGTCATCACAGCGGTTACAAGAACACGCCCATACTTCATATTTTCCCCCTCGGATTAGTGTAAAGAGCGCGACCCTTTAGCTGACCCGTTCCCTTTAAATTATTCAAAGAATCTTATCCGGGGCAAGTGCCTTGTGGTATTTCTTATTCTGGCAGGCCGCGCCGCTCTGCTTCCGCGCGCAAATCGGTTTTCAGCAGTTTGCCAATGTGGCTGCGCGGCATTTCGTCAATCGAATGCAGTTGCGCCAGACGCTGGGTCTTCCCGAGCCGGGAATTGACTGCCTCACGGATGGCTTCGCAATTGCGCGCACCATCTCGCAACATCACAAAGCCGACCGGGGTTTCGCCCCACCGTTCGCTGGGCACACCGATGACCGCGGCTTCGACGACATCGTCCTCCTTGGCCAGCTCATCCTCCAGATCGATGGGGAAGATGTTGAACCCGCCGGAGATGATCATGTCTTTGGCGCGCCCGACAAGCTCGACAAAGCCTTCCGCATCCACGCGCCCGATATCACCCATCCGCTGCCAGACCTCTCCGGTTTCGGGATCGGTCCAGTATCCTTCGTGAGTCTTGCCTGGCTGATTCTTGTAGCCGGACATCATCGTTTGGCTTCGCCCGACTAGATTGCCAGCCTGGCCCGGTGCGACAGGATTATCCTCATCATCGAGGACCTTCAGCTCGCTGCCCGGTGCCGGGCGCCCCACCGTATGGAGCTTGTCCGGAAACTTGTGCGCCTCCAGCAGGCACACAACCCCGCCTTCGGTCATGGAATAAATTTCGACCAGAGCGCCGGGCATGCGATCAAGCACTTCGCGCTTCAAATCAGCGGGGAAAGGCGCGGATGTGCAATATTTAAGCTGCAGGGATGAAAGGTCGAATTCGTCGAACCGGGGCTCCTGCATCAGCCGCCTGTATTGCACCGGTACCAGCATGGTCGCAGTGGTCCGGTCGGCCTGCGCGTGTTCGAGCCAGCGCAGCACATCGAACTTGCGCGTCACCCGCACGGTTCCACCAGCGAGCAGCGGCGGCATGAAGGCAACCATCGTGGTGTTCGAGTAAAGCGGAGTCGATGCGAAAGTACGCACCGGCAATCCGTTCTCGAGCCAGCTCGATGCAGTCGCTGCGAACTGGCGCCAGCGCATCTGATGTGAATGTACGATCCCTTTGGGAATGCCGGTGGTACCGCTCGAATAGATAATGTTGAAAGGATCTTGAGGCTGCGGATCGAGAGCGGGAGCCCTGGAGCCTGCCGGTGCCATCCATCCGTCCAGATCTTCATCGAGCACGATGCGGGTCATGCCGGCGAAGTATTCATCGCCCAGTTCATCCAGCTTTGCGCGATCTATAAAGATGTGTTTTGCACCTGAATCCCGCGCCATTCCGGCCAGCTGGTCCGGGCTGGCGCTGGTGGTCAACGGCGCAGCGACACCGCCAGCCCTCACAGCCGCGAGAAAAACAAGTGCATAGGGGATCGAAGAATACCCGAGGATCGCAACCGACTGCCCGCGCTCCAACCCGTCTTCAGCCAATTGCGCGGAAATCCGCTCCACCTTGTCGCCGAGCTCGGCCCAGGTAAGGCAGGTCTCGTCATCCTTCAGAGCAGGCTTGCTTCCCAACGCTGTTGCATTGTCGGCGATGATTTGCGGAAAGCTGCCGAAAGGCTCGGCCAGCTTGGCGGCGATCTGTATGTCTCCCATACGCCCACCCTATCGCAGAGCGCACGCCTGTCTAGCCGCCCGATAGACTACCTAGCGAAAATGCAAGGATGACGCCGAGCGCCGTGGCGATGCCGGCCCAGTGGTGATCCTCGCGGAACGCCTTGGGAAAGACTTCGGTCGCGAGGCTGGCGACGACGGCGCCTGCCGCGAAACAGCGAATAATCGCCAGTGTGCCCTCACCTACGCCCTCCAGCGCGAGATTGCCGATAATGGCAGCGAGCGAGAGCAGCACCGCAGTGCCGACCCAGAGCGTCATGATCCTGCCTTTGGAGCGGCCGTCCTGCGCCATCGCACGCGCTCCGCCGGCAGCCTCCGGAAGGTTGGACAGCAGGATCGAACCGGCCAGCGCGGCGACCTCCAGCCCGCCAACCCCGATCAACGCCACGCCAAGCGCGAGATTTTCAGGAATGCCATCGAGCGTAATTGCGGCCAGCAACCCGCCCCCACCTTGAGAGCCCCATTTTTCATCGATCAGATAATCGCACAAAGCGAAGACGATCGCTCCGGCGCCAACCCCCAACATGGCGTGGAACACGCTCGATTTCTCGATCGAGGGCTGAATGAGTTCCGTTGTTACAGACAGCAAGAGAGCGCCGCCAGCCAGCGCGACGAGGAAACCTTCGAGCTTTTCCGGCAGCTTGCCGTAGATACCCCATGCAGCACCGGCGACTAGAGCGCCCGACACCACCAGCACCACGGCAAACAGCATCAGCATTCGATCACATTGACCGCGAGCCCGCCCTGACTCGTTTCCTTGTATTTGTTACTCATGTCGAGACCTGTCTGACGCATGGTTTCGATCACCTGGTCGAGCGACACCAGACTTTCTGCCCCGGTTCGATGAAGCGCAAGACGCGCTGCGTTTACGGCCTTCACCGCGCCGATCGCATTGCGTTCGATACATGGCACCTGCACCAGGCCGCCGACGGGATCGCAGGTCAGGCCGAGATTGTGCTCCATGCCGATTTCCGCTGCCGAAGCCACCTGCACAGGCGAAGCCCCCCATAAAGCAGCCAGACCGCCTGCAGCCATCGAACAGGCGACGCCGACTTCGCCCTGGCAGCCCATCTCGGCACCGGAAATGCTTGCGCGCTGTTTATATAAGAGCCCGATGGCCCCTGCCGTGAGGAGGAAGGTTCGTCGGCTGTCCGTGCACGGCGTCTCGTCGCTTGAAACGCAGTAGAATCGGATGACCGCGGGAATAATGCCCGCAGCGCCATTGGTCGGCGCGGTCACCACACGCCCGCCTGCCGCGTTCTCTTCATTGACGGCCATCGCGTAACAATTCAGCCAGTCAAACAATTGCTCGCGCTCGTTCGATTGCGGATTTGACGAAAGCTTGTCCCACAGATCGGGCGCGCGCCGCGCCACTTTCAGGCCCCCCGGCAATATGCCGCGCTGACCGAGACCGCGATCGATGCACTGATCCATCGCCCTGGCGATCCGGTCGATACCCGCAAGGGTTTTTTCACGCGGCCGAAACGAATCCTCGTTGGTCAGGATGAGATCCGCGATCGAAAGGTCTGCTGCTTTGCAGGCGTCCAGAAGCTCCCCGGCCGACCCGAAATCGTGCGGCACTGGCGCGCCGGCATTGATCCGGTCGCCTTCGGGTTTGCGCTTCAACTGCGCTTCTGACGCGACGAAGCCGCCACCGGTCGAATAATAGGTCCGCTCCGAAAGTTTCGCCCCGGCCGCATCGAAGGCCGTCAGCTTCATGCCGTTGGGGTGCAATTCGGGAATGATATGTCCCGCCAAATCGATCTCGGCAGCCGGATCGAAGGCAATCTGCGGCCCACCGCCAAGCCTGATCCTCTTTTCGCTGCGAACGCGATCAAGCGCTTCCGCAGCCTCGTCCGGGCATGTCCTGTCGGGCGCAAAGCCCATCAGGCCGAGAATGGTCGCATCTACCGTTCCGTGACCAATGCCGGTGAGGGCGAGCGAGCCCTGCAACTCCACCGCAACCCGGCCCGTCTTTTCCAGCCTGCCGGATTTTGCCAGCATCCGCACGAATGTGCGGGCGATCCGCATCGGGCCCACCGTATGCGAGGATGAAGGACCGATCCCGATCCGAAAGATATCGAGCACTGAAAGCATGGCCGGCGAGATGCGCTTTTCATCTGCCGAAATCAACCGCTTGCGACCGTATCGGCAAAGGTCGCAATCTGTGGGTAAATTCGCCTCGGAAACTTTGGTTTTTCGGCCTCGAAAGCCTATATGCTCGATATGGACGAAATCCCTGAAAATACGGGCGCCGATGCGCCGAAGAAGAATGGTTACGGCGCGGATTCGATCAAGGTCCTCAAGGGCCTCGATGCGGTGCGCAAGCGCCCGGGCATGTATATCGGCGATACCGACGATGGCTCCGGCCTCCACCACATGGTGTTCGAAGTGTCGGACAATGCCATCGACGAAGCGCTGGCGGGCCATTGCGACCTTGTCCTGATCGAACTCAACGCCGACGGCAGCGTATCGGTGGAAGACAATGGTCGCGGCATTCCGGTCGACATGCACAAGGAAGAAGGCGTCTCCGCTGCCGAAGTCATCATGACCCAGCTTCACGCTGGCGGCAAATTCGAGAACACCAGCGACGACAATGCCTACAAGGTTTCAGGCGGGCTTCACGGTGTGGGCGTTTCGGTGGTCAACGCCCTGTCGGAATGGCTTGAACTCACCATCTGGCGCGACGGCAAGGAGCACTGGATGCGCTTCGAACATGGGGATGCTGTCGAAAGTCTGCGCGTTGTGGGCGATGCGCCGAAGGTCGCACAAAATCCGGATGAAGACGGATTCAAGAAGGGCACCCGCGTCACGTTCAAGGCGTCGGAGGACACTTTCAAGAACGTCACTGAATTCGACTTCGAAAAGCTCGAGCATCGCTATCGGGAGCTGGCCTTCCTCAACTCGGGCGTGCGCATAAAGCTGCGCGACAAACGCCATGAAGAGCCGCTCGAACATGACCTGTTCTACGAAGGCGGTATCGCGGCATTCGTCAAATATCTCGACCGCAACAAGCAGGCGCTGGTCGGCGAGCCCATTTCGGTGAGCGCGGAAAAGGACGGCATCGGCATCGAAGTCGCGCTGGAATGGAACGACAGCTATTACGAAAACGTCCTCTGCTTCACCAACAACATCCCGCAGCGCGACGGCGGCACCCACCTCGCCGCCTTCCGCACCGCGCTGACACGCACGCTCAACAATTACGCAAGCGCAAGCGGCCTGATGAAGAAGGAAAAGGTCAGCCTGTCGGGCGAAGACATGCGCGAAGGCCTGACTGCCATTGTTTCCGTCAAGCTGCCCGATCCCAAATTCGGCTCGCAAACCAAGGACAAGCTGGTTTCTTCAGAAGTCCGCCAGCCACTCGAATCGCTGATGGGCGAAAAAATGACCGAATGGCTTGAAGAAAACCCGAACGACGCCAAGCAGATCATTCAGAAGGTGATCGACGCTGCCGCCGCCCGCGAGGCCGCCCGCAAGGCTCGCGAGATGAGCCGCAAGGGCGCGATGAGCATTGCCTCACTTCCCGGCAAGCTAGCCGATTGCCAGGATCGCAACCCGGAAAACTGCGAGCTTTTCCTGGTGGAAGGTGACTCCGCAGGCGGCAGTGCCAAGCAGGGGCGTGATCGCAAAACGCAGGCGATCCTTCCACTCAAGGGCAAGATTCTCAATGTGGAGCGCGCCCGGTTCGATCGGATCATCTCGTCCAAGGAAGTTGGCACTCTGATCCAGGCCATGGGCACCGGCCTGCGGGACGAGTTCAATCTCGACAAGCTGCGCTATCACAAGATCGTGATCATGACCGACGCCGACGTCGATGGCGCACATATCCGCACACTGCTGTTGACCTTCTTCCACCGCCAGATGCCGGAAATCGTCAAGGCAGGGCATTTGTTCATCGCGCAGCCCCCGCTGTACAAAGTGACTCGCGGGAAAAGCGAAGTCTACCTCAAGGATCAGCCGGCCTATGACCGCTTCCTGATCGCACAGGGCCTTGATGGCCGGGTACTCGAAACGCAAGGCGGCGCCTCACGTGGCGGCGGCGAACTCAAGGCGCTGGTCGACCATGGTTTGCGCATGCGCAACCTGCTTGGCTTTGTTCCGCGCAAATACAATTCCAGTCTGATCGAGGCGATGGCTCTGGCTGGCGCTTTGGATCCAGAGGGTGACCGTGCAGCAGCCCTTGATCGCGCAGCCGCCCATCTTCAGATGGGAGATCCCGAAGCGCGCTGGAGCGCCGAAACGGGTGAAGACGGAAAAGTCCGCCTGAGCCGGTTGTGGCGCGGTGTGACGGATGTTCATGAAATCGACCCGGCCTTTCTCGACAGCGCCGAAGCTCGCAAGCTTCATCGCATTGCTCAGGATTTCGCCGACGTTTATACCTCGCCATTACGTCTGGTGCGCAGCAGCGCCGAAACCGAGTCCGATGAAAACGAGACAGTCGACACGGAAGAAGAAACACCGATTCTTACCGAAGATGCGATCACGCTGCCGACGCAGCTGCTCGACGCTGTCATGGTCGCTGGTCGAAAAGGGCAGAAAATTCAGCGCTACAAGGGTCTTGGCGAAATGAATGCCGAACAATTGTGGGAGACGACACTCGATCCCGACAATCGCGCACTCTTGCAGGTCAAAGTCGAAGATGCCGATGTGACAGACGAAATATTCACCCGCCTGATGGGCGATGTGGTGGAACCGCGTCGCGAATTTATCCAGAACAACGCCCTGAATGTTGCCAATCTGGACGTCTGACAGCTCAGGTTGCCGGATTTCGGTCTTAACAAGTGGCCGAAATCCGGCGGTTTGCAGAGTTCTCTGTCGCGCCTCTCATCTATAAGGCTACGCATTATCGCGTATACCGGCCGAAATCGAAAATTTGCTCCACCAAGCCATGGTCAGGTGAGGAGTTAACTATGATCTCGGCAGCCTACGAAACGCTTTCGCCGCATACGAACTGCGCGCGGGTCCAGGCCCGTACCAATCTGTTCGTCATGGCGAAGCTGGCTGCAGGCGGCAGTGTGTGTACCGTAAAGGTTCGCAATATGTCATCAAGCGGCGCGCTGGTAGAAGGGGCTGCCCTCCCTCCTGCAGGCACCCGATGTCGCCTGATCCGCGGTGACATTTCGCTGGAAGCCGAGGTGGTCTGGCTGCACGCCAACCGTGTCGGGCTGCAATTCCACGGCCAGGCGAAAATTTCCGACTGGCTTCCCTCCACACAAAATACGCAGAGCGACGTCGACCAGATCGTCGTGCAAACGAAGGCGCAGCTAAACCAGGCCCCTATCGCAAGATCCTCGGTACCACTCGTGTCGACCGCCCTGTCAGCGGCCGATGTCAGGCAGATCGCGGATGCGCTTGAAATGCTCGGCGACGATCTGGCAAACGACCCAGCCGTCGTGGCTGGCTATACGTCCAAGCTCCAGGCATTCGATGTTTCCGTTCAGACCCTTCGCAAGTTCGCGATTATGCTTGAACGCTCTTCCGGCCGATAAGGCAAACCGACACGCATTCATCAAGGTAGAGCATGCATGCTTTTCATGTTTGTGCGACCCCGCCGCCTTGCCTAATACCAGACCGAGAGATCGGGAGCCGTCAGATCTACGCCATTGATCCAACGCGACATATCGAAAATCGGCCTAATATTTCGCCTTGGTGGGTGGCTTTTGTCACCAGCAAAGGCCCGATCACGTCGGCAATCTAGATAACGAGGCACTGATCGTCTTGCGCGAACGTTTGAAAACCCGGCAAATCGAACAGGGCGGCTTTCTGCTCTTCCTCGCGCTTATATCGCTGGCGCTATTGGCAATTGTCCTGCCGTTTCTCCAGCCTGTGCTGTGGGCTGCACTTGCAGCGATCCTCTTCCAACCGCTTTATCGCTGGTTCCTCTACAGACGCCCGGAAAAAACAAGCCAGGCTGCGCTCGCCAGCATGGTCGTCATTATTTTCGCTGTCATCCTTCCAGGACTTTGGATCGGTAGTGCTGTGGTCGATGAAGCTGCCGGCCTCTTTCTCGCTTTCCAGGATGGCCAGATCGATGTCGCGATGTATTTCGAACGAATATTCGCCGCCTTGCCGACCAATATCCAGACATCTCTCGAAAATGCAGGCTTCGGCGATCTGGGCGAGATTCAAGAACGCGCGCAAGCTTTCATAGAGGACTCGCTTGGTATCATAGCCGCTCAGGCGCTCGCCATTGGCGGAAGCGTCGTCGGCTTCGTTCTGAGCTTCGGCATCGCGCTTTACGTTGGATTCTTCCTGCTGCGTGACGGGCGCGCAATCGGCGAGGCAATTCTCGCAGCTCTCCCTATGGACCGGATCATCGCCGACAGGCTTGCGCTACGGTTTCTGACCATCGTGCGGGCAACGATCAAAGGATCTGTCGTCGTCGGTATCGTGCAGGGGGCATTGGGGGCGATCACCTTCTGGATCGTCGGCATCCCATCGGTTCTGCTGCTTGGCGTAATTATGGCGATCGCTTCACTTCTTCCCGCGGTCGGGCCAGCCATCGTCTGGGTTCCAGCAGCAATCTACCTCCTGGCAACAGGCGCCGTCTGGCAGGGTTTGGTAGTGATCATCTCGGGCGTCGCGGTCATCGGGCTGGCGGATAACGTGCTGCGCCCAATACTGGTCGGCCGCGATACCGGCATACCCGATTGGCTTATTCTGGTTACGACGCTGGGCGGTATTTCGTTGATGGGCTTGTCAGGTATCGTTGTCGGACCGCTCGTCTGCGGACTGTTCCTTGCCGCATGGGGCATTTTTACCGAGCAGCGCCAAGGTACCTCCTCACTACCACGTTCCGAGTAGCAATCAGGCCGCGCGAATGGATCGGGTGCCCCGTGTCCCCCCATCTTGAGAATCAAGGCCGTCGAAGATGGCGGCGACGATCAACGCCAGTTTCTCCGCGCTCAGGCGTTCGTCCACCATCGCAATCATGTAAGGCTGAAGGTAGCAACTCACCATCTGGTTGATGAGCGACATGGCAGTGTCGACCTTAAGTCCTTGCAGAAATCCTTCAGCCTGGGCTTCGGCAATCAATTCGCACAGATAATGATCTGCGAGATCGAGATAGCTTCGCGCATAGTCGAAATACCGCTCCCCCATTTCAACGTAGAGTTTGAAGGTCGCGGGATCATCGTGGAAATTCTGACGCAGCAGCAGGAAACGGCGAGCGAAAAATTCGTACATTTTGCGCCGCGGCGGAAGGTCCGAAGCCATGACTTCGTCCATTACAGCCAGCTTCGGGGCGAACCACTCAGCAGTCACTGCCTCCAGCAGATCGCTTTCTTCAGGAAAAACCATTTCCAGCTTGGCACGGACAACACCGAGTTCGGCAGCCAGCCGGGCGCGGTTTACTTCTTCGCCGCGCCGTTCGATAATCTTCATCGCCTGACGCGCAAAATTGCGCCGCATTTCCTGTATGTCGTGTTCGCTCACGGCATGGCGCTCCCAACTCGTCCTGCCCAGCAATTAGGGTGACAAGGGCAGCGGTTAAACCCCTTGGCGGTTCCGAGAAATGGTTTTCCCCGGGGGCAACGGAAAGAAGGCCGATGTCCGTGCCTGGTAAGCTTTATAGCCAGGCCGCGATGTCTTCATGCTTTTCTCCAGTAGCGGGGCGCCGGACCAGCGCGCCAACATGAAAGTGAGGAGGATAGGACCGATCGCAGTGACAACGGCCACCCACCAGCCCGCACTGGCCGCCGCAATCCAGATGCCCCACCACACGCAAGCATCGCCGAAATAGTTGGGGTGCCGTGTATAACGCCATAGGCCGCGATCCATGACCCGACCATTGTTCGCAGGATTCGCCCTGAACCGAGAGAGCTGCCAATCGCCGATCCATTCGAAAGCGATGCCCACCATCCAGAGCGCAAAGCCCACAAGCGCCATGCCGCTAATCGGGGTCATCGCACTCGCTTCCAGTATTCCGTATTGCGCCGGGCTCGACACCAGGAAAAGAAGGACCGTCTGACTCAAGAAGACCTTGATCAGCGCCGCCACGGCAAAGCGACCTTTGGCGCGATCTTTTCTGAGGATGCGTTGATAACGCCGGTCTTCACCCTCGCGCCACCAGCGGACCAAGAGGTGAATGCACAACCGCACACCCCAAATGATTGTCATCGCCATGAGCAGCGTGGCCAGCGATCCCGGATCATAAAGGCGCCACCAGCTGACGAAAGCCATCAACGCTATCCCACCACCCCAAAAGGCATCTACAAAAGTAACATCACGGATCTGAACCGCAACGACCCAGAGAAGGAGCGCCATCCCGAGCAATATCGCAATATTGGCCAGCAGCGCTTCAACTATCACGCATCATCTCCCCGACATCCGAGACCTCTTTTTGAACGTTATGAGGCAATCGCAAGCGACATGTCGCAACAATCAGGCCGCCACCGAATTGTAAAGACGGGGCGGCCTGAAAGAATAATAGTTAGCGTATTTCGAAATCAGTACCCCTCGGTCTCTGGATCACTCTGCGACGCGCCGGGTCGTGGTACTGAAAGCTGCAGGCTTCGTCGGTGCTTCTGTGGTGTCGACAAGTTCGGCATCGCCATCATCGTCACCATCGCGGACGATGATGGTGTCTTCGGTATCCGCTACCTCGCTGGTCATGTCCGTAAATAACGCTTCGTAGTGGTTGATGGCTCGGCGCAACTCTTCGGTCGTGGCATTGCTCGACCGGGCGGCAATCTCATGCCCCGCGAGATAATGCTTGGCGACCTCTCCATGATCGACCGTCAGATCGGCATGACGATGTTCGAAGTCGCTCATCGGATAGCCACGGGCATTCATCACGTCGGTCAGCAAACGATCAGCCCGGCTGACGGCTTCGACCGGGCTATCCACAAAAAGCGTCTTGGTTTCGCTCCAGTCTGTGGCGTAGCTGTCACGTTCGGTGCTTGTCAGCGGACGGATCTGTAACTTGGAAACGCGTTCGCGCCGTTCGATAAGATCGGATTCAGCGACGCTGCGTTTACCGCGAGCCTCGACGGTGCGGTCGTATTCCTCACCGAATGCATCACGCAGCGTCTGCGTGCGACGACGACGCATGAAGAGCCAGACCAGCAACAGAATGACGACTGCTGTAGCGACAATAATGGCAAGGGTGGTTTCCTGGCCCGACATGGATATCTCTCCCAGATACCCGTCCATTCCCCGTATTCATTATCCGCAATGCGCACAGTGACTTGCGGTTCCGCACAACTACATCCTGAACACGCCGAAGGCGGGCCGTTCTGCGATCGGGGCTTCGAGTGTGGCGGCGAGGGCGAGGGCGAGGGCATCGCGGGTCTGAGCCGGGTCGATCACGCCGTCATCCCACAGCCGGGCGGTGGCATAATAGGGATTGCCTTCGTCTTCATATTTCTGGCGGATCGGCGCCTTGAACTCTTCGGCCTGTTCATCGGTCCAGTTGTCTGCGTCGCGGTGCACGGTGGCGAGGACCGATGCGGCCTGTTCACCGCCCATCACGCTGATGCGCGCATTGGGCCAGGTAAACAGAAAGCGCGGGGAATAGGCCCGTCCGCACATGCCGTAATTGCCCGCGCCGAAGCTGCCCCCGATCACCACGGTGAGCTTGGGCACGCTGGCGGTGGCGACCGCGGTGACGAGTTTGGCGCCATGCTTGGCAATGCCTTCCGCTTCATATTTCCCGCCGACCATGAAGCCGGAGATGTTCTGCAGGAACAGCAGCGGGATGCGGCGCTGGCAGGCCAGCTCGATGAAATGCGCACCTTTCTGTGCGCTTTCGGAGAACAGCACGCCGTTGTTGGCGAGGATCGCCACCGGCATGCCCCAGATATGCGCGAAACCGCAGACCAGCGTGGTGCCGTAATGCTGCTTGAACTCGTGGAACTCGCTACCGTCGACAAGGCGCGCGATCACCTCGTGCACATCGTAGGGCGCGCGTACGTCTTCGGGAATGAGGGCGTAGAGATCTTCCGCGTCGAACTTTGGTGCGCGCGGTTCCTTCAGTGCGATATCCCTTGCTACGGCGCAGTTCTCCCCGAGATGCGAGATGATATCGCGCACGATGGTGAGCGCATGCTCGTCGTTTTCCGCCAGATGGTCGACCACGCCGGACTTTTTTGCGTGCAGGTCGCCGCCGCCCAGATCCTCGGCACTGATCTCCTCGCCCGTCGCCGCCTTGACCAGCGGCGGGCCGGCGAGGAAGATCGTGCCTTGGTTGCGCACGATAACCGTCTCGTCCGACATGGCTGGCACATAGGCCCCGCCTGCGGTGCAGCTGCCCATGACGCAGGCGATCTGCGGAATGCCGAGCGCGGACATATTGGCCTGGTTGAAAAAGATCCGCCCGAAATGGTCGCGGTCGGGGAAGACTTCGGCCTGGTGCGGCAGGTTGGCCCCGCCGCTGTCGACCAGATAGATGCACGGCAGACGATTTTCCTGCGCGATTTCTTGGGCGCGCAGGTGCTTCTTGACCGTCATCGGGTAATAGGTGCCACCCTTAACCGTGGCATCGTTGCACACGATCATCACCTGCCGACCCGAGACGCGCCCGATCCCGGCAATCAGACCCGCACCGTTGATTGCGTCTTGGCCGTACATGCCGTTGGCGGCGAGCTGGCCGATCTCGAGGAAGGGACTGCCGGGATCGAGCAGCCGCTCCACGCGCTCACGCGGCAACAGTTTGCCACGCGAGACATGCCGCTCGCGGCTGCCCTCACTACCGCCCAGCGCCGCCTCGGCGACGATCGAACGCAGTTCCGCAGCAAGCGCCTGATTATGCGCAAACCGTGCCTTGGCGTCAGGTGCCTCGCGGTCCAGCGTCGACGTAAGAACGGGTGCGGTCATCTTGCCGCTCCGGTCGTCATAGCGCATGACGAAGATAAAGGGAGCTCTTGCCCGTTTATGGTCACCATTATTCTCCTCGCCATTTCAAACATCTTCATGACAGTTGCCTGGTACTGGCACCTCAAGGGCGGCAACACGAAGCCCCTCATGCTCGTCATACTCATCAGTTGGGGCATCGCCTTCGTCGAATACTGTTTCGCTGTACCAGCAAACCGGATCGGCTTTGCGAATGGATGGACACCGGGCCAACTCAAGGTGACGCAGGAAGCCATCGCGCTAATCGCCTTTGGTGGGTTCATGGTGCTCTTTCTGGGTGAACCACTGCACTGGCGCCACTTCGCCGCATTTGCCTGCATCATGGCAGCTGTGGGCTTTCTCTTCGTTGGACGGTGAAAGTTCATGCCCGTACTTGAAGAGTTCGCGATCAAATGCCGAAAGATGCACTGACGCCATCATGATGCTGGCGTCAGCGCTTTTTCACAAATTCGGCGCGCAGGACGAGGCCCTTGATGCCGGGATATTTGCAGTCGATCTCCTGCGCATCGCCCGTCAGGCGGATCGACTTGATCAGCGTGCCCTGTTTCAGCGTCTGGCCCGCTCCCTTGACCTCGAGATCCTTGATCAGCGTTACCTGGTCGCCGTCCTGCAGCAGATTGCCGACGGCGTCGCGCACTTCCACTTGGTCCGCCGCTGCCTGCTTGGCCGCCAGTTCGGAGGCGGGCATCCATTCGCCGCTCTCTTCATCGTAGACATAGTCTTCGTAGTTGCTCATCCTGCTGCTCCGATCAGTTCGCGCCCGATCAGCATGCGGCGGATTTCGTTGGTCCCGGCGCCGATATCGAGCAGTTTAGCATCCCGCATATAGCGTTCGACGGGCCAATCGAGCGTGTAACCCGCACCCCCGAGCGCCTGAACCGATTCCGCGGCAACGCGGAACGCATTTTCCGATGCGAGCAGGATCGCGCCTGCCGCGTCGAAACGCGTCGTCTGTCCGGCGTCGCAGCTCTTGGCCACCGCATAGGTATAGGCGCGGGCAGATTGCAGCGCGACATACATGTCCGCCACCTTCGCCTGCATCAGCTGGAAGCTGCCGATGGGTTTTCCGAATTGCTTTCTTTCGCGAAGATAGGGGATCACGGTGTCGAGGCAGGCCTGCATGATGCCAAGCTGCAATCCGGCGAGTACCACACGTTCGTAATCGAGCCCGCTCATCAGCACACCTACGCCGCCGTTCAGCGGGCCCATCACGCGCTCTTCAGGGATATGACAGTCGTCAAAAACAAGCTCCGCCGTGGGCGAACCGCGCATGCCCACCTTCTCGATCTTCTGACCGATGGAAAAGCCTGCGTCGTGTTTCTCGATCAGGAAGGCAGTGATACCCCGGCTGCCTGCAGCGCCATCGGTCTTGGCATAGACCACCAGTGTATCGGCATAGGGCGCATTGGTGATCCAGAATTTCGTGCCGTTCAGCACATAGCCGCCGTCGACCGCCTCGGCCTTCAACTTCATCGAGACAACATCCGAGCCTGCACCGGCCTCCGACATGGCAAGCGAGCCGACATGCTCGCCGCTGATCAGGCCGGGAAGGTATTTGGCCTTCTGCTCTTCGTTGCCCCAGCGCCGGATCTGGTTGATACAAAGGTTGGAATGCGCGCCATAGGAAAGGCCCAGCGAAGCGCTGGCACGGCTGACTTCTTCCACCGCGATGACGTGTTCCAGATAGCCCAGGCCCAATCCGCCATCTTCTTCACCAACGGTCATGCCGTGCAGCCCCAGATCGCCCATCTGCTTCCACAGCTCCTCGCGCGGAAACCAGTCCTCGCGGTCGATCCTCTCTGCCAAGGGTGCGATCTGCTCATCCGCAAAACGAGCTGTCGTCTCGCGGATCATCTCCGCTCTCTCGCCCAAATGAAAATCAAATTCCGGGGTCGCGCGCATCGTCTCTCCTTAAAGGCTCGCGAAATTGCCTGCTGTGCGCGGCCGATAGCCGAGCCATGGCTACGGAGCAAACCGATTGGCGGCGAAAGCCGCGAAGTTGCTTTTTGCGTTAGGCAGTTGATCAAATTTGAGTCTAAGGCTTCTACAGACATAATCATGTACCGTAAGGAAAATATCCTTTGGCCCGAGGGGAAGCCCCCCGCGGATGCCTATTGCGACGAGGAGCAGCGCCTCGCGATCCTTGCCGCGCACGGCACCCATGCCATGGTTGACGATCCCGAGCTTCAGGAGATTGTAGATCTTGCAGCAAAGATCTGCGCCGCTCCTATGGTCATGGTCACTATGGTCGAAGTGGATCGGCAAACGTTTCTTGCGCGAACGGGAATAGACGCAAGAGACACGCCTCGGCCGACCAGCTTCTGCGCCCACGCGATGCTAGGTACCGAACCCATGGTGATCCGCGACGCAGAACAGGATCCGCGTTTCGCGGATAATGCGCTTGTGACCGGTGAGCCCTATATCCGCTTTTACGCAGGCCATCCCCTTGTTTCAGCCGAAGGTGCACCCCTGGGTGCTCTCTGCATTATCGACACCCAACCTCGCGAAGAAGGCCTATCATCACTCCAGCGCGAAACACTTTCTGTTCTGGCCAAAGCAGCCATGCGACGCCTTTCCCAGCAGCGATTGGGCGAAACGGCCAAGGAAGCCGTTGATGAACGAGAGAGCAATCTCAAACGCATGATCGACAGCGTGCCAGGCATTGCCTGGTCAGCAGATGCCGCGGGAAATTTCGACTACGTCAATGTCCAGTGGGATGAATTGACGGGCCTTTCACAGCCACGCAATCTCCACGACTGGCAGGCGGCGATCCACCCGGAGGACTGGAAAAGTGCCTCCGATGCTTTTCAGGCTTCGCTTAGAAGCGGGGAACCATTCGAATACGAATGGCGTCTGAAACTGGCCGATGGCGATTATCGCTGGATGCTGGCGAGAGCCGTGCAAACGTCGGTAGGTGAAGAGGCCTCGCGGTGGTTCGGCACCGTGATCGATGTTGATCGCCAGCGCCGAATGGCAGAAGCAAGAGATCTTCTGGCGAATGAACTGTCCCACCGCATAAAAAACATTTTTGCAGTCGTTTCAGGCCTTGTAGCGATCCGTTCGCGCGGAAAGCCGGAAGTTGCCGACTTTGCCGCCGAAATGGGCGAAACCATTCGCGCACTTGGGGCGGCACATAATTATGTCCGCCCAGATCACGGTCATAAGGGTGGAACCCTGTCGGGACTGCTGGCCGATTTACTGGCGCCCTATGACACGGGTGGCGAAGACCGGTTTAGCGTTACCGGCCCTGGCATCTCGGTTGGTGAACGCGCCGCAACCCCGCTGGCACTGATCTTTCATGAACTCGCTACGAACTCAGCCAAATATGGCGCCCTCTCCTGCGAAGAGGGACACGTAACAGTAACCGTGGAAGATGATTGCGGGGACAGCGACCATATCTGCGTGATATGGGATGAGAGCGCCCGAAGCTGCCATATCCCTGATGAAACCGAGCGTGAAGGGTTTGGCTCGCGCCTTTTGAGAATGGCTGTGGAAGGTCAGTTAAAGGGTACATTCGAGCGTGAATTTTCGGACGGTGGGCTCAGCGTTCGCATCGTCTTCCCGCGGCAATCGATCGAAAACTGACCTCCTGCCTGCCTTGCACGTGCAACTGTGCTGTGCTTTCCCATAAGCCAATGCGACAGGGTGCGGTACATATGCGATTTCTTTCAGTGTCGGCGCTTGCCGCATTATCGCTCGTCGGTTGTTCTCCGTCCGGGACTACCGGGACGGAGAACTTCGACACAGCCAACCCCACCTCGCCACCTTCCGAGGAACCCGCTCCGAAAACGTTCGCCTCAACCGCATGGCGTGCAATAGCGGAAGACGGCGCTCGCTACACGACCCAGCTCGACCCTGACGGTACATATCGCGACCTGCGCAATGGCGATCCTTGGCAAACAGGTAGCTGGGACTACTCGGCAGACGACGAGAGCAATCTCCTGTGTTTCACGCCGCAGGACGAGAACGGTGTGGAGCGGTGCTGGAGGCCCGAACGGATGAACGGCGATACCATGCGGGCGACAAGTGAAAACGGCACCGAGATCGAGCTGCGACGGGTCGATTACACACCCGCTAGTAAAGGCTCGGACGACGAGGAGTGATGGAGCTGGCGCAACCGCTGCTCGAATTCCGTGATGTGCGGAAAAGCTATGGCACAAATCAAGCTGTAGCAGGCGTTTCTACCGCCATAGTGCACGGAGAGTTCGTTGCACTTGTCGGCGCTTCGGGATCGGGCAAATCCACGTTGCTCAAGACAGTCAATCGCCTGATCGATCCGACCTCCGGTACCGTGCATTTCAATGGGGAAGAGGTTAACAAGCTCGGGCTGGCCGCCTTGCGCCGGCGTATCGGCTACGTTTTCCAGTCGATCGGTCTGTTTCCTCATATGACAGTTGGCGAAAATATCGCTGTCGGGCCGCGACTGGTTGGGGAGAAACTGTCACCTCGCCGGATTGTCGAGCTACTCGATCTGGTGGATCTCGAAAGCTCCCTTGCCAAGCGACTGCCAGATCAGTTGTCCGGGGGGCAGCGCCAGCGCGTCGGCGTTGCCCGTGCGCTGGCAAGCGAGCCACAACTCCTGCTGATGGATGAGCCTTTCGGCGCTCTTGATCCGGTCACGCGCGATGCATTGGGCAATCGAGTGCGCAGCCTGCATCATGAGCTTGGCCTAACCACCATAATGGTCACGCACGACATGGCCGAAGCCTTGCTGTTAGCCGATCGGGTCTTTGTGATGCAGGCTGGGACAATAGTGGCTGACGAAACGCCCCATTCCCTGTTGCAAGGCGCTGGCGGTAGTGTTGCCCAAGAACTTGTCGCTGTTCCTCGAACCCAAGCGGATCGGCTGGCGGAGCTTGCCGGGTGAGCGATATCTGGACAGCCTTGCTCAGCCTGGGCGACAAATTGGCTGCGCATGTTGTGCTGTCCGCTGCCGCCATCCTGCTGGGCATCGCGCTGGCTCTTCCGCTGGCTGTTTGGGCGAGCCGATCTGCCTCAGTTGCCCGTGCGACACTCGGCTTCGCCAGCCTTGTCCAGACCATCCCCGCCCTCGCGCTTCTTGCACTATTCTTCCCGATTCTGCTGAATCTTCGCGCAGTCTTCGGCCCGAACCTGCCCACGCTGGGCTTCCTTCCCGCATTGCTGGCCTTGGCACTTTATGCACTGCTTCCGATCCTGCGAAACGCCGTAACGGCGCAGGCAAATCTCGACCCCGGCGTGATCGAGGCTGCCGACGGCGTGGGCATGACGTTCTGGCAGCGGTTGCGGATGGTGGAAGCCCCTCTTGCAGCCCCCTACGTCATGGCAGGCATCCGCACCGCAGCCGTGTGGACCATTGGTGCAGCGACACTTTCCACGACAATCGGCCAACCGAGCCTCGGTGATCCGATATTCGCAGGATTGCAAACACAGAACTGGGTGCTGGTCCTCGCCGGTTGCATTGCTAGCGCGGGCCTCGCAATGACTGCCGATGCGCTGCTCGGCACCATAGAAAAAGGACTCCGCAGAAGGCAACGCGTCCTGACTCTGGGCGGATTAGCTGCAGTTCTGCTCGGCATCCTGGCAGCGCTGGCTGTATCCTTTGGCGATAATACCGAAAATCGCATTGTGATCGGGGCGAAAAGCTTCTCGGAGCAATATATCCTGGCGCGCCTCATCGGACAAAGGCTCGAAGACGCGGGTTATTCAGTCGAATATCGCGATGGGCTTGGATCCGCGGTTGTGCATCGCGCCGTTTCGACGGACGCCATCCACATACTGGTAGATTATACCGGAACGATCTGGGCGAACGAAATGCAGCGCAGTGACAATCCCGGACGCGAGGCAATGCTCTCCGAAATTACCGATTGGGAAAAACGCACCAGCGGCACCACAGTTCTAGGGCGGCTTGGTTTCGAAAATGCCTACTGCCTCGCCCTGCCGCGTAACAGGGCCGAAGAAGACAATCTTCGAACCATCGGCGATCTTGCCCTGCGCGGGCAAACCATGACAATTGGCGGAGATCCAGAATTCTTCGAGCGGCCCGAATGGGTTGCTGTACGCGATACTTACGGCCTTCGCTTTGCCGAAAAACGCACCTTTTCCCCTACCTTCATGTACAACGCGCTCCGATCCGGTGAAGCCGACGTGATTGGCGCTTATACGTCGGATGGACGGATCGCGGCGGGTAATCTCGTGATTCTCGAAGATCCTCGGGGTGCTTTCCCGAACTACGACGCCATTCTTCTGGTATCGCCGGAAAAAAGCAGGGATGCGCGTTTGTTGAAGACCCTTGGACCACTGATCGGCGCAATCACTGTCGAGACGATGCAGGAAGCCAATCTGTCGGTCGATCGCCAAGAGAACAAACTGTCGTTTGGGCAAGCAGCAGCCAAGCTGGCGCGGCGTTTGGAACTTGAGAGCCCTTAGCTCCCGTCAGCCTTCCTGCGCTCACCCTCCGGGAAGGCCGCGCCGCGCGGCCAATCACGGGCCGTAATGGCCAGGCATTTGAACAGTTCGCCCATCGCATCTGCGCGCACGAGTCGCTCCACTGCTGCTTTGATCTCTTCTTCGCGGGATGGGTATGCTCTGCTCAGTGCCTGCGCACGCAAGTCTATACCCATTGCAGCGAGCCAAGCACCTTGCGTTGTGAGGGAACTTGCAACTCCTTCCCGACGGGTAATGGCATCGAGCGTGGCAAAATCGACATGGGCCGTAAGGTCCATCTCACCAGGTAAATCGAAAACGTCGAGCTTTTGGTGGGATTTGACAGCCTGCAATGTAGAGCCTGTGCGAGCATTGACATAACCGTAGTCGATGAAAAGTGCAGCGCCGCCCTGCACATCTATCCTGCGTGAAATGGCTTCGACAAGTGCCGCCGCCGCCGGGCAGGTCTCGATGACAGTGTCTTCCGGTGCGGCGCGCTCATCCTCCGGCACAGCGTCATCCATCGCATTAGGGCCGGAAACGAAAGCGAATGCGCCATCCTCGATGCCGACCAGCCGTTCGCGCCAGCCTTTTTCGGTCATCACCAACTGGCGGATCGGCAGGGCGTCTAGAAATTCGTTTGCCAGCAACAGGACTGGCCGCCCTTCTGGGATAGAGTCAATCGTGTCGTGGAAATGCGCCCCTGCAACCGCCCCGTCCTGCAGTTTGCGAAGCGTTTGAGAACCCTCGATCAGATGCACTTCAGGTCGCAGCCCTTGGCTGGCCATCGCCCGCAGCGCATCCTTGGCCAGCGTCCCCCGGCCTGGCCCCAGCTCGACATAGATCGCATCCGCAGGCCGTCCGGCGCGTACCCAGATGTCAGCCAGCCACAACCCCGCCATTTCACCGAACATCTGGCTTATTTCGGGCGCGGTGGTGAAATCTCCGGCTGCGCCCAATGGATCGCGCGTGGAATAATATCGGGCGTTACTCTCCCCCATGTAGCGCGACACCGGCATCGGCCCGTGCTGGGCGATCAGACGGCGGAACGTGCGGGCAAGAGGAGACTCTCCACTGTCGATCATGTGTCCTGCGACTTTGCCGCAGCAGCGCCGGTGACGGGAGACTTCATCAGTGAGTAGAGCACCACCGCGAGACCAATCGCAATCATCGGCAAGCTCAGCCATTGGCCCCGCGAGAGGCCCGTTTCGGCCACGACATAGGCGAGGTGGGCATCTGGCTCACGGAAGAACTCCATCAGGAAGCGGCCAAGCCCCATCCCGACGGTGAATATTCCGACCAGGAGCCCCGCCCGATAGCGTGCGCCCGTCTTCCAGAAGAGGGCAAAGAGCAACACACCCAGGAGCAGACCTTCGAAGCCGGCCTGATACAGTTGGCTGGGATGGCGGGCGAGCTGGTCAGGATCGGTCGGGAAGACCATCGCCAAGGGGAAATCGCTTTCCACCGGGCGGCCATACAATTCGCCATTGATGAAATTTGCCAGCCGCCCGAGCATATAGGCGAAAGGCACGTTGACCGAGATATAGTCACAGATGCGCAGCCAGTTCAGGCCGTTGCGCCAGGCGACCCAGCTAATGGCAATGAGCACGCCGATCACCCCGCCATGGAAGCTCATTCCGCCTTCCCACAGCTTGAACAGTTCAACACCACCGAACAGTTCCGGCTTGTAAAACGCAGCATATCCAAGCCGTCCACCAAGTATGACACCCAGCGTACAGTAGAAGAACAGATCATCAGCATGACGCTGCGCCATCGGTGATCCAGGTGCCTTGATCATCTTCGAAAGGTGCCAATAGGCCAGCAATATGCCGAACAGATAGGCGAGCGAATAGAAGCGCAGCTGGAAACCGCCGATCTCGAACAGGTAAGGCCTGAGGCCGAGATTTTCCCAATAGATCGGATCTGCCGCGCCCGATGCAGCCAGTAGTGACAGCAAGTGGTTATCCCCTTAGAGGTGAATCCAAGGCCGCTACCGGCGACCCATCGGGGCGGCTTTTGGCATAGCAGGGGTTTTGGGGGAAGCCTGCGTCGAGCCGCAATTCATGCGTGAGCCTCGAACAAGAGGTTTGGCGCCGATTGGAGAGGATACTTTAGAACCAATGCCGACAGAACTCGACAAGGACATCCATCGCATCACTGAAGCGGTGATCGCACCTGGCCAGATGTTCGAGCTGACAGAGGTCACCCGCCGGGGGGTGAAGATGCCTGCGTTCAAAAACGCACCACCCAGCCTCGCCCACTATTTTGCGCATTTCTGCAATGAGAAAAAAGATGAAACCTTCATAGTCGAAGGCGACATGCGCATGACCTTTGGCGAGGTCTGGCATGCGGCCAGCCATGTCGCGCACGGACTTGCCACACAGCACGGCATAGAAAAGGGGGACCGTGTCGGGCTCGCAGCGCGCAATTCGACCAATTGGATAGTCGCCTATATGGGCATCCTCATGGCTGGCGGCTGCGCCACGCTGCTCAACGGTTGGTGGACCGGCGAAGAGCTGGCATACGGAATCGACCTTTGCGAATGCAAATTGGTGCTTGCAGATTCGCAGCGCGCGGCCCGGCTCGATGGCCTGCAGCACACGGCCAAGATCGTAGTTTTCGATCACGGCGTACCGTCTGAAGGTCTCGCTCCAGTATGGGCTGCCGGCGACACGGCTATGGGCATGTTGGGTCAGATCGGACCGGAAGATCTCGCCACCATTCTTTATACGTCTGGTTCTACAGGCCACCCGAAGGGCGCATATTCTGACCATCTTGGCGTCATTTCGGGCACCATGAATTATATCTGCCAGACCGCGATGATTGTGCAGCTCCTGACCGAGAAGGGCGAAGCGCCAAGCGTCCAGCCATCCGCACTGGTCGCTGTACCGCTGTTCCATGTGACCGGGGAGGTGCCGCTGCTGCTGCAGAGCTTCGCCATGGGCCGCAAGCTGGTCCTCATGCCCAAGTGGGATGCTACCGAGGCGCTGCGGCTGCTGGCCGATGAACAAATCACCTATTTCGTCGGCGTCCCTCTGATGAGCTACGAGATAGCCGTTCACCCCGATCGCGAGAAATACGATCTCTCGCATTGCAAGACCTTTGCCGCCGGCGGCGCCCCGCGCCCGATAGAACATGTGAAAAAGGTCAAAGATGCCTTTCAGGACGGCTTTCCTGCACTCGGCTACGGTCTGACCGAAACAAACGCAGTGGGGGCCGGAAATCTGAACGAGAATTATCTCGCCAAGCCCAACAGTACGGGCATGCCCTCGCGGCCACTGGTCGACATGGCCATCCTCGACGACGACGGAAAACCGATGGATCAGGGAAAGGTGGGCGAGGTTTCGATCCGGTCGGTCTGCAACTTCCTGGGTTACTGGAGGAACGAGAATGCGACCAGGGAGGCGTATTCCGACGATGGCTATTTCCGCACGGGAGACCTCGGCTACCTGGACGAGGACAACTATCTATTTATCGTCGACCGCAAGAAAGACATCATCATTCGCGGTGGGGAAAACATCAGTTGCATCGAAGTCGAAGAAGCGATCTACGCGCATCCTGCCGTGGCGGAATGCTCGGTCTTCGGCCTGCCCGATGAACGGTTCGGTGAAGTGCCAGCAGCGGTTTATTACACCCATGAGGGTAAGGATCTGACGGTCGATGACCTTCAGGAATTCCTGCGCGAGCATATCGCCGCCTTCAAAGTACCTTCGGTCATCTGGCGGAGCGACGAACAGTTGCCCCGTCTTGGAACGCAAAAGGTGGACAAGCGCAGTGTGAAGGCGAATTTTGCCAAGGAGCACCTTGCCGCTTGAGCGCCTTGCGTGTTCCCCGACAGCGGGCGATTATCGACCGCCGCACACTTGCCTCGGAAATCGAGTCACTTGTGGCAGAACATGGCGACAAGGCTCGCCCGCATGTCGTAAAATTGCTCAGGTCCGCGCTGGACAAGGGGCGGTCTGAACTCGAGCGCCGGCTGGAAGACAAACCTTCGGCCGGCCACGAGAATGCCAGCGGCTTTGCATTCCTGATCGACCAGATGATCCGGGTGATCCACGATCACGCGACCGGCCATCTCTATCCGAGCGCCAATCGTTCAAAGGCTGAAAGGCTCGCGATCATGGCGGTCGGCGGATACGGTCGCTCGGAAATGTCGCCACACTCCGATGTCGACATCGCCTTCCTGGTCGGAGGAAAGAAGACCGCCTGGTGCGAACAGGTTGTGGAAGCGATGCTCTACATGCTGTGGGACCTTGGCTTGAAGATTGGCCATTCAACCCGCACGCTGGATGATGCGATCCGTCTGTCCAAAAACGACCTCACCATAAAAACCGCCCTGCTTGAAGGGCGGTATGTCTGGGGCGACCAGGAACTCTATGATGAAGGGTCACGCCGCTACACTGCCGAGGTTGTGCGCGGGAACGAACGGGCTTTCGTCACCGAAAAGCTTGCTGAACGCAATGCGCGTCACAAACGCATGGGCGACAGCAGATATGTCGTCGAACCGAATGTAAAAGATGGAAAGGGCGGCCTGCGCGACCTGCATACCCTCTACTGGATCGGCAAGTTCATCCATCGCGTGCGTACGGCATCCGAACTTGTCGATATCGGCCTGTTCACGCAGACGGAATATCGCAACTTCCGGAGGGCGGAAAACTTCCTGCTCGCCGTGCGAAGCCACATGCATGTACTGACCGGCCGAGCGGAAGACCGCCTGACTTTCGATCTCCAGCGCCGCATTGCCGAGCGAATGAATTTCGCCGAGCGCCCAGGCAAAAGCGCGGTAGAGCGCTTCATGCAGTTCTATTTCCTGCAGGTCAAAAGGGTCGGTTCGCTGACCGGCGTGTTCCTTGCGCATATCGATGAACAGTTCGAGGCGAAAACAGCGCGGCGTGGCTTTTTCGCGGGGTGGAAACAAAAGGCACGGCAGCTGAAAGGGTACCGGGTCTATGGCGGAAAAATCGCCGCACCATCGGATGAATGGTTCCGCAACGATCCAGTCCGGTTGATCGAGATATTCCAACTGGCGGAAGCCGAAGAACTGGAAATCCATCCCGACACCATGCGCCAGGCAAACCGCGACACGGGGCTGATCGATCATGCGATCCGCAACGATGCTCGCGCCAATGCACTGTTTCTCGACTTGCTGTGCGGCCGCAACGATCCTGAAATGGTGCTGCGCTGGATGAACGAGGCAGGCGTTTTCGGGAAATTCGTGCCCGATTTCGGCAAGGTCAACGCGCAGATGCAGTTCGATATGTACCACCATTATACGGTGGACGAACATACCATCAGGGCGATCGGTCTGCTGAACCGGATAGAAAAGGGCGAGCTGACAAACGATCATCCGCGCGCCGCGCGTCTAATTCACAAGGTCAATTCACGCCGCGTGGCCTATGTCGCCGCGCTGCTACACGATATCGCCAAAGGCCGCGGCGGTGATCACTCCATACTGGGAGCGGAGGTCGCGCGCGAACTATGCCCTCGCTTCGGGCTGAGCGAGAGCGAGACAGAAATGGTCGCCTGGCTGGTGCTTAATCACCTGCTAATGAGTCACACTGCCCAGAAGCGCGATCTTACCGACCCCAAGACGATCGAGGATTTCGTCGGGCAAGTGCAAAGCCAGGAAAGGCTTCGCCACCTCGCGATCCTCACTGCGGTCGACATTCGGGCAGTTGGTCCGGGCACGTGGAACAGCTGGAAGGGCCAGTTGCTTGGTGAACTGTACGATGTATCGAGCGAACGCCTTCGGCTGGGGCACATGCGGCACGGACGCGAGCAGACGATCGCTCACAAGCAGAGAAATGTGGGAGAGATTCTGGGCGATCGGGCATCGCTGGTCACAGACCTCGCCCAGACGATGGGCGATGCCTACTGGATCGCCGAGCCCGTGGACATCATCGCGCTGAATCTGGTACATTACGCCGCAGCGCGCGAACGCGAACATCAGCTTTCCATCCATTGCGAATATTACGAGGCGCGCGGTGCAACACTGGTGACGGTAATCGCTGCCGACCATCCAGGCATGTTCTATCGCATTGCCGGAGGTATCCATCTCGCCGGCGGCAACATTATCGATGCGCGCATTCACACCACACGCATGGGCTGGGCGCTCGACAATTTTCTTGTGCAGGATCCGCATGGCGAGCCGTTTGCCGAGGAAGATCAGCTAGAACGACTCAAGACCAGTATTGCAGATGCACTGGCAAACAAGGTCGACCTGGCCCCCCGGCTGGCCCAACGCCCGCTGACGCACAGCCGTGCGCGCGCCTTCGATGTCGCACCCAGGGTTCTGTTCGACAACAAAGCCTCGAACAAGTTCACCGTGGTCGAGGTAAATGCGCGCGATCGCCCAGCCCTGCTCAACCGGTTGGCACGGGCGCTGTTCGAAAGCCGTCTAATGGTGCATTCCGCCCATATCACCAATTATGGCGAGCGTGCCGCAGATACATTTTACGTTACCGATCTCACCGGCGGAAAACTGCAACCGGGTGACCGTATGAACCGGATCGAGGCCCGCCTGATGGAAGCCGCCAGCGATGCCACGCAGGATCGGCTCGAAAACGCCTGATCGGCAGCTTGGCTATTCACTATTTGAGAGATGGACGCTGGCCGAACAATGCGGTGCCGACCCGTACATGTGTTGCGCCGAGCCTGACGGCAGTTTCATAATCCCCGCTCATGCCCATGCTGCGACCCTGAAGCCCGTGATCCCGGGCGAGCTTGTCGAGAAAGGCAAAAAACGGCGCAGCTTCGATATCGAAGGGTGGAATGCACATCAAACCGGCCACAGGAATATCCGCGGTGCGGGCTTGATCTAAAAGCGCTGGCAGATCGGCTATCGCGCAACCGCCCTTCTGCTCCTCCTCGCCCACGTCGACCTGCACGAAACACGGTATGCGCCGGTCCAGCTTATCCATCGCCTTGGCCAGCGCCTTTATCAGGCTCGACCGGTCAAGCGAATGAATCACATCGAACAGGGCGACGGCATCTTCCGCTTTGTTCGATTGCAACTGACCAATGAGATGAAGCTGCACCGCCGGATAGGCTTCGCGCAGTGCAGGCCATTTATCTTGTGCCTCCTGTACGCGATTCTCCCCGAAATGACGCTGTCCTTGATTGAGCAACGGCTCGATCGCTTCGACAGGATGAGTCTTGCTGACCGCGATGAGGGTCACGTCACCGGTTTGGCGGCGGGCGATCTTGCAGGCGTTGGCGATATTCGCCTGAACCTGCTGTAACGGGGTATCTGCCTTTTCCATCTGCCGCGCTATAGCGCGTGCGTGAAACGAAACCAGCATCATCCCGGAACCGGGCAAAAACCGCTCCCCCTGTTATGGTTGCTTAGCGACGAGCGAAATGACGCGGGGCTCGAGGCGGCATTGCGCTCCCTGCCCGCGGGGTCGGGTTTCGTTTTCCGGCACTACCATCTCCAACCAGCGGCGCGGCACGCTCGGTTCGATGAACTTGCGGCAATTGCGCGGCGATCGGGCCATATGGTCATTCTGGCAGGCACGGACCATTGGGGGCAGGATGGTCATTATGGCCCGGCTGGAACAGCAGGAACAGGGATACACCTGGCAACCGCGCACCATGCCGGGGAGATCGCTGCCGCAGTCACCGCAGATGCGGACGGGATATTTCTCTCACCGGTATTTCCAACCGCCTCGCACCCAGACGCCCAAACGCTTGGCATCGATGGTTTTCACGCCTTGGCAAAGCGCTCGCCAATCCCAGTCATCGCACTTGGCGGAATGACTCACCAACGCGCCCGCGACCTCGACTGGCCCCGCTGGGGGGCGATCGACGGACTCTGTTCGACGAACGTCGCTTGACCTCGGAGTCCTGGAGGACTCATACTATACTCTCTCGACGGATCAGGGGACAAGACATGGCTACGCGCGCAGGCGCAGCACCAGATTGGCGCGCGGCGTTTCGCCGCTCCTTTCGACGCGCAACGCATATGGCGGGAGCAGGCCTGCTGTTCGCGATCCTTATCTTTCTGACGCTTGCGCTTGCCAGCTATACCCAGACTGATCCCAGCCCGTCGACCGCGGCCGGTGGCGGCGACATTCGCAATTGGATGGGAGCGACAGGCGCCTGGGCGAGCGAACGCGCCCTCAATTTCCTTGGCCTCCCGGCCGTACTTCTTCTGCCGCTACTGTACATTTCTGCCCGCCGGTTGTGGACGGGTGTAGAACGCGAAGACGAGGAAGAAACGCCCGGCCGCTGGTGGGGGCCATTCGCCATGCTGTTCGGGGCCGTAGCGCTCCTCGGCACGGTGCTGGCACTGGTATTCGAACCTGCAACCGGCAGCCTGCCCGCTGGGCTTGGCGGCTTGTTTGGCCAGTTGGGCGCCCTTGCGATCGAGGCAATTGCAGGTCGGATCGGTGGCGATTTCTCCGGCTGGATCGTGCTGGTGCTGGCACTGGCAACCTTGGCAGGCGGCGTTGTGCTTGTGACACGCGTGTTCGCGATCGACTGGGCACAGTTTCTGACCTTGCCCGATTTCGTCAAGCGCAAGGCGCAGTTGCCCGAATTCGACCTTCCCCTTACTTCGAAAAAGGAGACGCGCGCCAAACCGATCGAAAGTGACGAAGAGACACAGGACGCGCCGACACAGCCCCCGCGCCGCACGCCGGAGATTGCCGACCCGGCACCGATGCCCGCGCAACCCGTTGCCGCCAAGCCGAAACAACGGGATATGTTCGCCAATTATCAGTTGCCGAGCCATGATCTGCTCGACGATGCACCTGACAATTCGGCTCCCAAGCTCGACAAGATGGCGCTGGAGCGCAATGCGCGCCTTCTCGAAAACGTGCTTGATGATTTCAACGTGAAGGGCGAGATTACTGCCGTTCGCGCGGGCCCCGTGGTCACGATGTACGAACTTGAGCCGGCACCCGGCATAAAGGCCAGCCGCGTGGTCGGCCTTGCGGAGGATATTGCCCGCAATATGTCGGCCATTTCGGCGCGTGTCTCACCCATCCCGGGCAAGACCGTCATTGGCATCGAACTGCCCAATGCCGACCGCCAGATGGTCAGTTACAAGCAGCTCGCGAACTCTGCCGCCTTCGTCGACCACAAGGGCAGCCTGCCGATGATTCTGGGCAAGGATATTGCAGGCGAACCGATTGTCGCGGACCTCGCCGCCATGCCCCATTTGCTCGTCGCCGGGACCACAGGCTCGGGTAAATCGGTCGGCCTCAACGCAATCCTGTTGTCTTTGCTCTACCGCTTTACGCCGGAAGAGTGCCGCCTGATCCTGATCGATCCAAAAGTGCTCGAATTAAAGAGTTATGACGACATCCCCCATCTCCTGAGCCCGGTGGTTACCGAGCCGCACAAATCGGTTCGCGCGCTGAAATGGGCGGTCGAAGAGATGGAGAAGCGCTACCGCATGATGAGCAGCGTGAATTCGCGTAACATCGCAGGCTTCAACGACAAGGTGAAGAAGGCGATCGAGAAAGGCAAACCGCTGGGGCGGCGCGTGCAGACGGGATTCGATCCGGAAACAGGCGAAGAACTCTACGAAGAAGAGCAGCTCGATTACCAGCCTTTGCCGCTGATCGTTCTGATCGTGGACGAGCTGGCCGATCTTATGGTCACTGTCGGCAAGGAAATCGAAGTGCTGATCCAGCGCCTGAGCCAGAAATCGCGCGCTGCCGGCATCCATCTGATCATGGCCACGCAGCGCCCATCGGTCGATGTTATTACCGGCGTCATCAAAGCCAACCTGCCGACGCGTATCAGCTTCAAGGTGACCAGCCGGATCGATAGCCGGACGATTCTTGGCGAACAGGGCGCCGAGCAGCTGCTTGGCAAGGGCGACATGCTCTACAAGCCCAATACCGGCGCGATGATACGTGTACACGGGCCCTTCGTGTCGGATGAGGAAGTGGAACGGGTCGCCGATCACTGGCGCGAGCAGGGCAAACCCGACTATGTTGACGCAGTTACCGAAGAACCTGAGGATGGCGGCTTCAATTTCGAAGATGAATTCACTGCTTCGGACAATCCCGAAGAACGCAAATATCGTCAGGCCTGCCAGATCGTGATCGAGAACCAGAAAGCGTCCGGCAGCTGGCTGCAGCGCCAGATGGGCGTCGGCTACAACACGGCTGCCAAATGGATCGAGCGGATGGAGGGCGAAGGTCTGGTCGGGCCGGCCAACCACGTGGGGCGGCGGGAAATTTTCCGCGATCAGGACGGAAACCCGATCTGACCGACGAGCGACACTGAAATTTGCAGGCGACTTGCGCAGACCGTCTCGCTAAGTCCATGTTCAATGGCGACAACGACAGAAAACCAAGCAGACGACTGGCCAGACGAGGAAAAGTCAGGCCCCGATTATCCCAAGCGACGCCCCATCAGTCGGCTGACAATTCTGCGTGCGATCGCGGAGATGCGGTTGTGGTGGAAAGAAGGGGTCATCGCGGACCTCGACCATGTCGCGACGATAGAGCGCGTTCGGGGCGAATCGCTGCTGACCAGTCGCTACATCTTCATGATCGCGATGAGCGCAGGCATCGCAATCCTCGGCCTGCTGCTTTCATCGCCTGCCGTGGTCATCGGAGCAATGCTGCTGTCGCCGCTGATGAGCCCGATCATCGGAACCGGCTTTTCGCTGGCAACCGGCGATGCCGACTGGCTGAGGCGCTGCGGAAAGGCCTTGGTTGCCGGGTCCCTCTTCGCCATTCTTTTTTGCGCAGTGATCGTCTTCCTGTCGCCGCTGCAAACTGTGACTGAAGAAATCGCCGCGCGCACCAGACCCAATCTCTTCGATCTGCTTGTCGCCCTGTTTTCCGCTCTGGCAGGTTCCTATGCGGTGATCCGCGGACGCGAAGGCACGATCGTCGGCGTTGCCATCGCCACCGCCCTGATGCCGCCGATTGCCGTAGTGGGTTTCGGCTTGGCCACATTCAACTGGCCGGTGTTCGCAGGCGCTCTCGGCCTGTTCGTCACCAACCTCGTGACTATTGGCCTGACTGCGGCCGTCATGGCCCGGCTGTATGGCTTCCAGTCCGATCTGAGTAATCGCCAGACACGTTTTCAGTCCATCGGAATCGCTATAGTTTTCGTCATCCTGGCAATTCCTCTGGCGTTCTCCTTGCGTACTATCGCGTGGGAAGCGAATGGGCAGCGGATCGTAAATCAGGAGGTCGCCGCTGCCTTCACCGACCGTGCCCGTGTCGAGCAGCCGATCGTGAACTGGGACGCCGAACCACTGACTGTATCGGCCAGTGTGTTTACGCCCGACTTCAACGCCAATGCCGATAGCGAAGTCGCCAAGCGGCTCGAAGATCGGCTCGGCCGGTCGGTCGTAGTGAACATAGACCAGTTTCAGGTCGGCACGGATCCTGGCGCAGCTGAGCAGGCAGCCTTGGCCCAGGCGCGGGCCCGTGAAGCCGCCGAAGCAAGCGAGAGGCAAATCGCAGTTCTGGCCCAGAGTCTTGCCCTGATCGCTGGCGTGGAACGCAAGGACGTGTTGCTAGACCGCGAGAACCAGCGGGCGCAGGCAATTGCTACGCAGCTCGATGGATTGGACCTGTCAGGCTACCGTGAACTGGAACGGCGGCTCGAGCGAACAACTCCGGGCTGGACGGTCGAGCTGCGCCCCCCGCTCGTTCCGCTGCCTACAATCACAGTGGGTGAAGATGGCCTCGACAGTCGCAATTCGTCGCGCGTGGCGCTCATTGCCTGGGCTGCACGGCGAACCGGTGTACGCATTACTCTGACCGGCAGTCAGGAGGCTCTGCAGGCCGTCGCAGAAGCGCTAGGGGAAAATGTCCGCTATTTCGACATGGAGAGTGCGGGAACCGGAAATACCGTAAGCGGTACTTGGTCCACAGCGACTGGCCCCTAACACGCCCGCTCGGGCTTGCCTTGGTATGGTTGCAGTTGTAACGAAATCTGGCAGACAAGGAGCCTCCTATGCTCATCGGCAGCCCCAAAGAAATCAAGAACCATGAATATCGCGTCGGTTTGACACCCGAAAGCGTGAAAGAGCTCGTCATGCAGGGTCATGAAGTGTGGATCGAGAGCGGGGCTGGCTGCGGTATCGACGCCACCGACGAACAATATGTGTCCGCTGGGGCAAAAATTGTCGACGGTCCCGATCCGATTTTCGCCGAGTGCGAAATGGTGGTGAAGGTCAAGGAACCGCAATCGGTCGAGCGCAAGAAACTGCGTGAAGGACAGATTCTATATACATATCTGCACCTCGCCCCTGATCCGGAGCAAACCAAGGATCTGGTGGAAAGCGGAGTGACTGCGATCGCCTATGAAACGGTCACTGGCCCGCGTGGCCAGCTGCCCCTGTTGAAACCGATGAGCCAGGTTGCCGGACGCATGAGCGTGCAAGCAGGCGCTACTGCGCTTGAAAAGGCCCATGGCGGGCGAGGCGTGCTGCTGGGCGGCGTGCCAGGTGTAATGCCGGGCAAAGTCGTGATCATTGGCGGCGGCGTGGTTGGCTTCAATGCCGCCCAGATGGCCGCCGGTCTGGGGGCAGATGTCACCATTCTCGACCGCGATCCGGAGGTTCTGGAAAAGGTCGGCACCCACTTCGAAGCCCGTGCCAACACACGTTTTTCGAATGCAGCCAACCTTTATGACGCGGTGACGACTGCCGATCTGGTTATTGGCGCAGTTCTCATCCCCGGAGCAGCGGCTCCGAAGCTCGTTCCGCGCGAGATACTCAAAGACATGCAAAAGGGGGCTGTGCTGGTCGATGTTGCAATCGATCAGGGGGGATGTTTCGAGACCAGCCGCGCAACCACCCATGCCGAGCCGACATATGTGGTGGACGACGTGGTTCACTATTGCGTCGCCAATATGCCCGGCGCCGTGGCCCGCACCAGCACCTATGCCCTTAACAATGTGACGCTACCGCATGCGTTACGCATCGCGCGCATGGGCTGGCAGGATGCGCTGGCCGCTGACCCGCACCTTGCAGCGGGCCTTAATGTACACAAAGGCGAAGTAACGTACGAAGCGGTAGCCAGCGAACTGGGCTACAATTATCGACCCGTTGCAGATCTGCTCCATTGAGCCAGAGTGCCGCCCGGAAATCCTTAATTGTCCTTTAAGCCAAACGCACTAGCGCGAGCACGTGGGACGCATTTTATCATTTGATCTGCTGCTTGCGCTGCGGCTGATTTTGCTGGCAGTCATCGCGGGCCAGTTTCTCGCCCCCACCCCGGCGATCGCAGCGCCGAGTTTCGCGAAGCAGTCGATCTGCTGGATCTCGGGCGACAGATCCCTCCGGCTTGCCGATGTGGCGCAGCGCCCGGAAGCATGGACCTGCAACGGCAATATCCGCAACTGGCAAGCTGAGCGCCACTTCATCCGCATCGACTTGCAAGGCCGGAATTTAGATACCGACGCTTTTCGATATGCGGAATTCGAACGACAGGAATTCGACAAGCTTACTGCCACGCTGATCGACGATGAAGGAACACGCTACAGCCGATCCTACCGGTTCCCCGATACCTGGCTCGGTGCATCGAGCCTGCGATCGATGATCGAACTACCCGAAATCGACCGGCAGCCGACCGCTCTGGTATTTACTCTCGACGGCGGGAAATGGCCTGAAGTGCTGATCGATGCCAAGCTTGGTGCAAAGCCTTCGATCCGCCCCATTGCCGGTTTCGCTCATCTGCTGGCCGCGCTGATATGCGGTCTGCTCATCGCCCCGATCCTGTTCGATCTGGGATATTACCGCGCCCTGCGCGAACCATTTCCCCTTTGGCATGCACTTTTCTGCGCCATGGCGTTTATCCAGACAGCCGCGGTGTCGGGCCTTCTTCCGCTCATGACGCCGATCGATTTCAACAGCGAACTCAACATCACTTATCTGAGCCTGGACGTGATGGTGGCCGCGACAATGCTCTTTGCGAGCAATTTTGTTGAGCCCGAGTTCATTTCGCGTCGGAACCGCATGGTACTGCTGGTTATCGCCTGTCTTTCTATCGTGAACGGATTGGCGACAACCTACTACCCCCAGCTGTTTGGCAACTGGATCGATCAAATCTATTTCGGGGCCTATGTGCTAATGCTGGGGGCCTATTTCGCCATTCTATGGCGTGCCAGACGGGCGGGCAGCCGCATGGCCTCCTATCTCATTCTGGGTTTTGCACCGTTCAGCGCCGTAGTGGTCATCCAGTTCGGAGCCGTGACGCTGTTTCCGGAAAGCTACGCCTTCGACGAAACCTGGCCACAGAATTTTGCCCTGCTGTTTGAAGTCGTGGCCACCGCGCTGGGCGTGGCCGACCGCTTCATCTCGATCAAGCACGAGCGCGACCAGGCGCTGGACGAAGCACGCTCGCTCGAAAAGCTCAGCGAACGCGACGAGCTGACGGGATTGCGCAATCGCCGGTCTCTCGATGCACGCTTCGAATCGCTGGTTAAGGCAGGCTTTCACACAATCGCCGTGATCGACATCGACCATTTCAAACCGATCAACGATCTCTTCGGCCATCCTTACGGGGATGCAGTGCTGGTCTGCGTGGCGGAGGCGCTGAGGGGCAGCGATGACAAGGACCTGATCGCATTCCGCATCGGGGGCGAGGAATTCCTCCTGATGCTGCGCGGCAAGGATTCCGCAAAGCGGGCCGAGGCGCGGCGGCGGGCGATCACGGCTCGCACGCTGGAGAACATGGACGGGCTCGACCGCCCGGTTACCGCCAGCATGGGTCTGCTCGATTTTTCAGCGGTCGCAGATGACCCTGAGCTCGATTTCTGGAGCCTTTACACCCGGGCCGACCAGTTGCTCTACGAGGCGAAATGCGCGGGGCGGAACCGCACGGGCCGCGACACGCTGGAGTGGTTCGTGCCGGAGGGCGACGACGAGGCCGGCGCGCTCGCTAGGGGGTGAAGGGGGCGAGGATTTCGGGCCTTACCCGCACCAGCCTGTTGGTTTCCCGGTCGAGCATGGCCCATGTCGTGGCGGCGCTGACGATCACCCGGCCCGCATCGTTGCGGAAATCGACACGCCGCAGCGAAGTTGCCCCGCGAGCTGGGCCTTCGATCCACGTTTCGCCCGTAACACTTTGTCCCACAGAGATATTTCCCCGATAATCGATCTCGTGACGGGTCACGACCCAGTAGAATGCCGCGTGGTCTTCGGGGCGGGCGGCGGCATCCCAATGGGAGGTGGCGATGTCCTGAATCCACTGCACCCAAACGGCATTATTGACGTGGCCAAGCTCGTCGATGTGCTCCTGAACAGCGATATACTTGTTAATCACCCGTCTTATTGGCCCTGTTTGGTGTCCGATTGTTCGGCGCCGCCCTGCTGCCACAGAATGAACGCCACTTCTTCCGCCGCTTCGCGAATGGATTCGAACCGGCCCGATTTGCCCCCATGGCCCGCGCCCATATTGGTCTTGAGCAGCAGTTCGTTATCGTCGGTCTTCACTTCGCGCAGCTTGGCCACCCACTTGGCCGGTTCCCAATAGGTCACACGCGGATCGTTGAGCCCGGCAGTGACCAGCATGGGCGGATAGTCCTGCGCCACCACCTGATCGTAAGGCGAATAGCTGAGGATATAGGCGAAGGCCTGTTTCGACAGGATCGGATTGCCCCATTCGGGCCATTCGCCCGGCGTCAGCGGCAGATCTTCATCGAGCATGGTGTTGAGCACATCGACAAACGGCACATGCGCCACCACCGCGCCCCACAGATCGGGATCGGTGTTGACCACCACCCCCATCAGTTCGCCGCCAGCCGAACCGCCGGAAATGCTGATCCGGCCCTTTTCGGTATAGCCCCTGGCCACCAGCCCTTTCGCCACATCGACGAAATCGTTGAAAGTGTTGGTCCGTTCGTTGAGCTTGCCCTGCAGATACCATTTGCGGCCCAGATCATCGCCCCCGCGGATATGCGCGATGGCATAGGCATAGCCGCGATCGATCAGGCTGAGCCGCGTGGTCGAAAAGCCCGGCGGCACGGCATAGCCATAAGCGCCATAGGCATAGAGATGCAGCGGCCCGGTGTGCGGCCGGTCCTTGCGCATGACGATGCTGACCGGGACCATGGTGCCATCCCGCGCGGGAATTTCCACCCGTTCGGTGGTGTAGAGATCGACATCGTAGCCGCTGGGGATTTCCTGCTGCTTGAGCAGTTCCAGTTCGCCGCTGGCGACATGATAATCGAACACGGAATCGGGCGTCACCATGCTTTCATAGGCAAGGCGCAGCGTATCCTGATCGTATTCGGGATTGTTGCTGAGCCCGGCGTTGAAGCTGGCTTCGGTAAAGGCGATCGGCTTGACCAGATTGGGGTTGGCATAATCGCGCAGCTGAATCTGGTCGAGCCCGCGCAGCCGCCCTTCGGTGACGTAGAAATCCTTGAACAGATCGAAATCGGTCAGATAGAATTCGTCGGATCCGGGGATCAGCGTGGTCCATTCCCCCGGCGCATCGAGCGTGGCGGTGGCCAGGCGGAAATTGACGTGATCGTCATTGGCGTGAACCCACAGGGTCCCGTCCCGCACATCGACATCGTATTCGACGCCTTTCTGCCGCGCCTTCACCAGAATCGGTTCGGCAGTCGGATTGTCGGCCGGCACCAGGCGCACTTCGCTGGTTTCGTTATCGCCCGTGGCGATGACCAGCCAGTCTTCCTGCGCGGTCAGACCGGCCCCGACCCGGAAGCCTTCGTCGGCGGTTTCGCGATACAGTTCCACATCCTGGCTGACCGGTGTGCCCAGCACATGCATGGTCGCATCATGGACCCGCCAATTGTCATCGGCCAGGCCATAGACCAGCGCACTATCGTTCTTCACCCAGACCAGGCCCGACAGCGTGCCGGGAATTTCATCGGGCAGCAATTCGCCGGTCTGCAGATCCTTGATCCGCGCGGTGAAGCGTTCCGACCCATTGGTATCGGCCGAATAGGCAAGATAGCGACCGTTCTTCGAGATGGAGAAAGCGCCGAGCCGGAAATATTCGTGGCCGTCCGCCAGCACGTTTTCATCGAGGATCAGCTGCGCATCGCCGCCCGCGACCGGCCTGCGGTAATATTTGCGATATTCCGCGCCTTCTTCGAATTCGGACCAGTACAGCCAGTCGCCATCCTTCTGCGGAACGGTGGAATCGTCTTCCTTGATCCGCCCCTTCATTTCTTCGAACAATTCGTCGACCAGCGCCTGCTGCGGCTTCATCCGCGCTTCGAACCAGGCATTTTCCGCCTTCAGGTGATCGAGAATATCCGTGTCGTCCACGGTCGGATATGACTGATCTTTCAGCCAGAAATAGGGATCGGCAATGGTGATCCCGTGATGCGAATAGCTGTGATCGCGCTTCTCGGCTGTGGGCGGGGAAGTCGGCTGTGTCACGTGTGTCCCTTCGGTATTTTGGGCATGGAGCGGTGCGGCAAACGCCAGCGACGCGGCAGATAGGTATGCAGTGTATCGCTTGAAAGACATGGCCGATCCCCCCTTGGGCGGCGCAAAGGTGGAAAGGCGCGCCGCAGATGCCTATTAAGGCACGGTGATTATGCGGCCCCCTTCAAGGCCGCAAGCGCCGAGTCGGCCAGCGCGCCACCGGCCCCGACGAAAGGATATTTTTCGCCCATGCTGATGCAGACATACGAAGCCCGTCTCGACGGATTGCGCAAGGAACTGGGCCGCCGTGGCCTGGACGGTTTCGTGATCCCGATTTCCGATGAACACATGAGCGAATATGTCGGCTCTTACGCGCAGCGCCTGCAATGGCTGACCGGCTTCGGCGGCAGCGCGGGCAGCGCCGCGGTGCTGAAAGACGCGGTTGGCGGCAAGGGGGCCGCCATGTTCACCGATGGCCGCTACACCGTCCAGGTGCGCGAACAGGTGGACGGCAAGCTTTACGATTACGAAGATGTGCCTGCCACCTCGCCCGCCAAATGGCTCGCCGCCAATGCGCCCGAAGGTGCGAAGATCGGCTATGACGCCTGGCTGCACGGGATCGGCTGGGCCGAAGACGCGGAAAAGCTGTTCGCCAAGAAAGGCATCGAACTGGTGCCGGTCGATGGCAATCCGATCGATGCGATCTGGGACGACCAGCCGCAGGCATCGCTGGCCGCAGCCGTCCCCCACACAGACAGCCATGCCGGCCGTTCAAGCGCCGACAAGCGCGCCGAAATCGCCGACTGGCTGAAGCAGGAAGGCTATGATGCGACCGTCATCAGCGCGCTCGATTCGGTAGCCTGGCTGCTCAACATGCGCGGCACCGATGTCGACAACACGCCGGTTGCCCTGTCTTACGTGCTGGCGCGGGCCGATGGCACGGCGGAACTGTTCATCGCCCCCGACAAGGTGACGCCCGAACTGACGCAGCATCTGGGCAATGCGGTTACGGTGCGCAATCGCGATGAATTCCAGCCCGCGCTTGAAGGGCTGAAGGGCAAGACCGTTGCCGTCGATCCCAATCATGCGGTGGCCGGAATTTTCCACGCGCTGGAGGCAGGCGGGGCCAAGGTGGTCCGCGATGCCGATCCCACCGTGCTGCCCAAGGCGATCAAGAACCCCGCCGAACAGCAGGGCCATCGCGATGCCCAGGCGCGCGACGGCGCGGCCGTTTCCCGCTTCCTGCGGTGGATTTCGGTCGAAGCGCCCAAGGGCGGGGTGGACGAACTTGCCGCTGCGGCGAAACTGCGCGAATTCCGCGAAGCGGGCGGGTTGTTGAAAGATGCCAGCTTCGACACGATCAGCGCGGCCGGCCCGCATGCCGCCCTGCCGCATTACAAGGTGGATGAAGACAGCAATATCCCGATCCCGCCATCGTCGATCTATCTGGTCGATTCGGGCGGCCAGTATCTCGACGGCACTACCGACATCACCCGCACCGTCTGGGTCGGCCCCGGCGAACCGAGCGCGGAAATGGTGGAACGCAATACCCGCGTGCTGAAGGGCCACATCCAGCTCGACATGCAGAAATTCCCCGATCGCACCAGCGGCGGCGCGCTGGACGTGCTGGCCCGGATGCATCTGTGGAACGGCGGGGTCGATTACGGCCACGGCACCGGCCACGGGGTCGGCAGCTATCTGTCGGTCCACGAAGGGCCGCAGCGCATATCGAAGCCGGGCGGCGCTTTCCCGGGGACCGAAACGGAATTGCGCGAAGGGATGATCCTGTCGAACGAGCCGGGTTACTACAAAGCCGGTGCCTATGGCATCCGGATCGAAAATCTGGTGCTGGTCGTGCCTGCGGGAATCGAAAGCGAAGGCGATTATCTCGGTTTCGAAACGCTGACCTTCGTGCCGCTCGACCGCAGGCTGGTCGACAGGAGCCTGCTGACCCCTGCCGAAATCGGCTGGTGGGACGATTACCACGCCAGGGTGCTGGAGATATTGGCACCGCAGCTGGACGGCGATGATCTCGCCTGGCTCAAGGCGGAATGCGCGCCCTTGTAGAGTTGGAAATGTTCCCGTAATGTTCTCTTGGTCGCGAATCGCTTTCAAGGAATGGTGTAATGATCGGATACGTTACTGTCGGGACCAACGATCTGGCGCGCGCAGCCAGTTTCTATGATCCTCTCGCCGCGGAAATGGGCGTCGGGAGGATGATGGATTTCGAAAGCTACATCGCCTGGGGCGAACCCGGCGGCGGCGCCGGTATCGCTGCGACCAAGCCGTTCGACGGCAAGGAAGCGACGGTGGGCAACGGCACGATGGTCGCCTTCGAAGCGAAGGACCGCGACCAGGTGAAACGCCTGTATGACATCGCGCTGGCCCATGGCGGAACCTGCGAAGGCGAACCCGGCCCCCGCGGCGAAGCGGACGAAAACGGCATGGTGTTCTATGCCGCCTATTTCCGCGATCCGGATGGGAACAAGCTGAACGCCTTCCTGATGGACAAGGTGGGCTGACATGACCGGGCCGCGCCGTCTTGCCGACCGTTTCGTCCATCTGGGCCTCGGCGGGACGGCCGTGCCCCAGCCCCCTTTCGACGGGCTGGAATGGTACGAAGCCTATGGCCGGCGGCACGGCGCGGACGGGCGCGACGGCAGGCTGGTCAGCCAGCACAGTTTTACCGAAAGCTGGTCGAGCTGGGAAATGCACCCGATCGGCGAAGAAGTGGTGATCTGCACCGCCGGGGAAATGGCGCTGACGCAGGAATTCCCCGACGGCAGGCGGGAAAGCATCACGCTGCGGGCGGGCGATTATGCCATCAACCCGGCGGGCGTGTGGCACACCGCCGATGTTGCGGGCGAAGCGGTGGCCATTTTCATCACCGCGGGCGAAGGCACGCAGCACCGGCCCCGCTGACGGTCCCTCCCTCGCCCGCCAACTTTCCCTGGGGTGAACGGCACTGCGCTGGCGCGACAAAGCGATACAAATTCGCGCAGATCCGGCATATTCCTGCGACAATTCAGGGCTAGACAGGGCATACGAGCTGCGGCGGGCTTTCAGGTTTCTCCCCCTCCGTCCCCTGGCCTGCCGCAGTTCTCCAGATATTCGGAGACATGCCATGAACACCAAGACCTTTCTCGCCTTTTCGGCGGCCACGCTGGCGCTGACCGGCACCGCCGCCCTCGCCCAGCAGCAGGACCGCGCCGCCACCGCTGCCGATCGCGGCGGCGATCTCACACTGGCCGATATGCAGGCCCGCGGCGACAAGATGTTCGCCCGCATGGATGCCAATGGCGACGGCGTGATCGACGCCGAAGACCGCGCCGTGCGCCGCCAGCAGATGTTCGCCAAAATGGACACCAATGGCGATGGTGAAATCTCGCAGGCCGAAATGCAGGCTGCGCATGACGCCCGCCAGCAGCGCCGCGAGGAACGGCGCGCAGCCCGCAGCGAACGCCGCGGTGACCGGATGGCGGAACGTTTCGCCAAACTCGACACCGATGGTTCGGGCGGCGTCTCGGCCGAAGAAATGGCGGCGATGCGCGAAGCGCGCGGCGACCATCGCGGCAAGGGCAAGCGCGGAATGCGCGGCGGCCACGGCAAGCGGGGCGGCGGCATGATGATGATGCGCATGGCCGACACCGATGGCGACGGGGCGATCACCCGCGCCGAATTCGACGCCGCGCAGGCAGCGCATTTCGCCCGCATGGACACCAATGGCGATGGCGTGGTCACCCAGGCCGAACGCCAGGCCGCCCGCGATGCCATGCGCGCCGAATGGAAAGCCAAGCGCGAAGCCCGGCAGAACCAGTAAGCCGCTTGCTACTCCATCCCCGAAACAGCTAGTCGCGGGCAAGGACAGACGATGACCGAACCCGCGCCCACCACTCTTCTGCTGGTCGATGACGAAGCCAGCCTGCGCGAACCCCTGGCCGAATATCTCGTTCGCCAGGGGTTCGTGGTGGAAGAGGCCGAAAGCGCCGCTGCCGCCCGGACGAAACTGGCCCGGGCCACGCCCGATCTCGTGCTGCTCGACATCATGATGCCGGGCGAAGACGGGCTTTCGCTATGCCGTCATCTGGTCGAAAGCCGCAGCCTGCCGACCATTCTGCTGACCGCCAAAGGCGAAGCGATGGACCGGATCATCGGGCTGGAAATCGGTGCCGACGATTATGTCACCAAACCGTTCGAACCGCGCGAACTGGTGGCGCGGATCCGCTCGGTCCTGCGCCGCGCCGACCGGCCGGCAGCCCCGACCGACGATGAACTGCTGTACCAATTCGAAGGCTGGCTGCTCGACCCGCTCAAATACCGTCTGATCGATCCCGAGGGCGCTCTCGTCCCGCTGTCCACCGCCGAATTCCGCATGCTGCGCGCCTTTTGCGACCATCCGCGCCAGGTGCTCGACCGCGACCGGCTGCTCGACATGGTGCAGGGCCGCGAAGCGCATCTGTTCGACCGGGCGGTCGACAACCAGATCAGCCGCCTGCGGCGCAAGATCGAAGCCGACAGCCGCGATCCGCAATTCGTCCAGACCGTGCGCGGCGGTGGCTATCGCTTCGCCGCCGATGTCGCGCGCGTGCGCCGCACGGACGAAGACTGATGCGCCGCTTCCCGCAGAGCCTGCTGGGCCAGGTGATGCTGGCGATGGCGGCGGCCCTGCTGATCGCGCAGGGCATTTCGGCCGTCATGCTCTATCGCGCCGCATCCGAAAGGCGCGAACTCGCCATCATGAACGGGGCCGCCTTCCAATTGCTGGCAGGTGCCCGCCGCGCCGACCGGGAACGCCCGGAACGCGGCGAGCGGCACGAGCGGCACGAGCGCCACGAACGCGACGGGCTGACCCGTTCCCTGTCACCTCCCGGTGCCAGCGAGCGGCGCATCCGCCTGCCACGCCATGTCCGTTATCGCGAAACCGGCCGATCGCCGCTGGTGGCCGGGGTCACGCGCGATGCCGGGCGTGAAACCGCCCTTGCCGGAATCCTGACCGCCCAGGGTGTCGAGGTGGAAGAACTGGTCGTCTTCGAGCGTCCGCTGCTGGATGACGAGGTCGTGCGCGCCGCAGGCGAACGCCGCCCGCGGATTTACGAACGCATGCAAGCAGGGCCATACGATCTTCTGGTGGTGGGCCTGAAACAGACGGGCCGCGACACGTGGCAGGTGGCACGCCTGCCCATTCCCCCGCGCGACCGGGCCATTGTGCGCACCTTGGCCATTCAGACGCTGATCCTGTTCCTGGTGCTTGTCGGCCTGCTCTATTTCGTCCTGCGCCGGATCACCCGCCCGCTGGACGCGCTGGCCCGGCGAACGCGGCGCTTCGGCGGCGCTGGCATGGCCGAAGAACCGCTCGCCGTATCCGGCCCGCAGGACATACGCCGACTTATCGAAGCGCATAATGCGATGCAGGCGCGGATCGGGTCGATGCTGGATGAAAAAGACGTCATGCTTGGCGCCATCGGCCACGATCTGAAGACCCCCCTGGCCGCCCTGCGCGTGCGGATCGAAAGCGTCGAGGACGAGGCCGCACGCGATAAAATGGCCGCGAGCATCGAGGATATCACCCGGACACTGGACGAAATCCTCTCACTCGCGCGTATTGGCCGCAGCACCGCCAAGGCGGAGAGGACCGAACTGGGTGCGCTGGCCGCATCGGTAGTGGAAGAATTCGAAGATATGGACCGACCAGTGTCCCTCGAAACGGAGGGCCGCATTGTCGCGCCGGCACATTTGACCTGGCTCAAACGCGGTTTGCGCAATCTGATTACCAATGCGCTGCGATATGCGGGGACGGCAAGGGTCGGCATAGCGCGCGACGGCAATCTGGCCATCCTGCGGGTCGACGACGATGGCCCCGGCATTGCGGAAGACCGCATTCAGGATATGCTCGAACCCTTCACCCGCGGGGAAGCCAGCCGCAATCGCGAAACCGGCGGAGCTGGCCTTGGCCTGACGCTGGCCCGTGCCGTGGCCGAACAGCATGGCGGGACGCTGGTGCTGTCGAACCGGCCCGAAGGCGGGCTGCGGGCGGAAATCCGTATCCCGGTCTAACGCATCAAGCCGCCGATGATGTTGCGCACAAAGGCGGTTGCGCCGGTGCGCAGCGGATCGGCGCGGGATTTCTTGCCCAGCACCGTCGCCACCGCGAGCGAGCTGAGCGAACCCGCAGCGGCAGTGGCAGCCGCCTTGCCCGCCCGGCCCCACAGCGATGTGGATTTACGGCTGCGCTTACCGACTTCGTCGCGCCCGGCCTCTTCGACCTCCGCAGCGGTGGCAGCGGCATCGGCGGCCTTGGCGGCGAGCACTTCTTCCGCACTCTCCCGATTGATCGCCTCATCGTATTTCCCATCGAGAGTGCTGACCGAATTGACGATCTTGCGCTCTTTCGCGGTGACCGGGCCAAGGCGCGAATGCGGCGGCTTCACCAGCGTGCGCTGGACGATCGTAGGCGCGCCATCCGCGTCGAGCGTCGAAACCAGCGCTTCGCCGACCTTCAGTTCCGTAATCGCCTGCTCCACATCGAGTTCGGGATTGATGCGGAATGTTTCGGCGGCGGCCTTGATCGCCCGCTTGTCCCGCGGCGTGAAGGCGCGCAGCGCATGCTGCACCCGGTTGCCCAGCTGTCCGGCGATTTCTTCGGGGATGTCGATGGGGTTCTGCGTGACGAAATAGACGCCCACCCCCTTTGACCGGATCAGGCGGACGACCTGTTCGACCTTGTCTTCCAGCGCCTGCGGCGCATCGTCGAACAACAGGTGCGCCTCGTCGAAGAAGAACACCAGCTTGGGCTTGTCCGGATCGCCCACTTCGGGGAGGCTTTCGAACAGTTCCGCCAGCAGCCACAGCAGGAAAGTCGCATACAGCTTGGGCCCGCGCATCAGCTTGTCGGCGGCCAGTACATTGATGACGCCGCGGCCCTGATCGTCCACCTTGAGGAAATCGTCGATCTCCAGCGCCGGTTCGCCAAAGAAAAGATCAGCGCCCTGGCTTTCGAAACTCAGCAACTGCCGCTGGATCGCGCCGACGCTGGGCTTGGTGACATTGCCGTATTTCCCCGACAGTTCGCTGCTGTTGTCATAGGCATGGGCGAGCATGGCCTGAAGATCGCCAAGGTCGAGCAGGAGCAGCCCGTTTTCATCGGCATAGCGGAAGATGATGTTGAGCACCCCTGCCTGCGTGTCGTTGAGATCGAGCAGGCGGGACAGCAGCAGCGGACCCATTTCCGAAATGGTGGTGCGGATCGGAAAGCCCTGCTCGCCGTACAGATCCCAGAAGACCGCAGCATTGTCGGCATAGGCATAATCGCCCATGCCCAGTTCTCTGGCGCGGCTTTCCAGCTTGTCGGCATTCTTGAACTGCGGCGATCCGGCCATGGATATGCCCGCCAGATCGCCTTTCACATCGGCCACGAAGACCGGCACCCCGGCTGCGGAAAAGCTTTCGGCCAGCCCCTGCAGGGTCACCGTCTTGCCGGTGCCGGTAGCCCCTGCAATCAACCCGTGGCGATTGGCCTGATCCAGCCGCAGGACCTGGCGCTCGCCATTCGCACCCAAACCGAGGAAAATTTCGCTCATCCGCACCCACTCCAGATACTGCTGTGTCCTTCGCGATGTGGCAAAGGCTTGTGGGCGCGGTCAAGCAATCCCTCGACAGGCGCGCAACAGACAGTAAAGGCTGCCATTAATGGCGGATAGGCATCCCTTTGTCTTGCTCGACGATGCGCGCGAACGTGGCGCGGCAGATAGCTTGCTGTTCGAAAATCCAAAAGACGTCTTCGTCGCGCATCGGCCGGATCAGGTTGCGGAGGTGCTGGCGGCCGCCGAACAGGCCCGCAGCGCCGGCGGCGAACTGGCGGGCTATGTCGCCTATGAAGCGGGGCTGGCTCTGGAAGACAGGCTGCGCCCTCTTGCCAATGCGCGCAGTGGCGGGGCCGGGCCGCTCGTCTGGCTTGGGCTGTTCGATACGCCGACCCGCATTGCCGCTGCCGATATGCCCGCATGGCTTGCCGCCCGGGCAAAAAGTGACGGCAGTGTCGGGCCGCTGGAACCGCAGCTTTCACCGGGCGGCTATGCCCAGGCCTTCGCCAAGCTGCAGGAAGCAATCCATGCGGGCGATATCTATCAGGCCAATCTGACCTTTCCGCTGGCAGGCAATTTCACCGGCGATCCGCTGGGGCTTTATGCCGCGCTGCGTCCAGCGGCACAGGCGGGGTATGGCGGGGTCATCTTCGACGGGTCGCACTGGCTGCTCAGCCTGAGCCCCGAACTTTTCGTATCGCTCAAGGGCCGCGATGCAAAAGCCAAACCGATGAAGGGCACCCGCCCCCGTGGCAGCGACGAAACCGCGGACCGGGAACTGGCCGAAGAACTGGCAGGATCGGTCAAGGACAGGGCCGAAAACCTGATGATCGTCGATCTCATGCGCAACGATCTGGCACGCGTGGCAGAGGCGGGCAGCGTGCGGGTGGACGAACCCTTCGCAATCGAAACCTATCCCACACTCCACCAGATGGTCAGCGTCGTGCACGCCCGGCTGGAGCCGGGGGAAACGGCGATCGATCTGGTGTGCGCACTGTTTCCATGCGGTTCGATTACCGGCGCGCCGAAAATCCGGGCGATGGAATTGATCGACGCGGTCGAACGCGATCCGCGCGGCCCCTATTGCGGGGCCATCGGCCGGATCGGCGCGGATGGCGATGCAGCATTCAATGTGGCGATCCGCACCCTGCGCCTGACCGAAATCGAAAACGGGCGCGGCAAGGCCGTGCTCGGTGTGGGCGGTGCGATCGTCGCCGATAGCAAGGCCCGTACCGAATGGCGCGAGGCCCTGCTCAAGGGCGCATTTGCGCGCACGTCATCCGGCGCGCACCGGGCCGCGCAGTTCGACCTGATCGAAACCATGCGCTTCGCCCCCGAGGCGGGCATTCACGCCCTTGAAGCGCATCTGATGCGGATGAAAACGAGCGCCGCGGAGCTGGGCTTTTCCTTCGACCGCCACGAAGCACGCAACCAGTTGCACGCGCTGTGCTTCGTGCTGGAAAAGCCGAGCAGGGTCCGCCTTCTGGCAGCGCGATCCGGCGCAATATCGCTGGAAGCGAGCGACGTGCCCAAAGCCTGGCCGGAACCGGCGCAGTGTATCGTCCTGCCCCTGCCGGTCGATCCGGGCGACTGGCGGCTGCGGCACAAGACGACCGACCGTGGCTTTTACGAGGATGCGCAGCGTGTGGCGCGTGACCATGGCGCGCAGGAGGCCTTGTTCGTGCGCGAGGATGGGCTGCTGACCGAAGGCTGCGTCACCAGCATTTTCGTGCGCGGCGAAGATGGTGTACTGCTTACCCCGCCTGCCCGCCTCGGCCTGCTTCCCGGTGTCTTTCGCCAGACCATGCTGGACCAGGGCAAGGCGCGAGAGGCCGAATTGCGCATAGAAGACTTGGAAAACGGCTTTTACCTAGGCAATGCGCTGCGCCTGATGATGGACGCGAAACTCAAGACATGACCCAGATCCCGATCCTGTTCGAAGACGGCGAAGCGCTGGTTATCGACAAGCTCGCCGGACTTCCGATCGAGCGCCCACGGCGCGGCGGGGCAAGTCTGGAGGACCATTTCGAAGAGCTGAAGCTCGGCTTCCAGCGCCCGCCCGTGCCGGTTCATCGAATCGATACCGATACCAGCGGCTGCCTGCTGCTGGCACGCAATCCCAAGGCGCTGAAGCGTTTTGCGAAGAGTTTCGAGGATCGCCTGGTCGAAAAACGCTATCTCGGCGTGCTGACCGGTGTGCCCGCAACCATGGAAGGCACGATCGAACTGTCGCTGTCCAAGATCAGCAGCGCCGAAAAAGGCTGGCGCATGATCGCGGCAAAGAAAGGCAAACCGTCGATCACCCATTGGCGGATGCTGGGCGAAAGGGATGGCCGCGCCTTGCTGGAATTCCGGCCCGAAACAGGCCGCACCCACCAGATCCGCGTCCATTGCCAGGCTGGCCTGGGCATGCCGCTGCTGGGCGATCCGGTCTACGGCAACGGCAAGGGCGCGCCCCGCACCATGCTGCACGCTGCAGCCATCACCATTCCGCGCGACGGCAAGCCGCCGGTGAGCGCCACGGCCCCGTTGCCGCAGGACTTCACCGCCCTCGGCTTCGTCGATGGCCAGGACTGAATGGGACGCATAGCGGACAAGGCTCTCGAAATTGCGGAGGAGAAATTCATCGCCTCCTCCGGCCCGGGCGGGCAGAACGTCAACAAGGTTGCCACCGCCGTCCAGCTGAGGGTCGATGTCTTCCAACTGGGCATGCCGCCCGAAGCGTTCGCACGGCTGAAGGATATTGCGGGCAGCAAACTGACCAAGGGTGGCGAAATCGTCCTCACCGCCAATGAATATCGCACGCAGGACCAGAATCGCGAGGCCGCGCGCGAACGGCTGCTCGCCCTGCTGTCCGAAGCGCTCACCCCGCCGCGCAAACGGGCCAAGAGCCGCGTCAATCGAATCGGCAAGGTAAAGCGCCTCAAAGCCAAGAAGGTGCGGGGCGCGGTGAAGGCCAACCGGGGCAAGGTCGACTGGTAGCAGCCTCGCCACGAGGCTTGACTTTCCGGCGTGAATCACCCAATGGCCGCGCCGGACGGCGGTGCTCGACGCGCCGCCCTAATTATTTCGGCCATCATCGGCTCATCAGAAAGATCTTTAGGAACACGCCATGGCGAAGCCCGCAACCGTCAAGATCAAGCTCGTCTCGACCGAGGGCACGGGCTTCTATTACGTGACGAAGAAGAATCCGCGTAACCACACGGAAAAGTTCACCTTCCGCAAGTACGATCCCGTCGCGCGCAAGCACGTCGAGTTCAAGGAAGCCAAGATCAAGTAATGCGCGGCCAAGCTGAACCGCGGGAACGCCCTGGGTTCAGTGATGGTTCAATGCTCCAACCCTAAACACAGGAGCATGAGCACCTTGTCTTCTAAAACGAACAAGTCGATTGGCGCCGCGCTGGCTTTATCGCTGGCTGCGGCGCTTCCCGCATCCGCCATTCTGGCCCCTGCCCCGGCAGAAGCCGCTGCTGGCGATCTCGACAAGGCGGTTGCCGCCTTGCGCGGGATCTCCACGATGAAGGCCGATTTCGTCCAGACCGACCGTGCGGGCCAATCCGTACGCGGCGTGATGACGTTGAAGCGCCCCGGCAAAATCCGGTTCGAATACGAAAAGAGCGTCCCCATGCTCGTCGTTTCGAACGGCAAGTCGATGTATATGATCGATTACGAGGTCAATCAGGTCCAGCGCTGGCCGATCAGCAATTCACCGCTGGGCGCCCTGCTGGACCCGAGCCGCGATGTGAAGAAATTCGGCAAGCTGGTCCCCACCAGCCACCCCGATGTGGTGAGCGTTGAGGTCCGCGATCCCAAACGCCCCGAATTCGGCGTAATCACTCTCATTTTCTCGCGTGATTCGTCTGCCCCGGGGGGCCTGAAGCTGACCCACTGGGTGGCGCTCGATTCGCAGAATCACCGGACCACCGTGCGACTCGCCAATCAGCGTTATGGCGTGTCCGTAGCTGACAGCGCATTCACCTTCCGCGACCCGCGCCAATCGTCCCGTCGTCCGGGATAAACGTTTGGGCGGTGAAAGGTGGGATGTGTGCGATATCCCGCCCCGTTGCGTTCATTAAACAGCAAGCGGGCGGGGCCTAATCTTTAGATCACGAGACGACACGAGGCGGGTTTCCCCCCTGTTGACCCCCTCGATCCGGTTCATCTCGTTCCAAGCGTGACGAACGCTCACAGGAAACCCCCGTGCCAATGCCCCCGGCGCGGGGGTTTTTTGCGTTCGTCGTCCGTGACCGAAAGAACTGGCGGGCGAAGGTTCCGCCCGCCACCATCGATGCGCCGAATCAGTCTTCCCAGCCGAAGGCCCTGCGAATCACGTTGTAGATCAAATTCTGCTCCATCACCCCGCGCACGTTCTGCGCCCCCTGGCCATTGGCATAAAGCGCGACATCTTCCCCGCCATGCGTTTCCGCGCCAGTCGGAATCGCAGCCTGCTGATAGGCCGCAACGCCGGTTTCCGGTGTGGCCCGCCCGCCCGTCGCATCAGGCTTTATCGCACCCGGGCCATTGCCATAACCAAGCGTAGTATAAGGCTTGCCATCGGTGGCGAGCGCCGGGGTTTCGGCCTTGCCACCATCGCTCGGCGGCACGACCAGGCCGAGGATGTCGTTCCCGCGGCGCGGGTAACCCGCCATGGTGAACACATGGCTGTGGTCCGCCGTGACCATGATCAGCGTTTCTTCGGGGTCGGTATTGTCGATCGCCCACTGGATCGCACGGGCGAATTCGACGGCTTCTTCCAGCGCATAACCGGCCTGGCCGGCATGGTGGCCATGATCGATCCGGCCACTTTCGACCATCAGGTAATAGCCCTGCGGATCGGTGCGCAGCCGGCCAACAGCCGCAGCCGTCATGTCGGTAAGCGTGGGCTCGGCGCTATCGACGGCCCGGTCTGCCGTGAAGGTCATATGGCTTGCCGAAAAGATTCCCAGCAGCGGTTTGTCCGCAGGCGCGGCATCCATTTCTGCCCGTGTGGTGACATAAGTGCCGCCCGTCCTGGCCGACCATTCCGCCGGAAGATCGGCAGCAGTGTCGAGCCTGTTGCCCCCCTTGTCATTGCCGAAGAATGCCGCTGCTCCGCCGCCCAGAGCCACGTCGAACGGTGTATCCACCAGCTGGCGGGCAATGTCGGTGCAGCCCAGCCCACGCTGGTTTTCGGGAATAGCCGAATCGCCTTCCCAATTGCGGTTGACGCTGCGCGCATAGACCGCAGCGGGGGTGGCGTGGGTGATGCGGGCCGTGCTGACGATGCCCAGCGCCTTGCCCTTGCGGCGCGCCTCTTCGCTTACCAGCGGCGCTTCGTTGCCCTTACCGGATGCACAATCGCCATTGTTGGCCCCCGGGCCGTAACCCAGCACGCCCATGTCGGTCTTTACGCCGGTATTCATCGCACTGGCGGTTCCGGCGCTGTCGGGAACCTGTGCATTGCTGTTGTAGGTCTTGACCAAGGCGACATGATCGAACTTTTCGAACGGCAGGACATATTCCTCGCCCGATTGGCCCAGCTTTTGCCCGGCATAAATCCGCGCGGCGGTCACGGTGGAAATTCCCATCCCGTCTCCGATGAACAGGATGACGTTCTTTGCCCGTTTCTCGGCAACGGGGGGGGCAACTGCCTGCGGGGCATCCTGCGCGATGGTAGCGGTGCAACCGCCCAGAGCCAGCGAGGCAGCGCAGGTGGCAAGGCAAAACGAACGCAACATTATACGGTATCTCCGGATTGAAACTCGTGGCGCCGTATATCAGAGACCGAAAAGACAAAAGTGTGACGCTTGCGGGATAAGGGGCGCTCGCCTACCTCGCTGCGCATGGTCACTGTTGCTACTTGGAATATCAATTCGGTTCGCCTGCGCATGCCGATCGTCGCGCGCTTCATCGAAGAACAGGCGCCGGACGTCCTGTGCCTTCAGGAAATCAAATGTCAGGAACACCAGTTCCCCTATGATGCTTTTCGCGCGCTCGGATACGAACATTTCGCCGTTCACGGGCAGAAGGGTTATCACGGTGTGGCGACCGTTTCGAAAACGCCGCTCAGGGAATTCTCGCGCTACGATTGGCAGGACAATGGCGAAGCCCGCCATGTCGGCGTCGAATTGCCCGACCATCAGGGCATGATCGTGGAAAACGTCTATGTTCCTGCCGGAGGGGACGAGCCAGATCGCGCCATCAATCCCAAATTCGGCCAGAAGCTCGACTTTCTCGAACGCATGACCCGCTGGGCCGATGCCATCGACCGGCCTACGTTGATCGTCGGCGATTTCAACATCGCCCCGCTCGAAAGCGATGTGTGGAATCACAAGCAATTGCTCAAGGTGGTCAGTCATACGCCGGTCGAGGTCGAAAGCCTGCAACGTTTCATGGATGCGCATGGCTGGGCCGATATCGGTCGCGAACACATCAAGGCGCCCGATCGCTATTACAGCTGGTGGAGCTATCGTTCGAAAGACTGGAAAGTGAACGATCGCGGCCGGCGGCTCGATCATATGTGGGCCAGCCCCGATCTGGCGAAACAGGCGACCGGCCATTCGGTCCACGAATATGCCCGCGACTGGGAAAAACCATCCGACCATGTACCTTTGGTGACGGAGTTCACGCTCTGAACACGTCTTCGCCTTCACGCCGCGCGGCGCAGGCGCTGGATGCGCTGCGTCATGGCTGGCCACTTGCCATCGATGGCGCACCGCTGCTTCAGCCAGTGGAAACCGCCTTCGGAGAGATTACAGGCGATGCCATGCTGGTATCCGCCAGCCGGGCGACGACGCTGAAGCTGGCCAACCAGCGCGAAGCGGCCGCCCCGCGCCAGCCCGTGCTGATGCGCGCTGCGGAGCGTTTCGATCTGGCGGCAGCGCTGGCCGTTGCGGACCCGGCGCTTGACATGCAGACCCCGCTGAAAGGTCCGTTCAAAGCACTGCCGCTCGCCTGGGACGAACAGGCACGCGCAGCGCTCGAACTGGCGCGCATGGCTGGTGTGCTGCCGGCATTTCTGGTCGATCCGCAAGGAGCGGGTGAAGCCGTTTCGCTGTCTGCCGACGATGTGATCGCTTTCACCGACGCATCGCGCCTGCAGATTGCGACACGGGCCCGCCTTCCGGTTGCCGCAGCGCAGGACGCGCGCATCGTTGCCTTCCGCAGCCCGGACGATACCCGCGAACATGTGGCGCTGGTCATCGGCGAACAGTCGGCGGACCGCACGCCGCTGGTGCGGCTGCATTCCGAATGCCTGACCGGCGATATTCTCGGCAGCCTGAAATGCGATTGCGGCCCGCAGCTCGACGCGGCGTTGCACGCGATGGCCGAAGAAGCCGGCAAGGGCGGGTGGGGCGTGTTGCTGTATATGCGACAGGAAGGACGCGGGATCGGCATCATCAACAAGCTGCGCGCCTATCGCCTGCAGGATCAGGGATTCGACACGGTCGACGCCAATACCAGGCTGGGCCTGCCCGACGAGGCGCGCGATTTTCCGACTGCGGCGCGGATGCTCGACCTGCTTGGGGTGAAGGAAATCCGGCTGATGACGAACAACCCGGCCAAGGTCCGCGCGTTAGAGGCCGAAGGCGTTAAAATTGCCGAAAGGGTGCCGCATGCGCTGCCCGACAATCCCCACAATACCCGCTATCTCGCCACGAAACGCGATCGGTCGGGCCATCTGCTCTGACCGTAGCTGCAAGCAGCCGGATGTCAGCGTTTCTCGTATCGCTTGAGGCTGCTGCCGAGCCGGTTGTCGTGCATTTCGATAGCATCGCCGGTCCAGTCGGCAACGAAGGCCGGGTTGCGTGACAGACCGGGTACGAGCCGCGCCTCATTGTCGGCAATGATCAGCCCATCGGCGCTGTAGCTCGCCCCTTCGGCCCCGATGGCAATCAGGGCCGACCAGTTTTCCTTGTCGCGACCCTGGACAAACCAGTTGCCGCGGATTGCACCGGTTCCGCCATTGGGTAAATCGATCAGATAATTGGTTCCGTGGCCGTTGGAATCGTCGAAGCTGCAATTCTCCACCACATTGCGGGATGCGCGCGATTTGAAATAATGCCCGCCCGTCCCCTGCTCGAACCGGCTGCGCGTAACCTTCACGCTGCCATAATCCCCGGCATAGATCGAATGGGCACAACCGGATGAATTTTCGCAGGTGCCGAGCCGGGTGAAGGTCGATTTGTCGACCACCAGCTCGCTATCAACACCGTTGACGGTGAGAATGCCCTGCTGGCTGTCGCGAAACCAGCTCTGCGATACGCGCAGCGGGCCGTTCTCCAGCCGGATCCCAGCGCCATTGCCGTCCGGCACCGAGAGATCGGCGAAAACCAGCCCTTCCACCGTCGCGCCGCGGCCGCGCAGGACCAGTGCCGCCTTGCCTTCGCAGGCCCGCCCGCCCAGCAGCGCCTTACCCGCTTCCGCGGCACGGAAATGAACGACGCCTCCGTTCTGCACCGCGCAATCGTTCCAATTGCCCGATTCGATCATGATCGTGCCTTCGCCATCGCCGATGGCATCGACCGCCTGCTGGAGCGAGCCATATCCGCGCCCGGTTTCCGCAACAGTGTAGGTGGCCCTGCCGCCATTCTGCGCCAGCAGCGCGGCCAGCGGTATCGCGCCAACGGCAATCGTGCCGACTGCGGCAAGAAGCCAGCGCGGCACACGCGAGGCGGGGGAGACGAAGGGCGAGATCATCGCACCGGCATAGGATTTGATGGTTAACATCGCGATAACTCCTGCCCCGGGCAGAAACCGCGTTACCTGTCTCCGCCCCAACGCCACTGCCAACCGCCGCGCGTCTTCATCGCCGCTATATAGACCAGTGCGGCGGTTGCTGGAACAATCAATGCAATCGCGGCGATCGCGCCGACTTCCTCGTCCCACACGGCCAGCATGCAGCCGATTGCCACAACCAGCATATAGACGCCCAGCACCGCCCAGCCCTGCCAGGCGATCGGCAGGCCTGCGCCATAGCCATAGCGTTTCTGTTCGAACCAAGGCTTGCCGTCGTCCATTTCAGTCCTCCTTTGCCGGCCGTCCGCGTCGGGGCGGTTTGGTGACTGGCACATCTATCCCGCGCTGTTCCAGCGCTTCGCGCACCAGCATTTCGATCTGGGCATTCGCGCTGCGCAGCTCCGCCGCGGCCAGCCGCTCGACCGCGGCATGGACTGCCGGGTCGAGACGGAGGGCGAAGGCTTTCTTCTTCATGACAGCGGTTCCGCCCGTATCGCCTACTGGTACAGCGTACCGGCGTTCACGACAGGCTGAACATCCTTTTCGCCGCACAGCACAACCATCAGATTACTGACCATCGCGGCCCGGCGTTCATCGTCCATGTCGACGATATCGTCCTGCGCCAGCTTGGTCAGCGCGTCTTCCACCATGCCCACAGCGCCCAGCACGATCTTGGCGCGCGCGGCGATGATCGCATCGGCCTGCTGCCGCTTGAGCATGGCGCTGGCGATTTCGCTGGCATAGGCCAGGTGCGTGAGGCCCGCCTCGTCCACCAGGATGCCCGCCACCTTCAGCCGGTCGTTCAGTTCTTCCAGCAGTTCGCGATTGATGACATCCGCACTGCCGCGCAGCGTGACTTCCTCATTTTCGAAATCGTCATAGGGATGGCGCGATCCGACCGTGCGCAAACCGGCTTCGATCTGGATGTTCACGAATTCCTTGTAATCGTCGACGTCGAAGCTCGCCTGGGCGGTATCGGCCACACGCCACACCACGTTGCAGGCGATTTCGATCGGATTGCCGCGCAGGTCGTTGATTTTCACGCGGTCCGAATGGATGTTGTGCGCACGGACGGAAATCTTGTTCTTCATCATCCACGGCCACACCCAGCGCAGCCCCTCGCGCCGTTCGGTCCCGCGATATTCGCCGAACAGGGTGATCACGGCCGCCTGATTGGGCTGGATCATGAAAAACCCGAACGACAGGAAAGACAGCACCAGCAGGGGTACGACGATCAGGCCGACAAAGGTGAATTTCACTGCCCTGGTCGCGCCATCGGGCGGGATGTTGCCCGCGATATTCCAGATGAACAGGACCAGCAGGGCCAGAATCAGCAGCAGCATGGGATAGCCGCTGAAGCTCGACCCCTTACGCTCGGTACTCGTATTCATTCCCCTCAATTCAACCGACATGACGAACAGACTCCTTCGATATAATTATGATATCATATTTATATCGATCAAAGCTTTCTGTCAATGGCGCTCGATCACGTGGAGGAATTGCTGGCCATAAGCCTGCAGCTTCTTGGTGCCGATACCGGGCAAGCGGCCCAGTTGCGCCAGTGTGGCGGGCCGGGCAGCGGCCATTTCGCGCAGGGTGGAATCGTGGAAGATGACATAGGGCGGCACCTGCGCGTCTTCCGCCAGTTCCTTGCGCAGCGCGCGCAGCGCCTCGAACAGCGGATCGCCGACGGGATTGGGCGTGGCATCGCCGCGGCGCCCGCGCTGGCGTTTGGGCGGCACGACGATCTCGACCGCACTGTCACCCTTCAGAATCGCGCGTGCCGATCCGCCCAACGCCAGACCGCCGTGCTCGGTCGCGACCAGATCGCCCCGAGCCTGCAAGGCGCGCGACAGCGGCTGAAGCAGGCCTGCTTCTTCGGGTTCGACAATGCCGAAAACGCTCAGCCGGTCGTGCCCGCGCTGACGCACTCGTTCGTCCTCGCTACCGGTCAGCACTTTCTGCAAATGGCCCATGCCGAAACTCTGCCCGGTACGGTAAACTGCCGACAGCAGCTTGCGTGCCAGCTGCGTCACATCGGTCACGCCGGGCTGTTCCAGGCAGTTGTCGCAATTGCCGCATGTTTCGGGTGGCTGTTCCCCGAAATGGCGCAGCAGCACCGCCCGGCGGCAGCCGGCGGTTTCCACCAGACCGGCCAGCGCATCCAGCCGTGACCGTTCGCCGGCCCGGCGCACCTCGTCCACTTCGGCCAGCCGCTGGCGTGCCGTGGCGAAATCGCCCGCGCCCCAGAACATCACTGCCTGGCTGGGATCGCCATCGCGGCCCGCGCGGCCCGTTTCCTGATAATAGGATTCGATCGACTTCGGCACGCCGACATGGGCCACGAAACGCACATCGGGCTTGTCGATGCCCATGCCGAAGGCGACCGTGGCCACGATCACCATGTCTTCGCTGGCCACAAAGGCCGCCTGATTGGCCGCCCGCACCTGTGCATCAAGCCCAGCGTGATAGGGCAGGACAGGCCGCCCGGTCGCGGCGGCCAGCTTGTCGGCCAGATCTTCCACCTTGCGGCGCGTCTGGGCGTAGACGATCCCAGGCCCTGGTGCGGCAGCCATCAGATTGGTCAGTTGGCGCACCGGATTGTCGCGATGACGAATCGCATATCGGATATTGGGCCGGTCGAACCCGGCCAGCACCAGCCCATCGTCCGGAATACCCAGCTGTGCCATTACATCGGCGCGGGTCTGGCGATCGGCCGTCGCGGTCAGGGCCAGGCGCGGAACCTGTGGAAATGCATCCATCAACCCGCGCAGCATCCGGTAATCGGGGCGGAAATCATGGCCCCATTCGGATACGCAATGCGCTTCGTCGATGGCGAACAGGCACAGGGGTGCCGAACTCAGAAAATCGCGAAAGGCGGGCTGGCTCGCCCGTTCGGGTGCCACATAGAGCAGATCCAGCGCGCCCGCCCGAAAGGCATCCTGCGTTTCGCGCCAGTCGGCATCCGCGCTGGTCAGCGTGGCAGCCCGAATACCGTTGGCCCGCGCACTGCGCAGCTGATCGTGCATCAGGGCAATCAGCGGGCTGATAACCACGCAGGTGCCCGGCAGCATGACGGCGGGCAGCTGATAGGTCAGCGATTTGCCCGCACCGGTCGGCATGACCGCCAGCGTCGAACCACCGGACAGGACGCGTGCGACCACATCTTCCTGCCGCCCGCGAAAGCCATCGAAGCCGAAGACGTCTTTCAGCGATTGATATGCAGCTGCAATCCCGTTCATGGTGGCCTGATGGCAGACGCCATGGCGAGTGCAACCGGCTGCGGGCAATTTTCCCTTGCCCCGGGTGCAACGCATGCGCTTTACCGCCAACGCCATTCCATATTTTTGAGGAGAACGAACCCATGAAATTCCGTATCGCCCTGACGGCGGCCGCCACCATCGCCCTTGCCGCATGCGGCAGCACCGAAGACGCATCGACCGAAGTCGAAGCCGACACCGTCGAAATGCCCGCCGAGGAAGCGCTTTCGGGCGTGGAAGAAACACCGGTCGCAGATCCGGCAGCCAATGCCGCCCCGGCCGCAGAAGTCACCACGCCGAGCGAAGAAGCGCAGATCCAGGAAGCCGGCGACAGCGCAGCGGATACCGCCGCCGCCGCCATGGATGCGATGGCCGAAGACGCCAGCAACTGATCGGTCAGCGGGCGGGCCACTGGCTCGCCCCCGTCCAGCCGCGCCGTAACGTCCTTTGCGCGGCGCTCCACTACGCCTAGTTTCCGCGTCCATGAGCCGAATCGTCCCCCTGTTCGCTGCGCTTGCCGCGCTCTCCGCCTGTTCCGGATATGAGGATGACGAACCGGTCCAGCCGGTCTCGCAAAGCGAAGCGGAAGCGCTCGACGACGCGGCCGAAATGATCGATCAGCGGCGCCTGCCCGACGGCGTCTTGGATGCCGAAAGCGGTGGCAGTACCGCTGAAAACGCCGCGCCCACAGATACACATAATAAACCGGGCAGTCCGCAAGCGTTGGAGAAGGAAGCTTCCGAATGAGCGACACCGTCAATCCCGGCATGGATGCCGACATCTTCGACCAGTTTCTGGAACAGCTTGAGCGCTATGTGCGCGAACGGCTGATCCCGGCGGAAAAGCAGGTGATTGCGGAAGACCGCATTCCCGATGAAATCGTCTCCGAAATGAAGGATATGGGCCTTTTCGGCCTGACCGTGCCAGAAGAATTCGGCGGGGCGGGGCTCAACTGCACGCAATATGCCAAGGTGGTGAAGACCATGGCCTATGCCGCGCCCGCTTATCGCTCGATCTTCTCGATCAATGTCGGCATGTTCAATTCGGCAATCAAGAATGGCGGGACCGATGCGCAGAAAGCCGAATGGTGGCCCAGAATCGCCAGCGGTTCGATTGCCTGTTTCGGCCTGACCGAACCAGGCTCCGGCAGCGACAGTGCCGCCATGGCCACCACTGCCCGTCCCGACCCCGATGGCAATGGCTGGATCCTGAACGGCACCAAACGCTATATCACCAATGCGCCTCATGCCGATGTCGCACTGATCATGGCGCGCACCGAAAAGGATGCGCTGCCCAAGAACGCGCATGTATCCGCCTTCATCGTGCCGATGGATACGCCCGGCGTTTCGACCGGCAGCCCGGATCACAAGATGGGGCAGGCCGGCAGCCATATCTCCGACGTCATGCTCGACGATGTACATGTGCCGGGCGATGCGCTTCTGGGCGGCGAAACCGGCAAGGGCTTCCGCTTTGCCATGATGAGCCTCGACAATGGGCGCATCTCGGTCGGCGCGGCCAGCACGGGCTACGCCCGCCGCGCGCTCGACAGCGCGATCAAATATGCCAGCGAGCGGCAGGCCTTCGGCGAACCGATCGCCAATTTCCAGCTCATCCAGCAAATGCTCAGCGAAAGCTGGACCGAAATCTACGCCGCCGAAGCGATGATGGCCGATGTCACCGCGCGCGTCGACCGCGGCGAAAACACGGTCAAGCATGCCGCCGCCTTCAAGGTCTTCGCCTCCGAAATGTGCGGCCGCGTGGTCGACCGGGTGGTGCAGGTCTATGGCGGCGCGGGCTATCTGGCCGAATACGATGCCGAACGCTTCTTCCGCGATGCCCGTATCTATCGCATCTACGAAGGGACCACCCAGATCCTCCAGCTGCAGATCGCCAAGCATATGCTGCGCGATTACGCGGCGGGTATTTAAAGAGTGTATCCGCTTCTAGAAGGCCTGAGCATAATCGAAGCCTCCAGCTTCGTCGCCTCGCCGACCGCCGGCCTGTATTGCGCGCAGATGGGGGCCGAAGTGATCCGTGTCGATCACAAGGCGGGCGGGCTCGATTACGACCGCTACATGCTGACCAGCGAAGGGCGTTCGCTCAGCTGGGAAAACCTCAACCGGGCGAAGAAATCGGTCGCGCTGGATCTGCGCAGTGATGAAGGGCGCGAATTGCTGGTCGAGCTGTCGGCGAAAACCGGCAACCTCATCACCAATCTGCCGGAAAAGAGTTTTCTGGCGCATGATGCAGTTGCCGCGAAACGTCCTGCCTCCGCCCCCGATCTGGTCAGCGTGCGCATCATGGGCTGGCACGATGGACGGCAGGCGATGGATTTCACCGTCAACGCCGCCAGCGGCTATCCACTGATGTGCGGGCCGGAAGAATGGGATCTGGAAACCGCGCCGCCGGTCAACCAGGTGCTGCCGGCCTGGGATTTCATCACCGGTGCCTATTGCGCCTTCGCCCTGCTGGCCGGGCTGCGCCGCCGCGATGCTACGGGCAAAGGCAGCGAAATCCGTGTGCCGCTGGGCGATGTCGCCATTGGCACCATGGCCAATAGTGGGGCGATGGCCGAAATGCTCTATCGTGGCGGTGACCGCGAACGGCTCGGCAATGCCATCTGGGGCGCGTTCGGGCGCGATTTCCGCAGCCGGGACGGCGTGCGCTTCATGGTTGCCGCGCTGACACCGAAGCAGTGGAACGGGCTGGTGGCCGCCTTCGGCCTAGCCACCGAAATCGCCCAACTGGAAAAGGAACTGGGTGTGTGCTTCGCCGATGGGGATCGCCCCCGTTTCGAACACCGGCACCGCCTGTTCGAGCTGTTCGAGGCATGCAGTCATACGCTTGATTGGCATGTGTTGCAGACCCGTCTGACGGAAAACGGCACCACTTTCGAACGCTATCGCACGATGCACGAAGCCGCGCAGGACCGGGAGCTGGTGGCAGAAAACCCGCTTTTCGGCCCTTCTCCCGCCAATCCCAGCGGGTTCGCCTATCCCGCCACCCGCAGTTTCGCCAACCTCCCCGGCCTCGAAGCGGGGTCGCCCCAGGCCGCTCCCTATCTGGGGCAGCATACCGAAGAAATTCTGGCCGACCGCCTCGGCCTCGCCTCGGGCACGATCGGCGCTCTCGTCGACCGGGGAATCGCCCGCCTTTCGGACAAGGACTAAGCCATGACGACCAACCGCCGCGTAGCCATCTGCAAGCCGCTGAGAACCCCGGTCGGGCGCTTCCTCGGTAGCCTCGCCCCGCTCGAAGCAGGACAGCTCGGCGCTATCATCATCAACGCTTTGATGGAACGCAGCGGGATCGATCCTGCACGCGTCGACGATGTCGTCTTCAGCCAAGGCTATGGCAGCGGCGAAGCACCCGCCATCGGTCGCTGGAGTTGGCTGGCCGCAGGCTTTCCGGAAGAGGTGCCCGGCTTCCAGCTCGATCGGCGCTGCGGGTCTGGCCTGCAGGCCGTCGCAACGGCCGCCATGATGGTGCAGACCGGCGTCGCCGATTGCGTGCTAGCCGGCGGTGTCGAAAGCATGTCGAATGTCGAACATTACACGACCAAGGCCCGTCACGGCTCCCGCCTTGGCGATATGCAGCTGTGGGACCGCCTGACCCGTGGCCGCCTGATGAGCCAGCCGATCGAACGCTACGGCATCATCACCGGCATGATCGAAACTGCCGAAAACCTGGCTAAGGATTACAATATCACTCGCGAAGAAGCCGACGCCTTCGCCGTGCGCAGCCACCAGAATGCCGCCCGTGCCTGGGACGAAGGCAAGTTCGACGAGCAGCTGGTGCCGGTGGAAATTCCGCAGCGCAAAGGCGACCCGGTGATCTTTGCCAGGGATGAGGGTTTCCGCGCCGATGCCAGCATGGAAACACTTGGCAGCCTCCGGGCCATCGATCTCAAGCGCGATGCCGATGCCATTGTGACAGCAGGTAATGCCAGCCAGCAGAACGATGCCGCTGCCGCCTGCCTCGTCGTGGCTGAAGACAAGGTCGAGGAACTCGGTCTCGAACCGCTCCTGTGGTTCCATTCGTGGAGCGCAGCGGGCTGCGATCCCAGTCGCATGGGCATCGGGCCGGTCCCGGCAGTCGAGCGGTTGTTCGCACGAAATGGTCTCGCCTGGGACGATATCGGCCTGATTGAACTCAATGAAGCTTTTGCCCCCCAGGCACTTGCCGTCTTGAAAGGTTGGGGCTTCGCCGAGGAGGACAGCCGCCGCGATATCGTCAATGTCAACGGGTCCGGCATCTCGCTTGGCCACCCGATCGGCGCAACTGGAATTCGCATCCTTGCCGATATGGCGCACGAGATGAAGCGCCGCGAAGTCCGGTACGGCTTGGAAACCATGTGCATAGGCGGGGGGCAAGGCATGGCCGCGGTGTTCGAGCGCGCAGCGTGACGCAAAACTGGTCGGACTGGATTGGCCGAGAACAACGCGCATACGATCGGCTAGAGCCCGCGCTTGCCACGCGATGGTACGCGACGTTCGACCGTGATGCGCCTGGCGTGGGGGCGATGCCACAGGGTATCCATCTGTGCCTGTGCACCCCCGACGCGCGTACGGCACAACTGGGCGAAGATGGCCACCCATCGCGCGATGAAAGCCCGGCGAGCTTCCTGCCCCCTGTCCCCCTACCCCGGCGGATGTGGGCATCCAGCGACATCCGCTTCCACGCGCCCATATCGATAGGCTCTACTATCGAGCGGACGAGCCGCGTTGCTTCGGTAACCTCAAAGTCGGGAAGCCGCGGCGATATGGTGTTCGTCGATGTGGATCACGAAACCAGCACCGATGGGCATTTGGCGGTCTCCGAACGGCAAACACTGGTCTATCTTGGGCCACAAGCCAACGATTCTCCGCTTGTTCCGCCTGTGACGAGTGATGATGACTTCGATTTTTCCGCTTGGGATACCCACCGGGCGGTGACACCGGATGAGCGGCTGTTGTTTCGGTTTTCCGCCCTTACCTTCAATACGCATCGCATCCATTACGATGCACCCTATGCCCAGAATGTGGAGCGCTATCGCGGACTGGTGGTCCATGGGCCACTGACAGCCAGCCTTTTGCTTCAACTCGCGGCAGAATGTTTCGGCGAGAACCGCCTGGCTCGGTTTGCCTTTCGTGGTGTCAGCCCGGCAATTGCAGGGGAGCGGCTGCATCTCGTCATCCGTGGCGAAGGCGAGGCCATAGAACTGGGCGCCTTCGCAGGCGATGGACGCCAAGTAACAAAAGCTTCTGCCAAACTGGCCTAGTCCACCGGATAGTCCGCAATAGGCTGCAATACCGTATACCGCTCTGCCTGAGGTTCACGACCCAAGTCTGGAAATTCGATTAATTCAGGGGCGACCTGCAGATCGGGAAGCCGGTCAAGCAGATCCCGCACCAATGTCAGCCGTCCGCGCTTCTGATCGTTAGAGTCCACCAGTGTCCATGGCGCCCACGGCGTATGGGTTGCCGCCAGCATAGCCTCGCGCGCCTCGGTATAGGCATCGTATCTGTCCCTCGCAGCGAGATCGACGGGCGACAGCTTCCAGCGTTTCAAAGGATCTTCCAACCGCTCGCGCAGGCGCTCTTCCTGCTGCACCTGGTCTGTCGTAAGCCAATATTTGAACAGCAGTATACCGTCATCCACCAGCATTTTCTCAAACGTCGGGACCTGTTCGAGAAATTCTGCAACCTGAGCGGGCGTGGCATAGCCCATGACCTTTTCAACGCCCGCACGGTTATACCAACTACGATCGAACAGCACGATCTCACCTGCACTCGGCAAATGCTGGACATAGCGCTGGAAATACCACTGGCCCTGTTCCGCGTCGGTTGGCTTTCCCAATGCGATGATGTGGCACTGGCGCGGATTGAGCTTTTCCGAGACGGCACGGATGGCCCCGCCCTTGCCCGCCGTATCGCGCCCCTCGAATATCACCACAATCCTCTGGTTCGTGGCACGGGCCCAGCGCGCCGCAGCAACGAGTTCTTCCTGCATCGTCTCGAGCGCGTTTTCGTAATCGTCCTTTTTCATGCATCCTCGCGCAGCATTTGAATGGAAGGTCCAATAGTAGTATCAACGGAAACGATATGGCCTCATTTGAAAAATCCGAACAGGACTTTAGCCAACTGCCCGACCTGCCGGCAGAGGTTTTCACCGCCCCGCTGAGAAAGCCGGACCATGTCGGTGAAGACTGGCTTGAACCCAAGCAGACCGAATATGGCAGCGATGAAGACGCGATCTGGAACGATCTTTTCGAACGGCAGATGGGCGTCCTGCCTGGTCGTGCGGCAAGCGCCTTCATGGCAGGATTGCAGAAGCTCAACCTGAACCGCGGTGGTGTGCCGGAATTTGGTAAGCTGTCGGAAGATCTGACGGCATTGACCGGCTGGAGCGTAGTGCCCGTGCCGATGCTGATCCCCGATCACGTATTCTTCTGGCATTTGGCCAACCGGCGCTTTCCGGCCGGAAATTTCATCCGCACGCGCGAGACGTTCGATTATATCCAGGAGCCCGACGTCTTTCATGATGTGTTCGGCCATGTGCCGATGCTGACCGACCCCGTCTATGCCGATTATATGCAGGAATACGGTCGCGCGGGATGGAAGGCCATGCGCTACAACCGACTGAAGGCGCTCGGCTCGCTGTACTGGTACACGGTGGAATTCGGGCTGATCGAAGAAGAGGACGGCGTCAAAGCCTATGGCGCGGGCATTCTCTCGGGTCCGACCGAAGTGGTATATGCAACACAAGCGCAAAGCCCCAACCGCATCATGCTGAATGTGGACCGCGTAATGCGCACCGATTACGTCATCAGCGATCTGCAGCCGACCTATTTCGTGATCGAAAGCTTCGAAGATCTCTATCGCCAGACGGTGGAGCGCGACTTCGACAAGCTTTACCGCAATCTTGGCCCTGGCTTCACCTATGCCAATACCGCAGTGATCGACGTCGATTACGTCCTCAATCGTGGATCGTTGGAATATACGTTACGCGGTGGCCGCGGCTCGGGCGCAAGGCCGGTCTGAACGAAAAACGGCCCCGGATCGCTCCGGGGCCGTTCGGTTGCATAATACCTTCAGGCTTACATGCCTTGGGCATCATCCATGGCTTCGCCCTGCTCTTCCATGGCATCTGCCTTGTCTTCGGCCTGATCGGTGATGGCGTCCGATTCCGCGTCGCTCATGGTGCCAGCGTCTTCCATCGCATCGACCTGCTCGTTAACGGCTTCTGCCTGCTGTTCGCCAGCGTCTTCCATCGCGTTTTCGTTCGGTCCATCGCAAGCGGCGAGACCCAGGCTGAGTGCTGCAGCCGAAACGACGAGCGTAGCTTTAGTGAATTTCATGGTATTTCCCCTTTGGCCTTGTAGGTGCGCCGTAGAGACGACGCCATTGTCACGCCGATAATTGAAATGCGGCGAGAATGTGATGAACGGGTCGATTAGAGGTGGGTTCCCGATTTTCGCGATAAGGCACTGAAATATGTGCAGGACGTAGTCTGCCACCATCCAATTCAGCTACAATTTAGGTGTTGGGATCATTCCCCGCTGATCACCAAACGAGCTGGATCAGCGGTAGGCGCGTTGCCTGACGAGATTGAAAAGGCCGATGGTAACTATGGATCCCAGCACGGCCCACAGCAATGCAACCCCGCTCACCGTCCCGAAAATAGCGCCATTGCCGGCAATCATCCCGGTAATCAGCGAGCCGAGCACACCAACGAGGGCATTGGCAAGAATGCCACGGCCGTCTTCAATTCGCAGGATGATCGTTGCCAGCCACCCTAAAAGGGCGCCCACGACAATCAGGATCAACAAACCCATTGGTGCCTACCTTCACGTTCCTCTTGATGGGGAGAAACGCGAAGAAGGGCAAAAGTTCCGACCTGCCTGAAGAATTATCCGCATGCAGCCGCCAGATTCTGCGAAAAACTAGGCGAAGTTGAGCCAGACCAGCGCAGCAGTGCCTGCGATTATGCGATACCAGGCAAAGGGTGTGAAACCGCTGCGGCTGACAAAAGCGACAAAGGCCCGGATCACGAACAACGCCACGATGAAACTTACGACAAAACCGATCGCGATTTCATCCCAGCCGACACGCGTGGCGCCGGCCATCAACTGATCGTATTTGGTGGCCATTTCCAAAGTGGTTGCGCCAATCATGGTCGGCACAGCAAGGAAAAAGGAGAATTCCGCCGCCGTCTTGCGGTTAATGCCCATGGCTAGAGCCCCCATGATCGTGGCACCGGAACGGCTAACACCGGGAACCATCGCCAGACACTGCGCAAAACCGACACCCAGAACCTTGGCCACCGGAATGTCGGCCACACCCTGTCCTTGGTCACGGGGCTTGGCGAGGCGTTCGATCACGATGATGGCGACACCGCCAACAATAAGCGCCCAAGGGACAATGCCGGGATTACCGAGCATGGCCTCAAAGCTTTCATAGAGTGTGAAGCCGATGACCGCACTGGGCAGAAAACCGAGCAGGATGTTCCTTGCGAACATGATGCCTTCGCGTTCCCCCTTCAGCACGCCCATTCCAGCCGACCAGAATGTTCCCCAGTACTGGTAGACGACCGCCAGGATCGCCCCGAGCTGGATCACAACGTTGAACATGGCCCATTCGTTGGGGTCGGCACCCGAGAGCTCTGTCGCCAGAATAAGGTGCCCGGTAGAGGACACGGGGATGAATTCGGTGAGGCCTTCGACAATGCCGAGGAAGATCGCGGTGAGATAATCGTTCATGCAACCGCGTCCATGAAGAAAGGGCGGAGCAAGTCAAGCGACCTGCTCCGCCCCAACGCAGATTAACGATGAGTTGGCATTACCAGATCCGAATGCGCTGTTCCGGCGGCAGGTAGAGTTCGTCGTCGGGAGTGACGCCGAAGGCTTCATACCATTCGTCCATGTTACGCACGACGCCATTGACGCGATATTCTTCCGGGCTGTGCGGATCGGTGCGCAGACGCTGACGGGCCGCATCCTCGCGTTGCTGAGAACGCCAAACCTGCGCCCAACCCAAGAAGAAACGCTGATCGCCGGTGAGTCCGTCGATCACCTTGTCTTCCTTGCCATTAAGCGAAAGCTTGTAAGCGCGATAGGCAAGGCTCAGACCACCAAGGTCACCGATATTCTCGCCAAGTGTCAGCCTGCCATTCACGCAAGTCTCGCCACCATCCAGCGGGCAGAACTGGTCATATTGCTTGACCAGTGCATTGCCGAGCTTGTCGAATGCAGCACGATCGGCATCGGTCCACCAGTTTCGGAGCATCCCGGTCGCATCGGACTTCGAACCCTGATCATCGAAACCATGACCCATTTCGTGGCCGATGACCGCGCCGATACCACCATAGTTCACTGCAGCATCGGCACTCACACCGAAGAAAGGCTGCTGCAGGATGGCCGCCGGAAAGACGATCTCGTTCTTGGTCGAGTTGTAATAGGCGTTCACGGTCTGGGGCAGCATGAACCACTCGGTCCGGTCGATCGGCTTGCCGAGCTTGGATACCATGTCCTGCCAGCCCCATTTGGCAGCTGCCATGCTGTTGGCGACGGGGTTGTCGGCTGCGATGGCCAGACCTGGATAGGTTTCCAGGTTGTCGCGATAGCCGATCTTGGGATCGAAACTGTCGAGCTTTGCCATGGCTTCGCGTTTGGTGGCATCGCTCATCCAGTCGATTTCACCGATGCTCTGCGCCAAGGCCTTGCGCAGATTGCCGACCAGGTCGATCATTGCCGCCTTGTTCTCGGCCGGGAAGTACCGCTGGACGTAAGACTTGCCGACGAGTTCGCCGAGCATCCCTTCGGTTGCGTCGATCGAACGCTTCCAGCGCGGGCGCTGTTCCGGCGTCCCCTGCAGCAGAGTCCCGTAAAAAGCGAAATCGGCATCATCGAAACGTTTGGGCAGAAGTGCCGCATTGTTTTCGAGCATTTCCTTGGTGGTCCAGGCCTGTAACACGTCGATCGGCGTCCGCGTGATGAGCGCCGTCATCGCCGGTGTGCCGCCGCCGATCTTGGCCAGGGTCGCTTCGTCAAGGCCGAGTTCTGCCGAACGTTCGGCGCTGGGCGGCATGTCGCTTACGATGAACCGGTCGGTTTGGCCCAGCCCCATTTCCCGCAGCATCGTGGCCAGCGGGAAGCCATTGCCGAGCGCCGTCATTTCAGACGGCGTAAGTGCGGTATAGGTCAGGTCGCGGTTACGCCGTGTGGCGCGGTCCCAGCTAACGTCGCGGGCAATCGTGTCTTCGAAATCGTACACTTTCTGCGCCATTCCGGCGGCATCGGCGTAACCAGCCTCGCCCAGCAGAAATGCCAGATATTCGCGATATTTGACCTGGATATTGCGGCCTTTCTCGCTGTCATCGAGATAGTAATCGCGGTCGGGAAGACCGAGCCCTCCCGAACCGAGGTAAACCGAGTAGCGGCCCGGCTCTTTCGCATCGACCGACACATAGCCACCCAGCGGCGCAGCGTATCCGGGCTTTGCCCACAGTGAAGCGAGAGCTGCTGTCGTCTTCGCCTCCTTGATGGCATCCAGATAGGGTTGGATATTGGTCAGCTGCGCCGCTTCGATTTGAGCCGTGTCGAGATAGGCGTTGTACGCGTCGACAATTCGTTTCTCGTCGGCCGACAGAGTGGATGGCTCTTTCTTGAGTAGCTCGTTCACCAGCGTCTGAACGTCACTGGTGGATTTCTCACGGAGCAGATTGAACGCCCCGAAACGGCTGAATTCGGCCGGAAGCGGATTTGCCTCGAGCCACTTCTGGTTGGCATAGGCGAAGAAGTCGTCACCGGGCTTTATATCCTGCGAAAGATAGGCCGGATCGAAACCCCACTCACCAAAGCTCATGGTCGGCAAGGGAGTATCGTCTTTTTCCTGTGCGACGGCCGGGGCAGCCATCATCAAGGCAAGCGCGCTCGCGCCAGCAGTAAGCATGGTACGGATCATTTATGTGGTCTCCCGAAATTCAATGCAACCGGCCCGCACGGGCCTCAGGCCCCACGATCTACCATGGTTGGCCTTACCGGCGAAGCGGTTCATCGGAACATACAGGTCGTCCGCAGAAGGATCAGGCGTTTTCAAGGCCGAATTGCAGCGAAGCGAGCCGGGCATAGAGGCCGCCATCCACTGACAATTGCTGATGTGTCCCCTGTTCCACGATCCGCCCATCCTCCATCACCACGATCCGGTCGGCGGCGCGAATGGTAGACAGGCGGTGGGCAATGACCAGCGTGGTGCGATCTTCCATCAGGTGCTCCAACGCGTCCTGCACAAGCCGTTCGCTTTCTGCGTCGAGTGCGCTGGTGGCTTCGTCCAGCAGAAGGATAGGCGCATCGCGCAGCAACGCGCGGGCTATGGCGATGCGCTGGCGTTGGCCACCGGAAAGCTGGGTGCCGCTTTCGCCCAGATAAGTATCGAGGCCCTGAGGCAGTTTTTCGAGGAAGCCAGCTGCATTGGCGGCCCGCGCCGCAGCCCAGACATCCTCTTCACTGGCGTTCCAATTGCCATAGCGCAGATTGTCCCGCGCATTGGCGCTGAAAAGAACTCCCTCCTGTGGAACATAGGCGATCCGTCGACGCACTTCGGCGGGATCGGCCCCGGTCAGCGGAATTCCGTCAAGGCGGATAGACCCAGCCTGTGGGTCGTAGAAGCGCTCAGCCAGTTGGAAGATGGTCGATTTACCCGCCCCCGACGGCCCGACAATGGCGACTGTTTCGCCCGGTTCGACCTCGAGGCTGAAATCTGTGATCGCCGGTGCTTCCAGTCGTGTCGGATAACGGAAGGTGACGTTGCGGAACGACAGGCTGCCTCGCGGTGGAGAAGGCAGTTCCTGAGGTCGGGCCGGAGCCGTTATCGCCGGCTTTTCATCCAGCAATTCGGACAGGCGGCTTGCCGCACCCGCCCCCCGCAGCAGATCGCCGTAAACCTCGGTAAGGGCGCCGATGGCCCCCGCCACCAAGCCTGCTGTCAGCACGAAAGCGGCGATCGTGCCGCCCGAAATCGTACCTTCGCTCACCGCCTGCGCGCCGCGCCAGACCAGCATGGTGATTCCGCCGAAGACCAACAAGATGACCACTGCGGTCATCGCCGCGCGAATAATGATCCGTCGCTTGGCGACCGCAAACGTCCGCTCGACCGCTTCGCGAAAACGACCATGTTCGCGGTCCTCCTGATTGAAGCCCTGCACGATCTTCATCGCCGAAAGCACTTCAGTGACCATAGCCCCAATATCGGCCACGCGGTCCTGGCTGGTGCGCGACACCTTGCGCAATCTGCGCCCGAACAGCGTAATCGGTATGATAATGGCAGGGATGATCAGCAGCAGCCCCATGGTCAGACCAGGTACCAGCCAGAAGAGATAAGCCGTACCCCCGATCGCCATCAGCAGGTTACGCAAGGCAACCGAAACCGTGGTGCCGACCACCTGCTCGATCAGCGCCGTATCGCTGGTCATGCGGCTGGAAATTTCTTTGGGACTGTTTTCTTCATAGAAACCTGGTGCAAGACGCAGCAGATTTTCCTGAACCCGTAAGCGTATATCGGCGACGACCCGTTCGCCCAGCCAACTCACGAAATAGAACCGCATGGCTGTGCCCAACGCCAGCACGCCGACGATCATCAGAAGATATTCGAACCAGCGGGCCATGTTGGCGGGATCCGCCCCATCGGCAAAGCCGCGATCGATTACCAGCTTGAAGCCGGCCGGAATGGCCAGCGTGGCAGCGGCCGTGATGCACAGCGCAACCAGTGCAAGCACGACATGCAGCGGATAGTTGCCTCCCGCTCGGTAGACCATCCTGAGCGGGCGCAGAGACCGCTCTCGGGGCAGGTCCTTCTTCGCCCGCCTCCGCGCAAGTCGTCCGCGCCCCTGGGCTTCCATATCATCCTTGGCTGACATGGCGTCCAGTTAGATTGGACGACGCCGAAAATCCACACTGCTGCATGCGCGAAGGCACAATTTGGCAATTTGTGCATTGCACAAAAGGTGGTGGAGAGGCAGGATGAACGTCTTTCGCCCGGGACACGATAAAACAAGAGGCCGGGTCAGCAGGGGATACGCATTGCTATATCACGCCTATGAACTCCAGCGCAGCTGGCTCAACTCCGCCAGCACCTTCGCCTCTATCGGGGTGGAAATGCTGAACAACCCAGCAAATCCACTGAACTATGTCGGCCCGATGGGTTACCTGAACATCGGTCCTATCGCCGCCAGCGCACTGGAAGTCTTCGCGCATGCGACAGCCACCTATGGCAAGCCCGCCTGGAACATTGAAGCTATCGAAATAGACGGCAAGCTCGAACCGGTGGTCGAAGCTACGGTGGTCAACAAACCGTTCGGCGACCTGAAAGAGTTCTATCGCGAAAATCTGCCGGAAGATGCGCCGTGCCTGCTGGTGGTCGCACCGATGAGCGGGCATTATGCCACGCTTTTACGGGGCACGGTTGAACGGATGCTGCAAAGCTGCCGCGTTTTCGTGACCGACTGGGCCGATGCCAAGACGGTCCCCCTCCATGAAGGCGAATTCGATCTCGACGATTACATAGATTATGTGATCGGCTATCTTGAGCATATCGGCCCCGATGCAAACGGTGGCGGCGCCAATGTGATGGCAGTGTGTCAGCCGTCAGTCCCAGTGTTCGCGGCGACGGCAATCATGAATCGCGATAAACATCCCTGCACCCCCAGAACGCTGACCATGATGGGGGGCCCGATCGACACGCGCTGTTCGCCGACCAGTGTGAACGATCTGGCCATGGAGCGCCCGATCGAGTGGTTCCGCCATAATGTCATTGCCACCGTGCCGATGCAGTATCGCGGCGCCGGACGGAGGGTCTATCCCGGCTTCATGCAACTTGCCGGTTTTATGAGCATGAACCTCGGCAATCACATGATGAGCCACTACGAGATGTTCAAACACCTCACCGTGGGCGATGAAGAAAGTGCGCAGGCGACCAAGGATTTCTACGACGAGTATCGCAGTGTGTGCGACATGACCGCAGAATTCTACCTCCAGACTGTCGAAGAAGTCTTCCAGACCCATTCGCTGCCGAACGGAACTTTCGTACATCGCGGTAAGCTGGTCGATCTGGGTGATATCACCGAGACTGCGCTGCTGGCGATCGAAGGCGAACGCGACGATATCTCGGGCCTTGGCCAGACTAAGGCCGCGCTGGACCTCACTCCCCGCCTCTCGGAAAAAAAGAAGCGCTACTACATGGCCGAAAGCGCGGGGCATTACGGCATATTCAACGGCAGCAGATGGCGTGGAAAGATTGCCCCTGTGGTTGAAGAATTCATCTCTACCCACAGTTGAGGGTTGTCAGGCTGGCGGCGGCCTGCGCCCCGCCAGCAGCCTGCCGACAGCGCGCCTCGCAAGCACCAGCAATGCGATGGTGAGCCCCAGCAATACCAGGGCAATCGCTCCAGCGACCAACGGATATTCGTAAATGAAATAGAGCAGGCCGATCGTCGCCACATCCTCGGCACTCGATATGGCGACATTGCTGACCGGCTCGGGACTGGCATTGACCACCCCGCGCACACCCGCTTTGCCCGCGTGCGCTGCTAGGCTCGCGCCACCGCCGAGCAGGAAGGCGATGATCTGAGTGGCCGGATCCTGCGGATCAATGATTGCCAGCGTGAGTAGCGCCCCACCGATGGGGCGGACGAATGTGTGAACGGCGTCCCAGATCGAATCGAGCCACATCACCTTGTCCGCAAAGAATTCGGCAAGCGCCGCCAACGCAGCGATACCCATGACCCACGGATTTGCGAAAACATCGAGGCTGGCAAGGTGGTCCGGCAGAGGTAGCGCATTCATTCGCATCGCCACGCCTGTGGCAAAGATGCACAGATAGAGCCGCCATCCTGCCAGCAGGCTGACGCTTCCTGCTATCCCGATAATTTCCATGGCGCCCAAAAGCGAACATCCTCCGACCGCAAGGCCGGAGGATGCGCTCAATTCATAAATGAGGCAAGCTTGTTGCTTGCCAGAGGATCGGTCAGAAAATCTCGAACAGCCCGGCAGCACCCATGCCGCCGCCGACACACATGGTCACGACGCCATATTTGGCTCCGCGGCGCTTGCCTTCGAGTAACACATGGCCCGTGCAACGCGCGCCTGTCATACCGTAGGGGTGGCCGATCGAGATCGAACCGCCGTTGACGTTGAGCAGTTCGTTCGGAATGCCCAGCTTGTCGCGGCAGTACAGCACCTGCACGGCAAAGGCTTCGTTCAGTTCCCAGATGCCGATATCGTCGACCTTGAGGTCGAAGCGTTCAAGCAGCTTGGGAATCGCGAACACGGGACCAATGCCCATTTCGTCCGGTTCGGTGCCCGCAACGGCCATGCCGACATAGCGGCCAAGCGGAGCAAGGCCCTTCTTCTCGGCGACCTTCGCTTCCATCAGCACGCTGGCCGATGAACCATCCGACAACTGCGAGGCGTTACCGGCGGTGATCGTGGTGCTCGGCCCCATGACAGGGTTGAGCGAGGAAAGCCCTTCGAGCGTAGTCTGCGGGCGATTGCCCTCGTCCTTGGCAATGGTGATCTCTACGTCCGAGATCTCGCCTGTTTCCTTGTCCTGCACCTTGTGGGTGGTGGTAACAGGGACGATCTCGTCGTCGAACAGGCCCGCTTCCTGCGCTGCCGCCGTACGCTGCTGGCTCGACAGCGCGTACTCATCCTGCGCTTCGCGGCTGATACCGTAACGCTGAGCGACCGTTTCCGCTGTCTGCAGCATCGGCATATAGATTGCGCCGTGCATATTGATCAGTTCCGGATCGGGCATCACGCGCATTTCCTTGGTCTGCACGAGACTGATCGATTCCTGGCCACCTGCGGCTACCACATCCATGCGATCGGTGATGATCTGCTTGGCCGCCGTAGCGATGCTCATCAGGCCGCTTGAGCACTGGCGATCCATTGTCATCCCGCTGGTCCCGATCGGGCAGCCTGCGCGCAGTGCGACCTGCCGAGCGAGATTGCCTGCCTGCGTGCCCTGCTGAAGCGCACTGCCCCACAACACATCGTCGATCTCGCCAGGTTCTATGCCAGCACGCTCGATCGCGGGCTTCAGCGAATAGGAACCAAGCGTCGGCCCTTTGGTGTCGTTAAATCCGCCTTTATAGGCGCGACCGATAGCGGTGCGGGCGGTGGAAACGATGACTGCGTCACGCATGAGTATTTCCTCGGTTTGCTAAAATATCTGATCCTCGTCGGGGAGGAGGGAAATCAGACGAAAATCTGGGTGATCCATTCGCAGATCAAAGCTGGCTTTTCTTCACCTTCGATCTCCATCGTAATCTCGCAGGTCTGCTGCCACTGTCCGGGACGCTTCTCGGTCATTTCGACCAGCTTCCAATGGCCGCGGATGCGCTTTCCGCTGCGTACGGGCGAGATAAACCGCGTTTTGTTGCCGCCGTAATTCACGCCCATTTTGACGCCATCGACCTTGGGCATGTCCGATTTAGCACCGAGATAGGGAATCATCGACAAGGTCAGAAAGCCGTGCGCAATGGTGCCGCCAAAGGGCGTCATCTTGGCTTTTTCCTCATCGATATGGATGAACTGGTGATCGCCGGTGGCTTCGGCAAACTGGTTGATCCGTTCCTGGCTCATCTCGACCCATTCGCTGGTGCCGATCTGCTGTCCGACCTTTTCTGCCAGTTCCTGCGGGCTCATACTCGCCTCTCCTCTAAGCAAAACTTACTGTTTCATGCGCCTTTCGAACACACGGCACGGCGCGACTCATGGCGCATGGAAAGGGGGCGCGCAACCGCTCGAAGTGTGCCGTTACGGCATGGCGGGCTTGGCCGAAGCTGCTGCGCGGCGCGCCTTGCGCCGGGCCTTGCGCTCGGCCTCCTCCTTGGCCGAATCGCGCTTGCGGCAATAGGTCCACAACGCGATCTGCAAGCCGATCAGCATCAAAAATACCGGCTGATAGGCAATGCCCTGAAAAGTTGCCCCAACCAGATAGATTATGTTCGAAAACTGTAACGCGCTCGCCAAGGGACCCTGCCACTGCTCCGCGGAATTTTCGCGATCACGCCATTTCCTGCGAATTTTCTCCATTTGCATCAGGCCCAGAATATGCAGGCTCAGCCAAAGGAACAGGCCAGGCCAGCCCTGCTCGCCAAGCATTTCGAAAAAAGAGGAATGGTAGGCCCGCCCCGAATCCGTCACCTCTTCGATCCGCGTGACCAGAGCCCCTCCTTCTTCACGTGTTACGGGCATGCGATAAGTGAAGCTGTTCGATCGATAGGCGCCGAATCCCCCGCCAAGCGGATTTTCAGCTGCATAGTCCAGCGTCCACTTCCAGACCTGCATCCGGGTTGAAGCCGATTCGTCTGACTCAACCGACCCTAGCGTCGCCATCCGCTCGTAATATGTGGCGGGCAGAAACGGCAGAGCCATGAGTGCGGCGGCACCAGCTGCCATCAGGTACATCAGGCGGTTTTTGACATCGCGCAGCATCAGAATGCCCAGCACGGCGATGCACAGCAAGCCAGTCCGCGCCTCTGTGCCAACCGGGATCAACAGACAGGCAAAGATGAGCAATCCGGCAAAGGTTTTCACCTTCCAGTCCGGAGGAAAAATAGTGCCATATTTGGTAAACCAGAGAATAATCGGGATCAGAGCGATCGCGACCGTCGCCAAGGTCGAGCTTTCATAGATGTTCGAGTTGTCGTTTACGAACAAATAGAGGTTCTCGTATCCCCCCCCGCCCAGCGCAGTTTTCATGCCCGCAGAGATGATGATGGCGGCGGCGGTGAGCACCATCACCAATGCGGCGGCTTCTATCCTCAGGCGTGTTATCAGAGTGACCGGCAAAAAGATCGCGAAGACGAGCGCTTTCCAGACCCAGCTCCACTTTTCGGCGGCACCCACGGGGAAATCCGCCCATTGCAGAGTGATGAAGCAATATCCCATCAGGACGCACAGAATGCCCTGCCGTAAAGTGAACTTCGTGTCGCCCTTGGGATCGCCGAACACCCACCCGGCGAAAGCCAGCAGAAATGCGATAAGCGAGATCGGAAGCATCGGCGTCAGTGTCCAGCCGATCTTTTGTGGCATGAGAATATCGATGTAGAGATAGGCCAGAACCCAAATGAAAGGGCGTTTCAGGCCGAGCAGGAACATGCCCATGACAGTCAGAAACAAGGCGAGGTCAAGCATGGCGGGACCTTTTGCGCCGACGACCACTGCGAGAACTGTCTTTTCCTTCCCGGCCGTCCACGTCGGCGCTGATGTCGGCCAGCGGATCTTCGTGGTCGAGTTCGTCACGCGTGAGAATGCGCAGCAGCGCTACCGCCAGCAGGGCGTGAGTAAGGGCAAGGGCGAAATAGTCGATCACGTGATGTGCTTTCCGGTGCCACCCCTAATGCAATCCAGTTGACGGGCCGTTAAGCGTAATGTGTCACAGGGGCAGTACTTATGACCCGCGTTCTTCACATACTCGACCATTCCCTGCCCCTGCATAGCGGCTATTCCTTCCGCACTCGCGCTATACTCAAAAGCCTGCAGGGCGCCGGAATAGAGGTGGCTGGCGTTACAGGCGCCCGCCATAACGTCAAAGGCCCGCCTGTTGAAACTGTCGATGGGCTGACGTTCCACCGCGTCCCGGGTGAATTCAACGGACTGTCCGGCGTTAGCGAATGGCGCGAGATCGAAGCCCTGCGAACCGGAATCGAGCGGTTGGCGGGGGATTGGAAGCCAGATATCCTCCATGCCCATTCTCCCGCCCTGTGCGGCATGGCCGGGCTGCGCGCCGCGCGAAACCTGGGCCTTCCCTTCGTCTACGAGATACGCGCGTTCTGGGAAGACGCGGCTGTCGGCAACGGGACGGGCACAGAAGGGTCGATAAAATATCGCCTTACGCGCGCACTCGAAAGTCGGGTGGTCGCGGGGGCAGATGCGGTCTTCACCATTTGCGCCGGCTTGCGGAACGATCTGATTTCCCGCGGCCACAATGGCAGAAAGATCCGCATTTCGCCCAACGGGGTCGACCTTTCGCTGTTTGGCGAGCCTCCTGCGCGGGACGATTCGCTGGCTGCGGAAATCGGGATCGGTAAAGGGCCGGTGATCGGCTTTATCGGCAGCTTCTATGATTACGAAGGGCTGGACGACCTCATCGCCGCCATGCCCGCGCTGTGTAAACGGCATCCCGGGGCGCAATTGCTGCTTGTTGGTGGCGGGCCGATGGATGCTGCACTGCGGGCCCAGGCCGCCGCGTCGAGCAGTAGCGCCGCGATCGTGTTCACCGGCAGGGTACCTCACGATCAGGTCGAACGGTACTATTCGCTCGTCGATGTGCTCGCCTATCCCCGCAAGAAGTCCCGTCTGACCGATCTGGTCACCCCGCTCAAACCGCTGGAGGCAATGGCCCAGCAGCGAATCGTCGCGGCGAGCGACGTCGGGGGGCATCGGGAACTGATCAAGGACGGGCTGACAGGCCTGCTTTTCCCGCCCGACGATCCGCAGGCGCTTGCGGCAGACTTGGCTGATTTCATCCATGCGAAGGATCGCTGGCCTGCCATGCGCGAGGCCGGTCGCCGGCATGTTGCTGCAAAGCACGACTGGGCGAGGAACATTGACCGTTATCTCGGTGTTTACCAAGAACTGCTAGGAAGCGCTTCTTCCACGGCCATCTGAGCCGCCTGTACAGAGTATTAGACCGACCGATGACCGACGCGACCCACAATGTCCCGATCAGCAGGCACCCGGCATTCAAATGGGGCGTCGGCGTGTGGTTTGCCCTGCTGATGGGGCTTGGCCTGTTCGTCATGCCAGCAGCCATCCATCAGTCACTCGCCGAACGTCTGGCGATCGATGGCCTCCTGACCGGCACTGCGGTGCGCATGGCGTTGTCGCTTGCGGCCGCTCTGCTTGGATTTCTGATCGGCATCGTACTGGCCATGCGGGTCACGGCAATCAGTGATGCGGTCAGCGAGGACGATGACGACGGGTATGCGGATATCGACAAGGTCTGGCTTCCCGAGGACGAGGAGGAAGACGTCCCGCCACCTGCAGCAAGGAACAGCCCGCGCCGTCCCTTCAATCCGCGTGAGGATATGGAAGAGGAAGGGATTACCGCTGTCGAAGCGAATGCGGTGAAGAGCGGGACCATCGCCAATCGGCCATTTTCACATCCAACGGGCCCGCTGGAAGCGCAGAACGATGGGGCGGCGGAGCAGGACGAGAGCGTTCCGGTCGCGCGACAGCTGCCCCCGCAGACACATCGCGATCACTCCGATGCACCTGCCAGCCTTCCGCAGGAGCAGAAGGAAGAGATGGAGGGCGATCCTTCATTCATCCTGGCCGGCAAGGATGCGATAACCGGAACGATGCCCACCGAACAGGAACGCGCGCAGCCTGGAACGGCGCAGCCAAGCAGCACCAATCGTCCGTTCACGACCGAAGCACTTGGCGATCTGTCGCTGGATGCCCTGACAGCACGGCTTGAAAACGCACTGAAAGCGCATCGGGCCGAGCCGGTCGCCAGCCCCCAGGATACCGACCCCGTGGTTGCCTTTCTGCGTCGCGAGGCGGAACGCGGCACCCAGCGGCCGCGCCCGCAGGAAAGTGCCACCAATCCGCAGGCAGATCTGCGCAGCGCGCTCGACCGGCTCAATCGGGTAAGCGGGCAGAAATAGCCGCGGACGCACCCGGCGATTTCCCGTGCCGAAACATGGGGTAAAGTGGAAATCTTGAAGCCTGTGAAATTTTGCTACGCCGTTCGCAGTTGCAAAAAACCGTTCCTGTCGGCATGAGGCTTCTTCACGCAATTTTGCAGGCACCGCGCGGTGCCGATAGATCCTGTTCCCGGCCGCCCCGCTCTTTTGCGAGGCCGGTCGGCGGGCACGAAGGAGGACGCTTCGCCAATGGGACGCACGCCGCCCCTAGCCACGGGTCTTTACGATCCACGTAACGAACACGATGCCTGCGGTGTCGGCATGGTCGCCCATATCAAGGGCGCGAAGAGCCATGCCATCGTCACGCAAGCGCTTGAAATTCTTGCCAACCTCGATCACCGCGGCGCGGTCGGCGCGGATCCGCTGCTGGGAGACGGCGCGGGTATCCTGCTGCAGATTCCCGACCCGCTGCTGCGCAAATGGGCGACGGATAACGGCCACGACCTGCCCCAGCCGGGCGATTACGCGGTGGCGATGTGTTTCCTGCCACCTGCGGATCAGGCGCTCGATTTCGTCACTGAACAGCTCGAACGCTTCGCCGAAAAGGAAGGTCAGCGGGTAATCGGCTGGCGCGACGTGCCGACCACGCTGGACGGGCTGGGCAAGGCGGTTGTGGAATCGATGCCGGTGATCCGTCAGTGCATCATCGCCCGCGGCGACAATTGTACCGATCAGGATGCTTTCGAGCGCAAGCTGGTGGTGATCCGCAAGCAAACGCTGAACCCGCTCAAGGCGCTGGAAAAAAAGCATGGCATAGAAGGCCTTAGCAAGACCTACATCCCCAGCTTCTCCAGCCGCACCGTGGTGTACAAGGGGCTGCTGCTGGCCAATCAGGTCGGCAGTTTCTACGACGACCTGCGCGACCCCGACTGCGTGTCGGCCCTCGGCCTGGTTCACCAGCGCTTCTCGACGAATACGTTCCCGAGCTGGCGTCTGGCCCACCCCTACAGGTTCATGGCCCATAATGGCGAAATAAACACGGTTCGCGGCAATGTGAACTGGATGGAAGCCCGCCGCCGGACCATGGAAAGCGAGCTGCTCGGCGCCGATCTCGACAAGATGTGGCCGCTGATTCCGCATGGCCAGTCGGACACGGCCTGTCTCGACAATGCGCTCGAACTGTTGCTGACCGGCGGCTACAGCCTCGCCCATGCGATGATGATGCTGATGCCCGAAGCCTGGGCCAAGGATCCGCTGATCGATCCCGCACGGCGCGCCTTTTACGAATATCACGCCGCACTGATGGAGCCATGGGACGGCCCGGCCGCGGTATGCTTTACCGATGGCCGTCAGATCGGTGCCTGTCTCGACCGCAACGGTCTGCGTCCGGCCCGCTGGTGCACGACCAAGGACGATCTCGTGGTGCTCGCCTCGGAAAGCGGCGTGTTGCCGTTCAAGGACGAGGATATCACGCGCAAGTGGCGGCTCCAGCCGGGCCGCATGCTGCTGATCGACCTGGAAGAAGGCCGCATCGTCGAGGACGAGGAGCTCAAGACCCAGCTGGCCGGGGCGGAGCCTTATGAAGAGTGGCTGCAAAAAGCGCAGTACAAGCTGGGCGATCTGGACCATATCGAGCCGGATCTTTCCGCCACGCCCGAACCGACGACCAGCCTGCTCGAACGGCAGCAGGCCTTCGGTTACACGCAGGAAGACATCTCGCGTTTCCTCGAGCCGATGGCGGCAGGAGGGGAAGACCCGATCGGATCGATGGGCACCGACACGCCCATCGCCGTGCTGAGCGATCGCAGCCGTCTGCTTTACGATTATTTCAAACAGAATTTCGCGCAGGTCACCAACCCGCCGATCGATCCGATCCGCGAAGAACTGGTGATGAGCCTGCTGTCGATGATCGGCCCGCGCCCGAACCTGTTGGGGCGCGATGGCGGCACGCACAAGCGGCTGGAAGTGTCGCAGCCGATCCTGACCAATCAGGATCTTGCCAAGATCCGTTCGGTCGAAGTCGCGCTGGACGGTGCGTTCCGCACCGCCACAATCGATATCACCTGGGATGCCAGCACCGGCGCCGAAGGTTTGGCGATGGCGCTGAAGGAAATGTGCTGGGCCGCGACCGAAGCGGTACTGGGCGATGCCAACATCCTGATTCTGTCCGACCGCAATCAGGGCCCGGATCGCATTCCGATGCCTGCATTGCTGGCGACCAGCGCTGTCCACCACCAGCTGGTGCGGCAGGGTCTGCGCATGCAGACCGGCCTTGTCATCGAAACCGGCGAAGCTCGCGAAGTCCATCATTTCTGCGCGCTGGCAGGGTACGGTGCCGAAGGGATCAATCCCTATCTCGCCCTCGAAACGATCGAGAACCTGCGCAGCCAGCGCTTCCCCGAACTGGAGCAGGGCGATGTTGCCAGGAATTACGTCAAGGCAGTCGGCAAGGGCATTCTCAAGGTCATGTCCAAAATGGGCATATCGACCTATCAGTCCTATTGCGGGGCGCAGATCTTCGATGCGGTCGGGCTCAATTCCGAATTCATCGATGCCTATTTCGCCGGCACTGCGACAACCATCGAAGGCATCGGCCTGAAGGAAGTTGCCGAAGAAGCGGTGCTGCGCCACGCGCAGGCTTATGGCGACAATCCGCTGTACAAGGGCATGCTCGATGTCGGCGGTATCTACCAGTATCGCCTGCGCGGCGAAGCCCATGCCTGGACGCCGCAATCGGTTGCCCAGCTGCAGCACGCGGTACGCGGCAACAATGCCAAGAATTACGAAGAATTCGCCGCATCGATCAACGAGCAGTCCGAACGCCTGCTGACGATCCGCGGATTGATGGAACTGAAATCCGCAGAACAGCCGATCCCGATCGACGAAGTCGAACCCGCAGCCGAAATCGTGAAGCGGTTCAGCACCGGAGCGATGAGCTTCGGTTCGATCAGCCACGAAGCGCATTCGACCCTGGCCATTGCCATGAACCGTCTTGGCGGCCGGTCGAACACGGGCGAAGGTGGCGAGGAGCCGGAACGCTTCCGCCCGCTGGACAATGGCGATTCGATGCGCAGCCGGATCAAGCAGGTCGCCAGCGGCCGCTTCGGCGTGACGACGGAATATCTCGTCAATTCGGACGATATCCAGATCAAGATGGCCCAGGGCGCCAAGCCCGGCGAAGGCGGGCAGCTGCCCGGCCACAAAGTCGACAAGCGTATCGGCGCGGTGCGCCATGCAACGCCCGGTGTGGGCCTGATTTCGCCGCCGCCGCACCATGACATCTATTCGATCGAAGATCTGGCGCAGCTGATCCACGACCTCAAGAACGTCCAGCCCAAGAGCCGTATTTCGGTCAAGCTGGTGTCCGAAGTGGGCGTGGGCACCGTCGCCGCGGGTGTGTCGAAGTCCAAGGCTGACCACCTCACCATCTCGGGCTATGAAGGCGGTACGGGGGCCAGCCCGCTGACCAGCCTGACCCATGCGGGGTCGCCGTGGGAAATCGGCCTGGCGGAAACCCAGCAGACGCTGTTGCTCAACGATCTGCGCAGCCGCATCGCCGTGCAGGTCGATGGCGGTCTGCGCACGGGCCGCGATGTTGCCATCGGCGCGCTATTGGGCGCGGACGAATTCGGTTTCGCCACCGCACCGCTGATCGCCGCCGGCTGCATCATGATGCGCAAATGCCATCTGAACACCTGCCCGGTCGGCGTCGCCACCCAGGATCCGGTGCTGCGCAAGCGTTTCACCGGCACGCCGGAACATGTGATCAATTACTTCTTCTTCGTGGCGGAAGAACTGCGCGCCATCATGGCCGATATGGGCTTCCGCACGGTCGAAGAAATGGTCGGCCGGGTCGACCGGCTCGACATGCGCCGGGTGGAACGGCACTGGAAGGCCCACGGCGTGGACCTGAAGCGCATCCTCCACGCGGTTCCGCTGGAAGAAGGGCGCAAGCTTCACCATACCGAGAAACAGGATCACGGCCTTGCCGCGGCGCTGGATGTCGAACTAATCGAAGCCTGCAAACCCGCCATCGAAAGCGGGCAGGCGGTTGAGCTGACGCGGACCATCCGCAATGTGAACCGCACCGTTGGCGCCATGCTGTCGGGCCGCATCGCCGAAGCGCACGGCCATTCGGGTCTCCAGCCCGACACCATCCGCATCGACTTTACCGGTGTTGCCGGGCAGAGCTTCGGTGCCTGGCTGGCCCATGGCGTAACCGTAAGCCTGACGGGCGATGCCAACGACTATGTCGGCAAGGGCCTGTCGGGCGGCCGCATCATCGTGCGCCAGCCCGACGATGCCCCGCGCGCGCCGGGCGAAAACATCATCGTCGGCAATACGGTGCTCTATGGCGCGATTGCCGGGGAAGCCTATTTCCACGGGGTTGCGGGTGAACGTTTTGCCGTGCGCAATTCGGGCGCTGTTGCCGTCGTCGAAGGGACGGGCGATCATGGCTGCGAATACATGACCGGCGGTGTGGTCTGCGTTCTGGGCCCCACGGGCCGCAATTTCGCCGCAGGAATGAGCGGCGGCATTGCCTATGTCTACGATCCCGACCGCCGCTTCGAACAGCTGTGCAACCCGGCCCAGGTCGATGTTCTGGACGTTCAGCCGGGCGATGGCGATGGCGCTGAAAAGAGCTGGGGCAAACCGCAGCAGCGCGGTGTTTCGGTCGAAAACTTCGGCATGGGCGATCCGCTCTATCATGATGCCGAACGGGTGAAGGTGCTGGTGGAACGCCATTTGCTTCACACCGGATCGGCGCGGGCCAAGGCGTTGCTGGACAATTGGGCCGACGAGCTGAAGAATTTCCGCAAGGTGATGCCGCGCGACTACGCCAGGGCGCTCAAGTCACTCGAGGGTGAACGCGAACAGGCCGCAATGGAAGCGGCGGAGTAAGGGTCATGGGCAAGGAAACAGGTTTCCTCGAATACGAACGCGAGGATCGGACCTATCGCGATCCGAAAGAACGGCTGACTCACTACAAGGAGTTCGTTGTTCCGCTGTCGGAAAAGCAGCTGCAGACGCAGGCTGCGCGCTGCATGAATTGCGGCATCCCCTATTGTCACAACGGCTGCCCGGTGAACAATATCATCCCGGACTGGAACCACCTGGTCTATGAAGATGACTGGAAGAATGCGCTCGAAGTGCTGCATTCGACCAACAATTTCCCGGAATTCACCGGCCGCATCTGCCCCGCCCCGTGCGAAGCGGCCTGCACACTGAACATCATCGACAGCCCGGTCACGATCAAATCCATCGAATGTGCGATCATCGATCGCGGTTTTCAGGAAGGCTGGGTCAAGCCGCAGATCCCCGAACGGCGGAGCGGAAAATCTGTGGCAGTGATCGGCAGCGGTCCGGCGGGCCTGGCCTGCGCCCAGCAACTGGCGCGTGCGGGCCATGCGGTGACCGTGTTCGAAAAGAGCGACCGTATCGGCGGGCTGCTGCGTTACGGCATTCCCGACTTCAAGATGGAAAAGCACCTCATCAACCGCCGCGCGGTGCAGATGGAAGCAGAAGGCGTCCAGTTCCGCACCAGCAGCGAAGTGGGCGTGGAAGTGAGTTTCCAGGCGTTGAAGGAAAATTTCGATGCCGTCGTTCTGGCCGGCGGCGCAGAGGAAGCGCGCATGCTCGACATTCCGGGATCGGAACTCAACGGCGTGCGCTTCGCGATGGAATTCCTGACCCAGCAGAACAAGCGTAATGCGGGCGATGATGAAGTGCGGGCCGCACCGCGCGGATCACTCACCGCAACCGGCAAGCATGTCATCGTGATCGGCGGCGGCGATACCGGCAGCGACTGCGTTGGCACCAGCAACCGGCAGGGGGCGGCAAGCGTCACCCAGCTGGAAATCATGCCCAAACCGCCGGAAAAGGAAGACAAGGCGCTGACCTGGCCCGACTGGCCACTCAAGCTGAGGACGTCCTCCAGCCATGAAGAAGGCGTGGACCGCGACTGGGCCGTGCTGACCAAGCGCGTGGTCGAGGAAAACGGCGATGTCGCCGGCCTCGAATGCGTGCGGGTGGAATGGCGCGACGGCAAGATGCAGGAAGTCGAAGGCAGCGAATTCACGCTGAAGGCGGACCTGATCCTGCTGGCCATGGGCTTTACCGGACCCAAGCGGCGGGGCTTGCTCGACCGGGCGGGCGTCGATCTCGACGGTCGGGGCAATGTCGCTGCGGATACCGAATGGTACCTCACCAGCGAAGCCAATGTGTTTTCCTGTGGCGATATGCGGCGCGGGCAAAGCCTGGTCGTCTGGGCGATCCGCGAAGGGCGCCAGTGCGCACGGGCGGTCGATCTGGCGCTGATGGGGAAGAGCGAACTGCCCCGCTGAAAGGAAACACAGCCATGGCCTTCAACCCCTTCGATCTCACCGGCAAAGTGGCGGTCGTGACCGGCGGCAATGGCGGCATCGGGCTCGGCATGGCAGAAGGGCTGGCCGCGGCGGGCGCGGATGTCGCGATCTGGGGCCGCAATGCGGGCAAGAACGCGGCGGCGCTGGAACGGCTCAAGGTCCATGGCACGCGCGTCGAAGCGCTGGCAGTCGATGTCTCCGATGAAACGGCGGTAGTGGACGCGATGGCGGAAAGCCTGTCGCGGCTGGGCCGGATCGACACTTGCATCGCCAATGCAGGCGTTGGCGCCAGCGCGCCCTTGGTGGAGCAGACCACCGAGCAGTGGCGCAGGATCACCACCGTTAATCTCGACGCGGTGTTCTGGACCTTCCGCGAAGCGTCCAGGCATATGGTTGCGCGCGCGGAAGGCGGCGACAAGGGCGGGTCGCTGTTGGTCACCTCCAGCGTGTCGGCGATCCACGGTGCCCCGCAGAACCAGGCCTATGCCGCCACCAAGGCAGGCGTGCTGGCCATGGTCCGCGGGACGGCGGTGGAGCTGGCCCGACATGGCATCCGCACAAATGCCATCCTGCCGGGCTGGATCGCCACCGAAATGACCGAGCGCCTGCAAAAGTGGGAGGCCTTCAATGAAAAGGCGATCGGCCGTGTGCCCATGCGGCGCTGGGGCGAAGGCGAGGACTTTGCCGGTATCGCAGTGTATTTCGCCAGCGATGCCAGCCGCTTCCATACGGGCGATTCGGTGGTGATCGACGGCGGCTACACGATCTTCTGATCGCTCACGGCCATATCCGCGGCCTCAAAGGGGCCAGGCGGCTAGAGCATCCAGTCGATCGCCCCGCGCCCATGTTCGGCGAGGAAGCTGTTGGTCCTGCTGAAAGGCTTCGAGCCGAAAAATCCGCGATGCGCCGACAGCGGGCTGGGGTGCGGGCTTTCGATCACGCAATGGCGCCCATCGCGAAGCCCGTCGATTCGCTTCGCCTTGGCCTGCGCATGGCTGCCCCACAGGATGAAAACGCTTGGCTCGGCGCGCGCGGCAACGGCCGCAACGCAGGCATCGGTTATCGCATCCCAACCCCGCCCGGCGTGGCTGCCCGCCTTGCCTGCCTCCACCGTCAGCGTGTTGTTGAGCAGCAGCACACCCTGCCGCGCCCACTTGCTCAGATCGCCATGATCGGGCCGCGTCACGCCCAGGTCCGCTTCCAGTTCCTTGTAGATATTGACCAGACTCGGCGGAATCCTCACACCCTCGGGAACCGCGAAACACAGCCCCATCGCCTGCCCCGGCCCGTGATACGGGTCCTGCCCGAGGATCACGACCTTCACCTCCTCCAGCGGTGTCAGGTCCAGCGCTCTCAACCGGCAGCCGCGCGGCGGATAGATCGCCATGCCTGCCTGCTCTTCAGCCACCAGAAACCCGCCGAGTTTGCGCGCTTCCGGCGTGGCCAGGACCGGACCCAGCACGGGCTGCCAGCTTTCGGGTATCGCTTCGCTTGCCATGCCTGCCGGATTAGGCCGATCCGCCGCACCTCGCCAGCACCCCTTCCCACCAATCCCCAATCGGCCTAAGGCCCCGCGTATGGCAGTGCATTTCCACGAAGAAGACCTCCCCGCAGGCGTGCTCGCCGACGGCCCTGTTGCCGTCGATACCGAAACCATGGGCCTCGTCACGATCCGTGACCGGCTGTGTGTCGTCCAGATCAGCGATGGCAAGGGCGATGAACACCTTGTCCGCTTCGGTCCCGACAGCACTTATGATGCCCCCAACCTCAAGGCGGTTCTGGCCGATCCTGCGCGCCTGAAGCTGTTCCATTTCGCACGCTTCGATCTGGCCGCGATCGAATACTATCTCGGTGTCATGGCAAAACCTTGTTATTGCACGAAAATCGCCAGCAAGCTGACCCGCACCTATACCGACCGGCACGGCCTGAAGATGCTGGTGGAAGAACTGCTGGGCGAAAATATTTCCAAGGCCCAGCAGTCGAGCGACTGGGGCGGACCGGAACTGAGCGAGGCGCAGCGCGATTATGCAGCTAGCGACGTTCGCTATCTGCACCGGATGAAGGAAGAACTGGATCGCCGGCTGGATCGCGAAGGGCGCACCGAAATGGCGCAGGCCTGTTTCGATTTCCTTCCCACCCGCGCGCGGCTGGACGTGGCGGGATGGGCCGATCACGATATTTTCAGCCATATGTAAGGAAAGACCGGGCAGACGTAACCCATGGCAATCCGGCACCGCAGGATAGAAACGCAGGAAGCGAAAGCACGGCGCAGCGCGCGGCACCACTGGGCAGAGCCCGGTGGCTCGCATGATCGCCTCGTCGCGTTTCTGTCGCGCGCGCTGCCGATGGGCGTGGGCGTGATCGCGGCGCTGATGGTAATCACACCGCTGAGCCCGCGCGGCGAAGTCAGCTTCCTGCTCGACCGCAACAAGGTGGCCGTCATCAACGAACGGCTGCGGGTCGACAATGCCTTATATCGCGGTGCCGACAACAAGGGGCGGCCATTCTCGCTGACAGCGGGGGAAGCGGTTCAGCGCTCCAGTGCCGAAGGCATCGTCCGGATGAACGATGTCGTGGCGCGCCTGTTGCTCGATGACGGGCCTGCGCGGCTAGTGGCCGAGGGCGGGCAATACAGTATCGACAATGATACGATTGCCGTTCGCGGGCCGATGCGTCTGATGACCGCAGACGGTTATCGCATGACGGCGCGCGGCGTGTCGGTGGATCTGGCCAACAAGCAGCTCGTGGGGGCGGGCGGCGTGGATGGCGCAATCCCCGCCGGTACCTTTAGCGCCGATCGCTTGACCGCCGATCTTTCGGCGCGCACCATCACCCTGTCGGGCAACGCACGAATGCGTATGGAGCCCGGAAAGCTGAGGATGCCCTGATGAAGCCGCTGCTCCCCACCATTGCCCGCTGGGGCATTGGGTCCTTCGCCGTTACCGCGGCTGCCTTTGCCGGCATTCAGCTGTCGGCGCAGGCGATTGGCGGGCACAATTCCAACGCCCCGGTCAGCTATGCCGCCGACCGGATCGAATTGCAGGACCGCCAGAAACGCGTGGTGCTGTCGGGTAACGTCAAGATCACCCAGGCCGACCTCAATCTCAATGCGGCGCGCACCATCGTCAATTATACCGATGGCGGTTCCCTGAAAATCCAGCGCATCATGGCCACTGGCGGCGTCAATGTTACGCGCGGGAACGAACGGGCGCGCGGTGATACCGCAGTGTATGATTTCAACCGCCGGATCATCACCATGGCGGGCAATGTGCGTCTCAACCGCGGCGGCGATACGCTGAACGGCGGACGGCTGGTGATCGACCTGACGACCGGTGTGTCGAGCGTGGATGGCCGCGCCAGCGGATCGTCTTCGGTCACGGGCCAGGGCCAGTCCGGCGGGCGGGTGACCGGGACGTTCTCCGTCCCCGAAAACTGACGCCGTCAGCCTAGCGCGGCCGCGCGGCGGCAACCTTGGCGATATCGGCCAGGCCTTGGGCCAGCAGCAATTCGGCTGCCTGGCTGTTGGTCAGCAATTCACGGTGCAGAGCGACGAGCCGCCGCGTAAGCCGGTCGAGCCTGTCACCATGCCGCCACAGCGACAGTTGATGCCCGATCTCGCGCTTTTCCTTGAAAAAAATGCCCAGCCGCGCTTCTTCCCCGCGATCGAGATCGCCGAACGACCGCGATCCCAGCACCGCAGCAATGCGGGCAAGCTGTGCTGCCCGCCGTTCGAAGGCAAGCAGCACGCCGACCGGGTTGAGGCCGAGCTGCTTCATCCGCGCCAGTTCCATCGAAATCTTGGGGGCCTGACCACCCATCACGACATTGACCAGCGAAGCAAAGCCGTCATCCTCGCTCGCCGCGCCGATCGCATCGAGATCTTCGGGCGTGGCGGTCTGCGGGCTTTGCGCAGTGGCATCGAGATAGAGCGCCAGCTTGTCGACCTCGCTCTTCGCCAGGCGAATATCGAGATTGGCGGCGCGGGCGATTCGTTCGGCAAGATCGCCGCCCAGCCGCACCCCCGCCCCGTCGGCGAGAGCGCGCACGCTGCGGGTGACAGATGGCAGATCGGGCGGATAGAACATCGCCACCAGCGCATCCTTGCGCTTTTCCAGCAGTTTGGCGGTGCGCGACTTGTCGGTGGCGGAAGTGGCGATCACGATTACCGGGCAGGCCTCGCCCGCCCCGGCGTCGCCCGTTTCGATCAACACCTTGAGCGCTTCGAGCACTTCATCGCCGCTGGCGCGCACCCAGATGTGCCGCTGGTCACCGAAAAGCGAGGTAGTGCGCGCTTCGTCACCCAGCTTCGCCGGATCGTTCCGGAGTTCGGCCCCGGACATTTCCAGCCGCTCCCCCGGTTCGGATAGCCAGCTGACGAGATCGTTGGCCGCGGCAGTCGCCCCGGCTTCGTCCTGCCCGCAAAAAAAGAAGACCGAGCAGCCTTGCGCTGCCGAACGCCCCTTCGCCGCGAAATCGCGGTTGGTAAGCTTCACTGCTGTTTGCGCAGCGCCAGCGCAACGCGGGTCACGATCCGCTGGGCAAGGTCCTGCGAGAGATTTTCGAGCGCGGTCTGTTCCGCGGCGATGACGGCATATTCGCTGGATACGACATCGATACCGGCGTCCGATCCATCGGTAGCGTCCAGCACGATTTCACCGGTCGAAAGATCGACCAACTGATAGCGGGCGCGCAGGGTACGGCGTTCGCGGCTGATCGTATCGTCCCGCAGGATCGCCAGCCCTTCGAGCTTGTCGTCCAGTCGCACATCGATCCGGTATCGCGGCGCGGGATTGCCCGCGGCGCCAAAGCGTTCCTCCAGCGCGCTGCGGACCAGCCAGCCCGCACGCCCTTCGATCGGTGCGACGTCGATCGCAGCAAGCGATTGCGCCACCGCCCCGCTGCCGCCGCCCGCATACATGGGCGAAAGGCCGCAGGCCGAGAGGGTGGCAAGGGCGAGGGTGGCGAGGAGGATGCGCATCAGGTGACGATATTCACCAATCTGTCGGGTACCACAATGACCTTGCGCACTTCTGCCCCGTCCAGTGACCGCTGCACCTTTTCCGATGCCAGCGCCATGGCTTCCAGGTCTTCCTTCGAAGCGCCCTTGGGCGCGGTCAGCGTGTCGCGCAGCTTGCCCTTGTGCTGGACGGCGATGGTAACCTCGTCATCGACCAGCAGTGCAGGATCCACCTTCGGCCAATCTGCATCGGCGACGAGGCCCGATTCGCCCAGCGCCGCCCACGCTTCTTCCGCCAGATGCGGCATCATCGGGGCGACGAGCTGGACCAGCGTGCGGATCGCGGCGCTGCGGCTGGCGGAAGGTTTCGCCTTCTCCACCGCGCCGGTGAGTTCGTAAATCCGCGCCACGGCCTTGTTGAAACCAAGCGATTCGATATCGTCCGCAACCGCCTGAACAGTCTTGCACACATGTCGATCAAGCGTCTGATCGGCCCCCTGAACACCGGCGTCGAAGGCACCGAACAGGCGCCACAGGCGGTGGACGAAGCGGCTGCAGCCTTCGATCCCGGCTTCCGACCACGGCAGATCGCGTTCGGGCGGGCTGTCGGACAGCATGAACCAGCGCACCGCATCGGCGCCATAGGTGTCGATGATGGTGTCGGGATCGACGACGTTCTTCTTCGATTTCGACATCTTGATGACACGGCCGCGAGTGACTTCATCTCCGGTTTCAATCGAAAACGCTTTGTCTCCATCTATCCGCACCTCGGCGGGGGAGAGATATCGTGTCTTCGGATGGTCAGGCCCACCATCATAAACACTTTCAGAATAAGTCTCGTGCGTCACCATGCCCTGCGTGAACAGCGAGGCGAACGGCTCCTTCACCTCGATCTGGCCCATATGCGCCAGCGCGCGGGTCCAGAAACGGGCGTAGAGCAGGTGCAGGATCGCATGTTCGATCCCGCCGATATACTGTTCCACCGGCAGCCACTTGGCGACTTCGTCCTTGTCGAACGGCTTGTCCGCAGGCTGGCTGGCGAAACGCAGGAAATACCAGGACGAATCGACGAAAGTGTCGAGCGTGTCGGTTTCGCGGGTCCCCTTGCCGCCGCATTGGGGGCAATCGACATGCTTCCAGGTCGGGTGGCGCAGCAACGGGTTGCCCGGCGTCTGGAAATCGACGTCCTCGGGCAGGGTGATCGGCAGGCTGTCCTTGGGCGCGGGCACCACACCGCAAGCATCGCAGTGGATGAAGGGGATCGGCGTGCCCCAGTAGCGCTGGCGCGAAACGCCCCAGTCGCGCAGGCGCCACACGGTCGTGCCCTGGCCCCGGCCCTGCTGTTCGATCCGGGCAATGATTTCGCGCTTGGCGTCTTCGATGTCCATTCCGTCGAGGAAGTCGGAATTGACGAGCACACCTTCGCCCGCCTCTGCCTCGCCGGCCAAAGGCTTGTCCGCGTCTGCGGCGCTCGGGGCGACCACGCGCGGGATCGGCAGGCCGTATTTGGTGGCGAATGCGAAGTCGCGCTGATCGTGGCCCGGCACAGCCATGACGGCGCCCGTGCCATATCCCATCAGCACGAAATTCGCGATATAGACCGGCAGGTCCGCACCGGTGAACGGATGCTTCGCGGTGATGCCGGTATCGAAGCCGAGCTTTTCGGCCGTTTCCAGTTCGGCGGCGGTGGTGCCGCCTTTCTTGCACAGGGCGATGAATTCGCGCGCGGCATCGCTGTCGAGGCTTTGGGCGACCGGATGATCCGCCGCCACGGCGACGAAGCTGGCGCCGAAGATCGTATCGGGCCGGGTGGTATAGACCGGCAGCCTTTCGCCATTCGAGAGGTCGAAACTGAATTCCAGCCCCTGCGACTTGCCGATCCAGTTTTCCTGCATCAACCGGACCTTGTCGGGCCAGTTTTCGAGGCTGCCCAACCCGTCCAGCAGGTCTTCGGCGAAGTCGGTTATCTTCAGGAACCACTGGTTCAGCTTGCGCTTTTCCACTTCCGCGCCGCTGCGCCAGCCCTTGCCGTCGATCACCTGTTCATTGGCCAGCACGGTCATGTCGACCGGGTCCCAATTGACTTCGCTTTCCTTGCGATAGACCAGGCCCGCTTCGTACAGATCGATGAACAGCGCCTGTTCGTGGCCGTAATAATCCGGTTCGCAGGTGGCGAGTTCGCGGCTCCAGTCGAGCGCGAAGCCCAGCCGCTTCAACTGCGATTTCATGTGTTCGATATTATCGCGGGTCCAGCCGCCCGGATGGACGCCCTTTTCCATCGCCGCATTTTCCGCAGGCATGCCGAAGGCGTCCCAGCCCATCGGATGCAGCACTTCGTGCCCGATCGCCTTTTTGTAGCGCGCCAGCACATCGCCCATGGTGTAATTGCGCACATGGCCGATGTGGATGCGCCCCGAAGGATAGGGGAACATCTCCAGCACATAGCTCTTGGGCTTGTCCGAATTGCTGTCGGCGCGGAAGGTCTGCGCCTTGTCCCAGGCATTTTGCCAACGGCTATCGGCACTGGCCGGATCGAAACGGATATCGCTGCTCATAGGCAGCCGCGTTTACGGATTTTGCCGGGTATTGAAAGGCGCTTTTCCGGTTGCGGGCGATGCCATCGCCATTCCTGCGGGGCCGCCCCTTATCCGTTTTCGCCCGTCGGCAGCGGGGTCCTGGCGGCCCAATCGTAAAAATGCTGCAGCTGGCCCGCCACATCCCTGCCCGAAACCGTCAGGTCGTAAGCCGTCCGGCGCGGAAATCCCGGCCCCTGCGACCGTTCGATGAAGCCCCTGTCGACAAAGGTGGAAAGCCGTTCGGTCAGTACCTTGGGTGTGATGCCGGAAAGTTCGTCCGCCAGCTGCGAAAAGCTTCTGGGCCCGGACAAGAGGCGCCACAGGATCAGGGCGTTCCAGCGATGGCCCAGAAATTCCAGCCAGGCTTCCAGCGCACATTCCGAGGCATGCCGCGCACTGTCCTGCCGGTCGACTTCCCGTTTGGATAGTCCAGAATCCATCTGCTTCACCTTCGCCACGACGACGCGTTCCGATTCGCCCGGAAGGCCATGCAGGATTTTCAGGAGCAAGGACATCACCGCATTCCCCGATCATGCCGCTGCAAGTTACGACCAGCGGATAGAAAAACTGGTTCCAGGCTACCGGCTTGCCCTGGATCTGATGGCCTGTGCGCTGGCGGCACAGCGCCCGCAACCGGCGCATATCCTTGTGACCGGCTGCGGCACCGGGTCGGAACTGTCCGCTATCGCTGCAGCCCTGCCCCAGGCGGGCTTTACCGTCGAAGGCACCTTTTTCCGGGCCTTCGGCTATGTCGGCATCGCGGCGAGGAGGGCGTAAGATGGCGACCGGTGGAAACGAGATCCTCATCATCGGGGGATATGGCCATGTGGGCAGCCAGATAGCGGCCCGCCTGCTGAAAACGACGGATCGCCCGGTGCGGATTGCCGGACGCAGTCCCGACCGGCTGCACCAGGCCGCGGCGCGTCTTGGGTGTGAGTCCGCAGTGCTGGATATCGCCGCGCCGGACACATGGCCGCAGGCACTGGACCGGGCCGCCTATGTGATCGTGTGCGTGGACCAGGTGACTACCGCCTTTGCAAGGGCAGTGCTGGAACGCGGCCTGATGTATGCGGACATCACTGCGGACGACGATTTCCTGCGCCGGATGGAACAGCTTGACGGCCTGGCGCGCGCCAGTGGCGGCAGTGCGGTGCTGTCGGTGGGGCTGGCCCCCGGCCTCACCAATCTGCTGGCCAGCAAGGGCACGGCCGGTCTCGATCGGGTAGACAGCGTTCGTATCGGCATCCTTCTGGGCCTCGGCGATTCCCATGGCGCGGCTGCGATCGACTGGACCTTGCGCAATTTCCGCAAGGTACGTCGCAGGAAAACCGATCCCATCCCCTTCGGCACCCCGCCGCGGGCGCACCCGGTCATTCCGTTCGATTTTGCCGATCAGCATGTCCTGCGCCGCACGCTGGGCATTGCGCAGGTGCACACATTCATAACCTTCGACACGCCGCTGCTCAGTCGGCTCAGCTTCCCGCTGCTATCGGGAATCGCGGCCAGCCCGATGCTGAGCCGCCTGCTCAAGGCAATCATGCTGCGCACCAGCTTCGGTTCCGATCGGACCGCGCTGAGCATCCGGGTCGAGGGGGTGGAGGATGGCCGCAGACTTGCCCGAATCCTGACAATGGAGGGTCGCCAGGAAGCACGCATCACGGCGCTGGTTACGGCTCTGCTGGTGGAACATGCCCTGGCCCGCGGCATTCCGGCGGGGGTCCATCACATCGATCAGGTTCTGTCGATCGACGATCTTGCGCCGGACCTGTCCGTAGACGCGGGCCTTGTTTTCGACTGGTAGATAAGCCCGGGGGGGCCGGCTTCAGGCCGGCCCTGACAGGGCGAAACAACCCGCGCGGGGGGCGTGGATCAGCTGACAGCTTCGCGGCGCAGTTCGCGGGCCTTGGTCAGGATGATGTCTTCCAGCTTCTGCACGGTCGCCGCCTGCACCGGCGCATCGACCCAAGCACCGCCCTGGCTGACCTGACGGCTGGCGGCCACGCGCAGCGCATCGGCGCGCAGATCCGAATCGAGGATCGTCACGGTCATCTTCACGCGTTCGCCCGGATTGCTGGGATTGGCATACCAGTCGGTAACGATCACCCCGCCATTGCTGTCCGCCTGCAGCAGCGGTGCAAAGCTGACCGCTTCGAGCGCGGCGCGCCACAGATAGGAATTCACGCCGATCGTGGTGATCTGCGCGGCAGCAAGATCCGCCTTCGGCCGTTCACGCCCGCCACCGCAGGCCGCGAGGCCGAACGTGGCTGCAATAGCAACGGCGAAGGTTGCTGGGCGGCGTATGGTTGCGAAAGCGCTCATGTCGGTCCTTGGTATCATGCAGGTTTCTTGGCTCTATAATGCCTGCTCGCCCCGGAGCAAGGCAAACGGGCCTGCTGCCCCACACAGTCTTTACCGCGTGAATACGGCCTTAATCCATTGGCGGGGAACCACTTGGCCCTGGGCTGCTTGTGGAAACTAGGCAACACTTTCCGGTCAATTCACTGCCCCTTTGTGGAAAAGCTGGCCAAGCGTCGGCTGGGTGGTAGGGTGTTTACCGGAGTAGAGGGAATCGCCTGCACCTTAATGCGGGAGTCAGGGATCATTCAGTGGTGTTCTGGCTTTCTGGCGCAGAGAAGATAAGGGAGAACGGGTCAGTGTCACGTTCGGTGAAAAATCAGGGCAAGAAGCGGTTCGTTTCCGCGGCACTGGTTGCTGCCGGGCTTGCATTCACCATTCCCGCCGCCGGCCTTGCAGTGGTTCAGACCGGTGCGGCTGCGGAACTTCCCCAGGATATTTCCTACCTGCCTTTCACCCCGGCCAAGATCGATCCGCAGCTTGCGGCGCGCGTCGCCGCCGTGATGGGTGAAGACGGGCTGCAGTTTACCCCCGCCAGCAAGCCGGGCCTGAGCAAGGACCGCACCGTGACCGTCGCCGTTCGCGTGGACAATGCCACCGCCCGGGCCATTTCGGTCCGCAGCGGTATCGATTCGGTCGGTACGGCGGGCAATCGCGAACGCGTCCTCGCGGTCAATCCGACCAGCTACAATCTCGGCGTGGCACGCGGGTACCAGAGCTTCTCGCAGCCCACCCAGACCAAGACCGTTTCGGTCGGCCTGCGCGATATGGGCATGCCCGACCTGTCGACCTTCGCCACCGACAAGGGCGACAAGGCTGAAAAGCCCGGCCGGTTCAGTTCGCGTGCTGCGATCGACAAGGACGATGGCGGCAGCCGCGGGCTGCGCACGCTCGAAGGTCCGGGCGGCCAGAGCGTCGATCTCAGCACGTCCTATCGCGTGATCGGCAATGTCAATGTGACGGCGGGCGTTCGCCTGTCCAAGGACAGCAACCGCCTTGCCCCGCTGACCGATGGGGTCGAAGACGATCAGGCCGTCTACGTCGGCACCCGCGTCAACTTCTAGGCATCACCGGAAAATACGTCTGCATCCTCGCCCGCTCCGGCGAAAGGACTTGGCGCGCTGCCTGTCGCTCGCTTACACCTTGGCTACGCTACGGAAAGCTTGGGAGAATCGACTATGACACGTGTTGCCATCGTTACCGGAGGGACGCGCGGGATCGGCCGCGCCATTTGCGAACGCCTGCGGGACGAGCGCGGGTTCACGGTGATCGCCAATTACGCCGGCAATGACGATGCCGCGCGCAAGTTCACCGAAGAAACCGGCATCGCCACCATCAAGTTCGACGTGGGCGATTACGAAGCCGTGCAGGATGCCTGCGCCAAGGTTGCAGAAGAACACGGCCCCATCGACGTGGTGGTCAACAATGCCGGGATCACGCGCGACGGGACGCTGCTGAGGATGAGCTATGAAGACTGGGACGCGGTGATGCGGACCAATCTGGGCGGGTGCTTCAACCTGGCCAAGGCCACCTTCCCCGGTATGAAGGACCGCGGCTGGGGCCGGATCGTCAACATCGGTTCGATCAACGGGCAGGCGGGCCAGTATGGCCAGGTAAATTATGCCGCAGCCAAGAGCGGGATTCACGGCTTCACCAAGGCACTGGCGCAGGAAGGTGCGCGTTTCGGCATCACCGTCAACGCCATTGCGCCAGGCTATATCGACACCGACATGGTGGCCGCCGTGCCCGAACCGGTGCTGGAAAAGATCGTCGCCAAGATCCCCGTCGGCCGTTTGGGCAAGGCCAGCGAAATTGCCCGCGGTGTCAGCTTCCTGTGTTCCGAACATGCCGAATTCGTCACCGGATCGACCATGAGCATCAATGGCGGTCAGCACATGTACTGAACCGGCAGGCGGGGCGCAGCGCCCGATGCGCTCGCCCCGTCCGGTTACGACAGGTAAATGCCTGCGACTTTCCAGCTACCGTTCTCGCGCACCAGCGAAACCGTTTCGATCGCGTCCGGGCGGTTGGCGAAATCCGTGCGGAACCTGACGATGGTGATGCCCTGCGGCGATGGCACATCGTCCTGGCCGAAATATTTGCGCGCCAGCGTTTCCCCGAATTCCGACTGAATCTTCTTCGCCGTAGCGCTCCACAGCGCCAGCGTGTTGGCCTCGCGGAATGACGAGGCGGTCGCGGCATAGCTCGCGTCCCAATCCCCGGCATCGACCAGCGCCAGCCAGTCGCGCGCGGCATTCTCGATGGCGGCATCGCCGGGTGAAGATTGGGCGGTTCCGCCTGCATCGCCATTGTGGACGATCGACGGGGTGAGGAACAGTGCGGCTGCGGCAAGGGTGAACATGGTGACAACTCCTGCAAGGATCGGCCGGCGGGCGGATTTGCCTGCCGCTGCCCCGCCATCGTCCTCGATTCGCCCGCCCCGGGCTTCCCCCAAATTTCTGGATACAGATATTTGGGGGGTACCGCCTTCGCGGTCCAGCACCAGCCGCGCGGCTTCGCGGCTGCTGGTGACTTCCAGCTTGCGACGGGCCGCGCGCAGGCGTTCGTTGATCGTGTGGACCGACAGCGACAGCGCATTCGCCATCGACTTCGCATCATGGCCACGCGCCATCAGGCGCAGGGTTTCCTTTTCCTTGTCGGTCAGCGCATCGTAGCCGTCAGCCATGCCCGAATCCTAGGCGCGGCACGGTTCACCGCACACCCCAAAAAAATCGTATCGGGTCCTGCCCGGGCGATGTAAGGGCCCGCGGCTTATGGAAATGCCCCCTTACCATCCCCCCAAGAAGTACTCCGTCCGGATCGACGGTCATCGCACCTCGATCAGCCTGGAACCGATGTTCTGGGAAATGCTGACCGCCGCCGCGGCGGCGCGGCATCAGTCGATCAATGCGCTGGTTGCCGAAATCGATGCCGAGCGCATCCGCGCCGCAACCCCGCCGGGGCTGGCGGGCGCAATCCGCATCTGGCTGGTCACGCATGAAAAGGGCGGCTGGATCGCTCCAACCGCCCGATAGGACACTCTCGTCCTCTCCAACTCTAGTAATTTGCCGGCGGATCGCTGGCGGGGAAGCTCTGATCGCTTTCCTCGTCGGCCTGCGTCCATTTGCGGCCTGAACTGTCGCGCATGGATTCAGGCCCCGCGTCGCGGACCGAGGCATCGCCCTGATTGCCCGCGAAGGCGGGCTGCGACTTGTTCTTTTCGTAATAGCGATAGCCTGCATAACCGAGGCCGCCGAGCGCCAAAAGCTTGAGTAGCATGGGAAAAACTCCTTTGTTGCTGACCCAACGCCCGGGCTGGCAGAAAGGTCCGCCCCCGCTACCTCACTCGTCGCCGACCCGTTCGATATCCGCGCCGACCAGCTGAAGCTTCTCTTCCAGCCGTTCGTATCCGCGGTCGAGATGGTAGAGCCGGCGCACGGTGGTTTCGCCCGCAGCGGCCAGCCCGGCGATCACCAGGCTCATCGAAGCGCGCAGATCGGTGGCCATCACTTCGGCGCCGGTCAGCTCCACCGGGCCGCGCACGATCGCGGTGCGGCCTTCGGTTTCGATATCCGCCCCCATGCGCGCCAGTTCGGGCACGTGCATGAAGCGGTTTTCGAAGATCGTTTCCTTCAGCACGCTGGTGCCTTCGGCGCGGGTCAGCAGGCTCATCAACTGCGCCTGCATATCGGTGGCCAGGCCGGGGAAGGGCGCGGTGGTGAGGTTATGCGCCTTGAGCGGGCCGGTCGCGCGCACATCGATCCCCTTCTTGTCGCTGTCGATTTCGACCCCGATATTGCGCAGCGCGTGGATGGTGGAGCCCATGTCGCCCGCTTCCGCGCCTTCCAGCCGCACTTCGCCGCCGGTGATCGCCGCAGCGCAGGCATAGGAGCCCGCTTCGATCCGGTCGGGCATCACGGCATAGGTTGCACCGTGCAGCCGCTTGACGCCATGGATCGTCAGTTCGGACGTGCCGATCCCTTCGATTTCCGCGCCCATCGCCACCAGCAGATTGCACAGATCGACGATTTCGGGTTCGCGCGCGGCGTTGATCAGCCTGCTGGTGCCCTTGCACAGCACCGCCGCCATCAGCGCATTTTCCGTCGCGCCGACCGACACGATGGGGAAATCGAAATCGCCGCCGGGCAGGCCGCCATCGGGGGCGCTGGCTTTCACATAGCCCTGCGCCAGTTCGATATGCGCGCCGAAGGCTTCCAGCGCTTTCAGATGCAGATCGATCGGGCGGTTGCCGATGGCGCAGCCGCCGGGCAGCGAAACAGTCGCTTCACCCATCCGCGCCAGCATCGGGCCGAGCACCAGAATGCTCGCGCGCATCTTGCGCACCAGTTCATAGGGCGCGACGGTGCCGGTCAGCCGGGTGGCTTCCAGCGTCACCACGCGGCCGAAATCTTCGGGCCGCTGCCCCTGGATGGTATGGGCCACGCCGAACTGGCCCATCAGATGCTGAAACCCGTCGATATCCGCCAGCCGCGGCAGATTGCGCAGGGTCAGCGGCTCTTCGGTCAGCAGCGCGCAGGGTATCAGGGTGAGCGCGGCATTCTTCGCCCCCGAAATCGGGATGGTGCCGGAAAGGCGGTTGCCGCCGCGAATGATCAGTTTGTCCATGGCGCTTCCTTAATGATGGCAGCGCCGCTGGCAAGCGTCACGCCGCCTGCCACCATCTCGATTGACCGCTTCCCTCCGCCCACCTACGCTTTTCCCATGACCTTGCATAAGCCCATCAAAAAAGCCGTCTTTCCCGTGGCCGGCCTCGGCACGCGCTTTCTGCCCGCGACCAAGGCGATTCCCAAGGAACTGCTGCCCATCGTCGACCGGCCGCTGATCCAGTATGCGGTGGACGAAGCGCGCGAGGCGGGGATCGAGCAGATCATTTTCGTCACCGGCCGGGGCAAGACCGCCATCGTCGAACATTTCGATGTGGCTTACGAACTCGAACATACGATGGGCGAGCGGGGCAAGACGCTCGAAGTGCTCGACGAAACGCGCGCCACGCCGGGCGACATCATCACCGTGCGCCAGCAGGTGCCGCTGGGGCTGGGCCACGCCATCTGGTGCGCCCGCGCCATCGTGGGGGACGAACCCTTCGCCATCCTGTTGCCGGACGAGCTGATGGTGGCGCAGAAGGGCGGCGGCACCGGCTGCATGAAACAGATGGTCGAGGCCTATAACGAAGTCGGCGGCAATCTCATCTCGGTGCTCGAAGTGCCGCAGGAAGCGGTGTCCAGCTACGGCGTCATAGCCCCCGGCGAAGTGAAGAGCGATACGCTGACCGAAGTGACCGGCCTGGTTGAAAAGCCCCCCGTGGCCGAGGCACCCAGCAACAAGATCCTGTCGGGCCGCTATATCCTCCAGCCCGAAGTGATGCGCGTGCTGGAAGATCAGGAAAAGGGCGCAGGCGGCGAAATCCAGCTGACCGACGCAATGGCGAAAATGATCGGCAACCAGGCCTTCCACGCCGTAACCTTCGCCGGCCGCCGCTTCGACTGCGGCAGCAAGGTCGGCTTCGTCGAAGCAACCCTGGCGCTGGCGCTGGAGCGCGAGGATATGGGCGCAGAGGTCAGAGCCGTGGCGGAGCGGTTGCTGAAAGCCTGATGCAAAAGGGGGCGCCGGAACGCCCCCTTTCTTCAGCGAAACCGGTGGCGATGATCAGGCCGCCGGTACTTCCTTGGCATCGGTGCCATCGGCCGCACCGGACGGTTTGTCCTGGCTGCCGGTTTTCGTTCTGCCTGCATCGGCGTCTTCGGCAACATCGTCGCTCGCTTGCCCAAACTGCAGCGCCGGGTTCACAGTCGCAGTGTTTTTGACGAGCCCGTCGAGCGACGAACCGTCGAGACCGAGTTCCTTCATCAGGCCGTCCAGTACAGGTGCCTGCGCCCGATAGGCCAGCGCGGCGCTGACCGCATCAGTGGCGAGATTGCCAGAGCCGCCACCGGTTCCGGCCGATCCGGTCGGTGCAGATTTACCCCCGCCATTGGTCAGCCCGTCGACCTGAACGATCTTGATGGAATCGATCGCTTCCATGGGCTTGGCGCTTTCGCGAATGACCTCTGGCAGGACCTTGAGCAGCGCCAGTTTTGTCTGCAGGCTGATCTGGTCCGACGACAGCAGGTTCGCTGCCTCGTTGATTGCCTTCTGACCGGCAGCCTCGACCTCGAAGCGCACGCGAGCAGCTTCGGCGCGAAGCTTTTCGGCCTCCGCCTCACCCTCGGCCTCGCGACGGGCAGCTTCGGCGCGGTTCGATGCGGCATCCTTTTCGGCTTCTGCATCGACCCGTATCTTGATGGCGTCGCGTTCCGCCTGCTTGCTTGCCTCAATCAGCTCGATGCGTTTCATACGCTCGGCAATCTCGGTCTCGCGGCTGGTCGAAACCTGTTCTTCGGCGGCAACTGCCTTGGCGCGGGCCTCGTCCGCCTCGGCCTTCGCCTGGCTTTCCTCGCGGCTTTTGTTCTGCACGGCGATCTGCTGTTCCTGCCGGGCAATCTCGAGCGCGCGCTGCTGATCGATTCGCGCTTCTTCAACCAGACGGTCGGCTTCGATCTGCTGGGCATCCACCTGCTTCTTGGCCTCGATCCGCGCGGCGTCGGCTTCACGTGTCCGCTCGGCCTGCTCGCGGGCGATCTCTGCGGCCTGTGCGGCGCGGCGGACTTCCACCTCGCGTTCCTGCTCCAGCCTCGCATATTCCTTGTCGCGGCTGATCTGGAAACTGCGCGCATCGGCTTCCAGGTTTTTGCTCTCCATCTGAACGCGCGTGTCCTGCTCGATATCGTTGCGCAGTTTCTTGCGCGCCTCGATCTGCTCGGTCAGCTTGGTCAGGCCTTCGGCATCGAAGGCGTTATTGGCGTTGAAATGTTCGATGCTCGTCTGGTCGAGACCGGTCAGAGAAACCGATTCCAGTTCCAGCCCGTTCATCGCCAGATCGTTAGACGAAACCTGCTGCACCTTCTGCACGAAGTCGGCACGCTGTTCGTGCAGCTCGTTCATGCTCATCCCCGCCGCGACCGAACGCAGCGCGTCGACAAACTTGCCCTCGACCAGGTCCTTAAGCATTTCGGGCTGCATGGTGCGTTGGCCCAGCGTCTGGGCAGCCATGGCGATCGAGCTCGCGTCGGGTTTGACCCTGACGTAGAATTCCGCCTTCACATCGATCCGCAAACGATCGAGGGTGATCAGCGCTTCGCCATCACGCCGCACCACGGCCAGCACCAGCGTGTTCATGTTGACCGGCATGGTTTCATGAAACACGGGCAACACCAGCGCACCGCCATTCATCACCACCTTTTCGCCGCCCACACCGGTCCGCACGAAGGCCACTTCCTTCGACGCGCGGCGATAGAGCTTGGCGAGGAACAGACCGATGACCAGGACGCCGACAACAACGGCCCCTGCGATAATTCCCCAATCGATCAGGTTTTCCATATCCACTCCTTGTAAAAAACTCAGTTGGGCGACAGGCGGCGCTCTGCGAGCGCGGTCGCGTAAAATTGATTGTTCTCCCGGCGGACGAGCAGGACCTCGTCCCCGGCATGCAATTCGGACGATTGCTCATGTGGTTCGACCATCACGTGATGCGCCTGACCGTGAAGATCCAGCACACGCGCACGCGCGGGAAATCCACTGCGGGCAACTCCGTCGGTTATCGTTGCACGGCGCCCCAGCAACGTATGAGTATCGACTGCAGTGCTTTCGTCCTGCGGCAGGATGCGCCCGAGCGGGCGGGCAATCGCCGCGGCGGCCGGAACGGCACAGCCTGCGGCAATGACCGCCGCCAGAATGCGATCGAGCGGCGCACCGGTAAAGCTCTGTGCCAATTGCTGAATGCCCACTCCTGCGCCGGCAAAAACCAACAGGAACACAACCAGCCAGACGGTCAAGGGGACACGGCCCAGACCCAGCAGGGTCAGCAGCCCGTCCACCGGCCCGGCATTCAGCGCGCCATCGCCATCAGCGTCGAGATCGATGTCCAAGTCGAGCACACCGAAAATCTGAATGATCAACAGCGCCAGCATCAAGACAAGCGCAATCGCAAACGGCGCATTGTAAGGTTCAAGTAATGTCATTCCCCTCCCCTTCTTTTAGCTATTGGAGGTGAAAGACTACGGCTTCGGGACCAGGGTCCAGAAGAGTTCGTCATTCGTCTTTTTCCATGGCATCAAATCTAGCCGAAATGCCGTTAATCCGGTAGTAATATGCGACGAACGGAGTTCGAATCCCCGGTGCAATACCTAGGTGGCATGCCCCCCGACTGCGCTTGCAAGCCCATGATTTTCCTACAGGCTGCGCGGTGTGATAGGGTGCTGGCGGCTCTTTCCACACCGTTCATCACCCGCAACCGCGCCGCTTCGCCCCGTGGTCCAAGCTGACAGCTGCGACGGGCAAGCCGTCAGTTTGCCGGGGCAAGCCGACATGCGGCCTGCGCAAACCGACGCTTTTCGCCCGCAAGCCGACGCCGTCTGGCGCAAGCTGACGCGATTTTGCGCAAACCGACAAAGTTTTGCGCCTGGACAGTGTAACACCCGGTCCATGTCTCGGGCTTCACGGCCCGAAGCTGAACGGGCTCCCCTTGCGAATCAGGCCGGGGTGAAGCGCAGCGGCAGGGCCTTCAGCCCGCCCACGAAGGTCGATTTGCTGCGTGCCGGTTCGCCCGCCAGCGCCACCGTCTCGATCCGGTCGAGCAGCACTTCGAACAGGATGCGCATCTCCAGCCGGGCGAGATGCAGGCCGAGGCACTGGTGCGCCCCCGCCCCGAAGGCGAGATGGCGGTTGGGGCTGCGCGCGGCATCGAACCGGCGCGGATTGTCGAAATGCGCGGGATCGTGATTGGCGGCGACATAGTTCATCATCAGCCAGTCGCCCTTCGCAATCGGCTGGCCGCCGACCTCGGTATCTTCGGCGGCGGTGCGCATGAAGTGCTGCACCGGGCTGGTCCAGCGGATCGCCTCTTCCACGATGCCGGGCAGCAGGCTGCGATCGGCCCGGACCCGCGCCCATTGCGCCGGGTCCTGCGCCAGGGCCAGCATCGCGCCCGCCGTGCTGGCGCTGGTGGTGTCGTGACCCGCCGCGGCGACGATGATGTAATAGCCCATCATGTCGCGATCGTTCAGCCGTTCGCCATCGACCATGGCATTGGCGATGGTGCTGGCGACATCGCCGGTGGGATTGGCCCGTTTGTCGGCCGTGAGCTGGGCGAAATAGGCTTCGAAGTCCTTGACCGCCCCGGCCACGATCTGCGTGACCGCTTCGGGCGGAAGGTCCTTCATGCCGGACTGGTTCAGATCCTCGTCGCTGCCGCCGAACATCTGCTGCGTCAGCATCAGCATACGCGGCTCGTCCTCCTCCGGCACACCAAGGATCTGCATCACCACATGCAGCGGATAGGGCGCGGATACGGCCTTGACGAAATCGGCTTCGGTGCCGCCCGCCAGCAACCGGTCCACCGCGGCATGGGCGATGGCGCGAATCTCGTCTTCCACGCCGCGCAGGTTCTTGGGCATGAACCATTCCTGCGTCAGCTTGCGGTACTTCATGTGGATCGGCGCATCGAAAGTGACCAGGCTGGCCACCATATGCTCGCTACCGCCGCTGAAAGCCTTGGCGAATTCGATGCCCTCGGTCAGGCTGAAGACGACGGTGCGCGGGTTGTTGAGGAAGGTGGCGTTGTCCTTCGACATGCGCATCACATCGTCATAGCGGGTGACCAGCCAGAAGGGGGGATGGATGGCACTGTTCTCCGCTTCGACCCAGGCGACCGGTGCCTCTTCACGCAGACGGTCGAACGTGTCGAGCAGGCCGTCCCATTCGGCATAGCTGGCCGGGTCGATGACCTGGCGGGCGGTGGCGGAATCGAGCCGGGGCTTGTCCTGTGTCGCCATCATGCCTGCTCCGTCTCGGTTTCGGCCTTGGCGAGGTATTCGTCGCGCAGTTCGCGCTTGTAGAGCTTGCCATTCGCCTCGCGCGGCAATTGCGGGCGGAAGTCGAACTGCTTGGGCATCTTGATCTTGGCCAGGCTGGGGGCAAGGAATTCGCGCAGTTCCGCCTCCAGCGCGCGGCCATCGTCCCGCGCGGCCTCGGCCATGTCCAGCGGCTGGATCACGGCGACGACCTTCTCGCCGAAATCGGGGCAGGGCGCGCCGATCACCGCCGCATCCATCACCTTGTCATGGGTGACGAGCAGGTTTTCGATCTCCTGCGGGTAGATGTTCACTCCACCCGAAATGATCATATGGCTCTTGCGGTCGGTGAGGTAGAGATAACCGTCCTGATCGACGTGCCCGATATCGCCCAGCGTCATCCAGCCCTTGGGATGCATCGCCTCGCGCGTCTTGTCGGGATCGTTGTGGTAGGTCGGGATCAGTTCGTTTTCGAAGAACAGCAGCCCGTCCTGCCCGGCGGGGACTTCCTCGCCTTCCGCATCGCAGACATGCAGCGTGCCGTGGATTGCCTTGCCCACGCTGCCGGGATGGTCGAGCCAGTCTTCCGCCTTGATCAGCGTCATGCCGATGCCTTCCGACCCGGCGTAATATTCATTGATGATCGGCCCCCACCATTCGATCATCTCGCGCTTGATCGGCACCGGACAGGGCGCTGCCGCGTGGAGCGCGCGTTTGTGGCTCGACAGATCGTATTTGCTCCGCACTTCGGGATCGAGCTTGAGCATGCGCACGAAATGGGTCGGCACCCACTGACTGTCGGTGATGCGATATTTCTCGATCGTGGCCAGTGCATGCTCCGGATCGAATTTCTCCATCACCACAACCGTACCGCCCAGCCGTTGCGCCGTGGTACACCAGCCGAGCGGGGCCGCGTGGTAAAGCGGGGCTGGCGAGAGATAGACCATGCTGCCATCTGCCGGCATGCCCGCCCCCATCACGGCCAGCCCCACCAGCGGGTTGGTGGCCTGGATATCCTCATCGGCAGGCGGCGCGGGCTTCACCCCCTTGGGCCGCCCCGTCGTGCCCGAGGAATAGAGCATGTACTGGCCCGGTGCCTGATCGGCGATCGGTTCGGCAGGCTGCGCAGCAAGAGCCGCCTCGTAATCCTCATCCCCCTCGCCGCCGACGATCAGCAGCGGCAAATCGGCACATTCGGCGCGAATGCCCTCGATCGCTTCGGCGAATTTGCGGGTCGTCAGCAAGAACTTGGCGTTGGCGTCTTTCAGGATGTAGCAGATTTCCGGCGCCGTCAGCCGGGTCGAGATCGGCACCAGCATCGTGCCTGCCCGTTGGGAACCCCACACCACCTGAAGGTAGTGAGCGTTATTCTCCATGAGCACGGCAAAATGATCACCCCGCTTCAAACCGCGCGAGCGCAGCAATTGCGCGAAGCGATTCGCGTAATCATCCATCTGGCCGAAAGTTACGGTTTCGCCGCTGCCCGCCATGATAATGGCGGCATGGTCGGGGCGCGTTTGCGCATGGGCAATAGGGTGCATGGGTCGGCTCTCTCCTCTCCGGCGGCCCCCTTCGTGGGGACTCTTCCAGTTTCGAGACGAAACCTACCTTACCCGCTGGCTTGGGCAAGAAAAAAGGCGGCAGGATCGCTCCCGCCGCCTTTTTCGCAAAGCCCGAGGGCCCGTAATCAGTCGTCGCCGTCACCCTGACCGCCAGCGCCGGTGGCGAGAGCAAACGCACGCTGAGCTTCCGATTCGACCATGTAAGGAACCGGGTTCACAGCCCTGCCGTCGATGCGGACTTCGTAATGGAGATGCGGGCCGGTCGAACGGCCGGTTGACCCGACATAGCCGATGATGTCGCCCTTCTTGATACGAGTGCCTGCCTTCACCGCGATATCAGACATGTGGGCAAAGCGGGTCTGCAGATTGGCACCGTGTTCGATCGAAACGAATTTGCCGTAGCTGGAAAACCATTCGGCCTTGCTGACATATCCATCGGCAGTCGCATAGATCGGCGTACCAACCGGAGCCGCAAGATCGACACCTTTATGGCTGCGACGACCACCAAGCACCGGGTGGGTCCGCATACCGTAATCGCTGGTCAACCTGGTGTTATCGAGCGGCATGCGCGACGGCACCGAAACGCTCGTTGCTGCAGGAGTGGCACGATCGAGATTGTCCCACTGTGCGAAAAGCTGCTTGAACTGAGCATCCTCACCGGTCTGGGCGGGCGCGGCCACCTTGCTCATGTCGATTGCCCCGACTGCGGCAGCAGCGTTGGTTTCCTGTGCCTGAGCCGGAGCTGCGGCGATGCCGAAACCGGCCACTACTGCGAGAGCAAGCGTATTGCGCTTGGTGATCATGCTAAACCCGTCCATCTGGCGCTTTGCGCGCCTTTCGATCCTTGGCGAACCCGGCGTCCCGTGCCGTTTCCACCCTTTATTAGTCACTGCCGGAACCCCCCGGCGTCTCGTGAGTTTGGGTTATCGATGAAAAAGTTAATCAAGCAATAGCTGCATAATACTCGCGCGGCAGACCGCCTGCGAAACGCGCTGAGTCGTTGAACGGTGCCTTCAACCCACCGGAAAAATGCGTTCGCACCAGATTTTGCCACGTTTTCCGTGGGTTCTCACTGCGGTCGGCGCAGACGGCGTGAAAATACTTTGACCCGGTCGCAACGTGACGAATTTCATCGTCAAGAATTCTCTGCAGAATTTTCGCCCCATTTTCATCACCTTGCGCGCGAACACGATCCAGGGTTGCGGGCGTGACATCAAGCCCGCGCGCCTCCAGCACCATGGGAACGATGGCCAGCCGCGCCGCCACATCATGAGCGGTGTCCTGCGCAGCGCTCCACAACCCGTTGTGCGCAGGCAACGCCCCGTAGAACAGGCCGAGCGAATCGACTTTGCGGGCGATCAGGGCGAAATGCATCGCCTCGTCCGCCGCCACCGAGAGGAAGTCAGAAACGAACTGCGGCCCCATGGCCGCGCCAAAACGCCCCGCCATGTCGAGCGCGAGATCGATGGCGACAAATTCGATATGCGCCAGGGCGTGCCACAAGGCCGCGCGATTACGCTCCGAACCCATTTTCCCGCGCCTTGGCATGCGACCGGGCGGCAGAAGTTCAAGATTGGCCGGCCACGCCGGGCGATCCGGCATGGCACAGTCGAAAGTGAAATCGAGCCGTCCCAACCGCCAGTCGCGCGCAACCCGCCGGGCGACAAAGACCTTGGCCCTGGCATCGCCGGTCAGAAGTGCATCGTGGATCGCGCCTGATACAGTGGGGCGGACCGATGTCATGCCGCGCGGGCAGCCGCGAGCACTTCTTCAGCATGCCCGGAAACCTTCACCTTGGGCCAGACACGCAGGATCTTGCCATCATCGCCAATGAGAAAAGTCGAGCGGACCATGCCCATGAAGGTTTTGCCGTACATCTTCTTTTCGGTCCACACGCCCAGTTCGTCCGACAGCCCGCCATCCTCGGCGTCGGTCGCCAGATCGACGGCAAGATCGTGCTTCGCGATGAAGTTCTGATGCTTCTTGGCCGAATCCTTGCTGACCCCAAGGAGATAGGTGCCTGCTTTCTCGAACTCGCTTTTGAGAGCGGTGAAATCCTTTGCTTCAGTAGTGCAGCCGGGAGTGTTGTCCTTAGGATAGAAGAAGATCACCGCCTTCCTGCCCGCCAGGTCGGCCTTGGTGACCGTCCCACCATCAGGTGTCGCCATGGAAAAATCGGGGAAAGCGTCGCCTTCGCCATAGGTCTTGGTCATTCGTCTATCTCCAGGGTTTCGCCATATATGGCATGCCATGATGCCGCGACATCGCGGCGCGCAGCCCGCAGACGCTCCATCAGCTGCGCATAGTCTTCGCACCCGCTCTGCCGGGCCAGCAGGGCTGCGGCAGCAGCCTTTGGCCGTTCGAGATCGGGCGCGAGCAGCCGCGTACCCACCAGCAACCGCGTCATCAAGCCATGGGCATCGACAATGGCTCCGGGCAGGTGCCCGACCGATACCAACCCGGCCACGGCTTGATCAAGATGCGGCGTCAAAGCCTCGCGGTGGCGCAGCTGCAGGAAGTGCACGAGGAATTCGATGTCCACAAGGCCGCCCCGCAGCAGCTTTGCGTCGAGCGGTCCACGCGCCTGCTTGTGTGCGGCCATGTCGCTGCGCATTTTCAGTGCATCGGCGCGCAGGTCATCGGGGTCGCGTTCGCGGCACAGGACCGACGCCACGACAGCAGCCACATTCCTGCGGGCTGCTTGGCTGCCGACTAGGACACGGGCACGTGTCAGCGCCATATGCTCCCAAGTCCAGGCATCCTCGCGCTGGTACCGGGCGAAACTTTCCACACTGACAGCCAGCGGGCCTTGATTGCCCTGCGGACGCAGACGCGTGTCGACTTCGTAAAGCGCACCCTGCGCCGTCGGCACGCTGAGAGCGGCTGTCACGCGCTGGGCCAACCGGTTGAAATAAAGCGTTGCGCCAAGCGGGCGAGCGCCATCGGACTCGCCTTCATGCGTCCCGGTGAAAAGATAGATGATGTCGAGATCAGAGGCATGGGTCAGCACTCCGCCGCCAAGCCGCCCCAGCCCCAGAACCACCAGTTCGCTGCCCGCGATGCGCCCATGCTTTGCCGCAAATTCCTCCTCGGCGGCATCGAGCGCCACCTGCAGGGCCGCTTCGGCCGTGCGAGAGAGCCCGGCGGCAATCTGCAGCGGATCATGGGCAGCCTCGATCAGTTGGACACCCAGCGCGAAACGGGTTTCCCCGGTAACTACGCGCAAGCGATCAAGCCGGGTTTCGTAGTCGTCGCCGCGTTCGCGCCGGCTCATCTTGTCGACGAGATCCTCCACGCTGCCAGGCAGGTCGAGCGCACTGCGGTCGATCAGCGCGTCGAGCAGGTGGGGCCGCCGGGACAGTTCGTCTGCCAGCGGCTGGGCCAGTGTCAGGCAATCGGCCAGCAGCGCGAACAGCCCGGGCCGCGCCTCGAGCAGGCGAAAGAGATTGATGGCACTCGGCAGTCGCGAAATGAGACCTTCCCAGCGCAGCACCGCTGCATCCGGATCGGGCGAAGCGGATATCGATGCGACGAGATCGGGGCGGATCGCTTCGAAGGCATTGAGCGCCGCCGTGCTGCGCAGGGCCTGATACTTGCCGTCGGTCCAGCCTGCGATCCGATCGACAAGTTGTGCCGGCGCTTCGCACGTCGCGGCCTCTTCCACCAGCACATGCGGTGCGCTTGTGGGCACGGAAATCCGGTCTTCGTCGAGCAGGGCATCGAACCGTTCGGCCACGGGGCGCGCCAGATCCTGCACATGCTTCACCAGCGCGCCGCCATCAGGCAGACCATGCAGGCGGGCGACATTGTCCAGTGCCTCGCCCGCAGGCAGCGAATGGGTCTGCTGGTCGCCGACCATCTGCAGACGGTGCTCGATAGTCCGCAGCCCGTCGTAACTTTCGCCCAAAGCACTGGCATCCTCTTCACCGATCCGCCCGGTTGCCGCCAGCGCATCGAGCGCCGCCCGCGTGCCGCGCAATCGCAGCGAAGGATCGCGGCCCCCGTGAATCAGCTGGTGCGTCTGGGCGAAGAATTCGATTTCGCGAATGCCGCCGCGGCCCAGTTTCAGATTGTAGCCGGGCTCCGGCACGGCCGGACCGCTGTGCTGATCGCGGATGCGGTGCGTCAGCCGGCGCACCTCATCGATCGCGCCGAAATCGAGGCTCCTGCGCCAGACGAACGGTCGGATATGGTCGAGAAATGCCTCGCCCGCCGCAATATCGCCCGCGCAGGCGCGCGCCCGGATGAAAGCGGCCCGTTCCCACGCCAGCGCCGAACTTTCGTAATGAGTGATGGCCGCATCGAGCGGAATGGCCAGCGGGCTGACCTCCGAGGCCGGGCGCAGCCGCAGGTCGACGCGGAAGACATAGCCTTCGCTGGTCACTTCCGACAGCAACCGCACCACGTCGCGCGCATAGCGCTGCGCCGCTTCGCCCGGTTCGTCACGCTCGCGGCGGGGCAGCGTGGCCGGGTCATAAAGCAGGATGGGATCGATATCCGATGAATAGTTCAGTTCGCCCGCGCCATGCTTGCCCAGCGCCAGACCGATCATTCCCGCCTGCTCGGCATCGGGCACACGCCGAAGCATTGCCGCGTTCAGCGCCGAATCAAGCGCTCGATCCGCAAAGGTCGACAGCTCCCGCATGACCTTGTCGAGATCGAAGGCCCCCGCCAGATCGCCAATTGCGAGCACCACCGCCAGGCCCAATCGCTCGCGGCGCAGCGCAGTTGCCGCATCGCTTTCATCCACCCGCTTGGCAGCGCGGAGCGCTTCTTCGCCCTTTCCTTCAGCCAGCAATTCAGCCAGTTCCGGCCGCCGCTCCAGCGCCCGCGCAAGAAACGGGGCGTGCATACGGGCGCGCTCCAGCGCAGAAGTCCAGTCGACAGCCATTGCTGCTTCCCTGCCGCCCCAAAGCAGGCGGCGCAAGCTTGCCCTTGCGCCATCATGCTGACAAGAAGCGCGGCATTGCGAGACGCGAAGAGAGGAACTTGTCCCATGAAACGCTTTACGGTCGCCGCTTGTGCCGCGCTTCTCCTGTCCGCCTGTTCTATGGGGCAGGATTCGGAAAACGCTGGCGCAACGCTCGATTTGCCTGAAGTCGCCGACGGAACGATCTCGGAAGAGACCATGAAGCGCGTCACGGAACGGCTTTCTTCCGACGAATTCGAAGGCCGCGCGCCCGGTACGGCGGGTGAAGAAAAGACGATCGCCTATCTTATCGAGGAATTCGAAAAGGCCGGCCTTAAGCCGGGCAATAACGGCAGCTGGGTGCAGGACGTGCCGCTGGTCGAAATCACCGGCAAGGATTTCGCTCCGCTGACGATCTCGGGCGGCGATAATGGCGATATGAAGCTGACCTATGCAACGGATTGGGTCGGCGTCACCTATCGTGAAGATGTCGAGACCAAGTTGGACGATAGCGAACTGGTCTTCGTCGGCTACGGTATCAATGCCCCTGAAAAAGGCTGGAACGACTACGAAGGCCTGGACATGAAGGGCAAGACCGCCGTCATCCTGGTCAACGATCCCGATTTTGGTGCCGAAACGCTGGAAGGCCCCTTCAACGGCAAGGCCATGACCTATTACGGCCGCTGGACCTATAAATACGAAGAGGCCGGCCGACAGGGTGCAGCCGGTGCCATCATCATCCATGACACCGCACCGGCAGCCTATGGCTGGAACGTTGTCGAAAGCAGCTGGTCCGGCCCGCAGGCCTATGCCGATCGCGGCAACAATCCGCCGCCGATGACAACGGTGAATGGCTGGGTGCAAAAGGAAAAGGCCCGCGAGATCCTTGCCGCTGCAGGCCAGGATCTCGACAATCTGATGGCTGCTGCGCGCAAGGACGATTTCAAGGCAGTCCCTCTCGGACTCAAGGCATCGACCAGTTTCCGCAACGACATTCGCACCTTCGCATCGAAGAATGTCATCGGCATTCTGCCGGGCAGCGAGCGCGCCGACGAATATGTCATGCACACGGCACACTGGGATCACCTGGGCCGTTGCACACCAGCGCCCGATGGCGACGATATCTGCAACGGTGCCGTCGACAACGCCACCGGCACGGCAGCGCTGGTCGCTCTGGCGGAAGCGCATGCCAAGGCAGGCCCGGCCAAGCGCAGCCTGGTATTCCTTGCCGTGACTGCTGAGGAATCGGGCCTGCTCGGTGCCGACTATTACGCGGCCAATCCGGTCTTCCCACTCAACAAGACGGTCGGCGGGATCAATATGGATGCGTTCCTGATGGCAGGCGCGGCCAAGGATGTGACCGTGGTCGGACCTGGCAAATCGCAGCTCGATCTGTTCCTCGACAAAGCGCTGATGAACGACAATCGCGTCACGACACCCAATCCCAATCCCGAAGCGGGCTATTATTACCGGTCCGACCACTTCGCTTTCGCCAAGCGCGGCGTGCCGATGCTCTATCTCGATGGCGGTGAAGACCTTATCGACGGGGGCAAGGCAGCGGGTGCTGCGGTCCAGGCCGAATATCGCGACAAGCGTTATCATGGGCCGAAGGACGAATACGATCCCAATTGGGATTGGTCGGGCGTGATGGCAGACCTCAAGCTCTTCTATCGCATCGGGCGGATGCTGGCTGATTCCACCAGCTGGCCGAACTGGGTCGAAGGCGATGAATTCAAGGCCACCCGCGACGAAGATTGTTCTGCCGATGGTGCGCTGTGCGGCGCGCCGAAGGCCGAGTAACGAAAGCCCCGATCCATGACCCTTCGTATGCCGCCGGAATGGGCGCCGCAGGACTGGCTGTGGATCGGCTTTCCCCACGACGCCGATGAATGGCCCGAAGTGCTCCCGCGCGCGCAGGAGCAGATTGCGGCCTTCGCCAACGCCGTGGCGGAAAGCGGGCAGGAAGTCCGCCTGCTGGTGCGTGACGACGCGAACGAGGCGCGGGCCCGCCAGCTGGTGACCGGCGGCGTCAAGCTGGAACGCCGTGCCTATGGCGACATCTGGCTACGCGATACCGGTCCGCTGGTGCTGTGTGGCGAGGATGGCAGCCGCGCCGCACGACGGTTCGCTTTCAACGGCTGGGGCGGCAAGTACCTGATGGACGGCGATCAGACCGTTGGCGCCGAACTGGCCAGGGATGCCGGGCTGCCACTCGAAACGTCCGACTGGATCCTGGAAGGCGGGGCGCTCGACGGGGATGGCGCGGGGCTGGTCGTGACGACCGAACAATGCTTGCTCAATCCGAACCGGAACCCCCAGCTTTCCCGCGCTGGGATCGAGGAACGGCTGCTGCACGATCTGGGATTCGATCGCATTTTGTGGCTCGGCGATGGCCTCGTCAACGACCATACCGATGGTCATGTCGACAATCTCGGCCGCTTCGTGGCTGCCAATACGCTGTGCCTGCCGCGAGCGACCGGCAGAGACGATCCCAATGCGCAGATATACGCCAATGCGCGGCGGCGTGCGGAAGAGGCGGGTGTGACCGTGACGGAAATACCGTCCCCCGGCCTTGTCACCAGCGGGGATCATGTCGAACCCGCAAGCTACGCGAATTTCGCGATTACCAGCCACCTTGTCGTTGTGCCGACCTTCGGCAGCCCGCATGACGAGGAAGGCGTAGCCGCGATTTCCGAACTGTTTCCCGACCGCGCCACTCTTGGGCTGCCTGGTGATGCCGTTCTTGCCGGCGGCGGCGGGTTTCACTGTGCCAGCCAGCAGATGCCATCGGCAGGCTGGCGGCCTTAATCTTGTCTTAGGGATTGCCGCCTAGGCTGGGCCGATGGCCCAATCACCCGCCCCCGCCCGCATGTATTTCACCGATCTTTCGGTGGCAGACATCGCGCGGGCGCTGCTGGTAAGCGGCTGCGGTCTGGCGCTGATTCTTGCCGGACCTGTGCTGCCTTGGTGAGCGTTTAGACGAACGCCTTCCACAGCGCAGCGGCGGCAGCGCCGCCAAGCACGATGCCCACACAGATGCGCCAGGTGCGGTCTTCAATTCGGCCCGAAGCCTTGTTGCCCAGCCAATTGCCGATCATCGCGGTCGGCAACAGGAGAGCCGCCAGTAAAGCCAGCTTCCATTCTAGTACGCCGATGACCGCGCCGCTCGCCAAGCCGGCGGTGGAAGCGCAGGTAAAGATCAGCAGCATCGATGCCTTGGCCGTTTCGCGCGGTATATCGCGCCCCACGTAATACGGCACGACTGGCGGGCCGGGCATTCCGGCATATCCCGTCATCAGCCCACTCAACGCACCCACTCCGCCTGTCGTTGCAGGGTGGTGATCGTGCGCACCGCGCCGGGGCAGGAAAATCGCCGCGAAGGCCGACAGGGCGATGAAAGCAATGATGATGCGCGCTGCGGCCGGGGTGGTGAGACTGAGGGCATACAACCCGATGGGCGTCGTCACCGTGGCCAGGGCAATGATGTGCCAAGCCGATCTTTCCGCGCCGCGCAGGAGCCGCCGGATTTCGGAAATACCCATGAACACGGACAGGAAATTCGTCACCAGCACCGCATGCACGGGCGACAGTACCAGCGCCAGGATTGGCACGATCAGGATCGCCATGCCAAAACCGGTGAGCCCGCGCACAAAGGCCGATCCGAATGCAGCCAGAAGCGCAGCCCCTACAGCCGCCATGCCATAGCCCAAGATCACATCCACGCGAGGCTATTCCCGGCCCGGATGGCGGAAATGGATGATGGGGTAAGGCCGCCCCTGATCATCGTGATCGGAACGGCCAATCCGCTGAAACCCCCGCGCTTCATAGAACGGCACGGCATTGTCTGCCTGCTCGTTCGCATCCACCTTTGCATGCGGAGCGAGATCGAGCGCATGGGCAATCAGGGCCGAGCCGACACCGCTGCCGTGCCGGTCCGGATCGATGAAGAGCGCCTCGATCATGCCTCCATGCAGCACCATGAAGCCCTGCACTTCGCCATCGCATTCCGCGACCCACATCGGCGTCTGCGGCAGAAACTCGCCAAGCTGTGCCTCGATCGCCCTGCGGTCTTCGGGCGAAAGAAAGCCATGGGTTGCATCGACCGCCCGGCGCCAGATCGCGAGCACGCGATCATGCTCGCCTGCACCCCGCTGGCGAATTATCATTTCAGATCCGGCGGGGTCGCCTCGGTCTTGAGCATGGTGATCGCCTCGTCGAGGCTCATCACGCGCTGATCCTTTTCGCCCAGCGTCCGCACCGCCACGGTGCCTTCATCCGCTTCACGTTTCCCGACCACCAGCAGGTGCGGGACCTTGGCCAGGCTATGTTCTCGGACCTTGTAGTTGATCTTCTCATTGCGAAGATCGCTCTCGACCCGGATGCCGGCCGCTTCCAGCCTGGCGACCGCTTCCTTGGCATAGTCGTCCGCATCCGAAACGATGGTCGCAACTACGGCCTGCACCGGGGCGAGCCATACCGGAAGGCGGCCTGCAAAATGCTCGATCAGGATACCGATGAAGCGTTCGTATGACCCGAAGATCGCGCGGTGCAGCATGACCGGACGGTGCTTTTCGCCGTCCTCGCCAATGTAGCTCGCATCGAGCCGTTCGGGCAGCACGCGGTCGGACTGGATCGTGCCGACCTGCCAGGTGCGCCCGATCGCGTCGGTCAGGTGCCATTCGAGCTTGGGCGCATAGAACGCGCCCTCGCCGGGCAGCTCTTCCCATTCGAGGCCATTGGCGGTCAACGCGTCGCGCAATTCCTGCTCGGCCTTGTCCCAGTCGGCATCGCTGCCGAAGCGTTGTTCGGGGCGCAGCGCCAGCTTGATGTCATAGGTGAAGCCGAAATCGCGATAGACCGCATCGGCCAGCGCGATGAAGGCCTGCACCTCTTCCACCACCTGACCCTCTGTGCAGAAGATATGCGCGTCGTCCTGCGTAAACTGGCGCACGCGCATCAGCCCGTGGAGCGCGCCGTGCGGCTCGTTACGGTGGCAGCAGCCCATTTCGCCCAGCCGGATCGGCAGGTCGCGATAGGATGTAATGCCCTGCTTGAACACCAGCACGTGGGCCGGGCAGTTCATCGGCTTCAGTGCCATCCAGTCGGCTTCGCCCGAGATGACCGGGCCGTCTTCCTCGGTGTTGGGCACTTCGTCGGGGATCACGAACATGTTTTCGCGATACTTGCCCCAGTGGCCCGACTGCTCCCACTGGCGCGCGTCCATCACCTGCGGGGTCTTGATCTCGCGGTAACCGCCGCCGTCCATCTTGCGGCGCATATAGGCTTCCAGCTCGCGCCAGATGCGATAGCCCTTGGGGTGCCAGAACACCGAGCCGTGCGCCTCTTCCTGCAGGTGGAACAGGTCCATCTCGCGGCCCAGCTTGCGGTGGTCGCGCTTGGCGGCTTCTTCCAGCCTGGTGAGGTGGGCGTTGAGCTGCTTCTTGTTGAGCCAGCCGGTACCGTAAATCCGCGTGAGCTGCGCGTTCTTCTGATCGCCGCGCCAGTAAGCGCCCGCCACGCGCATCAGCTTGAAAGCCTGCGGGTCGAGCTTGCCCGTGCTGGGCAGGTGCGGGCCGCGGCACATGTCGAGCCAGTCTTCGCCCGACCAATAGACGGTCAGCTCTTCGTTTTCCGGCAGTTCCCTGGCCCATTCGGCCTTGAAGACCTCGCCTTCGGCTTCCCACTTGTCGATCAGCTGCTGGCGGCTCCACACCTCGCGGCGCAGGGGCTTGTCCGCCTTGATGATCTCGCGCATCTTTTCCTCGATCGCGGGCAGATCGTCCATGCTGAACGGGTCCCGGCTGTCGGGCGCTTTGACATCGTAATAAAAGCCGTCATCCGTCGCCGGGCCGAAGGTGATCTGCGTGCCGGGCCACAGCGCCTGCACCGCTTCGGCGAGGACGTGGGCGAAATCGTGACGGGCCAGTTCCAGCGCGTCTTCCTCGTCCCGCGCGGTAACCAGAGCCAGTTCGGAATCGCTTTCGAACGGGCGGTTGATGTCGCGCAGTTCACCATCCACGCGCGCGGCAATTGCCGCCTTGGCGAGACCTGGACCGATCGCGGCCGCAACGTCGGCCGGGGTGGAGCCGGGTTCCATTTCACGCACCGATCCATCGGGCAGGCTGATCTTGAGAAGTTCCGTCATCGTCTCGTCCTAAGGCTCTTCGCCGTTGATTGCCGCGCCCATGGCACAAGGAGGCGCAGCCTTGAAGCGGCGTTTACGAAGAATTCCGATTTCGAGAAGAAACGCCCACCGCCCGAAACCGGACGGCAGTGGATCGCTCAACCCGCGACCGACCGCCCCCGGATGCCCGGGGTGGTGGTAGTGGGGGTCGATATCCGCATCTGCGTCATGCCGCCCCGGATAGCGGCGACCGGCCGATTCCTCAACCCATGTCGAGCGTGCGGCTGCCCGCCAGCGTCGTCACGCGCTTGGTCGCCACGACACCCGCCCCCTTTTCGGTCACGCTGGCGAGGAAGCGATATTCGCTGCTGGCGCTGCCGGGGGTCAGTTCGACGGCCATATAACCGCGGCGCGAGGGATCCATCCATTTCAGCTGGGCGTTGGCGGCCACGGCATCGCGCGCCAGCGCATCCGGCGCGATCTGCGGCAGATATCCCTCGAAGCCGGGCGAGGCGACCGACTGGCCGGCAAATTCCACCCCTACCGGCGCCCCGGCCAGATCGAGATCGAAGGCCCAGGCATTGTGCGTATCGCCCGCCAGGCTGATGAGGTTGGCATCGGCTGCCAGCGCCGCTTCGAACACCCGCCGGCGCGCGGCGGGATAACCATCCCACGCATCCATGTTGAACGGCAGCCGTTCCGAACCCGCCATCGCTCCGGCCAGAACCATCTGGCGGATATAATCGGGAGCATCCTTGGGCAGGGCCGCAGCCAGCGACGGCGGCGATATCACCGTGCCCATCAGCACCTGCTGGACCAGCACCTGCCAGGTCTTGCCCGCCGCCCTGGACCGTTTGAGCCCTGCGGCCAGCCAGGCCTGCTGATCGGCCCCCAGCAATTCGCGCGAAGGATCGGCATAGTCGCCATCGCGAAACGCGACGAGCGCGGCCCGGGCCTTTTCGGACGTTGCGCGTTCCCGCAGAATTTCGCCCAGGTCGAACTGCCTGTCCCGCGCGGTCAGGCGGGTGTCGAGCCGGTAGAGCGTGGCGAGATCGCCCACCTCATAGTCCGCCCATGGTTCGTCGGACACCGGCATCCATTCGCGATAGGCCTTCATCGCCGCGGCCTTGCGCACCGACCATTCGCCTTCGGTCTCGGGCTGGTGGTTCTGCGCCCCGCCCTTCCAGGAATCATTGGCGCTTTCGTGATCGTCCCAGATGGCGATCATCGGGAATAGCTGGTGCAGGCGGCGCAGGTCCGGATCGCGCCGATAGGCGGCATACCGTTCGCGGTAATCGGCCAGTGCGACCAGTTCGTGCGCGGGCCACACGCTGCGCCCGGCAACGGTTTCCGCCGTCGATGGATATGTACCCGCGGCATATTCGTAGAAATAATCGCCCAGATGCAGCACGCAGTCGAAATTGCCGTCTGCCGCGGCATGGGCATAGGCGTTGAACCAGCCGAAACCGATATTCGCGCAGGAAAACACCGCCATGCGGAACCGGTCGCTGGGCCCTTGCGGCAAGGTGCGCGTGCGGCCGCTGTCCGATATGCTGCCATCGGGGGCGATAAAGCGGAAATAATAGAACCGCGCCGGCTGCAGCCCGGTGGCAAAACTCTTGCAGCACCAGTCGTTTTCGGCCCGCGCGGTAACCGTGCCGCTGGCAACCGTGGTCGCAAAGTCCATCGTTTCGCTGACTTCGAATTCTAGCGCGGTGTCCTGGTCCGCCCGGAACCGGGTCCATAACAGAACGCGGTCCGGCCCCGGTTCGCCGCTGGCCACGCCATGCGTAAAGCCGCGCCCCGGCTGCTGTGCCGAAAGCGGTGCTGCCAGCAGGCCCGACCCCAGCAGGCCGCCTTTGAAAAAGGTGCGCCGGTCAAGCGGGGGCAGTTTCGGCGAAGCGGGGGGCTCGGTGGCAGTCATGAAATCTCCTCGTCTCGCAGCCTGCCTGCGCCTCATGGCCATATCATGACAAGCCAAAACCCATATCTGCCAAGATAACCTGTCAAATTGTCAATGTAACTTGACATCACATAACGAGAATGACAAATGACCTTTACATCTTGAAAAGGAGGGTTGTCATGAATCAGAAATTTCTCAATCTCGTCTGGGCCGCGGCTATTCTGGGCGTCGCTTTGCTCAACATCGTCGACATACTGCCGGACTGGTCGACTTACCTCGCCATATTCACCCTTCCGCTGCTTGCGATACTCAACCGCCGCAACGGGAAGGCCGGGTGCGGGACATGCGCACAGGGCCTGTGACCGGGTCTGTCTGAGCAGCGCCTTTGCCTTCTGTCATCCAATTCCGGAGTTCATATCCATGACTATCCGCCGCATAGCCCTCGCCTACGGCTCGCTTATCATTGCCACGGCCATGCTGTTGTCGCACCTTGAGGTGTCGGACGGTGTCGCGCTGACCGTCACCATCGGCCTGGCCGTCACGGCGCTGGTCCATATGCGCAAAATCACCCGCTCCTCTTGCGGAAGCCTGTCATGACCGACCTTTCGGCCGATAAATCCAGGGGGCGGTCACCCTATCTCTGGATAATCCTGTATTTCGCCGCGATCGGCGTGATCGGTGCACTCAAACTGACCGACGCGATCGACGGCCCAACCGGATTCATCCTGCTTGCCCTTTCCACGGGCCTGCTGATTCCGATTGCCCGAAAGAAAAGTTCTGCCTGCGCTAGCGAGGCGATGGTTCGCTACAATCGTCGGGTGCTGATCAGCAGCTTTGCTTATGCGCTGGGGCTCGGCATCGCAGTCACTCTGTGGAACGAATATGAATTGTCCCGCCCGGTGGTGTTTGCGATCTCGCTGTTACCGACGCTGCCGACCTTCGGCATCATCTGGGCAATGGCGCGCTATCTTGCCGAAGAACAGGACGAATACCTTCGGCACCGCACGATCATGGCCGCGCTGATCGGGCTCGGTCTGGTGCTGGCGCTCGGCATCTTTTGGGGATTCCTCGAAATGTTTGAGCTGGCGCCGCATGTATGGGCGTGGTGGGTACTGCCTGTCTGGGCCATCGGGCTGGCTCTCGCACAGCTATGGCAAAAGGCACGCGGCGCATGAAAAACCGCCTCAAGGTGCTGCGCGCCGAGCGCGACTGGAGCCAGCAGGATCTTGCCACCCGGCTCGACGTCTCGCGCCAGAGCGTCAATGCCATCGAGACCGGGCGCTATGACCCGTCGCTCCCGCTGGCCTTCCGCATTGCCGATATCTTCGGAATGGCAATCGAGGACATCTTTCTGCGCGATCAATAAAGCGCGCGCCGATTGACACCGCCCCTTCGATCCCCGACCACGCGGCAAAGGATCGAAGGGTTTGGTTATGCAGGGGCCGCACGCCATGGAAGGCGCCGACAGCGCGTTTGCTTTCGAAGGAAACTGGAAAGATTTCGCGCGGATCGCGCTGCCCAACCTGCTGCTGACGATCGTCACGCTGGGCATCTATCGTTTTTGGGCGACCGCGCGCGAACGGCGGTATCTGTGGTCGCGCACCCGCTTCGTCGATGAACATCTGGAATGGGCGGGCACGGGAATGGAACTGTTCCTGGGCTTCGTGATTGTCATTTTCCTGTTCGGCCTGCCCTACTTCGGTCTCTCCTTCGTGGCGCAGGCACTGATCGCGCGCGGATATGAAACGATCGGGGCCGGGCTCGGTGTTGTGGCGCTGGTGACCATATTCTACCTGGGCGGCGTCGCCCGCTTTCGCGCGCTTCGCTATCGCCTGTCGCGCACCCGCTGGCGCGGCATTCGCGGCGGCAGCGACAGTGGCGGCTTTGCGTTCGGCATCTCCTACATGTGGAAGACGCTGGTGGGCTGGCTGCCCGTGGGCCTGCTGATTCCCTGGTCGATGACCAGCCTGTGGAACGAACGCTGGAGCAAGATGAGCTTCGGCCCTTTCCCATTCGAAGCGAATGCCGAATCCGGCGGCGTGTTCACGCGTTTCCTGCTGTTTTATCTTGCCCCCTTCGTAATGTTCGTCGGTGCCCTGATCATGGCCGGCATGGGCATGCTTGCCGGCTACGGCATCGGCGGAGAGGAGGGCACTGCCATCGGCGGCCTGGTGGGCCTCGCCGGCGTCGTCCTGTTCTTCTATATCGGCCTCGGTCTGATTGCCGTGGCCTTCTATGCGAAATTCTATCGCGAGGTGGTGGGCGCCACGCGCTGGCGCGATCTGCATTTCAGTTTCGAAGCGGCCACGATGGACTGGATCAAACTGCTGATCGGCGATGCGCTGCTGGTCGTCTTCACTTTCGGACTGGGATTCATCTTTCTGTCCTACCGCCACTGGAAATTCTTCGTGACCCATCTGGAAGCTGGCGGCGAGATATTGCTCGACGAGCTGACCCAGTCGCAAACCAGAACCGCCAGACATGGCGAAGGCCTGCTCGACGCCTTCGACATGGGCGCGATCTGACCCGATGGACACGGCCTTCACCATTTCCGCCGAATGGTATGACGGCACCAATGCGGTCCGCCATTCCGGAGTGCTGAACTGGGACGGCCGGGGCCGCATGGTGCTGGACGCCCCGACCTCCCGAATCGATCTGGATGCGAAAGACCTGCGCTATGGCGAAACCCGGCCGGGTCGCCTTGTCTATCGCAGCGAAAGCATGCCGGATTTCCGGCTGATCCTGCCCGACGATCTGCCGCCGGGCCTTGCTGCCCAGCTACCGGGGCGGAGCGAATATGGCGCCTGGGTGGACCGGCTGGGTCTGGGCAAGGCCGCGGCGATCTTCGCCGTCACCAGCGCCGCGGCCGTCGCCTTGTTCATGACTGCACCGGACTGGCTCGGCCCGCGTATTCCGGCGAGCTGGGAACGCAATATCGGTGATGCCATGGTGGGCGATTTCGGCGGCCGCATCTGCCACACGCCGCAAGGCGATGCAGCCCTTGCCAAGCTGCTGGCCAAGGTCGACCCGGAACGCGAAAAAGTGCGCGCTGGCATTGCCAATATGGACATGGTCAATGCCGTCGCCCTGCCCGGCAGCCAGGTGCTGATCTTCGATGGGCTGGTGCAGCAGGCGGAAAGCCCCGAAGAGCTGGCGGGCGTGCTCGGCCACGAGGTCGGCCATGTCCGCGAACGCCATGTGATGACCGCGCTGCTCCGGCAGTTCGGCCTGTCGATCCTGCTGGCAGGGGCGGATTCGGGTGTGACCAACGGGGCCGTCGGGCTGGCGTCGATGGGCTATTCGCGCGATGCCGAGCGTGAAGCCGACGAATATGCCCGCGCCCGCATGGCCGAAGCCGATATTTCGCCGCTTGGCGCCGCCGGTTTCTTCGACCGCTTGGCCAAGGACCATGGCGACAGCGGCGATTCCTCCCTGCTCGGCTGGATGGCGAGCCACCCGTCGTCCGGCGAACGGGCCAAAGCCTACCGCGCTGCCGCCCGTAAGGGAGCGGACTATCCCCCCGTCCTCAGCGAAGAGGAATTCAAGGCGCTGAAATCCATCTGCGCCGACGATCCGGACGTGGAAGAGTTCGACTTTTTCTGAAAACTTGCAATCGTCCGATTGCGGCCCGACATCCCCGCTGATGTTCGATACAAAACAGTTCATGATGCCCGATGGAAGGCGCATCGCCTATCGCCATATTCGCGGCACCGGCCCCGCGCTCGTTTTCCTGCCCGGCTATATGTCCGACATGGCCGGCAGCAAGGCAAACGCGCTGTACGACTGGGCCCGCGAAAAGGGGCGGGCCTGCCTGCTGCTCGATTATTCGGGATGCGGCCAGAGCGGTGGCGATTTCGCCGATGGCACCCTGTCCAGATGGCGCGAAGAAGTGCTGGCCCTGATCGACGCATTGATAGACGAACCGGTGGTCCTTGTAGGATCCTCGATGGGCGGTTGGTTGATGCTGCTCGCCGGTATGTATTTGGATAACAAACTCGCCGGGATAGTCGGCATCGCCTCTGCGCCCGACTTCACCGATTGGGGCCGTTCCGCTGAAGACAAAAAGCAACTGGACGCCGGGCAGCCGGTCTTCGACGAAAACCCCTATGGCCCCGATCCCACGCCGATATACCCCGGCTTCTTTGCCGACGGTCAGGCGCAATTGCTGCTGGGCAGCGAAATCCCGATCGATGCACCCGTGCGCCTGATTCATGGCCAGCGCGACGAGGACGTGCCTTGGGAAATCAGCCTGAGACTCGCAGATGCGCTTCGTTCTGACGACATACAGGTCACCTTGATAAAGGACGGCGACCACCGGCTGTCGCGGGAGCAGGATATCGCCCTGCTTCTGCAGACCGTCGACGCACTTTCGAAAGGCCTCTCATGATTGCCTCTGCTCTCGCTCTGCTGCTCATGCAGGTGGGCCCCGCCCCCACGGTCACTCCCTTTCCCGATCTGCCTGAGGAGATGCGCGAGCGCTCGTCACAAAAGAGCCAGGAAGCTATAAAAAGCGCGGTCCGTGCGTCCAACGGAAAGCTGGCCGAATGCGTTACTCTGGCTGCCGACAACCCGGAAGCAGCCAGTGACATGGCGCAGAAGTGGCGCGAGACTGCCGAAAATGAACTCGAACTCGCCCAGTCGGCCCACTGCCTGGGGCTCGCGCTGGTCCGACTTGAGGATTTCGAAGGAGCTCAACAAGCCTTCGACCTTGCCGCGGGGGAAGTTCCCGATGGCGCGCCCGCCTATCAGGCGCGATTATCTGCGATGTCTGGCAATGCCGCGATGGCCCAAGGCAAGCCAGCCATCGGCGAAATCGCCTTTGCCCGCGCGATAAGTTACGCAACACAGGCTGGCGATACGGTACTCCTGGCGAGCGTTTCGGTCGATCGGGCCCGCGCACTGGTCGCCTTGGGCCGGAACGATCAAGCCGTCACCGCCCTGGCCGATGCGCGCGCCAGCGACCCTGAGAATGCACGCGCCTGGCTATTGTCGGCCACGCTCTCACGCCGCCTCGAGCGGTTGGGGGAAGCACGCGAACAGATTGCGCAGGCAGCCTTGCTGGCGCCGCAAGATCCCGCCGTCGGGCTGGAGGCCGGCGTCATCGCGGCCCTTTCCGGCCGTGACGATGAAGCACGTCGCAGCTTTGATTCCGTTCTGCTGGTGGCGCCCGATAGCGAAGAGGCAAATCGGGCGCGTGGTTATCTGGAGCAATTGCAATCGTGACCGAATTTTCCATTCTTGATCTCGTTCCGGTACGTGAAGGAGGCACGCTTGGGGAAGCGTTCGATGCTGCCACATCACTGGCCAGAACAGCTGAAAGTGTCGGCTGCAAACGCTTCTGGGTTGCGGAACACCACGCCATGGATGGTATCGCGGGCGGTGCCACTTCGGTGGTGCTGGCACATATCGGCAATGCGACTTCGACCATTCGCATCGGATCAGGCGGCATAATGCTGCCCAATCATACCCCTTTCCAGATAGCCGAACAGTTCGGAACGCTCGATGCGCTGTTTCCAGGCCGGATTGACTTGGGTCTTGGGCGCGCCCCGGGGGCTGGCCCCGAACTTCAGCGGGCGCTCCGCAAGGACCTTCATCGCGCTGCGGAAATGTTTCCTCAGGACGTGGTCGAGCTGATGGCATTTATGGCGGGTGAGACCGCCATCCACCCGAGCCCCGGGCTTGGTGCCAGGCCGGAATTCTGGATGCTGGGGTCGAGCCTGTTCGGCGCACAGCTCGCAGCGAAGCTCGGCATGCCCTATGCTTTCGCCAGCCATTTCGCACCCGACCACCTCGATGCAGCGCTGGAGCTGTATCGGCATGAATTCCAACCCTCCGATGCGTGTGACAAACCGCATGTAATGGCTGCCATGAATCTGTTCGTCGCCGATACCGAAGAAGAGGCGGAATACCTCGCGAGCTCCCAGTTGCAGTCCTTCGTGGCGCTGCGCACCGGCAAGCCGGGCAAGCTCCCGCCACCCGTCCGCAGCTATCGCGACAGCCTGCCGCCCCAAGCGCAGGCCATGCTCGCCCACATCGGCCAGGCAAGTGCGATCGGTACACCACAACAGGCTGCAGAGACAGTGATGGCCTTCATCCACCGCACCGGCGCCGACGAGATAATATTCGGCGGCAGCATGTATGACCCACAGGCCCGCAATCACTCGCTCGAACTCGCGTTGAGCGCTCTCCAGCGTTAGGCATGCCGTAGCGGCAAGGCGGTTCGTCTCAGCTTTCGCATACGTTTGCAAGATTTGCCATCAGCCGCCTTGATAGGCGTTACCAACCGGCCTAGGCGCGTGATGAAAGTCGTGACACACACGACTCGAATATTTCGCGGCGCGGAAACGATCATGCGCCCGCAGGAGAGAGGCTCTCATGGGTTCGAAGACTGCATCACTTCCCGGCAAACTCCAAAAAGCCATCACAGAAAGGATGCGGCAATCGCTGCTGAGCGGCGATACCCCGTTCGATAAAGCGCGCCTGGCCGATGCCGCCGATTTTATTGGCGCGCTCGCGGCGGATCGCACTCTAGGCCGCTCTTCCATGGCGATCGAGAGCATCAGCGACGAACGCCGTCTGACCCGCATCGCCATCGTGAATGACGACATGCCGTTCCTGGTCGACTCAATAGCCGCCACTATCGCGGCGCTCGGCCTTTCGATCGATCGGCTGGTCCACCCCGTCATCCCGGTCGAGCGGAACGGTGACGGCAGGCTGACTGGCATTCCCGATGGCGATCCGGAAGACGCCTATTGGGAGTCGATGATCTATATCGAGGCTCCTCGCGTCGATGCCAAAACGCGTCGGCAACTTCAGGACAGTCTCAAGGAAACGCTCGCCGATGTAAGGGCGGCGGTGAGCGACTGGGCCGACATGCGGGAAGCGATGACTGAAGACGCCCAGCGTATTCGCCGGACGGACGATGAAGGCGCCGAACTGCTCGAATGGCTGAATTCGGGAATGCTGACCCAACTCGGCCATGTTGTGCGGATGCGCGACGGCAGCCAGCAGGATGCTCGAGGCATATGCCGCAAGAGCACGCAGGACTTGCTCGCTCAGGCTTCTTTCGAACGGGCATTCGAATGGTTCGACAAAAGCAAGGATGGGCGCCGATTGCTCATCATCAAGGCCAACCACCTCAGCAATGTTCACCGCCGGGTTCCGCTGGATCTGTTCATCGTTCCGCTTGAGAAAGATGGAAAGGTGGCAGCGCTTTCGGTCCATGCTGGGGTGTGGACGAGTGCGGCCCTAGCTGCACCACCGCGTAGCGTGCCGCGCCTGCGGCGCCAGCTCGACACGCTGCGCGAACAGCATGGTTTCGATGAAACAGGCCATGCTGGGAAAGCACTGGTTCACGCCCTGACCGCCCTTCCCCACGATCTGCTGATCGGGTTTTCCGATGAAGACGTCGAGCGTGTTGCGACGACGATGATGAGCCTCGTCGATCGGCCGCGTCCGCGCCTTGCTCTTGTAGAAGCTCCGCTTGCGCGCCACCTCTTCGCCTTTGTCTGGCTGCCCCGCGACATGGTGGCGACTCAAGTGCGACTGGAGATCCAGGCATTGCTGGAGGAAGCAGCTTCCGCGCGACTGCTCGACTGGAGTCTCGAAGTCGAAGGCGGCAACCTTGCTACGCTCCGGTTTGTCTTCGACATTCGCGATGGCGAACAGGCCCCGGACGAGACAAAGCTTGAAGAGCAGATGCAAACTCTTCTGCGGGGCTGGAGCGAAGCGGTAGAAGCCGAGCTGGGCATGATCGAAGATCCGACCCGAGCAGCTGGCCTTGCCCTGCGTTTCGCAGACCATTTCCCAACCGGTTTTCGCGGTCGCTTCGGTCCGCGGGAAGCGGCGCTGGATATTTCCCGCCTCCATGATCTCAATGGCAGTGCGGAAAACGATGAAGTAGTTCGCGGCGCCCGCTTGTGCTTTGGTGAAATGGAGCAAGAGGGCAGCCTGCGTCTCAAACTGTACCAATCGGAAGGGAGCCTGCCGCTATCCGAAGGTGTTCCGGCACTGGAGGATTTTGGCTTCTATGTGCAGTCCGAAATGCCGACCGTGTTGGATGACGGGCGGCTGGGCACGATCCACGATTTCCTGCTCGACCTGAAACCCGGCGCCGCTCCGAAAGGACTAATGGACCGATCCTCTGCAATCGAGGAAGCCATTGCGGCGGTGCTTAATGGCGAGGCGGAGAACGATCCGTTCAATCGGCTGGTGCCAGAAGCTGGACTTTCCGCTCGCGAGGCAAACTGGCTACGCGCTTTCTATCGCTATCTGCGTCAAGTTGGGCTGAGCTTCACCATTTACACAGTGGTCGATGCCCTAGCGGCAGCGCCGGACGTGACCCGTGCATTGGTGGCTCTGTTTACCGCACGTCATGATCCCGGTTTTGGCAATGGCCGCGATGCCGCGATTGACGAAGCCCGTGGCGCAATCAAGCGCGGGCTGTCCAAGGTCAAAGCGATCAATGATGACCGCCTCCTACGGCAATACAATGCTTTGATCGATGCAATCCTCAGAACCAATGCGTTTGCCGCTACCGCAAGCGAAGCGCTCGCCTTCAAGATCGATTCGTCCAAGGTACCCAATCTTCCCAAGCCAGTGCCCTATCGCGAAATCTTCGTCTATTCGCGCCGCGTCGAAGGCATCCACCTGCGCAGCGGTCCCGTTGCACGGGGAGGCTTACGTTGGTCCGACCGGCGCGACGACTTCCGCACCGAAATTCTCGGCTTGATGAAGGCCCAGCGCGTCAAAAACGCGGTAATCGTGCCCACCGGCGCCAAGGGTGGCTTCTATCCCAAGCAACTGCCCAACCCCTCCATCGACCGTGAAGGATGGGCTGCCGAAGGTCGCCAAAGTTACGAGACTTTCATCCGCACGCTGCTGTCGGTTACCGACAATATTCTCGACAATAAGGTCGTCCATCCAGAAGACGTCGTCATCACCGATGGTGAAGATCCGTATTTCGTTGTCGCTGCCGACAAGGGCACGGCGACTTTCTCCGATGTGGCCAACGCGATTGCGGAATCGAAGGATTTCTGGCTCGATGACGCTTTCGCCAGTGGCGGTTCGAAGGGATACGATCACAAGGCCATGGGCATCACTGCCCGGGGAGCCTGGTTGAGTGTCCAGCGCCACTTCCTCGAAATGGGCATCGACGTCCAGAAGGACAGCGTCGAAGTCGTGGGGTGCGGCGACATGTCGGGCGACGTTTTCGGCAACGGTATGCTGCTATCAAAAGCGATCAAGCTGGTCGCCTCTTTCGACCATCGGCACATCTTCCTCGATCCCGATCCCGATCCGGCAACAAGCTGGAAGGAAAGGAAACGCCTGTTCGAACTGCCACGTTCGAGCTGGGACGATTATGACAGCAAGCTGATTTCCAAGGGTGGCGGCGTGTTTTCGCGCGATAGCAAGAGCATCAAGCTATCGAAAACGATGCAGGCAAAGCTGGGCATCGACCAATCCGAGATCGAACCCGAAGCGTTGATTTCTGCGATCCTGAAGGCACCAGTCGACCTGATCTGGTTTGGTGGCATCGGCACCTACATCAAAGCCAGCCACGAAAATAACGTGCAGGTTGGTGATCACGCCAACGACGCGCTGCGGGTAGATGCCGCGGACTTGCAGGCCAAAGTCATCGGTGAAGGCGCCAATCTCGGCATCACCCAAGCCGCACGTATCGAGTTTTCGCTGCATGGAGGGCGGTGCAACGCCGATTTCATCGACAATTCGGCAGGCGTCGACTGTTCGGACAACGAGGTCAACATCAAGATCGCCCTCGCTGGGGCCAAGCGCTCGGGCAAACTTACCGAGCCGAAGCGTGTCGCGTTGCTCGAGTCGATGACCGATGAGGTTGCGGAGATCGTGCTCGAAGACAATCGCCTGCAGGCTCTGGCGCTTTCCATCGCCGAGCAGGGCGGAGCCGGCGCTGTCCCTCCGCAACTGCGCCTGATCGAAGCACTGGAAGACCGCGGCGCGCTGGATCGACAGACCGAGGGACTTGCATCGAGCGAGGCGCTGGGTCGCAGGACCGCAGACGGTATGGGCCTGACGCGCCCGGAACTCGCGGTGCTGCTCTCTTCGACCAAGCTCGTGCTGCAGGAAGCCATTGAGCAAAGCAGTCTGCCCGACGATCCCAGCGTTGCCGGTCTGCTGATCGACTATTTCCCGTCGCCTATGCGCAAGAAGTTCAAGGCTCAGATCGAAGGCCACCAGTTGCGCCGCGAAATCATCGCGACCGCACTGGCGAACCGCTTCGTCAATCGCATGGGTTTCGTCCATCCGTTCGAGCTTTCCGAAGAAGAGGGCGTCGGACTGGCCGATGTCACCGCTGCCTTCATTATCGCGGACAGGCTGTTCGGGGCGGACGACTTGTGGGTTGAACTCGAAACGGCGTCGATGCCGGAGGATGCGCGCATCTACTTGTTCCGCCATATGGCCGGAGCGCTGCGCAGCCAGATGGCAGATCTCATTCGCGTGGGCGCCAGCACCGAGCCGCCCAGCGAGCTGATCGCCAGTCTGCAGGATCGCGTGAAGCGCCTGATGACTGGATCGGAAGAACTGCTGACCGATGCTTCGATCCGGCAGTCGAACAGGCTGCGGATGGAATTTGTCGAAATGGGTGCTCCGGATAATCTCGCCGCCCGCGTCACCCATCTGTACGACATGGACGGTGCAGTCGGTCTGGCAGCACTCTCTCTCAACGCCGAAATCGATGTGCGGGAGTTGACCGCCGCCTTTACCGATCTGGGTGAGCGAATCGGGCTCGACTGGGCGCAGAGCACATCTGCGATGATGAACCCATCAGATGTGTGGGAACGACTGCTGGTGGCAGGCCTTTCCCGCGACTTCCAGCAGATGCGGTTGGAATTCCTGCGCAGATTGTCACGGCGCAAGGGTGCCAAGAAAGACCCGGTTGGGTCCGTTTCATCATGGGCGCAGGAGCACGCTGCTGCAATCCGGCAATTCCGCAGCATGGTGGGTCGTGCCCAAACCCAGGGTGAAGTCACCCCTGCCACGCTTGCACAGGTTGCCAGCATGGCACGCAACCTGCTCGCCAGGTAGGACTGTGCTTGACCGGCTGGCGTTTTCACGCCAGCCAGCGCGGTGATGGAACATTACGATATCGTCATCGTAGGTTCAGGGCACGGCGGCGCACAGGCCGCCATTGCTCTGCGCCAGAACGGCCATGAGGATTCGATCCTCATGGTCAGCCGCGACCGCAACCCGCCTTACGAAAGGCCGCCACTGTCGAAGGAATATCTCGCTGGCGAGAAGCCATTCGAGCGGATCCAGATCCGTCCGGAAAAATTCTGGCCCGACAAGAGCATCGATCTTCGGTTGGGAAAGAACGTCAACGAAGTTGACCCAGTGGCGCGGCAGCTGGTGCTGTCCGACGATAGCCGAATCACCTATCGCAAGTTGATCTGGGCTGCAGGCGGCGATGCCCGGCGGCTGTCATGTCCCGGCAGCGACCTCGCCGGCATCCATTATGTGCGCACACGACGCGACGTGGACACTCTTAGAGAAGAACTGGAGGGTGGAGCACAGCGGGCTGTAATCATCGGTGGGGGCTATATCGGGCTTGAGGCAGCGGCCGTTCTGCGCAAGCTAGGCTGTGAAGTAACCGTGGTCGAAATGCAGGATCGCGTTCTGGCGCGCGTGGCGGGCCCAGAACTGGCCGATTTCTATGCCGCCTATCATCGCGAACAAGGGATCGACCTCCGGCTATCGACCGGGGTTGAGGCAATCGAGGGCACAGATGGTCGCGTCAGTGCCGTGTTGACCGACAGTGGCGAGACGATCCCCTGCGACGTCATTATTGCAGGAATTGGGATCGTACCGTCGGTGGGGCCGCTGATTGCCGCCGGTGCGGCGGGATCGAACGGCGTCGACGTAGACACATTCTGTCGTACGACGCTGGATGATATATACGCCATTGGCGACTGTGCGGCCCATGCGAACCCTTATGCCAATAACAAGGTCATCCGCCTCGAGTCGGTCCAGAATGCCAACGATATGGCCACAGTCGCGGCAAAGGCCATCATGGGGGACAAGCAGGACTACGATGCGGTGCCATGGTTCTGGTCGAACCAATACGATCTCCGTTTGCAAACCGTCGGTATGTCCATCGATCATGACCAGTCGGTGCTGCGTGGCGATCCGGCGGACAAGAAATTCAGCGTGATATACCTGCGCGAAGGGCGGGTTGTTGCGCTCGACTGCGTCAACAATACCAAGGACTATGTCCAGGGGCGCAAGCTGGTGATGGACCGCGCGGAGATCGAGCCGGAACTGCTAGCCGATGCGACAGTCCAGCTCAAGGAACTGCGCTGATCCGCGTAAGCGCCCATCGGGCGGCGTCGGCGACGACCGGATCGTCGTCCGCACATAGGCTGCGTACAAATGGTGCCAATGCGGCGGAACCGCTATTGCCGGCAGCATAGAGGCAGTTACGCACAAAGCGGTTGCGGCCAATGCGCTTGATTGGCGAGCCCGAGAAGAACTGCCGGAATCCGGCATCGTCGAACTGCAAGAACGCTGCGAGGTCGGGTGAGGCCAGATCGTCGCGTGGAGCGAGCTTCAGGTGGCGGTGCGCCGCATCGGCAAACTTGTTCCACGGGCACACGGCGAGGCAGTCGTCGCAGCCGTAGATGCGGTTGCCGAGCAGGGGGCGGATGTCTTCGTCAACTTCACCCTTATGCTCTATGGTCAAATAGGAAATGCATCGACGCGCATCCAACTTGTAGGGACCGGGGAAAGCATCTGTCGGGCAGGCATCCTGGCAGGCACGGCATGAGCCGCAGCGGTCGCGGCCAGGCGTGTCCGGCGCAAAATCAAGTGTCGAATAGATCGCACCGAGGAACAGCCAGCTGCCATGGTGCCGGCTGACGACATTGGTGTGCTTGCCCTGCCAGCCGAGCCCGGCAGCCTGCCCCAGGGGCTTTTCCATGACCGGCGCGGTATCGACGAAAACCTTGAGTTCGCTTTCCGGCGCCCGTTCGATCAGCCAGCGCGCCAGCGCCTTGAGCGTCTTTTTCACCACATCGTGATAGTCGCGCCCGTGTGCATAGACCGAGATCCGCGCCTTTTCCGGCTCCGCCGCCAACGCAAGCGGATCGCGATCCGGCGCATAGCTCATGCCAAGCGCAATGACACTTTTCGCATCTGGCCACAGACCCTGCGGCGAAGCACGCTGCGCCTTGCGCGCTTCCATCCATTCCATCGACCCGTGGCGCCCCTGCCCGAGAAATTCATCCAGCCGGGCGGCGCGCTGCGGATCGGGCGCGGCCGAGGTAAAGCCGCAGGCGACGAAGCCCAACCGCGCCGCTTCTTCGCGCAAGCTTTCCTGCAATTCGGCATTAACCACGTTTACGTGTGCTCCCGTTCACCGCCAGCCGCTAGTGAGGTGCCCATGCTTACAGAAACAGGCACGATGATGCGATCCCCGGCCGACGGCCATCGACCGCTTGCTATCGAAGCGCGCGGATTGATTAAACGGTTCGACGATACGCTGGCAGTGGACGGCGTGGATATTTCCGTACCCGAGGGAGCGATTTACGGCATTCTCGGCCCAAATGGCGCGGGCAAGACGACAACACTGCGCATGCTGCTGGGCATCATCGATCCGGATGCGGGGGTGCGCCGGGTGTTCGGCCACGATCGCCCGCATGAAGTTGCCAAGCTGATCGGCTATCTGCCCGAAGAGCGCGGTCTTTATCCGGCGATGAAATGCGACGATGCCATCGCTTTCATGGGCGCACTGCGCGGCCTGCCGTTGGAAGAAGGCAAGGCCCGCGGGCGCGAACTGCTGGAACGACACGGCATGGGCCATGCAGTGGAACGGCAGATCCGCCAGCTTTCCAAGGGCATGGCGCAGACCGTGCAATTGCTGGGTACGCTGGTGCATCGTCCGAAACTGGTGGTGTTCGACGAACCGTTCAGCGGTCTCGACGCGATCAACCAGGGCAAGCTGGAAGTGATGATCCGCGAACTGGCGCAGGATGGCACCACGGTGATCTTTTCCACCCATGTCATCCATCATGCCGAACGCCTGTGCGATGAAGTGGCCATCATCGCCGGGGGCAAGGTGCCCTATGCCGGATCGGTCGATGTGGCGCGCGACCGTATTCCAGCGCAGGTCCGGCTGGAGACCCGCACCAGCGAAGGCATATGGCGCGGCGCCCTGCCTGCGGATGCCCGCCATGACGCGAAAGCGGGCGGCAGCCATTTCTGGTATTTCCCCGTGCCCGACAGCGGGATCGAGGCCCTGCTGAAACCGCTGATCGAAGGCGAGGCGGGTATCCTGTCGCTATCGATCGAGCGAGCCGGCCTGCACGATGCCTTCGTGGAAATTGCCGGCGAAGCTGCGGCACGTGCGCTTGAAGAAGACAATGGCGCAGGAGAAATACGATGAGCGATACTACCCGCCTGTCGCTGTTCGAGGCGGCGCGCGTCGTCGCCCGGCGCGATTTTCATGCGATCCTGTTCAGCCGGGCGTTTTTCTTCTTCCTGCTTGGCCCGCTGTTTCCGATCATCATCGGCGCGATGGCCGGTGGGATTGGCGGACAGGTCCAGCGCGATGCGACGACCCGGCTGGTGGCGGTGGCGATGAATGAAGCCGATGCCCAGGCGATGGTTGCGGCCCGCGCGCGGTTGGCGCCGCAGATCGGCACGGCACTGCCGGACCTGGAAATTACCGATAGCGCCGGGACGCCGGAAGCAATCCTGCATCAGGAAGGCAGGAACTACACTGCCGTGGTCAGCGGCACGCCCGAGGCCCCGGAACTGACCGGCCCGCAGGGCGCGATAGATTTCTGGGCCGGCCCAATTGCCATGATCGCCGCCGAAGCCCACGCAACCACAGTCGCCAGCTTCCCAGAAGTGGCCCGCAAACCCGTGGAAACCAGCGTCGCCGCCCAGCGCACCGACCGCATTCGCACCGCGCAGGCAGGGCAATTGCTGCTGTTCCTGCTGATGATGCTGCTGGCGGGCATGGTCCTGTCCAATCTGGTCGAAGAGAAGGCGAACAAGGTCATCGAAGTGCTTGCCGCTGCAATCCCGATGGATGCGGTGTTTCTGGGCAAACTCGTCGCCATGCTGGGCATCAGCTTCGTGGGCATTGCGGTTTGGGCTGCTGCAGGCGGGGCGATTGCGCTGCTGGCGGGGAGCGCCCTGCCGCAATTGCCCGAACCGGCGCTGGGCTGGCCGCTCTTCATCGCGCTAGGAGTCGTCTATTTCGCCATGGGCTATCTCTTGCTGGGATCGCTGTTTCTGACAATCGGGGGAATGGCGGCCACGGTGCGCGAAGTGCAGACCATGTCCATGCCCGTCACCATGGCGCAACTGCTGGTTTTCTTTCTGGCCGCATCGTCCATCACCCGTCCGGGATCGCCCATGGAACTGGGTGCGGCGATTTTTCCGCTGTCGTCACCCTTCGCCATGCTGGCCCGTGCGGCGCAGTCCGACGCGCTGTGGCCGCATGCGATCGCGCTTGCCTGGCAGGGGTTGTGCGTGATCCTCTTCGTCCGATTCGGGGCCATGATCTTCCGCCGCCGGGTAATGAAATCGGGCAGGGGCGGTCGCGCTGCAAAGGTGATGATCGGACGGGCAGAATCTGCTTGAAAGGGCCGCGCAGGCCGCCGGTTGCGACAGAAGGGGCTTCGCAGTCGGTGGCGATTTGAAACGCACTATTGACACATGTGTCAGTTAAGGCAGGATGCCGGGCAGACGGAAGGGTGGCCGTAAAGAGCACACCCGCTGCGAGGAGAGAAACATGGCCACTGCTGCAATTCAACGCCCCCAATGCCGCACTTCACCCAGCGCTTACGAAGCGCTGAAGCAGCATTTTGCCGAACATCCGGAAGACAAGCTGAGCCATCCGCACAAATGGGATGTCAGCCGCAGCGATATCTACGCGGAAAATACCTGGCATCCGATCTTCCGCGAAATGCGCGAAGCCGGCCCGCTGCATTATATAGATGACAGCCCGTTCGGCCCATATTGGGCGGTGGTGGGCCACAAGGCGATCCAGCATATCGAGGCTTTGCCCGATACGTTTTCGTCTAGCTGGGAACATGGCGGCATTACCATACTGAACCGGCTGAGCGCTGAAGAACTGGCCGAACGCGGGATCGAGGAAGAGCGCGAACTGCCGATGTTCATTGCAATGGACCGGCCAGAACATACCGGCCAGCGGCGCACCGTGGCCCCAAAATTCACCCCCAGCGGCATGGCGGAAATGGAAGGCGAGATCCGCCAGCGCACTGGCGAACTGCTCGATTCGCTGCCCCGCAGCGAGGTCTTTGACTGGGTCGACAAGGTCAGCATCGAACTGACCACCGGGATGCTGGCAATCCTGTTCGGCTTTCCGTGGGAAGACCGGCGTCTGCTTACTTTCTGGTCCGACTGGTCGGGCGATACCGAACTGGCCACAGTGCGGGAGCTGGACGAAACGCGCTGGGGCATCCTTCAAGAAATGGCGGCCTATTTCCAGTCGCTGTGGATCGAACGCACCCAGGACAAGGAACCGGGTGACGATCTGATCAGCATGATGATTCATTCCGAAGCGATGAATCAGATGAGCCCGCAGGAATTCATGGGCAATCTCATCCTGCTGATCGTGGGCGGCAACGATACCACGCGCAATTCGATGAGCGGCTTCGTCTACCAGCTCGACAAGAATCCCGATCAGCGCAAGCTGTTCGAAGCAGACCCCTCGATCATTCCCAACGCGGTGCAGGAAATGCTGCGCATGCAGACGCCCCTGGCGCATATGCGCCGCACCTGCGTGGAAGACACCGAAGTATTCGGCCAGACGATCAAAGCAGGCGACAAGGTCGTACTGTGGTATCTGTCGGCCAATCGCGACGAGGAAGTCTTCGAGAATCCCGACAAGCTCGACCTGGCGCGCGAAAATGCCCGACGGCACATCGCTTTCGGTTACGGTATCCACCGCTGCGTCGGGGCACGGCTGGCCGAACTGCAGCTGCGCGTGTTGTTGGAAGAAATGCACAAGCGCCGCATGCGCGTGCAGGTTGCTGGCGAGATCGAGCGTGTGAAGGCCAATTTCGTTCACGGCTTCCGCAAGCTGGAAGTGGAAATCACCGAATTCTGAACGCGATGTAACCTTTGGCGCGGTTCAAGCGTTGGTTCAGGCGTGGAGTGCTATCGCTCCACGCCATGACCCGAAACGATATGACCCATCCTATGCTCGACCGCCGCCGTATCCTGGCATGGATCGGTGCTTCCGCCAGTTTCGCGGCGCTTTCCGCCTGTGGATCGGGCCGGGCGGAAGCGAAGGATTTCCCCATCAGACTATCGGAAGCGCAATGGCGCAAGCGGCTTACCAAGCAGGAATTTTCCGTGCTGCGGCAGGCCGCGACCGAACGGCCCTATTCATCTGCGCTCAATGACGAAAAGCGGACAGGCACCTTCGTCTGCGCAGGGTGCGGCAATGCCCTGTACAGTTCGATAACCAAATATGATTCGAAAACGGGGTGGCCCAGTTTCTGGCAGGCGATCGACAGGGGTGCCGTCGGCACCCGTACCGATTTCAAGATCGGCTACCCCCGCACCGAAGTATACTGTGCCGATTGCGGCGGACATTTAGGGCACATATTCGACGACGGCCCGAAGCCGACTGGCAAGCGCCACTGCATCAATGGCGCCGCAATGGACTTCAAGCCTGCCTAATTCGCGGAAATATGACGGGTCAGCCCTGCCCCTGTAGCAGCGCGGGGCATTGCAGCTTCGCTGCCGCGACGGCGAAATCGCGCAGGGAGAATGTGTCTTCGAAGACCAGTCCGTAATTCGCATCCTTGCGCCAGCGCACGGTACAGCGGATTGCGGGCAAGTGATCGCTGCTGATGGTTACGCGCTGATCGATGGCGAAGACATAATCGCATTCGATGCGCGCGCCCTGCTGCGACACATTGAGCGTGCAGGCATTGGCCCTGCCGGACAGGCTCGATATCATCAGCGGAAGCATCACGTTAAGTCGCAGGGCGCGCTTGGGGAATTCCCAGTTCTCACGGATCAGACGATCGACATCGATCGGAGCGGTGAAACGGAAGCTGGCATCGAAACCCTCAGTGCGGACCAGTTCGAGTTCGTAGCTTTCCCCATTCTGCAGTTCGAGGGCAACGGCCCTGTCGGATGGCAGCGCATGAAAGGTACGCAAGGATACTCCGGTCGCCGAAACATCGCGGATGACGCAGACGAATTCGCCTTGGCTGGATACGAGCTTTGCCGAACGTATAAGCGACACATAGCGTGGCGCACTACGCTGGTCTGCCACACCTGCAGCAGGTTGGTCGTCCGTATTCAGTCCGGCGGTGAATTCCATCCTCGCGTGCTCCCCGGATGCGTACAGCCTGGCACTGGCTGACATGGCATTCTGGCACGATTTTCTTTCGAACCGCGATAATATGGCCCTACGGGTTTTTGCGGATATGCCGCGGCGTTACGGACACGCCTGCCGCGGCCCAAGCAAGGCGCCTGGTACGGGTGGCGGGACTCGAACCCGCACGAGCAAAGCTCAGGGGATTTTAAGTCCCCGGCGTCTACCATTCCGCCACACCCGCATGCGCCGGACCGCCCTAGTCGCAGACGGGCGACCGGGCAATCGCGGTTCGTATATCGGAGCGGAAAGCTCAGTCCTGATTGAGGCGCCGGCGCATATCCTTGCCCGGCTTGAAATAGGGCACACGCTTGGCCGGAACGTCGACCGTTTCGCCGGTCCGCGGATTGCGGCCCTTGCGCGCTTCACGCTCGCGCGTCGAAAAAGCGCCGAAGCCCCGCAGTTCCACCCTGCCACCTTCGGCAAGACGCTGCGCGATCTCTTCGAAGAAGATATCCACGACCTGTTCAATCTCCTCGGCCCGCAATTCGGGATTGTCCTCTGCAAGAGCCGTGAGGAGTTCGGATCGGATCATAGTGTGCTCCCGGCCAATCCGGCCGCCTGTTCTTTGTTTACAATACGCCCCTGTGGAACCGCAGTTTTCCGCGCGGTTCCAGTAAGGTGTCTCTGGCAGAAGCAGGTTGAACCTGCAAGTTGGGTTGGCAGCTTTTTCCTGCCGCCCGTCAGGAATCAGCCAGCAGTTCGCTGGCGGAAATGCCCAGGCGGTCCATCCGCGCTCTGATTTCCGGCCATTCCTCGCGCAGGAAAAGCTCCCGCTCGCTCCGCCGCAGCCGCTTCGCCGCACCGCGCACGACATACATGCCGACTCCGCGCTGAACTTCGACCAAGCCATCGTTCTGGAATTGCTGATAGGCCTTGGCCACGGTCAGCGGATTGGCACTCTGTTCGGCAGCGAGCGCGCGAACCGATGGCAGCATGTCCCCTTCGGCGTAACGGCCATCGATGATCGCCGCCGCGATCATGTCCCGCAGCCTGAGATAGACCGGTTTCGACTGGTTGCTCATGATGAATTCCCCGCGACAGACTGCATCAGTGACATAATACACCGCGTCGCGCAAGGTTCCCCGCCTGGAGCCAGCCCCACCTGCGGAAAGTCGTCGCGGCTGTAACTAATGCTTCACATCAACGCTCAAGCCGTTAGTGTGCGCCCCTTCGGGGAAGAGGCCGTGGGTCGCATGGCTTCCGGTACAAATTCATGAGGTTTGCCATATATGGCCACGCAAGCATTGCCAGACGGGGATTCGGCAGGAACGTTCTTCGGCCACCCAAAAGGACTTTTCGTCCTGTTCTTCGCCGAGATGTGGGAGCGGTTCTCCTATTATGGGATGCGGGCGCTGCTGATCTTCTATCTGGTTCAGCACTGGCTGTTCAGCGATAGCGAGGCATCGATTATCTATGGCGCCTACACCGCGCTGGTGTACATCGCGCCGGTCGTGGGCGGCTATCTCGCTGATCGCTACCTGGGTCAGCGAAAAGCGGTGCTTTTTGGCGCTGTCTTGCTGACTTTCGGGCACTTCTTCATGGCCTTCGAAGGTGACGGTAGCCAGGGTTCCGCGATCATAAATATCTTTTGGTTAGCCCTTGCCCTGATTATCGTAGGTTCGGGCTTCCTGAAAGCCAATATCTCCGTGATGGTTGGTCAGCTTTATCCGCGCACCGACGTTCGTCGCGACCCGGCGTACACGATTTTCTACATGGGCATTAACTTGGGCGCGGCCCTGGGTTCACTGCTGTGCGGCTATCTCGGCATGCACCCCGATTATGGCTGGTCCTATGGTTTCGGCGCCGCCGGCGTCGGCATGTTGCTCGGCCTCGTCGTTTTCATCTGGGGCAAGCCGCTCCTTTTGGGCCGCGGCGAACCGAAGAATCCTGCCGCACTCAAAGGCGGTCGGGAAATCGGCATTTATGGCATCGGCCTTGCGATGGTCGGGCTGTGCTGGTTGGCCATCCAGTATCAGGAACTGGTCGGATGGGTTCTGGCGATTTTCGGCTTGGGTTTGGTCGCATATGTTATGTGGATCGCGGTGGCTAAACTGCCTTCCGAGGAGCGTGACCGCATTTTCGCTGCGATGTTCCTGATTTTTGTTTCGATCGTATTCTGGGCCTTGTTCGAGCAGGCCGGTTCATCGCTCAACTTGTTCACCGACCGCCATGTCGATCGTTCAATCCTGGGGTTTGAGCCGACAGCCGCGATGTTTCAGTCGCTGAATGCAATTTATATCGTACTGCTTGCCCCCGTGTTCGCCGGTGTATGGCTGTGGCTCGGCCGACGTGGCTGGGAACCGTCCACGCCGATGAAATTCGGGCTCGGCGTCGTTCAGGTCGGGTTGGGCTTCTTGGTTCTTGTATGGGGCGCTCAGGCGGTTGGTGTCGGAGTTCCCACACCGGTTATCCTGATCTTCATGATCTATCTGTTGCACACCACTGGCGAGCTTTGCCTTTCCCCAGTTGGCCTTTCAGCGATGAACCGCCTCAGCCCAGCGCATATGGCATCGCTGATCATGGGTACCTGGTTCTTTGCTTCGGCTACCGGCAACTTCGCAGCGGGCCTCATCGCTGCTGCGACCGGCGCGGAAGGCGTGGGTGAAGAATCCGGCAAGGAAGTCGTTCTTGGCGTCTATTCGACAGTGGGTTGGTATGCGATCGGCATCGGTATTGCCGTGATGGTCATCAGCCCTCTGGTGAAGAAGCTTATGCACCTCGACACACTCGAGGACGACGTCGAGGGCGACGAGCTGCTCGGCCAGAGCGAAGGTCCGGGCGAACCGCAGGGCGCTGGCATGCATCCGGAAACCCGCCCCCGCGGCTGATTTCCGCCAATTGGCGTCAATCGGCGAAAGGCTGGATGGCACCGACGAATGTATTTGACCGCACGGGCCGGGGCAGCAATGCTCCGGCCCGATTGCATTGGGGGTTTCATGACTAGATTTGCCTTGCTCGCCTGCGCCGCAGCCTTTGCGGTGGCAGGATGTTCGACGACTGGCGGTGCAGAGACCGCATCCGCTTCCTCGCGCGATTGGACCGCACCTGTCGGCAAAGATGGCAACACGCCTTTCCCGTCCACGTACAAGCCCTATCCCGGCCGCCCGACAGCACTGGTCGGGGCAACTGTCTATGACGGGCGCGGTGGGCGGATCGAGAACGGAACCGTGCTGTTCCGCGACGGCAAGGTTGCCGCTGTCGGCGATGCGGCGCTGTCCACCACGGGTTACGATATCGTCGACGGCACGGGAAAATTCGTCACCCCCGGCGTCATCGACATCCATTCCCATCTGGGTGACTATCCTACGCCAAGTGTCGATTCCCATTCCGACGGCAATGAAGCAACCGCGCCGATGACACCCGAAGTGTGGGCCGAACATTCGGTCTGGCCGCAGGATCCGGGCTTCACCCGCGCCCTTGCGAACGGCGGAGTAACGGCACTGCAAATCCTGCCAGGATCGGCCAATCTGACCGGCGGGCGTTCGGTCACACTCAAGAACGTATCTGCCCGCACGGTGCAGGGGATGAAATTTCCCGGCGCGCCCTATGGCATGAAAATGGCCTGTGGTGAGAACCCCAAGCGAGTTTATGGTAGCAAGGGCAGAGCGCCTTCCACCCGCATGGGCAATTTCGCGGTTAACCGCCAGATGTGGCTCGATGCGCAGGCTTACGATGGCAAGAAGCGCGATCTCGGCAAGGAAACGTTGAAGGGCGTCCTCGATGGCCAGATTCTGGTCCACAACCACTGCTATCGCGCCGACGAGATGGCTCTGGTCATGGATATGGCCAAGGAGATGGGCTATAAGGTCACCGCGTTCCACCACGCGGTCGAAGCCTACAAAATCGGTGATCTGCTGCGCGAAAACGACGTGTGCAGCGCTGTCTGGGCAGACTGGTACGGCTTCAAGATGGAAGCTTATGACGGCATTCTGGAAAATGCAGCCTTCCTGCAGCGTGAAGGCGCCTGCGTGGTCATCCATTCAGACGATGCCAACGGCATTCAACGGCTCAATCAGGAGGCTGCTAAGGCCCAGGCTGCCGGTCGACGCTTGGGCATCGACATTCCCGACGCGGAAGTGGTGGGGTGGTTCACTTACAATGCTGCGAAAGCGATGGGGATCGAGTCGATGACCGGCAGTCTGGAAAGCGGCAAAATGGCGGATGTGGTGCTGTGGAACGGCAATCCGCTGTCGGTCTATACCCGACCAGAGAAAGTCTGGATCGATGGTGCGCTCATGTTCGATGCTATGGACCGCAAGCGCCGTCCGGTGAGCGATTTCGAGCTTGGCCAGCCCGGTGAAGGAGACGTGAAATGAAGCGCGTGCTAACGATCGCCGCGAGCCTTCTGGCGCTCGCCCCCGCAGCACCTGCCTTCGCGCAAGACGTCGCAATCACCAATGCCACCGTTGCCACCGGTGACGGATCGGAACCGGTCGAAGGTGCAACTGTCGTCATCCGTGGCGGCAAAGTGGTTGCGGCGGGCAGGGGCGTTACGGTTCCTGCCGGTATTCAGGTGCTGGACGGTGCCGGCGCATGGGTGACACCCGGCATCTTTGCAACCGTCACGACGCTGGGCCTGTCCGACGTTGGGGCGGTCACCCAATCCAACGACACCCGCGCCGGGGGATCCCCTTTCAGCGCTGCACTGGATGTAACCCCTGTGGTGAATCCGTCTTCGCAGCACATTCTGGTTCATCGGTCGGCAGGAATTACTCGTGCCGCGACAGTGACCATGCCGTCGGGTTCGATATTCGGCGGACAGGGTGCGCTGATCGATCTCGGCGCCGATCCGAATGTGGTCAATCGTCCCCGCGCCTTTCAGGTCGTTGCCTTGGGAGAATATGGTGGACGGCTCGCCGGTGGCAGCCGGGCCGCGACGCACGCTTTGCTGCGCAACGCCCTGCACGAAGCTGGCAGCTATGGCGACGATGCCCGTATTTCAGGCCGGAGCACCCGCGGCGATATTCGGACGGGCGACGACATACCGCTTGATCCGCGTATGGCAGGCAACAAGACTGCTCGTGCCGACGATGTATTGCTAACTCGATTTGACGCTGCGGCGCTGGTGCCGGTGGTTCGCGGGGAACAGCCACTCTATGTTTATGTCGAACGCGCATCGGACATCCGCAGCACGCTGGCACTGAAGCGCGAATTTCCTCGCCTCGATCTCGTCCTGGTCGGGGCAAGCGAAGGCTGGCTGGTGGCGAGCGAGATCGCTGCCTCTGGCATTCCGGTGATTGCGGACGGGCTGGACGACCTGCCACAGAATTTCGAAGAGCTCGGCGCAACTCAGAGCAATATCGGCCGCATGGTCAAGGCGGGGGTGAAGGTGGCGGTCAATGCCGCAACCATGGAAAACCCCCGCAACCTCAACCAATATGCTGGCAACCTTGTAGCGCTGCGAAATATTCCCGGTGCGGATGGGCTGACCTGGGGACAGGCATTTGCCGCGATCAGTTCCGTGCCTGCTTCCATCAGTGGGATGGGCGGCCGTGCGGGTGTATTGGCACCGGGCGCGATGGGCGATGTGGTAGTGTGGGATGGCGATCCGCTGGAAGTCGGGTCGATGCCGGTGAAGGTTTTCATAGACGGGGTCGAACAGCCACTGGAAAGCCATCAGAGCCGTCTGCGGGACCGCTATCGCGATCTCGACACGAGCAATCTGCCCAAGGGATATGACTGGTAAGGACATGAACGACATGCGCATTACAATGCTGGCGCTCGGTGCTGCTGCCGCGGCGGTGGGCTTTCACGCGCTGTCAGCCCGGGACACACCGCCCGACCGGTCTCAAGACATAGCCTGGATGAGCGCCCAGCAGGCCTATCTCACCAAGCTGGATGCCAAGGGCGGATGGCATGTTATGCCCGGCGGGCTGCGCTGGCGCTACGTCGAATTCGCTGGCAGCGGTGACAAGCCACGTGTCGAAGATACGGTGACGGTGCATTACGCCGGCACGTTCATCGATGGGGAAACCTTCGACAGTTCGTTCGACCGTGGGGAACCCGCGACCTTCCCGCTCAATCGGCTGGTCAAGGCTTGGCAGCTGGCGATACCGGAAATGGGCGTGGGCGACACGATAGAGATCGCTACGCCCGCCGACCTCGCCTATGGCGCAGCCGGGAAAGGTCCGATTCCCGGAGGCGCAACACTGCTGTTCAAAGTTCAGCTGATAGGCATCGAGAAAGCTGACTGAGCGCGCGCCGGACAAGGCACTTGCAATTCGATTGAAATGCGATACTCATGTTGACGACGTAAACATGAGGGCTTCTGGCTGGACCAGCCGCTCGTTTCACTAATGGCCGCAGCAACAGCGTTCGTGGGCAGCCATTTTGCACTGTCGCATCCCTTGCGTGCTGCTCTCGTGGGTGCGCTGGGGGAAAACGGCTTTCGTATCCTCTATTCGTTGGTGGCCCTCGCTACAGTCGCCTGGGCCGTCATGGCCTTCCGCGCCGTCGGCCCAGGCGGGGTACCACTGTGGAATGGGATGGGCGATGTGATCTGGATCGTCGTGACGCTAATCATGCTGATTGCCTCGGTGCTGCTGGCGGGCAGTTTCGTGCGCAATCCAGCCTTGCCCGACCCGCGGGCGATGAAGAATGCCACTCTGCCCGTGCACGGGGTATTCCACGTAACCCGCCATCCGATGATGTGGAGTTTCGCATTGTGGGCCGCAGCCCATGTCCTTGTCAGCCCTACACCGCGTCAATGGATCATGGCCGGGGCGATCGCTTTCCTGGCTTTGGCCGGGGCGCATATGCAGGATCGCAAGAAAGAAGCGTTGATGGGTAATTCCTGGGCCGATTGGGAACGCCGGACCAGCTACTGGCCGCGCTTCGGCAGCCTACCGAAAGCTGGTGTGATCGCTTGGATCGGCGGCCTGCTGATCTGGCTGGGCGCAACTTTCGGCCACATTCACGCCAATGGCATGCCCGCCGGGATTTGGCGGTGGCTGGGCTGATTACCGCCCTTCGAACCGTGGCACGCGCTTTTCCAGCAAGGCGTCGACCCCTTCCATGTGATCATCGGTCAGATGCATTAGCGCCTGGGTATTCGCAGCCATTTCCAGTGCTGTGTCGTAACTTGTCGAACGGCCCTGACGCATCAGATTCTTGGCCTGCCGCAGGGCATGCGGGGGCATGGCAGCAACCTTGGTGGCAAGCGCACGCGCCTCGTCCATCAGCGCCGCTCCCTCGACTACGCGACTGACCAGGCCCCACTCAAGCGCAGTCGCGGCGTCAATCACGTCGCCGGTGTAGAACAGCTCCGCCGCGCGGGCCTCGCCAATAATGCGCGGAAGGATCCAGGTGCCCCCGTCACCGGGAATGATGCCGAGCTTGAGGAAGGTGACACCGAACTTCGCCTTGTCGGAAGCGATCCGCATATCGGCCAGACAGGCAAGATCGCACCCCAGCCCGATCGCGGGCCCGTTCACCGCTGCAATCAGCGGCACGCGCAGGCCGTAAAGCGCGCGTAGGACCTTGTGAATATTGTTGCGATAGCCGTCGGAGATTTCCGGCGCAGTGCCACCAAAAGTGCCGGTCCGCTCCTTCATCGCTTTGATATCCCCACCCGCGCTAAAGGCCCGCCCGGCCCCGGTCAGGATCACGCAGCGCACATCCATATCCGCATTGATCGCGTCACAAGCGGCGGCGAAGGCATCCCCGTCACCCTTCGCCCCGAGCGGGTTCATCGTGTCTGGCCGGTTGAGCGTGAGGGTGGTGACATGATCGGCGGTGTGGGTGGCGAGCAGAGTCATGAAAATTCCTTTCAGGCCTGCTCTAACTCGCGCTGCCCTTCACGTCATCCACGCAGAGGCAGGTCAAGTCAGCCCCGGAAGAGATCAAGGCCGCCTGATCTGAACCTCAGGCCCTCGCCTCTTCAACGCCAGCACTGTTGTGCCGCAGCGCGTTCAGTACTGTGTCCACGATATGCGGAGCATTGAGGCCGGCCTCGTCATATTGCTTCATTGGATCGTCCTGATCCTGGAAAGTGTCGGGCAGGCGCATGGTGCGCACCTTCAGGCCGTTGTCCGTCAGCCCCTCATCGCTGGCAAAGGTCAGAACATGCGCGCCGAGGCCGCCTATGGCCCCTTCCTCCACCGTCACCACCACTTCATGGCTGCGCATCAGCTTTTCGATCAGATCGGTGTCGAGCGGCTTGGCGAAGCGCATGTCGGCGACCGTGGTGGACAGCCCCTTGGCGTCTAGCTGGTCGGCGGCCTTCTTCGCTTCTTCCAGTCGAGCGCCGAGCGAAAGAATCGCGACCTTGCCGCCTTCACGCACGATGCGGCCCTTGCCGATTTCGAGTTTTTTGAGCTTTTCCGGAATGGCCACACCGGTCCCTGACCCACGCGGATAGCGGAAGGCGATGGGCCCATCGTCATATTCTGACGCCGTGTAAGTCATATGTGCCAGTTCCGCCTCATCGGCGGCCGCCATGACGACCATATTGGGCAGCGTCGCGAGATAGGTGATGTCGAAAGAGCCGGCGTGGGTGCAACCATCCGCACCGACCAGGCCTGCGCGGTCGATGGCGAAGCGAACGGGCAGATTCTGGATCGCCACATCGTGCACGACCTGATCGTAGGCGCGCTGGAGGAAGGTCGAATAGATCGCGGCGAAGGGCCGCATTCCTTCTGCCGCCAGGCCCGCTGCGAAGGTTACACCGTGCTGTTCCGCGATGCCGACATCGAAGGTCCTGCCCGGATGCGCTTTGGCGAATTTATCGACGCCGGTGCCGCTCGGCATGGCGGCCGTGATGGCACAGATGCGCGGATCGTCATCCGCAAGCCTGGCCAGCGTTTCGCCGAACACGTTCTGGTAGGCGGGCGGCCCGCCAGCGCTCTTCTTCTGTTCCCCGGTGACGACATCGAACTTGGCAACGCCATGATATTTGTCAGCGCTGTTTTCAGCAGGGGCATAGCCCTTGCCCTTCTGCGTCACGACATGAATCAGCACCGGCCCCTGTTCACTATCCCGCACATTTTCCAGCACCGGAATCAAATGATCAAGATTGTGACCGTCGATCGGGCCGACATAATAGAAACCCAGTTCTTCGAACATCGTGCCGCCGGTGACCATGCCACGCGCGTATTCCTCGGCTCGTTCGAGCCCACCCCACACCCGGCGGCCCATTTTGCGGGCGATGCGCGATGCCATGGACCGCAGACCGAGATATTCGCTGCTCGACACCATCCGGGCGAGATAGGCCGACAGTCCGCCAACTGGCGGGGCGATCGACATGTCATTATCGTTCAGGATCACGACGAGGCGATTGCCGGCCTGTTCGGCATTGTTCATCGCTTCATAGGCCATGCCCGCGCTCATGGCGCCATCGCCGATGACCGCGATGCCACGGCCGGGCCGGTTCTGCATCTTATTGGCCATGGCAAAGCCCAGGGCAGCCGAAATCGATGTGGAACTGTGCGCCGCGCCGAAGGGATCGTATTCGCTTTCGGCACGCTTGGTGAAGCCCGAGAGTCCGCCACCCTGCCGCAGCGTGCGAATACGGTCGCGTCGACCCGTCAGAATCTTGTGGGGATAGCACTGATGGCCAACGTCCCAGACGAGCTTGTCTTCGGGCGTGTTAAAAACATAATGGATCGCAGTGGTCAGTTCGACGACACCAAGGCCGGAACCGAGATGGCCGCCGGTCTGGCCGACCGCATCGATCATTTCTGCACGCAATTCGTCGGAAAGCTGCCGGAGCTGGTCCTTGCCCAGCTTGCGCAGATCATCTGGAGTATTGACCGTATCGAGCAACGGCGTCTTCGGGCGACTTGTCATAGCCATGCGCTTACACCGCTAGAGCACGGCTGTCGATAAACGGCTGACCTTCCACCCAAACCGGGCTGGCGCGCAACTTCAGCCTGCGCAGTCGTCGCATAAGCCGCGCAACTCGACCACCGGGCGCACATCGGTAAAGCCCGCATCCTTGCCGGCCGCGCGCAGAGCGCCAGTCACGCGGTCATCATCGATGTGGGTGGCCTTGCCGCAATCGTCGCAGATCAGGAAGATACAGTCGTGTCGGCAGCCGGGATGCGTGTTGACCAGATAGGCGTTGGCGCTTTCGATCCGATTGGCGAGATTGGTCCGCACAAACAAATCGAGAATGCGATAGACACTGTTGGGGGCCACGCGCTTGCCGCGAGAGCGAGAAAGGTTTTCGGCAATGTCATAAGCACTGGCCGGCTTATCGTGGCGGGCTAATTCTTCGAATACCGACTGGCGCATACCGGTCCACTGTTCGCCGCCGGCAGTCAGAGTAGAACGGGCAGCATCAATGAGGGCGTCACCCTCATGTTCGCGGTGGGCGTGTTCCTTGTGAGCATGTGCGTGTCCAGCCATGTCACATGAGTTAGGACGCAGCGCCCCCGCGCGCAAGCTAGTCGCGCTGGAAGCTCGCCGAATAGACACCCGGATACAGGGCCTTTAACGCCTTAACCTTGGGCGCATCCCACCTAGCGATATAGCCGTTGCGCGGATTTTTGAGCATAAAGTCCTGATGATGGGCTTCTGCTGCATAAAAAGCCTGAACGCGCTCAATCCGGGTTACGATCGGCTTTGACCACAGGCCCGATGCTGTCAGTTGCGCAATATAGGCCTTGGCAACCGGGTTCTGTTCTGCAGACATCGGCACGATTGCACTGCGATATTGCGCGCCTGTGTCAGGCCCCTGCCGATTGAACTGCGTGGGATCTGCAACGACAGAGAAGAAAATCCGCAGCAGCTGATCGTATCGGATGACCTTGGGGTCATAGGTGACTTTCACAGCCTCGGCATGATCGGTTATGCCACTTGAAACGAGGCGGTAGCTCGCCTGGCGTTTGGTGCCGCCGTGATAGCCGGAAACGGCGCTTTTCACGCCCTTTACGTGACTGAACACGCCTTCAACGCCCCAGAAACAGCCGCCTGCGAATATTGCCGTCTTCAGGCCGTTTTCCTTTGCCACACGTGTGGCCTGCGGCGCGGTAACAACCGCTTCGGCAGCGATCGCGGGCTGCTGGCAGGCGGATGACACCATGGCCAGCGCAAGGGCAGCGAATGGCGCCCCGCTACGCATCAGACGATTGCGGCAACCAGTTGCGGAACGGACGATAGGAAACCGCCACCATTGGTCAGTAAGATGGCGATGGCACCGGCACCGAAGCCAATGGCGAAATTACGATAAAGGTCGGGGGTAAACAGGCTCATAAGGGAATCTTTCGTCGATAATTCCCACGTGGGTACACACGTCGCCATTGCAACGCCCTTAATGTGCCCGTCGTCGGATATTCAGCTTCGTTGGTCGACCGAAACCCTCAGTGCCGGAAGTGGCGCATCCCGGTGAAGACCATGGCCAGCCCCTTCTCGTCGGCAGCTGCGATCACTTCTTCATCACGGATGGAACCGCCCGGCTGGATGATCGCCGTGGCACCGGCTTCAGCCGCCGCCAACAAGCCATCGGCAAAGGGGAAGAAGGCGTCCGAAGCCACGGCGCTGCCGACGGTGCGAGACTGGTCCCAACCATATTTTTCCGCTGCCTCAGCTGCTTTCATTGCGGCGATACGGCTCGAATCGCGCCGGTTCATCTGACCTGCGCCGATCCCCGCAGTAGCGCCATCCTTGGCATAGACAATCGCATTCGATTTGACGTGACGCGCCACGGTCCAGGCGAAAAAACAGTCCTTCAGTTCCTGAGCTGTCGGCTCACGCTGAGTGACGACCTTCAGATCGGCTTCACTGATCGCGCCGTTATCACGCGTCTGAACCAGAAGGCCGCCGGTGATAGGCTTGACCAGCAGCCCATCGCGGCGCGGATCGGGCAAGCCCCCCGTAACCAGCAGGCGCAAATTCTTCTTTCTTGCGAAAGCAGCCTTGGCCACATTGCTGACCGACGGGGCAATGACAACTTCGGTGAAAATTTCGCAGATCGCTTCGGCAGTCGGCCCGTCGAGTTCGGTGTTGACGGCCACGATACCGCCGAAGGCGGACACGCTGTCACAGGCGAGCGCATCGTTCCAGGCCTCGAGAAGGGTAGGAGCCTGCGCCACGCCGCAAGGATTGGCATGCTTGACGATCACCACAGCCGGTTGGCCACCGGAAAATTCGGCGCACAGTTCGAGCGCGGCATCGGCATCATTGTAATTGTTGTAGCTAAGCTCCTTGCCCTGCAGCTGTTCTGCCTGAGCAATGCCTTTGCCATGAGGCCCGGCAGGCGTATAGAGCGCCGCTTTCTGATGCGGATTTTCGCCATAGCGCAGTTCGACCGGCGCCTTGCCGTTGACCGCCAGGAACGCGGGAAGCTGCTGCTGCTGATCCGAAACTGCGAACCACTGGCTGATCATCGAATCATAGGCGGCAGTCGCGGCAAATGCCTTGGCCGCGCATTTGCGGCGGAAATCCAATGATGTCGCGCCTGTCGCTTCCAGTTCGCCCATCAGCGTATCGTAATCTGCGGGATCGGTGACAATGGTCACGAACTGGTGGTTCTTGGCCGCACTGCGCACCATCGATGGCCCGCCAATATCGATGTTCTCGATGATTTCGTCGCGCTCCGCACCTTTGGCGACGGTGGCTTCGAACGGATAGAGATTAACCACGACGAGATCGATCGCGCCGATTTCGTGTTCCTTCATGGCCGCTGCGTGGTCTGGATTGTCCCGCACGGCCAGGAGGCCGCCATGGACCATCGGGTGCAGCGTCTTCACGCGCCCGTCCATCATTTCAGGAAAGCCGGTAAGATCAGAAACATCGCGCACATGGAGGCCGGCTTCGCGCAGGACCCGAGCCGTACCGCCGGTCGAAACCAGATCGACGCCCTTAGCCGCCAGCGCCTTGCCCAGTTCAACCAAGCCGGTCTTATCGGACACCGAAAGCAGAGCCCGTTTGATCTTCACATCCGCCATGTCGGTCATTCTTATCCCATGCGTTTGAGCAGCCAGGGGAAGCGTCCCCCGCTGCGCGATGTCAGTCCTTCGACGACAAGTTGCTGCGTAGCCCGCGGGCGGCCCTGCCCGTCGACCCAGAGGCTGTCCTCGATCGCGATTTGCGCCTCGCCGCTATCGCCTCCGAGCCGGAATTGCCAGTAGCTTCCATCGGGCAGCGCAAGTCCGGCTCCGCGCAGGTCGTCTGCCAGGCCGACATCGATGCCTACCCCCAGATGAAACCGGATCGCAAAGGCGATCTTGCCGCGCTTGCCCTGGCGTCCCGAAGGTTCGAGCACGTCTTCACCCGACAGGCCGGTGCCATCGGCGCCAAGCAGCAGGGTACGCCGGTGAATCAGGCCATAACGCGCCGCGTAGCCATTGTGCGATGCTTCCAGCCGCACTGCATCGCGACCCCGCTGTTTGACGATGCTACGCGCAATATCGACTTCTTCCACGCCCTTGCCGACCTGCCCCTTGATTAGGACCGCAGTGGAATTGGCATCGTCGAGCACGAGCGTCGAATGAGCGGCCGTGCCGCGAAGGCCCTGTTCGATCCGCACGGGCACCTGCCCGCCCGCCAGCTCGGCCCCACCGCAATTGACTACGATCCGCTGCTCACCATGTGAAAATTCGAATGCGAGAGTCGATGCGCATCCATGGCGGGCATGACGCGAGCGCGGAGGCGGTGCAGCGTCGAACACCAGGACGGCCTTGGCGGCATCGGCGCGCTGATAGCCCCAATGTCTGTTGTCCTTGCCAGGACGGGTGCGAATACCGCTGGCCGCGATCAGGCCATCGACGCGATCAGCCGAAGTGGCGCCCGCACCCTGCCAGCTACCAAGCGCACGGTCGCTCATCCGCACGGCCAGCAGGGGGGGCACCAGCAGGCTGAGCATGGTTTCCAAGGCAGGCGGAGGATCGCGATCAACCGCTTCGTAGCAGGCGCGGAGGTCCACCAGCAGCGCAATCGCTTCCATCTGCGCCAGCGGGCTGCGCGACAACACACCGCCGTCTTCGCTGACCAGTTCACCCAGGGCGCGCAGCAGACCCGCTTCCCCAAACAGGCGTCGCGGGCGGCCATCGGGCATCAGCAATCCGGCCGCCACGATAGCACACCAGCCAGCAACCTGGCCCAGCCCGTCTTCGGCGCGGGCGACCTCACGATCTAGAAACCGGGCCGTCGCCTCCATCGCTTCAAGCGTGCGGGAGCGCAGCCGCGCATCGGCCGAGAGTACTAGCGGTGCCTGCACCAGCCAGGCCAGCAATCGCAGACCGGCATGTTCGACGGTCCAGGCCGGGCCGCGGGCGGGTATGGGATTGGCCTTGAGCCAGCGCGCCACCAGATCCTGTCCGATGCCGGCGCATTCTTCGCGCGGGGCACACGAGCCCAGGTCACGCAGCCAGGTGAACCCCTGAACCGCACGCTGGACGGGAGGAGTTAGCTGGGCGTTGCTACCGAAATCGACCTTGCCGATCGGGACCTTGAGACCGTGGACGAGAAACTGCCCCGCCCGCAGGGCGACACCGGCAGCCCTGTCGCCCTGCAGCGGGCTGTCGACCGTGGCCAGCAACCGCAGCGCGGCAGCTTTGCGCAGCGGCGCTGCCAGCACGGAACCAGGCACGCCGAGTCGATAGGCCCAACGTACCATACCATCTAGCGCCCCCGTCCGGGGCGGTTGAAAATCGGCCAGGGCGAGTGCACGGGCAGGTTCAAGCGGAGCAGTTTCGGACAGGTCCGGCGCCGCCCGGTCAACCAGCGGCTCGTCCATATCCGACAGAGGCAGTGCAGGCGCATCTTCCCGGTCGATCGCCCGACGATCCTCACGCAGGAGAGTGCGTGCACTATCCGTCACGACTGCCCCTTCAGCGCCGCAATATTGGCGGCATAGCTGGCCGGTCCACCCTTGAAGGTTGCCGAACCGGCTACCAGCACATCCGCCCCGGCATCGACACACAGACGCGCGGTTTCGGCATTGACCCCGCCATCGACTTCGAGATGGATCGGCTTGCCCAGCGCATCGATGCGCTTGCGGATCGCTTCGACCTTCTTGAGCTGCGAATGGATGAAACTCTGCCCGCCGAAACCGGGATTCACACTCATCACCAGAACCAGATCGACATCTTCGAGCAGGTAATCGAGCGCATCAAGTGGCGTGCCGGGGTTGAGCACCACGCCCGCTTTCTTGCCGAGCCCGGAAATCGCCTGCAGCGTGCGATGGATATGCGGCCCGGCTTCTGGATGCACGGTGATGATATCCGCCCCAGCTTCGGCGAAAGCTTCGAGATAGGGATCGATCGGCGCGATCATCAGGTGTACGTCGAATGGCTTGGTCGTGTGCGGGCGCAACGCTTTCACGACTGCCGGGCCGATTGTAATATTGGGCACGTAATGCCCATCCATCACATCGACGTGAATCCAGTCGGCACCAGCTTCGTCTATAGCGCGCACTTCTTCACCCAGAGCGGCGAAATCGGCGGACAGGATTGAAGGAGAAATCAAAGGGGTGGTCATTGCGGGCGCTTTTGCCTTGGTCGCTTGTGAGCCTTGGCCAGCCCTACGCGCGCGAAACGAGCGATAACAAGCGAGCCGGATGCCTTTTCCACATCGGTCACACAGTTTGCGCAAGCCCCTCTGCCGCGAAATCGGCCAGGCTGAATGCTGCTCGCGTCGAAAATTCAGCCGCAATTAAGCGCGATCTGTTAGAACACGAAAAATATCGGGGATCTGGGATCCCTCACGCCCGGTTGCGAAAGCGCCGGATAGCACACAGTTGAAGACGGATCATTCATATGAATCGCAATCTTATCGCCACCACCGGCATCGCTGCGCTCGCCCTGTCGGCACTCGCCGCACCCGCTCCGGCGGATGCGCAATATCGTCAGAAGATCAGTAACGATGCATCCAAATGCGCCGCTGGCAGCGGGCCTGCGGTGCGCGTGACGATCACCGACATCAAGGAAAGCCGCGGTACCATTCGCGTGCAAAGCTATCGCGGGACCAAGGAAGACTGGCTTCAGAAGGGTAAGTGGATATACCGCATGGAAGCGCCTGCAAAGGCCGGGTCCATGACCTTCTGCATGCCAGTACCCAAGCCCGGAACCTATGCCATAGCCGTGCGGCACGATGTCGATAACAGCGGTAGCACGGACATCTTCAAGGATGGCGGCGCGATGTCGAACAACCCGAGCATCAACATCTTCAATCTCGGAAAGCCGAGCTATAAAAAGACTGCATTCAATGTCGGTTCTGGAGTGGAAACGATCTCGGTCCGGATGCGCTACCGCTAGACGCGGCGTTTGCGCCATAGCTCGAACAGCGCCCCCGGCGCAGCAAGCAACGGATGTTTTGCGCGGAACGGCGTAACTTCCAGCGCGATACCCGTATGGCGGTGGAGCTTCCACGCAGCATAATCGGCTGCCCCGTCGAAAGTCGTCGTGGCCTTGGCCAGCCGCAACAGGTTGAGCGGCTTGCCAAGCCGGGCGCGTTCCGCCCACCATGCCAGGATGCGCTGGCGTTCAGCGCTGTCCAGCAGCGGCTCCAATACCGTGTTCACACGCTCGAATTGCAAGCCGCCGGTTTCCCAGGCAAGGGGCAAAAGCCCATCGAAATGGGCTGCATTGACCTCGAGGATGGTGTTTTCCCGCCCCGGTTTCTCTACCCGGAATTCGGCCTTGTAGGTGGCGCGAAACAGAGCCCTCCAATACTCTTCTGGCGCACCGCGTGCGGGGCCGACGGCGGCTGCCAGGCGCCCTGCGGTGACAGCGGCGACACATAGTGCATCTGTCACCTGCACCCGCGCCTCGTCGCCGGCATCCCAGACAAGCGCGCAAGGCTGCACGAAGCGCGCCCAGATCGTAGTGTCGCGTGACTGCCCACTCGCCGCACGGGCGAATTGTGCGAGCGACATGGTCGCGATCTTGGCACGCAGCCGTTCGCCCGCATGGTCCCATTCGCGATAGCTGACGCGCGGCCAGATCCTTTCACGCTGGGGACCTGGCAACAGAATATAGAAATCCAGCACCCCTTCGAGCGACCCGGTTCTGAGGTTGGAGCCGTAGAACAGCACAGCCAGCGCACCGGTTTCTTTCCCCAGACACCTGGCATAGGCGGCAACCTCGTCACGCACCGGGCGATCGAGCGCTGCAGCGATTCGCTTCGCGAGATTGCTGGTCACGGGCTGATGAAGGTGAGTTCAGGCCCTTGCTCGATACGATAGCGGCCGGGCGGAAAAGCTTCACCATCAAGGATGACAGGTTCTGCCACATCCATGGAGAGGCCTTCCGCATCAAGCTGGTGCAAACCGGCTTCGGAAAGCCAGTCAGGCCGCCAGCCCTTGAGGATGGCGGGGAGGCTGACGAGCAGACGCCGCCGCGCATGGTCAAGCAGTGCCAACTTAAGGCCTGGCCTAGGCTTACCGAACAACTCGATCCCCATGGGCATGCGTATCAGAGTGGACACCAACATCACGCTGCGCCGGGCAGCATCGCCATGCCCGGAATGGGGAACAGGCTTGCCTGACGGCAGAAAGTCGAGGCGCATTTCCGTGCCGCGACGCCATTTGTTTCGGTCGGTCCCAAGCAAGGCCTGAAGAACCCCCCAGACGCTGGCAGCGCCGACCGCGAGGCTGTTGAAGAAGCCTAGGGAATGCGCATCCTGGCCAGCATCGATCCCATGGGTGAAAGCGCCCGCGCCGAAAATGAAGCCCAGCATGGCCGGACCGGGATCGCCCTGGCGGCTGACGGCGAGCGGACGACGCGCGATGCGGCGGCCAGATCCATAGGCAGCGATGGCACCTTCAAGTGTCCAGTCGGCAGGTGCGCCCAGATCGACATTGAGCGCATTCGTCTTGCCCTTGGGCAACACCGCGATGGCAGGCCAGCAATCACCAAAAACCGATTGCCCCATGGTCAACACGTCTCGCACCGTGCCGTCACCGCCGTTGATGATGAGAAAATCGATCCCATCGCGTGCGAAACCGACCAGGGCATGGGCTATTTCTTCACGCGTATCGGGTTGCGCGACGACTATTCTGTCTGCCCCGGTACAGGCGAGATCCTGGCCCTTGTTGCGATGGCTCCGCGGATTGTAGATAACGCCGATGCGTGGCCGGGAAACACCAGCGCCACGATAGGTCGGTCGGGGCTGAGGCTGGGTCGCCGACATCGCGGTCTGCCGAAGTGGCAGGCTGTCGAAATTGTAAATTACCCAGTCCATCAACCCTGTGCCTTTAAAGCGCCCTTTGCCGCTACCTAGGGAATTTTAGCCAAATTGTAATGCCGTCAGGTTTTAATCTTCGCAGATCGGCGATGGACGACACCTTACGTAGCCCCGCACAAGCATGGTTTAGGCGGCGCTGTATGCGAGACAATACAAAGTCGATTTCCAGGGGCCGAGAGCGCATAGTCATCATGCGCAAAAAGGATCAGAAAGCGGGAGTGTTTGAGATAAGGCAGATCTAGCGGGATCGCTTTGGCGCTCTTGCTAGCATTTGCAGCAGATTTAAGTGAGTCGAGGTGGGCTTGGGAGTGGACAGCAAAAGCACTTCGCAGCGGTTAGTGTCCAACCTGCCAACCTAGCATTCTAAGTCGGCCATTTGCGCGGTGCGCACCACCTCATTTGCCATAGATATTGAAGGAGCAGGTCTGCTATAACTCACACCGGCTTTCGCGGCCATGACGGCTGCCTTGGTCCGGTTCGTGACTTCCAGCTTGTCGAGCAGCGCCCTCATGCGCACTTTGACGTTGCTCTCGGTGCAGTCTTCGAACCGGGCGATCTCCTTGTTCGAGAGACCTTCCGACAAATATCTGAGCAGAGTCCATTGGCGATCGGAAAGGCTGATGCGGTTGAGCCACTGTGCAGCAGGTGCCGGACAGGAGGCGCACATGCCCCCCACACAAAGGCGACGGTTGCGAGAAGCCAATTCCACCAGGCGAGTCAGATCCTCGCGCGAAACGTCAACAGGCGCGGTTGCGATTGGACGGTCTGCCGCCAGCAGACTTTCGACTATGGCGTTGCGACGATCTTCGCACAGGACCACCCAGTTCTGGAGATCGCATTGCGGTACGAGGCGAGCTTCTTCGGCAGCGAAATCCTTGCTTCCTTGCGTGAAGACATAAACGCCGACTTGGCCGGGCATCATACGGATATCGGGCAGCGAACGAAGCGATTCCGCTTTCAGCGCCACGTTGATATTACTCAACTCAAGCGCTTCAGCGATGGATTCGCGGATCAAACCACCTTGGCAAATAAGAACGACTTCCAAAGATTCAGGCATACGTCCCCCCTCACAGAGATACTCTTCGAAGTGAGGAAAACGTTAGGCATATCGTTTTACCGAAATACTTCGAAAACCAGATATGCAACCCGATCTCTTCTCGATCCGCACAATCTGCGAATCGGGGTCGTTAATTTTTATTTACCAGTCCAACTTATCCCTCGCAATCGCGGGCCCTGCCGTTTTGGGCACTATTGGTGTACTTTAGTATAAGCTGTCACGCTTTGGGACACGCCGATCGCGATAAGTTGACTAGGGCATCTCGATAGTTGGCCAAACCCCTTCTTTTGCGCTTGCTGCATAACCCGAAGGCCGGTCGCGACCCATCGTGAACGGCGTATTCTAGCAAGCGGGGGGCAACACCCCGCCGCTGCGAACCACGCCTCTCCAATGTCGACCTACCGCCAATGGAGTGCTGAGATGAACGGTGTCGGGCCTGTCTCCTTATTTTTGCAATGCACGCAAATAGGAGGACATTATGAAAACCATTTCCAAACTCGCTGCACTCGCCATCGCAGCACCGATCATGGCCGCTACCCCGGCAATGGCGCAGGATTCCGAATCCTATGTTATCGCGCTGTCCGGCTCAGTTGCCAGCAACTGCGAACTCATCCCTGAAGGAAGCGGCAGCTACGCAGTCGACATGCTCGAAACGGGCAATCAGGGCGTTCTCACGATCCTCTATTCGTGCAACTCGCCCTACACCGTCTCGCTTCAGTCGCTGAATGGCGGCATGCGCCATTCCGAAAGCGGCGGCGCGGTTAACATCGACTATGACGTGGAAGCCAGCTTCCTCGGCATCGGCATCGGTGCGACCTCGACGAATTCGGCTTCCATGCAGGCTTCGCCGGTCGTGATTGTCACCAATAACGATTGGCAGAACATTCTGCTCAATGGCGGCACCCGCACCGGCAATCTCGACCTGTCGTTCGATTCGCTGGCAGAATACGCTGTCGCCGGAACCTACGAGGATGAGCTGACCATCACTCTTGCCGCAAACTACTAAGCTTCCCTGGCCCAAGGTTTGTGCAAGGACCGGGAGGGTCGCCCCCTCCCGGTCACTCCTTTCCGCTGGGCCGGCATCAGATGAGGGATCTGCCATGCCGAAACCAACGAAATTTCTCGCCACCGCCCTGGCGGTGGCCGCGCTTATCGCACCGGTCCAGCCGGCTGCCTCTTACGATCTCAAACCCATTGTGGTGCAGCTTTCGCCCAGCGGAGCCGGATCGAGCCAGACCATGGTCATCACCAACACACATGAGGTCCCGATCGCGATTGAGGTTCATGCTTTCGTCCGCCATCAGCTTCCCACTGGGGAAGACGAACTAACCCCGGAGGACAAAGACCTCATCGTCTACCCCCCGCAAATGGTCATACCGCCGCAAGCAAGCCAGAGTTTCAAGGTCCAGTGGGTCGGAGATCAGGTGATTGATCGTGAGCGCGCCTATCGCATCGTTACCGAACAGCTGCCAATCAAGTTCGAAGAACAAATCGGAGGCAACAGCACTGCCGACCTCACGGTTCGATATCGCTACGAGGCGGCCCTTTACATTGTCCCCAAAGGCGCCAAGCCATCGGCCCGGCTGGTTTCGATCGAACCGGTAACAGCCGAGGATGGAAGTGCGATGCTTGAAGTGACGATCGCTTCCGAAGGTACATTGCGCGCTATCCTTGACACGCCGACGCTCGACCTGACCACCGCATCAGGCGAGAAGCTAACGCTGGCCGGCGAAGACATGAAGCCGCTCGACGGCCTCAACATTCTGCCAGGTGGCCAACGCACGGTCCGCATTCCTGCTCCGGCGGGTTTAGCATCCGGGCCCCTTTCGGGCACGCTGCAGACCCAATATGTCGTCCTCCAATAGGCATGTCGGGGCGATGCAACCTTTCGTCACCCCCGGCGCGGCGAGCGTCGTGGCGCTTGCGGTAAGCCTCCTCGCCTCGACGCCCGGTGCTGCACAGGCACAGACCCCGCGCATTCCGGACCGCGTGGAGACAGACCTACAAGACATGTCGTCCCAGCCCGACACCGGATCTACGGAGGCCGATGGCCAAGAAGCGATCCGGGTGCCTGCGGAACGGATGGATGCCGACGCGATCTATCGCCAGATCTTCGGGAAGGAGCGCCCCGCGATTGCGGCCGGCAAATATTCGGTCATCGTCGACCAGGTTAATGTCGGTGAGTACGACATGGATCCGGAAACTGCGGGGGGATCGGTCGAGGTAAAGCTGCTGTCTGCGGCACTGATCCCGATTGCCATCGATCAGGCTGAAATCGGCCTGCGCAATCTTGTATCCAAACCGCGGGTTGGTTTCGAAGAGCTACGTGCGCTCGGATTTTCCGTCGTCTTCGACCCCGGCCAGCTCGTCCTTCGGATTTCTATCCCGCCAGAACTGCGCAGTGCGCGCGAACTTGCCCTGCGCAGCGCACGGCGCCGAGCCGAACTCGATTATGTGAAACAGGCGTGGGTTTCGGCCTATGTCTCCGCACGAGCAGGAATCGACGTGATCGAGGATTCGACCTTGGAGGACGAAGGTGTGCGCGGCTTCGCAACCGATATCGATGCGGCCATCAATGTTGGTGGCTTCGCGCTGCAGGGCCGGTTTCGCTACGACGAGCGACGCACGCACAAATTCACCCGGCGAGACATCCGTCTGACCTACGATGATGTAGCGAACCAGATTCGCTACGAGTTGGGCGACCTGAGCGTCGGTCGGCGCCCATTCCAGCTGGCTCCGCGCCTTGCCGGTATCGCAGCCTATCGCGAGTTCCCGATCAATCCATATCGCAACATCCGCCCGGTGCCGGAGCAAGGTTTTCAGCTGGACGAGCCTGCCCGGGTCGAGGTCTATCTTAACGGAGCACCGGTACGCACCTACTCACTCAATCCCGGACGTTACAGTCTGCGGGACTTTCCCCTGGTTCCCTCGGCTGCCAACGATATCGAACTGCGGCTGACCTATGCCAGCGGGCGCGTCGAAGTTCTTTCCTTCCCTGCCTTCTCCGATATCGAGCTGCTCGAACCGGGTCTGATAGACTTCGCCTTCAACGCTGGCGTGCCTTATCGCGACGAGGACGGCAAACGGACCTACGACGACGGCGATTACAACATGATCGGTTATATCCGGCGCGGATTTACATCGACGCTTACGGCCGGCCTCAGCATCGAAGGAAATCGTGATTTCACAACCCTGGGCTCAGAGGCAGTCTGGGCATCGCCGGTCGGTTCCTTTGCCGTAAATGCGGCGACCGATATTCGTGATCCCGGCCTCGATACCGGTCGGCTGGCGATGCAATATGCATGGCGCGACACCGATCCGGCTCGTGGCCGATCCGTCGATGCGCAGCTGATTCTGACCGGCAGGAATTACCGAACACTCAATCAGCTTTTCGGCGGGAATATCATCGGAGTTTCGGCGCAGGCACGCGCTGGCCAGTCCTTCGGTCCGCGCTGGCGCGGCCAGATCTATGGCGGTTACGAAGATGCGCGAGAATTCGGCAGACGCTATTATGGCGGCCTTACGATTTCGCACCAGCTCGATTTCGGTGCACTTTCTTTCGGTGCCGAGTATCGCAGAACCCCGGAAGAAACCGATGCCGTCTTCCGCCTGTCCTTTTCGATGCCGCTGGGTGGAGGAAACCTCTCAGCCAGCTATTCCAGCGAGAACAATACCGCTCGGGCTGAGTATACCAGGCTTGCCGCATTGGGTGTCGGCTCGCTTGGCTATGGCGGCGGGATAGAAAGACGTGACGATTACGACCGCCAATATGCGCGGTTGACCTATATCGGCAATCGGTTCGAAGCCGGTATAGAACAGGATCACTCGACCGCCAAAGGCGGTGCTCGAGACCTGCGCACGTCGCTAACATTCGGCACCGCGTTGGTTATGGCCGACGGCGCCTTTGCGATAGCGCGACCGATCAACAACAGTTTCGCAATAGTCGGGGTCGATGATGGTGCTGGCAATTATGACATCGCGGTCGAACCACGCCGCGGCTTCGGGTCCACTGAGACGCTTTACAGCGCCCACAGCGACTGGCTCGGCCCAGCGGTAATCCCGACATTACCGGCCTATTTTGACCGGACGCTGCAGGTGGATGCCCCTGATGCTCCTGCCGGCACCTCGATCGGGGGGCAGGTCTTCTCGCTGCGGCCCGGTTATCGCAGCGGCTACCGTTTGAAGGTGGGAAGTTCAGCGAACGCATCAATCGTCGGTACGCTGACAAGTCCAGACGGAAATCCCATCGCCTTTGCAACCGGCGAGGCACGTCGGCTGGGCGCTCCGCCCGAAGAGGCACCGCTACAACTCTTCACCAACGGCAGCGGTCGCTTCTTTCTCGAAGGGGTTCGCGCAGAGGAAATCTATCGCCTCACGATCGGGCGCGGCAGCGAGCGTCTCACGACGGAAATTGCCGTGCCCGACGGAACCGTCGGCATCCATCACCCGGACGCAGCGCTGATCGCGAAACCGGATGCAGCCGAAGAAGGAGCCCAACCATGAAATACTCCATCATATTCGGCATCGCCGTCGCCACACCCTTGGCTGGAGCGGCGATTCCGGCGAAAGCGCAGGATTTCCTCTCTTCGACCGAATGCCGCCTAGAAATGCGAGTGGAGAACAGCATCGACTGGCAAGGCCTCTATGGTCGGGGCTACGAGGTTTTCGAAAAGGAAGAGTCCTTCGAAGTCGCTAATGTGACTATCCGCCACGAAGGCGCGGCCTGCGACTGGTTCCTCACCGGAGCGTCCGAGACCGGTGGTGGTTCCCCTCAGCTTTTCGGCCCGTACGGTACGCTGGTATACGATGTCCTGCACACACCGAACGGGCCTTCGCTGCTGTCGCCGGATTACACCGGCAACCAGTTTTCCCGGTTGCGCGGCAGATTCGGAGCAGGGGCTGGCGCCCAACAAGTCACACTTTATATCGCTATTCCGCCGGATCAGTATGTTGGGGGTGGGTCGTATAGCGGACAGGCGATCCTGAGGCTCTTTCGCGATGATCTTGCGTCACCAGAACTGGCTGACCAATCTCCTCTGGGTATCATCGCGCCGGTTGCATCAGTTCTGAAGGTGGAAAGCATGGAGGCGGGTCCCGGCGTACGCACGCTGAATGTCGATCTCGGCAATCTGGAGCCCGGCGCCGATCGGACGTTGGATTTTTCGGTTCGCAGCAACGCGCTAGTCCGGGCCACTGTTCAGTCTGCAAACCGGGGAAAGCTGACCCATCGGTTCGGCGCGCCGGGGATTCCCTATCGCCTTGCGATCGGTGACCGGTTAGTCGATCTAACAGGGACAACAACTAGCGAACCGATCGCAGAAGCCACCCCGACCGATCTGCCAGTACCATTCCACATCGCCGTCGACCCGCAACCGGGTGCAGCGGCCGGCAACTATACCGACACGTTGACGATAACGTTCATTGTGGATGGATAGAAGGTGGCTGGTTCGACATGAAAAGCTGGCGCACCCGACAGGATTCGAACCTGTGACCTCTGCCTTCGGAGCCGGTACAAAACCGGTACGCCAGACTTAGAAATTCTACTCTAAACTACTGTTATTAGGTGATTTAGATTGATTGCAGTTTGCGCTGGCGTAACCGCGTTTACGCCTCGACTTGCAACCGCGTGCTTCCTTCACGCTTACGCGAATTCGGGGCTCTGAGACGGAGATCGCCATGGTCAAGTTGACCAAACGCGCTGTCGAAGCAGCCGAAGCCAAGACTAAGGACTACATTCTCTGGGACAGAGAACTACCCGGTTTCGGGCTGCGCGTCTTCCCCTCAGGCAAACGCAGCTACATCGTCCAGTACCGCCAGAGCGGAAGATCGCGGCGAATGGCGATTGGCCTGCATGGAGTCTGGACTGCCGAGCTTGCCCGGCGCGAGGCCAAGGCTCAACTGGGTCGCGTCGCCGCCGGTGATGATCCGGCAGAGGAGCGACTGGAAGATCATCAGGCGATGACGATGAAGCAACTCTGCGAGCGCTACATCCAAGACCTCGAAGACGGTCTCATCCTCGGCAAGGGTGGACGACCTAAAAAGCAATCCACGATCGATACGGATATCGGACGGATCAAGCGACACGTCATTCCATTGATGGGTGGTCGGCGCGTCAAGGATCTCACCCGGGCTGACATGGTCAAGATCATGCGCGACATCATTGCAGGCCGGTCGCGCATTGTCGTCAAAACCAGAAAGCTGCGCGGGAAATCAATTGTGAAGGGAGGTCCAGGTACCGCCACACGCACCTTAGGGCTGATCGGCGGCATCCTCACCTACGCAATTGACTTGGGGGTCATCGAAAGAAATCCAGCGCACGGCATCAAGAAGCCGAAATACGAGGTTCGTGAGCGGAGGCTAACCGAGGCCGAATATGGCATTTTGGGTCAGTTGCTCATCGAAGCGAAGAAAAACGAGCAGTTCTGGCCATCAACCGATATTATTCGCCAGATCGCGCTCACCGGCTGCAGGCGAAGCGAGATCATCAATCTCAAATGGTGCGATGTCGATCTCGACGGCAGTTGTCTCCGACTTTCCGATAGCAAGGAAGGCAGGTCGATCCGACCTGTTGGCTTGCCGGTGATCGAGTTCCTAGAGGCGGAGCACCAAGCAGCGACGGGCAGCTATGTTTTTCCGGGCTATGGGACAGACACTGCCTTTGGCGGCTTCCCGCGGCAGTGGAACCAGTTGTTCAATGGCACACCGTTGGAAGGTGTTACAGCTCATGTTCTGCGACACAGTTTCGCCAGCATCGGCAACGATCTTGGGTTCACGGAAATAACGATCGCCGCGCTCTTAGGGCATGCAAAGGGATCGATCACCAGCAAATATATTCATGTCCTCGACGCAACCCTGATCACGGCTGCCGACATGATCGCTGGCTATGTCGATGCTCTCCTAAAGGGAGCGCGATTTCAAGAGAGCGCCTACTCGCTCGATCGCGCGACACGAAAGAACACAATGAGCGAATTCCTGGCTGGCCGTGAGGCCAGAACTTCCAGATGATCAGGATGGCTCGGATTGGACTTGAGTCCTGCAACCTGCCGCTTACGCGCTTCTTGGATCAAGCCCTATCCCCAGAAATGGGGATGGCCAACTCTGTGGATAAGGCGCTGGTCCGCTCGGACTATCGGGAACCCGATTGTTCGGACGAACAGGAACCGGAAACTCGGACTATCGGGAACCGAAAAAGGCCTCAAACCCGCAGGAATGCTGGGACACAGCGCTCCTTAACAATCCTAACGACAATCCTCATCGGATTGTTGCTAACGCGCGGCGCGCCAGCGCGCCGTTCCTCAGCGCTTTGGGGTGCGCCGTCACCGCGCGCCTTTGCACTCGACAGGTGCAACCATTCCAGCACCTTGCTAGGTGTTAGGAGATGAATACCGACCTCGATCATCTGCCACCGCAAAAGCAGCGCGAGATTGAACGCGTGGTGCAGTTGATCTTTGAAGAGTTCGAAGACGCCTTCGCGCTCGCCAAACATGAGTGGAAGAAGGCCGGACGCATCCTCAAGGTGATCCTCTACGGAAGCTACGCGCGCGGGACCTGGGTTGATGAACCGCACACCGCCAAAGGCTATCAGTCAGACTATGACCTGCTGATCATCGTGAACGACAAGCGGCTGGCCGAGTGGTCCACGAGGTATGCTCGGAGCGCTTAGATAAACTCAAAGCCGATGCTAAGGCGCGCCCTGACAAAGCATAGGCATGGGCGCTCCCCGGTGCGATCGGGAGACGCGATGTCAGCTGCTCGCCTTCCGACCATCTCGCAGTCTACGCTTAACTTGGTCTCCATCGCGGCAGTCTAGATACAACACCATGGCCGCTACCAAACAACGTGCCGGACAACTCCGAGCCCTTCGCTGGGCACAGGGATCGCTGTGCGCCGGTTGCGGGGAGCATGTTCCGAGCAGTTCCCGGGTCAAGCGATATGATCCCGCCTATCCGACATTCGATCATGTCACGACGCGCAGCACGGGCGGCTGCAGAACGCTCGGCAATGGTCTTCTGAAGCACCAGCGCTGCAATCAACAACGCGCCAATCGAGCACCCACCGGGTGCGATCTGATCTGGCTTGAGCTTGTCACGGCGCGGCTTTCAATGCGACCCAAGAGCTTCAAGCCGACCTTCAAAGGCGGTGTTCGCAACCCGCGCTAAGTGCAGACGCTGTGCGGCAGAGTTGCAAATGGAATGCATAACCAGTGCAATGCGCGTGCAGACTTGCAGCAGGGATTGGCGCTCAAGAGAGATCGTCCCGAGGCGTCTGGTGCAGGTGTAGTTGTTAGCGTCCGGTGCTTGCACGTCAGGCGTCAGCGCGTTGACTAAGCGCCCAGTTCCACGGCAGCAGTTCGTCGATTCGGTTGGCGGGATGGCCGTCGATCATGCGGGTCAGGACGTCACTGAGCCA
>JAEWZX010000001.1 GCA_023394965.1 Pseudomonadota bacterium | reverse complement strand
GCCGTCGTCCCGCTGCTGTTCGGCGTCCTCGCCGATACCACAGGCAGCCTCCCACTCGCTCTCACACTCCCCGCCATCTGCTACGCCATCATCGCAAGCTTCGGCATCTTCGCACGAAAACCTGCCTGACCCGGCAGGGACGCTTCAGACGAGGGGCAGCAGCACCCGGTTTTCCATCCGGAAAACCGGGTGTTCTCTTATGCGCCACCGAAATGCCCTTCCATCTGCCCCAATCCGGCGCCTCACCGCCCTGCACCACCGCCCCGCGCACTTGATTCAGATCATTACCTTGCCCCGATCTGAAAATTAGGTATGCTTGCGCCAGAACGTGCAAAAGCGCGTCGATTGGGAGCATGTTTGTATGGCGTGGGATTTCGCGACGGAACCAGAATTCCAAGATAAGCTCGACTGGATGGAGGGTTTTGTCCGCGAAAAGGTCGAACCGCTCGGTTTGCTGGACATCCATCCCTATGACGTGAAAAATCCACGGAGAAATGCGCTTGTCCGCCCGCTTCAGGCGGAAGTGAAGGCGCAGGGCCTGTGGGCCTGCCACCTGGGGCCGGAACTGGGCGGTCAGGGTTACGGGCAGGTCAAGCTTGGCCTGATGAACGAAATTCTGGGTGGCGCCAGCTTTGCCCCGATCGTGTTCGGCTGCCAGGCGCCCGACACCGGCAATGCCGAGATCATAGCCCACTATGGAACGCCTGAACAGAAAACGCGGTATCTGAAACCCCTGCTGGAGAACGAGATCGTATCGGCGTTTTCCATGACCGAACCGCAGGGTGGTTCCGATCCGACCAGCTTTGTCACCAAAGCCGAACTCGATGGCAATCACTGGAAAATCAACGGCGAGAAATGGTTTTCGACCAATGGACGCTGGGCGGATTTCCTGATCGTCATGGCCGTGACCGATCCCGATGCCCCGCGCCACGAACGGATGAGCATGTTCATCGTACCGGTCGACACGCCGGGCGTCGAAATCCTGCGCAATGTCGGCGTGTATGGACAGGAAAACGGGTCCGAAAGTTACGTGCGCTATACCGATGTGCGCGTTCCGGCAGATCATCTTCTGGGCGAACAGGGCGGAGCCTTCGCCATTTCGCAGACGCGGCTGGGCGGTGGTCGGGTGCATCATGCCATGCGCACCGTCGGCAATTGCCGCCGCCTGCTGGACGCGATGAGCCGGCGCGCCGTCAGCCGCAAGACGCGGACCGGCACGATCGCGGATTATCAGGCGGTCCAGATGCAGATCGCGGACAGTTACATCGAACTGGAACAGTTCAAGCTGCTCGTGCTGAAAACCGCGTGGATGATCGATAAATATCAGGATTATCGCAAGGTCCGCAAAGACATCGCCGCGATCAAGGCCCTGATGCCCAAGGTGTATCACGACATCGCGCAGCGGTGCGTTCACATTCACGGATCGCTTGGCGTGTCGAACGAAATGCCGTTCGTGGGCAATCTGATCGGTTCGCTGGTCATGGGCATCGCCGATGGGCCGACCGAAGTGCACAAAGTTACCGTGGCCAAGCAGCACCTGCGCCAGTACCGCGACGTCGCCGATCCGATATTCCCCGAGTATTCGCTGATCCAGCGCCGCGCCAGGGCACGCGAAATGTACGATCCCGTCGAAGAACTGGTGGGGGCGATGGAGTAAGCGCGGTGTCCGTGCCCCCCATGACGCGCGGCCAGCGCCTGAGCTATGGTTTCGGAGCGGTGGCGAATGGCGTCAAGAACGCCGCCTTTTCCACCTATCTGCTGCTGTTCTACAATCAGGTGCTGGGCGTGCCCGCATCGATCGTTTCCACGGCGATTGCGCTGACCCTGCTGGTCGATGCGGTTGCCGATCCGTTTATCGGCCGCTGGTCGGACCTGACGCGATCGCGGATCGGTCGCCGCCATCCATTCATTTTCGGGTCGGCCCTGCCGACCGCCGCATTCTTCGTGCTGGCATGGTTTCCCCCGGCCGGGCTGACCGATGTGCAGATGGGCATCTGGATCTTCGCAATCGCCGCACTGACCCGGACATCGATCAGCGCCTTCGAAATTCCGTCCAGCGCGATGACCCCCGAACTGACGGGTGACTACGCCGAACGCACCAAGCTGTTCGGGCTGCGATACTGGTTCGGCTATGTCGGCACATTCGGCTTCACCGCCTTTTCGCTTGCAGTGTTTTTCGTCGCCACGCCGGAATATGCCCGCGGCCAGCTGAACCCCGAAGGTTATGTCAAATTCGCCTGGCTTGGCGGCGCATTGATATTGGTGGCAATCCTGGTCTGCGGGTTCGGCACGCTTGGCCGGGTGCCCCACCTGCGCCAGCGGGACGAACCGGGCGAAGGCGCGGTCCCGGCATCGCATTTCAAGGAAATGTTCGGCGCGTTCCGCAATCGCGGCTTTCTGGCGATCTTCGCCTTCGGCATCTGCAAATATACGGCCATCGGCCTGTATGCCGCAACGACGCTGTATTTCGGCACCTATGTCTTCAAGCTGAGCGCGGATCAGCTGGCCCTGCTGACATTCGACAGCCTGGTGGCGGCGACCATTGCCGCCCCGCTGGCCCCCAAATTTTCGCGCTGGCTGGGCAAGCGCAATACATCCATGATGATGGCGATCGGGGGCATCATACTCGGCCTGTCGCCGCTGACCCTGACCTATTTCGACCTGTTCTTCCGCCCGGGCGACCCGTTGCTGCTGCCCACACTGTTCATCATCGGCGCGGTTTATGGGGCGATGATCGCGACGTCGCTGATCAACACATCGTCCATGCTGGCCGATGTGGTGGAAGACCATGCCGTGCGCACCGGCCAGCACACCGCCGGGGTGTTTTTCGCCGCGTCCAGTTTCATGCAGCAATGTTCCGCCGGGTTCGGCATCATGATGGCGGGCATCGTACTGGAACTGTCGAATTTCCCCACCGGGGTCGGCGTCGATCAGGTCACGGTGGCGATGGAGAAGAGCCTGCTGATCCATTACATCCCCGCATCGGGCGGCCTGTGGATCGTCGGGGCGCTGTTCCTGCTGCTGTATCCCATCACCGAAGCCAGCCACCGCGACAATGTCGACCGCCTGAAGTCGCGCGAAGCGCAGGCGAAAGAACAGGCCATCCGCGATGGCGCGTTCGGCTCCCCAGCAAGGTAACCCGTTAATGACTGCAGATCCCTCAACCCCGAAAATCGGGTTCGTGACCAAGCTGTTCTATGGCTTCGGTTCGGTCGGTTACGGTGTCAAAGACGTCGCGTTTCGATCGTTTCTCCTGCTCTATTACAATCAGGTCATCGGCGTGCGGGCGGATCTGGTATCCTTCGCGATCCTGGTGGCGCTGTGTGTGGATGCGATTTCCGATCCCGTCGTCGGCCAGTGGTCCGACACGATCCGCACCAAGTGGGGCCGGCGTCATCCCTTCATGTTCCTGAGCGCGATACCGGCGGCAGGCAGTTTGCTGTTCCTGTTTTTCCCGCCTGTCGGAATGAGCGAGATGCAGACCTTCTGGTATATTCTGGTGGTCGGCTGCTGTGTACGGACCTTCATCACCTTCTTCGAAATCCCGAGCAGCGCCCTCGCCCCGGAACTGACCAGCGATTACGACGAGCGCACCTCCATCGCCAGCTATCGCTATTTCTTCGCCTATCTCGGCGGCGTGGGCATGGCCTTCCTGACACTGCTGGTGTTTCTCGCCCCGACGGAAGACTATCCGGTCGGGCAGCTCAACCCCGGCGGCTATCACCTGTTCGCCATCGTCGGGGCGGGGATCATGTTCGCAGCGATCTTGATTTCCAGCCTGGGCACGCTGCACCGGGTGAAATATTTCCGCATGCCGCCCGCGCCGGAAAAGATCGGCGCCATCCGAACGCTGGTGCAGATGAAAAGCACCTTCGCGCACAAGGGATTCCTCGCGATCCTCGCTTTCGGTGTGCTCAAATACACTTCGGTCGGGATGACCTCGGCGCTCAATATCTATTTCGGCACCTATCTGTGGGGGCTCAATTCCGCGCAGCTTGCGATCCTGACGATAGATTCGCTGACCGGGGCCTTTCTCGCCCTGTTCATCGCCCCCTGGGCATCGCGCAAGGTGGGCAAGCGCAACGCCGCCTTCGGCCTGGCGATCATTGCCGTGATCTTCGGCAGCGCGCCCTATATCCTGCGGCTCACCGGCAATTTCTTCGACAATGGCGATCCGATGCTGGTGCCCACGTTGTTCGCCTTCTCCACGGTCTTCCAGATGTGCGGTGTCTCCTCCGCCGTGCTCACGCACGCCATGGTCGGCGATGTGGTGGAAGAAAGCCAGTTGGCCACCGGTCGGCGCAGCGAAGGGCTGTTCTACGCCGCCAATACCCTGATGCAGAAAAGCACCTCCGGCATCGGCGTGTTTGCCGCCGGGATGCTGGTCGCGCTGGTCGGGATCGTGCCCGGCATGGACCCAGCCACGATCGATCCCGACATTCCGCGGCGGCTGGCCACAGCCTATGTGCCGACGCTGGTGCTGCTGTATATCGGCGGGGCAGGCTTTCTGTTCGCTTATCGCATCGACAGGTCAACGCACGAAGCCAGCCTCGCCGAACTGGAACGGCGCAACCGCGAAGCCGCAACCAATGCCGACGACGTACCAGAGGCTTCGTGATGACGCGGCAAATGGTGGGTGGGCGCGCTTCGCTGCGACGTAAACCTTGACCCTGGACCCGCTCGAAAATCCGGAAGGGCTGGACGACCCGCGGCTGGCGCAGCAACGGGCAATGTCCGACCACGCCCGGTTCGTCGACGAAAACCTGAAGCGGAACTATCGCGCCAATTTCATCCACGGCGTGCTGGGGATGACGGGTTTTCGCCTGATCTATGCACCCACGATCATTCCCGCCTATCTGCTGCTGCTGACCGGCAGCACGGCAGCGGTCGGCCTCGGCTCGGCCCTGCTGCAACTGGGCGCCACCATCAGCCCGATCGCCAGCGGTGCGCGCATCGAGCATCGCAGCCATATCCTGCCCTACGCCATCCGCGTCGGTTCGATGATGCGCCTGATGATCCTCGGCCTTGCGCTCACCGGATACTTCCTGACCGGCAACGTACTCCTATTCGCAACCTTTGCCTGCTTTCTACTGCTGGGCTTTTTCACCGGGGCACAGCGGGTCGCGTTCCAGATGCTGATGAGCAAGCTGATCCCCATCCGGCAGCGCGGCCGGTTGCAGGGTTATCGCAATTTCGCGGGCGGCCTGATCGCCGCAGTGCTGGCTTGGGCGGCGGGCAATTATCTGATCGCGGACGAATGGCTGGGCAATGGCTATGCCACGACCTTCCTGTTCGCGTTCCTGCTGACAAGCGCGGGGCTGGTGGTGCTGAAAACCATGATCCGCGAACCGGCCGCCCCCGCACCACGCCCGCAAATGCCGATACGCGAACGTATCCGCCAGTTCCCCGAATTGTTGCACGACCGCGATTTCGCGTGGTTTCTGGTAGTGCAATGCTTTTCGACCATGGCCCGCGTGGGGGCACCATTCTGGACCGTTTATGCCGGAACGCAGCTCGGCCTGGACGGGGCGCTGATCGGAGGGCTCAGCTTCGTGTTTCTGGGATCGGACACGGTCTCCAATATCTTCTGGGGCCCATTGGGCGATCGCGTGGGCTTCAAGGTCGTGTATGCCCTCGCGCTGGCCAGTTCGATAGTCGGCGTCACCACCCTTATTTTAGGGAGCAGCGCCCTGCCCATCTACACCGCATTCGTACTTCTGGGGGTGGGCGGATCGGGCTGGATGCTTGCCTCTACGACGATGGTACTGGAATTCGGCCGGGTGGAAGACACGCCCATGAGGCTCGCATTTGTTACCACGCTGGAAGGCGTGATCGCGGCGACCGGCCCCGTCCTTGCCGGGCTGCTGGTGGCGACGACCGGGTTCAAACCCCTGTTTACCATCGTTCTGGCTGCCGTGGTGGCTGGGTTGGGATTGCTGATCTGGAAAGTGCAGGAACCCCGTCATCGCGAGCCCGTGATCTAGGCCACATCGACCTCTTTTCAGTCCCTACCGCCTGAACCCGCCAGGCTTCACATTGTGATATCGATATAAGTCCATTGGCCCGGCAGGGACCGTCTCAGTCAGAGCCTGTGTCAGGGAACGCATATATGCGGAAATGTCCTTTGCATTCGAGTCGGCGAATCGCACCTTGACGATACTTCGCTGTTCCACGCGACTATTTGGCATTATCTCGCAATCACCAGCCGGGCATTCCGCTCATGGGCGCGCCAGCCGTCCGGGATCTGGCGATAGAGAAAGGCAAATGTGGCTGTTCCCACCAACAAGGACGAATTGCTCAGCGCGATAGACACGAGCTTCGACAAGCTGTTCACACAGTTACGCGACGTGCCATCATCGCTGGTAGTTGAGCAGTGCCTGGACGGTCACGTAAAGGGAACACGGATGAGCGTTGCCAATCTTGTGGCCTATCTGGTCGGGTGGAACGAGCTGGTCCTGAAATGGATAGACAGGGATAGTTCCGGAAAGCCTATCGACTATCCCGATACGGGCTACAAGGGTAACGAACTCGGCAAGCTCGCGCAGAAATTCTACCGCGACTACGAGGATGTCCCCTATGCGGAGTTGCTCGACCGCTTATGTCTCGCGAAGGCGAAAATTGTTTCATTCATAGAAAACACCGACAACGCCGCTCTCTATGAACGGCCATGGTACGGGAAATGGACGCTGGGGAGGATGATCCAGTTCAACACGTCATCCCCTTATGCCAATGCGCGTGGACGGCTGCGGAAATGGATGAACACAAGAGAGTTATCGCAAGGAGCCTAAGGGTTCTCCTCGCTCTCTCGTCGCCAGCCTATCGGTCGCGGTCGACGGCATTCAGGCCGGGATTGAACATCAGGGCCGCATCCTCCGTCAAAGCGGACGTGCATCGATCAGGAACGGTGTGTTGCAACACATTGCGTCGATACAGTTCGGAAATGGTTTCGCCGCCTCCACCACCACCGGCAATAATCTTGGTCTGGTGACGAAAATATTGTTCGGAAACGGGATCGTATAACCAAGCACCATTGTTATCGCGGCCTGTGGCGACGCCGTTTTCAAACACCGGCAGAACGATTTCTCCATCGAGCCTTTCAAAGAGAACGCAATCATCCGTCATCATGATACGGCCCGGAAGTGCCGCAGTGAGATAGATGCGGTTTTCCCCGTCAGGCACCGCTTTCTGTACCGCGACATATGGGACCGAACCGACAGGGCTGCCCGCCTGGATCGCTGGCTTGTCCAGGGCACAACTTGCCAGAAAACCAGCCATGAGTGGGGCCAAGAAAGGGTAGATACGCATTGAACCCAAACGGCGGTTCTGGCGCAAGGTTGCATCCGCCTCCCCGCTAGACCCTGTAAACTTATCGCTCTTGTCGGCACTCATTGGCGAACCATCCGTGATACTCCGGCATCCAGCCGATCTGGTTTATCGACCGTCTGCCAGCATCCCTTCGCTGAGCACGGAAAGATAGGTTCGGATCGCTTCGGCCCGATCATCAAGTCGTGACGCCCACCGCCGCGCTTCATACGCGCCGTTGAGCGTAGACATGATGATCTGACTGGCGACCAGTGGATCGATCGCCCTTACCGAACCGTCTTCGAAGCCATCGATCAGGAAACCGGCGAAACGCCGCGCCAGCCTGTTCGAACGCATCACGACATCGGTTTTCTGCGCACTGTCGAGCGCCTGCAGCGCCGTGGTGCGCAGCAGCGGCATGGGGTCGAAAAACTGCAGTTCCATCAATTCGTTGAGGACGCTGCACAGCCTGATCCAATAGCTACCGGGCACCGAATGCCCGGCCATCTGGACTTTCGAAAGGCGATCGTAGCTTCGCCGAAAGCAGTCCATCACGAGGTCATCTTTCGCATCGTGATGATGATAGAAGCTGCCCTTGGTGACATTCAGTGCTTCGGCAATCCTGTTGACCGAAGCACCGCGATAGCCGCGTTCGTTGATCATCATGGTGGCGGCGCGCAGGAATTCATCGTTTTGCGACGGTGACGCATCCCCGCCGCTGCGCCAGCCACCATCGGGAAGCGTGGAAGGTGCCCATTCACCACGGCTGGCAGGAATGCCGTAGCACAGGATTTCGACAATCTTCTTCTCGACCCGCGGAAAATCGAGGACGGAATAGCGCAGCGACCAGACCGGCCACCACAGCATCGCTTCGATAAGAATATGCGACCGGGCCGAAAACAGGGCCCGTTCCCGCTCATCCGCCGGTTCGCCGAAAAATCCGCGAACATTTTCGACCACATCGCGATACTTCTGCAGAAGCTCGTCCTGCTGGTCCTGATCGAGCGAACGGATTTCCGACAAGGTCGTGATCAGGCCGGTTTCGCCACGCCGGATGCGATCGCGCAGGCTGACATGCAGATGCACGAATTTGGCAATGCGCTCTTTCAAAGTGGCTTCGGCCAGCGCTTCTGCCGCGGTCGCCTTCATCAAGGCGATCGTTTCCGCATAGACCGCCACGATAAGCTGGTCTTTGCGCGGGAAATAATAGGTCACGCTCGTCGCATTGAGGCCGATGGCGCGCGCGACCTTGGTCAGGGTGGTGGCCTGCACCCCCGTTTCGTTGATCAGCACCGATGCCGCATGGACTATCGCGCTGCGTTTTTCGCCAAACTTTTTCGTCACGTCGGGCTGTTTTGCCATCCGTTTTCTCACCACGACTGCCTACAACAGCACCCCTGCAGGGCCAATGGCGCAGGCCCCGCAATCCGCAGCGAATGTCTCCTGTTCGTCTAGAAAAAGCTCAGAAGCTCTTTTTTCAGGATCTTGCCATTCGCATTGCGTGGCAGCGTGCCCACAGAAAAAGCGATCCGTACCGGGACCTTGAACTTGGCCAACCGGGTGGCGACCCATTCCTGCAATTCAGCTTCGCTAGCCTCCATTTCCGGAGCGAGATGGACAACCGCCGCGGGTTCTTCCCCCAACTGCTGATGCGGCAGACCGATCAGCGCGGCATCGGTAACCGCCGGATGATCGTACAGTACATTCTCTACTTCGGACGAATAGATGTTTTCGCCTCCGCGGATGATCATGTCCTTGGCGCGGTCGGCGATGTAGCACCAGCCTTCCTCGTCCAGTCGGGCAAGGTCGCCGGTCTTCACCCAGCCATCGACGAAGGTTTCCGCCGTCGCTTCCGGATTGTTCCAGTAGCCTTTGACGACCATCGGCCCGCGCGCCCACAATTCGCCGATTTCGCCTGTCGCCAGTTCACGGGTGCCGTCTTCGTTCATAATCTTGAGATCGGCGACCGCGACCGGCGGGCCGCAGCTGTCGGGCCGGTTGAGATAATCTTCCGACGAGTGGCCCGTTACCGTGGCCATGGTTTCGGTCATGCCCCATCCATTACCCGGCAGGGCCCCGAACACCTCGCGGATCTTGCGCACCAGTTCGGGCGCGGCAGGTGCCCCGCCGTAGCCGATGGCCTCGATGCTGGAGAGGTCGTAATTCCGCCGTTCGGGATGTTCGAGCAATTGCCAGGCTATCGTCGGCACACCGCCGGTAGAGCTGACCTTCTCGCGCTCGATGATCCTGAACGCTTCGACCGGGTCCCATTTGTACATGTAGACCATCGTATTGCCGGCCGCGATATTGCCGATCAGCCCGGCAGAACAGGCAGTGACATGAAACAGCGGGATCACCGTCAGCCCGGTTTTGGGCTGGGGTTCGGGCAACGCTTCCCCGCGGCGCAGAACCGCGCAGGCGGCGTTGAAACCGCTGGACAGGACATTGGTGCACAGATTGCGATGCGTACCAAGCGCCCCCTTCGGCCGCCCGGTAGTACCGCTGGTGTAGAATATCGTCGCATCGTCCTCCGGCAGGATCTCGACATGCGGCAGGGTCGCTTCGGGAAGATCGGCATAGTGCGGCGGCGAGCCGATGACAGACTCCAGCTTCTCCGCCCCGTCGAGTGTCTGCTCTGCCCGCGTAACCAGCGTGTGATCGACATCGGGAAAGTCGGCCTGCCGGTCCTTGATGCGATCCCAGCGTTCTTCGTCGCAGACCAGCAGCCTGGTTCCGGAATTGGAAAGACCGAAAGCCAGCTCGTCCCCGGTCCACCATGCATTCAACGGCACGCAGATCGCCCCTATCGTCACCGCAGCGAAGAACACCACCGGCCATTCAGGCAGATTCCGCATTGCCAGCGCAATGCGATCGCCCTTCTCGACCCCGCGCGCCTGGAATTCATGCGCCAGTGTGGCCACAGCGCGGAACCAGGCATCGTAAGTGATCCGTTCATCTTCATAGATCACGAATTCGCGCGCACCGTGCGACTGGCCAAGCAATGCGATGGCCCGCAAATTCGGCGGCGCATTCTTCCATGTGCGCAGACGTACACCGCGTATGTCGACCTCTTCCATCTCGAAACGCATGCCCGGTGCGGTAAGAATGGCTTCGCATTCCGCCCGGCTGCGCGCCGGCCAGTTTGCAGGCGGAACCCATCCGATTACCGAAGCGAGATCCTGTTTTGCTTCCGTCGCCATCACAACACCTCGAACAGACCGGCCGCGCCCATGCCGCCGCCGACACACATGGTCACAACGACATATTTCACGCCCCTCCGCTTCCCTTCGATCAGGGCATGGCCGACACAGCGCGCGCCCGTCATGCCGAAGGGATGACCGATGGAAATCGACCCGCCATTCACATTGAGCCGGTCGTCGGGAAGGCCAAGCTTGTCCCGGCAATACAACACCTGCACCGCGAAAGCTTCGTTCAGTTCCCACAGGCCAATATCGTCGATCGACAGGCCGAACCGCTTCAGCAGTTTGGGGATGGCGAAGACCGGCCCGATGCCCATTTCGTCCGGCTTCGTCCCTGCAACAGCCATGCCGACATACCGCCCCAGTGGTGTAAGCCCGCGGGCTTTCGCCACATCCGCTTCCATCAGCACGCTCGCGGCGGATCCATCGGCCAACTGGCTCGCATTGCCAGCCGTTATCGAATAGCCATCGCCCATGACGGGGGCCAGCTTGGCAAGACCTTCAAGGGTTGTGTTCGGACGGTTGCAATCGTCCATCGCGATAGTGACGTCCTGTTTGGAAACTTCGCCCGTTTCGCGGTCCTTCACGTCCATCGAAGTCGACACTTCGATAATCTCGTCGCTGAACTTGCCCGAAGTTTGCGCCGCCGCCGTGCGCTGCTGGGACTGCAGCGAATAGGCATCCTGGTCTTCGCGCGAAATTCCATAGCGTTTGGCGACAACTTCCGCCGTGCCAATCATGGGCATGAAGACATCTGGATGCTGGCGCAACAACTCCTCGTCGCGCATGGGCTTTGCCGTATTGTTGCGGATAGCAGTAATCGATTCCAGCCCACCTGCGACGCAGATGTCCATTCGGTCGACAATGATCTGCTTCGCCGCCGTAGCGATAGCCATCAGCCCGCTGGAGCACTGGCGATCAATCGTCATACCGGCGACGTCGACAGGCAAGCCTGCCCGCAACGCGATCTGGCGCCCGATATTGAAACCTTGCGCTCCGCCCTGGCTGGCGGCGCCCATCACCACATCTTCGATTTCGGCACCATCAAGGCCGGCACGTTCAACCGCCGCATCGACGCTCCAGGCACCAAGCTGAACCGGATGGGTCGCATTGAACGCGCCGCGGATCGATTTCGCAAGGGGCGTCCGTGCAGTGGACACAATGACGGCATCACGCATCTCAGTTATTCCTTTCCCGTTTTCGCCATACGGCATTTTCCCGGAGGGATAGCCTCAATCCGCGGCCGGACGCAAGCTTCGAAACACCATATCTAAAAATTTGGTATGGATTAGTTTCACCTCATATTATCGTTATAAACTTCGCCTTCGGAATATACGGTACGTAAACATAGCTTTGCTGGCCCCGCCGCACGAGCCCTCCCCATTCGCCGACTATCGAGATTCTCACAAAAAGGGGCGGAGAGCTCGAAAGCCTCCGCCCCTTCCCGAATTTTCGCTTCCGGGAGAGAAGAATCAGAAGCGAACCTTGGTCCCAAGCTTGAACGTGCGGCCGATGGCCGAGCCGATGAACGGGTCATAGCCATATTCCAGCCGTGCCCCGGCGGGGTCGCGATCGAAGATATTCTCGATGCCGCCATTCAGCGTCACATCCAAACCGCCCAGATCGAGGTCGATCGAAGCGAGCAGGTCGTGCTGGATGAAGCTGCCGATACGGCGCCCAAAGTTGGTGCCCCCGAATTCGGTGGCAGCACAGGGATCGATCACTGCACCGGTTGCGCGATCATAGCAGCGGTTATCGTCCACACCGCCGATATAGTTCACATTGTATGTCAGAGTGACCGGCTCGAAACCGAGCGATGCAAATGCATTGCCACGCCATTTCGAAACCGTACCGGGATCCCGGCCGTAATTTGCCCAGCCGGATGCCTCATACCCTTGATCGAACTGCAATCCGTTGAACTCGAATGCATCGTATTTGTAATCGAGCACATATGTCGCGTTCGCGCCGAAGCTGAACGCAACATCACCGAAATAACGGCGATAATTGAGCGTGAAATCCAGGCCTCGAGTTGTCACATCCGGTCCGTTGACCGTTTGCGTGCGAATACGTGCGATATCCCGAGCGATCGTCACACCCTGAGTACACTCGCCGCCCTGGAACGTCACATACTGCGTAAACGGGCTTGAACAATCGACGAGCTGGGTACCCGAACGGCCAGGCGCGATCGCGTTGGCAATTTGCTGGAACGGCAGTTCCGTAAACTGGCCATCGAACTCATAGGTCCAGTAATCTACGCTGAAGGTCAGGCCCCCAGTCGAAAGCACCGCTCCGATATTATAAGTCAGCGCAGTTTCCGGATCCAGATCCGGATTGCCGCCGGAATCGGTCGCACGAAATTCGTTGTTGATGGCGTCGATGCCAGCAACAGCGCTCGCCCCGGACGAACTCAGGTCGCTAGGCAGAGGCCCTCGAAAGGTCGTGCCGATAGAACCGCGGAATGCGAGGAAATCGGTTGCCTGGATTCGGGCCGAAAATTTGGGATTGATGGTCGACCCGACCGGATCGCCATAATCTTCAAAACGCACGGCACCGACAAGTTCGATATCGGGTGTGGGATTGACCTTCACTTCCGCAAACAACGCGTTGATCGATTGCGTCAGATTGGCGGACGGATAATTGCCCAGGAAGGTGAAGGCACCGACAGGCACCAGATTGTCTGTCGGATCATCCAGGCAGCTGCGATCCCCATCGACTGCGCAAGGGTACGCATCCGGATCGCTGAAGCGGTTGATTGCCTTCGAAACGAAGAGGCTTCGCCTGTGCTGTCCGCCGAACGCATAGCCAACGTCCATGCCTGCGACCTGGGTTTCACCGCTTACGACGAGATCCACAGTATACAGTTCTTCGAAAGCGTTTGTGCCGTTCTTCTGGCGCACCCAGTTGATCAGTTCTTCACTATTCTCGGAACCGGGAACATAGGCCGGATTATCGAGGCCAAGCGCAGCATTCCCAGGCGATTGGCTGATGAAGGGGTTCCAGTATGAGCAGCCGTTCTGCCCCGGCGTCAGAGTATTGCAGTTTGGCCCGCCGAGACCATTGAGTGCCCGCTGCAGGCGATCGCTGACGAAATCCCGAGAGTAGAAGGTCCGGTTGCTGCGCAGGTACAATCCATTGAGATTGATCCGCATGCTGTCGGACAGCTCCTTTTCGAAGCCGCCCGATACCCGCCAGGCATTATTGAAGACACCACCTTCACCCGCACCGCGAGGGTCGAGCGGGTTCCCGCCCGATCCGAACGGACGCCACAGGACAATCACGGAATAGGCCGACGCCAGATCCGGCAGCGATCCCGGACCAAATGTCGTATCAATGAAATTCTGGTAGTTTGGATTGCTGCGAGGCACGATAAACCGAGAACTCGTGCCTGGCCCGCGTGGGCTCTGCGTTACCGGATAGCTTGGTGAATAGCCGAGCTCTGGCAATTCGGTATGGGAATACAGGGCATCCGCGCGGAAGCTCAGCGTGTCCGAAAGGTCGACAGTAAACTGCCCGAAGACCTGATAACGGTCTTCCTTCTCGATCAGATTTACAAACGGTATGTAGGAATACCGGCACGTGGAGAACGACGAGATCGGCACCTCGATACCGCCGAGGTTGTTGCACGCTTCGAGCAGATTTCCATCGATGGCGGGCTGCGCCAGCGATGTTCCGGTTGCCGTCTGGGGCAAATACACACCCGGATTGTTCAGGGGTGACCAGCCCGATGGGTTCACTTCATAGGGAAGCTGCGTGAAATCGCGTTCACTGGCCGGGAGTTCGGACCTATGTTGATAACCCGCACCGACCATGATGTTGGCCGAACCGAAGTTCTTTCCGACCAGAATGCTGGCTTGGTAATTGTCGTCGGATCCGTTGACGAACTGCCAATTCCCCGCAACTTCGACCCCTTCGAAATTGGTGCGGGTGATGAAGTTGGCAACGCCGGCAATGGCATCCGAACCATAGGTCGAAGCGGCGCCATCTTTCAGAACCTCCACGCGCTGGAGAGCGAACATGGGTATGAGATTGGTATCCGCGGCACCATCGCCAGGCTCGGGAAAGAAGCGCTGTCCATTCATCAGGACCAGCGTACGTTCCCGCCCGAGGCTGCGCAGGTTGATCGAGCCGACGCCCTGGCTGCCGCCTGCGCCATACTGGTTTGAGTCGCCCAGAACCGGACCTACGGAGGGCAGGGTTTTGATGAACTCCAGCGGGCTGTCGATCCCGCGCTGATTAAGTTCTTCGACGCCGAAGACATCGACCGGCAGGACACCTTCTTCAGAAGTACCGCGAATGTATGAGCCGGTGACCACAATCGTCCCTGCGTCTTGCGTAGCGACGGGTTGATCTGTCTCGTCGGGCGCCGGTGCGTCTTGCGCACTGGTCATACTGCTCGCGAGCAAGGCCGGGAAAACCAGGGTCGTTCCCAAGAGGTATCTTGTCTTCCGATTCATTGTTCTCTCCCAATCGCTTTTTACTTGATATTATTCGGTTTTCTGAGGGCCATCCGGCAACGCATCGGCCGGAGCCATGCGGAGCCCGTCAGTTTCTATAAGAACTGCCTGCCCACCCTTCTCGTATGGCTGCCAGACGAAACCGTCGGCACATTCGAAGCTTCGCGCACCCGCAGGCATTTTGATGAATGCCGCCCAGCAGGCGTTCACCTTCGCGGCCAAATTCCGATCGACAGAATCCGCACGCTCACCACCCCAACTCGACTTATCGATGGAGTCGAAAGTAAACATGAGCTCCGCCGAATGTACCGGGCCGCTCTGCCACTCATCTGCACGAAAGGCAGGCGTATGGTCGAAACGGTACAGGAAGGCCGGTGCCCCCTCGTCGCCAGCCAGTGCTGCGAAGCTACGCGCAGCGCGGAACCCGCCCTCGCCCATGTTTGCGCCAACGAGCAGGGGCACATCTGTTTCTTCTCCGGCACGCAGCGCATCGATCGCCGTCTCCGGCTTGAACTTCGCGTCGGGGGTAAAGAAGAAGCCTGCCCGCAGATCGTTCGAAGCAGCAAAGGTTTGCGCGGAAATGCTGCGCAGGTCTTCAGCCGTAGCATCTGCGCCGATACCGATGCCCTCCAAGGCATCCACAGCCATTGCCTGCGCCTTTTCGCGGGGGCGGTCGGGAAGCAGAAGACTGCCTGATTGGACAATAGCCTTGTCGAACAGCCCCTCAGCCGACGGCAGGGCGAGCAAGTTAGTGACGATCCCGCCACCGGCCGACTGGCCAGCAATGGTCACACGAGTGGCATCCCCTCCAAATGCAGCGATGTTGTCCCTGACCCATTCCAGAGCAGCAACGCTGTCTTGCAGAGCATAATTACCCTGAGGTTCTTCAGGGTGCTCGGCCGCAAGCGCCGGGTGCACAAAGTTCGCCAGCGCACCGAGCCGGTAGTTTACACTGACGGTGATCACCCCATGCCGGGCATTGGCCGTGCCATCGTAGGAACCCAGGCTACCCGCCCCAAGGAAGAACGCACCGCCGTGAAACCACACCAGAACCGGCGCTCCACGAGCATTTTCCGGCGCAGTGATGGTCAGATAGAGGCAGTCTTCGGACTGCGCTCCATTAACTCCGCCGAAGTTGGCCACTGTGGTATCGAGATCCACCGGCTGGACACATGCCGGCTCATGCGCCGTTGCGGATCGAACCCCGGGCCATGATTGCACCGGCTGCGGAGGACGCCACCGATAACTACCTGTCGGCGAAGCGGAATAGGGAACGCCTCGAAAAACAAGTACGCCATTTTCGCGCGATCCCTGCAATGTTCCAGCCTCAACCGAAACAGTCACTGGATCGATCGACTCGGGCATTTGCGCATAAGCGGCGGACGACTGGAAACCACCAATCAGCACCGCACCCATGAGCGAATTCAGGAATCCCCTCACATCTCTCTCCCATTTCCTCCCCATCTGCTTAGCCGCTTATTTACGACCTAACAACAAACATTTTTGAAGATTGGGTACGCGAACAATATTGACCTCCCGCCCAGCACGGGTGCCGGTGGACAGATTGGGGGGATCGCGCCTATCTCTGAGGGATGGAAGTGACCCGAGCAGAGCTATTCGACTTGATTTGGTCCGCGCCACTGGGGAATGTGGCATCCCGCTATGGCCTCACCGGCAACGGCCTGGCGAAGATCTGCGATCGGCTGGACATCCCCCGCCCGTCGCGATCCCACTGGACCAGGAGCGTCGAGGCGCGGGATACCCAGCCCGATTTGCCGCCGGCCCCGGTCGGTCTGAGCGAGATTTTCGCGCTGGGCCGCCGGCAACCACGGCAATCGCCCGGTATGCGGACACGCATGTCCGCCGAATCGCGGCGACAGCAGCTGCTGGACGCCGCCAGCGACATCGCAATCCGGGAAGGCGTATCGGCAGTGACGATGCGCTCGGTGGCGCGAAGCGTGGGGATCAGTGAAACCCAGGTACACAACTGCTTCGGCGGCCGGACCGATCTCCTCGTCGCCCTGGCACGCCGCGAAATCGATGCGCAGGAAAAACATCGCCGTAAAACCATCGCGCGCGACTCCTCCCACTACACGCGCGTCATGCTATCCACGATCGGCTATCTTCACGAAGCCCACAGCCGCGGCCCCCTCATGCAAATGCTGCTGCACCTGCCTGAAGTGAGACAGGCCCTGAAACACGAGCGCGCGGCCAAGGGCGAAGCTGCGCGCGAGCCTATCTTGAAACAATTGGTACAGGGCGGCGCCATGGATCTGGCCAGCGCCAAGGCATCCACCGCCGCGCTGACAGCGGTTTCGCTCAAGGCGGGCGGTATCGTCGCAAGCCGCCGCGCGCCCTTGGCCATGGTTGAGGCAATCTGCCTCAGCATCGTGATGGCAGGGACGGAAAGCGACGAAAAGTTCGCCTCGGGCCAAACCGCCTAGGGCGCTTTTCTCAGGACAAAGGACTGCAGCGAGGCAGTGATCAGCCTGCGGCAGGTTTCGATTGCAGTATCCTTGTCGATCTCCCCGCTCCGCACCATTCGAGCAAGCGCTTCGGGAATGGCTGCATTCAGTTCTATCAGAACAAATGCCTCACGCGGGCTCAGCTCCAGCCCGCGGCTGGTTTCGACAGCCAATGCGCGCGCCAGACGCATGAACCGCCGCCTGCTTTCGTCACCGAGCGGACTATCCTGGTTCCGCTCGCGAAGAATGAGCTGCAGCACCGGCCCCGCCTCCACGAGATAGTGAAAATACTGCAAATTGGCATCGACAGACCGGCTTTCGAACGGATCGTTATTGGCATCGTCCAGGGGCAACCGCGCTTCCAACCTGCCAAGATGGATCTGGAAAATGGCATCCAGAATCGCGGGAACGCCGTCGTAATAGACATACAGCAAGCTGCGGCTGACACCGATCCGGTCGGCAATGTCGTTGAGTGTCAGGCTAACAGATCGTGTTTCCAGCATGATCGTCTCGGCCGTTTCCAACACCTGCCTGGCGCGATCGCCGCCTTCGTCCAATCCGGTCATCTGCCCGATGTGAAGCGCGCCGCCTGTGATGGCAAGAACCTTTACGCTCCCACACTTATGCTTATTGGTTTGACTGTCAGGCTTCGATTCGCCACGCTCACCCTGAAAAAGGCAGGAGAATGAAGTGATCGGCGATTTCACAAGAAGGCAAATGATGAAAACCGGGTATGCCGCTGCAGCGGTACTGACAGCAGGCAGTTCGGTAGCGAGTGCAAAGGCGCGCACGGGTGAAAATTCCGAGTCATCGTCCGGCGACGACGACTGGAAAGAAATAACCCCCGCATTGACGGCTTATATAGCCGGAGCGACCGCCCACTCCATTCCCTCGGCCATAAGGGAACGGGCGAAGCTGCACATACTTGATACGCTGGCGTCGATCATCGCCTGCAATTCACTCGAAGCGGCCAAGCTTGGGCGTGACTATGCCGCAGCCATGTCGCCAGACGGGAAAAGTCCGATTCTCGGCTCACGCCAGACGGCATCACCGGTGGATGCGGTTTTCGCATCTGCCATGACAGCCCATGCGGCAGAGATAAACGACTTCATCCCGTCCGCCTATGTCCAGCCCGGCCCGGCAATCGTGCCGGTCGCCATCGAAACAGCGCGCGCCAGCAAGAGATCGGGTGCGGATCTGGTAGGCGCAGTGACCGCCGGATACGAGATTGCAGGCCGGCTGCCCAAGGCGATCGGAACACGCAATCTTTACCTGGCAGGGCTGGCCAATCATGGCGTCGCACCGGTTTTCGGCGCGGCATCGGCTGCCGCGTCGCTCCTGGGGCTGAGCGCGGATCAGGTCGACCATATGCTGGCCTACTGCTCTCAGCAGGCGTCGGGTTCGTGGCAATGGCTGCTCGATGTCCGCCATATCGAGAAGGCTTTCGTGTTCGGCGGCATGGGTGCCCGCAATGGCTTGCAGGCTGCGCATATGGCGAAACTTGGCTTCACAGGGGTACCGGCCAGTTTCGACAATGAGAATGCATGGTTTCGCTGGCGCGCCTTTCAGGGCGAAGGCAAGAACCATGCATCGCTGGTGGAAGGCCTGCACGAGAAGTACGAACTGTCGCTGGCGGCAATGAAACGCTATCCGGTTGGAGGACCCACCCAGCCCGCGGTTCGCGCCCTGCTGGACCTGCGCCGATCGATCACACCCGATCAGGTGGAAAAAATCGTCGTCGCCATGCCGGGGGAAGCGGCGACATTCGAACGCGCGAACATGCCCGCGCTGAACATTCCCTATCTCGCTGCCATCATCATGCTCGATGGAAGGCTCGATTTCGTGGATGCACAGTCGCTTAGCAGGCAGGAAACCGATGAACGGGCAAAAGCCTTCGCCCGCAAGGTCACTGTCATTCGTGACGAAGCGCAGGAAATGGGCGAAGGCGAAGACCGGACGGAAAGCGCACGCGTCACCATTACTCTCAAGGATGGGAGCAAGCAGGAGCGCTATGTCGCCTACGTGCCGGGCTTTCCCACACACCCTCTTGGCAAAGCAGAGGTGGAAGAAAAGGCAGTCGAGTTAATCGAACCGGTTCTGGGTCGATCGAAAGCTGATCGCCTGGTCGCCTTGTGTGACACTCTCGACGATGCGCCGACGATCGAACCGATCATCGATCTGATGCGCTTCGACGGGAATTCAGCCCGCAGCTGAGGGAGATGCAATAAAGGGGGCATCTCGCGATGCCCCCTTTAATCGGTAGTCCAGTCTGGCCGGCTTTACTCGGCCGCTTCTGCCAGCGACTCGCTTTCACGAAACATCATGTGATCGTAATTCGTTCGATAGAACATGTCCTTCACATCCTCATCGAACCCTTCGAGCGAGTTTTCGAATTTCCCGTATGGATCTCGCGTCCCTTCCGGGTGCGGGTAGTCGCTCGAGAACATATAAAGCTCCGGCGAACTGTCGCTGATCATCCGGCCGACATCTTCGTTGGGGAACGGCGTGAACCGGACGGCGCGTTTGATATATTCCGACGGCATCAGATCCATATCCTTCAGATACTGATCCGTCTTGCTGAAGGAATACCATCCATGATCGAGCATGCGGAGGAACTCCGGAACCCAGCCGGCCCCGCTTTCGATCACGCCACCACGCAGCTCCGGAAAGCGCATGAACACGCCGTCATAGACCATCGCCGTGAGGAATTCCTGGGGCGCAAACCACAGGCACAGGAAATCGGGAAAGCGCAGATTTTCACCCCCGCCATGCAGGTCAACCGCCTGGTCGCGGCCATTGTTCTTGAACTTGGGCGGCTGGGTTTTCGTACCCGGTCCGATGTGCAGCATGAAGGGTATCCGGCTATCCTGAAGGAACTGCCAGAAGGGGTCCAGATCGGGATGGCCCGGGCTTTTGTCACCTGCCGGACCGGCACTGAACATCACGGCCTTTGCTCCTGCCGCAACTGCCCTTTTCGCTTCTGCTAGAGCACGATCGGGGTCATCGAGAGGCGTGAACGCAACGCAGTCCATCCGCGCATCGGCATCGCAAAAGTCCTGCTGAGCCTTGTTGAGAGCGACGGCGGCAGCATAACGCTGATCGTTGTCGACCGCCCTGGTGATCGCCGCCAAACCGAATGTAGGAAAGACGAGTTGGCTGTTGAACCCCAGCCAGTCGAGGGCTTCGACCCGCTCTTCCTTGTCGAAACCACCATAGCCAAGCCAGCCTTTGGCACCTTCGATCGGATTTTCCAAAGCCTTCGCACGGGCTTCAGGATCGGCCTTCCGCGCTTTGGCGGCATCGATCATCTTCACGATTCGCTCGCCGCCTTCCCGCTTCGAATAGACCTGCGAATACATCTCTTTGTACTCGCCCTCCAGATAGGGAGCCAGCCAGTCCTGGGTTTCCATGGTGTGCGCGTCAGCATCGTTGACGATACGGCCTGCGGTGTAGGTCATTCTTTTCCTCCTGAATATCTGGCATGCTTATTTCACACTATTTGTTAGTTCGTCAAATCGAATGTGAAAGACCGCTTCATCAGCGCCTCTCGAATGAACCCATTCAACTCAGCGCTTGATGATCCTCGTTTATTTGAATATCGGGTATGCAAGGGAATGGAGAGGTAAAATTATTCATCTGCCAACGATACTCGGCGTCACACCGATAGCTGACGACATCTATGAGGGGAAAACTGGCCCGGCTATCGGGCCGCGCCTCTTCGGTGGCCAGGCGATTGCTCAAGGCTTGCTCGCCGCGTGCCAAGCGGAACTCGACAACCGCCTGCCCCATTCGCTCCATGCCTATTTCCTGAAAGCAGGAGCGAGCGCGCACCCCGTCCACTACCGCGTTACCACTCTCTCGCAAGGGCGCAGCTTCGCCACCCGGCGGGTGGAGGGATTGCAGGACGACAAGGTGATCCTGTCCATGATCGCATCCTTCCACACCCCTGAAGCGGGGTTCGCCCATGCGGCTTCCCCGCCGGTCGACATGGATGTGGCAGCGGCTCTCGACGCGCTGGAAAGCTGGCGTCAGCACAATAGCGAAGCCAGCCAGTCGCCAATCATCGACCGCCTGCAGAATCGCCCGATAGAAATCGTCCCGCTGGATCCGGGCTCGCTTTTCGGTGCCCGTTCGCGCAAGCCGGAAACCGGAGTGTGGATGCGCCTGCGTGATCCGGCCGATACCGATCCGCTATTGCAGCGCGCTCTGCTCGCATATGCATCGGATATGATGTTTCTGCGCAATGCCATGCTGCCTCATGCCGTGCGACCGGGAAGCAGCATGATCCAGGCAGCCTCTCTGGACCATGCGATCTGGTTTCACGAAACGCCCGATTTCAACCAGTGGCATCTCTTCGCTACAGACAGCCCCTGGGCTGGCCACGCACGCGGACTGAACCATGGCCATTTCTTCGACGAAAACGGCCGTATGGTCGCAACAGTGAGCCAGGAGAGTCTGATGCGCCCCAAAGGGGAAGTGCTGGACAAACTGCGGGAAAGTGAGACCCGATGAGCGACGAAGACAGCGCCCTGGACCTCGACGTCCCCGCACTGCAGCAGTGGTTGGGCAAGACCATTGCCGACCCTTCGCCCATCGACAGAATCGAGAAATTCCCGGGCGGGCAGTCCAACCCGACCTATCGCGTGGTGACCCGAAACGGCCAGATGGTCCTGCGCCGCAAACCCTTTGGCAAACTGCTCCCATCGGCCCATGCGGTGGACCGCGAATATCGCCTGATCGACGCCCTTCACCCGACCGACGTACCCGTGGCTGCGCCGATCGCGCTGTGTGAAAACCCCGACATCATCGGTGCGCCGTTCTACCTGATGGAGATGGTCGAGGGCCGCACGTTCTGGAAAGGCGAGCTTCCCGATTGTGATCCGCAGGAACGCCGCGCGATCTACAATTCCATGATCGACGCGCTTGCAGCCCTGCATGCGGTGGATCCCGAAGCCGTGGGGCTTGGGGATTACGGTGCGCCGGGCAATTACTTCGCCCGCCAGGTCGGCCGCTGGACCAAGCAGTACCGCGCCGCGCAGACCGACGACATCGCCGAGGTCGAGCGGCTGATCGAGTGGCTGCCGCGCACCCTGCCGCAGCAGGATCGCACATCGATCATCCATGGCGATTACCGTATCGACAATATGATCTACGCGCCCGATCGCCCGGAAATCCTGGCGATCATCGACTGGGAACTGTCCACACTGGGCGACCCCCTGGCCGATTTCGCCTATCTGGCGATGAACTGGGCGATGCCGCATGGCGGACGCGGCGCACAGCTGGGCGGGCTGGACCTTCCCGCGCTGGGTATACCGACACTGGAGGAAGTAACCGAACGGTATTGCGCTGCCACCGGGCGGGAAAGCGTTCCGGATCTCAACTGGTTCTTTGCCTACAATCTGTTCCGTCTTGTCGGCATTATTCAGGGTATCAAGAAACGCACGCTCGACGGTAATGCGTCCAGCGCCAATGCCGAGGCCGCGACGGCGCGGATCGTTCCGCTGGCTCAGCAGGCCTGGGCATTCGCTCAGCAGGCACAACACTGACATGCAAGGGAGAGAACCATGTCGCTATTCGATCTGACCGGAAAGGTCGCCATCATCACCGGTTCCAGTCGCGGGATCGGCAGGGCTATCGCCCAGCAGCTTGCCGCACATGGCGCGAAGGTGGTCATTTCCAGCCGCAAGCAGGAAGCCTGCGAGGAAGTGGCGGCGGCGATCAATGCCGAACATGGCGCAGGCAGCGCCATCGCCATCGCGGCGAGCATTTCGGACAAGGCCCAGCTCCAGGATCTGTTCGCGCAGACCAAGCAGCAGCTCGGCCCGGTCGACATCCTCGTCTGCAATGCCGCTTCCAACCCCTATTACGGGTCGATGGACGGGATCGAGGACGAGCAGTTCCGCAAGGTGCTGGACAACAACATCCTGTCTAACCACTGGCTGATCCAGCTCGCCCTGCCCGATATGCGCGAAAAGCGCGATGGGGCGATCATCGTCATCAGTTCGATCGGCGGGCTGCGCGGGTCGACCACCATTGGCGCCTATAACGTATCCAAGGCGGCGGATTTCCAGCTGGTGCGCAATTACGCCGTCGAGAACGGCCAGCACGGGGTGCGCATCAACGCGATCGCCCCCGGTCTGGTGAAGACCGACTTCGCCAAGGCATTGTGGGAAAACCCCAAGGCGCGCGAGCAGGTGGAAGGCCAGCTTCCGATGCGGCGTATCGGTGAGCCGGAAGATATCGCCGGGGGCGCGGTCTATCTTGCTTCGCCTGCTGCGAAATGGACCACCGGCCAGATGGTGGTGATCGACGGCGGCGCCACGATATGAGCGGCCGGCTCGAAGGCAAGGTCGCCGCCATTACCGGCGCAGGTTCGGGCATCGGCCGGGCCAGCGCGCAGATCTTTGCTGCCGAAGGCGCAAAGCTGGTGCTGTTCGACAGGACCGACGCGGTGAAGGAAACCGCCGCCATGGTCGAAGCCACTGGCGCAAACGCAATAGCGATGGTCGGCGATGCAGGGGAAGAAAGCGATGTCGCGGCGCTCGTTGCCAAGGCCACCGAAACGTTCGGCGGCCTGCACATCATGTTCGCCAATGCCGGTATCACCGGCGGCGTGCGCGGCGGCTTCTTCGATGCCACGCCCGAAGTCTGGGCAGAGGTGCTGCGCGTCAATCTCATCGGGCCGTTCCTTGCGGTCAAACACGCCGCCCCCGTCATCCGCGATAGCGGCGGCGGGTCGATCGTGTGCACCGCATCGGTCGCCGGGCTGCGCAGCGGGGCCGGTCCGGCGCAATATTCCGCCAGCAAGGCAGGCGTGGTGAATCTGGTGCAGACCGCGGCCCAGCAGCTTGCGGGCACCAATGTCCGGGTCAATGCGGTGCTGCCGGGCCTGACCGAAACCGGCATGACCCAGCCGCTGTTCGATGGCGCGCGCGCGGCGGGCAAGGAACACAAGATCGGCCAGCTCAACCCGCTGCTGCGCGGTGGCCGCCCGGAAGAAATCGCGCAGGCCGCGCTGTTTCTTGCCAGCGACGAGGCCAGCTATGTCAACGGTCAGGCGCTGGCCGTCGATGGCGGCCTGTCCAGTTCGCACCCCACATCGCGCCCACCGGGCGATCCCGCCCGCCCCACTTCGTGAGGAAGCCCCATCATGACCGAAACGACCCCTGCCCTGTTCACTTTCGTCAAGCTGACCGTTGCCGATATCGATGCGGCCACCCGCTTCTTTACCGAAGGGTTCGGCCTGACCCATGCGGATACGGTCGATACCCCGCAATTTCGCGAACACATGATGACCGGTGCCAGTGGATCGACCACCATCGTCCTGTTCCACTGGAAGGATGGGCGGGCGATCGAAGCCGGGAATGGCTATGGCCCGGTTGGCATGATCACCCGCGATCTGGACGCGGATCTTGCGCGGGCGCTGGCCGCCGGGGCCAGGCAGAAAGGCGATACGGTCAGTTTCGGCCCGGCGCGCATCGCTTTCGTCCTCACGCCCGACGGGCACGGAATCGAACTGATGCAGATGGCCGCCCGCGCCGCCGCCTGATGCTGCCCGGCACCGCCCCGGCCAAACGCGCCGGTGCGGTGCCGGATCGGCGCTTCAGAACGAACGGCCTTCGGGCAGCAGGCGCTGCAACAACTCCCGCTCCGCCCCATCGGGGTCGTTCACCACTTCCGGGTCGAGGTCGAAGATCATCGTCGCGCGCTGCCCCGCGTCATAGGTCGGCCATTGCGGCAGGGCGGCGGTATTCGGATTGCCGGTGCGCGCAAAGGCGATCCAGGCATCGGCCATCAGATCCGCCATCCGCTTCGTGGCCGCCGTTTCCGGCCCAGTATAGCTGGTCGACCGCGCGACATTGTCGAATACGAACGCGATGTCGAGCGCGTGCGGCGTTTCCAGCCGCCCGCCTTCCACCGGCGTTTTCCAGTCGAGCCGGTACATATAGACCGGGGCCGGCTGCGCGCTCTTGCGTTCCGCCTGCCGCAATGCGGTGCCGCGATAGTTGCGGAATGTCGCGACCTGGAAAAACACGTCGCTGGCATCGTAATCGGGGTGGGCCTTGCGCATCCCGGCAATGATTGCATCGACATCGGCATCCCCGACGAAGGCAGCCAGCTTGCCGGGCAGCTGTTCCCACGTCAGGGCAAAGTTTTCGGGGCTGCCCAGCCCGCCCTGCAGGCGCATTTCATTATTGTTGGTGCCCACCAGCAGCGGGATATCCGCCGACACCGGATTGGCGTCGGGGGCATAGGGCTGGCGCGTCAGCGACCGGCCATCGACCACCGGGCGATAGAACGCCGCCTTGCTGCGCGATGCCATCATCGCCGTCACGAAATCGTCGATCGGCATGGCGGCAAGTTCTTCCACGCTCGATACACCCGCGCTCGCCATCAGGTCTTTCGCCAGCGGGGTGGCAAGCCGCGGCGTGAAGCCTGCCAGCGACATGGAACCCGATTGCGCGATGGCGCGGTGGAACAGGCCGCGTGCCTGCTCCATCGCCATCAGCGTCGATACTTTGGCCGCACCGCCGCTTTCGCCGAAAATGGTCACATTTCCGGCATCGCCGCCAATGGCATCGGCATGGTCGCGCACCCATTGCAGCGCCTTGACGATATCCAGGCTGCCCAGATTGCCGCTGTCGGCATATTTGGGATCATCGCTCAGACCGGCCTGATAGCTGTATCCCAGCCCGTTCAGCCGATGGTTCAGCGTGACGACGACGACATCGCCGCGCTCTGCCAGGCGCGATCCGTCATAGCCATTGCTGGATCCCGAACCGGTGACGTATCCGCCGCCATGCAGCCACACCATGATCGGGCGTTTCTTTCCATCGCCAAGCCCGCGCGTCCACACGTTGAGGAACAGGCAGTCCTCGCTCGTGCCGACGGTATTTGCCCAGGATTCGAAAACCGGAATATCGCCAGCCGGACGCTGCGGGCATTCGCTGCCGAATTCCGTCGCCGGCCGGGCCTCTGCCCACGGCTGGGGATCGGCGGCCAGCTGGAAGCGCCGCCCTTCGGTCGTGGCGGCATAGCGGACACCGCGAAACACATTCACGCCGCCGGTTGCGCCTTCGCGCGCGCCCGTCACCGGTCCATAGGCGGTCTGCAACAGGGGCGCGGTGCTTGCCGATGCACTGGGCGCGCCCGCCTCCATGCTGGTACAGGCGGACAGGCCCAGGGCGGCGGCAGCCACCCCGATCAGTGCGGCACGAATTGTCATTTCCCCTCCCCTTCCATTCAGTCTGCGGAATAATATGGCAGGTCGGTCAGATCGCTGGCGCGCACACCGCGTGCCCATGCGGCCCTGCCAACCACGAATTGTTCTTCCGGCGCATCGGTCGGTTCCAGACCGGCGGCGATAAAGGCGGTGCGCATCCCCTGCCGCGCTTTGGCATCCAGCACCGGGATGGCCCCGTCCGGCGCATGGCGGTCACGCGGCAGAAGGCCGCCATTTCCACCTGCCAGCCACTGATAGTAACGGTTGTGCTGCCACGGATGCGCACCTTTGCGGATCACCGGTGCCTGCACAGCGAAGAAATGCGACAGCACCGGCTCTATCTGTTTCGCCAGCGCATCGATCTGCGCTCCATCGCCGGCGGCACAGACATCGAGCAACCGGTTGCCGAGCTGGTGCTGCGGGGTCTGCACCGCCTCTGCATTCCACTGGCCGCTCCACGCGATCCGGAAATGCCGCGCCAGCAGGGGCAGGAAATCGAGATTGACCGGCCCCATCGACAGCCGGTCGCCCAACCGTTGGCAAAGCTGCATCGTCGATGTCAGCGATACCGGCTGCGAGATTTTGACGGCCACGACATTTTCCAGATTGGCAATTCGGTCGTAAACGTCGAGCGGCTGGCCCGCCGGGCCGAGATGGGGAAACGACCTTCTGCCGGTCGCCGCATAAAGCATGACGGGCAGCTCGGTCGCCGAAATGCGCTGCGCCATGAGATCGTATAATTGACCGGCACTGCTGTCGGCGGGATAGGTCGATGCCAGCAGCACCAGGCTGGTCCCGATGTCTTCCAGCGCCCCCAGCAGCGCCTTGTCATTATCCACCTCCCTGCTGGCGATAATCCCGTGGACCGGCAGATCACTTCCTGCTTCGTCGATGACGATGCGATAGAATTCGCGCCAGTTCGGATCGCCGGGAAGCGTCCAGTTGATCATCGGCATGGTGCCGGAAAACCCCTGCGCAATCGCATGGCGCACATCGTGACGGATCGCGTCTTCGTCCAGCGTCCGGCCGTCTTCGCGAAAGGTCGGCAGGAACAGATTCATCAATCCGCGCAGATTTCCCGCCGCCCATTCCCGCTGGCGGGAATTTGCAGCCGGCGCGATGCGCGCCGTAACCGGGATGGACCGCGCCACCCCTGATGCTGCCCACGATGCCGCCATCAGTGCGGCACCCCCGGCCAGCGCGTGGCGGCGCGATATGCCAAATCCCTGCAAATCCTCGTTCTCCCCGATATCCAGAATCGCCCGCAAAACGGACCTTCTTTTCAGAGTACAACCAGATCCAGCCGCATATATAGCATGTGACCATACCCCAAATACGAAAAACACTTAACACGGACACATAATTGGTTCTAGTGTCAATCACGAGGATAAGGGAGAATCTGACATGATGACTCGGCGGCAGACTTTGGGATCGGCGCTCGCACTGGGGGCGGCGGTCATGGCGAAACCGGCTTTGGGGGCCACGCTGTTTCCGGTTGTGGAAACTGCCAGGGGCAAATTGCGCGGCCTGGAATCGGGCGGCGTCGCGATATTCCGTGGCATCAGCTATGCTGCCGATACCTCGGGCAACAACCGGTTCATGCCCCCGCAGCCGGTCGAACCCTGGGCCGGCGTGCGCGATGCCCTGCACTGGACCGATGTCGCCCCGCAGCTTCCGGGCGACAGGCGCCATGTCTATGCCGATCTCATCATGGTCGATCGCAATCCGTCGGGCATGGGCGAAGACAATCTGTCGCTCAATCTGTGGACGCCCGCCATCGATCCGACTGCGAAAAAGCCGGTAATCGTGGTACTGCACGGCGGCGGCTTCTATTCCGGATCGGGCAATTCGGTGGGCATGGACGGCGAACAGATGGCGCGCTTCACCGACAGCGTGGTGGTGGCCGTCAATCACCGGCTCGGGGCCTTCGGCTTTCTGCACCTGGCCGAATGGGGCGGCGATGATTTCGCAACCTCGGGCACGGTCGGCATGCAGGATATCGTCGCGGCGCTCGGCTGGGTGCGCGAAAATGTCGCAGCCTTCGGCGGCGATCCCGATCGTGTCCTCGTTTACGGCCAGTCGGGTGGCGGTGCGAAAACCAGCGTGCTGATGGCGATGCCGGGGGGCAAGGGGCTGTTCCAGCGCGCCGGCGTGATGAGCGGGTCTGCGCTCAAGATGATGCCGCCCGAAATGGCGACGGCCACGGCAAAGCGGCTGCTCGACGCGCTGGACATTGCGCCCGGCGATTTCCGTAAACTGCAGCAGGTGCCCTGGACCACCCTGCTCGAAACGCAGGCCGGGCTGGAAGCTGCCGACCGCGCGCGGGGGGAAGCGCCGCGCAGCTTCGCCCCCGTGGTCGATGGCATCGCCCTGCCCCGTCACCCATGGGACCCGGATGCGCCCGCCATTTCGGCGGACGTGCCGATGATCGTTTCCTCCGTGCTGGATGAACGATCGTACCGGATGGGCAATTTCACCATGGACGAAGCGGGGCTGCTCGCCTTCGCCAGGGAACGCCTGGGGGACCGTGCATCCGAAGCGGTGGCCGCCTATCGCGCGGAAGACCCCGGGGCCAAGCCCTTCCTGCTCGCCGCGCGGATGGATTCCGACCTCACGTTCCGCAAGGGTGCCTTCGCTCAGGCGGAACTCAAGGCGCGTCAGGGCGGCGCCCCGGTGTGGACCTATCTGTGGACCGAACCCAGCCCGGCGGTCGATGGCCGGTTCGGCGCAGTGCATGGCATCGATGTCGCGCCCAGCCTCTACAATACACGCGGCGCGCTCAACGGGTCGAGCCCGTCCGCCAACGAACTGGCCGCCGCCATCGCCTCAAGCTGGGCGGCCTTTGCTGCCAATGGCGATCCGAACAACGACCGCGTGCCCGAATGGAAGCCCTATGCCGCGCCGGAACGCGCAACCATGATCTTCGATCGGGACCTGCGCATCGAAGCCGACCCGCGCGCCGAATTCCGCAAATACTGGCGCTGATCGATCTGCCGGGCGGCGGCGGCACGATCCGCCCCGCCCCAACCCTCGATCAAACGGGGCCGGACGGGCCGCCCCCTGTTCAGCGGCCCGATCAGACGGGTGATTGACATGTGTTTCGTGTTCGATGGAACGGGATATTGGCGCGCCCGGCAGGACTCGAACCTGCAACTCCAAGCTTAGAAGGCTCGTGCTCTATCCAGTTGAACTACGGGCGCGCTCGCGGATCGCCATAACGTCACTTTCGTCCAGGGCCAATCGGCAGTAGCTGTCTTTTCATGGAAAAAATGCCACCGGCCCCGTCCCAGCCGCAGTTCCGTTACTACGACCTCATGATGGCGGCTTTCGTCACCATCCTGCTATTATCGAACCTGATCGGGGCATCGAAACCCAGCTACATGACCCTGCCGGGGATAGGGGAATGGTCCTTCGGTGCGGGCGTGCTGTTCTTTCCGGTGAGTTATATTATCGGCGACGTCCTGACCGAGGTTTACGGCTATGCCCGCGCTCGCCGGGTGATCTGGACGGGGTTCGCCGCCCTGCTGTTCATGGCTTTCATGGCATGGATCGTGGTGCAGCTGCCCCCGGCGGCAGGCTGGCCGGGGCAGGACGCTTACGAGTTCGTATTCGGCAACAGCTGGCGGATCGTGCTGGCTTCGATGGTTGCGTTCTGGGCTGGCGAATTCGCCAACAGCTATGTTTTGGCCAAAATGAAGGTGTGGACGCATGGGCGCTATCTGTGGATGCGAACGATTGGTTCGACCGTGGTGGGACAGGGGCTCGACAGCCTGATCTTCTATCCGCTGGCCTTTTGGGGCTTGGCCGGATGGCCGGTCGAGCTCTTGTGGCAAATCGTTCTGTCGCAATGGGCAATCAAAACCGCATGGGAAGCATTGCTCACCCCCGTGACCTACGCAGTGGTCGGCACACTCAAACGTGTCGAGGGGGTGGAGATCTTCGATACCGAAACAGATTTTTCACCCTTCGCTTCGACAAACAATCGATGACGGCAAAAAGGGGCGACCGCGAGGCCGCCCCTTCCCTCTCCCACCTGTGACCGGTGTGATCAGAACTTCGCGCCTACCGCAATGCCGTAGCGCCGTGGATCGAGCGTGAAGATATTGGTGAAATTGCCCGAAGACGCGTCCGTGACGTAAAGGCCCGTTACGGAATTGCTGTTGAAGATGTTCTGGACAAAGCCGCGCACGAACCAGCGATCATCGGTTCCGTTCAACTGGATCGAAGCATTCGACTGAACGAAGGGTTTGATCCTGTTGACACGCCCATTGAATACATTGCCATATTGTTCGCCCGTGAAAGCCAGGTCGAAACGCGGTACGAGCGACATTCCGTCCCCGAATTCCGCCGTATACTGAACCCCGACGGAAGCCTTGTATTCCGGTGCCTGCGGCAGCCTGTTTCCGCGCAGGTTCACTTCGACGCCAGGGCTGAGCACATCGATAGGGCCAAGCGCGGCGAAGGCCGGATTGGCAGTCTGGGCATCCAGAACACTACAGATGCTGAACGCACCGGTGGATGCAATTCCCCCGTCTGCCGGGAAGGCACCGGGCGCTTGCAGGCCAAGCCCGGCGTTCACAAGCCCGACAAATGCATTGGCCCCTGCCCCGGTAACAGCGCAGAAGGACGCATTAGAGATGTCCTTGATGATGACCGCAGTCGGGTCACCACCGCCCGGATCGCGCGGATTGCTGAAGAACTGATCGCCGGCCACCTTGGTATTAAGGTAGCTGATATTCATGTTGATCAGCCAATTGTAACTCGGCCGCAGAATGGTTTCGAGTTCCAGCCCCCAGATATTGGCATCGATCGTATCGTTCACGGAAGTCCGCGCCACGATACGGCTGAGCTGGAGATCCTTGTACTTGTAATAAAAGCCCGTGAGATTCACCTGTGCCGCGCCGTCGAGGAAGGTATTCTTCGAGCCGATTTCGAAGGCATCGATTTTCTCGGAACCGAAATTTTCGGGTACGGCAAAAAGCGGCGAAAGAGGTGGATTGATACCGCCTGATTTATAACCCCGAGAATAGGAGAAATAGAGGCTGTTATCGGGCGAGATCGCATAATCCAGAACGGCCCGGCCCGTGATCGCATCAAAGCTGACGTCGCGTTCCTGTAACAACTGATTTCCGGCCAATCCGGCATCTGCATCGAAGCCGCCGACGAAAGGCGAGGTGAATGGATCGCCATTGCCAAATGGATTAAGGAAGTTGGCGAAGGTCGTTCGCGCTGCGACCGATTTCGTATCGTCGTTATAACGCAGACCGCCCGTAAAGGTCAGATCTTCGGTTATGTCGAAGTATACCTCCCCGAAAATACCGAAGCTCTTCAGCTTGAAGTCCGTCGTGTTGTTCCGATACATCGACGTTGCGAGATAAGACGGCGGCGCCCCCGCGGCAAAGGCCGAGAACGTGCCCAAAATCCCCGTGGCATAGTCGAGGCCGAAGGAATTGACGTAATAGCTGTTCTCGCTGACATCGGTCTGCGCATAGATCCCGCCAATGAGGAAGTTGAACGGTCCGTCGAAGTCGCTCGACAGGATCGCTTCCCCAGACCACGCCGTTTGATATTGGACCGACCGGTCAAAAGCCAAAGGCGCATCCGAGCAGATCGAATTTCCTTCGTAGGACCCGAGGTTGCCATCATCGTTATCCGATGTGCACAGCTGGCCGTTCGGTCCATTCGGGATCAGCGCCGCAGCGATTGGAGCAAAATAGGCGTTCGATCCGGGAACGAAGGCGGGGGCTGGTGCAGGCAGGCCTGTAGGAATACCGTTCGCTGCGAAAAAGGCCAGCGTATTCAGACCGGTGGCGTAACCTGACCGGTCCAGCACACCCAGATTGTAATCCTGCCGGGAATCAACGGTCGTTTCCTGGTAAATGCCGGTAAGCGACAGATTCATCGAACCGATACCCTGGCTGAGGTGCGCCTGAAGCTGCAACTCGTCGGCAAAGTAGTCCGGCGTAAACGACGTGTTTACGGTACGCACATCATCCGGTTCGTTGAAATTCGCGTAGCCGTCGGGCCCGTATATGCTGCCCAGCGCCAGCTGCTCTGGAATGCCCTGAATACGGAACAGTTCCACCGAGGGCAAAACGGATGCCAGGGTGGAATTGGCATTGGTCTTGTCGAAATCAAGCCGATTGTTCAGGCAGCCCAATACGCCCGTCGGGTCCCTCTGGCAGGCCTGCTTCTGGATGCGCAGGCGATCGTCTTTCTCGCGAAAGTAAAAGGCCATGAGATCCAGCGTGGTCGATGCGGTAGGTTCGAAACGGAGCGAGCCGCGAACGGCGTACATATCGCGCCCGTCGATATCGCTATTGTCGTAAAGGTTGGTCGTGAAGCCGTCACGATTGAGGTAGAATCCGGCAGCGCGGAAAGCAATCGTATCGCCGAGCGGCACGTTGATCATGCCCTTGGTCTTGATGCTGTTGTAATTGCCATATTCGAATTCTGCAGCAGCGCCGAAGGTACCAAGTTCCGGCTTTGCCGTTACCACATTGACCACGCCCGAGGTGGCGTTGCGCCCGAACAGAGTTCCCTGCGGCCCGCGAAGAACCTCGACCCGTTCAAGGTCGAAATATTCGGTTTCGAACAGGCGCGTACCGAAAAGTGGCGAGCCGTTGGTGTGGATCGCGGTTGCACTGTCGCAGGTAACACCCACGCACAGGTCACCAATGCCGCGAATGGTGAAGCTCGAACTCGTGAAGTTCGACTTGGTGAAGGAGACGTTAGGCAGGGTCAGCTGCAAATCGCTGGCATTTTCGATCTGCTGGGATTCAAGAGCCGCTGCGTCGAAAGCACTGACCGCGATCGGGACTTCCTGCAAGGACTGGTTTTGTCTTTGCGCGGTGACGATGATGACATTGTTGGTTACCCGGCGACTGTCGAGCTCGTCGTCCGGCACCTCCTGCGCAAATGCTGGAAACGAAATAGCGCTCGCGCAAATCCCCGCAAGCAAGGAAGCCCTTACTTTCATAACCCTCTCCTCTCCATGTGACCGTCTATTGCGGCCTATGGCCCCATTGCTATCACACATTCGTATGCAAGCAAGGGTTTGCGCATTATTGTTGCGCAAGGGCCCGTATATTTTTGGCAAGTGTTGTGCAGGCGACTGCCTAGCCTTTTATCACCGACGCTACGGAAAGCTAAGGTTGCCGAGACTGCTGATCGAGGATGCCGTCAAACGAGAGTATGGCTTTCGGCAATCTGGGTAATACCGCGCTTGCCCGATCCATCCCGCCCAAGTTGCACGATCACGTCGATCACGCTCGACGCATAGGCAATCGTATCGGTCCGGGTCAGGCCGATTCCCGTTTGCATGACCATCAGCGACAATTGTTCCAGCGCACCGCGCAGGCTGTTGGCGTGAATGGTGGAGAAGCTGCCCGGATGGCCGGTGTTGATGGCGCGCAGGAAGCTGACGCTTTCCGCGCCGCGCAATTCCCCCAGCACGATCCGATCGGGCCGCAGCCGCAGGGCCGCCTGCAGCAGTTCATTGGCCGTCACCTTCGCTTCGCCGAGCTCCCCCTTTACCGCAACGAGACCGACGCCGTTCTTGCCCGGCAATTTCAGTTCGGGCGTGTCCTCGACCAGCACGACGCGCTCATCGCGTGGGATCTCTCCCAGCATTGCGTTCAGAAAAGTGGTCTTCCCCGTGCTGGTACCGCCGGAAACCAGAATAGTGCGCCGTTGCCGTATCGCTTCGCGCAGAAAGGCAACCGGTTCGCCCTGAGCATCGGGCATGGCCCCTTGTTTCTGCGGCACAAGCGGCCCGGTGTCGTAAGCATCCAGCGGAAGATCGAGCCGACGGTGGCGGCGGATTGCCATTGCCCAGTGCTTGCGCGCGGCGGGCGGCCCGCAAAACTGCACACGGGCCCCGCCCGGCAATGTTGCCCCCAGAAGCGGATGCTCCCTGTTGATCCCCTGATGACTGACGCGGGCAACCTGCTCCGCAAGGCGCTGGATCAACCGATCGTCGATCTCGGGCCGGACAATCTTTTGCATTCCGCCGAGCGATGCGTCTTCCACCCAGACCTCACCCGGTCCGTTGACCAGGATTTCGGTGACCGTGTCACGGTCCAGCCATTCGCGGAAGGGCGCAAGATAGGCGTCGAGATAGACGCTCCGCTCGCCCTGCAAATCGACCGCAGGTGCATCCTCTTCGGGATGATCGTCCGGATGAAACGGATGGATATCGGCGCTCATGTGCTTTTCGGCTCAGCTTACCGAGGAAAAGTCCAGATCACGCGCTGTGAAGATGCGGATCGGTTCTCCCTGCCGGACGCGCACCGTTGGGCCGCGCTGGCCATCCTGCTGCGCCGCCGTTGCCGCTGCAGACGAACTGGCACCGCCGATAAGGACACCGGCCGCACCGCCGGTTGCGAGCGAGCCGACGCCGCCCACAACCGAGAGTAGCATGGCCGAACCGAAGCGCTTGAAAAAGCTGGCGCCCGAAACCTTGCCAGCAAGACCGGTGGTTCCGTCAAACCCCACAGCCGGGGATGCCAGGTTGACGGATGCTCCATCCGGACGGATCAGGCGCGTCCAGATGACATAAGCGCGCTTTTGGCCATTCTGTAGGCCTGACTGGTACTGACCGATCAGGCGGCTGGATCGCGGAACCAGTACCTTGCTCCCGTCGAAACTGCGCACGTCCTGGCTCACCACCGCGCGGACATAGCCGGGCACATTGGTGTCGATGGCAGTTTCCAGGATGGCAGGGATCAGCGTTCCTTGGGTGACGGTAGTGGTGGGATTGACCATCGCCTTGGCCTGCGCAGGGGTGCCGCCGACGCCACCGATCCGGCTGGCGAAATCATTGGCCGAATTGCCCGTCGCGCCCGCAATTGCAGTCACAGCATCTCCGGCTGCACCCGGTTCCGCAAGAGCCAGGGTGGCGGGAGAACTGCCCGCGTCGTAAACCACTGTTGGATTGGCATAGGGGTTTGAGGCCATGCCCGGTTGCGGCTGGGCGGCGAGCACCGGCTGCGGCGCAGGATCCAGGCGGGGTGAAGCAGCGACCTGCTGACCGGGTGCGTTAGCGACAGCGGCCGGAGCAGCGGGTGTCGGGGGAACGGCCTCTACCGGAGCTACCTGCCCCCCAATCCCCTCCGGTGGGGCAACCCGCGCAGAGTTCATGCTCCACAAAGTTACCAAGCCGAGGCCCGCAACGACTGCTATACCGGCGACCAGTCCCAGCGCATCGGACTTGCCTGCAGGGCGCGCCACTGCGGGAAAGGCATTCCGCTGCGCCAGATCGATGATTTCGGCGTCTGTATCATCGCGCGGATCGATATCGTTGGCGATCCGGTCGTCGCCCGGCTTCTTCTCGGGCAGTCGCATGGCAAGGCGCATCGGTTACCTCCCTTTCGAAGCAAGAGCGGGCTTGCCGCCCGCGCTGGCAGCGGGCCGTTCGGGCCCGGCATTGATTAGTTGAGCACTGTCTTCACCGGAACGCAGCACAATGGTGCGTGGCACGCCGTCGACAACGATTGTGTCGCCGCGCACAGTGAAATTCACCGGCCCTTCGACACCCTTGCTATTCACCACCAGGATAGCGGGAACATCTTTGCCATCCGGCCAGGTCAGAAAGGTGGCCGTGCCATCGTCATAGGTGTTTTCGGGCAGCAGTTCCGGATCGCCCGAAGCATTCCAGGCAAAGTTGAGATCGGCCGGATCGACCACTGCATAGGGATCATTGGCTGCCTGCTGTTCCACGGCATTGGGTGCCGCAGCCATTTGTACAGGCTCTTCCTTGGGCTCGTCGGGATAAACGAACCGCATCAGGTAAAGTGGTTTGGCGCTCGGGCTCGCCACAAGGTCGAAAAGATAGGTGCGCTTGCTCGTCACGACCGTCAGATTGGTTGAAGCGCGCGGTTCCAGCGGCTTTACGAACAGGATATTTGCCCGCTTGTTAGGGGTCACCTGCCATGTCGCGCTGTCGCCAATGGCAACATTCTCGATAACTTCGTCGTCTCCGAACATGATGCTCGCCTGCACCGCGACACGGCCATCGATACGAACCACCTTAGCCTCGTCATACATTACTTCGACAAGGCGCGAATCCTGTGCTGCTGCGGGGACAGCCAGCAGGGCGAGAGCGAGCGCGGGAATAATCGCGCGGGTCATGCATGTTTCTCCATGGAACGGTCGAGGGCCTTGGGCGCGGCAGATCTGAACCGGCTGCCGATACCGGAGCCGCGTACCCGGGCTTTGCTGGCAATGGATTGCTGAGCGGAACCTGAAGACGTAGCGTAAACCTTGGTCACACGCGTGCCGCCTGCGCCACCGGAAGCGCCGCTGTCATTGGCGGCATGTGCAGTCGGCACGGCAGACACATCGATTCTGCGCGCCTGAGAACTTACCTGATTGGCAGCTTGCGCCTGGGCCAGTGCGGCAGCACCGGGTGCTGCCGTTTGCAGGGCGGGAGCGGGACTGGATTTTTCATCCTTGTCTGCGACCAATCCAAACACCGTCCATCCTGCGACCATCGCCCCTGCGACCTTCAGGACCAGTACCATCAATGCCACATGGACGGCCCCAATCATAAAGAAGCCCATCGCTGCCTGCGGGTCGACCTGCCCTGGTGTGGCGGTGAGAACCCCAAGGATCGGCACAGCCAGTTCAAGCATCACACTGCCCCCAAGCACCGCGAAAAGCGGTGCAAGTGCGCACATTGTCAGGCCCTTCAGCCAGCCGGTAAAAAGCCCGCGGGTGCCATTGAACAAGGCCATGACCACAAACAGCGGGCCAAGCGCGACGAGCACGCCCAGAGCTATCTTGCTCGTCACCAACAGGCCCACCGTGCCCAGCATGAACAGCATCGCCCCCAGCCACATCATCCCTTCGGGCGAGAAAGCGGAGAAATCTTCGTTCCCGCCGCTCGCTTCCTGAATGGCAAGGAACACCACATCGATTTTCTGAGCAAACGTGTCAGTAGCCGATCCGCTGCCGCCGGTAAGAATCCCGGCGAGATAATCCGGCGTCAGCACCGCCAGATTCCAGACTACGCTCTGATAAGCGATCCAGCTGGTGGCAAATGTGAGCACGAGGCCGAGCGTCATCATGCGCGGGACCAGCGACCTCACGCCGATATTGGTGCGCCCCGTTAACAAAGCGAATGCAAACAAGGCGATGAATAATGTGAGGACGAGCGTCAGCACCATGCTCAGCTGCCCGCCCGAAGCGAACAGTCTGCCGAAGGCGGCAGCGCTTGCCTCGCCTGCGACGCAATCCACGCCGCGCAGGGCGGCGGCAACGCCGTTGCCGACCTGTTCGGCGGCCTGCTGGCAATTCGCGCTCATTCAGCGGCAAGGCCGAGAGCTTCGATCCCCGCCTCCCCTTCGTCATTCGCCCCGCCCGGCCATTTCGTGCCGGTAAGTGCGGGGAACCAGTCGGCCGGCGCATCACCCAACGCTTCACGCAGAAGGTCAAGACGACGCACGGAACTTTCACGTCCTGACAGCAATGTCAGCACTTCGGGCGCACCCGAGAGATCCAAGCGGACGACAACGCTGGCATCCGGCTGACGCACAAGGAAACAGCGGCTGTGCGCCGGCAGCGTTCGAATCAGGGCCAGCTCGTGTTCCGTCAGGCCGAAGCCATCGCAATAGTCCTCGGGACGGGCGCGGCTGTTGGGCATGAATACCATGGTCGCAGTCTGCTCGACCAATGCGGTGGAAATGCGGCTTTCCAATGCGTCGCGCGCCGATTGCGTGGCAAAGCCGACCAGTGCGTTGCGTTTACGCAGCGTCTTCAGCCAGTCGCGGATACGCGCGGCGAAAACCTCGTCGTCAAGCGCCTTCCACCCTTCGTCGATCAGAATCATGGTCGGCTTGCCATCCAGCCGCTCTTCGATCCGATGGAAGAGATACATCATGGCCGGCGTGCGCAGCCGGGGATTTTCCAGCAGCGCAGTCATGTCGAAACCGAGAACGCGCGCCGTCAGATCAAGACGGTCCTCCGCATTGTCGAACATCCAGGCATGCTCGCCTTCGCCGATCCACGCTCCCAGCCGGTCGGCCAGGTCACCGGGCTGCGGGCGGCGGGTGCCTGAAAGCAGCTCCTTGAAGTGGCGCAGGCGACGCAGAGAGGCATCGTTGGCATAGGCGGCATCGACCGCAGCCGCGATGGTCTGTTCTTCTTCCGGCCCTTCCGCCTTCAGCAGCACGCCAAGCCAGTCTCGCAAGAAGGCTTTGTTGCCAGCGGTATCGGGCAGCGCAAGGGGGTTGAACCCGGTCGGCTTACCCGCCCGAATGCTGTCATACCGCCCGCCGATGCCGCGCACGAACAGCTCGGCCCCGCGATCCTTGTCGAACAGGATCGTGCGCGGGCTGAACTTCTGCGCCTGGGCGGCAAGGAAATTCATCACCACGGTCTTGCCCGACCCGGAAGGGCCGATGACCGAGAAATTGCCCAGGTCGCCGTGGTGAAAATTGAAGAAAAAGGGCGTTGCACTGGTCGTTTCCAGCAGCGTCACAGCCTCGCCCCAATGATTGCCCTGCGCCTGCCCCAACGCAAAACCGTGCAGGCTGCCAAAGCTGGCCATATTGGCACTGGAGATCAGCGCGCGGCGGACCAGATAGCTTTCGTTGCCGGGAAACTGGCCCCAGAAAGCGGGTTCAAGATTGGTATCCTCGCGCACAGCGATGGCGCCGGTATCGGCCAAAGCGGCAGCGCAAGCGGCCATGGCATCATCCAGCCGGCCGAGATCGCGTTCCTTGACCATGACGGTAAGATGATGATCGCCAAAGCCGACCGCACCATTGCCCAGTGCATCGCGCGCGGCCATCATATCGGCCCGCTCCGCAGCGGCTTCCTCATCCGCGCTCTTGAGGCGGCGGATCGCCAGATCCATGCGTTCGCGCGCGGTCTGACGCTCGGTCGGGGCATAGCTTTCGCTCACCACCATTTCGAAAGGAAGGCGCAGCAGACTGTCGAGCAAACCGGGGCTGGTCGCCTCGGGATAGTCTTTCAGCCCCAGCATGGCGGCAAAGTCCGGTGAACCGGACCCGCGCATCTCGATCGCATCGAGGCCGAAGCTCACCCGGCGATAGGGCAGCATATAGCCGACATCGACGGTGTCGGTCGGCTTTCTGACCGGGCGCATTTCGCCATTGTAGAGCGCGCTCAGCAGCTCGAGCACCTCGGAATTGATAGCGCCTTGAGGCCCGACGTAATCGGCCAGCGGTGTGGCACCATAGGCCTGCAGCGCTGCGACCAGCCCCTGCGATGCGGCACGCAGGCTGCGGATGTCTTTTGGATCGGCTTCGAGCTGGTCACTGCCCTTGCGGCGGAACTTCTTGCCGACCCGCTCCACCAGGCCCGCCTTGCCACGGGCCGGGCGGCGGATCAGGGTGATGAACTGGTCGTTCACGAACAGCTGCCCCGAGCCTAGCCGCTCGCTCCAGCGCTGATCGATATGGCGGCTGATCGGGTCTGGAAAGTCGGCTTCGAGTTCCACCGAAACGCGGCGCCGAATGACGTGATGATAGAGCACGAAGCGCGCATCGAGCGTAGACCGCAGAACCACTTCGCGCGTGGCAGCATGGGCATTGAGCGCCTCGCTGTCTTCGGTCTCGAACAGCAGCCCCGGCACCTGAATGGCCGTCATTACCGATCCATCGCGCAGCAGCAGCGTACTCTCGTCGATCAGGCGCAGATAGGGCAGTCGGTCGCCGGCGCGCGCTTCTTTCGCGTTCCAGGCGGCAGCGCCCTTCCATTTGTCTTTACGCGGCATAGGAATTGCACCCCCAGCGCTTGTAGTTTTTCACCCGTGGGCATTTGCTCACCTTGGTGATCCACAGGTCGAAAATACGCGGTTCGCGCAGGCAGGCGAAATAGCCGATGCCATGCATCACGGCGAAAACCAGCAGGGCAAGCCAACTGCCGGTTATGAGAAAGGCTTCGGTCGTCACCATCCCGTTGATGATGAAATAGTTATATGTCACCCCCGCGAACATCTGCGGGCGCGTCAACGCGCGGTGAACGGGATGGCGGACGAGCGCGGTCATTCTAGCTGGCTGCGCCCTGGATACCGGCGACGATCGAAGCCGCGCCGAACAGGATGAAGACGCCGATGATCACGGTCGCCCCGAACCGCCAGTTGAGGCGGCCGGTCAGCATCATGAAGCCCACGGCGGCAACCGCCATGACCGCAACAGCGGTCGCGACATTGCCCAGCAGCGTGCCCTGCAACCAGCCCAATGCAGCAACGATGGGGCCGGAACCGGCCGGATCGGTAGCCTGCGCGAAGGCGGCGCTGGGTGTCATCAGGGCGGCAAAAGCTGCCGAAACGATTGACTTGCGACTCAAGTAACTACTCCCGTGAATGATCGGAAAGACGGCCCATGATGGCCGCCACGTAATGCTGCGTTTCGCGGATGCGCGGAATGCCATTGGCGCGCATAACCCGCCCTGGCCCGGCATTATAGGCCGCCAGTGCCTTTTCGAGATCGCCATCGAAGCGGTCGAGCTGTTCGCGCAGATACCGCGCCCCGCCTTCCAGATTGGCGAATGGATCGTTCGGATCGACCCCCAAATCGCGCGCGGTGCCCGGCATCAGCTGAGCAAGGCCCCGTGCGCCGACCGGAGACACTGCGTTGGCACGCCACCGGCTTTCCTGCCAGACTAGGGCTTCGATCAACGTCGGGCTGAGATCGAACCGGGCGGCAAGTTCGGCCACCTTGGCCTGATATCCTTCCGGCACCAGGCGGGCGTGTTCACCGGGATCGGCGACAGCGACATCCGGGACAAAGATTTCTGCGGGGACTTCGAAAACCGGTTCGGCGCCAATCAATTCGGCGGGCACAGCAGCAAGCGCGGTGCCTCCGCCGGTTACCCAGCGCGCTCCGTCCGCGTCTATCTCCATGACATCCGCCTTCACCGGGAAGGCGGTAAGCGCTGTGCAGGACAATCCCACGACCAGCGCCAAGCGTGCCAGAATCATTGCACCCTCCGTCCGGTCCCAATGCGCATACTACATGACAGGAGAGTGACACAAAGCTGAATATCCCGAAGCAAGTCGGCGTCAGTAAACAAAAACAGGCCCGCACTCCGTGGAATGCGGGCCTGGCGGCTCACCGTTGTGGCAAAAATCTATCGCAGAGACAGCGCATAATAGCGGGCGAACTCACCCCGATCGAGCATGGCCAGCGCTTTACGCGCGAGATGCCGCGAATCGACCCAATCGCCATCGGCAGTCTGCAGTTCGATACTCGACCGCGCGGTCGCAGCCGTTTCGAAATCGGCTCGTGCCGCGTCATATTCGCCTGTCCGCGCCAGGGCGATGCCGTGATTGATCAGGCGCGCGGGGTCGGTTTCGGCCAGTTCGTCGCAATTCTCGATGGCTTTGCGGGCGGCGACATTCTCGTTCGAAACGAGTTCCTCGTAACCGACGTCATAATCGGCCTGCGGTCCCGTGACAGCCGCCACAGGCCCCTGCGCCATAAGCGTCAGTGCAATGGTTGAAATGATCGTCATGACAGCTCTCCCTGCTGTTGTCCGACACCATGGATGCGCCACCGCGGCAGTCACTGCAACATAACTGTAACATTGTCATATTTCTGCAATTATGCCGCAGCGGACGTTTTTCTTGCCGTCGATCGGTTCGCCGCAGAGTGATGGGTCATTGCAACACAACGGTCATGAACCGACATAAACTGTCACAGATCGGCCCTAGCGGACGAGTCGCGATCACCGAAGTCGCAACTCGATTCTTCCGGTTTTTGAGGGGACCGCTACCCGTGACAAATCTTCATCGTTCGCTCGTACTCGGCTGCTCCGCTCTGGCTCTCGCCAGTTGCGGTGCCGACGAAATCGTCTCGCCCGGTACCGGCGGTGACATCATCATCAACCCGCCTGCAACCCCGGCCCCGACCCCGGCCCCAACGCCCGCACCGACTTCGGGACCGGTAACCGCAGCCGCAGAATGCCCGACGATCGCAAACACGGCAGGCCTCGCCAACGAAGGCACCATTTCCGGTCCGACCGGCGAATATCGCGTCTGCGTCCTGCCCGCCGTCTTCAGCACCAGCACGACGCTGCCCTTTGTCGAAGGGCTGGTCTATCGCATGAACGGCCGCGTCGATGTGGGCAGTGATGGTGGCCCAGTGGCCACGGCAAATGATACGAATGTCGAACTGACGATCGAACCCGGCGCCATCATCATCGCATCCGGATCGAGCTTTCTGAACGTCAATCGCGGCAACACGATCCAGGCGAACGGCACCGCTACCCGTCCGATCATCTTCACATCCGTCAACAACGTCACCGGTGCCGACCTCAACGAAAACACCTCCGGCCGCTGGGGCGGCGTGGTGCTTTCGGGCCGCGCCCCCGTGACCGACTGTATCGGTTCTGGTGCTACCCCAGGCACGGCAGCCTGTGAACGTGAGGTCGAAGGGGCGGCACAGCCCGTGCTGTATGGCGGCGCGACGGCAAACGACAGCTCGGGCAGCATGACCTTCGTTCAGATCCGCTACTCGGGCTTTGTCCTGTCGGGCGACAACGAACTGCAATCGCTGACCACCGGCGGTGTCGGCTCGGGGACCACGCTCAGCAATATCATGAGCTACAACAGCTCCGACGATGGTGTCGAATTCTTCGGCGGCGTTTTGAATGTTTCGGACCTGATCGTAGTCGGCGCGGAAGACGATAGCATCGACACCGATACCGGCGTGAAGGCCAATCTGCAGAATGTGATCGCAATCCAGCGCCCCGGCGTCGGCGACACGATCATCGAAGCCGATTCTTCCAACGGCCTGGAAGAAGACACTCCGCGCCACAATGTGAAGATTTCGAACGCGACCTTCATCGCCAACAGCGGCGTGGGCGATCAGGCCATCCGCATTCGCGGCTTTGCCGATTATACCATCGTGAACTCGGTGCTGATCGACCAGTCCGGCACCACCCCGTGCCTGCGCGTCGACAATACCGAAACGCTGAACCGCGCGGCAAATACCAGCCTGGACGAAGCTGGACCTGTCGTGTTCAATTCCTTCGTGCTCGATTGCGCGTTCGATTTCCGCGACAGTTCGGGCGGTGTGACAGCGGCGGACATTGCCACCCGCTTCAATGCCGGATCGAACAACAATGCCGGTTTCACCAACACGCTGTCGATGACATTCATCAACGGTGCGAACGAAAACGGCGTGGCGGTATTCGACCCGACTTCGCTCAGCTCGTTCTTCAAGCTCCCGACCAATATCGGTGCCGTTTATCCGGGCAACGACAGCTGGTTCAAGGGCTGGACCTGCAACTCGGCCACGGTGACATTCGACGCAGACGTGTCCGACTGTTCGAGCCTGCCGATCTACTGATCCCGCACCCGGGGTCGGGGGGCACGCCTTGATCGCGTGCCCCGCGGCCCTCTTCGCCTATTCGCACCGGGGCCGACGTCAGGCTCCACCACAGTTTCACAGGCCTGAATATGAGGGGGTCTCGAACCATGTCGACCGGCAAGCAGCTTACCGCGCTGCTCCTGCTCACCACCGCGCTGACCATTCCCGGGGCGGCTTTCGCCCAGGACGCTGGTACCGGAACCGGTGCCGAAGGCGTAACCGCCGATGAAGATCCCACGACCGACGCCCTACAGGCGCAGCAGGCCCAGGGCATCGACGATACACCGCAGGAAGAACAGTTCGAAGAACCCGACATTTCCGTTCCCGGCGGCTCGATCGTCGTCACGGGCCGCCGCCGACAGGACGTCACCCGCGCCTCGTCGCAGGTCGTTTCCGTTCTCGACAGCGCCAGCATTGCGCGCTCGGGCGAAGGGGATATTGCCGGCGCGCTCACCCGCGTGACCGGTCTGTCGACCGTCGGCAACGGCCTCGTCTATGTCCGCGGCCTCGGCGATCGCTACTCGCTCGCACTGCTCAATGGTCTGCCACTGCCTTCGCCGCAGCCGCTCAGCCGCGTCGTCCCGCTCGACATTTTCCCCACCAGTGTCATCGCATCGAGCCTGGTGCAGAAAACCTATTCCGCCAATTTTCCGGGCGAATTCGGCGGCGGTGTGATCAACCTCACCACCCGCGCCGTGCCCGATGAAAGCTTCGTCAAGATCAGCGGGGGCATCTCGGGCGATACCGAAACCACTTTCGGCACCGGATACAGCTATTACGGTTCCGATTACGACTGGTTCGGCTTCGACGACGGTCGCCGCGATCCCGGCCCAAGGCTGCAATCCTTTCTCGACAGCGGCCTGCAGATCAACGACCCCAGCGTCGACCAGCAGGCGATCCTGCTGGAACTGGGCGATCCCAACCAGATCCTGCTGCAAAGCACCGACGAACTGCCAGTCAACTGGTCCGGCGGGATCACGGCAGGCACCAGCTTCGATGTTTTCGCCGATGGCCGGTTCGGCATTATCGCCACTGCCTCGCTCAGCAATAAATGGCGCAATCGCCTGATCACCCGCCAGTCGGCACTGAACGGCGATCTGGATCTCGACCAGGATGGCAGGCAGTTCCAGACCGATCAGCGCATTCTCGCCAATGCCATGCTCGGCCTGGGGCTCGAAGTGGGTGAACACCGTTTCCGCCTGACCAATCTCTTCATTCGCGATTCTCTAAAGCGCGCATCGCTGGCGCAGATCGACGATCTGACCGATGACGATGACGATCTGTTCCAGAACACCGGTTGGTACGAACGCCAGCTGTTCGACACCCAGTTCGTCGGCGAACTGAAATTCGGCGATCTGTCGGTCGATATGCGGGCCGGATATGCCCAGACCCAGCGCGAAGCGCCCAATGAATGGGAATTCGTCTACAGCCGCGATCTCACCCCTACCAGCGATCTCGACGGTATTTACCTCAACCTCCAGAACGGCGGGCAGCGCGGGCGCACCACAGTGGCGTTTTCCGACCTGACCGAAGATCTGTATTACGGCGGTCTCGATCTCAGTTACCGACTGGCTGACTGGGTCGCGCTGACGGTGGGCGGTGCCTATACCGATACCAGCCGCGACTCGCGCCGCCGCGAATTCGATATTCGCACCACCGGCGCCTATCCGCTGGTCTTCGGCGCATTCCGGCCTGACAATCTGCTTGGCGATGCGCTGATCAATTTCGGTTACGATGCCGCGGCACAGGCCGCCGCCGGTCTCGGCCCCTTCGGCTATAACATCATCGATACGACGGCGTCCGACCCGGCCTTTTCCGCCGGGCTCGAAATCAAGGCCGGTTACGTGCAGGCCAGCCTGACCCAGTCCGATGCGCTCTCCCTCGACCTGGGCCTGCGTTACGAAGATGCCACGCAGGAAGTGATTCCGCTCGGGCTCGACGGTCAGCCCAACGGGTCCACCAACGCAACGCTGCTGAACAACGATTACTTCCTGCCCGCGGTGACCCTGACCTGGGAAGTCATGGACAGTGTGCAACTGCGGCTCAACGCGTCGAAAACCATCGCCCGCCCGCAGTTCCGCGAACTGATCTTGCAGACGTATTACGATCCCGAAACCAACCGCCAGTTTACCGGCAACCCGGGCCTGATCGACAGCCGGTTGAGCAATTACGAAGCGCGGCTCGAACATTACTGGGGATCGGGCAGCCGGGCTAGCGTGGCCGGCTTCTACAAGGATATTGAAAACCCGATCGAAATCTTCTCCAGCTTCAACGACAATTCCGTCACCAGCCGGTTCGCCAATGCCCCTTCCGCCAAGCTGTACGGGGCAGAAGTCGAAGTGCAGTGGAACAAGGACCTGTACGATCTGGGCGACTGGTGGGCCAGCAAGCGCTTCGTCGCGATCGCCAATTACACCTACACCCAATCCGACATCAGCGTTCGCGACAGCGATCTCGTCAACATTCCCGAACTTGGCGGATTGCAGCCCGCACGCAATTTCTTCGCCGACGGTACGGCGCTGACCGGCCAGTCCGATCACATCGCCAATGTGCAGCTCGGCCTCGAAGATCTCGACCGGGTAAGCCAGATCACGGTGCTGTTCAATTACGGCAGCAAGCGCGTGATCAGCCGCAGCACGCTGTCGCGGCCGGACATCATCGAAAACCCGGGCCTGTCGATCGATCTGGTCGCGCGTCAGGGTTTCCAGCTGGCCGGTGCCGATCTGGAACTGAAACTCGAAGCGCGCAACCTCACCGGCCGCGACCATTTCGAATATCAGTCCACCGGCTCCACCCGGATCGAAAACAACAGCTACAAGGTCGGTCGCACCTTCGCCGTATCGCTATCGGCGGAATTCTAGGCCCGCCGCCAACCGACCTTACCGGGGGCTGCCTACGGGCGGCCCCCTTTGCTGTTTATATCCCCACTATAGTCGGCTCAGCTGGTCACGATTTCTTCGCGTCCCGAAGCCGCCTGGCATAGCCGGAAAGCTGCTGTCCCTTGCGTTCGGGCAGCGCTGTCACCAGGCCGTCGATGACCCTGTCACCCTCTTTCATCCGCCCCAGCGCATAGAGCGTGCGTGCCAGTTCCACTGCGGCACGCTGGCGGATGGTCAGATTGCCGAATGGATCGAAATAGGAATCGATGCGCGACGCATCCTCCACCCCGGTCCAGTCGAACCGGGCATCGTCTTCGCCCGCATCCGCCAGCGATCTGTAGCGCGTGATGGCCTGGCGGGGGGTGATCGTGCCGGTCAGCAGATCATACCGCGTGCGCAGCAGTACCGCCGCCGGGCCGGGGGCTTCGCGTTCCAGCCGGTCGACAATGCTGCCCACCCAAGCCCAGTCGACCACGCCCGTATCCGCCTGCACGCCCATGATGTTGAACAGGGCGATGTCCGTCAGTTGCCGGGTCGATGTGGCGGCGGTGACAGCGGCGTCATCCGGACGGGCATGGCTGGTGGCGGGCACCAGTTCGATTGCCGGATCGTGGGCGAGAATGGCTTCGATGTCGGGTTTGTGGAAATAGCCGATGACGACCAGGATCGTCTTGCCGGGGCGGGCGGCGGCCGCTGCGCGGATGCGCTGCGCCTGCATGAACGTGCGATAGAGATAGAGGCGGCGTGGCAGGTCCTGATCGGCGCGGGCGGGGGGCTGGCTGGCCCATTGGCGGACCTTGGCCCCCTCGTCCGACGTGTCGGAGGCGAAGAAATCCCGTTCCAGCACGGCGGGGTCGGGGAAGCTCAGGAAACCCTGAAACCCCGCCGGACGCCGCAGGAACAGCGGCGTGTCGAGATCGAGGCCAAAGCCCAGCTTCTGATCTTCCACCGGCGGCATCCAGTCGATCGGGCACAGCGCGGTGTCGGTCCGTTCGGCAAACGGCAGGATGATGCCCTGCACTTCATAGGTATATTCGTAATAGTCGTTGCGCGCGGCCTGTTCGGGCGGCCGTTCGATACAGATCGCATCGGGCCGCAGGCTTTCCAGATACGCGCCCAGCACGCCGGGCTGGTCCTTGCTGGAAACAAGCTGGGTCCCGTGATCGACACCCAGCACGATCACCCGCGCCGGAGCCGTCTCCGCCGGGTCCGCCGCCTTCGCCCCGACCGGCAGAGCCGTAACGATCGCGACCAGAAACGCTGCAAAATACCGCAAAAGTCCTACACCCTCATTATTGACAGGAACCGCCGCCGATAACGCCCCGAAACGCGCCTGTCATGACCCAGGCTGCACCGGCCCGCCCCCCGCCTAGGCCGACCGGCCCAGCCGGGTCATCAGCACGCCTGCCAGCACGATCATGGTGGAGGCGACTTTCGCCAGGCTGAGCTTTTCCTTCAGTACGAACACGCCGATCAGCAGGGCGAAGACGATCGAGGTTTCGCGCAGCGCCGTGACCAGCGCGATGGGCGCCTGCGTGAACGACCATACCACCAGCGCATAGGCCGCATAGGATGCGCCCCCGCCGATCAGCATCAGCCGCACCCCCTCGCGCGGGACCCACACCAGCGCGGCGGGGCGCACCACGGCGGTAATGGCGCAGAACGCCAGCGCATTGCCGATGGTCAGCCAGCCGTAATAGCCCAGCGCCGTCCCCGCTTCGCGCGCGCCCAGCCCGTCGACCAGCGAATAGGCGGCGATGAAACAGCCCGTCCCCAGCGCCAGCACGGCGGCTTTGCGATCGTGCAGCCCCTGCCCCCTGCCGACCAGCGCGATGGACATGATGCCCAGCCCGATCAGCGCAATCGCCCCCAGTTCGACCGGTTGCAGGCCGACCCCCAGCAGCGCCACCGAAACCAGCGCCACGATCAGCGGCGCACTGCCCCGCGCCAGCGGATAAACCTGCGTCAGATCGCCCGCCCGGTACGATGCCATGAGGAAGAACTGATAGCCCAGATGCAGCCCGATCCCGGCCAGGATGAGCAGGAAGCTGGACGGGTCCGGCGCAGGCACGAAAAACAGCGTCGGTATGGCAAACACCGCCTGCCCGATGACGACGGCGGCCGTGCCGAGATATTTGTCCTTACCCCCCTTCACCATCGCATTCCACGCGGCATGCAGCGCGGCGGCGAGGATAACGGTACAGAAGACGGCAATGCTCATGACGCCGGGCTATAGCGAGGGCGCCGCGCCCAAGTACAGATGCTGTGTGGCGGCGCGGTTGCTTACAAAAGCCCTTGCAAGATAGCGCAGTGAACTGGGGTGGATGACGAAAATTGGGCCGCTTCCCGACAGTCCGCTTTTGGGTTCGCTAACGCAGGAAGCGGAATTTCGGCTAACGACCCCATTGTTGACGTTCGCCAAGACGGACGGTTTAGTTGGGCACTTCGAGCGATTGGGCGACAAGAAGTTGCCATTCAACATCGCTGTCTGGCAAGAAAATTGAGCGCTGGGCGACCCTGAGCGACTCGCGCGGGAATTCATTGGAATTGTAAAATAGCGGTTTGCTCATCGCCTTTTGGGCCTCTTACCTTGAGCGTGCGATCCCAGAGCGAGCGCGAAGGAAGATCGTGGTGACCTATGGCGCCAATCTGCCAATAATGACCGCTGTGCGGTTGGAGATAGCGCTGGTCGCCAAGTGGATTAGTCAAAACAACATCAGCGGCTGCCTCGCAAATTTGCGGCTTCCTCGCGCCGTCTACTAAAAAGATTTGATTGCCGGCTTCCCCAAAAAGCCGCCGCTCGCGGGGAGATCAATCAGTTTTCGTCTTGGAGCAGCGGCATGACATCGACCAACTCTGCGTCGCGCATTTGCTTTAAATAAGCTTCGTAATACCCTTTATGAGAGGCTCCCACGATGGCCAACATTCTGGTACCTGCCTGCCGGCCGAGAATTTCTCTTATATTGGCGACCATCCTGAGATTACGTGTCTCCCAATAAGCGACGTAGTGCCGGCCATATCTTTCTGGCGAAGGCTCCGCGAGAGCCGCACCAAAATCAGACTGATATTTCACCACAGCGAAGGACGGCGTGTTGTAGGCACGATACATAGCAAGCAATCCTCCAGGGCGATCCAAACCAGATACCAGCGTCTCGGCTTCGTCTGATTGCGATTTGGTGGCGGGATTGTTCCAGGCAGCCGTGATTGCCGCACCGAACGCCTCCTCATCCTCCAGTTCTCCCATATATGTTGATTGGTCGTCGACACTCCAAAGCCGATCGAGCCCAGATCTCGCTGCAACTTGCGCAGCGACCGAATAGGTTTCGCTTTTTCGGGCAGCGGTGTGCTGGAGCAAGGAGACAAGCTCCTCATCCAAGATGCCGTCGATGTGTCTTTCTGCCTCTGGCAACCGCAGCCACTGCACAACCGCTGACCCTGGCTCACCGGCTGCGAGAAATACCGCTGCTAGTTCTCGGCGGATTTCAGGTGTCGGATTCTCTTCAAGCTGAGCAAGCAGAGCTTCTGCTTTGAGGTTGGCTTCAGGGACGTCCAGAGCAGTCGCAGCCGCGGCAGCAGACGGGTCGAAACAATAGCTTTCGATCGCCTCTTCGTACCGATCAGGCATGCGGCGCATCTTGTCACACAGAAGGCCCGAGTTGTTCTCGATGGCAATCGCTGTCGGTTTCCAATCCACGAGGCGCTCGACGAGGGGGTCTACCATTTCCACGCGGAAGTTTTCTGGCAATTGCGAAAGGTGCGGAGTGCCCAGCACCATGACTTCGTTTACTGGTCCAGCGCTTCGGTCGTTGAGCTTACCGGGATCGAATACGGGGGCATAGTCTTGAGCCACGGTCGGACAAGCTCCACCAAGCATGAGCAGAAACGAGAGTACAAACTTCATCAGCGCTGCCTTACATTAACAACACACCATGTGTGCAATCAGCGTGCTTCGCAGTCAACACTCAGTTGAACAATGGTTGTCGCACTCCCCAATATGAAGCTGCCTATTCCCGCATGGAAAGCAGGAGCCTTCGTTTAAGAGAAGTGCGTCCTTTTCGCCAAGGCACGGCCCGTGCTACTGACCTCAGATGCTCGCCGCTATTTTACTCGCGTTAGCAACGCCTTCGGCACACCAACCACCGATGATCCGGCACGAGGTTGAACGCCCAGATGGAAGCACAATTACTTATTGGTTGGCAGAGGCGAGCGGCCGCTCCTCGGAAATTGTGTTGGTCATGCAAGGTACTGGTTGCGAAGCTGTGTCGAGCAAGCCTAATCTGCGAGACGCTGCAGAGGCGTTGCGGCCCCATGCACGCATTCTCCTGATAGACAAAATCGGTTCGGGACGTGGGGACGATACGCCATTGGTCGATGGCTGCTCCCAACAATATTGGGACCGGTATACTCTCAGCCAACGGGTTCAGGATTGTTTGAGAGTGATTGCCGATCTACGTCGTCAGTCGTGGCGGGATGGGAGCATCGTCATTTTCGGCGGCTCCGAAGGAGGAGCGGTGGCCGCCCTGCTCGCTCCGCTGGTGCCAGAAACGAAAGCCACTATCGTTCTTTCGTCGGGGACGGGCGTGCCACTTGGTGATCTCATCCGCGAAGCTGTGCCCCCTCAAGTGTCATCAGAAGCGCTGGCCGTCTTCGCTGCCGCCCACCAGCAGCCAACAGGGCAAAGGCGTTGGGCGGGACTGAGCTATCGTTGGTGGGACGATGCTATCGACATTGTACCAGCAAGAAGCCTCGCGCAGTCCTCAGCGCCTGTCCTTTTGATCCATGGCGCCCGTGATAAGTCTTCGCCAGTTTCCACTGCGCGCGCAGGACGTGACTTGCTGCGGGGAGCCGGAAAAACAAACGTAACCTATCGAGAATTTACCGGTCTGGACCATCTTATGCGTGACGCTAACGGGGTAGATCGCATGAATGAAGTACTTCTGGGCGCTAGAGAATGGATCGAGGCACTCGATCACGTGGATCAATAGCTGCTTTGGCTCGGCAATCGGACGGATCGCTCTAACCTTGCGAACCTTCTCCAACAAGCGCCATCGTTTCAAGAACGTAAATCCGGGGGTAGATGGCTAATGTGGGCTTTTCTTGAAACCCACCGTGTGAAGACCACCTTCATTGCAGACCTGCTCGCGTGTTGTCGAAACGCCTGAAGGCCGACTTTCCGCTAATCGCGCACCCAAAACAAAGACCGGTCCGGCTGCTATCGACCCCAAAGCGGAAATGCGAGTGTTGTTAGCAAAGCGCCCCAATATCGGTCGTTTGAAGCGTTTCCAATGGGGCTGTAAGCTGCCGTTCGTTTAGATGCGGACGCACGACGCTTCGCGCCCTTTTTCTCGACTTTCGATAGGGTTTTTTATTTACCTCAAAGCAGGCAGTCGATTTCGACCATCAACAAATGTTCGATAACTGGGTAGTTGGATGGCTTTGCAGATTTGCCGTTTACAGATTTCTTAAAGCTGGATTGTTAGCGCGCCCACATGCCGAAAAACGATTCGAAAAAGCTTGTCGTATTACTAGTCGCCGCAGCGTGTACAGTGGGCTGCAACAAGTCATCTTCTAACTCCTACGATAGTTCTGATCCAGTGAACTGTATAACCATCATGGGGGTAGCAAGAGGAGGCTCGAGCGACCCCGAGCTTCGACGATGGGCGTATGAGCAAGCAGACGCTATTGCCTCTAAGCATGGTGGATTAGATTGGATAAATCAGATCAAACCAGATGTTGTTGAATTCGCAAAAAAGCTCGAAGCCGACAACGATGCAGCGGCCGCAGCCCGCCTGCTAAACGAATGTTCGACGTCGTAGCGCACCGGTGTGCCGGTACGGATGTCTAGGCCAAGACCGCAGTGTCGGTTGTGGGATCGTTACCGACCGGCTTTCATCGTACTCTTTCGATTAGCGGGTAGTCTGATTTCCACCCCTAATCAGACATTCGAGGTGCTCAAAACCGGAGCAAAGCTGCCGTTCCGCTTTCAGGCATCCGCAGTAAACGCCTGAACGTCCAGAAAGAGGGCGCAAAGCTGACTGGCCAGGCAGCCTGCCCCAACCTTCCCGCCACTCAGTCGTAACTGTCGTACACATACCCCAGCGAGCGGACCGTGCGCACCCGTTCGCCTGCGCCCACCATCCGCAGGGCGCGGCGCAGGCGGCCGATCCAGACGTCCACCGTGCGTTCGTCGATCGGCGGTTCCTGCTTGCCCAGCGCGGCGATCAGATCGGTGCGGGACAGCACGCGGTCGGGGTTCTGGGCGAGGAAATGCAGCAGGCGGAATTCATTGGGCCGCAGGTCCAGCGGCTGGCCATCCCAGCGCGCCTGCAGCGCCGCCAGATCGACCAGCAGCGCCCCCAGTTCCAGCCGTTCGTTGATGCGCTGCTGGCCAATGCCGCCCTGCAGCGCCATCACCCGGTCCAGAATGGTGGTACGGTCCGCCGGGCCGACCAGATAATCGTCCGCCCCGGCGCGCAGCGCGCGGCGTTTGTCTTCCGCATCGTCCTGTTCCAGCACGATGGTGACATGCGCGTCTTCCATCCGCGGGTCGGACCGCAGGCGGCGGCACATTTCCAGGCCGGACAGGTCTTCCATCACCCAGTCGATAAAGGCGCAGACCGGCCCTTCCACCAGCCGCCGCGGCCCGTCGGAATACAGCCGGGCGAAGGCATAGCGCAGTTCGCCGTTTTCGAAGTCGGGATATTCCCCGGCAATTGGATCGGTCAGGAAAATATTGATCGTACGCACGCGGTTTTCATCCCACCCTGTCCGGGCAGCGATGGCGCACACATATGACTGGTTTGTGACCCCTGCCGGTGCGATTGTAACACTTCGCGCCGGGGCCGGGGGGATCGCATGTGGCCGTGGGCGCGGCCGCGTCGTTCGCCCGCGCTAGCTGCCCGCCACCGACAGCGACCAGTCATGCGCCACGGTGGTTTCCACGCCGACCGGGTTTTTCGGCAGATAGGGCGCTTCGAGCCGGGCGACTTCGTCTGCCGTCAGTTCCAGATCCATCGCCGCCACGGCAGCGGCGATGTGCCCATCCTTGGTCGCGCCGATGATCGGTGCGGTCACGCCCTTGGCGAAATGCCAGCCGAGCGCCACGCTGGCGCGCGACACGCCGCGTTCCGCCGCGATGGCGCCCACCGCTTCCACAATGGCCCGGTCCGCTTCTTCCTGCTGGCGATAGAGCGTTTTGCCGAAACCGTCGGTTTCGCTGCGCACGGTGGTTTCATCCCAGCTGCGCGCCAGCCGGCCACGGGCCAGCGGGCTCCACGGGATCACGCCCACGCCCTGATCCGCGCACAGCGGCAGCATCTCGCGCTCTTCCTCGCGATAGAGCAGGTTGACGTGGTTCTGCATGGAAATGAACCGCGTCCAGCCATTGGCCCGCGCCACTTCCTGCGCCTTGGCGAACTGCCAGGCCCACATGGACGATGCGCCGATATAGCGCGCCTTGCCCGCTTTCACGATGTCGTGCAGCGCCTCCATCGTTTCCTCGATCGGAGTCTGGCTGTCCCAGCGGTGGATCTGGAACAGGTCGACATACTCCATGCCCAGCCGGGCCAGACTGTCGTCGATTGCCTGCATCAGCGCCTTGCGCGACAGGCCGCCGGTATTGGGGGCCTGTTGCCAGGGCATGAACGCCTTGGTCGCCAGCACGATCTCGTCGCGCCGGGCGAATTCGGGCAGCAGCCTGCCGATGACCTCTTCCGACGCGCCGAGCGAATACATATTGGCAGTGTCGAAGAAGTTGATCCCTGCTTCCAGCGCCTCGCGGATGAAGGGGCGCGAGTGGTCCTGGTCCAGCACCCAGTCGCCATGCCAGCCGCGGCTGGTATCGCCATAGCTCATGCAGCCCAGGCACAGGCGCGAAACCTTGAGCCCCGATGGGCCGAGATTGACGTAATCCATAAATGCTCCTCCTTTCAGGAGAGTGGCGTGCTTTCACGAACGTTTCGTGCCGCGATCGATTGTTCCGGGGGCGTTCGGGGCGCAATCAGACGGCTGATTGACATGTATTTCAGTGTTCAGTCGGCGAAATCGAAGTCGGCGGGGCGGCCCCGTCGGCCTCGGTTGCTTCTCAGATAGAACGGGAGATGACCTCCTTCATGATCTCGTTCGTACCGCCGAAAATGCGCGTAACCCGCGCATCGCGCCACAGCCTGGCGATGGAATATTCGTTCATATATCCTGCCCCGCCATGCAGTTGCAGCGCCTTATCGCAGGCCTCCCACTGCAAATCCGTATGCCACAATTTCGCAGCACTCGCCTCATCCGTAGTAAGCTCTCCCGCGAGGTGTTTTTTGATCGCCCAGTCGAGATGCGCCCAGCCCACCTGCAGCTTGGCCTTGAGATCGGCGAGGACGAATTTGGTGTTCTGGAATTCGAACACGGTCTTGCCGAAGGCCTTGCGATCCTTGGTGAATTTCACGGCTTCGTCGAAAGCGCGCTGCGCTGCCGCCTGAGCGCCAACAGCAATGCCAAGCCGTTCCTGCGGCAGTTCCTCCATCAGATGAATGAACCCGCGCCCCTCCCCACCCAGAATATTGGTCATCGGCACACGGCAGTCGTTGAAGAAGAGTTCGGATGTATCCGCAGAGTGCTGCCCGATCTTGTCGAGATTGCGCCCGCGTTCGAAACCCGGCGTATCGGCATCAACCAGTACCAGCGTCGTCCCCTTGGCCCCCTGCGAGGGATCGGTCTTGGCAACGACGATCACCACATCGGCATTCTGACCATTGGTGATGTAGGTCTTCGCCCCGTTCACCACCAACTCATCGCCGTCCTTGACCGCAGTGGTGCGGATGCCCTGCAGATCGCTGCCCGCGCCCGGTTCGGTCATGGCGATGGCAGAGATCACATCGCCCGAAACCATGCCCGGAAGGTATTTGTGCCGCTGTTCCTCGGTGCCGAGACGCTCGATGTAATTGGCGGTGATATCGTTCTGCAGCGTGAAGCCAGCCGAGCTGCCGAGATAGGATAGCTCTTCGCACAATACGCAGTTGAAGCCGAAATCGAGGCCGAGGCCGCCGTTTTCTTCCTTGACGGTGGGGCACAGCATCCCCGCCTCGCCCAGCGCCTTCCATGCAGATCGGGGCACGATGCCCTCGTCCTCATGCTGGTCCAGATGAGGGGTCATATGTTCGGCGAAGACCTTGCGGACCGTGTCGCGGAAAGCTTCGTGGTCCTCATTGTAGGACGTGCGCTGGCTGGTGTCGAGCATGGTGATCGGCCCCTTCAGTTAGCAAGCAGGCCAGTAAGGCGCTGGCGAATAAGGCTTTCTGCTTCAGACATAATGCCGTCGATCAGATCCTTGCAGCTCGGGATATCGTTGATGAGCCCTGCCACCATTCCGCAGGACCACGCACCTGCATCCATGTCACCTTCGGTCATGATCCGCGGATATACGCCTGCGACTTCCTCGATAATGTCTTCGAACTTGAGATCGGCACCCAACTTGCGTTCTTTCTCCAGCAGGCGCTCGACGGCTTCGTTGGTCATCACCCGCTCAGTATTGCGCAAAGGCCGCATAACGAGACGCGTATCGAGTTCGCTCGCCGCTACGATCGCCTTTTTCACATTCTCGTGGACCGGCGCTTCTTTTGTCGCGATGAAGCGTGTGCCCATGTTCATTCCTTCAGCCCCCATGGCGAGACTGGCCACGAGGCTGCGGGCATCGGCCATGCCGCCACTGGCAACGAAGGGAATATCCAGCTCGTCTGCCGCTCGTGGGAGCAGGATCATATTGGGAATGTCGTCCTCACCCGGGTGGCCGCCGCATTCGAAGCCATCGACGCTAACCGCGTCACAGCCAATTGACTGGGCCTTGAGGCTATGCCGCACACTAGTGCATTTGTGGATGACCTTTACCCCGGCATCCTTGAAATAAGGCAGTACCTGCGCAGGGTTGTTGCCGGCAGTTTCGACCACCTTAACTCCGCCCTCGATAATCGCCTTAACCAGCCCCGGATAATCAGGCGCATTGACCGTTGGAAGAAAGGTCAGGTTCACGCCGAAAGGCTTGTCTGTCATTTCCTTGCAGCGAGCGATCTCGTTCGCGAGCTTTTCCGGTGTACCTTGGGTCAATCCGGTGATGATACCCAGCCCGCCAGCATTTGAAACAGCTGCAGCCATTTCCGCCAGCCCGACATAATGCATGCCGCCCTGAATGATTGGATGTTCGATCCCGAACAGTTCGGTAATGCGGGTTTTCATCACTGCCTCTTCCCTAGTTGCTTTTCGCAACCGGTATCGAGGGGAAGGCGATGTGTCTAGCGGTTGGCCAAGGCTGCGAGAGCTTCGAACAGTTCCACACCGCTTGCCGTCAGGGAAAGATCGTCACCAGCCCTCTCGGCCAAACCTTCCCGTTCCAGATCTTCTCCAGTTGGCGACCGCATGACCCGGCCATACTGGCCGCTATGATAAATAAGTGGCTCAGCTTCGCGCCGGTCGAAATCCACAACCTCCCCAAGGAAGATCGCGTGGTCACCACCTTCATATTCGAAGCGCGCCCGACAACCGAAGCGCGCAGCATAACCATCCAGCAAGGGGGCGCCTTCCGGCCCGTTGGCGCAGTCGATACCGGCAAATCTATCCTCGCCTGGCCGAGCAAACCGATCGGACATGGATTGCTGATCGGCGGCCAGAACATGCACCGCCCAACTGTCGGTATCTCGGAATACGGGAAGCGCTCCCGATTTAAGCGAGAGGCTCCACAGCACCATCGGCGGATCCAGGCTCACCGAATTGAAACTATTGGCAGTAAGTCCGAACGGACGGCCATCGCCGTCCCTCGCGGTCACGATCGTGACGCCGGTGACGAAACTGCCTAGCGCATCGCGGAAAGCATTTGGGTCGAACATTGCTGCCCAGCTACCCCTGCTCCAACGTTTGGGCAACAGGCGAACGTCTTAGCCACAAAAGTCCGCCGCAAAAAATGCAACACATTTGCAACATTGATGCACTTTTCCGACGCACAACAGACGCAGGAATTGACCAAGTGAACGTTATCAAATAGGTGAACGTTCACATATAAAGGTTTTCGTGCGCTGCATGCGCGCGGATTGGGAGGAGAAACAGCAATGACTTTCAAACACAGGCCTGCGCTCATCCGGTATCTGGCGGGGGCATCGGTAGTCGCAATGGGCGTGAGCGCACCGCTCGCGTTTGCTCAGGATGCAACGGCTAGCGACGAGGCGGCCGAAGAAGTCCTGCAAAACGAAGGCGATGTCATTATCGTCTCCGGCATTCGTGCCAGCTTGCGCGAATCGATGAACATCAAGCGTTCTGGCCAGGGTGTCGTCGACGCAATTTCTGCAGAAGACATCGGCAAATTTCCGGATACGAATCTTGCGGAATCGCTGCAGCGCATTACGGGCGTCTCGATTGACCGCGAGAATGGTGAGGGTGCGCGTGTTACCGTTCGGGGATTTGGGCCAGAATACAATCTGGTTACGCTGAACGGCCGCCAGATGCCGACTTCGACCCTTGGGGATGGTGCCAGCGCGCCTTCTTCGCGGTCCTTCGATTTCGGCAATCTCGCTTCTGAAGCGGTGGCTGCTGTCGAAGTTTACAAAACTGGGCGCGCCACGGTTCCTTCTGGTGGTATCGGTTCAACAATCAATATCCGCACCCCACGGCCGCTTGATGACCCTGGCTTCAAGGGTAGCATCGGGATCAAGGGCGTTTACGACAAGTCGCAGAATGGCGACGTCGACATTACGCCAGAAATTTCAGGCATCTTGTCGAGCACCTTTGCGGATAATCGCATCGGTATTGCTGTCACGGGCAGCTATCAGAAGCGCAACTCTGGCTTTAACCAGTACTCTACCGAATGGCGTGACGGATACCTTGGTTGCGGCGGTGTAGATTCGCTTGGTAACAGCTACGAGAACGAATGGGGCAGTGTATGCCCTCGACCGGATGCAAACGTACAGAATCGCCCCGGCCCGAACGATGTGTATGCGGTGCCACAAAACGGCTCTTACAACGTCACCGATATTTCGCGCGAACGGATCAACGGCCAGGCAGTGCTGCAGTACGAAGTCGTCGACGGTCTGACTGCGACGGTCGATTATACCTTCTCACAGAATACAGTCGAAGCGCGCCAGAGTTCAGTCGGGATTTGGTTCAACCATGGCGATACCTCGAGCGGCTGGACCGACGGACCGGCGGCCGGACCGCTGTTCTATTCAGAGAACTTCGGTGATGCGCCATCCGACCTGTCCTATTCTGGATCGCTCACCGCGAACCGGTCCATCAACAAATCTATAGGCTTTAATCTCGAATGGGAGGCTCCGGGTGGTCTAACTTGGGTTCTGGACGCACATAGTTCGAGCGCTGAGTCGAAACCAACTTTGCCTTATGGCTCGAGCGTCTCGGTGGGTACGGCCATCTATGGTCTGCAGGAACAGCGGATCGATTTTGACAGCTATCTTCCAGTGATCTCCTATGTAAATGCGCCAGGCGTTGATTCCAATGATGTCACGCAGCGTTACGCCACCGGCAGCGCCTTCAGGAATGCCTATTTCCGTGACGACATAGACCAGGTCCAGTTGAGCGGTAGATGGGAGGCTGATCTTGGCTTCTTGGACAGCCTGGATTTCGGTGTCTCCTACACTGAAAACAAGATCAGGTCCGCTTACGGCTTCCTTCAGAATGAAACCTGGGGAGGCGTTGGTACGGCCGACGATATACCTGACGATATTTTCTTCCCGATCGACGTGACCGAAGCCTTCCGCGGTATGGATGGCGTCGATAATCCGAACATCATCCAGCAGTTCTATGGTTTCGACGTAGAGCGCATGGTGAACCTCCTAGAAAGTCAGTTCGGCATTTGCAGCAACTCGGGCGCAGGCACTGCGATTTCCGGCACCTGCTTGGCCAACCCGACAACTGACCGTCGCATCACTGAAAAGACGCTTGCCCCTTACGCCGAGGCAAACTTCTCATTCGATATCGGGGCCGGCGAAGCACATCTGATCACTGGATTGCGCTATGAAGACACCAGAGTGGACTCCACCGCTCTGGTGCCGACAGTGACCGGCTCGTACTGGGCGGCCGCGAACGAATTCTATCTCGAACTCGATACAGAAAATCTCGAATACACAAGGGTCAAGGGTGGGTACGATTTCTGGCTGCCCAATGTCGACTTCGACATCGAGCCAGTTGAGGACGTCATCTTGCGCGCCTCATACAGCCACACCATCACACGGCCTTCTTACAGCAACCTTGAAGCCGGTTTATCTTACAGCCCGCTGTTCCGGCAGGATGGTGGGGAAGGCAGTCAGGGCAATCCGAGCTTGCTGCCATACAAGTCGGAGAACTTCGACGTATCGGCGGAATGGTACTATGGACCAGAAAGCTATCTGTCGGTCGGGTATTTCCGTAAAAATGTCGAAAACTACATCGACACCAGCGGAAGCCGTCAAATTTTCCTCGAGAATATCACGAACCCGTTCGACGGGCCGCGCGCGGATGAAGCTCGCGCAGCACTTGGGGCAAACGCGAATAATGATAGCATTCGCAATTACATAATCGCCAACTATCCTGAAACGACGGAAGTCGTGAACGGGGTGACTCGCATTTATGGATTGCCAGAAGATGCACCTCTTCTTGTAGATCTGACTCTGCCCGGAAATTCGGACCAGACGGCCAAGATAGATGGCTTCGAATTCGCCTTGCAGCATAGCTTCTGGGAAACCGGCCTCGGCGTTATCCTGAACTACACCATCGTGAATGGTGACGCGAAATTCGATGACACGCAGCCATATAAAATCTCGCAGTTTGCGCTGGTCGGCCTGTCCGACAGCGCCAACGCAGTGCTGTTCTACGATAAAGGGCCACTTCAGGCTCGTGTAGCATGGAACTGGCGCGACAAGTTCCTCGCCGGTTATAGCCAGAACCCGACCAACCCTTTCTATCGTGATGAGTATTGGCAGATCGACGCCAGCGCTTCTTACGAGTTCGACATGGGCCTCACGGTCTTTGTGGAAGGGATCAACCTGACGGGCGAGAACCTCAAGGGTTTCCGTCGGAACGAGAACGAGACCTTCTTCGCCTATCGCGGTGCACCGCGTTACGCGGCCGGTGTGCGCTTCTCCTTCTAACAAGGCAGGGCCAATCATGGTCCAGTCCACGCCATAGTAGGAGAGCCGTACTGCCCGACAGTACGGCTCTCCTTTTTTGTCTCGCAGACCAACTGCGGGTATGAGGCCGAACCCATGGCATCCGAGTTTCATAGGCTGGTAATCGTTGGCGGCGGAACGGCCGGCTGGCTGGCAGCGTGTGTTCTGGCTGCGCGGCGGCCTGAACTTACGGTTACTTTGGTGGAGGCTCCGGATATTCCGACCATCGGTGTCGGCGAAGGAAGCTGGCCAACGCTGCGAGAAACCTTGTCGTCCGTGGGGATTGACGAAGCCTCTTTTCTGGCCTGCTGCGATGCCTCGTTCAAACAGGGATCCCGTTTTGATGGCTGGGTGGATGGCTCAGCGCAGGATAGCTATTACCACCCCTTCAGTGCGCCTCCCCCAAACGCCATCTCCGATTTGCTGGCCGCGTGGAGACATGAGGACAGTTCGGGATCCTTCGCTGGAACCATGACCGCGCAGGCTGCCATATGCGACCGGAACCTTGCGCCGCGGCAGCGAACCATGCCCCCCTTCACAGGTGCACTCAACTATGGCTACCATCTGGATGCCGGAAAGCTTGTCGGTTTACTGGCCGATCAAGCCGTATCGAAACTCCGTGTGAAACATGTACGCGGCCTCGTAACAGGGATTGAGAGAGATGGCAGCGGTTTATTGAGCAAATTGCTGCTGGACGACGGTGTCGCGGTCGAAGGCGATTTCTTCATCGATTGCACTGGCTTGGCTGCCAAGTTGATTGGGGATGAATTGGGCGTCCGCTGGATCGACCGGTCAGATGTCTCCTTCAACGATCGCGCTCTGGCATTGCAGGTGCCGGTTCAGCCCGAGAGCGCCATTGCATCGCAAACCATCGGGACTGCCCACCGCGCCGGGTGGATTTGGGATATCGCCCTCCCGACCCGGCGAGGTATCGGCTGCGTCTATTCGTCCCACTTTCTGAAGGATGGAGAAGCGGCGGACATCCTGACGAGCTATGTCGAAGCCAAAATGCCTGACGCAAATATGGCCGCCATTTGCCCTCGCAAACTGCAATTTCCAACAGGCCACCGGGATCGGTTCTGGGAAGGAAATTGCTTGGCAATTGGCCTATCCGCAGGCTTTATCGAACCGCTTGAGGCATCGGCCATCGTGCTTATCGAATTATCGCTGCAAGCATTGGCAGATGGTTTCCCGCAAAGCCGAACAGGCCTCCCGAGGCTCGCTGATCGTTTCAACAAACTATTCCTTTATCGCTGGGACCGGATCGTCGACTTCCTCAAGCTCCACTACGTTTTAAGCCAGCGCACAGAACCCTACTGGCGGGCTCAGCGCGATCCAGCGACGGTTCCTCAGTCACTGTTGGCTCAGTTGGAACTGTGGCGAGATCATCCTCCGTCTGCAGCGGATTTCCCCCAGATCGACGAGATTTTTTCTGCGACCAGCCATCAATACGTACTTTACGGAATGGGCTTCCCGCTACCAGCAGAAGCAATCAAAATTCCACCGAGTCATACCCTGCAGAAACTGGCCGGTGTGGCAGACCGTGTACGTGCGCTATCTGCGGCCCTGCCCTCCAACAGAGCTTATTTTAACGCACTGAATGCATCGCTGCACGAAAGTTCGGGGCAAGGAGTTACGATCTCACGATGAGCAACCATCAAATTCTGAACAATGCAGATCATTCCGATCTCCGTGTGCATACCGAAGCAGGTGCGGCGTTGGGCGATGACGTGATGGCCGCGATCATCGTGCCTCAAGAATTTCGGCAGGTGCAAGTGCACTATCCCATCGTGTTTCGGCGCGACAACGACACCGGTCGTTTCAGCGCCCTCGCCCTCTTCGGCTTCGAAAGCGGTGAAAACCTGTTCTTGCTCGAAGCCGGCTGGGATGCGCGCTATCTTCCGCTGTCGATCTCGATCCGCCCTTTTCTTGTCGGTCGCGCTTCCGATGATGATGGCCAAGCCCAGATCCATATCGATATGGACCATCCCCGCATAGCTGAAGGGGGAGAAGGAACGCGCGTCTTCGACGAGCAGGGACTGCTCACTCCTTTTCTGGAAGACATCTCCGAGAAGCTGGGTCTGTTGCACGAGGGTTACGAAACCAGCACTCAATTCTTCGAAGCCCTGGAGCGCTATGAACTGCTTGAGCCCTTCGTCTTCGAGGTGCCGCTCACCAACGGATCGAAGAACTCGCTCGTCGGCTTCCATATGATCAACGAGGATAAGCTGCGCGCTCTCGACGCGGATGCACTGGGTTCACTTCAGAGTGACGGGCACTTGATGCCGATATTCATGGCCATCGCCTCACTATCCAATCTGGCCGAACTGGCCGCGCGAAAAGACACAAAGGAGAGCCGTGGCTGAGACTGGCCCCTCTATTTTCGAGCACATGAAACAGGTCGAAGTGCGCAAAGTGGCAAGCACTGCGGACCTGTCGGCCTTGCTCGACGAGAACCCAAAACCTTTCGTTGTGCGCGGGCTGGTGAAAGATTGGCCCCTGGTTCAGCTGGGTTTGGATTCGCCACGGGCGGCAAGGGAATACCTTCTCGATCGAGCCCGCCCAGTGCCTTTCACCGTCACGATAGGGCAGCCGGGCCGCGATGGCCGGCTGTTCTATGATGACGAATTCGACATGAATTTTCGCACCGCACGGGGAAAGCTGCCCGATATATTCCGCGGTTTTGACGACAATGAAGGCCGGGCCGATGCCCCGGCCATCTATCTGACGTCGGTCGATATGAAGCTGTTCTTTGATGGCCTTGTGGAAGACAATCCATCCCCGGTCGATGACCGGGAACCGCTTCACAGCATCTGGATCGGTACTTCTACGAGAGTCGCCGCGCACAACGATTTCCCGCGCAATCTGGCCTGCTGCGCTGTGGGCAAACGCCGTTTCACCATCTTCCCGCCAGAACAGTTCGATAATCTGTACATCGGTCCACTCGAAAACACGCCGGCAGGGCGTGCCGTCAGCATGGTCGATTTTCATGAGCCGGACTTCGACCGCTATCCGCGTTTCGCCAAGGCGCTACCGCATGCGCAGATCGCTGAACTGGAGCCGGGGGATGCTGTCTATATCCCGTCGATGTGGTGGCACCATGTGGAAGGGCTCTCCCCCTTCAATGTGCTCGTCAATTACTGGTGGCGCGACACACCGGCATATCTTGGTCAGCCTCAGGAAGCCCTTAATCACGCAATTCTGGCCATCCGGGATTTGCCGCGGGAAGAACGGATGTTCTGGCGAGACTTGTTCGACCATTACGTTTTCGAAAACCCGCCCGAAGTGACGGAACACATCCCTGAGAAAGCCCGCGGCATCCTGTCTCCACTCACATCGAAAACAGCAAGCCAGATCCGTACCTTTCTGCTCAGGACCCTCAATCGATGAACAGCGATTACAAACCCCGCCGCATCATTGTGGCCGGCGGCGGCACGGCAGGCTGGATGACCGCGGCCGCGCTCGCCAAAACGATGGGGCACGCCATCGACCTGACCCTGGTCGAAAGCGACGCAATCGGGACGGTTGGCGTGGGTGAGGCGACGATCCCGCCGCTTATCACGTTCAATCGCCTGCTCGGCATTAACGAAGCAGAATTCATGCGTGAAACGCAGGCAACCTTCAAACTCGGCATCGAGTTCGAGAACTGGAAAGACGAGGGAGAGAAGTACTTCCACTCTTTCGGCTCGACAGGTCGCGACCATTGGTCGGCAGGCTTCCAGCACTTCTGGGGCGAAGGGCTGAAACGCGGCCATGAATTCGGCTATGAGGATTACTGCCTGGAACTCTGTGCAGCCTATGCTGGAAAGTTCGCTCATCTCCCCGACAACCGGATGAACTACGCCTTCCATCTCAACGCTACCGCTTACGCCGCGTTCTTGCGCCGGATCGCAGAAGGAGCCGGAGCACGTCGTGTCGAAGGAAAGATCGCGCAGGTAGAACTTGATGGAGAGACTGGGAATATAGCGGCGATCAGCCTTGAGAACGGCGAGCGGCTCGAAGGAGATATCTTTGTCGATTGCACTGGCTTTCGCGCGCTGCTGATCGAAGGTGCCCTGCATGTCGGTTATGACAACTGGTCGCATCACCTGCCTTGCGACAGCGCAATTGCCGTGCAGACGGAACTCGCCGCGCCGCCGGTGCCCTATACCCGCGCGATAGCACATGATGCAGGTTGGCAGTGGCGGATCCCGCTGCAGCATCGCGGCGGGAACGGGATAGTGTATTGCAGCCGCTACCTCTCCCAGGACGCCGCCCATGATCGGCTGATGTCGTCTCTTGAAGGCAAAGCCATTAGCGAACCCCGCGCAATTCCCTTTATCACGGGGGCAAGACGCAAACAGTGGCACCGCAATTGCATTGCCATCGGCTTATCTTCCGGTTTTCTGGAGCCCTTGGAATCAACAAGCATCCATCTCATTCAGCGGGCAATCCTGCGCCTGTTACGGATGATGCCGGCCGGTGAAGTGAGCGAACGGGACGTTACCGAATTCAATGATCAGCAGTTGACCGACATGGTGCAGGTTCGTGACTTCCTGATCCTGCACTATAAGGCGACTGCACGACGAGACAGCCCGTTCTGGCGTCAGTGCGCAACGATGGATATTCCCGACAGCCTGACGCAAAAGATCGAACTGTTCCGTGAAACCGGACGTGTTTTTCGCAAGAACGAGGAGCTTTTTGTAGAAAACAGCTGGGTTCAGGTGATGCTTGGTCAGGGTATCGTTCCGCAGACCTTCCATCCTGTAGCCAAGAAGATGAGCGACGAGGAACTATCCCGTTTCCTCGCAACCCTTCGCGAAAACGTGGCGCGATCAGTAAAGGGCCTGCCCGACCACCACGTCTATGTCGCACAATATTGCGGGGCAAAAGGTGCTGCCATAGCCTGACGGCAGTCTTCCAAGACAAGCAGTGTCGTACTAGCGAGAGAATATTCGGGGGTTATCGATCACATGGGCCGGCGGCGCCAGTCAGTCACCATCAAACATGTTGCAGCCGATGCGGGGGTTTCCCTGCAGACGGTGAGCCGTGTCATCAACAATGAACCCAATGTCCGCCCAGCCATGAAAGCGAAGGTGCAGGCGAGCATCGAAAAGCTGGGCTACGTTCCGTCCATTGCAGCCCAGCGAATGAGTGGTTCGCGGTCGTATTTGATCCTTGCGATCAATGATCGAGATCGCACGATTGCAGACTGGAAGGCCCGCGATGGCCGGGATTGGGTGGATCAGATGCTTCTGGGTGGTATGCTGACTGCGGCGGAGCTCGGATATCGCATGATCTTCGAACTGGTCGACACTCATAGCGACCATGTCGAACGAGAACTCGGCGCGGCCATCGCCGCTCTCCAACCGGACGGGGTGATCGTTACTCCGCCACATTCGGAAAATTCGCAGATAACCGGGCTGCTTGCCGATCGCGGAATTCCGTTTGCGCGGATTGGCTCGAAAGAGGACGGCCCTGGTATTGCCATGACAATGGGCGATGAATTGCTCGCCGGCAAAGCTACCGACCACCTTATCGAGCTTGGCCACAAACGCATCGGCTTTATCTCGGGCCCGGCGGAGTACAGCCTGACCAGATGGCGCGTGGACGGTTGGCGCGAGGCGATGATGAATGCCGAGTTCGAATGCGACGACCTTCTCGAACATGGCGACTTCGGTTTCGAAAGTGGTCTTGCAGCAGCACGCGCACTCCTCGATCGCGACAAGGCCCCTACCGCGATTATCGCCAGCAGCGATCAGATGGCGCTGGCCACTCTGGAAGTTGCCAAGGAGCGGGGCCTCAAGGTTCCCCAGGATCTTTCCTTGGTGAGTTTCGACAATACGCCGATCGTCCGTTTTACCACTCCACCGCTGACGGCGCTGGATCAGCCTATCGCGGCAACTGCATCGCGGGCAGTGGAGCTCCTGATCGATGCGCGCAAGAATGGTCACCCCGACAAGCCAGTAATTCTGGAGGGCGAACTGGTTGTCCGCGGTTCGACTGCACTCGCACCAGCCGACAGCGATGCCTGACCCTCTCGAGCGAGGGCAACCGGCCCGATTCCTGTGGCTCTATGCTCTCGCGGCGGCAGGCGGGGCGGTGGCTTACGTCCCCTTCCTGACTATCCTGCTTCCGTTACGGATGAACGAAATTGCGGAAGGCAGGGAAATACAGTCCCTTGCCTATACCGCCTTTGCGGGAGCGATTGCCGCAAGCGTCGCCAATATCGTTTTCGGCTGGATAAGCGACCGCACGGGATTGCGTCGTCCGTGGATCGCCGGAGGGCTGGTTCTTTCCAGCCTGTTTCTGGTTTCCATGCGTTCTGTCGATACCGTCCCGGCGCTGGTTGCGATGATCGTGATATGGCAATGTGCGCTGAACATGATGCTGGCTCCCCTGGCAGCATGGGCGGGAGACTGCGTTCCAGATCATCAGAAAGGTCTGCTGGGCGGGCTTCTGGCCATATCGCCCGCCCTGGGGGCTATGTCAGGCGCTCTCGTGACGTTACCGGGGCTCGCTGCTCAAGATACCCGTCTGATGCTGGTGGCGGGTCTGGTCGCGCTGATGGTCAGCCCAGCACTCCTTTTCGCGCGGCCTCTACCCATGCCTCACCTGATGGAACAGGCAGCCACTGCGCCATCGCCGGCATCGCATCCGCGCGCAGCTGTCGCGCGAATGTGGCTCGCCCGGCTGCTCGTGCAGATTGCAGAGGCGGCCTTGTTTGCTTTCCTCTTGTTCTGGTTCGTCAGCATCGACGATACGGTTACAGATAACGATACGGCCACGATTTTCAGTATGGTGCTAGGCATTTCGGTTCCGCTGGCAGTTCTTGTGGGGCGCTGGTCGGATCGTGCGCTGCGCCCGATTTTGCCGCTTGTCCTTGGCTCTGGTGTGGGAAGCGTCGGCTTGGTCATCATGGCCTTGTCCAGCACCATGCCCGGTGCGATCGCCGGTTATGTTGTTTTCGGCCTTTCGACGAGCGTGTTTCTCGCTCTCCATTCGAGCCAGACACTGCGTGTTCTCCCAAAACCCCGCACACGCGGGCGGGATCTTGGTCTGTTCAATTTAACCAACACCGTACCCTCGCTCATAATGCCTTGGCTCACTTTGGCGCTTGTCCCGATGTTTGGCTTCGAAGCTCTTTTCATCCTGCTCTCAGCCTTGTGCGGGCTTGCCGCTCTTCTCTTGGCTACTCTGCCGCGAACCTAGCCGCTTGACCTCGCCTGAAGCGCGTGCCAACCCACAAATTGATAACGTTCCCAATCAAGTTGGGCTCCGAGGGAGAGGATTATGAAAGCATTGTTGTGGGCCTCTGCGGCCTGTGTAGCACTGGCAGGTTGCACCATTCCGCAAGCCGGCGTCGAAAGCACCCAGGCAATGGAAGCTACCTCATCGAACGAGGATGCCCGCATAGCCGATGTGGTGTCGCGCATGAGCATCGAGCGCAAGGTTGCTCAGCTGATTCAGCCACAGATCAACAGCTTCACCGCCGAAGACATGCGCCGCTATCGTTTCGGCAGCTATCTCAACGGCGGGAATGGCGGTCCTTATGGGGACGAATATGCCGAAGCCAGCGAATGGCTCAAGCTTGCGGATGAAATGTACCTTGCCTCGATCGAGCCCATGCAAAACGGCGAACCGCTTATCCCGACGATGTGGGGTACCGATGCCGTTCACGGCCACACCAACATAATCCGCGCAACCATTTTCCCACACAATATCGGCCTTGGCGCAACGCGGGATGCCGATCTGATCCGCCGTATCGGCGAGGCAACTGCAGTCGAAATCGAAGTCACCGGTATTGACTGGAATTTCTCACCTACTGTGGCCGTGGCCCAGGATGACCGCTGGGGGCGCACTTACGAAAGCTATTCCGAAGACCCGGCGATTGTGGCTCCGCTCGGCGCAGCACTGGTCGAAGGCCTTCAGGGCCGCAAAGGCGATCCCAACCGGTTGAGAGACGGCCATGTTATCGCCACGGCCAAGCACTTCTTCGGCGACGGCGGCACCGATCAGGGCGTCGATCAGGGCGAAGTCACAGGCGATATCGAGGCACTGAAGAAAATTCATGCCGCCCCCTACCCGGCAGCCATCGATGCTGGCGTTGAAGCGATTATGGCAAGTTTCAATTCGATCAATGGCCAGAAGATGCATGGGAACAAGGACCTGTTGACGGATGTTTTGCGCGGCGAACTCGGCTTCGACGGCCTTGTCGTGGGTGACTGGAACGGACACGGTCAGGTTGCGGGTTGTACCAACACGGACTGTCCACAATCACTGCTTGCCGGACTCGATATCTACATGGTGCCCGACGACTGGAAAGGGCTGCTCGAAACCACGATCGCACAAGTTCGGGATGGCACAATCCCCATGGCCCGGCTTGATGAAGCGGTTGGCCGCATCTTGCGCGTCAAAATGCGTGCAGGCCTGCTCGATGAATTCACCAAGCCTTCGGACCGTCCGAACGCCGGGCGATATGAATTGCTCGGCTCGGCCGAGCACCGCACGATCGCGCGTGAGGCAGTTGCGAAGTCGCAGGTACTGCTGAAAAACAACGGCGTCCTGCCGCTCAAAAAAGGCGCAAATATCCTCGTCTCCGGGAGCGCGGCCGACGACATCGCTCAGGCGGCTGGCGGCTGGACGCTCACTTGGCAGGGCGGCGGCGATCTCGACAACAGCTATTTCCCCGGCGCAACTTCTATCTGGAAGGGACTCGAAACAGCGGTGAAAGAAAATGGCGGTAACGCCACGCTCGCACCGGACGGCAATTATTCTGTGAAGCCCGATGTGGCCGTCGTCGTTTTCGGCGAAGAGCCATATGCCGAATTTGCGGGCGACCGGAAGCATTTGGGCTTTACCGACGAAGAGGGGCTCAGCCTGCTCCGCAAGTTCAGGGCCGATGGGGTGCCTACCGTTGCAGTCTTCCTGTCGGGCCGCCCGATGTGGGTGAATCGCGAAATGAATCTCGCGGATGCCTTCGTCGCGTCATGGCTGCCAGGTAGCGAAGGCGCAGGCGTTGCCGACGTTCTGACCGGCGCAACGCCCGCTACCGGCAAGCTTTCCTTCAGCTGGCCGGCAGCATGTGATTCCGGACCGATCAACGGCCCTGAAGGCGCGCTCTTCCCGGTAGGATACGGCCGGTCGCTATCCGACACTTCAGCTACCTCGCAGCTCGACGAAGATTGCGCACCGCTTCTTGCTGGGCCCTCGCGCGCTCTGTTTGAAGCGGGACGCCTGGCCGATGGCACATATGCGTTCGCTGTGAAGCCCAATGTCGAGGGAGAAGGCGAATATCTGGCCCAGATGCGCGGCGACCTCACCGACGCAGGCGTGCGGGTCCGTGGCATCGACAGAAATGCGCAGGAGGATGCGCGTGAAATTTCCATGCGAGCCGGCTCGCGCTTTGGCCTGTCTCAAGACCGCGATAGCGGTGGCGCCTACCGCATCGCCTATGAGGTGGTCTCGCGCCCGACTGCACCCGTCGCGTTGCGTGTGGGCGAAGATGCTGTAGTTGACCTAACCGACCATTTCGCACTCGCCTTGGGCAAAGGATGGCGCGAGATGTTGATCACCGATACCTGCGCACCGGGTCTGGGTAATCGCATCCGCTTCGAGACTGCGGGCGATATCACTTTCCGTATTTCGAGCATCACGCGCGAGGACGTTGCGGAAGGGACAGCCTGCTCATTCTGAGGGGCCGCGAAATCGTATTCACTTTGTGTAGCGTCAAAAGGCTGGCACACAGTTGAAAACAAGATCAACGCCTTGTTGCAGCCGGCGCGGGCGCACCTGGGAGGATTACTGAGATGGCACTGGCCCCTGAAGTTGCGACGAGCACGGACCCGGCTGTGGTCGAGGATGGCGGCACTGGCATTCATGCGCCGGGGCTGAACTATTTCGTGTTCGGCCTGTTCTTCATCTTCGGCGGCATCACGTCCCTGAACGATGTGATCATCCCGAAGCTGAAAGAGCTCTTCACGCTCAATTACACGCAGGCC
>JAEWZX010000037.1 GCA_023394965.1 Pseudomonadota bacterium | reverse complement strand
CTATTTCAACTATTATAACATCGTTAAAATCTGGCATCGACAGGACAGTGCGGAAGGCACCTTCCGAGCATGCCTGCTTGTGACGCTCGACGATTGATAACCCCAAATTTGTCCACGCCGCATAGGCATGATCCAACTCGGATCTACGCGGTTTTGGCTGCGCATTTATGAGTCTACAGCCTAGTTAAACACCTCGTTACTACGATCTAATCGAGGATGGTGCCACCAATCGACCCACTTTTTCGTCCCCCACCGCTTTTGGATTACGTTTAATTCACGCATATAGCGCTCAACTTGCTCGGGCGAAAAATCTAGGCCGCGCGACTTGCTTTCATGATGGATGAGCGTTGCCGTTGGAGCGTAGATGTTAGCGAACCCCCTTGCATGAAGCTTCAAACACAGATCGACGTCGTTATAGGCTACGGCTAAATCGTCTTCATCCAACCCTCCCACGGCATCGAAATCACATTTGGATACCAGCAGACATGCCCCTGTCACGGCTGTAGCGCCGCGCGTGATCAACGCTTGGGCGAAATACCCAGGCTTCCCTTCGGGCAAACCACGATGCGCATGCCCTGCGGCATTGCCAATACCCACTGCCACCCCTGCATGTTGGATAGAGCGATCGGGATATAGCAGCCGCGCCCCAACAGCCCCAACCTGCGGTTGGGCTGCTTCCCGAACCAGTTCGCAAAGCCATTCTGGGTCAATAACCTCAATGTCATTATTTAATAGGCACAGATACTCACCCGTTGCCGACTTGGCGGCACAGTTATTGATCGCAGAGTAGTTAAAAGGGTGAGGCCAGCGAACAATGCGCACCCGCGGATCCTCTTTTGCCTTTTCCATATAGTCGAGCGCCTCTGCCTCGTGACTGTCGTTATCCACGATAATCAGTTCGATGGCCGGATAACGCGTCTTGTGCAGGACACCATTCACACAAGTCCGCAGAAGATCAGCCTGATCGCGAGTTCCAACGATGACGCTAACCTTTGGGCTTGGGCGCGGCATCTGCCAACGTAATATCACAGTGCCGTACGGCCCGGGAGAAACCTTGGCACCACCCCCAACGAATTGCTGCACAACTCTGAGGTTCTCCTTCGCACCACCTTGCCAATGGCCCGGAGGAGTACGCATGGTGACACGCGGCAGGTGGCGAACCGGGGTGCCTGCTTTGGTCGGTAAGCACATCCGCAAGACGAGTTCATAGATGCATTCCGCCAACGCCGGTTCATCCTGCTTCATACTGGCGATGGCCGCCCGAACCGGCAATGCACACGCAGCACTGATATAGTCCTGTGACAGGATCATACGCCGGTCCCATCCGGGCTTAAGCCAGTATTGGTTAGTACCGTCTATCTTTAGTTTTTCAGCCTCATCGCCAAAGAGAAGCGGCAGCCCCTCTTTGCCGTGACCTATAAGAAACGCTGCATAACCTGCTAGCGCATGCTGGGGAAGCGAGGCGTCCACCGAAACAGGAACAAGGTAATCCGCCCCCATTTGGTATGCAGATACCAGAGCCGCACGTAGGCCAGCCATACGATTATCGCATGACTGCGAAAGAAGGCTAACCTCGTCGCGTAACTTGACGCATCTAGCGATATCTCCATCCGACGTTATGAACACGCGATATGGCTTTTCGCTTTGTTTCAACGCCGATCGCACAGCTTGACGAGCAAACGCTGGGTCATCGGCGACCGAAATATGTACGTGTACACAAAAAGTCGGGATGGGCTCGGAAAGTCGGGCAAAATCGATCGCCGCGAGATCTTCTTTGCCTGAATCCATCATCCAACGCTCATTGGCGAAGGGCAAAGCCGCAATGGCGCTCTCAAGTCGATGGTGAGCGCGGAGTTTCTTCCCACACAATCGCCACCAGGCGATGAGCGCCAACCGATCGGGACGGCAAACAAGCAAAAGCAAAATATCCCGCAGTCGCCTAAGAAACCTGTTCTTCAGTTGGCTATCTGCGAGCAAGTGATTGGATTTGGACTGCAACGGGCTATGCCTGACCCTGCTTATTGGCTAGAGGAGCGCTTCATACGCAAATCTCATACGAATTCACCATGAAACTGAAACTGCTTTTATCGACCTTCGCGCTTGTGTCGCTGGGTGCCTGCTCAACTCTACCGTCTAGCGGGCCAACCGGAAGCCAGATTGAGGACACGGCCCTAGAAGCGCAGGTCGATGGTACAACTATCGATATCGTCCCCGTCGATTCGATTGCGGATGTGCCGCCTGCCACGCCGCCAGTGGCATGGCGATTGCCGGATTATGATCCGCCGCCGTCAGACATGATTGGTCCGGGCGACGTTCTCTCGGTTACCGTCTTTGAAGCTGGTGTGGCGCTGTTCGGCGGCAGCGGATCGGCGGCAAATGCTGCCGGAGGATTTGATCCTTCGGTGAAGGCTCAGACCCTCCCGCCACGCCGTGTCGACGACAATGGAATGATCGATATTCCATATGTCGGCAGCATTCAGGTACTCGGCAATACCGTAGCTGACGTGCAGGCGAAGATTAGGCAAGGCCTTCGAAGCCTTTCACAGGACCCTCAGGTTACCGTCACCCGTGAGGAAGTGATAGGTAACTCGATCATAATCGGAGGCGAAGTGGCGCAGCCGGGCCGTCAGGTCCTGAAGACGAATCGCGAAACCATGTCCGATGTGATCGCTCTGGCAGGTGGATATCGTGGAGAGGCCAAAAACCTGACGCTGTTGATCGAGCGTGGAGACAATGTCGCACGCCTGCGACTGTCCGATGTTCTGGCTGGCACTTACGATCGGGTGCGCGCCTATCCGGGCGATCGCCTTACCATTCTGGCCGAGCCGCTCCTTTACTCGGTTTTGGGCGCTTCAGGCCGTGTGCAGCAGCTTCCGTTCGTTCGCGAACGCATGAACGTAATCGAAGCTATCGCGGCGGCCGGCGGACCAAACGCCAACACGGGGGACCCTAAAGCCGTCTTCCTGTTCCGCTATACCGGGCCCGATCACACGCAGCCTACGGTGTATCATTTCAATCTGATGCGCGCGCCCACATTTTTTCTGGCGCAGCGATTCTCCCTACGCGATGGGGATGTCATGTACTTTGGCAATTCCGAGAGCAACCAGCCCCGCAAGCTGATCCAAACCATCGGCCAGCTGTTTTCGCCGATCGTCACTGCAACCGCAGTGGCAAACAACATAGATTCGGGTAACTGAACCAGCGTGAGGGCTTCATCTTGGAGCTAGTCGAACATGCTTTGGCGGCCTTGGCGATACAGGTGCTCGTTGGGCTGATAACGCGGAACTGGTGGGCCGGGGGACTGCTCGCCTGCGGCTATTTCATCGGGCGCGAACTGGCGCAGGCAGAATATCGCTGGATTGAGGAGTTCGGCAACGGCCTGCGTGCAAACGCGCCATGGTGGGCCGCGTTCGATCTCAGGGTGTGGACCAAGGCCGATCAGTTCGCCGATGTTATCGGCCCTCTGGTGGCAGCATCGACACTGGCTTTCTTTATGCGAGGCCGAAATCGGCGCAATGACAGTCAACCAGCCTGATCGGTCTCAATAGGTTTACGCTTACCAACCCGCTGCCACGGCTGGCCAATGTATTTCTCGAAACGGTCACGGAAGGCCCACAGCCAGCCCACCCGTCTCTCAGCGAGCCCGGGAAGGCTTAGCATGTCGCCCCCCAACCAGGGCAAGAACGGATTGCGCCGGGAATAGGACCAGATTTCCACTCTTTCGCCCGCATTCTTGGCCGCCCCCCTCGCGTGGAACCCAACCGTATCAGCTACTACCAAGGTGTTTTCCGGCAGAGCCAGCGCCTCGGCCGGCGGCAGTTTCATTTCCGCCAAGCCTGCCGCATCGACGCGCGGCGAGCCTCGAGCCGACAGCCGGTCTATAGAATGAGGATCAGCAAGACTGCGCTCATGTTCCCATTTCACCCGCTCCGGAGTAAACTGGTGCGAGCCACGTACATAGGTGAAAGGTCCATCTTCCTCTGCCACGGGGTTGAGGAAGAGCCACGCTTTCATCGAGGCATGAAAACTGTCGGCGTGGATCGTCTGCTGCGGATCTGTTTCTCCGCCAGTAAGATTGAAGACGATCGTCTGCACATAATGCAACGGTGTTGTCCGGAAGCTGGACACGTAGTGAAACAACGCGTTGATGTCTTTGCGTGCCAACAGACGATTCAATTCCGGGACCGCACGCAGCATATCCGGATCGACGGCGATGCGCCGCGTTATCGCATCCCCCTGGCGCATCTCCCGCGCCTGCCATTCCGAACCCAGCACCGCATTGCGAAGCTTTTCGAATTCCGCAGACGGCACGACATTCTCGATGACGACGAAGCCGTCGCGATCGAAAGCCTCCCGCCACTCGGTACGGACATGTCTCGCCAGCCTCCGGCGACGCCACCTGCACATGGCATCCGCAAGCCGAACGCGGGTGCGATGGAGCCCCATGCGATTAAGCCGGTACGATCCTATGAGTGGGTGATCGAGAAAACTCTTCGCCGATGTGGCCAACTGCAGAATATGGATTGGAGCCAGTGCAACGGCCTTGGCTTTGTTGACGAAACCCATACGGCAGCGCTTACACTGAGGCCTTGGCGATTTCGTCAATTGCCTTGAGCTGAAGCAGCAGCGCTTCGAACTTGTCCAGCGGCAAGGCATTGGGCCCGTCCGACAACGCCGATGCCGGATCGGGATGCGTTTCCATGAAGACACCAGAAACCCCTGCGGCGACCGCAGCGCGGGCCAGAAGTGGCACATATTCGCTCTGCCCACCCGAACGCGAGCCCAATCCGCCAGGCTGCTGAACAGAGTGAGTGGCGTCGAAAACCACCGGGCAACCGGTTTCCGCCATGATCGAAAGGCCACGCATATCGGATACCAACGTATTGTACCCGAATGAGGTCCCACGCTCGCAAAGCATGAAATTATCCGTTTCCCGACCCGCGGCTGCAGCAGCCTGACGGGCCTTTGCAACCACATTCTGCATGTCGGCCGGGGCCATGAACTGGGCCTTCTTGATATTGACCGGCTTACCGGTAGCCGCAACCGACCCGATGAAATCGGTCTGCCTGGCGAGGAAAGCCGGAGTCTGCAGAACATCCACCACCGCGGCAACAGGATCCGCCTGAGCGGGTTCGTGCACGTCTGTCAGGACGGGAAGCCCGGTTACGGCACGGACTTTCTCCAGAATTCGGAGCCCGTCATCCAGTCCTGGGCCACGAAACGAGTCGCCCGAAGTGCGGTTGGCCTTGTCGAAGGAACTTTTGAAGATCAGCAAAACGTCAAGACGCCGCGCTATGTCCGCCAGCGTATCCGCCACCCGAAGCGAATGTTCTTCGCTTTCGATCACACAGGGCCCGGCAATTATGAATAAGGGGCTTGCTGCCGTTATCTTGTGACCACACAGTATCATTTGTTCAAATCCATTCCCACACGCAGTGCATTGCGGTGTTTTTACAACAGCTTCCCGGAAGTTTTGCAGACCCTATCCGAAAAATACATGCGGCTTGTACTGATCGCTTGACATCGTCCAGGTGAACAGGCGAACGAATTCTCGCGGGCGCCCGGGCGATCCCAAGACAGCGCCCTCTACACCTATTTTCAGAGTTGCGCAGAAAATCCTTCTATGATCCACGACACCGTCACCAGCAACCATCTTGCCTCCGCTCTCAAGACGCTCGATATCGAGATCGGCGGGCTCGAAGATCTCAAGCGGGCGTTCGGTGAAACGGATCTCGGCGATGCGTTCGAGCAGGCGGTGCAGACTTTCGCGTCGGCAAAAGGCCGGATCATCGTGACCGGTATCGGAAAGAGCGGGCATATCGCCCGTAAAATTGCCGCCACATTCTGTTCAACCGGCACTTCTGCGCTCTACCTTCATCCCGGCGAAGCCAGCCATGGCGATCTGGGGGCAATTTCGCGCGACGATGTCGTGTTTGCGATCACCTGGTCGGGGACGACCCGCGAACTGGGCGACATCGTCAACTACTGCCGTCTGAATCGCCTTCCGCTGATCGTCGCAACGGCCAACGGCTCAAGCTGGGTCGGTGAAGCGGCTGACATCTGCCTGACACTCCCCGTTGTCCGGGAAGCCTGCCCGAACGAGCTGGCCCCGACATCGTCGACCACCATGCAGCTGGTCGTGGGCGATGCGCTGGCAGTCGCCCTGATCGAAGCGCGCGGCTTCTCTTCACACCATTTCGGCCTGTTTCATCCGGGCGGTCGCCTGGGTGCACAGCTAACCACGCTCGAGAAGGTAATGGGCACCGACGATGCTTTGCCAAAAGTGTCTGTCGATGCGTCCTTGCGCAGTGCGACCATCGAAATGAGCAGGAAGCGCTATGGTTGCACCGCAGTGACCGATTCTTCGGGCAAGCTTGTTGGTGCCTTTACCGATGGCGATCTTCGCCGTTGCATAACAATTCACGATCTCGACGAGCCCATCGCACGCCACATGTCGCCGCGGCCGGTAACCGCCGATCCGACCATGCCCTCGGTCGAAGCATTGACTCTGATGAACGACAACGCCGTTTCCGTGCTGTTCGTGACGGAAAACGACAAGCTGGTCGGGATCGTCCACATGCACGATCTGGTCCGCCTGGGGATCGGGTGAGCCACACTGTTCGCTTGAACTTCGTCCGGCGCGGTGCAATCCGACCTGATGCCTGCTGAACCACGCGACCTCATTGTCATACCGGCACGATATGGCTCGACCCGTTTGCCCGGCAAGCCGTTGCTCCCGCTGGCCGGGCACACATTGCTTGAACGCGTCATCGCCAACGCACGACGGGCCGCCCAACTGGCCGGTAATTGCGACGTCGTGGTGGCGACCGACGACGACCGTATAGTCGACCACGCAAGAGAGTTGGGTGCGGACACCGCCTTCACCGACGTAGATCTGGATTCCGGTACCGCCAGGGCACATGCCACAGCGCGGCAACATGCACCCAGTCCCCGTCGGGTCATATGTCTGCAGGGGGACGCCCCCTTCATCGCGCCACAGACGATCGCATCGCTGATAGAGATATTGCGCAACGGGGACGCGCAGGTCGCAACACCGGTATATCAACTCGACTGGTCGAGACTGGATCGCCTGCGCCGGCACAAACAGACTGCCCCGTTCAGCGGCACCACCTGCGTACGCGCGCCCGCTGGACACGCACTCTGGTTTTCCAAGAATATCCTGCCGGCAATGCGCAACGAGGACGCACTTCGTACAGCGGAAACATCTCCCGTCTGGCAACATATGGGGCTTTATGCCTATACGATGGAGGCACTCGAATGGTTCGTCGGGCAATCGCCTGGAACATACGAACGCCTCGAAGGGCTCGAGCAATTGCGTTTTCTGGAACACGGGTGGAAAGTTGCCACTGTTCCTGTCGAACCGCCTGAACATGCGCTTTCCGGTATCGACACCGCAGCAGACCTTGCGCTGGCGGAAGAAGCGATTGCGCAGCTGGGCGACCCCTTCCCCGCGTGAGCGCGGCGGTTGCGGCACCAGTGGTTCGCGCTAGAAGCCAGCCTATGTTCGTCATTGTCAGACACGGCAACACTTTCGATACGGGAGAACAGCCGCGCCGGATCGGTGCCCGCACCGACTTGCCACTTACCGAGCAGGGAATGGTTCAGGCCTACACGCTCGCACGCCATTTTGCCGGTCTGGGATGGGAGTTTTCACGCGCCATCGTGTCTCCGCTTGCCAGAACACGACAGACGGCAGATGCCATACTCGCCATGCAGGAAAACCCGCCCAATCCACAACCTGCCGAATTCCTTCGCGAAATCGACCACGGCCCGGATGAAAACAAAACAGAGGAGGAAGTCCTCGAACGGATTGGAGCGGATGCCCTGGCAGCATGGGAAAGCCAGGCGTCCCCGCCGCAAGGCTGGATAGTGAACCCGGCGGCACGCATTGCTGCCTGGCAGGAGCTTTTCCGTAACGACCAGTTCCAAAACGAGAGCCGGGACAACCCCTTACTGCTGGTCACCAGCAATGGTGCGGCCCGCTTCGCATTGCGCGCCGATCCTTTGCTGTGCGACCAAGCGCAGAATTTGCCGTCGCTCAAGCTTCCGACAGGCGGCTATGGTGTGATCACCCGTGGCCGTTCTGGGCAGTTGCATCTTGAATCCTGGGGGATCCGGCCATGAACTTCCCCGCCGGACGCGGAAGAGCGGCACTATTGCGCGCACCGCCCTTCCCCGAACTGACCCGCATCGTGCGCGTGCTACCTCCCGCACCTGCAGCTAGCCCGGCTACGGGCCAAGACCGTATCGCCCTGTTTAAAGCGGTGCGCAAAGCGCGTGTGGGTGGCACATTTTGGGCAAAACAGGCGAACCTGGAGCCTGCGGACATAGTCATTCGGGCACGCTCCCGTACCGAGGCGAAAAGTCTGCGCGGCGATTACGCAGCAGACCAAGTGGTTTGCATTGCGCATCCTCACGCAATTGTTTCGCGCAACGAGCAAGCGTTCGACGCCGGTTCCGACGTCGATCCATGGTCGATCCTGTCCCAGGCGAAAGAGCTGGTCGCGCATGGCGATGACGAGTGGGTGGCATTGGCCCGCATCGCCGGCCTTCCTGTTCGTATTCTATCCCCCGGCCCGTTTGGCGAACCAGGCGACGACAACGATATTCTGGATGACCGGGCGGCCCACGCTCTGGCGCAGCCAATGCACGATCCGTTTGCCGATGATTGGGTCGCCCCGCTTGATGCCATCGCTTTGCTGGCTGAGTGGCGGCGGTGCATCGACGCAAATCGTGGTGCACAGGATCAGACCATTGTCGCCGCCTGCGGGATCAGTTGGTGGAAGCGGGACGAGGTGCGCCGGTTTCTTTGGGTGCCGGGAGTACCGCTGAAAATCGCCCGCAGCGCAAACCGTGCTCTGGCACTGGCGGAGGCACGTGGCGGGGCTCTGGCCGTATGGCCATCGCGCGTCTCCAAATCCCTTCTCCAGCAAGCTGAAAGGAAGGGAGTGCCGATCGTACGGATAGAGGATGGTTTCGTCCGTTCGGTCGGCCTTGGCAGCAATCTGGTGCCGCCATCGTCTGTCATCATCGACCGTCAGGGTATCCATTACGATCCGCGCGTACCGAGCGACCTCGAAACGATTCTGGCTACAGAAGATTTTTCGCCAGACCTGCTGGACCGGGCGCGGATGCTGCGCGAGACGATTGTGGACACCGGCATCAGCAAATATGCGCGGGCGGCCAGCCGTAGGGCAAAAACGCAAGACGCAGCGCGTGACCGCAGGATCGTGCTGGTGCCGGGACAGGTGGAAGACGACATGTCGGTGCTTGCCGGTGGGGCAGGACTGACGTCGAACCTCGAACTGCTTCGCCGCACAAGGGATTTGGAACCGGATGCAGAAATCTGGTGGCGGCCCCATCCCGATGTCGATGCAGGTCACCGTAATGGCCATGTGGGGGATGCAGCCGCCCTGCACTATGCCGATCGCATCGTAAGAGAAGATGCGATGGTCGACCTGCTGGATGCCGTGGACGCGGTTCACGTGCTGACTTCGCTTTCGGGCTTCGAAGCTCTGCTGCGCGGCAGGGAAGTAATCTGCCACGGCATTCCCTTCTATGCCGGCTGGGGGCTCACCCGCGACATTGCCGCCGTACCGGAACGCAGGGCCCGCACGCTTTCGCTGGACGAGCTCGTGGCCGGTGTGCTTCTGCTCTATCCTCGGTATCTAGACCCGGTGACCGGGCTCCCGTGTCCGCCCGAAATACTGGTCAAACGCATGGTCCAGCAGCAAATGCGCAATCGTCATGGATGGATCGAACCGGCGCGCCGGTTCCAGGGCCGCATCATGGCGCACCGCCGCGCGCGGGCGAAGGCAGGCAAATGACCCGAGTGGTACTTGATATATCCCGCCTTATCTCGCGCGTTCGCCATTCGGGGCCGTCGGGCGTCGACAGGGTGGAAATGGCCTACGCCCGGGGGCTGCTGCGCATATATGGTGCCAAGCTCGCCTTTGCGGCCGTTCACCCGACCAGGCTTTATGGACGGATCCCTGCCGACACGGCGATAGCCTATCTGGATGAATTGGAACGGCGCTGGACAGCGACCGACCGGGCCGCAGGCCAGCGGTCCCTGCCATCGATACTTCCGTGGATGGCCCGGCTGCGCCCACAACGGGCCGGGATTGGAACGGGCGATGTGATGGTGCAGGTTTCGCCGCATCACCTGACCCGAACTGCCCAGACACGCCGCATTCTTGACCGAGAGAATGCCCGGTTCGTGTGCATGGTCCATGACTTGATACCGATAGAGTATCCCGAATACGCACGGCCCGGCGGTTCGACGCTCCACGAAGCGCGGATGCGCACGGTGGCAGAACTCGCGGATGCGGTGATTGTAAACTCGTCGGCCACCGGGAAATCCTTCAAACACTGGGTCGAAAGCCAGGGTGGCAGACCCCCGCCCATCCAGGTGGCACTGTTGGGGACCGAAGCGATCGCACAAGCGGAGCCGCGCCGCTACGCCGACAGCAAGCCCTATTTCGTGTGCCTCGGCACCATAGAACCACGCAAGAACCATTTGCTGCTGCTCCAGCTCTGGCGGAGCATGGCCGAATCGCTGCCCGCCGACGAAATCCCGCGATTGCTGGTGATCGGCCGCCGTGGGTGGGAAAACGAACAGATCATCGACATGCTCGAGCGGTGCCCTTCGCTGGGACCGGTTCTCGATGAAGTGAACGGCTGCGGCGATCGCGATCTGGCTGCGGCGATACGTGGAGCCCGCGCGTTGCTGATGCCATCCTTCGCCGAAGGATTCGGCATGCCTGTCGCCGAAGCGCTTTCGGTCGGGACGCCGGTGATTGCCAGCGACATCGAGGCCCATCGCGAAATCGGCGGACGCGCGCCGGATTATCTCGACCCGCTGGACGGGCCCGGATGGCAGCAGGCCATACTCGATCATGCGCAGAAAGGCCCGCTGCACCGCGCGCAACGGGACCGTATGGAATCATGGCATGCGCCCGACTGGGACTCTCACATGGAAATCGCGGCACAAGTGATCGAAGATGCCGCGAAATGACTGGCTGGTTATTCCGCCGGATGGGAGGGAATACCCCGTTCGTTCTTGGCGATGCGTTCGCTAGCACCGGATATCCGCGTCCTGAAAACGCGGTCCCAGAACGGCGTTGTAACGCCGAAATTGCCATCTTCGGAAATGAAGTGATGGCGCATGTGGTGTCGCTTCATGATCTTGCCGATCCGTCCGCGCATCTTCCATTGGTGGCAGGCATAATGGGTCAGATCATAGGCGACATAGCCCACCAGAAACCCGAAAAACATCCAGGTTCCGGCATGACCCGCCAAACCGTAGAAAAGGCCCCAGATGAGAGCGGCGACTGGAAGGCTGACGATCGGCGGCATGAGGTTGCGCAAATCGTCCATCGGCTGGATATGGTGATTTCCGTGCACCGCAAACACCAGTTGCCGTGCGGGCAGCCACTGGGGATCCCAATGAAACAGATACCGATGGGCGATATATTCAAACACGCTCCACACCAGCATCCCGGATATCGCCAGAACCGCAGCGGTCAGGAACGAAACCCTGCCCCAACCTGCAAATGCGACAAGCGGAAGCACCGCGGCCCAGATTGCGGCGAAAAGCCCGACAGACACGAGCGTAAACTTTTCGAGCATTGGATTCTCGAAAAGAACGAGGCGTTTTTCTTTGGAAGCGGGACCCATCATCACTCAAATGACCCGATAGAAAAGCCGGAGTTTTGTCAACAAACAAGCGGCAGGATACTGGTTAATGCCAGATCGAAGACGTTTCAATGTGGCACAAGGGTCACGATATGAAACAGCGGCCTTCCGCCACCAGAATATTGTGTACTGGCGCATCCGGCGCGCTTGGCGGGGCCTTGGCATCGCTGCACGCAGAACCGGGCACACAAATGACCCTGTGGGGCCGCGACCAGAAACGGCTAGACCTAATCACTCAGAAGGTCCGTGCTGCCGGCGCGGAAGCCCGCAGCTTCAGGCTGGATATCACCGACGCAAAGGCTGCCGTCGATGCGGTTCTCACCCAAGATCGAGACGCCAAGTTCGACCTTGCCTATTTGGTCGCCGGCATTGGCGACACCCGTTCCCCCGACGACTTGGTCGAGGATCCTATGCTGGTCCTGCGGACAGTCCAGATCAACTTTGCCACGCCCGCAGCAATGGCGGCGGCAATCGCTGGACGCATGGTCGAACGCAGGCATGGACGCATCGTTCTGATCGGTTCTGCGGCCGGCCATCATTCCTTGCCATTCGCCGCCGGCTATTCTGGATCAAAGGCTGGCCTGGCGCGATTTGCCGACGCATTGCGGATTGCGGTGGAACCTTATGGCGTGAGCGTTACCCTGGCCGCGCCCGGATTTCTCGATACGCTTGCGTCGCGTTCTGGCCCGGCCAACAGGCCGCTGGAGATACCCGTCGAAGAAGCTGCAAAACGCATCGCCCGTGCGGCTTTGAAACGCAAACGGCATTACGTGACACCGTGGCAGTTCGGCGCCCTCAGAGCGGTTGACGCTATTCTACCGGCGGCGGTCCGAGACAGGATCATGTCCAAACTCAAGCCCTGAAGGGCAAAGCGCTATTCCTCGGCTTGCCGTCCAAGAGCAAGAAGCGCGTGATGGAGCGACGCCGGCGTGATGTCTTCCCGCCGATTGTCGCCCGGAACGATTTGGCCGTCCGCGTCGAAGCGCAGTATGACAAAAGGCGTATGTCTGTCACCCCCGGGTTCACTGGCCCCCGGTATGCTGGGGCGGTGATCCCCAAAAAACGCCAGGATCGCTGGCCTGCGCAACGCGGCAATCCCGTCACGCAGTTGCCCCAGCATGGCATCTCCGGCCTGCACGAGGCGGTTGTAATGAGCGACAAGTGCCTCCCCCCCCGAACTGGACCAGGGCCCGTGGTTCTCAATAGTCACAGCGTATAGGAAGGTGGGCACAGTTGTGGCCCGAGCAACCTCGAGGATTTTATCCGCCACCGCTGCATCCCGCACATAACGGCCTTCCATCGCAGATGGCCGATCGAACGCACGATCATCGATAAGTTCCGCAAAGCCCGCCTCCGGCAATATGCGATGTCGACTATAGAACCGCATGTCGTGAGGATGGATGAAGACACTTCGCCAACGATCGATCCCCAATCTTCTGGGTAATGCCAACACCCCATCCTGCATGGCAGTCAGATAAGGATCGTAGCGGCGAAAACCGAGGGCCTCTTCTTCCTGGCCAAACAATACGCCGTATTCTGTGCGCATCGTGTAGGCACCGAACCCACTGACCAGAAGGTTGCCCCAAAGCACAGCCTGACGTCGCGCCCCTTCGAGATTAGGCAGTTCGACACCCTGATCGCCAAAAATTTCGAGCGGATCGGCGAAGGATTCGCACTGTATGGCAACGATAATCTCAGGATCAGCGTGCTGATTACGCTTCGGGCCCCCATCGAAAAGCGAAGCATGATGCCCGGCTACCGGGTGGGCAACTCTTCCCGCATCCGCGCGCCAGTTTGTCCAGTAAAGCAGTAATGTGCTGATGAGGCCGAGGAGAGAAACATCGGCGCGCGCGTCAGGTGTGACGCCAAGCGTGCGAAATGCGCCCATCCGCAAGCAAATGCGCAGCAGAGCCCATGCTATCAATCCGATTGCCAGACCGCTCAGGCGAAGCAGCCAGTTCACTTCGAATAGCCAGACAAAGGCAACCGTCAGCGCAGCGAAAGCGATGATCCCAAGCATTTTTTGTACGCGCGACAATGCCGAGAAATAGAATTGCGGATGCTGGAAGACAGCACTGATCAAAGCCAGATCGGAGAATAGCAGGGGCTCTCCGAGCATATCGTTTTTGGCATTGGAGGCGACGACAAACAAAAGATGCAACGCCAAGACCAGTATCGCTGCAAGGAAAGGGTTACCGCTTAATGCGAGCAGAATACCAAAGACAAGGAAGGTGATCAAAACAAGCAGCAGCGAGCCTGCTCCGCGGCGAAGCAGCGTCTTGCTTCGCGGGCGCGCCAATGCGTCGACCACCAATGTGGCGGGTACGATGACCAGACAGGAAAATAAAAGATGCATCATGCCAAGATCACTACACCCTGCCGAAGCACGAGAAGGGAACGACGGCTTCAATCTTCATACTTTTCACGTAATTGGCCTGTTCATGTTCATAAAGTGTCAGCTAGGCGTCGCGTTTCGAATCCAGTGGTCTATGTAGGCGCACAAGGATAGGCGGCAGTGGTTTTTCGTAATTTCAAAGATTTCAACGACAGCGTGCACGGCGCCCGTAACCCAAACAATGAGATTACTTCAATGACGGGGTACAGCCCAGAACAGGCGAAATCGCCGGAAACGCCGCGCAAAGTACTTTTGCTGCAAGGCCTGATGGGACGGGTCTTTCGTCGTCTGGGCCAGCAGCTCATTAAATCCGGCCACAAAGTCTACAAGGTCAATTTCAACGGGGGTGATCGTCTCTTCTGGCGCCTTCCGGGTGCAATCGAATATCGCAAATCCTTTGATGAATGGCCAGATACTCTGAGATCCATCATTCGTGAAAAGGGCATCACCGATGTCGTTCTGTTTGGTGATTGCCGACCTCATCACCTCGTTGCCACGGCAGTCTGCCGTGAGCTGAACATCCCGGTTCATGTGTTCGAGGAAGGCTACATTCGCCCCGACTGGGTTACCCTGGAACTAGGCGGTGTAAATGGCCATTCGACCCTGCCGCGCGACCCGGAATATTACCGTCAGCTTGCAGCACAACTCCCCCCGGTTCCGGAGCATCGACAAGTCCCATCCTCTTTCCGGCGGCGCGCAACCGAAGGCTTTCTCTTCAACGTCGCCGATATTCTCAGCCGCTGGTATTATCCCCACTGGGCGAATCATCGCCCCTGGCATCCGCTGATCGAAGGGATGGGATGGGCGCGTAAACTGGCCCGAGGCAAGAAACGCCGAGAGCGTTCAGTGGAGTTGGTAGATAGGCTGCTGACATCGCAGGCGCCCTATTTTCTGTTCCCTTTGCAATTGGCCTCGGATGCCCAGATCCGCCTGCATTCGCCTTTCGCCAGCATGATTGATGCGCTTATGCTGGTAATCAGGTCGTTTGCCCAAAATGCCCCGGCGAACACCCGTCTCGTCGTGAAAGAGCATCCTCTGGATAATGGTGTGTGCGACTGGCGGGAAGAAACCCGCTCAATCGCCGAACTGCTCGGCGTGGCAGACCGGGTGGATTACATGGCCTGGGGGGATATCGTTCCGGTGGCAGAGCGGGCCGAGGGAATGGTTACCGTCAACAGTACAAGTGGGACATTGGCCCTGGCGAAGGGCATCCCGGTCATTGCCTTGGGACATGCAGTCTATGACATTCCCGATGTTACGTTTCAGGACGGTATCGACCGTTTCTGGACCGAAGCTAAAGCTCCGGACATGGACACTTTCAATGCTTTCCGCCGCGTTCTGATAGAGCGCTGCCTTATACCGGGTGGCTTCTTTTCCGAAGAGGCGCTGGATAAGGTTGTGCGGCACGCCGTCGCCCGTTTCGAGGGCAAGGGGCTGCTCCCGGAATAACACCGAGAGTGAGTGCGCTCGCTTCCCCGTTCAAATGATAGATGCGAAAACCGACTGATGAAGGATCAGCTGTGCGCGACTTCTGTCTGAGCAAGCGCATCGGCAGCGCGCCGAACAAGTTCACGCGCGACGTCTTCTTTGGGCATTTCGGCCAGGCTTTCCACCCCAGCCGAATTGACGATATGGACCTGATTGAGATCACCGCCCATCACGCTGTCCCCTACCGCACCCGAAACATTATTCGCGATGATCCAATCCACCCCCTTGCGCCTGCGTTTCGCCTTGGCGTTCTCGACTACGTTTTCAGTCTCCGCGGCGAAGCCGATCAGAAGTGTCGGACGCTGAGGGCCCGCCGCCGTTCCGGCCAGAATGTCCGGGTTTTCGGCAAGAACCAGCGCTGGCGGTGCGGAACCGCGCTTCTTCATCTTTTCGCTCGCGATGTGAAGGCTCTTCCAGTCGGCAACCGCAGCTACCATGAAGGCGATATCCGCCGGTAACGCACGGCGCACCTCTTGCGCCATATCGTCGGCACTCTCGACATCGATGCGGTCCACGCCGACGGGAGTAGGCAAATGCACCGGCCCGGCAACCAGTGTCACACGCGCTCCTGCAGCGGCAGCCATAGCCGCGATGGCAAAACCCTGTTTGCCGCTCGATCGGTTGGCAATATAGCGCACTGGATCGATCGGTTCATGTGTCGGGCCAGCGGTCACCAACACGTGCTTGCCGAACAATGGACGGTGATCGGGATCCGGGTCGAACTCTGCCTGGCCGGCCAACGGCGAGTTATCGAAAGCAATCCCCGCCTTCTCCACCTCACCCATAATTGGCTGCGGCATGGCACGCGTGACCTGAGGGGCCACTTCGTGGTTGAGCGCATCCGGATTTGTCGGAGGTGCAGAAGTTGCCTTGCCCTTCACGGCGAGAAGGGATCCGACATCGGCGATTGGCTCTGCCACGTCGCCGAAACCTTCTGCGCCCAACATGTCGGGTTCGGGCAGATCATCCAGCTCGGCCTCTATCTGCGCATGGCTGCGCTGTGCGGTCGAACGGGGAATGATCATCGACAGCAGGCCGCCGAGACCACCGCCACTTTTCCCGGTTTTTTCCTCTTCTTCCGGTTCCGCTACTTCGTACAGATCGGCTTCTTGGTCTGGTTCAGGCGCAGGTGGCGAAAGCTGCGGCTGCTTGAAAACAACCAGTTCTGGCACCTCTATATCGAGATCGAGCTCCTGGCCGATGCGAGCAAGGATTGCAGGCGGTTCCGGCATACGACCTGGCCCGAATTCGCCGCAGGCCATCGGGCCTTCATCAGGATGCATCACTGCGACGCCCGCCTGACGCAACCAGTCGGCATTGCGCTGCGTTGCGCCATGCTCCCACATCTTCACATTCATGGCGGGAACGGCCAGCACAGGCTTGTCTGTGGCGAGAATCAGCGTTGTGGCGAGATCGTCAGCAATACCAGCAGCCATTTTGGCAAGCAGATCGGCCGTCGCCGGGCATACAACCACCAGATCAGCCTCGCGGCTCAACTGGATGTGGCCCATCTCGACTTCGTCCTTGAGATCGAACAACGAAGTATAGACCTTGTTTTCGCTCAGGGCAGCAAGGGCCATCGGAGTGACGAACTGCTGACCGCCCTTTGTCAAAACACAGGTTACCGAACCGCCAGCCTTGCGAATAAGGCGAACCAGTTCGCACGCCTTAAAGGCAGCGATACCACCACCGATGACGAGCAGAATTCTCGGTCCGTTCACGCCAGCCGTTCCTTTGCTTGCGTCATGCCCACGCGGTTCTGCGCGGATCGGCGAATGCAGTCCGTTAAAGCCATCAATGCGCTTGCTAGCGCCCCCCGTCCTTCATTGCCAGCGTTCAAAGCTGGTGTTTTGCGCGTTTCAGCTTAACGTCGCATGGTGAAAAAGAGGAAACGGGGAGGTTTTCATGCATGTCATCCTGAGCGCGATACTGCTCGCACTCGCGATACTCGATCTGGTGATCGGCACCGGGTTTCTTATCGACCCAATCAGTTCAGGAACAGATTTCGGCCTTTCGATCGCTTCCACCCATGGCGAATCGACTTTGCGCGGCGACATGACTGCATTTTTCTACGTCGCTGCCATATCGCTCGTATGGGGGGGATGGAAACGTCGCGGTGACGTTTTGCTGCCGGCATTCGGTCTTTTTGCCATCGCCTTGACGGGCAGGATTATCAATCTTCTGACGCAGGGCCCCTATGATGGCTGGCTGGTTCCGATGGGCGTCGAGGCGTTCCATTGCATTATGATAATCATCGCGATGCGTGCATGGGGCTGGCCGAAGGTTGCCTCCTGATTGCCGACATCAAATCGCTTAGCGCGCGCGGCACGAAAGCGAGACCCACGCCGTAGGCGGGAATGAACAAGCCCATCCAGTAGAAGTTTTCCTGTCGCGCAAATATCGCGACGGCCGCAATGAAACCTGCAAACCATAGACTGGCAAAAGCTCCGAGCTTGCCTCCTTTTGCAAACCATCCCAGCAAGGGGAGCACACCAAGCGGTCCTGCGCACCATACCGGCAAGGTCTGCAACAATGTGGTGAGGTGGATGCCGTAAAACGCCAGCCCTGGACCGAAGAGACCGCGCCAGCCTGGCGAGACGAAATCGCCCGCTCTTCGCACTTCGCCAACGGCATAGGCATGGAGTAGAAGGCCAATAACCAACAGTGCCAAAGCCCCACCGATCGCCAGCAGCTTGCCGCGCTCGCCCCCCAACAAGGCCGCGCCGCCCCAAGCAATGAGAAACGGCAGAGCCAGTTCACGAAGAGAAACAGCGCATATGGTCAGGATCAAAGCGCCAATCCACAGGCCTCCGGTCGATAGCGCAAGAGCGAGAGAGAGCATCAGCCCGGCGAGAATTTCATGGCTGAACGGGATATCTGGGATGAACGCAACCATTCCGAAGAAGCCAGCCATCGCTGCTGCGCACAATGCCTCGATTCGCCCATCACCGCGCAACGCAACGAACCACACCAGAATGTTTGCCCCCCACAGAACTGCGGCGATTATTCTCCACCCCTGCTCGCCCCATACTGTGTTTGTCCAAGCCAACATGGGCGTACGCATGGTCACGAACGGGCTGGTTGGCATGCCGAAGCGGCGATGTTCATCGGCTGCGGCGTGGTAATAATCCTCGCCATCGGCCACACGCCTGTTCACAGCGCGATAAAGATCCATGTCGGTGCGCTCACTGCGCTCGAGCCGGTACTCAATGTCGGCCTCATGGGCGCTATCGCGCATGTCGAGCGCAAAGACATTCCAAACACAACCGAAAAGCGTGAGAAGCAATACCGTGACCGCGGCCCATCGTGGCAAGAGCGAAAAGGGGCGTTCGGGCAAAGTCATTCTACGTTCGCGCCCGTGCTGCACCGATCAAGGACTTTGTTGCCATGGGTACAAAAGCGAGACCGATAAACATGGCCGGCGCGACGACCGCCCCCCAGTAAAAATTGTTCGCACGCCCCGCGAGCATGAATGCGAGGCCGTAGCCCAGATACAGCAGTGTGCCCGTATTTCCCGCTGCCGATTTCCAGCCAGCCCAGCCGAGCAGCATCAGAACGACAAGCGGCCCAGCAATTTCGTGCGGAAGCAACCGCAAGTTCGAACTGAGCACTATATTTCCAAGCCAGCCCGAAAACCCGCGCAGCACGAGCCAATCCGGACCTTCTGGATCACCGGGAAGGCCACGCGCAGCCACGAGCGACAAGTGCCAAGCCATGAAAGCCACGAATGTGGCCACCAGTGCAATCCAGGCAGCTGCTTCGCGCCAATCCTTGCGCCAAGCTGCCATGGCAGCCATCAACAACACGAAAGGCAGTGCCAATTCCCTCACCGCCAAAGCGAGAGCAGCTACCGCAAGCGCAGCCCCCCAGCGCCCCGGCCGATGCAGACCAAAGGCCAGCGCAATCAGCATTCCAGCCCATAATTCATGCAGAACAAAGAAAGAGCGGTTGAGACCTAGCGAACCGCCCATCGCCATGAGAGCGGTGCCAAGCAGTCGCATTCGTACGCCGCCAGGCTCTTCATCCAACCGGCGCCACCACGCCCACACACAGACGACAAGCAAAATGATGGCAAAGGCGATCATCGCGTGTTCACCTACCCACGCGTGAATCCAGGCCAGCGTCGGTAAACGCACGGCGAAACCAGGCCGCACTGGATAATTGTGCGCCCGCTGCTCTTCTACGATAAAGTCGTAATAGTTTTCGCCATTCTCGATCCGTTTGATCACACGGTCGTAGAAGACAAGATCGTCAGCCCGATCGGGCTCTGCATGCTGAGCGGACGATACGTCGTTCAGAAGTGACGGGACCTGCGCCGGAGTACCGTCCATACTCGCCGTCAGCGGTACAATTGCAGCGAGAGCCAACAATGCAGCAACGACCGACAACAAACTACGTGCAGGCCATGCTCCCCAAGTGGCGAAGCGATCCCACGAAGGCGCAGCGATGGTTGCGCTCAGCCGATCAATCCCTGTGCTGCCGCTGCCCATACCGCGAGCCCCCCTGCCACTGCCGCAACTATATAGCCCAGCCAGCCACGCTCACGTCCCTTCCGGCGGCGCCTTTCCCACATCAATTCGACATCGGGTAGCGGAGGCAGCTCGGGCGCACCGCCCTTGGGTGGGAAGCGGTCCTCAATTCGGCGAACCAGTTCGGGAATACGCAGCAGAGTCTGAGTATCTTCGCGGATGCGATCTGCAATGGCAGCTTCTGGCCCCAGTTCGTCCCGGATCCAACTGCCCACATATGGGGCCGACACATCCCACATATTGATCTTGGGATTGAGCTGAGTGGCGATCCCTTCAACCATCACCATAGTTTTCTGGAGCAGGAGCAGATGCGGCTGTGTCTGCATGTCGAAATCCCGGGTGATTGCGAACAGCCCGTCGAGCATCTGCCCGACCGAAAGTTCGCTTACCGGCTTGCCGCGCATTGGTTCGCCGACGGCTCTCAGCGCAGTCGCGAATTCATCCACATTGTGATAGCTTGGCACATATTGCGCCTCGAAATGGATTTCTGCGACGCGCCTGTAATTGCCAGTTGTCAGACCATACAGGATTTCCGCCAGCCACATGCGAGCCCGGCGATCGATCCTGCCCATAATACCGAAATCGATGGCGGCGATCGTCCCGTCCGCTTTTACGAACAGATTCCCCTGATGCATGTCCGCATGGAAGAAACCGGCAGCTATCGCCTGCTTTAGAAAGGCAAGAACGAGACGGCTGGCCAGTTCATCCGTATCGTGCCCGGCCGCCTTCAGAGCTTCCGTATTGCTGATCTTGATGCCATCGATCCAGTCGACGGTCATTACTCGACCGTTGGTACGGTCCCAGTCGATACTTGGAATTTCGTAGCCTTCGGTCCCGATCATGTGCTCGGCCAGTTCCGATGCGCTGGCTGCTTCACGGCGCAGATCGAGTTCGCGATTGGTCCACCGCTTGAAGTTTGCGATCACCAGCCGTGGTCGCAAACGCGCTGCCTCTACGCCCAAGCTTTCGAGATGCGCCGCAGCCCACTCATACGTGTCGATATCGCGTGCGAACCTTTCGCGCACGCCAGGCCGCAACACCTTGACCGCAACTTGTTTTCCGTCGGTCGTAACCGCCCGATGCACTTGGGCTATCGAGGCCGCGCCAACGGGTACCGGATCGAATTCTGACCAAAGCGCCTCAATCGGCTGCTCAAAGCTTGCTTCGATACTGTCCCTGATTTTCTCGAAAGCTACGGGTGGCAGGTCATCCTGCAATTTCAAAAGATTGCGAGCCGCCTCTTCGCCGACCAGATCGGGCCGGGTGGCCAACGTCTGGCCCAGCTTGATCGCGGCGGGCCCGATGTCGCGAAAAGCGCCAGCATAATCACGCTGCCCTTTGGTGCCGGTAAACGACACCCAGCGGGCCAACTTTGCCATGCGCCGAACCGGGCCTGGGGCATTGGGATCTTGCTCTATGCCCACCAGCGCGCGGCGCCGCGCGAGCGTGATGCCCCACGTGAAAAGGCGCCAGATATGGGTTGCAGGGCGAGCCACAGGATTAGACTTTCCATCCCGAATGGATCGCAACCAGGCCGCCCATAATCGGTTCAACCCGTGTGTTCTCGAACCCGGCAGTGCGAATCATCTGCTCGAAATCGGACATGTTCGGAAAGCGTCTGATGGATTCGATAAGGTAACGATAGCTTTCCTCGTCACCTGCGATTGTCTTCCCGATCTGCGGCACCAGCTTGTGCGAATAGAGATCGTAGGCTTCTTTGAACCCGGGCCATTCAACGCTCGAAAATTCCAGGCAGTAGAAACGACCGCCATATTTCAGCACACGGTGCGCTTCTCTCAGAGCCTTTTCTATATGGGTGACGTTCCGGATACCGAAAGCGATGGTATAGGCATCGAAAATCCGGCTGGAAAAAGTCAGTTCTTCGGCGTTCTGACGGCTCCAAACCAACCCATCGATACCGCGCTCCATCGCGCGTTCGATCCCAACGTCGAGCATATCCTGATTGATATCGGATACCGTCACGCTTGCCCCGCGATCGGCCATGCGAAAAGCAATGTCGCCCGTGCCGCCCGCCATATCGAGAATCGCTTCGCCGGGCTGCGGCTTCACCCGCGCAACAAAACGATTCTTCCATAGCCGGTGCATACCGCCGGACATGGCATCGTTCATGATGTCGTATTTGGCGGCAACGCTGGAGAACACCTCGCCTACGCGGCCGGTTTTTTCAGACGCATCGATGTCTTCGTAGCCGAAGGAAACGGTTTCGCTCATGGCTGGACGCCTTAGGGGCAATTGCGTGCGGGGCAAAGGGTGTTAGCGGAGTCTTTCATCGCCTGCGAAAAAGGCGTGCGTGCCTCATGCCGATCGGCAGCGTAAATCGTCGACCATAGCGAATGGACGCCGCATCAAACCCCTGATACGCGAAAGCTTGAGATGCCTGAACTTCCAGAAGTCGAAACCACCGTTCGCGGCCTCGCCCGATTTCTCGATGGCGAGAAGATCGTCGGCGTCGGGGTGAATCGGCCCGACCTGCGCCGCCCCTTCCCGCCGGACCTGGTACAGGCCCTCACGGGCGCGACCGTTTCGGGCCTGTCGCGCCGCGCAAAATACGGCATTCTCCACACTAATCGGGATCACGCGATGGTTTTCCATCTCGGCATGAGCGGACGCTGGCGGATCGATCCGGAGGAAACCGACAAGCACGACCATCTCGTCCTGACAACCCGCGACCATGTTTTCGCTCTGAACGATCCGCGCCGTTTCGGGTCTGTAGACCTGCTGCTCAACCCAGAACTGGACGCTTGGCCGCCTTTCGCAGCGCTCGGGCCAGAACCACTGGGCGAAGCATTGACAGCGGAACATCTACGCGAAGCGACGCGCGCCCGGAAACAGGCCATAAAGCTGCTGTTGCTTGACCAGCGGATCGTAGCCGGCCTTGGCAACATTTATGTATGCGAGGCTCTTTGGCAGGCTGGCATCTCGCCGAGAAAAGCTGGCGGCAAGGTGACCATGCCGCAGTTGCGCAGACTCGTGCCCGCGATCAAGGATGTGTTGGAACGCTCGATTCGTGACGGCGGCTCCACATTACGCGATTTCGCCCAGCCTGATGGCAATCTCGGCTATTTCGCCACCCATTTCCACGTTTACGGACGTGAGGGCGAGGGGTGTCACCACGAGGACGGCGGGGTGATCACACGCATCGTGCAAGGCGGCCGCAGCACTTGGTTCTGCTCGGTTTGTCAAAGATAAAGGCAATTTTCAGGTCTTTGGCCGCGTTGACGATGATGGCCCATATACAGGCCGCGGAATATCTCCTGCAGCCTTTCGTCCAGCGGCAACGTCACAAATCCAAAGAAGCGTATTCCCGTGGCGGTGGGATGCCTTCCATCTTTTCGCTCAGCAGCGGGCGAAAGCTGGGCCGACTTTTAACGACCATGTACCATCCGTGCGTCTGTTCGTGGCCCTTCCAGTCGATCGCTCCGAGATATTCCACCACCGACAGATGCGCTGCACAGGCAAGATCGGCCAGGCTTAGCTGCGCCCCGGCAAGCCACTGACGCGTATCGACAAGCCAGTCGATATAATCGAGATGGCCATGAAGCATCCGGCCCATCTGGCGCAACACCTGCGCATCCGGTGACTGCCGCAATACTATGCGCTTCTTCATTTTTTCGTGCATGACCGGTTCGGTCACATCGGCATAGAAATTATCATCAAACAGCGCGACCAGCCGCCGGATTTCCGCGCGTTGGAGAGCCGAACCATTGATCATGGAATTACGGTCGACGGTTTCTTCCAGATATTCGCAAATCGCCTGGCTGTCCGACAGGGCGGTGCCGCGCGCTGCGTCGTGCAGAACGGGTGTCCGTCCAGCAGGATTGAGATGCCAGAATTCGTCACGCCCTTCCCACGGATTTTCCCGCACGAGTTCGTAGGCCACGTTCTTTTCGCCCATCAGCAAACGAAGCTTGCGGCTGAAGGGACACAGGGGAAATTGGTAGAGCTGCCACATGGATGCTTCGCTTTGCCACAAGGCCCCAGTGCCCGTCCACTGGCACAGCGGTGTACCGATTGAATTTATTGGTGGATCATTTGCCTTATGGTAACTGGCCCGACCAAGTGCAAAGTTCAGTGAATGGCCCCGGCACCATCGAACCCTCGGCAGACAGAAGCACTTTTGTTCAGGATAATAAAAAAGGCCCCCGTTGACATCAACGGGGGCCTTTCGGGATCGTATCACCGGCCGCTTGGACGGGAGGGGGGGTCTCGGCGGTGACATAGAGGATACGCGCCGTCTCAAAGGGGGTTCCCACCCCTCACAAATTTTTTAAAAAGCCCAAACTCCGATTATATAAAGGGCCTGCACCTGTCCCTTGAGCGATCGAACTGGGCGTATTCAGCTGCCTTTTCGAGGTCTGGAACGTGAATTTCTCGCGTTTTCCATTCAACCAGCCCTTCCCGCTGCAATTGCTTGAGAGTACGGTTGGTGTGGACAAGAGACAGTCCCAGCATATCGGCGATCTGAGACTGGGTGATCGTGAGCGAAAGAGTGTTTGTTTCGTCCGCCAGGCAGGTCGATTGAGCGCGATCGATCAGCCAGACAGCGAGAAATGTCACGCGTTCACGCGCATTGCGCTGCCCCAATGACACGATATGCCCTTCGAGGGCCGTCTCCTCTTTCGCCGCGAGCCAGGTGATATCGTAGGCCAAACTGGGGTGACTGGAAATAAAGCTGGAAAAATCTCCCCTTTTGAATCGGCAAAGCCGAACATCGATCAATGCCTCGATTGCGTGGCTAGAAGGTTCGTCGAATGCACCCTGAAGGCCAATGAGATCACCAGGGAACATGAAGTTCACGATCTGGCGACGTCCATCCTCGAGCGAACGCGAACGAATTAGCACCCCATCGAGTACAGTATAAAGCCGATCATAATCGGCTCCTTCGTCAATCAGCATCTCGCCGCGATCGAGGCGGATTTCGCCGCTCTTGAAATCCTGCATGTAGGCCAGCTGATGTTCTTCAAGCCGCCGTAGGCCGGGACAAGATTGCAATGGGCAATCAAGACAGGGGATGGGGTCGGCTATTTCGTGCAAGACTATCGTCTCCCGGATCAACGATATTTCGCGCCGGGAATGCGCCTGAAAAAGCTGCCTTGTCAAACCGTGACTTGCGACCGATCTACTCGGAACCTAAGCCCATACGGGACGTTAGAAGCGCGCACCTTAAGGAAGGGGTCTAAATGTCGCTTGGTGATCAAATTGCTCGTAACCTGCCGTATCTTCGCCGCTATGCAAGGGCGTTGACCGGTTCGCAGGCCACGGGAGATGCATTCGTACGTGCCACGCTGGAGGCCGCCCTGGCCGATAGTGAACTCAAACAATCGCTCGAAGGCGGCCGTGTGCCACTGTACCGGGCCTTCAACAAAGTGTGGTCGAGTGCTTACCTTGACGTGCCCGAAGCCGAAGGCGGCGACGGTCATGAAGATGCTGCGCAAAACCGGCTCAAATCGGTCACGCCGCTCAACCGTCAGGCGCTCCTACTGACCACGCTCGAAGATTTCTCGTCTGATCAGGCGGGTGAGATCATGGACATGTCGGCTGACGACATCGAACGCTTGGCCCAGGAAGCGATTACCGAGATCGACAAGGAATCGGCCACCAGCGTTCTGATTATCGAAGATGAACCGCTTATCTCCATGCAACTTGAAGATTTGGTGACATCGCTCGGTCACGAAGTTTGCGGTACGGCGGCTACGCGTACACAGGCCCAAGAAGTGGTTGCGGACCGCACTCCAGGCTTGGTTCTGGCCGATATCCAGCTCGCCGACGGCTCTTCGGGCCTCGATGCAGTGGATGATATCTTGGCCATCAGCAGCGTTCCCGTGATCTTCATCACAGCTTATCCGGAACGCCTGCTGACGGGCGACCGGCCGGAGCCCACCTATCTAGTCACCAAACCGTTCCAGGAACAGACCGTGCGTGCCGCGATCAGCCAAGCGTTGTTCTTCGGATCAAGCCGCCCACTTGGCTGACGCTATCTGGAGCATCAATGAATAACAAAAACCCGGGTCACCGCCCGGGTTTTTTATTGTCGTAAGTATCTATGAAGGCCGGTCTGTCAGTGCCCGCGCCCGCCCGGCCCCTTTTTGCGCAGTTCAAATTCGCTGGGTTCGCGGACCGGCACCAGCAGCGTACAGCGTACACCTAGGGGAGCAAAATCGAGTTCGACCGGGTGGCGCAGTTCATGCGCAACGATCTTTTCGATGAGATCGGTGCCAAAGCCACGGCGAAGCGGTTTCGACACAGTCGGCCCACCGCTCTCGAACCATTCAATCTTGGCCAAAGTGTCGTTCACTTGGCTCCAACGAACCGTGACGCAGCCGCCGGGAACGCTTAGCGAACCATATTTGGCCGCATTGGTCGCCAACTCGTGAATCGCAAGGCCAAGCGACAGGGCATCATTAGGAGCAAGTTCGGTATGTGGGCCGATGAGTTCCAACCGCTGATCATCGTCCCGAGCGTAAGGAGCGAGTTCCACATCGACAACTGAGCGGATTGGCGTGGTCCCCCATTCCGATTGCGTCAAAAGGTCGTGTGTTGCGGAAAGAGCACGGATACGACCATCAAGGCCTTCTGCGAACTCATCGAGATTATCTGATCGACGTCTGGTCAGCGAAACAATCGACAGCACATTGGCCAACGTGTTTTTAACCCGATGATTCAGCTCTCGAGTGAGCGAATTGCGAATCGAGTTCTGTTCTTCAAACCACATAATTGCTCGCCGGTCTTCCAGCGTCTGCTGGGTCAGCAATCTCGACACCAGCATCAGGAGGCTGGCAACTGCGAGACCGAACAGCAGCGTGATCATCGACATTGAAGATAGGCCTTCAACCCGGGCCGACTGCACTTCAAGCAGCATGCGCCGGTTTGCAAGGCTGACCTCCCGCGTCACTGTCGATCGGCCATCGACCCAAGCCTCGCTCTGTGCCAACACAGGCTGTCCTGTTGACTCTCCGTCCCTCAGCCGGGCGCCGACGGATTCATAGCTTACCAAATCACCCGCCGAGCCGAGAAACTGCGAGGCATTGAATGGGCTGAATATGAAACCCTTGAGATTTCTCGTCGTACTAAGGCCTTCAAACACTGGCATATAAATAAGGAAGCCAGCTGCATTGCCGCCGCCCTCCTGCTTCAGAACTATGGGGCCACTCGCGGTAGGCCGATCGTTCGCCGCCGCCAGATCCATCGCGGTACGGCGTACTGGCTCGGCATACATGTCGTATCCCAGCGCCCGGCGATTGCGGGCGGTATCCGGCTGGAGATATAGAATCGGAATCAAAATATCGCGCGGCTGTTTTTCCAGGCTGGGCTCAATCGCCTTCAGGCTAATGCGCCCGACACGCAGCCGCTCTTCGAACCTCTCTGCCTGACTTGCCGCGACGACCGGTGCCCATCCGATCCCTTCCGCACCGCGGTAATTGGAATCGAGCCTGAGCTCAGAAACAAATTGTCGAAACACCCCAGGGGTCACATCCGCTTGGGTCGAGAAAAGTGCAGCCCCCGCCCGTAGATAAGCCGAACTTGTATAAGCGCGCCGCTCGATAGCCGATGTCATGGCCTGCGCCTTCCGGGAGACATCGGCCGAATCGCGGTCCTGTTCGCCACGTTCTATCGAGAAGACACTAAGCACAGTTATCGCCGTCACCAATACGAATATCAGCACAGGGATGCCCCGCGGATAATCGATCAGCCAACGCCTGCGGCGGCCCTTGCGTTGGAGTTCTTCGGTTACCAGCTTCCTGCCCCTGACGATTTACCCGGCGATATAGTATGCTGCGCAGCCCGTTTAGTTCCAGATTGACATCGTCGGGAACACGATAGCGCAACATGCGTTGTGCGAAGCACATAGTCGGGATCGAGTTTCAAGCCATTGGCGACCTTTCCGGTCCCACTGGCAGAAACGCAAAGAGGGCACTATCTTTTAAGCCATGACGTCAAACACGCCGAGAAATCCGCAGCGGTCATCCGCCAGCGGTCCGCCTTCCGCTTCGTCTGGCAAGGCCGGTAAAGAAAAGGATCCCGATTGGGCCAATGGTCTCAAGCAACTCTATGACTCCGTAGTCGAAGAGCCTCTGCCAGACAGTTTTCAGGATCTAATCGACAAACTGGATTCAAAGAGCTGATGTCGGCTGAGCAACGGACGGCTTCCGAAAAGGCCGATTTCAAGCGTGAGCTGACCGATGTTGTCCCGCACCTGCGCGCCTTCGCGCGCGGCTTGTGTGGGCGCGCCGATATGGCGGACGATCTGGTGCAGGAAACGCTGCTCAAAGCTTGGGCTGCGCAGGATCGCTTTCAACCCGGTACCAGTATGCGTGCGTGGACCTTTGTCATTTTGCGCAATGCCTATCTCACCGATATGCGACGAAACCGTTTCCGCGGCGAATATGACGAGACCGTTGCCGAGCGGGTTCTGACGGCGCCCGCCGGACAGGAGGAACCAATCCACCTTTCCGACATGCACCGGGCATTGCTAACTCTGCCGCCCGAACGACGTGAAGCCCTGCTACTTGTCGGTGCAGGCGGCTTTTCATACGAAGAAGCCGCAACCATTTGCGACTGCGCCGTCGGCACTATCAAAAGCCGAGTGGGCCGTGCACGCGCCGCACTCAACGCCATGCTGGCAGACGGAAATATACCCAAGCGCTCCATCGACGACGATGCCGCACACAGGGCTATACTCGAAGAACTGGATGATGTGGCAGCTGGCCAAGGTTCGAGCCGCAGCTAGAAAATCTTTGCCGCTGCCCCGCTTGTCACGATTCGCAGCAAAGGGCAGATAGGCTGCAGTGAAAGAAGCAGACTCCTCTCAGCAAAGCGATGCCTCCACTCCGACCCGCAGGTCGCGGCGGCTTGCCTTTGCTGAACAGGAACTGCGCCTGATTTCTTCTTTGGTTCTGTTGATTGGGCTGGGCCTGTTTTTCGCCCTGCCTTTCGTCCTATCGATCGGATCGGTGGTTTTTCTTCCCGTGGTGACCGCACTAGTGCTGACAGTGATCCTGTCACCATTGGCCGACAAACTGAACGGCTGGGGGCTGCCCAACGCCCTTGCCTCGCTCAGCGCGCTTCTAATCTTTTTCGCAATTTTGGTACTCGCACTGGCCACGATCCTTCAGCCGGCGATTGCACTGTTCGACGATGTGCCCACCATGGCTCAGCGTGTGTTGGCACGTTTCGGCGAGGTCCGCGAACAGTTTGCATGGATCGCGACGATCAACGAACAGCTTGTGTCCTTGATGAAGTCCGACGGGCCGCGCGAAGTGGTGCTCGCGGCTCCCAGCCTGCTGGAACAGGTCGCCTTTGCTACTCCCAGCGTCATTCTGGAAACAGTCCTCACTCTGCTGATGGCGTACTTCATGATCGAGGCCCGCGTGCGTTTGCGGCAACGCCTGCTGTTCGGACGCGCTAGCTTCGGCACCAGCATCAAGGCTGCGCGCGTAGTTCGTGAAGTACAGGACCGTGTTGCGGCCTATATCCTTACCGTCGGCTGGATCAACGTAGTCGTCGGGTTTGTCGTAGCGCTGGGCGCTTGGTTGCTCGGGATCGACGCGCCAATCATGTGGGGCGGCCTCGCTGCACTGCTCAATTTTCTGCCTTACGTCGGCCCTATCATTATGATCGCATTGCTGGGCCTGTTTGGTATCGGCACAGCAGATACGATCGTGCTCGGCCTGATACCCGCGCTGTCCTATTTGGCACTGCATACGATCGAAGCGAATGTGGTAACTCCTTCGATACTTGGTGCCCGGTTCACCATGAATCCGGTGATGATTCTAATAGCACTGTCATACTTTACCTGGATTTGGGGCGTTTTCGGAGCGCTGCTTTCCGTGCCGATCCTGCTGATGCTGACGGCGCTGTTCGATCACATCGGAAGACCTAACCTTGTCGGCTTCATTTTCGGCGAACCTCTTTTTACGGCCAATGTCTTCGAAGATCAGAACGAGACTGGTCAGCCCGGCGAATAATTAAAAAACCCGCCGCCATTGCTGGCGACGGGCTCTTCATTTCCAATATGGAACTTGATCAGGCCGGATACTGCCACGTTGTTCCGCGGGCCAGATTCTCGCTCGCAAACTTCCAGTTCAGCTTGCCATTAACCGCATCCAAATAAGCGGGACGGGCATTCTGATGATCAAGATAATACGCGTGTTCCCAAAGGTCGATCACCAGCAGGGGATTGAAATCCCCTTGGTCAGCCAAGGTGTCACCGTCATGGGTCTCCTCGATCGTGAGCTTGCCATCCTTGACCGCAAGCCAGACCCAGCCACTGGCAAAATGCCCGGCCCCACGTTCGGCGAGCTTTTCCTTAAGGCCATCAACAGAGCCAAAGGCATCGTCGATCATGCTTTTTAGTTCGTCCGATGCACCCGTTTCGTCGGACGCCATGGAATGCCAATAAAAGCCATGGTTCCAGCTTTGCGCCGAATTGTTGAACAAACCTGCATTGGTGCCACGTGCTGAAGCGATGACTGCTTCCAAGCTCTTGTCCGCCAAGTCGCCGCCTTCTATAGCGGCGTTGGTTTTATCGATATAGGCCTTATGGTGCTTTCCATGGTGGAAAGAGAGAGTTTTGGCAGAGACGGCAGGCTCCAGCGCGGTGTCGTCGTAAGGAAGGTCGATCAGCTCAAAAGCCATTGTTTTTCCCCTCTTGGGTTGGTGTGAAATAATTCCGTGTTCGCGTCCCTAACGCCCCGGCGGGCGCGTGGTTGCACATAGCCACGATATTGTGCGCGAAAAGAGGGGTGGGCGGTCTTTTATTCAGACACCATTCGCGCCATGGGGGCTCGATAAAGGGAGAATGCTTCCAAATGGCACGCAAATTTTTCGGCACAGACGGTATCCGCGGACGGACAAACGAAGGTGTGATGACCGCTGCCACCGTTATGCGAGTGGGACAGGCCGCCGGCACTCATTTCCTGCGGGGCGATCACCGTCACCGCGTGGTCATCGGGAAGGACACGCGGCTGTCGGGCTACATGATGGAAAGCGCTCTGGTTGCTGGCTTCACCAGCGTGGGGATGGACGTTATTATGACCGGTCCCCTACCCACGCCGGCGATCGCTCTCCTGACACGTGAAATGCGCGCCGATTTGGGCGTGATGATTTCTGCGAGCCATAATCCGTTTGAGGACAATGGAATAAAACTGTTCGGCCCCGACGGCTACAAGCTTTCGGACGATGCGGAAGCTGCGATCGAACTGCTTCTCGGGCAGGAGCCCTTGCTGGTTCAGCCGGACCGGATCGGTCGTGCACGGCGGATCGAAGACGCGCGCGGACGCTATATCCATGCGGTAAAGCAGTCGGTTTCTTCCGAAATACGCTTCGACGACCTCAAAGTCGTCGTGGATTGCGCACATGGTGCCGCCTACGAGGTCACGCCGAGTGCGATCTGGGAACTGGGCGCAGACGTGATCGCCATGGGCGTCGAACCCAATGGCACCAACATCAATGAAGGCGTCGGCTCGACCTCTCTCGATGCCATCAAAGCGCGCGTTGTCGAAGAAGGTGCTGATATCGGCATCGCACTTGATGGCGATGCCGACAGGCTTATCGTGATCGATGAAAAAGGCGAAACCGTAGATGGGGACCAGATCATGGGTCTTATCGCCAAGCGCCTGCTTGATCGGGGTACGCTTACGGGCGGTGGCGTGGTGGCCACGGTAATGTCAAACCTTGGTCTTGAGCGATATCTGCAAGACATCGGACTTACGCTGGAGCGTACGAAGGTCGGTGACCGCTACGTACTCGAACGTATGCGCGCGGGCGGGTTCAATCTTGGTGGTGAACAGTCGGGCCATATGATCCTTACAGACCACGCCACCACGGGCGATGGCACCGTGGCCGCGCTCAGCGTGTTGTCGAGCCTGGTCCGCAGCGGTAAACCGGCGAGCGAATTGCTGCACGTCTTCGAACGCGTGCCGCAAATGCTCAAGAATGTGCGTTATTCCGGTGGCGCACCACTCGAGAACGCGACCGTCAAACAAGCCATCGAAGATGCCGAGGCCGAACTGGCAGGCAAGGGACGCCTCGTCATCCGCCCATCTGGCACCGAGCCAGTCATCCGGGTCATGGCCGAAGGCGATGATGCAGTACAGGTGAAAGCAGTGGTGGACCGAATCTGTGACGCCGTGAAGGGTGCAGCCTGATGCTTGAAATGCGTCCCGATTGCGAAGGGTGCGGCAGCGATCTGCCCGCCGAGATGCCCGGTGCCTTCGTCTGCAGCCTGGAATGTACTTTCTGTACAAGCTGTGCGGACGACCTCGACGATATCTGTCCGAACTGCGGCGGCGAGCTGATGGACCGCCCAACACGCACGAAAAAGCTGCAAGAGAACTACCCACCCAGCAGCAAGCGGAAATACGCCCCTTTAGCAGGCACGGAATGAGCGGCGACAAATTGGCTCCTCCTCGCATCCTGGCTATCGCCGGCTCTGACAGTTCAGGTGGTGCCGGCATCCAGGCCGATGTAAAAACAATTACCATGCTCGGCGGTTACGCTATGTCCGCCATCACCGCAGTCACTGCGCAGAACACGTGCGGGGTCGTTGGTGTAGAGACACTTCCGCCGCAGTTCGTTCTGGAGCAGGTTGAAGCCTGCCTGTCGGATATCGGCGCGGACGCAATAAAGATCGGTATGCTTGGATCGCCGGAAACCGCCAGATTACTGGCCGAGCGGCTCGAGATTTTCGCGGGACCCATCGTGTTCGATCCCGTCATGATCTCCACCAGTGGTTCGATCCTCGCAGACGACGAAACGGTGAAGAGCTTCGCCGCGCTGATGGAGATTTCCACCATCGTGACTCCTAACGTGCCCGAACTTGGCGTACTGACCGGCCGCGAAGCAATCGCGGATGACGAGGTGTTCGACGCTGCCGAGACGCTTGCCAAGCAGCACGACGTTCAGGTCTTGGCCAAGGGCGGCCATACCGGCGATGAGACACAGGTCGTCGACCGGATCGCATCGCCCTCCGGCAAGCTCGCGAGTTTCGCCCATGCGCGTATTCAGACGCGGCACACGCATGGTACCGGCTGCACACTGTCGTCAGCCTTGGCCACGATTCTAGGATACCGCCAGCCGCTTACTCACGCTGTGCGCATCGCACGCGCCTTCACCTATGCCGCCATCGAGAACGCGCCCGGATTCGGGCAGGGTTCCGGGCCGATGGGGCACCAAGCGGTGCGCAAACTGGAGCCGGCAGAAGAAGACCTCTAGAGTTTGTAGAACCCGCTGATGTGGTCCCAGGCTTCCTCGGCAGTTTCACACCAACGGAACAGGTCGAGATCCTTTTTCGAGATCGTCCCCTCATCGGCCAGCGCTTCGAAATCGACGACACGTGTCCAGAAGTCCTTGCCGAACAGGAGAATCGGCATTGGCTTCATCTTGCCTGTTTGAATAAGGGTCAGCAGTTCAAAGAACTCATCGAATGTTCCAAACCCGCCCGGGAATACGGCCACGGCCTTTGCCCGCAGCAGGAAGTGCATCTTACGCAGCGCGAAATAATGGAAATTCAACGACAGATAAGGCGTCACATACTGGTTGGGTGCCTGTTCATGAGGGAGAATGATATTGAGCCCGACGCTCTCTGCGCCGACATCACTGGCCCCCTTGTTGGCCGCTTCCATGATCGACGGCCCCCCGCCTGAACATACGACGAACTGCCGCTTGCCGTTCTCGATGATCGATCTTTCCGAAGCGATCCGTGCCAGCTTGTAAGCCTCTGCATAATACTTGCTTTTCTTGACGAGGTTTTCAACCACCCGGCGCTCGTCCTCGGGCAGATCCTTCGCGCCTTCGAGCGCGGCCTCGCAAGCTTCGGGCGGAGGTATGCGGGCGCTGCCGTACATCACCAGTGTCGATCCCACGCCCGCTTCGTCGAGCAACATTTCTGGCTTCAGCAGTTCCAGCTGGAAGCGCACCGGACGCAATTCGTCCCGCAACAGGAAATCAGTGTCCTGAAATGCCAGCCTGTAAGCTGGATGCGCGGTTTGCGGCGTCTGCTGCTGGGTTTTTTCGAATTCGGCTTCTTTGTCGGCCGGATAGAACTTGCGATCAGAAAGATCGCGTTCGCTTTTCTTGTCGGTCATGAGTTGCGCGATAGGCCGCGGGCAAGCGGCGCACAAGCGCGGAAGAAAAGGAAATGGCAGGGGTGACAGGATTCGAACCCGTGGCCCTCGGTTTTGGAGACCGATGCTCTACCAGCTGAGCTACACCCCTGCAGGAGGGCGCGCATTAGTATGACCGTCCACACTTGGCAAGGCGCATATCGCTTTGGCTGATGAAGTGTTATCCAGAAACCCAAATGCATTCACCCGCTTCCCTCCTGATTCCGACAGAACTCCTTCTTCGCGCCTATCGCAGCGGAGTTTTCCCGATGGCCGACCATCGGAGCGATCCAGAGGTTTACTGGGTCGAGCCGCGGGAGCGGGCAATCATTCCGCTGGATCAATTTCATCTTTCCAAGAGTCTGCGAAAAGCCCTGCGGCAGAATCGTTTCCGTGTCACTTGCGATGCCGATTTCGCTGGCGTGATGGCCGAATGCGCGGCCCCGCGTGAAGAACACGCCGAAAGCTGGATCAGCCATCGGATTGAGGCGAGCTATAAAGCCCTGCACAACGCCGGATATGCACATTCAATCGAATGCTGGCGAGGAAACCAGCTTGTCGGCGGCCTTTATGGTGTCGCATTCGATCGAGTGTTTTGCGGCGAGAGCATGTTCAGCCGAACCGCTGATGCCAGTAAAGTTGCGCTGGCGTGGCTCGTCGCAGCCATGCGCCAGGCTGGCTATATACTGCTAGATTGCCAATTCATGACGGACCACCTGGCGACAATGGGTGCGTGCGCCATTCCGCAAACACGATATTTGGCGCTTCTGGCCGCAGCCCGCGATTATCCCTCGGAATCGTTGCCCGAGGTGGTGGAACGATTTGGAGCCGCTTCTTCGCCGGGAAACTCCATCGCGCAATCTTTGACCCAGACATCGTAAATTGGATGCTCAACGACATTCAGGCTGGGTGAATTCTTGAACAGCCACCCAGAAAAAACCTTCGTGAACTGATCCTCGGTACCGCGCTGACGGACGAGCAACTGCACGAAAGCTCCGGTTTCCTTGGGCATTTCCCAAGGCGCCGTACGCTCACACGCCTGAAGGCGGATTACCACATCCCCGACCCGCTGTTCTTCACCAGGCCGCATTTCGAGATCCTGACTGACATTGTTACGCTTGTTCAGCAGGCCGATAATAGCGACACGCTCTTTCATCGGTGTGCCAATACCAGCTTCGTCAGCGGGCTGGGCAGCCCCCTCAGCTTGCGGTGCACTGTCCGGGATTGTCGCGCGTATCGGATCTTCGGGTTCGGACGCTTCCTGCTCGCAAGCCGGGAGCATCGCCAGTACCGCAAAGAGGGCAAATGCCCTGCGCATCGTCACGCCTCGGGAGACCAGGCTTCGTAATCGCCCGTCGCGGGGGCGCGTCTGCCGCCCCGCTCCAACGCTCCGGCTGGACGGTAGGCTTTCAGGGTGCCAGTCGCATTGGGGGTATAGTCAGCTTCCCAGACACGAGCAGGGGGCAGGTTACTTTCCGGCACATCGTCGAAAGCACCGTGCAGCCAGCCATGCCATTCGCTGGGGACGCGACTCGCGTCATTGGTCCCGTCGTAGATCACCCAGCGACGTTCGCGGCCATCACCGGTCTTCTTCTTTGAACGGTAGTATTGGTTACCCTGTGCGTCGGTGCCGACGTGGTCCCCATTGCGCGAGGACCACAGGAGTGTGCCGATCGTGGCGCCATTCCACCAGGTAAATATCTTGCCGAGGATGCTCATTGTCGCGCGGTTAGCGGATTCGCGCGCTCTGGCCAAGCCATTCAATGCTCACCATTCCACCAGGTCCCCCGCCTCGATGCCCAGTTCGGCAGCACGACCGCCCCGCAGTTCGAGAACACCGAGGACAGGGCCGACCGAATAGACCGGATCGAGCGAGTATGGTTCTGCCATTGCACCGATATTTGATATGCGCCTGTCCGGACCGATAAAGATAATGTCGAGCGGCAGCGGCGTGTTTTTCATCCAGAAACTCTGGGCGGTGCTTCCATCATAGGGAAACACCATCCCTTCGAAGTCGCCCAGTTCGGTCCGGAACATGAGTCCTCGCGCCTGTGCGGCAGGCGTATCCGCGACCTCAACTGTGAACCCGATTCGTTTGCCATCACTCGTTACAGTGAGTGGGATTATGCGAAGACCGGATACAGGGTGGACATCTGCTGCCGCGGCCTCACCCGCTGCCGGCGCCTTGTCCGGCGAGGCTTGGGCTTGTGTCTGCGGAGAGCAGGCAGCAAGGACGGTCAGCACGGCAAGAGCGCCATAGCCGCTTATTCGTTTTCGTAGAATGCTTCTGCCACCCATTCTTCCAGCTCCTCGACACTGCTTGCGCCAATGACATGCCGTGCAATTTCAAAATCATGGCCCGCTCGCACCAATGCGGCAAGCTGCTTTTCATGTCGTTTACGTTCATCCTCGATGCCAGACCCGTGCGCGACGCTGTAAGGGCCGAACCTGCGCTTGCGGGCAAGCACCAACGCCGCCTGACGGCTCTGCGCCTGCTCCGGCAGGAGAGAATAGCACACATCCTCGCCGATCCCCGCAGCTCGCAGCGTCTGCTGGACCCTGCGCGTGCCGTAGCCGCGAGCCATCAGATCGTTTGCCTTGGCCCGGCCATAAGCTTCGTCGTCGACATAACCCTTTTCCACGAATTTCAACACCAATACTTCGATGTCCGTCCCTTCATCCCCGACGTAACCGCGCTCCCTCAATTTACGCTGAAGATAAGCCCGCAGCTTGCCGGCACTCGTCGCAAAACGTGCAACATAAGCTAGTGCCAACTCTTCCAGCCTGTTGCGATCAAGCGGTTTTGGGCGGCGGCGAGTGTGACCAGATGTTGCGTGTTCATCATTCATCGGCCATATTCCTGCCACAGTCCTTTAAGAATGGGAAATTTTGGAGCATGCGCAGTCGCTGATTTGCGCATGAGCCGAGCAATAAGGTAAGCCGTCAGGCCCCAGCTATTCACGGGTATCGCCGAAAATTATGACCGACGCCGAAATATCGCCGACGCCGAACGATTGCGACCTACCGCGTCGCCGTTCGGATTTCGCGACCTTCAACGAAGCCATCGACTATGCCGCGCGCAGCGCCAAGGGCATGAACTTTCATGACATGCGTGGAACGCTGGAGTGCAGCTATACCTATGTGCAGATGCGCAAGGACGCGATTGAGGCAGCTTATCGTCTTGTTGCGATGGGGATCGAAAAGGAAGATCGCGTAGCGCTGGTTGCCGAAACCAGCCCCGAATTTGCCGCGCTCTTCTGCGCCTGCACCCTGATGGGTGCATGGCCCGTACCCCTGCCGCTGCCGACAACGTTTGGCGGCAAGGAAAGCTACATCGACCAGCTTTCCGTCCAATTGCAAAGTTCCGACCCGAAGATTCTGATCTATCCGTGTGAAATCGCTGAAATGGCAAAGGCCGCAGCCGATCGTCAGGGCTGTGCAGGGCAAAGCTGGGAAGAGTTCAACCAACGTCCCGCCCCCGAAAGCGACCTTCCCGAAGCAAAGCCGGAAGACATCTGCTATCTGCAATACTCGTCCGGCTCGACCCGCTTCCCAACCGGCGTGGCGGTGACGCATGAAGCGCTGCTGCATAATCTGCGCGGACACGCCGAATCGATGGAAATCGGCACCAACGATCGTGTAGTGAGCTGGCTGCCCTGGTACCATGACATGGGCTTGGTGGGCTGCTTCCTCTCGCTCATTTCGAACCAGGTTTCGGTCGACTATCTCAAGACCGAACATTTCGCCCGCCGTCCCCTTGCCTGGCTCGATCTGATCAGCCGCAACAAGGGCACGACACTCAGCTATTCGCCGACCTTCGGCTATGACATCTGCGCGCGCCGTATTTCCAGCCAGACCAATGTCGAAGATCGCTTCGATCTGTCGCGCTGGCGGGTGGCCGGGAACGGCGCCGACATGATCCGTCCCGATGTGATGCAGAATTTCGTCAACGCATTTGCAAATGCGGGCTTTCAGGCGAGTAGCTTCAATCCCAGCTATGGCCTTGCCGAAGCGACCCTGGCGGTCACCGTCATGCCGCCGGGCGAAGGTATCCGTGTCGAGCTGGTGGAAGAAGAGCGCCTGTCCGGGCGCCCGCGCGATCTGTCGAAACCGGCACGCTACCGCGCCATCGTGAATTGCGGGAAACCCATTCCAGGGATGGAAGTGGAAATCCGCGGCGAGAATGGCGACGTGAAAGGTGATCACCAGATCGGCAAGGTCTGGTGCCGCGGCAAAAGCGTGATGCATTCCTATTTCCGCAACGAGGAAGCCACCAACGACTGCCTGGTCGATGGCTGGCTGGACACGGGTGACATGGGCTACATGGCCGATAATTACCTGTTCATCGTCGGCCGTGCGAAAGACATGATCATCATCAACGGCAAGAATCTGTGGCCGCAGGACATCGAATGGGCCGTGGAGCAGTTGCCGGGCTTCAACCATGGCGACATTGCCGCTTTTTCCATTGACACCGAAGGCGGCGAGGAAGCTCCTGCCGTGCTGGTCCATTGCCGGGTTTCCGATCCAGAGGAGCGAATCAAGCTGCGCGATCAGATTGCGGACAAGGTTCGCGGCGTCACGGGCATGAGCTGCGTCGTTGAACTGGTTCCGCCACGCACCCTTCCCCGCACCAGCTCGGGCAAGCTGAGCCGCGCGAAGGCCAAGAAGCAGTATTTGTCGGGCGAGATCGTCCCGCTGGACCTTGCTGCCTGAGGGCTTCCCTGCCGCAAGAATTGCCTTGCGCTTGCCTGGTCCCACGCGGCACTATCGCAGCATTACGTGACTGCGTGCTTGAAGATCGTGTATTGCCACCCTAATACAGGATCATAGCCGCCTGGAGAGACCTGCGCCCATGAGCGATACGAAAACGCAGACTGCGACTGCCACCGAACCCGCTTTCGACCTGACGCCGCCCGATCCCGTGCCGGAAGTGAAGCCCGAAAAGGCTGCCGGGCTGGTGCCGGTTTCGGACGATGTGAAAAGCAAACTCGAAACCAAGGTCGACGGTTTCGTCGAAGACCTCATCGCGCAGGATGCGAATTCGCCCGAATTCGGCAAGAAGGTCGACCAGCTCACCAATATGGGCCGCAAGGAAATCATGGCGGCAGCAGGCATGTCGAACCGTTTCCTGGATCGGCCCGTGCGGGCGATGGACAAGGACGAAGGTGTCGGCGCCAATCTGGCAGAGCTGCGCCGCGTGGTTGAAGATCTCGACCCCGGTAAACGCGGCAAGCTGTCGGGCACACGCAAGATCCTGGGCATCATCCCCTTCGGCAACAAGCTGACCAATTACTTCCGCAGCTACCAGAGCGCGCAGTCACACATTCAGTCGATCCTCAACAACCTCGCCAGCGGCAAGGACGAGTTGATCATGGACAACGCCGCCATCGATGTGGAGCGGCAGAAACTGTGGGAGGCGATGGGCAATCTGGAACAGATGATCCATATCTCCAACACGCTGGACAGCAAGCTGGAAGAAAAGGCCGCGGAACTCGACGCGACCGATCCCGCCAAGGCCAAAGCCGTCCGTGAAACCGCACTGTTTTACGTGCGCCAGCGCACGCAGGACCTGCTGACCCAGATGGCTGTCAGCGTTCAGGGCTATCTCGCGCTCGATCTGGTGAAAAAGAACAATGTGGAACTGGTGAAAGGCGTCGACCGCGCCAGTACCACCACCGTGGGCGCGCTGCGCACGGCGGTGACCGTGGCCGAGGCGATGACCAACCAGCGCCTGGTGCTGGGCCAGATCACAGCGCTCAATGAAACGACGGCCGGGATCATCGATTCCACCAGCACCATGCTGCGCGACCAGACCGGCAAGATCCACGAGCAGGCCGCCGCCAGCACCATCCCGCTGGAAACACTGCAGCGCGCGTTCCAGAACATCTACGACACGATGGACGAGGTCGACAGCTTCAAGCTGCGCGCGCTCGACAGCATGAAGCAGACCGTTACCCTCCTTACCGACGAAGTCGAAAAGTCGAAAGGCTACATCGCACGCGCAGAGGGTCAGGCCCAGGCGCAGAAGCAGGTTGCCGAAAGCGGCCTGCTGAGCATCGAAGGTTGAGGGGCCAGGCCGCGTGAACGACCTCACCCGCGATAGCGACCGCATCCTGTCAGAGGGCAAGGCGCTTGTTCGGGACAACCGCGATGGTGGGCGCCATCGGCGCGCGCAATCGATCGGCCAAGGGTCGGCGAAGGTCAAACGCAGCCACCTGATGAAAAAAATCCGCAACATCGTAATCGCGGTGTTTGCAATCTGGCTGGCGGCCGGTGTGGCGGGCGCCATCTTGAGTGGGATCGGTTTCTGGGGCGTCATGGCCGTCATTGTCGCCACGGTCGTGGCAGTCGCTGTGTTTTCGAATTACCCGAAGATCAAAACGCCCAGGCGCGCCGACATCAACAAGGGCAATGTTCAGCAGATGGTCGGCCGCACCGAACTGTGGCTGGAAGCGCAGCGCCCTGCCCTGCCACCACCTGCTGCCCGCATCGTCGATGATATGGGGATTCAGCTCGACGCACTTGGCCTCCAGCTCGATGGGCTGGATCAGAACCATCCCAAGGCCCGCGAAGTACGCAGTCTGGTTGGCGAACAGCTGCCAGAAATGATCGACAGCTATCGTCGCATCCCCGCGCATCTGCGTAAGGAACAGCGTGCGGGCTCTACGCCAGAGGAGCAATTGACGGACAGCCTCGGCAAAATAAGCGGCGAAATTGATTCGATAACCCGGCAGCTTGCCGAAGGATCTCTTGACGATCTCGCCATCAAGCACCGCTATCTCGATTATAAATTCGGCGAAGGTGCGCAGACTAGCCCGCAGCTGGAGGACAAGAGCTGATGCGCGTTCCTATTTCCCACACCATCGGCAAGGAAGAAGTGCGCCGCCGTCTCCAGTCGCGCAGTCACGAAATCGCGCGGTTCGTTCCGGGCGGCATGGCGGATGTCACCACATCCTGGCCGAATGAAGATCGCATGGACCTGTCGGTCAAGGCCATGGGCCAGAGCATCGATGGCTGCGTGCTGATTGAAGAAGACCAGGTCGTTTTCGAGGTTAATCTGCCACCGGCGCTGTCTTTCGTCGAACCCATGGTTGCCAGCGCCATCCGCCAGCAGGGCCAGAAACTGATTGCGCCGAAGTAGTCGGCAAGCGCAATTCCAGATAATTCCCTTTTGTAGGAACCATTTGCGACGCTATACGCTTTGCGTCGAGGAAGAGCATGTATCCGGCCGCCGGCTGTTTATCGCATTTACTTCCTTGGGCGTAGTGGAAGGGAAAGCGAGGCCGAGCGAATGCCGGTATCAAAGGCAGTGGGTCGCACCACTAGGGATTATCTGAAAGAAGCTACGGCACAGAACCACGATCATCTTGATCGGGTGCTGGGAAAGCTCGTCACCGATAATGAAGCCACCTATGCTGAATTTCTCGAAATTCAGCTGCGGGCGCGCATCGGTATTGAAACCTGGCTCAACACCATCGCTCCCGAAATCAGCCCTCCAAACCAGACCCACCTGATAGAGCTGGATCTGACGAATATGGGCCGCAGCCCACGCAATGAATTACTCGTATTCGATCCGCCTGCCGGTGCCGATCCACTCGGGGCGTCCTGGGTTCTGGCAGGATCTTCCCTTGGCAACCGCGCTCTTCTTGTACGACTGAAAAAGGTAGACACCAACCTGCCGACGGCATTTCTTTCGGACCCCCGGCTGGTCCGGTTCTGGCAAAATCTCCGCCCCTCTCTGGAACGAGTGCACAATTTACCGGATGACACACCCGTGCTGGCAGCGGCACAGGCCACGTTTTCGCATTTTCTGCGCGCGGCCACCGACAGTCTGGCGCTCGAGGCGGCATGATGGACTCCTCCACCGTCACGCTGTCCAATTGCGATCGCGAACCCATTCATCAGCTAGGCTCCATCCAGGATTTCGGGGCCCTGATCGCAGTCAATTCGGACTGGTTCGTTGCCCATCGCTCGACCAATCTGGAAGCCATTCTGGGCAGCGGTCGCACAATCGATATTGGCGCCCGCCTGTCGAGCCTGGTTACCCCTGGCGCGATGGATATGCTGCGCAGCGCCGCCGTCACACTCGCCATTCCCGATCAGGTGGAACGGCTGTTCGGTGTTTCCCTGTTCGGCACCGAAGATCTGTTCGATTGTGCGCTGCATTCGTCGGATGCCAACACGATAATCGAAATCGAACCGCACGCTGCGGGGGATCTTAGCCGCCAGCTCGCCATCCTGCGCCCCATCATGAGCCGGTTGGAAAAGCACACCGACCTGGAATCTCTGACCGCAGAGGCGGCGCGACAATTACGCCACACGCTTCAGATAGACCGAGTGATGGTTTACCGTTTCCGCGACGACCTGTCCGGAGAAGTCATCGCCGAAGCGGCCCGCGAAGATCTCGAAAAATTTCACGGCCTGCGGTACCCGAAGTCGGACATTCCGAACCAGGCCCGTGCTCTCTATGTACGCAATCGGTTCCGTATCATCGCAGATGTCGAGGCCGAACCGGTAGCGATCGAGCCGAGTGTTTCGCTCGAAGGCGAGCCGCTCGATCTCAGCATGAGCACGCTGCGCGCAGTGTCGCCCATCCATATCGAATATCTTCACAATATGGGCGTGGGCGCATCGCTCTCGATCTCGATCATCGTCGGCGGCAAGCTCTGGGGCCTCTTCGCCTGCCATCATTATGGCCCGAAGCTGCTGCCATACACCCAGCGCACAGCGGCGGAACTGTTCTCCGAACTGTTCTCGCTGGTCCTGGATCGCACCCTGTCGCGTCAGGCCGCGGACCGCCGCGAACTCGGGCGCACTTTGCATACCCGGCTGATGCGGGACGTGGCAGCGGGCACTCCGCTATCCTCGAGCCTGCCGATGATCGAGCCAGTGATCCAGCAGGTTATTCCGCACGATGGCGTCAGCATTTTCGTGGAAGATATATACGATTCGCGCGGATCGGCGCCGAATGAAGAGGAATTCCGTGCCATAGTCCCCAGCCTCAACGGTGCTGCCACAAGCCGCCTGCTGGCCAGCGACGAAATCGCGGCCAGAATGCCGCGCGCCGCCAGGTTCGCCAATCGCGCTGCAGGTGCCCTGGTCATCCCGGTCTCGCGTACACCGCGCGACTATCTGATATTGTGGCGCAAACCCTTGACGCAGACGGTCACCTGGGCCGGGAATCCCGAAAAGCCGGTGGAGACCGGACCAAATGGCAATCGCCTGACACCGCGCAAAAGTTTCGAAGCGTGGCAGGAAACAGTCGAGGGGCGGGCAGAGAAATGGACCGAAGCGGAGCTCGATATCGCCGAGGGACTACGCGTCACTCTGCTGGAGATAATTTTGCGCCTTACCGATGAAGCCGTGGCCGAACGTGCCAAGGCACAGCAGCAGCAGGAACTGCTCATCGCGGAACTGAACCACCGTGTTCGCAACATTCTCAACCTTATCCGCGGATTGATCAACCAGTCGAAACACGATGCGCCGGATATCGATACCTTCGTCGAAATCGTCGGCGGCCGCATCAGTTCGCTGGCTTCTGCGCATGATAATATCACCAAGGGCAACTGGTCTCACGCCCCGTTCTCGGAACTTATCGAAACCGAAGCCAACGCCTATCTGACAGGCAAGAAAGACCGGCTGGACCTTCAGGGGCCCGAGGCGATGATCGCACCGGAAGCCTACACGGTTATGGCTCTCGTCATTCATGAAATGATGACCAATTCGGCGAAATACGGGTCGCTCAGCGATCAATCCGGTCAGCTGGAAGTTGTTGTGAGCCGCGATGCGGAAGACAATTTCTGCGCCCACTGGCGCGAAAGCAGCGGCCCTCCAGTCAAGCCCCCCAAGCGGCGGGGCTTCGGAAGCACCATTATCGAACGCTCAATCCCCTATGAGCTGAACGGCACAGCCAACATCGATTATCGGCTGGAAGGGGTGGAAGCACACTTTTGCATTCCCGCGCGCTTTGTTGAGTGGCGCGCACGTGAAAACAGTAGCTCGGGCTCGGCAACACAGAGGAAAGACATGGGCTTGGAAAATCTTCCGGAAAGCGTGCTTCTGGTCGAAGACAGTATGATTATCGCCCTGGATGCCGAAGATTGCCTGAAGGATCTCGGGATCAAAAACGTTCGTATCGAAAGCTCCGTTGCTGGCTCTCTCGACGCCTTGGCAAAGAGCAAGCCCGGCCTGGCTATTCTCGACTACAATCTCGGGCAGGAAAACAGCGAGCCGGTGGCAAGGAAGCTGAAGGAACTGGGTATCCCCTTCTGGCTCGCCACAGGTTACGGCGAGATGCAGGATCGCCTGGAAGAACTCGGCGCCTCAGGCCTTCTGACCAAGCCATACGGCAAGGACGAGCTGATCGAAATCGTCGGAAGCTTGGATAATATTCAGGGCGACAGCAGCGAATCTAATTGAAGAAGCGCTGCTGGTAAAAGAACGTCGCAGTGACCGGATTTCCATTCGCGTCCCTTGCCGGCTCGAAGCGTAGCTGGTCCAGCGCCAGTCGGCATACCGTCGCGTCCGTTTCGGGAAATGGGCTCGGCCGATAGATGCTGCATCGCGTCGCACGGCCCTCTGCCGAAACGGTCAGGCGGACGATGACCGATTGACCGATCCGGGCTTGGCGCCCGCCGGGCGGAACAGGGAAAGCGCTTGCGTCGGTGATCGATCGGGTCAGCACGGGCTTCGTTGCCGCGCCCCCACCTTGGCCGCTGCCGCCATCGCCGCTCCCGGTGCCATCCCCTTGTCCAGCCCGGCCGGTTCCCGTCCCCTCTTCGGCAGCCCCCGAAGTGTCGGCGGTGCCTGTCGACGACGCCCGTGGGGCTGGCGACGCCTCCGGTTTGCGAATGGGCGGTTCCGGTGCGGTCACCGGCTTGGGCACTGCCTCGCGTCCAGGATCCCCCTGCGCACCCTCGGGTTCGGGCTCTTCGGCTTCCGGCTCCGGTTCGGGGGCAGTGACGGTAACGCTGAAGGCAGAAACAACACTGCGCTGAGCCTGCGCAACAACTGAAGGGGCCAGGCTATGGGCGAGGATATAGAAGATGGCGAGATGGATCAGAACGATCAGCAGGATCACCCACGGGTTCAGCCGCTTGCGGGTTTGCGCATATCGAATGCTCTGCTCGTCCATTGTGGCATAACGGCACAACCTCGGCCGCTGTTCCATTCACCTCAGAACCGCACAAACAAAAAGGGCGGCCCTCCGTCAGGAGGACCGCCGATTATTCAGATACGGAAATTATTAAAATCCCGCTTGCTCAATATCCTAAAACGAACGACAGACTGGCCGCTCGCGGTGCACCGATCTGCACAAACGGTGAGTTAACAGCGTTAGAGCTGCCGCCAAAGCCACCGACGTAGAGGGTGTCTAGCAGGTTACTGATATTCAGCTGAATCGCAGCCTGATTTCCCCATGGCGTCTCACCAATGTTCCAGCGAGCATCTAGGTCGATCAGCGTGTAGCCGTCTACGGTCGCGGCGTAGCGAATGTTTTCGTCGTTCGCGGGGGCCGCTGCGGAAGCAAAGATCGGCCGGTTCTCGTCATTTATATAGCGCTTGCCCGTACGCTTCGCTTGCATACCGAATTCGAACGCGCCTGTGCTATATTGGACACGGGCACCAAAGGAGTGCGTGGGAGAACCAGACTCACGCTTCCCGCCAGTTGGCAGGTAATATTCTGAGCCCACGTTGCCTGCAGTGCAGCCGTAGATCTGGTTCTGGACGACTCCCGAACGGATCGCGCACGTACCACCAAGCACATCGTCCTTGATGTCGGACTTGAGCAACGAACCAAAAACATAGAAGGCCAGCCCTTCCATCGGCTGCCACGAAATCGACCCGTCAAGACCATATTTGTCGACGCGGCCAAGGTTGCGATACTGAGTGCGTTCAGTTTCAGGATCGTAAGCAGAGGCAAGACGGTTGCTATAACGAGTGTACCACCCGGTCAGTTGCAGCGTCACATCGCCGGTCTTATAGCGAGTGCCGAGGTCGAAGGTATCAGTCGTTTCTGGAACCGGCTGCACGCTTGCCAGTGTGCTCGGGTAGAAAATCGATTGATACAGGTTGTCGGTACCCGGAACTTGTAGGCCCTTGGAATAATTTGCAAACAGCGACGCTGCACCGAAGTCGTAAATAATACCAATGTTTGGAAGCAATTTATCGTACTTATACGTCCGCTCTTGAGGCATCGCATACGTCGGATTTGCCGCTGCAAAAGCGGCCTCATCGCCTGACGATACGCATGCAAGGTTACCCGAGCCATCAATTGTGAAGCAACGCTGATCCAATTCGCGTTTGAAAAATGGCGCACGAAGGCCAACATCCACGGTCAGGTTACCGAAGTGTCCAAGGTACTGGCCAGAAATCTGATTGAGGATGGCATAAGATTGACGGTCGCGCTTCTGAACAACGTTACCGTTTGCGTCTAACACTGGGTCGTTTACAGGGAAAACGTCAAGCGGTTCGCCAATATTGTCTACAAAGCCCAATTGGCCAGTCTGGCGGTGATTAGCTCGCTCCCAAGTATAAGCCAGACGAACACTGTGATCTTCATTAATTTCATACGCGATGTTCGAAATTACTGCGAAACGATGAGTGCGAGTCTGGCTGGGCGCGATCAAAGTGACCTGGTCAAGTATATCACCATCACCATTTAGGTCGCGACCAAAGTAATAATCGCGATCGAATAGTCCGAGAAAAGCGCCGTTTGATGCTTCGTTGGCACGAACAGTACCGCCGCCATTTGCTTTGACATATTGATAGCTCGGCTCGACCGTCAGTGTCAGACCATCAGAAACTGTGAAACTGGACGTCCCGCGAATGTTGCCAGTGTTAGACGGATTATACCGCCGATCAAACTCAGTACCACAGCTGTTCGTTGTGTCGATTACGCCGGCCTCGGCCTGATCGACGGTGCAAGGCCAATTAATCGAATAAAAGCGATCACCCCGAGTTTTCGGAAAATCAGGCAAACGAAACGAGCCGAAGAAGTTGTTACGATTCTGATTGTAGTGGCCCGCGACCGCAATGAAATCCCCATTGCTGCCGATATCCTGCCAGATACGTGCGTTATACTGCTGCTTTTCGTTTGTGCCGTAATTATTAAACGGATTATTATATCGTGTAAAACTTGCGGAAGCAAAAGCCTTTGTACCTAAGCCCGTCAAGTCGCCCGTATCAATCATGGCAAAGCCGCGCATGTAGACCCGATCGCGGTCGGTTGTGCCATTGCCCTTGGCAAAGACGTCTCCAAAAGTCATTGTGGCGGTGATGCCAGCTTCACTACTCGGCTCACGTGTGCGAAGATTGATTGTTCCACCGGAAGCAGATGCGGTCGGACTATCAACGTCGGTCGAGCCAAGGTTTACGTTGACCGAAGATAGCGTTTCGGGGTCCTGCTGCTGGTTCGTGTAAATTGCGTAACCACCCGAATCGTTCAACGGCACACCATCGATTGTCTGCGAGATGCGATCAGAACTGAAGCCGCGAATAGTAAAAGAACCACCGCCCGAACCCCAAGGATCGTTGTTCTGGAAATTCACACCGGGAACTAGATTCACGATGTCATTGACTGTTTGACCGGGGCGCTGGGCACGGATCAGCTCTTCAGTGATTACCTGCTTTGCCTTCGGCGTATCGGGTATATCGACACCGCCAACGTCGGTGTTGCGAGCACCGGAAACGATGATGACGTCGTTTTCGAAATTGCGCGAGCCGGTCGACTGCGCAGCGGCAGGGACGGCTACCATCGCAGTGGCGGTGCTGACCACCGACGCGGCCACGAGATACTTGAATTTCATCAGAGTAGACCCCTTCAGTCTCTTGATGCGGGATTGCAGTACGAGAGGTGAGCCCCCGCTAGGCGGGACACATTTCCGCAAAGCTATGGAAATGTGACAGAGTCAAGACAGCCGTGACACTTCTGCCAGCAACCAACCGAAACTGGCTACTTAACCCATAAAAATCAATATGTTGGAGAATGCGTCAATTTTGCAACAGCAACAAACTTTCCCAACTATGGTCTTTTTGCAACGCACAAAATGGTGCACCGCGGCAAATCAGGCGAGATTTATCTCGCGCAGGCGCTGCATCAGAAAATCGTGGCTGGAAATCGCTGCGGGGTGATTGTACGGATCGCTCGGGTCGATACAGGACGGCAGAGTTTCGATCATATAGTCCGGTCGGAAATGCAGGAAGAAGGGCATCGAATAGCGAGCCCGATAGGCTGCATCGCCACGTGGATTGACCACCCTATGGGTAGTTGAACGCAATTTGCCGTTCGTCAGTCGCTCCAGCATATCGCCTATATTGACTACCAGAGCACCTTCGGGCGGAGCTACAGCTTTCCAGCCCCCGTCCGAAGTCAGCAACTCCAAACCAGCTTCTTCCGCACCAAGCAGCAGAGTGATGGTGTTGATATCCCCATGGGCTGCCGCCCGGATCGCGCCCTCGGCCTCCTCCCCCTCCAAAGGCGGATAGCGCAGGAGACGCATGACCGAATTGCCGTCCTTTACAGTGGAAGCGAAGAAGTCACGTGGCAGGCCCAAGTGGAGCGCTATGCCTTCCAGAACCCTGCCTCCAGCTTTTTCGAAAGCGGCATAGAGTTTCAGAAAAGTGTCGCGGAAGTCGGCAATCTCGGTCGGCCAGACATTGTCTGCCATATAATCTGCCAGATCATGGCCTTCTGGCAGTTCGCGTCCGACATGCCAGAACTCCTTCAGATCATGGACCTCGGCATCCTTGGCCTTTTCTGTGCCGAAGGGCGTATAGCCTCTGGCCCCGCCAGTACCGGGAATGTGATATGCGTTCTTCACATCTTCGGGCAGCGCAAAGAACTCTTTCGACAGAATCTCCGCACGTTCGATTAAATCATGCGGAATGCCGTGATCACGGATAACGGCGAAGCCATACGCTTCGAAACTCTGTCCCAGTTCCTCGGCGATGCTGTCCAGCGGCTTGGCGAGTGACACAACCGCAATATCGATAGTCGAATCGTTCATAACGAGCAGCCTTTTAATATGGCAGGAAAAGACCCGCCAGCGCCGCGCTCATCAGATTGGCAAGTGAACCTGCAGCAAGGGCGCGAAGGCCGAGCTTGGCGATAACTGGCCTTTGGTTGGGTGCCAGCCCTCCAGTGACGGCCATCTGGATGGCGATGGAACTGAAATTTGCAAACCCGCACAAGGCGAAGGTGATTATCGCACGGCTGCGATCTGTCAGCGTAGTCGCCTCGATATTACCCAATTCGATAAATGCCACGAACTCGTTAAGCACGATCTTGGTGCCGAACAGACCGCCAGCGGCGCCAGCCTGTTCCCAAGGGATACCGATCAGATACATGACCGGGGCAAAAACAAAGCCCAGCAATTGCTGGAAGCTGACATCGGGATAGCCGAACCAACCACCTATTCCACCAAGAATGCCGTTAGCAAGGGCAACAAGCGCCACGAACACCATTACCATCGCACCGACGGCAACCGCGAGCTTCACGCCGGTTTGTGTACCTTGTGCGGCAGCCTCTATGACATTGGCAGGTTTGTGACCCTCTTCGAATGTTTCTGCGACTTCGACTTCATGAGGCTTGCCGCCCTCGGTCAGGGCGGCCGGGCCTTCCGCGCTGATCCGGGTCTGCGGAAGAACGATCCGATCTTCCGGATCCACCCCTGACATTTCGGCTGCATCGCGGGCCAAAACGCTATCGTCATCCGGCATGATGATCTTGGCCATCAGAATCCCACCCGGAGCCGACATGAAGGCGGCAGCGAGCAGGAACGGAACTGCCTCTGCGCCGATAAAACTGGCATAAGCGGCCAGAATAGTGCCAGCGACGCCCGCCATACCCACCGCCATCAGCGTGAAAAGGCGGCTCGGAGTAAGTGCTGCAAGATAGGGCCGCACGACCAGCGGACTTTCGGACTGCCCTACGAAGATGTTGGCCGCGCTACCCAGCGCCTCGACCTTGCTGATGCCGGTAATCCACCCGATCGCACCGCCGACCCAGCGGACCAGCCTCTGCATGATACCCCAGTGATACAGAATCGAAACGATTGCCGCGAAGAAAACGATGACTGGCAGAGCCGCTATGAGGAAGGTATTGGTAAAGGGATTGTCATCCATTGACCCGAAGACCGCTTCGATTCCGACCTTCGAATAATCAAGCAGCGCGATCACACCGTTCGACATTGCCTGGATAAGTTGCACACCCCAGGGCGTCCGCAAAACCAGTAAGGCCATCAGCGCCTGCAGGGCAAACGCAGCGCCGACCACACGCAACTTGATGCGACGCTTGCCCGTCGACAAAAGGAACGCGATCAGCAGGATCGCCAGAATACCGGCGAGATTGATCAGTATGGGCGACATGAGGTTCCCTTTAGCAAGGACAAGTTGCGGATGAAATCAAGCGCTGTCTTGCGCGCGAAGACGCAATAGTCAATTTGCTGGGTCGCCAAACTGCTCCGCCGTCCCCGATCCTGTAAAGGCCAACGCATGAACCAGCCCGCCAACGAAACCCGGCTTGCCGCTGCCGCCATGCCATTGGGCCTGTTCGTTTACACCCTTGTCTACGGTGGGATGACCGTGCTGGCGGGAGTTCTGGCCTTCAAGCAGGTGCAGCTGTGGCCGACCGATCTCGCAGTCGAATCGGGCATCTTCTCATTTCTGCTGCTGGTTGTGATTTCCAGCACTATCGCGCAGCTTTACGGCGAGAAGCTCGCCAATCGGATCGTCTGGTGGGGCTTTTTGCCGTTGCTGCTGGCATCCTTGCTGATGCAGCTGGTGCTCAACCTGCCCGCCTCTGTGGAGATGACGCAGTTCCGTGGTGAAGATCTCGCTGCTTTCGAACGCGTGCATGCGACGTTGTGGCGTGTGTGGATGGCCGGTCCGGCCGCATATATCGTCTCGTTGCTGCTCAATGTCTGGATCTTCACACGGCTGCGTGGATCTTCCGAGGGCGCATCTACTGTGTCGCTCATGCTGAGGGGCGCCATCGCTTCCGCACTCAGTCAAGCGATCGATTCGGTGATCTTCATCACACTGGCATTCTACGGCCAGTTCGAAATCACCAATCTGCTAATCGGCCAAGTACTGGCAAAGGTCGCGCTCAGCTTCGTGCTCGTGCCGTTCCTGATTACGGGCGGCGTCGCCTTCGCCCGCTGGCTCGACCGCCGTTAAATCCGTCGCACACCAGCGATCAGCGTCTCCTGCAGACGCTCGCCATGCAGCACAGAGACATCTCCTGTGGTCTCCAACACCACGGCGCGGACTTCCGACAGATCGAGCACATTGGCCTCACGTAGTTTGGCGATCAGGTCGCTCTTCGCCACCCGGGTCGAAGTGAGCGCATCTTCGAAAAATTCGCCGTCGCGCATCAGAAAAACTGGATCGTTCTGCATCACGCCCTCCACCGTATTGGACGACTTGCGCAGGCGCGCCGCTGTATATTGCACCACGAAGAGACCAACCATTGCCATCATTGCCTGGGCGAAGCCTGGCCAATCGCCCGCCTGTGCCGCGCCGGCGACCAGACTGCCGAGCGCAATCGTCATCACAAAGTCGAAATTGGTCATCTTGGACAGCGAGCGCAGGCCGTTGATGCGGATCAGCACAACGATCCATCCGATCGCCGCAACAGACAAAAGAACGCCCCGCAGGATAATATCGAACCAGGTATTGTCGGTAAACATGGTTTTTCAACGCGCGGGCATGCGGGTATTATCCCGTTACTGCCGAGATATCAGCGGCGCAGGCGTTCCGCATGCCAAGCGACGTGATCCGCCAGGAACGTCGAAATGAAGTAATAGGAGTGGTCATAGCCCGGCTGCATGCGGATATTGGCAGGAATGCCTGTCGCCTCGCACACTTTCGCCAACAAGTCAGTCTTGAGCTGGCTTTCGAGGAAATCGTCCGCTAGCCCCTGATCGACCAGCAGCGCATCGACCCGCGCGCCATCTTCAATGAGCGCGCAGGCGTCGTATTCCCGCCATGCTGCGCGGTCGGAACCGAGATAGCCGGTCAGCGCCTTCTCTCCCCACGGACATGCCAGAGGGCTAACGATAGGCGAAAAGGCACTTATCGACCGAAAACGAGCAGGATTTCGCAAACCCACGGTCAGCGCACCATGACCGCCCATCGAATGGCCAGTGATGCCTTGCCGATCCATATCGACCGGAAAATGGTCGGCCAGCAAGGCAGGCAATTCCTGCTCGACATAGCTGCTCATCTGGAAATGGTCGGCCCATGGATCTTGTGTCGCGTCGACATAAAAGCCCGCGCCCTGTCCGAAATCATACCCTTCGTGGTCGGGCACGCCCTCGCCGCGGGGCGAGGTATCAGGGGCGACGAAGATCACGCCGTGCTCGGCACAGGCGGCGCGATACTCGCCCTTTTCGGTAACGTTTGCATGGGTACACGTCAGGCCCGCAAGGAACCACAATACCGGCAGCTTCGCAGCATCTTCATGTTCGGGCACGAAGACGGAGAAAGTCATCGGCGTGCCGGTAGCGCTGGAGTTATGGCGATAAACACCCTGCACCCCGCCGTGGCAGCGATGCTCCTCGACCGTCTCCAGCGCTGCAGCCATGGTCAAAGCGCGACTTCGTATTTTGCCGTCGTCTTTTCGGCGACTTCCTCCGCCGTCACGCCCGGCGCCAGTTCGATCAGGCGGAACGCGCTGTCGTGATCGAGCCGCTGAAACACAGCAAGGTCGGTGACGATCATATCGACCACATTCTGCCCTGTCAGCGGCAGAGTGCAGGCTGGGATGAACTTAGGGCTGCCGTCCTTGGCCGTGTGTTCCATCACCACGATGATCTTCTTCACACCGGCGACGAGATCCATCGCACCGCCCATACCCTTGATCATTTTGCCCGGGATCATCCAGTTGGCGATATCTCCATTCTCGGCGACTTCCATAGCACCCAGTACGGTCAGGTCGATGTGGCCGCCGCGGATCATCGCAAAGCTCGCTGCGCTATCGAAATAGGCACTGTGCGGAAGTTCGCTGATGGTCTGCTTGCCTGCGTTGATCAGGTCGGCATCAACCTCGTCGGGATAGGGAAAAGGTCCGATACCGAGCATGCCATTCTCGCTCTGCAGCGTCACATGCATGCCTTCGGGAATGTGGTTGGCAACCAGCGTCGGGATGCCAATGCCGAGATTGACGTAATACCCGTCTTCCAGCTCACGGGCCGCGCGGGCAGCCATTTGGTTCCGATCCCAGCCCATTATATGGCCTCTCTCTCACGGGTCGTCACGAATTCAATCTTCTTGTCGTAAGGCGCGCCCACGATCATACGCTGGACGTAGACACCCGGCAGATGGATGCTGTCGGGATCAAGGCTGCCCGTAGGCACTATCTCTTCTACTTCAACCACGCAGACCTTGCCGCAGGTCGCCGCCGGCAGATTGAAATTGCGTGCCGTTTTACGGAAGACGAGGTTACCCGTTTCGTCGGCCTTCCAGGCCTTCACGATCGAAAGGTCGGCAAAGATGCCCCGCTCGAGGATGAAAGTTTCCACCACCCCATCGCGATTGGCGAACTCCTTGTGCTCCTTCCCTTCGGCGACCTGCGTGCCAACGCCGGTCTTGGTGTAGAACCCGGGAATACCCGCTCCACCAGCGCGCATGCGCTCGGCGAGCGTGCCCTGCGGGCAGAACTCGACCTCGAGCTCGCCCGAGAGGAATTGGCGTTCGAACTCCTTGTTCTCGCCGACGTAAGACGAGATCATCTTCTTCACCTGCTGCGTCCGCAGCAGCATGCCGATGCCTTCATTGTCGATACCGGCATTGTTGCTGGCAAAGGTGAGGTTCTTCACTCCACTGTCGCGGATCGCGGTCAGCAGGCGCTCGGGAATCCCGCAGAGACCAAAGCCGCCGCTGGCGATCAGCATATCGTCATGAAGAACGCCATCGAGCGCTGCTGCGGCATCAGAATATATTTTACCCGCCATCAGAACACCACCACGCTGCGGATACTTTCGCCTGCATGCATCAGGTCGAACCCCTTGTTGATCTCCTCAAGGCTCAGGACGTGAGTGATCATCGGGTCGATATCGATCTTCCCATCCATGTACCAATCGACGATTTTGGGCACATCGGTCCGCCCCTTGGCCCCGCCGAAGGCAGTACCGCGCCAGTTGCGACCAGTCACCAACTGGAACGGGCGAGTGGAGATTTCCTTGCCCGCTTCGGCCACGCCGATGACGATGCTGGTGCCCCAGCCGCGATGGCACGCCTCTAGCGCGGTGCGCATGACTTCGGTGTTGCCAGTGCAATCGAAGGTGTAGTCAGCCCCGCCGCTTGTCATTTCGACGACTTTGGCGACCACCTCGTCGCGACTCATGCCCTTCGTGTTGAGGAAGTGCGTCATGCCGAACTTCCGGCCCCATTCCTCACGGTCAGAATTGATGTCGATGCCGACGATCATGCCGGCGCCCGCAAGCCGCGCGCCCTGAATGACGTTGAGCCCGATACCGCCGAGACCGAAGACCACGACATTGTCGCCAACCTGGACCTTGGCCGTGTTGGTCACCGCCCCGACACCTGTAGTAACGCCGCAGCCGATGTAACAACTGGTTTTGAACGGTGCGTCTTCGCGAATCTTGGCGACCGCGATTTCGGGAAGGACGGTGAAATTCGAGAAGGTCGAACACCCCATATAGTGGAAAATCGGCTCACCCTTGTAGGAAAAGCGCGTAGTGCCGTCGGGCATCAGCCCCTTGCCCTGAGTCGCCCGGATCGCGGTGCACAGGTTGGTCTTGCCAGAAAGGCAGCTTTTACATTGACGGCATTCTGGGGTGTAGAGCGGGATCACATGGTCGCCGGGCACAACGCTGGTAACCCCGGCGCCGACTTCGCGCACGATCCCGGCGCCTTCATGGCCCAGCACGCTGGGGAATATCCCTTCGCTGTCGAGACCGTCGAGCGTGTAGGCATCGGTGTGGCAGATGCCGGTTGCCATGATTTCTACAAGCACTTCGCCGGCTTTGGGGCCCTCCAGATCGAGCTCCACGATTTCAAGCGGCTGCTTCGGGGCGAAGGCGACGGCGGCACGGGTTTTCATGGGATGGCGGCTCCGGATAGTTGGTGCCGGCACTCCGGCCTCGGTGCGGATCGTGGTGGTGAGCCGTGCTGGGTTCGAACCAGCGACCTACTGATTAAAAGTCAGTTGCTCTACCGACTGAGCTAACGGCCCGACCACGGCGTGCCACCTAGGGGCGCGCTGCCGGGTGGTCAAGCGGGTGATGTGGCAAGTGCGACTAAGCTTGGGAAAAAGTTCGCTTTGCAAGCTGGCGCACCGTCCAGCCGGAAACAGGGTCACGCCATTTAGGGGCGATCTCGGCACAGGGACCTAGGACGAAGCTGCGTTGACGAAACTGCGGATGCGGGACGGTAAGGCGAGAAGAATGCCAGGCGCCTCCGTTCCACAACACGATATCAAGATCCAGTGTTCGTGAACGCCATCGCTGGCCGCGCCGCTCTCTTCCGAACCGTGCTTCTATCGACTGCAGGTTTTCCAGCGCACCGAGCGGATCAAGGTCTCCGGCAATGATTGCCGCGCCATTGGCGTAGCGCCTGAGCGAAGGACCAAGCGGAATGCTGTCAATCCAACGGGAGACCGCTTCGACCTGCCAGCCCTGACGCCCAAGTTCTGCGACCGCAGCATCCAGCACGGCGCGTGGACTGCCGACATTGGGCAGCCGCCGGTTCGAGCCGAGTGCGATCAGATAGCAATGCTTGCCAGACGCCATCAACGAGCCATCCTTAACAGCCCCGCAACCAGGGAATCGACAGAGCCGGTGTCAATCAGATGTCCTGGCAGATACGCCCATAAAGCTGCGGTCGCCGGTCGCGGAAGAAACCCATGCCGGCACGATGCTTTCTAGCGCGATCGAGATCGAGTGTGGTCACGAGCACACCTTCTGACGAGCCATCAAATTCCTCGATCAGATCGCCCCACTCGTCGCTTATGAAGCTGTGGCCGTAAAAGCTCTGCTGTCGATCCGCTGGGCCTTCGTGACCGATTCGGTTGGCAGCGCAGACGGGCATGCAGTTGGATACGGCATGTCCGATCATCGCACGACGCCACATGCGGCTGGTATCGAGATCTGCATCGTACGGCTCGGAACCGATCGCGGTGGGATAGAACAGCACTTCGGCCCCCTGCAGCGCCATCACGCGGGCGCATTCGGGATACCATTGATCCCAGCAAATGCCGACCCCGACACGAGCGCCGAAAACGTCCCACACCTTGAACCCGTCATTGCCCGGCCGGAAGTAGTATTTCTCTTCATAGCCGGGGCCGTCGGGAATGTGGCTCTTGCGATAGGTCCCCATTATCCCGCCATCGGGACCGATCATGGCGAGCGTGTTGTAGTAGTGCTGCCCATCGCGTTCGAAGAAACTGGTCGGGATTGCCACCCCCAGCCGCCCAGCAAGCTCCCGCATTGCCAGCACGCTCGGGCTTTCCGCCAGAGGGTGCGCCAGTGCGAAGAGCTCTTCTTCCTCTTCGCGGCAGAAGTATTCGCCAGCGAACAGTTCTGGCGGCAGGATCACCTGTGCCCCGCGACCAGCGGCTTCCTCCACCAATGCCGATACAGCGGCAATATTGTCCGCTGCCTGGGGACGGGCAAGTGGCAACTGCAGGACGGCGACGGTCAGTTCTCTCATGCGGTCGCCCTATTTCTCCCGCAGGGCGAAGTCCACCTGGATGTAGACGTTGCTGTGCGTCGTCCCGACCATCATGGAAGGCGAAAGATTTACGGGCGGAGGCGGCGATACAGGAGGTGGCGGCGCAGCGCTCTGGGTGCGGATCGCCGCGCTATCGGCCATAGCCTCCGCGCCGCGAAGCCAGGTCTGCCCCTGCTGCCCGCCGGCATCGCGGATATAGAGTACGCGGCTGACTTCCATCCCTGCTGCTTCGGCATAGGCTTCCGCGCGCTTGCGCGCCGCCTTATAGGCATCGGCATAGGCGAGGTTGGCCGTCGCTTCGGGATCGGTCATCGACAGATTGGGCCCCGCCACAATATTGGCCCCTGCCTCGGTCGCAGCAGCCACCGCATCGCCTGCCCTGGCAGGATCGCGCAGCGTCACTTCGACGACATTGCCCGCCTGAAACTGGCCTTTGCGTTCGCCCCAGTCGATACGTCGCACAGTCACGGCACGCGTCTGGATGTCTTTTTCCGCCACGCCGAGTTCGGCCAGCGCGCCGACGATTTCGGCGATCTTTTCCTGATTGGCCTTGCTCGCCTCTTTCGCCGTGCGGGCCCAGGTTTCCACCCCCGCTTCGAACTGGGCGCGGTCCGGACGGCTTTCCGCCTGCCCGCTGGCACTGACGGATAACAGCGTTTCGCCGTGATCCACCCCGCGAGCATCGTCGGCGCGATCGGTGCAGCCGGCGATTGCCAGCGGCAGGGCAAACAGCGATGTCCAAGCCTTGATCATATATCCATTCCCCAATGTAACAACATAACATCGAGGAGTTGCACCTGCGCGCCTGAACATTGGCTGACAGGCACGATCCGGTCAGGGCCGCTTGCGAAACAGCAGCGTCATGCGATCGCTTTCGCCCAGGTCGCGCGTTTTCGCATCCATCGCATCATCGCCTCCCAGGCTTGGCGGCATCATCCACACGCCGCCTTCCCAATTGGCCGGATCGCGCGGATTGCCATTCACTTCGCTGCTGCCAACGAATTCGAAACCGAGCGCCTCTACGAAACCAACGACATCGTCCTGCCGCAGATAGCCTTTCGATCCATTGGCATAATCGGCGCTGGCATCCGCCGGGGCGCGGTGCTGAACGATGCCGAGCATACCGTCAGGCTTGAGCAGGCCGCGCATGGCCTTGATTTCGCTGTCGGCATTGTTCCAGCGCATCATGTTGTGCAGCATGCGGATGACAAGGATACGGTCGAATGTGCCTGCTTCGCCCTGCGGCACCGCGTCGAGCGTCATGGCGGAGAAATGGTCTGCGGGCAGCCCTGTGAATTCGGCGGCCTCGGCAGGAAAGCCTGCCGCACCGGCACGGATACGTTGCTGCGCTTCTTCATCGAAAGGCCCGCTGGCGGGATCGTAATAGAGGCCGACGAGCTTGCCTTCGCCGCCAAGATAATGGCCGAGCACGCGCGTGTACCAGCCGCCACCGGGGGCATATTCGCCCACCTTCATGTCCGGCGCGACGCGGAAGAAGGCGAGCGTTTCGGACGGATGGCGGAACTGGTCCCGCGCGCGATCATCCGCGCGGCTGGGGTGATTGATCGCGCCGGACAGCGCTTCGGCATGGCTTGCTTCGAAGACGGCGGGATCGGGCAGATCATGATCATCCGCAACGGCAGGAACGGCGAAGGCCAGTGCTGTGACGGCGAGCAGGTAACGCATCGGATCTCTCCCTCGATTTGATGGGCCATGTCCTGCACGTGCGGCCACACGATGACAAGCGGGGGATGGATTCCTATCTGTATGTCCAACAAGGAGTTTGACGACATGGCAGAACAGCAGGCGATCGTTGCTGGCGGGTGCTTCTGGTGCACCGAAGCGGTGATGAAAGACGTGATCGGCGTGAGCGCGGTGGAGAGTGGATATATCGGCGGGCATCAGCCGCACCCGACCTACAAAGAGGTCTGCACCGGCAATACCGGCCATGCCGAAGGGGTGCGGGTGACGTTCGACGACGACCGGATCACCCTTGCCCAGCTTTACGACGTGTTTTTGGGCACGCACGACCCGACCCAGTTGAACCGCCAAGGCAACGATGTGGGCACCCAGTACCGCAGCGCCATCTTCCCGCTCGACGGGCAGGAAGAGGAAGCGAAGGCGGCCATCGCGCGGTGGGACGAGGAACATCCCGGCCAGAACGCCGTGACCACTATCGAGAGCGGCGAATGGTATCCGGCGGAGGATTACCATCAGGAATACTGGGAAGGCGAAGGCCAGCGTAACCCTTACTGCCTGGCCGTAATCCCGCCCAAGCTGATGAAGCTGCGCAAGAGCTTCCAGAAGTACCTCAAGGAAGACGCCTGATTCGTCCGTCCACCTGTTCAGCTTCGCAGCCGCAAGGCTGAAACATGGACCGGGTGTTACACTGTCCAAGACCAAAAAAGCCGCCGCGGGATAAACCTTGTCCCGCGGCGGCTTTTCACAGTGCTGGCGGGATAAGGCGAACATGGCGAGGATGCTGGCACGTCTGCAGACAGGTAGGAAAGCCCGTAATGACCGCGGCACGGCCCCGGCCAGCCTTGCATACCCGCCCTGCCGCTGCTAGCGCCCGCCCGTCATCTGGGGAGTAGCCCACCGCATTCGCATGCGGTTCCTTCGCGTCAACATACTCGGCCGAGAGGTCGTGGCGCAGGGGTTCGAGCATATCCGTTCGGGCAAGACCAATGACACCTGACTTCCGTCCGGCCGGGCGGGAGGTCGGGTGTCGTTGCAGTCTTGAAGCCCGGCCCGGAGATATCCTGTGGAAGCCATTCTCACCTCCACCGCCGTGGTCGCGCTGGCCGAAATCGGCGACAAGACAATGCTGCTCGCCATCGTCCTGGCGACGAGGTTTCGCAAACCCCTGCCCATCATCCTGGGCATATTGGTGGCGACCCTTGCCAATCACGGCATCGCCGCTTTCATCGGACAGTCGGTTGCCAATCTGCTGGAAGGGCAATGGTTCCGCTATGCCGTGGGGGTCAGCTTCATTGCCATGGCTCTCTGGACGCTCGTTCCCGACAAGCTGGACGACGATGAAGAACCCAAGGCTCCACGGTTCGGCGCATTCCTGACGACCGCGATTGCATTTTTCATCGTCGAGATCGGAGACAAGACGCAGGTGGCCACGATCGCCCTGGGGGCGCAGTTCCAGGATGTCACAATGGTCACGCTGGGCACGACGCTGGGCATGATGCTGGCAAATGTCCCGGCGGTTTATTTCGGCACCGCGATCGTGGAGCGTGTGTCGCTGAAGGCGGTGCGGATCACCGCAGCCTTGCTGTTCCTGGCAATCGGCGGGTGGGTGATTGCGGAAACGGCTTTCCCCCACCTGCTTTGATGGGCGGCCCGACTGGGGCAGCCGCGTTCTAGCTGCCCCAGCGGGCGACGAAGAAGCCGTCGAGCCCGCCGCTATCCGGCAGCATTCCAGGATCGGTGCGCAGCCAGCCTTCGCTGGTCGGCACCAGCCCGTCGGGCAGATCCTGCACACTGATCGGCCGGGGCGCGAGGTCGACCGCGCGTGCGCGGTCTTCCCCCTCCTCCCTTTCGAGCGAGCAGGTTGCATAGACCAGTGTACCGCCCGGTTTGAGCCAGCCCTGTGCACGGCCAAGCAGGGCCGTCTGCAGTTCCGCCATCTCTTCGATCTGCCGTGCGCCGATGCGGTGCAGCACATCGGGATGGCGGCGGGCGGTACCGGTGGCGGTGCATGGCGCGTCGAGCAGGATGGCATCGAACTGGTGCTTCGGTTCCCACACCAGCGCATCGGCGCGAATGGTGCTGGCGGCCAGACCCGCCCGCTTCAGATTGGCCTTGAGCAGATCCAGCCGACGCTTGGAAATATCGAGCGCAGTGACTTTCCAGCCCTGCGCCGCAAGCTGCAGCGTCTTGCCGCCGGGGGCGGCACACAGGTCGAGCACATGGCGCCCCTCCCCCTGGCCCAGCAGTCTGGCGGGAAGCGAAGCGGCAAGATCCTGCACCCACCACGCGCCTTCTGCGAACCCGGGCAGCTTTTCGATATTTTCACCGCGTGGCAGGCGCAGATGACCGTCGATGACGCTGTCTGCCGAAAGCTTGACCTGCCACTGTCCGGTTTCGGCCGGATTGCGCAAGGTCAGATCCAGCGGCGGGGGAACAGCCAGGCCAGTAGCGATGGCAGCGCCCCGATCTCCCCAGCGGGCAGCGACCTCTGCTGGCAGCGTCGGCGCAGCGGGCAACGATGTCTGCTGCTTGGTCAATGTCGAGAATACCCCATGCGCCAGCCGACGCGGGCCGCCTGCAAGCAAATCCAGCCCTGTCGCGACCACCGCATGCGGCGGCGTGTCGAGCCGCAGCCACTGGGCAAGCATCATGCGCAGGACCGTGCGCACCTTGGCATCGTCGGGCAGCGGCTTCTTCGTCGCGGAATCGATCAGTGCATCGAGATCGACCATCCAGCGCAGCACTTCGCTGGCGATGGCCCGGGCAAGCGCCTTGTCTTCGAACTTGCGCACATCCTTCGTCGCGCCGTTGAAAGCGATGTCGAGCGTTTCGCCACGGCGCAGCACTGCATCGAGCAGGCGCAGCGCGGCGCGGCGGGCGTGGATACCTTGAGGTTGAGCCATTGCCGCGCGCCTTACGCGGACTTGCGCAAAGCCGCCAGCACCATCATCTAAGGGGCATGTCGAAGCATGAGAGCAAACGTCCGGAAGGGTTCCAGAAGCCCGCGCACTGGACCAACGATCCTCCGCCCGAACCGAAAAAGGGCACGGAGAGGGAAGAACTGAGTCCGACCCGCTATGGCGATTGGGTCAAGGACGGCATCGCGATCGATTTTTGATCACAGCGCCGTCAGCCTGACCTTCAGCCCATCCTTCGGTTTGGGGATCGGCCAAGCCTGCCATTGCGGATCGGCGCTGGCCAGTTCCACCCGGTAACGGGGTAGCAACTGCGCCATCAGGATCTTCACCTGCATATAGGCAAAGTGCAGACCAAGGCACATATGCGCGCCCCCGCCAAACGGCACCCAGGCATATTTGTGGCGTGCCTTCACCTGATCGGGCGAGAAGCGCAGCGGATCGAACTTTTCCGGATTGTCCCAATAGTCTTCGCTGTGATGCGTCCAGTGGATGTTGATGCCCACGGGCGTTCCGGCCGGAATCCGGTAACCGCCATATTCGAATTCGCGCAGCGCACGGCGCGGCATGGAAGGGACCGGCGGGATGAAGCGCAGGGCTTCCTTGAAAGCCATTTCGGTGAGTTCGAGCCTGCCAAGATCGTCATAGGATAGATCGCGCGGTGTACCGCCGGGGCCCGCACCACCGGTGACGGCTTCCACTTCCTGCCGCAGTTTTTCCTGCCAGTCGGGATTTTTGGCCAGCAGCCATATCAGCGACGTTGCGCTGGAGGTGATGGTATCGTGTGCGGCCATCATCAGAAAATTCATGTGATCGACGACCTCGTCGACCGGCATCAGGCTGCCATCGTCATATTCGGCCGTGGCGAACTGGCTGAACATGTCCTGTCCGCCGCCTTCGGCCCGGCGGCGTTGCGTTTCTCTGGTGAAGTAATCGACCAAAAAGGCCCGCCCATCGACGCCCTTCTTCATCTGGGTGAAGGGTAACGGCTTGCGCACGGGGGCCACGCTGGCCTGAACCATATCGACAAAGGCGCGATTGATCCGGTCCGCTTCCGGCCCCCAGGGAATGCCGATGAAGCTGTCGGCCGCCAGATCGAGGGTCAGTTCCTTGATGGCGGGGTAGAAACGCATGTCGCCTGCCCCCCAATCGTCCACCTGCCGGGCGATGCCGCGATTGAGCGCCCCGGCATAATGCCGCATTGGCCCGGGCTTGAAAGCAATCGAGAGCGCGCGGCGGTCTGCCCGGTGATGATCGAAGTCCATCAGCATCAGACCGCGCGGAAACAGCTGGTCGAGAATGGGGCCCCAGCCCTGTTCGGAAGAAAACAGCTTGTCGCGATCGAACAAGACCAGTTCGTTCGCATCCGCCCCGATCAGGGCGACGTTCCAGCCACCGAAAGCCTTGTTCTTGTAAACCCGCCCGTATTTGGCGACCATCGCCCTGGCCATGCCGTGCGGATCGGCCAGCATTCGGAAGGTGTTGCCGACAATCGGCCACCCTTTCTCTCCAGGAATATGGGCAAGGGCGTCTTCACCCGGATTGCCCTGCGTCCAGTGGGTAGGCGCGGTTTGATGCGCGGCAAGCGTAGCCATTCGATAGCTCCTGACAACTTACCGCAGTGTAAGTAATTCCTAGGCGCTAATCCACCCTGCCAATTCGCGCCGCAAAAGAGCCTCCAGCATTGTGAGGCCAGCGTCAGATGTATTGAGGCATGACAGCGCCGCAAACCGTTCGCCACCTGCTTCGGTAAATTGTTCGCGGCCCTGAATGGCCAGTTCTTCCAGCGTTTCGAGACAATCGGCGGAAAAACCCGGCGCGGCGATGGCAAGCCGCCTGGTTCCGCCGCGCGCTTCTTCCGCCAGCACGGTATCGGTGGCGGGTTCGAGCCATTTGGCGCGTCCGAAACGCGACTGGAAAGTAGTGCGGAATTTCAGCCCCGGGCGACGCAGCTTTTCCTGCAGCAAACGCGAGGTTTTCTGGCAGTGGCAATGATAGGGATCGCCCAGATGCAGGGTCCGTTCCGGCATGCCATGAAAACTGAGCAGCAGCACCTCCGGTTCGAAATCGAGCGCATCTAGCTGGCGCGACAGGTCGCTTGCCAGGGCGTCGATATAAGCGGGATCGTCGTGATAGGGTGGCAGCGTGCGCAGCGCCGGTTGCCAACGCATTGTCCGCAGGCAATCCGCAGCCTTGTCCACAACCGTGGCCGTGGTTGCGGCAGAATATTGCGGATAGAGCGGCGCCAGCACGATCCGTTCGCACCCCGCATCCATCAGGGCCTGCAAGCGGTCGGGAATTGAAGGCGTGCCGTACCGCATCGCCCAATCGACCTGCACCGCATCGCCAAAGCGCGCCTGCATGGCCTCTGCCTGGCGGCGCGTAATGACCGCCAGCGGCGAACCATCATCGGTCCACACCTTGCTATAGGCGTGGGCGCTCTTTTTCGGCCGCGTGTTGAGGATGATGCCGCGCAGGATCGGCTGCCAGGCAATCGGCGGAATTTCGACCACCCGGCGATCGGACAGAAATTCTGCAAGATAGCGTTTTACCGGCCCCGGCTCCGGCGCGTCCGGCGTTCCGAGATTGACGATAAGCACGCCGATATTGCCCGATTTCACAGTGGGATGGTCAGTGGGAAGCTGTTGGCCGCGCCAGGTCATAAACCCTCCGAAAGCAGTGGCAGGCGGCGAAAGCGGACTCCGGTGGCAGAGTAAAGCGCATTCGCGATGGCGGGCGGTGCGGCCGCCACGCCCAACTCGCCTGGATCGAAGGCTGGTGCATCGCTGGAGATGAATTCGACCACGACTTCGGGACAGTCTGCCAGGGTCGGCAGGGACAGACCCGATAGCCGGTTGGGGACGGGCTTGCCATTGTCGTAGGCGATGCTGGAACCGGTTGCCAGGGACAGGCCGAAAATCAACCCGCCTTCGATCTGCTGGCGCGCAATGTCGTGATTGACGATCCGCCCGATGTCGACCGCTGCGTGAAGTTTCGTCACCCGCACCCCGCCTTCGCCCAGCGATGCCTGGGCCACGCAGGCAATACGACCGCCGTTCTCAGGAGATCCCATGCGCACCATGGCCAGGCCCTGGCCCGTGCCGCGCCGTCCGCCGTCCCACCCCGCCAGACGCGTGGCACGGCGCAGGCAATCGGCCATACGCGGCATTCCGGACAGCATTTCCATGCGGTAAAGAAATGGGTCCCTTCCCGCCCTTTCCGCCAGTTCGTCGATGAAGCTTTCGGTGAAGAAGGCATTATAGGCCGGGGCATTGCCGCGCAGGCGACCGGTGGGAAACGGCAGCGACACGGGCAGGTGGTCGACTGCGACATTGTCGATTGCATAGGGCGGCACTGCCCCCTCGCAAGCCAGCACGTCGGCTTCCCCTTCGGAATGCGCAATGGCGGCCTGATCGGTCTTGTTGTCGAACAGCCGCCGACCGAATTCACGGGCCGTTGCCGACATGGCCAGGCGCGCACGCCAGGCGGCGATTCGCCCGCCGGTGGAGGGGACGAAACCAGCCTCCAGCCGGGCGCTGACCGGGGTGCGAACGGGCACGGACTGGAATTCCTGCACGCGCGGCCAGGTCAGTTGCACCGGCCGCCCAACCTCCTTGGCGAGCTGCGCGACTTCGATGGCATGGCGCCGTTCGAGCCGGGCATCGAAACTGCCCCCCGCCGCTGTCGGATAGAGAACCACATTCTGCGGCGACAGCCCGATCGCCTTCCCGGCCGCGCGCCGGGTCAGTTCGGGCGCCTGCGCCGCGATCCACAATTCCAGTGTCGTGCCATCGTAGCGGGCGGTGGCACTGGCAGTTTCGATCGCGGCGTGAACAGCCGGGGCGACCGTATAGGTCTGGGCATAGTCGGGCCGGGCGAGCATATCGTCACCAGTGCCGACTTCGACCGTTCGCTGGGGTTCGACAGTGCCATGCGCCGCATCGAGCAGTTCCATCGCCGCCCGGCTATCGACCGCCTTCGGCCCTGCGAATACGGGCCGCATTTTCTTGAGAGCCTGTTCCGCAATCCACCAGCTTTCGGCCGCAACGGCCAGATAGCGGCGGGACTTCACCACAGACACGACACCGCCCATCCCGGCGGCAGCTTTCGCGTCGAACCGCACCAGTTCCGACGTACCCAAAGGGCCGTGCCTGATCGACGCGAAGACCATTCCCGGCAACCGGATATCGCCGGCGAACAGGAAATTGCCGTCGACTTTGGCGGGCAGATCGAGGCGGGGAAAATCCGGAGCAAGCTCGGCTTCGGCGGGCGAAGGGTCCTCGGCTGCGGGCTCCACTTTAACGGGCGGCGGATCGGGTGGATCGAAATCCGCAGCCTCTGCCACCAGATCGCCGAACGGCAGTGTCTCTTCACCGTGGCGGACCAGGCCGCCTGCGACCTCGCATTCCTCCCAGTCGACATCCCACCGTGCAGCGGCGGCCATCGCCAACAACGCGCGTGCAGCAGCCGCCGCTTCCCGCAAAGGCGGTTCGTAACCCGCCAGAGACGTGCCGTCGGCCGTCGCAATAAAGGCGTTGCTGCGGGCAAAGTTTTCCGCCAGCCGGCTTTCGGGATCACTGGCAAAGTCAGGCAGGCTGGACCACAGCGGCGCCCATTTGGCCGCCAGCGGAACATTTGCATAAAGGCCGGAAGACGGCGCTGGCTCGACTGCAATCTGGCGCCAGTCCGCACCCAGTTCCACCGCCACGATCTGCGCCAGAACCGTGGTGACGCCCTGGCCCATTTCCAATTGGGGCACAGCCACAGTGACCACGCCGTCGCGGCCGATAGTGAGCCAGCCGCCGAAATCCCGCTCGTCCGGACGCGGATCGAGAGGGCTGGGATAATGGCGCGGCCATAACCACCAGGCTACTGCCAGGCCACCGCCCACCGCCGCCCCCGCAAATAGCTGGCGGCGGGTAACCGAAAGCCCGCCTAGCTTTGCGCGCCGATCCATGCGTCGACCTTGGCGGCAATATCTTCGAAAGGCTTGGCGAGCCCACCCTCGCCAGCCGCCGGCGGCGCACCGCGATCGCTGCCCTCGCGAATTGCGAGGTCGAGTGGGATCCGCCCGAGGAAAGGCAGATCGAGCCGTTGGGCAGCCGTTTCCACTCCCCCTTTTCCGAAGGGGTCGGATATCTCGCCACAATGGGGGCAGGCATATCCTGCCATATTTTCCACCAGGCCGATCACCGGAACGCCGGCCTGATCGAACAATTGCCCGGCACGCGCAGCATCGATGAGGGCCAGATCCTGCGGTGTAGAGACAAGCACCGCCCCCATCGGCTTGAACCGCTGCAACATGGTGAGCTGCACATCGCCCGTGCCTGGCGGCAGATCGACCAGCAGCGTATCGACATCGCCCCAGTGGGCATCGACCAACTGGGTCAGCGCATTGCCCGCCATCGGCCCGCGCCATGCCAGTGCGCGGCCGGGTTCGACCAGGTGCCCCATGGACAGAACCGGAATACCGACAGAGCTTTCAACCGGAACCAGCTTGTTGTCGCGCGCGATGGGTTTCTGGCCCTGATTGCCAAAAATCACCGGCTGTGACGGACCGTAAATGTCAGCATCGACCAGCCCGACCATGCGGCCTGCTTTCTTCAGGGCGATGGCCAGATTGGCGGTCAGTGTCGACTTGCCAACCCCGCCTTTGCCGCTGCCGATGGCAATCAACCGCCGCTGCTTGCGCTCCGCCGTCATGACGATGCGCACTTCGGAAACCTCTTCATGACCGGACAGAATGGTGTCGATCGAGCCTTCGATTTCCCCCCTTTGCTGTTCGGTAAGCCCAGCGGCATCAACGACGACGATCGCCCTCCCGTCTTTGAAGGAAAGAGTCGCGACATATTGGGCAATGTCGGCAGGAAGCAGCGATTTCAGGTCAGGTGAACTCATGGCCGGCGCTGCTGTAGCATCGAAAAGCGCGCGGCAACCCCTGTTTTTCCGGCGAACCACACCTATAAGGGATCGCATGAGAATTTTTGACGGGTTTGGACGCAGGATTTCCCTGGCGATGGCGGGTAGTAAAAACCCTTGGGGCGGAAGTTCCGGGAATGGTGGCGATGGCGATAAGCCGAGCGAGGGCAGCAGTGGCGACAAGCCCAAGGGTCCGCGCAATCCCTGGTTGCCGCCGGGCGGCAGCGACGAAGGTCGCCGCGCCCCCAATATCGAAGATATTTTCAAAAGCCGCGGCCCCGAAGGCCCGCGCCGTAGCGGCGGCGGTGGTTCCGGCGGCCCCGGTATGCGATTCCCCCAGCGGCCCGGCGGAAAGAGCTGGTTCCCGATTGCGATCATCGGCATTCTGGCCGTGGGCGTGCTGGCGACCAGCGTCCATCTGGTCGGCCCCCAACAACAGGCCGTGGTGAAGACGCTCGGTAATTACACGCGCGCCATGCAGCCAGGCCTCAATTTTTCGGCCCCCTTCCCAATAGAAACCGTGGAAGTCGAAGATGTCGAAGGCGTACGGTCCGTGCGTATTCCGGGCAATGACAATCAGGCCAAGCTGATTCTGACAGGCGACCAGAACCTGGTTGATCTGAGCTATATCGTGCGCTGGAACATCAAGAATCTGTCCGATTTCAAATTCCGCGTCGTCGATCCGATCGACACGGTGAATGAAGCGGCGGAAGCAGCAATGCGCGCGGCAGTTGCCGAAACGGAACTGGACGAAACCTTTTCCGGCCAGGGCCGTGCCGCGATCGAACTGGATGTGCGCGAACGCATGCAGCGCACGCTGGATGGCTACAAGGCCGGCGTAAACGTGCTGGGTGTGGAAATCGAAAAGGCCGACCCTCCCGCGCAGGTGGTCGACGCCTTCCGCGATGTGCAGGTGGCCGAACAGAATGCCGACGCCGCGCGCAACCAGGCACGTGGTTATGCGCAGCAGGTGCTGGCCCAGGCGCAGGGTGAAGCGGAAGCCTTCGACAAGGTGTATCAGCAGTATCGCCTTGCCCCGCAGGTCACGCGCCAGCGTCTTTATTACGAAACCATGGAGCGTGTGCTGAGCCAGACGGACAAGACCATCGTCGAAACCGGCAATGTGACCCCCTACCTGCCGCTTCCCGAACTCAAGCGGCGTGCCCAGCAGGGATCGCCTGCCACGGTTGTGACAGCACCGGAGGGCCAGTGACATGAGCAATTTCCTGCAAAAGTATCGCGGCGCCGTTGTCGTGCTTGGTGTCTTGCTCGTCGCCTTCATGATGAGCGCCTATATCGTGCCCGAAGAAGAACAGGCCGTGGTCATCCGTACGGGTGAACCGGTCGGCACGGTCAACACACCGAACGGCAAGACCAATGCCGGCCTTTATTTCCGCGTCCCCTTCATCGACAGTGTGCGTCGCATCGAAAAGCGTCTGCTCGATCTGGAAATGACGGACGAGGAAGTTCTCTCGGCCGACCAGCAGCGCCTGCTCGTCAATGCCTATGCGCGGTTCCGCATCACCGATCCGGTGCGCATGGTGGAACGTGCGGGATCGACGGAAGGCGTGCGTAACGCGCTGCAGCCGATCCTCAACTCGGTACTGCGTCAGGAACTGGGCCGTCGCACCTTCCAGGCCATGCTGACGGCCGAACGCGGTAGTGCGTTGGCCAATGTCCGCTCCAATCTGGACCGGCAGGCCCGCCAGTACGGGGCCGAAGTGGTCGATGTTAAGATCATGCGCACCGATCTGCCCGACGCGCCGCTGCAATCGGCATTCCGCCGCATGGAATCAGACCGTGCCCGCGAAGCGCGGACGATCCGAGCGCAGGGTGATCGCGATGCCCGCATCATTCGCGCCGATGCCGATGCGGAAGCGGCGCGCATCTATGCGGAAAGCTTTGGTCAGGATGCGGAGTTCTATGACTTCTATCGCGCCATGCAGAGCTACGATGCGACATTCTCCAACAGCGAAAATCCGTCGGAGAGCAGCATCATCCTGTCGCCGGACAACGAGTATCTGCGGCAGTTCCGCGGGCGGCGTTGATCGTTCGTCGAGCGATCCTGACGCCGTTCAAACGGTATTCAGCGGCGAGCGAGAGAGTCGCCGCCGGAACGCATGGCGCGTCGGACGGTAGGAATACCGCCAGCGCAGTCGATGCAAAGTTATGAAGAGGACGAAAAGGACGTGAAGCCAGTGCGATATGCATATTCCGTGACGAGTGCGCTGCTGGTGGGTGGCGCCGCAATCTCGCTCGCGACCGGCTATCCGGCCGGAGCCCAGGTTGCGCAGAACGACGACAGCCATATGGCTCGTGTCGTACCGCGTGCGGGTGCCCCGGAAAGTTTTGCCGATCTGACGGCTCAGTTGCAGCCGGCCGTGGTGAACATTTCGACACGCCAGCGCATCGAAGTCGCGACCAACAATATGAACCCGTTTGCCGGAACCCCCTTCGAAGGGATGTTCGGGCGTCGCGGCGGGCAGCAGCAGGAACCGCAATATCGCGAAGGCCAGTCGCTGGGTTCGGGATTCATCATCTCCGCCGACGGCTATATCGTGACGAACAACCACGTGGTCAGCCCGACCGGGCGCGGGACCGTGGAAGAAATCACCGTCATCATGCCCGATGGCGCCGAATATAACGCCGAACTGGTGGGCACCGATGCGCAGTCGGATCTGGCAGTGCTCAAGATCAGCGGCAGCAAGCCCTTCCCCTTCGTGGAATTCGGCGATTCGCGGCAGGCCCGCCCGGGCGACTGGGTGGTTGCGATCGGCAACCCCTTCGGCCTTGGCGGAACGGTAACCTCGGGCATCATTTCCGCTATTCAGCGCGTCACCGGTCAGGGTGGTGCCTATGACCGCTATATCCAGACCGACGCCAGCATCAACCGCGGCAATTCGGGCGGTCCGCTGTTCGACATGCAGGGCAATGTCATCGGCATCAACAATGCCATCTTCTCGCCTTCGGGCGGCAGCGTCGGCATCGGTTTTGCCATCCCTGCGGAAATCGCAGCTCCGATCGTCCAGAAGCTACGCGACGGCGTTGAAATCGAGCGCGGCTATCTGGGCGTGCAGATCCAGCCGGTGACCGACGATCTGGCCGCTTCGCTTGGTATCAAGCAAAAGCGGGGCGAATTCATCCAGTCGGTCCAGCCGGGCGAAGCAGCGGAAAAGGCCGGCATCCGGCCTGGCGACGTCGTGACCAAGATCAACGGCAAGGATGTGACCCCCGACCAGACGCTTTCGTTCCTGATCGCCAACATCCGTCCGGGTACGACTATCCCTGTCGAACTGATCCGCGACGGCAAGACCAGCCGGGTCAATCTGACCGTGGGCAAGCGTCCTTCCGAAGAAGAGCTACGCCAGCAGCAGCAGTTCAACCCGGATGCCGAAGACGAAGACCCGATGGAGCCGGGCGACAATGCCGTGATCGAAGAGAAGCTCGGCCTGCAGGTTCTCCCGCTCTCGCCGCAGATCGCCCGCCAACTGGGTGTGGGCACCGATACGCAGGGTGTTGTCGTTGCAGGTGTCGATCAGAACTCCGACGCGGCGCGCAAAGGACTGCAGCGTGGCGACATCATCCTGACGGCGAATTACCGTCCGGTGGCCACGCTCGAAGGCCTGGAGAGCGCAGTGCGCACCGCGCAAAGCGAAAATCGCGAGGCGGTTCTGCTGCGCGTCCAGCGCCGTGGCCGCCCGCCGCAATATGTGGCAGTCCGTTTCCGCTGAGGCTAAAGCCGGAATGAAATAAGGGCGGCTCCCTATTGTGGGGGGGCCGCCCTTTTCCTTGTCTTGGGCATCTGCGGTTTAATGCCGGCCCTGCTGGGGCGCCCCGGGGTCACTGGCGCGGTTCGCGCCTCGACCCGGTTGCTTCATCCAGAAAATCGTCGCCCACCGCCTGCGGTGCCCCATCCACCCCGCGTGGAGGCTGCTGCGGCGGGCGCGGGCTTGGCACCGACGGATTGTTGGGATTGGGCACCGGCGAACGCGGGCGGTCACGATCGAGCGTGCGGTCGAACTCTTCGCCGAACGGATCCTGCCGCGGCGTATCCGAAGTACCCGGTTCGATCAGATTGCCCTGCTCGTCGATGAAGTAATAATCTTCAGGATCGCCGAGCATATACTCATCGTCGGGCTCAAGCTGCCATTCCGGAAGCTGCAGGTCGGTATCGAACTGTTCAACCGGACGGTCCTTCACGGCATAGCGCATGTACGCGGCGAAGGCGCGGGCCGGCGCGGTGCCACCCTGCAGCCCGCCAACGCGCACATTGTCATCACGGCCCATCCACACACCGGTTGTGATGCCGGATGAAAAGCCGACGAAATAGCCATCCTTGTTCGAACTGGTGGTGCCGGTCTTGCCTGCCACCGGGCGACCGATCTGCGCAGCCCGTCCCGTGCCCGTGGCAACGGCTGTCTGCAACAGATCGGTTATCCCGGCCGCGACATAATCGGGCACCAGCTGAGTGCTGCGATTGCTGCGTTCATGCTGGTAAAGCAGATCCCCATCGGCCGTTTCCACTTTCAGAATGCCATAGGGTTCGACCGAATTACCCCCCGCCGAAACCGCCGCAAAGGCGCGGGTCATATCGATCAGGCGAACTTCGTTCGTGCCGAGTACCATTGAAGGATAGGTATTGATTTCGGTCGTGATCCCGAAACGTCGCGCCATCGAGGCAACCGTGCCGAAGCCGACTTCATTGCCGAGCTGCGCGGCAACGGTGTTGATCGAATAAGCAAAGGCTGTGCGCAGATCGATTTCGCCCACATTGCGCCCGGACGAATTGCGCGGGCTCCAACCGTTGATCGTCACTGCCGTATCGACCACGCGGTCGTCCGGCGTATAGCCCGCCTCGAGAGCGGCCAGATAAACGAACAGCTTCCAGGATGAGCCGGGCTGGCGCAAAGCATCGGTGGCGCGATTATAATTGGTCTTGATGTAATCCGTGCCGCCGACAAGCGCGAGCACGGCCCCGTCACGGTCCATGCTGACCAGAGCCCCCTGTGCCCCCTCCGGCGTGTTCGACTTGATCGATGCAGTTGCCGCGCGCTGCATACCTACATCCAGCGTAGTCCAGACCTCGATCGGTTCGAACGTTTCGGGCAGCAGCAGATCGAGCTGCGGCAGCGCCCAGTCGGTGAAATAGCGTACCGAGTTCTGGCCGGCTTCTTCCTTGAGTTTGACCGCGCTGGGATCGACGGTGGCGTTGGCGGGGATACGCCCCTGCTCCTTCATCAGGCGCAGAACGACGCTGGCACGGCCCACCGCGGCATTCACATCGGCTGTCGGCGAATAGCGGCTGGGTGCCTTGACGAGCCCGGCGATGATCGCCGCTTCGGCAGTCGACAGTTCGGTGGCCGGATGGCTGAAAAACTTCCGGCTGGCCGAATCGATGCCGTAAGCACCGCCACCGAAATAGACCTTGTTGAGATAGAGCTCGAGGATCTGCTCTTTCGAGAACTTCGCTTCCAGCGCCATGGCCAGCACGGCTTCGCGCACCTTGCGATCAAGCGAGCGGTTGCTGTTGAGGAAGACATTGCGGGCCAGCTGCTGGGTAATGGTCGAGGTGGCCGAAACGCGCCGGTCGCCTGTGACGGCGGTATAGACGGCACGGACGAGGCCATAGGGATCGACACCGATATGCGAATAGAACCGGCGGTCTTCGACGGAAACCATCGCATCCTTCATCACCTGCGGTATTTCGTCGGACGTCAGCCACTTGCCGAAACTGGGGCCCAGCTCGACAATTTCCGTGCCATCCCGCGCACGCACCACGATGGTCTGCGCAGTCTGCGTCGCCTTGAGCTGATAGTAACCCGGCATGGATCGGGCAGCGAACACCACCGCCAGGCCCAGGAACAGCGCGCCCAGCAGGGCAATCACGCTGCCCCAGATGAACAGGCGGCGGAACCAGAATTTCACCCGGCTCTGCGGTTTGTCCGCTGATGCGCCTTCTGCGCGGCCATTACGCGCCGCGCCTTTACGGCGGCTCCCTCTCTTATCCATTGCTTACGCAGATACCCTTTATTCGCCGCCGCCCCCAGATAGAGGCTCTATAAAAGCAGGGATATCGCATGGCGAGGTCTAATCCCGCGTGAATGGACGCCCCGGTCTGTCGGGGGGGCAGATCAGTCCTCGGGATCGAAGTCCAGAGCAGCCGAATTGATGCAGTACCGCATGCCGCCGCGGTCCGGGGGGCCGTCGGGGAAGACATGCCCCAGATGCCCGCCGCAATTGGAACAGGTAACTTCGGTGCGAATCATGCCGTGGGAGGTATCACGATGCTCGTCCACCGCCTCTCCTTCGGCCGGAGCGGTGAAGGCAGGCCAGCCGCACCCACTATTGTATTTGTCGTCGCTTTCGAAAAGCTTCTGCCCGCAGCCGGCACAGTAATATTCGCCTGCATCGTAATGCTTGTCATATTTGCCGGTGAACGCACGCTCCGTCCCGGCCTCGCGCAGCACATGATACTGCTCGGGGGTCAGTTTTTCACGCCATTCGGCATCACTCGTTTCCCGCTTATCGTTCACATATTGTCCTTTCGCGCGATAGCCTTCATATAGTCCCAACCGGAGCTGGTGACCACAGTTCCGCAACCGCCCTGTCGGACGGTTCGACGATTTGCTTGACGATTCGGAGGGACGACGCTAAGTGCGCCGCTTTCCGGCGGCCCATGCCGCCTTTTCGCACGCAGTTACGAGATTTTCCGCCGCGCATGCCGTGCGGCCTGACGAGGACAGACATGGCCAATACGCCGCAAGCCAAAAAGCGCATCCGCCGCAATGAAAAGCGCGCCGAAATCAACGGTGCCCGCATGAGCCGCATTCGCAACTTCCTGAAGAAAGTGGAAGTCGCGATCGAAGGCGGCGACAAGGACGGTGCGCAGACCGCACTCAAGGCAGCCCAGCCCGAGCTGGCCCGTGGTGTTGCCCGCGGTGTGTTTCACAAGAACACCGCAGCTCGCAAGATGAGCCGCCTGACGAAGCGCGTTTCCGCTCTCTGATTCGCTCTCGCCGGCCTGCCGGCAGCGCAATACAAAAGGGTCGTCGGTCGAACCGGCGGCCCTTTTGTCGTATTCCGGTTGCGTTTCGATACGCACCTCGAACGGCCCCGGGATGTGAAGCACGAGAAACCCGCGATTCGCATCACCAAAATCCGTTTATTCTAGTAATTTCATTGACTTGAACGGGGGCCTGCGGGTCACGTCCGAGTCAACAAGTATATTTCAGATTTTTTGCAGTTATCCCCCTTGCGACTCATCCGGCGAGCGACCTAGACAATGGTTCTCAGCTCGGGACGGGACAGCTCGGGCTTTAAGAACATCACAGGTGAGGAAGACCTCCGGAAGCACCGATTCCGGAGTGCGGCAAAGCCGTGCCTATCTTGCTGGACATTAAATCACGAGCGCCATGTGGCGCTCCTCGGGGGACTGTACGGGAATGCGCGACACAGCAAAAACCGGGGCGACGAAGAAAGCACAGGACGATTTCATGGAAGATCTGGAAGCGGTTAACCTGGCGGCGGATTGGGCAGACATCAGCCAGGGCCTGCGAAAAGATCTGGGCCACCAGCTTCACAGCCAGTGGATCAAGCCGATTCAGGTTGGCGGCATCGACAAGGCCACCGGCACGCTCGACCTGTTTCTTCCCACCGAATTCAGCGCAAACTGGGTGAAGGATCGCTTTGCCGACAGGCTGAGCCTGGCATGGAAGATCGCCCGCAGCGAAGTGCGCGACGTGTGTATCCAGGTCCACCCCGGCCGCCGCCAGGTCGCCGATCTGCGGCTCCATTCGGATGGCCGCCGTCCGGCAAACGACGGCGCCGACACATCGATGATGGCGATCGGCGCCGACACGCTGGGCGAAACCGGCTTTACCAGCTCGGTCGGCCTCGACCCGTCACTGACATTTGCCGCTTTCATCACGGGCGAAGCCAATGTGCTGGCTTTCAACGCCGCGCAGCGCATGGGCGCGACCGAGAAGCCGCAGTTCAGCCCGCTCTACCTCAAGGCAGCGACCGGCCAGGGCAAGACGCATCTGCTGCACGCCATCGGTCACAGTTTCCTGCAGGCCCATCCGCGTAGCCGGATTTTCTACTGCAGTGCCGAACGCTTCATGGTCGAATTCGTCCAGGCGCTGAAGGCCAACCAGATGCTGGAATTCAAGGCCCGCCTGCGCAGCTTCGACCTGCTGCTGGTGGACGATATTCAGTTCATCATCGGCAAGGCCAGCGCACAGGAAGAACTGCTCTACACGATCGATGCCCTGCTGGCCGAAGGCAAACGGCTGGTCTTCGCTGCCGACCGCGCGCCCCAGGCGCTCGACGGGGTCGAACCGCGCCTTCTTTCGCGTCTCTCGATGGGTCTTGTGGCCGATATCCAGGCGGCCGATATCGAACTGCGGAAGAAAATTCTCACCTCCAAGCTTACCCGTTTCGCGCCGCTCGAAGTGCCGGCCGATGTACTCGATTTCCTCGCCCGCACGATCACCCGCAACGTGCGCGAACTGGTCGGTGGCCTCAACAAGCTGATCGCCTATGCCCAGCTGACGGGACAGGAAGTCTCGTTGCAGCTGGCCGAGGAACAGCTTACCGATATCCTGTCGGCCAACCGCCGCCGGATTACGATCGACGAAATCCAGCGGACGGTCTGCCAGTTTTACCGCATCGACCGCTCGGAAATGAGCAGCAAGCGGCGCGCGCGCGCCGTGGTCCGTCCGCGGCAGGTGGCGATGTACCTTTCCAAGGTTCTCACCCCGCGAAGTTATCCCGAAATCGGGCGCAAGTTCGGCGGTCGCGACCATTCGACCGTGATCCACGCCGTGCGCCTGATAGAGGATCTGCGGCAGCGCGATGCCGATATGGACGGTGACGTGCGCAGCCTGTTGAGACAGCTGGAAAGCTGACGGAAAATCCGCGCCCCAGCCGGGGCTGCTCCACGATCCATTCGCCGCCGGTCGACAGGTTCATGCACAGACCTGTCGACAGGCTGCGCGTCACGGGCCAAAGGGCTCATATGCCGAACAGCGACTCCCTTGCTCCGCGCACGGATATCGATCTGCCCCATTCCATCGGGGCAGCTCTGTGGCGCGGGGCACGCGGATGTTGCCCGCGCTGCGGGGAAGCGAAAATCTTCCGCAAATGGCTCAAACCACATAATCGCTGTGCGGCCTGCGGCCTTGATCTGTCGGTTCAGAGTGCCGACGATTTTCCCGCTTATATCTCCATCTTCATCACCGGACATCTGCTGGCTCCGGTCTTGATCATGCTGGGCGGCGATTTCGAATTGTCCGCAATCGCGGTTGTCGCGATCATAATCCCGCTTGCCATAGCAATGCTGGTTGCACTGTTGCAGCCTTCCAAGGGCGCAGTGATCGCCCTGCAATGGTGGCACGGCATGCACGGTTTTCGCAGGGAACGCCTTTCCGGCACGGAGGATAACGGCGCGTGAATCTGCCACCCGAACGCCTGGAGCGGTTCGCCCGTCACATCGTCCTGCCCGAAATCGGCGGCGCAGGCCAGGTCGCGCTGGCGGGAAAGCATCTGGTGCTGGTCGGCCTGGGCGGCATCGGCAGCCCTGCCCTGCAATATCTCGCCGGGGCGGGAATCGGAAAGCTGACGCTGATCGACGACGATCGTGTCGATGAAAGCAACCTCCAGCGCCAGACGCTGTTCAACGAACGCGATATCGGCCACGGCAAGGCCGTGATTGCCAAGCGATGGGTGACCGGCTTCGATCCCGAACTCGATGTAGAGATCAGCGATCGCCGCATTACGGCCACCAACGCACCGGACCTCGTCATCGGGGCCGATCTCGTGCTCGACGGGACCGATAATTTTTCGACTCGCCTTGCCGTATCCGACGCCTGTGTTGCCGAACGTGTGCCGCTACTGTCCGCCGCGGTGGGGCGCTTCCAGGGGCAGGTTGGCGCCTTTGCCGGCCACTTGGCTGGCGAGGCCTGCTACCGCTGCTTTGTCGGCGATGCCTTCGATGCGGAAGATTGCGACACCTGTGCCGAAGACGGCATGCTGGGTGCCATGGCCGGATGGGTTGCCACTTTCGCGGCGATGCAGGCCGTACGCATCTTGCTCGATGGGGTCAGCACACTCGGGCAAACGGACTGGGGCCGCGTCCATTTGCTCGACGGTCTCAAGCCGGGCATGCGCAGCTTTGCCATTGCCAAAGACCCGTCGTGCGGCGCCTGCGGATCAGCCGCCTAGCACTTCATCCACCCATTGCGGCACGAGCTGGCTGGCCGGCCCGTGGCGCGATTCGTGAAACCAGCGTGATCCCATGCTGGCTTCCAGATTGAGTTCCAGCGTGCGCACCCGCATTTCGCGCGCTTCCTGCACAAAGCCAGCTGCAGGATAGACTGCGCCCGATGTGCCGATACTAACAAACATATCTGCGCGATGGAGACCCTCGTAGATGCGATCCATTCCATACGGCATTTCACCGAACCAGACGACATCGGGCCGCAACGCCCGCAAGCCGCATACGGGGCAGGCGGGGCGGTCGATCATCGGACCGGTCCAGGGAGTGCGCACACCACAAGCCGCGCACAAAGCGTTGAGATGCGTGCCATGCATGTGCAGCACACGCTTGGCTCCGGCCCGTTCATGCAGATCATCCACATTCTGCGTGACGATCAGAAGATCGCCATCCCAGGCGTCATCCAGCCTGGCCAGCGCGTCATGCGCGGCATTGGGCTGTTTGGTCTGCACCGCTTCGCGCCGCATATCGTAAAACCGCAGGACAAGGTCGGGATCGCGTTCGAATGCTTCGGGTGTGGCAACATCTTCCACCCGATGATCTTCCCACAGCCCCCCCGCATCACGGAAGGTGTTGATGCCGCTTTCGGCAGAAATTCCCGCCCCGGTCAAAATCACGATGTTGCGCATGTCGGCCATTACCCTCAAGTAGCGCAGCAGCAGGGCATTTCAAACCGCCCTCATGCATTCTAGCACAGCCAAGCCTCACAGGGAGAACCAATGGCGCGGATCGGGATAATCGGAAGCGATGGTGCCATGGGCCATGCGCTGGCAGAAATCGTCACTGCGAGCGAACACGAACTGGCCGGGGGCATCGATCGGGGCGGCGACCCTGCAGGCTTGGCAGATGCCAGCGATGTGCTGGTAGATTTCTCTTCTCCGCAGGCGCTGGACGCCAATCTGCACGCTGCGATCGGCGCGGGCATCCCCATTGTTATCGGCACGACCGGGCTGGATCCGGCCCAGCACGACGCCATCGACAATGCAGCGCGGGTAGTGGCGGTTTTGCAAACCGGCAATACCTCGCTGGGCGTGACGTTGCTGGCACATCTTGTGCGTGAAGCGGCATCCCGGCTTGGCCCCGACTGGGATATCGAAATTCTGGAAATGCACCACCGCCGCAAAGTCGATGCGCCCAGCGGCACCGCTCTACTGCTTGGCGATGCGGCAGCCGCAGGGCGCGGGATCGATCTTTCCGCCCATTCTGAACGGGGGCGTGATGGGCACACCGGCGCGCGGCAGGAAGGTGCGATCGGTTTCGCGAGCCTGCGCGGTGGAACCGTCGCAGGGGACCATAGTGTCATCCTTGCCGGTGACGAAGAGCGCCTGACCCTGTCGCACAGTGCGGAAAACCGCAGCATCTTTGCCCGCAGTGCCGTGCGCGCAGCAGAGTGGCTGATCGGCAGGCAGCCGGGCCGCTACCGGATGGAAGAGGTGCTTGGCCTCGAATGACCAAGGACCAGATTTTCGAATTCTTCCGCCGCCTCGCCGAAGACAACCCCGACCCCGAAACCGAGCTGGAATATGGCAATGCCTATCAGCTGGTGGTGGCCGTCGCGCTTTCCGCCCAAGCGACCGACGTGGGGGTGAACAAGGCCACCCGCGCGCTGTTCGCGAAGGTCGATGCGCCGCAGGCCATGCTCGATCTGGGCGAAGAGGGGCTGAAAGAGCACATCAAGACCATCGGTCTGTTCAACTCCAAGGCCAAGAACGTTATCGCGCTGTCGCAGCTGCTGGTCGACGAATATGGCGGCGAGGTGCCCGGCACCCGTGAGGAACTGGTGCGCTTGCCGGGCGTGGGCCGCAAGACGGCCAATGTCGTGCTCAACTGCTGGTTCGGACAGGAGACCTTCGCGGTCGACACGCATATCTTCCGGGTGGGCAACCGGACGGGCCTCGCCAAGGGCAAGACGCCCGAACAGGTCGAGGCGAAACTGGAGAAGCGGGTTCCGCAGCCCTTCCGCCTCGGCGCGCATCACTGGCTGATCCTGCACGGCCGCTATGTCTGCAAGGCGCGCACGCCCGAGTGCTGGCGCTGCAAGGTCGAGGATCTGTGCAGCTTCAGGAAGAAGGTGCTGGAGAAACCCAGGGGGCGTTAATCGAGCTTCGAAACAATGTCCGCGATTGCTGGATTGGTGTAAAGAACGACCGGATCAGCATCACCGTCCTTGGGCCTTCGGAACTCCCCAGCGTCGAACGCCTCATAAACCTTAAAAAACCGGAGGCCACTCCCCATCCGCGACCTGCTGATGCCTTAAAATCAAGATGCCTTCGAGATCATTGGCGATGGCATATCGCTCGTCGTCACAACGCGCGGCGAGCTCTTCGAAAATGCCAACAAGAGCGCGCATCCTGAGCGGCCATATGATTGACGCCTCAAACATCATCCGCCGAGACCATTTCGCGCCGGTCGATCTCGCCCGTCATCACAGCCACCGTGGTCGCCACGGCGGCATCGCCCGACACGTTGGTGGTGGTGCGCATCATGTCCATGATCCGGTCGACGCCCGCCACGAAGGCGATCGTTTCCAACGGCACGCCGACCGCGCCGAACACCAGCGCCATCATGATGAGCCCTGCCCCCGGAATGCCCGCCGCCCCTACCGCGCCGAGCGTCGCCAGGATCGAGATCAGGAAATAATCGCCCCAGCTGAGATCGACGCCGAAGATCTGCGCGCCGAAAAGTGTTGCAAGGCCAAGATACATGGCCGTGCCGTTCATGTTGATCGTCGCCCCCAGAGCGATCACAAAACTGGCCACGGAGTTCGACACGCCCAAATTGCGCTCGGCGCAGCGCAGCGTCACCGGCAGCGTCGCATTGGAACTGGCGGTGGAATAGCTCACGGCCATTGCATCGATAATCCCGCGAAAAAAGTCACGCACCGGCAGCTTGGCAAGGAATTTGATCATCGCCGAATACATCACGAAGATGATCAGCAGGCAGCCCGCATAATTGAGCGCGACCAGTTTCGACAGGGCGACCAGCGCATCGAGGCCCAGCGTGCCCGCAACCCAAGCCATCAGCGCGAAAACACCAAAGGGGGTGAGTTCCATCACCACCATGGTCACCTTCTGCATGATTACCGCGCCGCTATCGAAAACCTTTTGAACCGGCAGCCCGTCTTCCTTGGCCATCAATATGCCGATACCGATCAGCAGGCTGAAAACGATCAGCGGCAGGACGGAAACATCCGCCATCACCTGTACCGGGCTTTCCGGCACGATAGAAAGGATCATGTCGACTGCCGTCGTCGGGTTGGGTTCGGGCGTCTGCCCCATTTCGATGGCAGTGGTATCCACACCGCTGCCCGGTGCGACCAACGTGCCGAGCCCCAGGCCGAGCCACACCGCGATCTGCCCGGTAACCACGAACAACAGCATCGCCCGCCCGCCGACCGCACCCAGCTTGCGCAGGTCGCCGATGGCGGCAATGCCGGATACAAGGCTGAAGAAAATCAGCGGGACGACCAGCATCTTGATCGACTTGATGAAGAAATCGCCGATCCACTTGATCGATTCCGCTTCCGGCCCCCAGGCCCAGCCGGTGAGCACACCGAGAATGAGCGCCGTGATGACGCGCTGCCACAGCGGAATTTCGAACCAGGTTCTCAACATGCGATCCCTCTCCCTTATGCCCGCCCCCTTAGCGGGCCAGCGCATCTCTGACGATGCGCGTGTAGATGCGACTTAGCGTCGAAAGGTCTTGAATGGCCACAGCTTCGTCACGTTTGTGCATGGTTGCATTGCACAGGCCGAATTCGATGACCGGGCAGACGGCCCGCAGAAAGCGCGCGTCGGATGTCCCTCCGGTGGTCGACGGTTCCGGATCGACGCCGGTTTCCGCTTTCACCGCCGCAGCGATAATGTCGGAAAATTCCCCCGGTGGGGTGAGAAAAGGCTCGCCGCTGATGATCGGCAGAGCGGTGCCGCCATGCTTTTCGGCGATGGCGACGACCTGCTGCGATAGCGAGGCCCCCGAATGGCAATCGTTGAAGCGGATCGAAATGCGCGCCTTGGCCTTTTCGGGGATCACATTATGCGCCGGATTACCCACTTCGAGATCGGTGATTTCCAGATTGCTCGGCTGGAACCAGTCGGTGCCTTCATCCAGCACCAGCGCATCGAGTTCTGCCAGCATGGCCACGAGCTTGGGGATCGGGTTGGCCGCCAGATGAGGATAGGCGACATGGCCCTGCGTGCCCTCCACTTCCAGCCAGATATTGACCGAACCGCGCCGCCCGATCTTCATCATGTCGCCCAGCCGGTTCACGCTGGTGGGTTCGCCGACCAGACACAGATCGGGCTGGTGGCCATGTTCGCGCATGAAATCGATCAGTGCGCGCGTGCCGTGCAGCGCCGGGCCTTCCTCGTCACCCGTGATGATAAAGCTGATCGTGCCCATGTCGGCAGGCAGCCGAGCCACGGCATCGACCATGCAGGCGATGGCACCCTTCATGTCCACAGCGCCGCGGCCATAGAGCATTTCGCCGCGCACTTCGGGGGCGAACGGTTCGCTCGCCCAACCGCCGCCGGGAGGGACCACATCGAGATGTCCGGCAAAGGAAAAGTGCCGCGATCCCTCCGGCCCGCGACGAATGGCGAAAAGGTTTTCGACCGGCGCTTCCGGGCTGCCCACCTCGCCATCGCCGCGGGTGAAGCGGCTCACATCGAACCCCAGCGGGGTGAGCATGGCTTCCATTGCATCGAAAACGGTACCTGTGGCGGGGGTGACGCTGGGCGCCGCCATGAGGCGATTGGCAAGGTCGAGAACGTCGGTCATAGATGCTGCGCTAGCAGGAGTGTGCGCCCATGCCCAAGCTCGATCTCGATGCCATCCCCCAGACCAATGCCACAGGCTATCCCGCGCCTTTCGATGCTGCGGTGGCCGGCCGTTGGTATCGCCGTCTCGCCCCGGTGGCGGGGCTGACGCAAATGGGGGCGAGCCATGTCACGCTGAAACCCGGTGCCTATTCTTCCCAGCGGCACTGGCATCGTCTGGAAGATGAACTGCTGATCATGCTTTCCGGCGAAGCCGTGCTGATCGAGGACGGCGGCGAAACCGTGGTCCGGCCTGGCGACGTTCTGGCCTGGCCGGCAGGGGTCGAGAACGGCCACCAGCTCCACAATCGGTCGGACAGCGAATGCACATTCGTGGCCGTCAGCGCAGGGGACAAGGCGAAGGATTCGGGCGCCTATCCCGATATCGACATGGTATTCGGCCCCGATGGATACGCCCGCCGGGACGGGACGCCCTACGCCGCCACGCGCATCCCTTAATCGCGCGGCGCGTCCGGCAGTGCCCCGGGTTCGAACGCCCGGTCGAGAGCATCCGCCATGCGCAGCCCCGCCTGCAGCACCCGGCGGCGCGCAATCGGTGCGGAGCGGTCGAGCAGATCCTGCGACAGGGCAACTTGCCTGGGCAATTCTCCATCGCAGGGGTCGCAGCCGAAGGTTTCGGGATAGACGAAGCTGCGTGCGATTTCCCAGCTTTCACGTCCCCAGTCGGCCACGGTGCCCCCGGCCAGCGCAGCGCGTTCTTCGGCGGAATAGCGGCGCGCGATTGGCGGGTCCTCGCTGACCGCACGTTCGGCCAGCGGTCCGTCCCATATCCAATGCAGGTTGAGGCCGGGAACGATGCCGTAATCGGCCTTGCGATCATTGCCGCCGCGATCGTCATGATCGCCCGAATGCAGCGGCATGTGAATATCGCCGATAAAGTGGACGAGGAAAGCCAGCGCTTCCACCCGCACATTGTCGGGCAGGCTTTCGTCGGCAAGGATGCGCTCGTTACGTTCCACCTGCGCGCTCACGCAGTTGAGGCCCGAACAGTTCTTGCGCACATCGTATTCCTCGGTGACCGGTTCGGTCTGGTAATGCCAGGAAAAGGTGTAGCCCCAGCGCCAATAGGCGCCGCGCAGGCAATCGGGCCAGACGGCGGCATCTGGCAAGGTGTCCATCGCACAGTCGGGCGTGCCCAGCGTGGGCGAAGCCTTGAGCAGGCGGGCGATCTTCACGCGCGTTTCGGGGCGCACGTTTTCCATCGCGATATTCGCGGTCATCGTGTGGGCATAAAAGCCCCAGGCCTGCGCCTGCGCCGGGAGCAAAAGGGCCCCCAGCGCCGCGAGCGCCGTCAGCCAACCGTTTCGTATTGTTCGATGACCCATTCTTCGTTTTCCGATGCGGCGATCCATGCTTCCATCCATTCGTGTTCCCACAACGCCTGCATATAGGCACCGGCGAAACCCGGGACGGGGATCTGATAGCTGATGAACCGTGACACTATCGGGGCGAAGAACACGTCTGCCGCGCCGAAAGTGCCGAACAGGAAAGGCCCGCCACTGCCGAAGCGGCTACGCGCTTCGGCCCACAGGCCAAGGATGCGGATGATGTCGGCCTTGCACTCTTCGCTCGGCACGAAGCCGTCGAAGCGCTTGCGCACATTCATCGGGCATTCGCTGCGCAGGGCGGCAAAGGAGGAATGCATTTCCGCCACCATCGAACGGGCCATGCCACGTGCGGCCTCGTCCTTCGGCCAGAACCGGTCGCGCCCCACCTTGTCGGCCAGATATTCCAGAATGGCGAGACTGTCCCAGACCACCGCATCGCCATCCCACAGCAGGGGGACTTTGCCGGAAGATGGCCGGATCTGGCCGTCGGTCCGGTCCGCTTCCCAGTTTTCCCCGAACAGCGGCACCACGATTTCTTCGAAGGACAGGCCGGACTGCTTTGCCGCCAGCCAGCCGCGCAGCGACCAACTCGAATAGTTCTTGTTGCCGATGATCAGTTTCATGCGAGCCCCCTTGCGATTCGTCTGGGGGGTTAGGCGTTCATCCCGCCGCTGTCGATGCTGAACGGTGGACCGCATGTTACGCAGTTCAGCGAGATAATCGTCGAGGATGGTGCGAGCGTTGAGGCGTTATCGGGTCAAGCATAGAGCGATGGCTGGCATGCACATGCAGCTGTAGGAAAATGAAAAATGCTGGCCTAGATTGGTGTCATGACATTGCGGCCTTTCCACCTCGCCTTCCCGGTCGACGACCTTGCCGCCGCGCGCGCCTTTTATGGCGGGGCAATGGGCTGCCGGGAGGGGCGCAGCAGCGATGAATGGGTCGATTTCGATTTCTACGGCCACCAGATTGTCGCCCATCTGGCGCCGGGCGAAGCTGGCGATAGGGCAAGCAACCATGTCGACGGTCACGGCGTACCGGTTCCCCATTTCGGCATCGTGCTGGCTATGGACGACTGGCAGGCACTCGCCGATCGCCTGACTGCGGCGGGCGTGGACTTCGCCATTACGCCCACCATCCGTTTCAAAGGCCAGGCGGGCGAACAGGCGACGATGTTCTTCCGCGACCCCAGCGGCAATGCGCTGGAGATGAAAGCGTTTGCGGACGATACAATGCTGTTTGCGACCTAGGCCCTCAGCAGGCGGTAATCGGCAGGGAGGGGATGGAGGCTAACGCGCCCGATTTCGGTCGTAGCAGTGCAATCGCATTGCCTTCTGAAACCGGACATTCAAAATGCTCCGGACCTTGTCACCTACACGCCCTAATCTCAGCCATCAGGCCAATCGCTATCGGCAACCGAAGGCAGCCCTTCCTGCCACGAACGTCGCAGCTGGCCGCGGTGTGTTGCATTCATAAGACAGCCCTGCTAGCGAATCCTCGCACTGTAGAAAGAAAATAAGTGATCGGCAGATTAACCACCCTCTTGGCACCTGTGACTTGCTTGATGCTCGGTTCGCCAACGATAGCTCAGGAATCTTCGCCAGACGATCTCGAGGCCGCAATATCGCGGATGGATAATATCGTATTCGATCAGGGGTTTAACAGATGCAATATTCCTGCCGTCGAAGCGGTGTTGTCAGACGATTTGGAGTTTTATCACGACGTTGGCGGCATCCAGGACCGGGACGCATTTCTGAAAGCGTTCACAAACAACATATGCGGTGACAATCCCCTCAAGCCCATTCGGAGGATCGTGCCCGACACTCAGCGCGTCTTTCCCTTATATGCCGACGGCGTCCTTTACGGCGCTATTCAGGAGGGCGATCACAACTTCTACGAGCGCGCTAACGATGGCACGGAAACGCTCGCGGGATCGGCCGCTTTCACGACCATGTGGTTGCTAGACGGCAATGCGTGGAAGATGCACCGCGTGCTTAGCTATGACCATTCCGGCGCCGAAAGTGCCGGTTATCGTTCACCACTGTTCGAGAACGATCTGCATATCGAAGCGGTCATGGAAATGCTCGACATCCCCTCGATGGCGTTTGCGCGGATAAGGGGCGGCCAGATCCAGCAGATTCGGGTGTTCGGCGAACTATCTGATGGTGTCGCCGCACCGCTTGATACGATCTACAACATCGCGTCTCTGACCAAGCCTGTCACAGCTATGACGACCTTGAAATTGGTCGATGCAGACCTCTTCGACCTGGATGAACCTCTGATGCGATATTACGTCGATCCAGATGTGGCCGATGCGCCTGAATTGCGCGCCCTGACCGCGCGGCATGTCCTTACGCATCGCACCGGATTTCCCAATTGGCGATATCTGGCAGATGACAATGTTCTGAGGTTCCAGTTTCAGCCCGGCGCGCGTACGCAATATTCCGGCGAGGGGATGGAGTATCTTCGCAAGGCCCTAGAGGCGAAATTCGGCAAAACGCTGGAGGCCTTGGCGCAAGAACAGCTGTTCGGCCCTCTCGGCATGAAAGACACCCATTTCACTTTTGCCGATGGCGTGGACCGATCCCGATACGCACAGCCGCGGGACAGCGATGGCGAGCTGCTCGACGGAGAGACCCACACCCAAGCGAACGCCGCCGACAATCTCCTGACCACCGCTCGAGATTATGCGACGTTTATGGTGTATGTTATGGACGGGATGGACCTCGCTCCGGAACTCGCACACGCCATGATAACACCGGTCGCGCCCGATGAAGATGGCATACCTTTTGGCTTGGGATGGCAAGTAATTCAGGACCTCGACGGCGGAGGATACGCGCTGCAGCATACCGGAGCTGATGTGGGAGCACGAAGCATCGCAGTCATGTATCCAGAAACCGGTGATGGGATCCTGTTGTTGTCGAACTCAGCGAACACCGGGAATCTATGGGCAAAACTTATCAGTGAGAGTGTGCAGCCCGGCGGTGAAACAGTTCTTCAGCGCAATTTGGGAAATTAGCTTAGCAAAGCTCCGACCTCTACATCAGATGGATCTTGCATATGACATCGCGGTATTAGGATAATTTGTTTGGGTTAAATTACCGGGCTGGAACTCCAATAACCATTGGCAAACAGCCTTCAACTGACCCAAAGTGCGTTAGGATCGCTAGGTCCCCTTTGCCAGTCCGTTCGCCAAAGCCCGACAGTCGCAAAACCACCCCAAAGAAGACCTCATTTGCTGCCTTTACCATCCCTCGGCCTTCTCGCGCAGAGGCGGCAGTCCAGTTCTGGTGTGGTGCTGACCGCTCTGGGTCCCGCATGCGCGGGGATGACGGTGGAGGGGTGGTTCGTGCGGTGCGGTGTGACGGGGCATCCTGGATAGGACACCCTCTCTCACAAGCCTATTTCCGGTGCAAAACCTTGACTTTTCGAACCATTCCGGTTAGTGACGCCGCCGGATCGGGAGGGCGCGAAAGCTGGTGCACCCCCTTCCTTGCCCTGCGGCTCGCGACGGCGATCTCCTCAGGGGCAACGCG
>JAEWZX010000006.1 GCA_023394965.1 Pseudomonadota bacterium | reverse complement strand
AAGGCGCGCAGCTGAACCACAGCAGCCGGTATAATGACATTATGATATATAAAAACCATGAATAATTTGGATGTAAATAAAAAACAGGATTTTTCCTGTTTTTATGTTAATCTATTTTCTATATTTGATTCAAGATAGGGTTATCGCATGATCCTTTCGGTTCGTTTTTAGCCCATTGCCCCAGCAGTGGGCTTTTTAATGATCACCTCCATTCCAAAAGAAAGCAAGGACCTGAATCCGCTCAGCTTTCGAGAGCCTCAGGCCCCGCTCTGGGAGGACTGGCGAAGAAGCTGATAAGCGAAGAAGCAAAGAAGCTGATAAGCTAATTTGCCAAGCCGGGGTTAAACCGTTTAATCGTTTAATCCTTTAACCATCTAAATGATCACCTCCAGTTCAAAAGAAAGCAAGCGACCTAGGAGCTTTTTGCGTTAAGAAAAATTTCAATTTCTTGTTGCTGACACGAAATACTTGGACTGAGGCTAAAAATCCGGTGTTTGAAGTGCGACACAAAAGTTTAAATCGAAGCGAAAAACATCTTTTCGCACAAGTTCGGATTTTTACGAAAAAAGAAATTGAAGTTTTTAGCAAAAAGGTCCAGTCTTGACTTTTTTGTTCCTTTTTGCGTCAAGGCAAAAAGGAAAATATCCCAATTTAAGCTTACAATTTCTACCCTAGAGTCAGCCATAAGGTAAGTACGGGGTATATACGGGGTAACTACGGGGTATGTACGGGTGAAGTATGGAAGTAAAGATTTTGGGAGACGCAAAGACCCTTTTTTAGGGATTTCACGGTAAAAAAGTGACCGCATCCCGCACCCGGCTTCCAGGTTAATCGTTTAATCGGTTAATTGTTTAGTGGATTTGCTGATTCTCCCCATCTCCTCCTCACCCAATCTCCCTATCATCACCAATCCACACCCCCCCCCCTTTCCGGCAATATCCTCCTTTTTCGGCAAAAACTACCTATAACGGCACAACTGTTTGGTTTGCAGGGTTTTATTGTGAACATTTGCACCGTGATCACAACAGGTTTAACCGGGTGTACCCTAACATCCGAATGTTCAATTTTAAATTTTAAACATCATGGCAAGACAAAAAGGTCTTATCAAATTGAAAGGTACCATGGGGGATATTACCTTCTACCGTACCAAAGATGGCTACATGGCCAGAGAGAAAACCTCAATGACAGGCGACAGGCTCCGAAACGATCCGGCCTTTCAGAGAACGAGGGAAAATATGGCGGAATTCGGAAGAGCCGGCCAGGCAGGAAAGTACCTGAGGCGCTCTTTTCAGAAAATGCTCCGTAACGTGTCCGACAAAAGAATGGTGGGAAGGCTCACCAGAGAAATGGTGAAAGTGATTCAACTGGACAAAGTGAATCCCCGCGGCCTGCGCAACGTGATTGACGGCGAGGCAGAACTGCTGCTGGGCTTTGAATTCAATACCGGAGCTGCTCTGGAAACCATCCTGCAGGTCCCCTTTACGGGAACCATCGACAGGGTGGCAGGAGAAGGAACCATCCAGATTCCGGTATTCCATCCCGGAGAAAGCATTACGCCACCCTCCGGAACCACCCACTTCAAAATCATCTCCGGAGCTACGGATATCAATTTTGAAACCGGGGAGTTTCAATCCACCATGTCGGAGACGGCATTCTTCCCTGTGGATGAAGAACTGAGTGAAGCGGTTCTGTTGGAAAATGCGTTGCCCGCGGCCTCGCCAAATCCGCTTTTCCTGTTGTTGGGCATTACCTTCTTTCAGGAAACCAACGGTGCATATAGTCCGCTGAAAAACGGTGCCTACAATGCACTGCAAATTGTAAAAGTGTCCGGTACGCCGTAGCGCATCATGGAGCTTTTACTCATGAGGAGATATTCCCCGAGGGGCGTCAATGGCCTCCTGCAGTTTCAGGGTCAGATCCTGTGCAGCACCATTGAATTGCCCTGGAGGGATAACCTCCCTCAGATCTCCTGCATTCCCGAAGGAAAATACAGGATTGCAAAGCGGCACAGTCCGCGCTTCGGCTGGCATTTTGAGATTGAAGCGGTTTCCGGAAGGAACTTCATTCTCTTTCACCCGGCCAATGATGCGGAGAAAGAACTTAGAGGGTGCATTGCACCCGTACTCCGGCATACCGGAGAAGGCAAGGGCGTACAGTCAAAAATGGCCCTTGACAAATTGAAAAAAGTCCTCTATCCTCTGTTGGATCAGGGACAAGAAATTTTCTTAACCATTAAAAACAATTCGAAATGAAAGAAATCATTAAAAGAGTGAAGGAACCTACCCCCCGGTTCTTCCAGAAAATCCGGAACCTCGGTTTACTGCTCACCGCTGTGGGTGGTGCCATTGCCACTGCTCCCGTCGCACTGCCGGTCATGCTCACCACGATTGCAGGCTATGTGATGGTGGCAGGAGCCATCGCCTCGGCCATCAGCCAGACTGCCGTGGAGGACAACCGGTTGTTATGACGGCCTTTGACGCCTCACAGCGCATCGGCACCCTCAGTGGTATGGCACTCATCGTGCTGATGCAGATCGACAGCAGCGAGGTCTTGAAAACAATGGTACTCGCCGGTATCGGCGGCGCTTCCAGTTACCTCTGCACCCTAACGGTCCGGATGCTCCTGAGCCGCATCAGGAAAAGAAAGCAATAACCCACTGCGGCACTGCCTCCCGAAAGGGAGGCTCTTTTCAGCTTATTTGCTTATTCGCTTATTTGCTTATTAGCTTATTCGCTCTTTAGCTTATTTGCTTATTAGCTTTTTAGCTTATCAGCTTATCCACTTATCAACTTATTAACGTCCCCAATTAAAAAAAAACCTTATGGCAACAATAGACAAACACGGCCTAATGCATGGCAAACTGGGCAACTTCATTTATTTCGTCCGAAACGGCAAACAGTTCAAACGCTGCCGACCTTCCCACGACCACACCACCCCTTCTGACCGCACCGCCGGAAAACCCAACATCACTGAATTTTCTGAAGTGAGCAAAGTAGCGCGGCACCTTCGGACCGCCATTGCCGCCGAGCCCGGTATCGAAATCCATCAGGTGACGCACGCCCAAATGGTAGGTTTGCTCATCCGGGTTAAAAACTGCGATCCCGCAGCACCCGGTTCCAGAACGGTGGCCTCAGGACTGCAAACGCAAAACGGAAAGGCCATTTTTGCAAACCATATTTTCCGGTGGAAACGAACGTCCGCCCCCTGTGTGTACGAGGTCTTGGCCAGGAGCCGGCATATTGAAGTACTGACCACGCCTTACGATAAAAAAAGGCTTCACCTAATCCACCTTCGGATCAACCTGAACACCGGGGATTTCCAAAGAAAAATTCACCCACTGCCCGATTCACACGCCTACGACCCATTCGTCATTCCTCAAAGCTTCCGCCGGAAGAAAAACCATGTCCAGCTGCTGCTCATCGCAAGCAACAAAACCCTGCAAGGGGTGGTGATTAAGTGATCGGTTAATTGGTTAATCGTTTATTGGTTGAATCGGTAAATTGCTTAGAAGAGCGAATTTGCTAATTAGCTTATTCGCTTATTCGCTTATTTGCCTATTAGCTTATTTGCCTATTAGCTATCTTCGGCAGTAAAAAATCCCGGAACGGCTCCCTTAGGGCTAGGGTAAAACGGGCCGGGATTTTGCTTATTTGCTGATTAGCGAATTACTTCAGGATTCTGCCACGGTTGCCGACGACGGTGGCGCCATCGGGGACATCGTGGATGATAACGGCGCCGGCAGCGATGGTGCACCATTGGCCAATGGTGAGGCCCTGAATAATACAGGCCCCAATACCAATATGAGTCCCCTCAACTACGGTGATATTGCCCGCCAGGGCTGCATTGGGGGAAATATGAAAATAATCTTGATGCGCAGCTATTCAATTCGTTTCTCTGGCATCCGGTATAGGGGAAAGAAAGAAGTGTCTTCTTTAAAAATTTCCTCCTGACCCTTAGCTACTCTACTATCCGAGACTTTTTCCACCAGTAAATCATACGCTGCCTGATCAATTATTTTTCGACCTGTGTAATACGATACCACATCGTTTGGAAAGAAGGCTTTTTTGTATTTAAAGATACCATCTTCATACCCATAACCACCGCCTAAAATATAGTACTTCTTTCCCTGAGACCGAGCCCAATTCAACGCTTCTACTTTCAAAAAGTCATTAGGCCGCTTATCAAAATAGCCTTCTAAAGTTCCCCCAAGAAAAGAAAAAATAGAATCTTGTGAAACCAAAAGTAATTCTGACGACACCGGTACCTCTTCATCGTACACTGTACAAACAGCTGCATATTCTTTATTAGAATTGATGAATTTCACAAATTGCTCCAAAGAATAAAAAAACTGCGCATTCGCATTGGTTCTTTCCATCGTATCAATATAAATATGGTAGAATTCTTCTATTTTATTCATCGGAATATCCCCGTAAAACAGCTGACTGGTTAGTCCCTCCCGTTGTGCTTTATTATAGTTTTTTCTCACTTTTCGATCAAAGGCAGACCATTGTTCTACTTCGTCATTTAAAATGATTCCTTTGATATTGAGCATAGTGGTATGAACTTCTCCGGAATAATTGAAATGATTTCCGAATAAATTGAACCTGATGAATTCAGACACCACATTATTGGATTGATACCATTTGTCAACTGCTGCCCAAAAATCCCGCACATCATCTTCTGTGATATTTTTAGATGTTAGCGGTCCTGTATATCCATAGGGTGTAGAAAAATCATAATACTCTCTGTCTACACCATCGATAGTAATTTTATTTAGATAACCCGGCATTATTATTCTCCCGGAAGATCCTGTATAGCTAAAACAAATCAAATTCTGGATTCCATGTGCGAAAATTTGAATATAATCCGCGATATAATGGGGTTCGGTACATTGAAGATCCTGTAGTAAGTTTTTATATTGTACTTGACCCCGCTCAGAGTCAATGAAGTGAATTTCAAGCATTTAATATATCTTTTAATTTTTCTACCATACTAGCCAACTGATCATGCGTAACATCCTGATGAATGGGAAAGTTAATGATATTCTTTGACAATTGAGAAGCTGCCTCGGATGGCGAATCAGATAGTTGTTTGATCATGGTATGGTACAAACTCACAAGTCCAAAGTCTTCATTATTCATCTCGTGATATAGTTGAGAACGATTATAGTTTTTAACAATGGCCGGAAGAGTTTGAGGACAGATTCCGGGCTCGAGCGTGCTGTATAACACATCTACTCCTTCCACGTCTTTTAGAAGCTGCACCAAGTATTTGTAATTGGATATTCGGGCTTCGTAGATAGAAAACAAATCGAAATGCAAATCTAAATAAATAGTATTATTTACCTGCTCTGAAGAAGAGCTATTGTTATAAACCATAACTCCACCCGTATCAATAGGTAATAGTTTATGCAAAGAATAAAACGCATAATCTCCTTTTCTGCCGCAGGTTCCGCCAATTAAGTCGGACAACCATGCATGAGCGCAATCCTCCACAAAATATACCTTGTTAGCAATTAACCAATCACAGATTTCATTATATTTTTTATCCGTAAAGCCAAAATAATGAACCAAAAGCACTAATTGAGTCTTGTCTTCAGAAACTTTTTGTTTAAGAGACTCGACATCAATCTCAAGACGTGCATCTAATGAATAAAAATCAAAGTCCAGACCCGAGGCTTCCACAGAATCAAATATTCCGCTTCCTTCATTTGCTGACCATCCAATGTAACCCGGCAACAATACTTTCCCTTTCGGATATTTCTTTTTATATTCTTCGATAATTTTGCTCCAGGCTATCCGCGCTGAATCGGTGTATTGCCAGTCTCTTCTATAAGCTTTCTTATTCTGTGCTTGCTTTTGTATCATGATTTAAATTTAATTCCATTCGAACAATTCTGTCTATTATTTTCAATTCCTTACTAAAATCTTTTCCGATGTAATATAACTTTTCAAAGTTTAATTTCTTTTTGATTAACGCAAGATTCCTGTTTAAAGTAGACGAATACGATCCTCGAAGTATGGCATCTTTATCTATTACCCCTATTTTAATCGGTTCATTTTCTATCATCATTTCTAAAAAAGAAAATCCATAATTCTCTCTGAGCACTTCATACTGCGGATAATTTTGGACAAATAAATTCTCATATTCCTGTTCACAATTTTCAATACAAACCTCATAAAGACCAGTAGTTTCAATATTCTGAAACCCATAACCTTGATACCAGTTCATCGCCACCGTATTGCTTTCATAAACATCCAGTGCCATTTTATTAAATCCTTCAGAAATAAATTTATTTCTTGTAAAATTAAATAGCTTTTTGCCTATCCCTGCATTTTTATATTTATCATCTACAACAATAATATTTAGAAATACTAACGAAGAGTTCTTAAAAATTTTATACTCAGCATAACCCGCAGGTTCATTATCAATATAAAGAACATAATATTGATACGCTGAAAAAGGGTTGTGCAATTCCCGATTTATGAACTCTCCAATTCCGTGCCCTCTATACACTGAGGGTATTAAATAAGTATTATTGAAGGCCTGCCTTGTCATAGCCACTATCTCAACAATATCCTCAGCTCTAAGATTTTTAATCTCGTCACTTTCTTTCATCGTCCAAGTTTTGCATTATAGATTCCGGATCAACCACTATATTTTCAGATTTGATTACTTTTAAAACCGTCTTATATATAATTTTTGCATCTCCCATAAAAGTAATGTTTTTGACGTATTGAACATCCAGTGCTAACCGGTCATCCCATCGGACAGTATTTCTACCGTTTATTTGCGCAAGACCCGTAATCCCAGGACGTACAGAGTGCCTTACCCTCTCCTCTTTAGTGTAGTAAGGGAGGTATTTTAACAATAATGGTCGGGGCCCAACAATACTCATGTCTCCTATGAGAATGTTAATCAACTGTGGGATTTCATCTAATGATGTTTTACGGACAAAACTACCAATTTTTGTCAAGCGTTTTGCATCTGGTAATAAATTGCCCATTTCATCTTTCTGATCATTCATAGTTTTGAACTTGATAATCTTAAAGTTCTGCTCGTCTTTTCCCGGACGAACCTGTACAAAAAAGGGGTTGCCCTTATTGGCTATACTTAATAAGAACATTACCATTAAGAAAATGGGACTAAGAACTGTGAAAAATACTAAAGCCACAATAAAATCTAACATTCTTTTGAATACACTTTTATACATTCTGAATTTTCTCTTTTATAAGCTCATATGAACGGTTGACATGAAATTCTGTTACTAACAATTTAAAGGCATTCAGTTTCATTTGTTGGTAGCGGATCTCGTCTTCACAAAACTGGGATATAGCTTCCTGCATCGCTTCTTGATCTCCCCATAAAATACTTAATCCGCATTCTGCATTTACAATGGTGGTCCCTACATCTGTACTCCTGTCAGTTGCAGCTAAAACGGGCAGTTTTAAATCAAGATAGGATAAAAGCCTCGACGGAAAGTTAGGTATAGTAAAGTCTTTGTGCAGAAACAGCATACCCACATCGCAAGCCCGTAAGAGGTATTCATAATCATCCTTGGGAAGACCTCTTTTTAATACAGCATTTTTCGGTTTCCACTGTTTAAACCAACTTTCAATTCTTTTGTACTCTGTACCTGAACCAACAATCAGAAAGAAGACATCATTTCGCGTGGTTTTCTCAATTGTTTCCAAAAGGAAGTCTACACCTTGTGGCTTCCCCAAATTCCCTCCATATACAAAAATCTTCCTATCTAAAGGGAGTGCATATTTCACTTTAATTTCCTCTCTTTCTTCTTTTGTCTGGAGAAGTTCCATTGGTTCAATAGAATTAGGGTTGACTTCTACTTTTTCCTCACTTATCTGTGGGTTGTGTTTCAAAAGAAATTCTTTATTGGCTGCTGACATACAACCTATAAAATCAGAAATATTGTACAGTTTTCTTTCTTTTTTCTGGAAAAAACGATGCAAAAAACTATCTTTCTTTATCATTTTCATATCCACTGCATTTTGAGGGAAAATATCCTTAAGCATCAAGTATGCATACGCTTGATCTCTTTTTTTTATATAACGGATAACATTGACAAAAGTAATGGGAGGGGTTGAATATATCACTAAATCAAATTTAACGTCATTCAGATTTCTTTTTATTGCACGGAGAAACTGATTTTCAATGGCCAGTAACCCGACTCCCTTTTCAACGATATTTACTTTCTGTAGATTCAGCGTTTTAACATTTAAAACTGTTCCATTCTCCTGTACAATGACTTCAGTCTTTCTTTTTTCCCTTCTTTCCACAGGAGTTAGTACATATACTTTATGTCCATCAGCAGAAAATTTCCGTAACAGATCTGTGTAAACGCCTCTTTCACTGAGTAAGCCAATTCTGGCCATTGTTAAAAAAAGTACATTCATTCTTATATTTCTTCAGACCAAACAGTTCTTTTCACATAATCCGTGTACGACAGGATAATTCTCACCACTTTTTCCGATACATTCGGCATCGAGTAATCGGCTACCGGCCTGAAGTTGCGGGTGTCACCGACTTCCTGGCGCAGCACCTGCACGAGACCCTGAAGAATTCTTTCCGGTGAGAGGCCGACCATCATCACACTGGCTTCTTCCATGGCTTCCGGCCTTTCGTGGGCCTGACGGATGTTCAAGGCTCTGAAATTAAGAATCGAGGATTCTTCGCTAATGGTTCCTGAGTCGGACAATACAGCGTAAGAGTGCATCTGTAGCGCATTGTAATCATGGAAACCGAGGGGTTTCAGCAACTGAATTTCCGGGCGCATTTCGATCTGCATTTTATCAATCATGTTCTGGGTTCGCGGATGGGTGGAAACAATGACCGGATACCCGTACTTCTCAGCGATCGCATTCAGGGATTCCATTAATCCACGGAAGTTCTTCTCCGAATTGATGTTTTCTTCCCGGTGCGAAGAAATCACAAAATATTTTCCTTTCTCGAGGTTCAGTTTGTTTAGAACATCCGAGGCCTTAATTTGAGGTAAATAATGATTTAATACTTCAAACATCGGCGAACCGGTCTTGATGATGCGGTCGGCAGGAAGACCTTCTCTCAATAGATATTCTCGCGCTATATCGGAATAGGTTAGGTTAATGTCAGAGACGTGATCCACAATTTTGCGGTTGGTTTCCTCAGGAACCCGCTGATCAAAACATCTATTCCCTGCTTCCATGTGGAAAATGGGGATGTGACGTTTCTTGGCGGGAATGGCACACAGACACGAATTGGTATCGCCCAAAACCAGAAAAGCATCGGGTTGTAGTTCTTCCAACAGTGGGTCGATTTTAATCAGGATGTTCCCGACGGTTTCTGTGGCAGTTTTCCCTGCGGCTTCCAAAAAATGATCGGGCTTACGGAGTCCCAAATCTTCAAAGAAGATCTGATTCAGTTCGTAATCGTAGTTCTGTCCGGTGTGGACTATGGTGTGTTCGATGGCTTCGGATTGGTCGAGCGCCATAAGGACTCTTGATAAACGGATGATCTCGGGGCGGGTGCCGACGACGGTCATGACTTTAAGTTTTTTCATAGTGGGTT
>JAEWZX010000031.1 GCA_023394965.1 Pseudomonadota bacterium | reverse complement strand
CGCTAAAGACTTCGAGACCACCATAGCATCAGCCCGGTGCTGGCTCTTCACCGCGGCCGTGCAGATGCTCACTCGCAGACTGGCAAGCCTATGAACTTACGCCAGATAGTTTCGAGTCAGACTCTTACAATACTGGCGGCGATTTTGTTTATCCCGATGACTATAAGAGTTCACTAGACAATTACCTTTGGGTATCCGGACAGAAATCTTTCGAGAGCGAAGCGCTCACGACTAACAAAGAAGCTGGAGGGCGATTTCATACGAATTGGATGAATATGATCTATCCTCGATTGCTATTGGCGAAGGAGCTTCTGGCAGATGAGGGTATTATTGTCGTAAGCATTGATGATGTGGAAATGCCTTCCCTTCAATCTATTATGCGTGAAGTTTTCGGAGACGAGTCAGCCGTTTCAACACTGATTTGGAAAAGCCGGCAAAATAAAGATAATCGCCCTGAAAAGGGCGTATCGAACGATCACGAATATCTCTTGGTATATGGCTCGTCGCTTCGCGGGGAAGAGCGGAAAACTGACCAATACTCAAACCCCGATGATGATCCACGGGGAGATTGGGTAAGTGCAAACATGGTTGGTTTGGCCACGAAGGATCGACGACCGAACCTGCATTACGACCTTGTTCACCCAGAGACGAAGGTCAATTACGGGTGTCCACCTCTTGGATGGCGTTATGACCGAAATACCATGGGGAAACTCATCGGGGAGGATCGTATCCTTTGGCCATCCGACGATTCTGGGCGCCCAAGACGCAAAGCCTTTTTATCCGAACTATCTTCCTCCTATACAGGGGTTGGTAGTATATTTGGCGACGGAATTTTCACCCGTCATGGGACGAAAGACATTTCCGAATTATTTGAGGAAAGGGTCTTCGATTTTCCGAAGCCGGTTGCACTTCTTGAAAAGGTTATAGAACAGAGCGCGGTCGACGGTGATATTGTCTTAGACTTTTTCGCAGGTTCGGGATCTAGCGCTCATGCAGTAATGAAGCGGAATGCGGCTGCAGCAGGAAACATCCGCTTTTTGACAGTGCAACTGCCGGAACCGCTGGACCCGAATAACCGCGACCAAAAGACTGCTGTTCGTTTCCTTGAGAAATTAGGAAAGCCTCTAAATATCGCGGAACTCACGAAAGAGCGCCTCCGGCGCGCCGGAGAGAAAACGCGGGAAGAACACCCAGACGCCGACCTCGATACTGGCTTCCGTGTCTACAAGCTCTCAACATCCAACCTGAAACCCTGGCAGCCCGATCCAGATAACCTCAAAGCGAGCATTCTTGATGCGGTCGACAATGTGTTGCCCGATCGCAGCGAGGAAGACCTGCTGGTGGAACTGCTGCTCAAGACCGGCATCGACCTGACCATGCCGGAAGAGACGCGCGAGATTGCCGGACAGACTATCCATGCTCTCGGCGGCGGCGCGCTGATGGTGTGCCTCGGCAACATCGCTGATGAGCAGGCCGAAGAGCTTGGGCAGGGAACGGCAGACTGGGTCGACGAGCTCGATCCCTCGCAGACCACGGTCTACTTCAAAGACAGCGGGATCGGCAGCGACGGCAACCGCGCCGCGACCAAGGCCAATCTTGCCGCAATCCTCCGCCAGCGTCTGGGCGACCGTATCGCCAAGATCGCCAGTATCTAATCGGCGGGGCGCGACCATGAAATTCAAGTTCGAACCCGACCTCCAGCACCAGGCGGCAGCTATCGATGCGGTGGTGGACCTGTTCGCCGGACAGGAAGAGAAGCAGTCCCTTTTCACGATCGCACCCAAGCAGGTGGAAGGGGAGCTGGAATATAACGAGAAGCTGCTCGGCTACGCCAACCGTTGCGACCTGCTGCCCGAACAGATCCTTGAAAACCTGCACGTGGTGCAGGACCGTAATGCGCTTCCCACCTCGCCTGAGCTCGAGGTGAAGGGTGGCAGGCGCAGCGGGGAGGGCGATTATGGCATGGACTTCACCGTCGAAATGGAGACGGGGACGGGCAAGACCTACGTCTACCTGCGCTCGATCTTCGAGCTGAATCGCCGCTACGGCTTCACGAAATTCGTCATCGTCGTCCCCTCGGTCGCTATCCGCGAAGGCGTGAAGAAGACCATCGAGCAGACGCGCGACCACTTCCGCCAGCTGTATGACGGGGTGCCATTCGAAAGCTTCGTCTACGACAGCTCCGACCTGTCCCGCATCATCGATTTTGCCTCTTCGTCATCGATACGCGTGATGATCGCGACGGTGCAATCGCTGGGGTCGAAGGCGGCCGTGTTCCAGCAAGCCCGCGAACAGACGCGTGACATCCCCGGCGTTGAATGGGTGAAGAGCACTCGCCCGATCCTGATAGTCGACGAACCGCAATCGACGGGCCGAACTGCCGATAGCGCCGGCCGGAAGATCATGCGCGCAATGGAGCCGCTGGCCAGCATCGGCTACTCTGCCACGCACGAATTCGACTTCCACTCGATCTACCGCCTCGACGCATTCGATGCACACGAGCGCGGACTGGTGAAGTCCATCGAGGTGGACGGCGCGCGCATCCAAGACGCTGAGAACAGCCCCTATGTGAAGCTGCTCGAAGTTGAGACGAAGAAGGGTCAGCTTCCGCGTGCCCGGGTGGAGATCGCCAGGCAGCAAGCCGGAAGCGTATCGCGCAAGGCAGTATGGGTGGACGATGGCTCCGTCCTGTCCGACGACCATATTTCTGGCGGTCGAAGCATTTACGCGGACTACCGCATCGGCTTGATCCAGAAGATGGGCCAAAGCGCCGGCACGATGCAGTTGATGGTGCCGGGTAAGGGAGTCGAAACCCTCGAAATCGGTGACAGCCATGGCGACGTTGACGCGAACTCGCTGTCACGGGCGATGATCCGTCAGACGATCGAGCACCACTTCAAGAAGGAGCTGCGCAACAGGCCGTTGGGTATCAAGACCCTTAGCCTGTTCTTCCTCGAAGCCGTGAAGGACTACCGGGAATACGAGAACGGCGAGGCAAAGCCTGGGCCATTGGCGGTCATTTTCGAGGAAGAGTATGCCAAGCAGGCTGCTCGCCCAGAGTTCCAGTCCCTGTTCGCCGACGTCCCAGCCGATCCGGCATCTGCGCACGGAGGGTATTTCTCGCAGGATCGGAACGGAACCTTCACTGAGCCGACACTCAATGCCGCCGGGGAATTGTCGAACGCCCGGTCGCGCGAGGATGCCGAACGCACCTTCGACCTGATCATGAAGGATAAGGAGCGCCTGCTGGACGAGGCAGAGCCTTTGCGCTTCCTGTTTTCGCACTCGGCGCTGCGTGAAGGGTGGGACAATCCAAACGTCTTCCAGATTTGCAGCCTGCGCGAAATGGCCAGCGAGACGCGCCGCCGCCAGTCAATTGGCCGCGGCCTGCGCTTGTGCGTCGACAACGAAGGCCAGCGTCGCCGCGACGAAGGGCTGAACGTGCTGACCGTTGTGGCCCAGGAGAGTTATGCCGACTACGCAGATGGGCTGCAGAAGGAGATAGAGAAGGAGCTGAAGGTCAAGCTGGGTCTCGTCACCGTCGACCTGTTTGCTGGCCTGACCTATCCGCTGCCCGATGGCGAAACGGGCACCCTCAAGGTCAACGAAAGCCGTGCAATCTTCGAAGGGCTCCTCGGCGCAGGTCTGATCGAAGAGAACGGGAAGGCGAGGGAGGAACTGCGCACGGCCTTAGCGACAAACACGGTGCCGCTTCCCGATGATTTGCCGGATGACGCGCGCAAGCTCGTCCGCGAACGGCTCACCCGTATCGCCCGCAAGCTGCCTATCCGCGATGCGCGCGCCAAAGGACAGGTGAAGCTTAATCTGGCCGTCCTTGAAGGCCATGATTTTCAAGAGCTTTGGAAGCGTATCAGCCGCAAGACGACCTATCGCCTTGATTTCGACGACGCGGCGCTCGTGGCACGATGCGCGAAAGCAATGGCCGACATGCCGTGTCCCGGAGAGGCGCGCGTCACTTTCGAATTGGCCGACATGCTCATTGGGCGAGAGGGCGTGACCGGAGAGAAACGATCGATGTCGGCGCCGCAGCGCCTGACGACGGCCAAGCTGGATTTGCCGGATCTGCTCGGAGAATTGCAGAACCGGACCGAGCTACCGCGAAAGGTGATCGCCGACATTCTGGTCCAGTCCGGTCGGTTGGAGGACGCGACGATCAACCCGTCGGCGTTCGTCGATGCGGCCGTTGCCATCATCCAGGCAGGGAAGCGCCTGATGATGACGGACGGAATCGTCTACAAACCGCTGGACGAATGGTGGGCGCAAGACCTGTTCCACGAGGAAGAAGAGGTCCCGCTGGAGCGATTGGTGAAGGTGTCGAAAGCGCCGCTGGATCATATCGTTACTGACTCGACGACTGTAGAGGCACCGCTGGCTCAAGCGCTCAACATGAGCGGGGCGATCAAGGTATTCGCCAAGCTGCCTCAGGGGTTCAAGATCACCACGCCTTTGGGGACATACAATCCCGACTGGGCCATCGTGCGAGAGCACGACGGAAGCGAAGATGTCTATCTCGTTAGCGAGAGCAAGGGAGACCTGAACACCCTTCGTGAGGCTGAGAAGGCGCAGATTGCGTGCGGCAAGGCGCATTTCCACTCGCTCAACGTGCCGTTCGTTACTGCGACGAACCTTGATGGCATATTGGCGCAAGTCTAAAATTTCGGTGCGACTGCGATCCAGTTGGAATCTTTTGCAAAGGCGGATCGCACAATAGTCCTTCGTCCGCGCCATTATTCATAATGCAATGTGGCAGATCAGAGCGCATAGTCATGACCGTTAATCGCGTTCTACTGTAAACCCTCGGTGTGCCGTTGCAGCAAAGATGAATTAACCTTCGCTTGTTGCGCAGGCAGGAAGAGTTCTGGCGATGCCGACTATCCATAAGAGAGGCGAATTTGTAGCGGTTTCTTAAATGTCCTGTCGGATGTCGAATGTGACGGCGGTGAAGGGCACTTTCTTTTCGAGTTGCTCTCGCATAAAAAGCCACCCGATGCTTTCCGGCGGATTTTCGGATCGGCAGCGCTTAACATTGGTCCAATTAGAATGCGGCATCGAGCGGGACCTGTGTCAATTATTGCAAGGTTTGCTAAGCTTGGCTGACCCTTCAAAAACCGTCGTTTGACGCCACTACAATTGATCTCTTGGCCCTAAAGAAAACCGTATCCAAGAGTGTGGGCCAGAACCTCGCTACATTGTAAGCATATCGCACATGCTCAAAAAATTTGCGCTGACATTGAAGCGCAATTTAGGGTTCAATTCAAACCTGAGGACAAGACCTAACTGGATTAGGTAAAATAGTCTAGGCACTCAACCAACTCTAGCGCCCTTTCACGAACAATCTTCTTCACCTTCATTAGTTTGGCAGCCTTAAATTGTTCGCTGCGATCAGCCAAGGATAGAACGGCTTCGGTTACCGCGTCCGAATGCCGCATGAGAACGACGAGCGCTGTGCCGCTTGGCCCGTTACGAGCTAGCAACCAGTTGTGAACCGTTCGCTCATTCGTTCCTGTAAGGCGCGCCAGATGCTTCACACGGGATGGTATATTGCCGAAATCCACCTTCAGCGCCTCGGCGACTACCTCCGCTAGCAATGCGCCAGTTTCCGCAGCGGGATCGATCGGAAACCGATTTCCGTTTTCGCCGCGAAATTTTCGGTCATCCGTCGAAAAAGACATTCCACCATACTCCCCTTATGTCGAACGGGTTCATCGAGAGAGATGTCCGACTCGTTAGACCCGGTGCCAGGTATGATGGAAGCGGAAGGCAGAAACACGAAGACAAAGGCAGCGCAATACGTGCGCATGTCTACTGATCATCAGCGTTATTCGACCGAGAACCAAGCCGAGATCATCGAGGCCTATGCCGCACGGCGAAATTTCGAAATCGTTAAGACCTACGCTGACGAAGGGCGTAGCGGCCTCAGCATCGCAGGACGGGATTCCCTCAAGCGCCTCATCGAAGATGTCCAAGAGGGCCGCGCGGACTACGAGGCTATCCTCGTATACGACATCAGCCGGTGGGGCCGCTTCCAGGATACCGACGAAAGCGCTTATTATGAATTTATATGCCGCGAGCGTGGCATCAACATCCATTACTGCGCAGAGCAATTCGACAATGATGGCAGTCTGCCTTCCACCGTGATGAAGAACATCAAGCGGGCGATGGCAGGAGAATATAGCCGTGAACTCTCCGCCAAGGTATTCACGGGACAGTGCCGCCTGATCCGGCTAGGCTATCGCCAGGGCGGCCCCGCCGGTTACGGCCTACGTCGCCACCTCGTGAACGAAAGGGGCGAACCGAAAGCACCTCTGGCGCGCGGTGAGCACAAGAGCCTGCAGACGGACCGGGTGATCCTCGTGCCGGGACCTGAAGATGAATTGAGGATCGTCGAACGGATCTACCGCCTGTTCGTTTTGCAACACCGCTCCGAACGCGAGATCGCCGAGATACTCAATCATGAAGGCATCGCCACCGACCTCGCGCGCCCATGGAGCAGAGCGACGGTTCGGCAGATCCTGACCAACGAGAAATACATAGGCAACAACGTCTACAACCGCATCTCCAACAAGCTGAAACGCAAGCGTGTGGTCAACGACCCCGAGATGTGGGTGCGAGGAAACGGAGCATTCACAGCCATTATTGATCGCGACTTGTTCGATGCGGCACAGGCGATCCTCGCCGCGCGAGCAAGACGCTTCAGCGACGACCAATTGCTCGGCATGCTGTCGAACCTACTGGAATCAAAGGGTGCGCTATCGGGGCTGCTGATCGACGAAAACGATGAGATGCCCTCAACTGCCGCATATCGACATCGGTTCGGCAGCCTCGTGCGCGCATATCAACTGATCGGATATACGCCCGATCGCGATCACCGCTATATCGAAACCAACCGCGTGTTGCGGGTTCTCCAGCGTGAGGCGTTCGAACACACAGTCGAACGCATTCGCGAAATGGCCATGAGCATTGAGGTCGATCCTCAGACCGATATCATCGTTGCCAACGGTGAAGTATCGGTTTCACTCATCATGATCCGGTGCACCGAGACAGCTGCCGGTTCGCTTCGCTGGAAGCTGCGTCTCGACACTAGGCGCCGACCGGACATCAATCTCGCAGTGAGGATGAACCCGGACAACCGGACCGTCCGCGACTATTACCTCTTGCCGTGGCTTGACCTCGGGCAGCTGGCAACAATGCGGATGGGTGAGGAGAACGGTATCGCGTTGGACGCATATCGCACCGATAATCTCGACCCTCTGTATCACATGCTCCGGCGCTATACCATCGGAGCGGCGGCATGAGCAGCGAGATAGTCAGCATCCCGATCGATACAATCGAAGTTCTCAATCCGAGGGCGCGAAACAAGCGGATTTTCGAAGAGCTCGTCGAAAGCATAGCGAAGGTTGGGCTTAAACGTCCGATCACGGTTCGCAGAGCGGACACTGGCGACGGCTACGAACTCGTCTGTGGGCAGGGGCGGAAGGAAGCCTTTCAGAAGCTGGGTCAATCGATGATCCCCGCGATGGTCGTCGATGCGACCCGCGAAGAATGCTTCGTTATGGGTCTGGTCGAGAACCTCGCCCGGCGTAATCTTTCACCGCTTGAACTCATCCGGGAAGTCGGGCGTTTGCGCGAGCGGGGGTATACGCATTCTGCGATCGGTGAGAAAGTCGGGTTCAGTCCGGAGTATGTGCACTCGATCGTCGGCTTGCTCGAACGGGGCGAAGAGCGGCTGCTCGATGCCGTCGAGCGAGGAATAATTCCACACACTATCGCCGCCGAAATTTCGAAAGCCAATGACGAGGACGTGCAGAGGGCGCTGACAGAAGCTTACGAAAATGGGAGCCTTCCAGGAGATCAGATCCTCGCCATCCGACGTATAGTCGATGACCGGAACCTGATGGGAAAAGGGATTAAGAGCATCCGGACCGGCAAGCCGCGGGCGACCGCTCCCACTTCTGCGGCGCTAGTGCGCGCCTATCAGAAGGAAGTTGATCGACAGCGCCAGTTGCTCAAGAAGGCAGGGCTAGCACAAGGTCGCCTCGCATTCATCACTTCGGCGATGGGGCGCCTATTAGCCGAGGACCACTTCGTCGCTCTGCTGCGTGCCGAGGGGATGACAACACTTCCACAGCCGATCGCCGAGCGCCTCGGTCTTACAGAGGTATGAAATGTTGGGGCCAATCCGAATATCATTCGAACAGAAGATCTTCAACCTCCCGATCGAAGCTCTATTACCGCTCAGGCCCATAACATGCCGAATAACTGGCTCAAGAAAATACGCGAGGATCGCAACATCCATAAAGGAAATTGGCGTAATCGAGCCGCTTGCTGTGACCAAGGCGGATCCCTCACGACGACATATATTGCTTGATGGCCACCTCCGACTCCATGCCCTCAGGGAGGAAGGAATGGCGACCGCCCCCTGCATCATAGCCGATGACGATGAGGCTTTTACTTATAACAAGCGGGTGAATCGGCTCGCGACGGTCCAAGAACACTACATGATCCAGCGGGCGCTCGACCGCGGTGTTCCCGCAGACATGATTGCCGCGGCACTTGGGATCGATGTCAAGGCGGTGCAGCGTCGCAGTAAGATGCTCGATGGGATCGCTCCCGAGGCGGTCGACATACTTAAAGATCGCCCCGTCAATCCGCAGGTCTTCGATACATTGCGCAAAATGAAGCCGGAGCGCCAATTTGCCACGGCTGAACTTATGGCTTCGATGAACAACTTCACTGGGGCCTACGCCAAGGCGATTCTCGCCGCAACAAGGCAAGAGGATCTGGCCAGACCTGAACGTCCCAAAAAGGTTCAAGGTGTTACGCCGGAACAAATGGCCAGGATGGAACGAGAGCTCGAAACCTTAAACAAGGATTTCCGAGCAGTCGAAGCTACATTCGGGGACGACGTCCTGCATCTAGTCCTAGCATCGCGATATATCGAACGCCTTATCGCGAATGATGCGATTTCGGCCTATGTCGAGAAAAAATATCCCGAATTGCTCGTTGAATTCCATAATATCGTTGCCGCCGGCACGCTTGATGCAGCGTGTTGAAGCATTTCGAGATAAAGCTGAGCGGCCATCGAAGGTAGCAGCCTCCGCGCCGAAAGGGCGTCGCTCCGGCATCAGCCTCCGCGCCGAAAGGGCGTCGCTCCGGCATCAGCCTCCGCGCCGAAAGGGCGTCGCTCCGGCATCAGCCTCCGCGCCGAAAGGGCG
>JAEWZX010000008.1 GCA_023394965.1 Pseudomonadota bacterium | reverse complement strand
TGCTCGAGCCCATCGGCAATATCCCGCCCGCCGAAGCCGAAGAACGATATTATGCCATGCTGGACGACGTCTCCATGGCTGCGTAACTTAAACCAAATGGCCTCCGGTAGTCCCGGGGCGGTTCAGTTGAACGAGAGGCGGCGGTCTTTGCGGTCTTGTTTGCGATTTTCCGGCTTCACGTAGCCGCCGAAATAGCCGCCGTCGATTTCAACGATGCCATTAAGCTCACGCTCGCCAAATTCGCGAGCCATCGCTTCGCGCAGCTTGTGAAACAGCACAAAGGCAGTTTTGTATTGAACGTCCAGATCCCGCGAAGCCTGTAGGGCCGACATGCCCTTGGCACCGTTCACGAACAGCACGATTGCTGCTAGCAGATCAGTGAAAGACAGCTTGCGCGAGGCAAAGATGGTGCCGCTGGTGACGCTATACTGGTGATAGCAAGCGACACACTTGAACTTGCGGCGGGTCTTGATCGCGTAAGCATCGCAACAGCCGCACTTAGGGCAAACCGGCTCGCCATCTGTTTCCGGCCAACGCATATCGCAAAACACACCGTAAGCGGCATCTTCGCCCATGCGGAAAACCTTCGCTAGTGAGAGCGTCCGAGCTTTTGCAGAGAGGAGAAAATGCTGTGCCATGTAACTGTTTCCAATGCCTATGCATCGTTTATAGTTACACTATGTCACCTTGTAAAGGGTAAATGCATCGCTTATAGTGATATTCGCAATCAAAGGAGCGGCGCATGCCCGTTAAAGAAAAGGAATGGGAGGACCGCGTTAAGGGCCTCTTGAAAGCCGAGCTAAAGCGTCGGAATGTCACCTATGCGGAGCTGGTGGGGAAGCTGGCAGACATCGGCGTTCATGACAGCGAGCCTAACATCCGCAACAAGATCAGCAGGGGCAAGTTTACAGCGGTGTTTCTTGTCCAATGCTTGACTGCAATTGGTGTAGCCGAGGCCCGGCTTTAGTCATCGTCCTCGGGAGCATCGGTTATGTCATGAACTGCCATAATTCGGTATGCGATCGGCTTACCTTTGCTCGATTCGACATTTACGTCCACGTCGAACAGCAGCCGGAAAATGTTTCCTGCGCTTTCTTTCATCTCATGCTGAATCCGTTCGCGCGCGAGATCAGATGCATAAACAACGGATAGTGGCTTATCGTAAACGGCCTCAATCATGGCTCTTTCGCCAGTCCGTTTGTGGCTTGAAACCTTCTCGATTGAGGGCCGGACAAACCTCATCAGCACCCGCTCGTGATCGGCAGCAGTCTTGTTCTCCATCTCCCGCTTCTGAGCCTCTATCTCACGCTCCGCAGTTTTAGCTTGGGTCGAATTGAACTTTACTGCGGCCTTTATCTTCCGTTCTTTATCCTCATAAGTTGCGGCGGCTATCTCGGCGGTTCCGTTGGGATCGTTGGCTATGGCGGCGACTTGCCCCATAAAGTCATTGAGTTCTTTTTTCGCGGCATCTGGCAGGCGCCCGCCAGGAATAAAAAAGGAGCTTAAGCGGGTACCATATTGCCTCACGAACTGCTCTAGGATCAGCAACTGGTCCATCTGCGAAATCGCAAAGGCACCGCCCAGCATTGCCGCGTTCCAGAGTTCCGCCTCTATTGAACCCTCGCGAACTTGTTTGACGTAAACCGTAGCCTGATCGGCGAGTTCTGGATGCGTAGTGCGAACGAAACGTTCGTACTCATTTGCCAGCGCCGTAAATGCGTGGACGAAATCAGTTAGCTCAATCGGCTGCTTGGTGTTCAGCCGCAGTACGATGTGCGGTGTATTTTCCCCCATGAGGGATTCATAACTTACTTCCACGCTCTGTCACTCCATTATTGGAGAAGCATCATCGTTTGCGAGGCACCTATCCGCTCGGGGCGTTACACCCGTCATCGGTTTGGTGCGCTTGCTACATAATGCCGTGGAATTCCGGCAGTTCATCGAGAAACAGCACACCCAGATGGGCAAGGCTGACCTCGCCTGGCTTCACCCGCAAACCGCCCCCGGTGAGGGCCGCCATGCTTGCCGAATGGTGCGGTGCCCGGAAAGGACGGGTGCGGCTGATGCGGCCTTCTTCCAGCGTTCCGGCCACCGACTGTACCATGCTCACTTCCAGCGCTTCTGCGGCGGACAGCGGCGGAAGAATGCCGGGGAGGCAACTTGCAAGCAGGCTCTTCCCAGCGCCGGGAGGCCCGATCATGAGCAGATTGTGTCCCCCTGCCGCCGCGATTTCGAGCGCCCGCTTGGCCGTTTCCTGCCCTTTTACCTGTTTCAGATCCGCTCCGGCCGGTTCGATCTCGACGATACCGGGTTCGGGATCGGGCAGCCGCTGGGTTCCTTTGAGATGGTTGAGCAGGCTCGCCAGATCGGGGGCCGCGCATATCGGCACATTGCTCGCCCACCGAGCTTCCGAACCCTGCAGCCGGGGGCAGATCAGGCCGACTTCCTGCTCGCTTGCGTGAATGGCGGCCAGCAGTACGCCGGGCGAAGGGACGATCCGCGCATCGAGCGCCAGCTCGCCCACCGCAATCCAGTCGCCAAGTTGTTCGGCATCTGTCACGCCCATCGCTGCCAGCAGGGCAAGGGCGATCGGCAGGTCGTAATGCGATCCTTCCTTGGGCAGATCGGCCGGTGACAGGTTGATGGTGATGCGCTTGGGCGGAAGGGCAAGCCCCATGCTGGCGAGGGCGGCGCGAACGCGTTCCTTGCTTTCGCCTACCGCCTTGTCGGCCAGCCCCACGATATTGAACTTGGGCAGGCCCGGTGCGACCGAACACTGAACTTCGACGCTGCGTGCTTCAAGCCCGAGATAGGCAACCGTTCTTACCAGTGCGACCAGAATATCCCCCACCCCAACTCGCGCCGGTGATGGCGGCAGGCGTGCGCCTTGTCGAGGAGAAAGACGGCCCATTCGCCCGCCCCGGAATCATACCTAACGAACGCTTAAGCATATGCCTTGGGAAGCTGGAAACCCGGTCCGCTGCATGCAAGCCAAATGTTTCGATTCGCTGCTCTCCTGCTCGCCGCAGTCGGTGCATTGATTGCATCGCCTGGTTCCGCGCAATCCCTCGCGCTGGTGAACCTGCCAGTGGTCTACGTTTCGATCCCGACCGTCCAGCAGATGCATGAGGGCCGGGCAATCGTGGTCGCGACACCCCTTTCCCGGCCCACGATGCAGCAGAGTGGCCAGCCCGCACAGCTCGCAGCGGTTCGTCCGCAGGCCTATGAATCCGCCGCCTTGCCCGCGTGGAAAGCGCCTGCCTTCGTTGATCGCCGGTTCCGCAACTATCGCGGCGGTGTGGCGCAATACGGCCCGTTCAGGGTGCTCGACGAACGACGCGTGGCACTGGTGGGCGAAACCGATGCGTCCACGCCGGGCCAGTTCCGCGCCATGCTGCGCGACTTTCCAAAGCTGGCGCAGCTCGACATGGTCGAATGCCCCGGCACCCAGGATGATCGTGCGAACCTGCGGCTGGGCCGGATGATTCGCGCCGCCGGGCTGGTCACCCATGTTCCTGCCATCGGTTCCGTCCGTTCGGGCGCGGTCGAACTCTTCTTTGCCGGTGTTGAGCGCGACATATCGTCGGGTGCCGAATTTGCAGTGCACAGCTGGATGGATCCCTATGGCCGCGAGGCTGACGATTTCGCCATCGATTCGCCGGAGAATCGGCAGTATCTCGACTACTATCGCGAAATGGGCATGAGCAGCGACCAGGCGCGGGCATTCTACAACTTTACCAATTCGGTCCCTCACCATCGCGCCTTGTGGCTGAATGCCGGCGACATGCGCCGTTGGACGCAGCAGCCGCAACCTGCCAAGGTGCGTGGGCAGGCCAAGCCAGCGCAGCCTGCGCCGCAACTGCCCTATGCCGACGTTACTTTCTCTTGACGAGCAGGGGTGTTTAGCTTAGTCGCGCGGCCCTGTAGGCGGTCGCTGGCAGCAGCGGCCCTTTTTGTTGGTGCGATTCTCTCGTGCCGAAAGCTGAACGAAATTCTTTTGTAAGGACGATCCGATGAAGCGGACATTCCAGCCCTCGAACCTCGTGCGTGCGCGCCGCCACGGTTTCTTCGCTCGCAAGGCTACCCCGGGTGGCCGCAAGGTCCTGCGCGCCCGCCGCGCCCGTGGCCGCAAGAACCTTTGCGCGTGATGTGACGCGCTGCGCTTTCGGCGTGGCGACAATCACCGAAATGCTGGCGGGCTCCCATTCGGGGGCCCGTTCGCGTATCTGGCTGCCATGCACCCCTCGCTTTCCGTAATCAGCAAGCGCCGCGACTTTCTCGCCGCGAATCGCGGGCTGCGCGTGGCGCGGCCGGGTTTCGTGCTGCTGGCCCATCCGAATGGGGGAAAGGGCAAGCGCTACGGCATCACCGTGACCAAGAAAATCGGCAACGCCGTCGTGCGCAACCGGATGAAGCGGCGGTTTCGCGAGTTGCTGTGGGCGGCATTGCCCGACGAAGGCCTGGCCGATCACGATCATATCCTGATCGGTCGTGACGGCGGGGTGGAACGCGATTTTGCTGCCCTGCGCGCCGAACTGACTGCCGCCCTGTCGCGCGCCGCCGATGGCAAGGGCGACCGGCCGCGCCCACCGCGCCAGCGCCGCAGCCGCCGGGCATGAAGTATATATTCATCTGGATCGCCCGCCTGTGGCAGCTCGGCCCCAGCCGTATTCTGCCGCCAACCTGCCGCTATCAGCCCTCCTGCAGCCAGTATGCCATCGAAGCTTTGCGAAAATACGGTGCGATCAAGGGTGGATGGTTGGCGACGAAGCGTATATTGCGCTGCCATCCCTGGGGCGGCCACGGCCATGACCCGGTGCCCTAGTACTGTCTTGACAGGCTAAGACACCTCCCCACATTCATATTTTCGACCGGATAAAGACGGGACCGACCTTGGATAACCAGCGTAACCTGATCATCGCCATTGCGCTCTCTTTCCTGCTGCTTGTGGGATGGACTTCGGCGATGGATTTTCTGTATCCGCAGCCCGAACAGGCGCTGGTGCAAGATCGCGCCGACACGCCGACCGAACAGGCCAGCCAGGCCGCCACGCGCCATTCCCGCACCGGCGGGCTCGTCGATCCGGCGATGCAGGCGCAGGAAGCGGCCGATATCGAAACCGCTCTCGCCAGCCCCGACCGCATCCGTATCGATGCCCCGCGCGTTGCCGGTTCGATCAATCTGCGCGGCGGCGTGATCGATGACGTCGTGCTGAAGGACTATGCCGAAAGCGCCGATGACGATAGCGATCCCGTCCGGATCTTTTCGCCCAACGGCACGCCGGCACAGCAGTTCGCCCAGTTCGGCTGGGTGGGCTCGAACCTCAAGGTGCCCGGTCCGCAGACCCTGTGGGAAGCGGACGGCAATGTTCTGAGCGCGGACACCCCGGTCACGCTGACGCATGACAATGGCGAAGGGCTGACCTTTTCCATCCGCTATTCGATCGACGACAAATACATGATCACGGCCGAACAGAAAGTTGCCAATACGGGTGGCAATCCCGCGGTCGTGCAGCCTTTCGGCCTGGTCAATCGCACCAGCCGCACGGCCAGCGAAGATCTGTGGATCGCGCATTCCGGGCCGATCGGTGTGTTTGGCGACAGTGCCAATTACGATATCGATTATGGCGATCTGGACGATGATCAGCGCATCTCGCCCGAAGGCCGTACCAGCTGGGTCGGCTTCACCGACATCTACTGGCTGTCCGCGCTTGTCCCGCAGGATGGCACGGCGCCGGAAACCACTTTCCGCGCGCTGGGCAATGAAATCTATCGTTCCGACATGATCTACGAAGCGGCGACCGTTCCGGCGGGCAAGGCGCTTACCGTGACGTCGCGCCTGTATGCAGGGGCGAAGGAAAGCGTGATCCTCGATTCCTATGAGGATGCGGGCCTGCAGAAGTTCGGTCTCGCGATCGACTGGGGCCGGTTCCGCTGGTTCGAAAAGCCGATGCTGTGGCTGCTGCGCACGATTTACGATGCGGTGGGCAATTTCGGCATCGCGATCATCGCGCTGACCTTCATCGTTCGCGGACTGATGTTCCCGATCGCGCAGAAGGGCTTCGCCAGCATGGCTTCGATGAAGGCGATCCAGCCGAAGATGAAAGCCATTCAGGAAAAGCACAAGGACGACAAACAGCTCCAGCAGCAGAAGATCATGGAGCTGTACAAGACGGAGAAGGTGAACCCGGTTGCCGGCTGTTTGCCGATGTTGCTGCAGATCCCGGTCTTCTTCGCGCTCTACAAGGTGCTCGTGCTCGGCATCGAGATGCGCCATCGCGAATTCCTGTGGATCAAGGACCTTGCCGCGCCCGACCCGGCCAATCTCGCCAATGCGCTGTCGCTGGTCGGCGTTCAGGTGCCGCAGTTCCTGATGATCGTCTTCGGCCTCGGCGTGCTGGCAGTGCTGCTTGGCTTCACCATGTGGCTGACCTTCAAGCTCAACCCCAGCGCGATGGACCCGATGCAGCAGCAGATCTTTAACATCATGCCGTGGATCCTGATGTTCGTGATGGCCCCCTTTGCCGCCGGCCTGCTGCTTTACTGGGTCACCTCCAACGTGCTGACGCTGGCGCAGCAGAAATACCTCTATTCCAAACATCCGCAGATGCGCGCGATGATCGAGGAAGAGAAGGCGAAGAAAGCGGCCGAAGCCGCGGCCAAGGCAGGGTGATGAGCGACGAACAGGCTGCCGAACGGGCCGCGCTCGAACGGCGGGCGAACAAGCTGTTTTCGGGCCGGGTGGATTTCCTCCTCTCGGCCCCGCAGCTCAAGTTCCTGCCCGAACCGACCGTGCCCGAAATCGCTTTTTGCGGACGTTCCAACGTCGGCAAGAGCTCGCTGCTCAACGCGCTGACCGGGCGCAAGGCGATCGCGCGTGCCTCGGTGACGCCGGGCCGAACGCAGGAACTGAACTTCTTCGAGGTCGGCGACCCGACGCTGTTCCGCCTGGTGGACATGCCCGGCTATGGCTTTGCCAAGGCCCCGGTGAAGGTGGTCGAAAAGTGGAAGGCGCTGGTCCGCACCTATCTGCGCGGTCGTCCGGTGCTGGCGCGCACGCTGGTGCTGGTGGACGGCCGCCACGGCCCCAAGGATGTCGACCGCGAAATGATGAAGATGCTGGACGAGGCAGCCGTGGGGTACCGCGTCGTGCTGACCAAGGCCGACAAGATGAAGGCCAGCGAACTTGCCAAGGTGATCGAGGCGACCGAGGCCGAGGCCCGCAAACATGTCGCCGCCTATCCCGAAATCCACGTCACCAGCGCGGAAAAGGGCATGGGCATCGGCGAACTGCGCGCCGCCGTGCTGGGGGATGCGGGGGTTTAGCGCCAGCCGGAGTTCTGGCGTCATGTTCGCATCTGGCGAAGGGCCGGGACTGGATCCCCAACAGACACACAAAAGCATCCGGCGGCGAGCCCGGACGATAACGCCTACAAAGATAAGATCACGCGGCCGAGCGAACCCTGCGCGAAGCGCGTGGCGTAGCTCCCGGGAGCGGGATGGGGCACACCCGCATGCGGGGGCCCCTGGCGGTGACCGTAACAGCGGCGCGGTTTGGGTGGTGGCCTGCCGGGCCTCGTGTGTCCGAAAACGCACGAACTTCAAACCTGAACCCGGATTACACTCCTGTGCGACATGGTCAGCCGGTGCGACGGGGAGGGTTCGCCTGTAGCGTTGAGCCCCTGCCGCTGTCCGCGCGGGCTAAGAGGACCCGCGACCTGTGGCGT
>JAEWZX010000003.1 GCA_023394965.1 Pseudomonadota bacterium | reverse complement strand
CTTTTGAAGTTCAAAGAGATAATCTTTGATGTCTTCCGGGTCTAATTCGGTAGGGATTTTCCCGAAATGCAGCGACACCGCAGCCACATGTCTGGAGTAATTACTGAACGTACTTTGGCTTCTTCCAAGCACCGAAACCGTACGTTCGAACCGGCCTAAAAGTTCTGTAAAACTAGGCACTTCGCGCTTTGCCTGATTGATGATTTTGTTTTCTCTGAGCTCGTCTGAACTCTTTTTTTTGTTGCCATTCTATTGATTTTTTAATTAACTTTACAAAGTAACTGATTTATGCGAATGGTAAAGCTACCGAAGGTTTAGTTCAACGCGGGTTTTGCATCAGGCGGGCTGACGTGCAAACTTGGAGCTTTGTGCTTCTATTCAAGTTCAGTGCTGGTTGATAGTTTTGTGCTCCGAAACCCGCCCGAACGCAAAGCCCGAAACCGTTAGGCAACATACAAAAAGCCCACCGCACAAACAGGCACATTTGGTTTTGCCGACACGCAATGCCAACGCTGAAAAACCAAAAGAGCCTGTTTTTTGCCAACGCTCGGACGGAATAACGAACAGAAACAATTAAATTAACCGACAGAAAAGAAAGACATAGAGTAAATGGAGATAAACAGACTGAAACCAAGGAAGGCACTCAACAAAGCCTTTTTGAAAGTAAAACCAAACAGGACAGAAATCGAAGGTTTCAAGACGAATCTTATCCAGCTACTCGACAGGACAAATGACACCGAATCCGAAGAGTTTCATAAAAACCTTGTCATTGACTTTCTCAAAAAGACCTATTACGACCCAAACCATTTCATCAACACAAAAGGACGAAACGACCTTGTAATTCATAACGGAGACAAGGCAAAAAGCACGGTCGGAGTAATTATTGAAGCAAAAAAGCCGACCAACAAAAGCGAAATGGTTTCGACTGACAAGCTAAACGCGAAGGCTTTTCAGGAATTGGTGCTTTACTACCTACGAGAAAGAATCACGCAAAACAATCTTGAAACCAAGCATTTGATTATCACAAACATCAATGAATGGTTCATTTTTGATGCAACTACTTTTGACAGACTTTTTGCCCAAAACAAAAAGCTCGTTAAGCAATTTAAAGACTTTGAAGGTGGACGAATGGCCGACACCAAAACGGATTTTTTCTATAAGCAAATTGCCTAGCCATTTATCGCAGACATCAAAACTGAAATTGAATTTACCTATTTCAATATTCAGGATTATCAAAAACCATTGCGAAATGATGACAAGGCGGACGACAATAAACTAATTGCTCTTTTTAAGCTCTTATCACCTGAACACCTTTTAAAACTTCCATTTACCAACGACAGCAACAGTCTTGACAAACGCTTTTACAGTGAGTTGTTGCACATTATCGGCTTGACCGAAACCAAAGAAGGAAGTAAAAAGTTGATTCAACGAAACAAAGCAGGTGAACGCCACACAGGAACAATTCTTGAAGATGCCGTCATTCAGCTTGACAGCTTAGATAAACTCAGCCGATTGGAAAAGCCAAACCAATTCGGCAACACACAACAGGAAAGACTTTTTAATGTTGCTCTTGAACTTTCCATCACTTGGATAAACCGCATTTTGTTTTTGAAGTTGTTGGAAGCACAACTCATCACCTATCACAAAGGCGACAAATCGTATTCGTTTCTCAATCTTGATAAAATAAAGAACTATGACGACCTGAATAGCTTGTTTTTTCAAGTGTTGGCACGCAAATATGACGAGCGAAACGAAGATGTAAAAAAAGCATTTGAAAAAACGCCTTATCTCAATTCATCGCTTTTTGAGCCGACCGACATTGAGCAGGTTACTTTGTTTATCAGCAATCTGAAAGACGACAAAACCATTCCGATTTTTTCGCAAACCGTGCTGAAAAATGAGCAAGGAAAGAAAAGAACAGGAAGTTTAACCACACTCCAATACCTTTTTGAATTTCTGAATGCTTATGATTTCAGCAGCGAAGGCTCAGAAGAAATTCAGGAAGAAAACAAATCACTCATCAACGCTTCCGTACTTGGGTTGATATTCGAGAAAATCAACGGCTACAAAGACGGTTCGTTTTTCACTCCAGGTTTCATCACAATGTATATGTGCCGTGAAACCATTCGCAAAGCGGTTGTGCAAAAATTCAACGAAACCAAGAATTGGAAATGCAAAAACCTTGATGAACTTTATAACAAAATTGAAGACGCCAAAGAAGCCAACGAGCTTGTAAACAGTCTGAAAATTTGCGACCCTGCCGTTGGTTCAGGTCACTTTTTAGTTTCCGCACTCAATGAAATGATTGCCGTTAAAAACGACTTGAAAATTCTGCAAGACCGAGACGGCAAACGCCTGAAAGAATATCAGGTGGAAGTGGTCAACGATGAACTCATTGTAACAGATGAAGAAGGAGAGCTTTTTGACTACAATCCCAAAAGCAAAGAAAGCCAACGCATTCAGGAAACACTCTTTCACGAAAAGCAAACCATCATTGAAAACTGCCTTTTCGGAGTGGACATCAACCCAAATTCAGTAAAAATTTGCCGTTTGCGTTTATGGATTGAGCTTTTGAAAAACGCTTATTACAAGAACGCTACCGAACTTGAAACGCTTCCAAACATTGACATCAATATAAAATGCGGCAATTCTTTAATAAGCCGTTTTGACATTGATGCTGACTTGAAACAAGCTTTGAAGAAAAGCAAGTGGTCAATTGACAGTTACCGAGTTGCCGTTGATACCTACCGAAATGCGGAAAGCAAGGAACAGAAAAGAGAAATGGAACGACTGATTGCCGACATCAAATCGGATTTCAGGAGCGAAATTTCTTTGAACGACCCCAAAGTTAAAAGGCTTCGCAAACTCTCGGGCGAACTGTTTCAAATGACAAATCAGGGTCAGCTTTTTGAAATGAGCAAACGTGAAAAAGCAGCTTGGAACAAAAAAGTGGCTAAACTGACTAAGGATTCTAAAAAACTTGAAACCGAAATTGAAGAGATAAAAGCCAATAAAATTTTTGAAAATGCTTTTGAATGGCGGTTTGAATTTCCCGAAGTGCTGAATGATGATGGTGATTTTGTGGGTTTTGACGTGGTTATTGGAAATCCGCCTTATATAAGAGTTCAAGACTTGCAACATAACCTTATTGATTATTATAAATCAACATTTGTTGTTGCCCACAAAAGGATTGATATTTCAATACTCTTTATTGAATTGGGTCATAAAATTTTATCCCCTAAAGGTTACTTATCATACATAACTTCAAACCAATTTTTAAAAGCAGAATACGGAAGGGCAATTAGAGAATTTCTAAAAGGCTACTTGCAAGTAAATATAGACTATTCCAAAGTTTCTGTTTTTGATGGGTTAGCAACTTATGTATCCGTATTCCTAATCACAAAAGAGAAAGGCAATACAATAAATTATTTTTTAGTAGATAATACAGACCAAACTCCCGATAACTTTGCTCAATTTGATGTAAGTAATTTATCCGATGAGCCTTGGGATTTTAATACAGACCAAACACTAAAAATAAAGCTTTTCGCAGACAAAGAAACACTAAATGATATTGCAAATTTCACTTATGGCGTTATTACAGGTCTTGACAAGGCATTTCTTGTTCCTTCAGAAGTGTCTGATGAATTAGGATTAGAGAAAGAAATAACAAAGAAATTCATTCGACCGCAGAACTACAAGAAATACCACATATTCAGTCAAACATTTAATTTAATTTATCCATACAATTCTGACAATTCAATAATTAAAGAACCTGAATTGAAAGCTAATTATCCAAATTGCTTTCAATTCCTAAATCAATTCAAAACGGAACTTGAAAACAGAAAAGATAGCAGAACCACGATTAAAGAAAAAGGGATTGAATGGTATTCTATAATGCGAAGAGTTGATATAACCGAAATTGACACAGAAAAAATTATTTTTTATGATGTTGGTATGTTGCCAAACTTTATGATTGATACAGATAACCACATTTTTGGTGGTGGGACAAGCCATTCCATAAGATTAACTGAAAAAGGATATTTATATAAATACATTCTAGGTGTTCTTAACTCCAAATTAATGCAATGGATAATTTACGACTTGTGCCCTGTAAAAATGGGCAATGCAAGAAAATACGGTTTGGACTACATTAAAAAGCTCCCTATCAAAAAGGCAGAGATTAAAATTCAAAATGAAGTAGCTGAATTAGTTGATAAAGTTATCTCAATTAAGAAAGATGGTTTAGAAACGACAGAATTAGAAAATCAAATAGACCAATTGGTTTATCAGCTTTATGATTTGACGGAAGATGAAATTGAAATAATTGAGAACTCTTAATGATAACGGCAATCATCATATCAGGCATACTTGTCATCTTCGTTATTGGCTTTGTTCAAGTTTACAGCCGTCACAACAGAATTGTAAAGAAAATTGATTTTGCAGGAGAATACAGAAATAAATTTGTTGAGTTCTCAAACAAGTACTTCAAAACTCACGACCGTTGGAGTCGTTCAGGCGACCTTGACGGTGAGTTGTATGTTTGGTTAACTATGAATGTAAGTAAAATCCAAAATTATGTTGGTTCATTTGGGGTTATGTCATATAAACCAGCTTTTCAAAACTATATGATTAACAACTATCAAATCATAATCAACACAATTCCTAAATTCCGAGAAGGACAAGTTGAAAGTTTTGATGTTGGTTCGGTTGACGACTGTTTACTACGTTACATTGGTTATCTAGAAGAATACCAAAAAGACACTTTACGCAATTTGAAAAATCCAATCATTTGGTTTCGTGAAGGGTTCAGAGAAATTTTAAGCATTCCTATTTTCATTCTGAGTTGGTTCGGAATTATCAGCAATAGAACGTTGAACTCAATTAAAGACAGTTTGATATATAAGGTGGTTTCAGGACTTTTTGCGTTAGTGACACTAATTAGCGGAATTGTGACAATTATTGTTGGTTACGACCAGACATTAAAGTTCATAAACAAAATACTAGGAAATGAATAAGCCAACGCTAAAAGCCATACACATTGGCAAGTCGCACCAGCCGACACACAAGCCAAAACTTGCCAAAGAGTATGTCTTTGCCAACGCTGACAGACAGGCGAAAAAAAAGTACGATTGCCCAACAATGGCTATACGTAATGCGGGCGAAAGTGCTGATATGAAAGTAATCACATTAAATAAATTTTTCGGTAAGCGGACAGTGAAGTGCCTTGAAATCCCGCACTACGCATAGCCTAGACCGTTAGCTGCAAGTCAAAAAAAATTACGCAAATGAATCTTAATTTTATTATTGGAAGTTTAATCTTTTTTTCCACTTTTCTTAATGCACAAAATTCTGTCAAATTTGAAAATGAATTTTATCCGAATACAAAATATGAGAATATTAATCTTACAACCTCAAAATCATATATGAATTTTGAGGGTGACAAAGATTTTATGGAAGCTTTAAAAAGTCAGGGAATAAGCATTCCTGTTGTTTCCGAAACATCAATAAACTCAATATCGGAAATTGAAACAAAGAATGAAAAAAATAATCAAATTCCTTTTGTGACCTATTTTAAAAAAGTTTCAAAAACTCAAAATATAAATGGAACAGCAACGACTGAACCTGACACTTTAGAAGGAAGTTATATATATGGTTACTATGAAAATAGAAAAAACACTGTAATTGACTCAATTCAAAGTGAAAAAATAAATACAGAAACAAAAAAAATGCTCAAAAGTGTAATAGAAAATGCTACAAAAGGAATTAACTATCCTGAAAATATGATGAAAATTGGTGATACTTTCGAACAAAATTTACCGATGGATTTTCCTTTTGCTGATTTCGGCAAAATATCATTTATTATTAATACAAATTATTTATTGAAAGAAATTAAAAATGATATTGCATTTTTTGATACAAAAATAAACTTCATAATGACTTCTGAAATTCCTAATATTGAATTGACATCAAACGGAAAAGGAAGTGGTGTTGTAGAATATGATATTAAAAATAAGTTTACGTCAAATAATTCTTCAAAATACATTTTAGAACTTCATGCAACACTAAAAGAAAATTTAAAATTTCATGTCAAAAGTGAAGCAGAATCAAAGTATACAATGAAAATAAAAAATTAAAAAGACCAGCAGCTAATAGCTAAGTTTTCGTTGCGTGCGAAGCACGAACAATGAAAACCCTGTTGAACCCTTCGGCTAGCTCAGGGCAGACTCGCTTCGGGAGCTTTTTTCAGCATTATGGGTTTATCGACGAAGGATTTTAAAGAGATACAGGAGACTTCGGGAAGAGTCTCTTTTTTTGTGACTAATATTGGTGTTTTTTCTTGGTTTTATTGTGGCGGTAATCTTTGTAACTGAACAAATCACAGAGACGAAGATTTCTGACTTCCAAACAGCGCAATCCACAGCCGTAAAGCAACCCGATTAAGATTTTATGTTTTAAAAGTTTACAGCAGGACAACA
>JAEWZX010000032.1 GCA_023394965.1 Pseudomonadota bacterium | reverse complement strand
GTTCTGCCGCCTCAAGGACTTCCGCCGCATCGCTACTCGTTACGACAAGCTCGCCCGCAACTTCCTATCCGCCGTAAGCCTCGCCGCTGCCGTCGCCTTCTGGCTGTGATTGAGTCTCGACCCTAGTCCTCCGTGAAAAACGCAATTTCTAATTTCTTGCGGTTTTAGAGGGGTGCCGCCTGTGTTTAGCCGTTCAAAAATATGGTACATGCTCGTGCTGCTATCTTCAGGAGCTAGTTGGCGAATATTGACAGCTCTCAGTACACTTCCTTTTAGCCGCCTCTTGTCGCTTTCGTCCAAATCTTCAAAGCGCTTATTTCGATAAGGACTGTCATCGGCAAGGCCGGTCAGCCGAAAAACCTGGCGCCTACCTTGTAAGTTCTCATGTCCAAAATAGCCTTCGAAGAAGAAAACTATGCTCATGATTCTTTGCTGCCCATCGAGAACAAGATTTTTATTCTCCTTGTCTATATAGAAGAATACCTGGGGTACTGGCAGCCCAAGAAGAAATGATTCAATCAATAATGATGATTGTTTAATATTCCAAACAAAGTTCCTTTGAAACTTTGGTATAGTTATTTCTTTCTGATTTTTCATCTCGTGAATGACCGCGAGAGTCAAATCAGATGGATATGTAGCGATATCGTACTTCACATGACCAGAAGCTTCTTCCTCTTCTTGATCTACTGCGAGGTCGTCGTCATCAAATTCTGTCAAATCTTTTCTCCAGGTGTGCGAGTATAAATATCCCTTGCCGTAAAGATAGCAATGCCCGAAAAGCGATAGGCGAAATCGCCATGCAATTGATGGGGTGCGAAGACTGGATTCCTCTTCAGTCTCGATAATTCTCCATTATCCAAACGTGATGCAAGTCTCTGTCTGAACCTGTGGGGCAGGTAACGGTTTGCGGCGTCTCAAACTCGCAAATGCGATCAATTTTAACGCTGTTTTTATTCGGCGCGAACCATGATTTAAGTGCGATTTCCCACATTGGGGAATGTCGTAGAGATGCTCTACTGGTAGCCACACACCATTTTCCTACAGCCCCCCGCATGTATAAAGGAGTCGGTTCCCCTGCTCACAACCCACAGGTGAACCCATGCCTTATCAGCCTGCTCCCCACGGTCGTTATGTCCCCCTCACGCCTGCGCCGGTCGCGTCGGCTCCGGCTGCACGGCCTGCCGCTCGCGCCCCGGCTCCTGTTCCGACGCCGACCCCCGTTCCCGCTCCCACTCCCACTCCGGCCCCCACGGCTCCCGCGCCTGCGGAGGCTGGCGATCCGCGCGCGCGCATTGTCGCGGCCTTGCACCGGCGGGGGGAGGGGGCACCTGTGCCTGAGCCTGCTGCCGGGGCCGCACCGCCGCCGCCCGCCCGTGAAGCCGTCAGCAATCTGCCCGCGCTGATCGCGGATCTGCCGGGGGACGAAACGCGCGCGCCGCAGACGCAGTTCACGCTCGATCTGCGGATCGCCTTTCTCGAAACGCTGGCGGTCAGCGGCAGCGTGCGCTCCGCCGCGCGGCGGGTGAAGATTTCTCACCAGAGCGTCTATCGCGCGCGCCGGTCCAGCACGGCGTTCGGCCGGGCGTGGGATGCGGCAATGGTCGTCGCGCGCGGGCAGGCAGAAGCGCTGCTGGCCGATTATGCGCTGGGCGGGGTGGAAGAAGAGGTCTGGTATCACGGCGAAATCGTGGGCAAGCGGCGGCGCGTCAGCGACCGGCTGCTGCTCGCCCATCTCGGCCGGCTCGACCGGTTGCGCAGCGATGCCCGGATCGATGCGCTGGCGGAAGATTTCGAAGGCATGATCGCCCGGATGCGCGCGGGCGAACCGATCGACGCGGACGCCGCGGGCGGCACCCCGGAAAATTTATCGCCTGGACAGTGTAACACCCGGTCCATGTCTCGCGCCCAAACGCCCCCGCCGCCGCCCGACGCGCCGGTGCGGGACGAGCCGCCGTGCGACTGTATCGGCGCGCAGACCGGCACGGATGGCGGGGCGGCGCATTACCGCGCGGGGCCGCAGGGGCTGGAGCCGGTGCCCAATCTCTATGGCGAAGGGCCGTGCTGCGACCGGCCGCGCTGGCCGCGCTGCGGCGATTGCCCGCATTTCCCCGCGCATGAGGCGCTGGCCTGCCGGATGGACGAGGCGCGCCCCGCCGAAGCGCCGCCGCATGGGGCGCTGGGCAATATGGATGCGGTGGCCGAATGCCAGATGGCCGCCTTCGAGGCGGGGGACGAGGATTGGTGGCGCTATGGCGAGAACTTCGACCTGTTCGAATGCGTGCGCGGCGTGTGGGTCAAGGTGGAAGACGGGGCGGAGCCCGTGGCCGAGGATGCGGACGACGGTGTGGGGGAGGGCGCGGAAGAGGGCGCGGAAGAGGGCGACCTGCCGGGCGAGGGGGCGGAGGCGGCCTGATCGGGGCCCGAGTGGGGCCGTCATCCGGGCCGAATACGCGCTGCAACCGAGGGCAAGCAGCTTGCCCGCAGATGAACCCGCTCTGCGCCCCGCACCGGGCGCACGGCTCGTCGCAGTGGCGGGAAAGCGGTGGCGGGCGCGCGGTTGGATGGTCAAGGGCACCGGCCGCGGGGCGTGACGATCCCTCCCCTCCCTCAAGCACCACGCGGCCGGTGCCTCCCTCCAGAAGAGACGCCAGGATCATCGGGTTTGCGAAGGGGTAAGCCTCTGTTATGCCTGTGGATGTCTTGCCTATGGACTTGCGGCCCGCAGCTACCCTAGGGGAATGTCCTTAGTCCGACGGCGCGCCGCTGCAGGCAGTGGCCATGCGGGCGCAACCGGGCCGGGGGGAATTTGAGCAGTTCGACGTACATCCTTGTGGATCACGACTTCACCATGCGCCACCGACTGGCGCGGGTGCTGTGCGAAAAGGGCTATGTCATCCAGCTCGATACGCTGGCAGAACTGGGTGGCCAGTTCCCCGACGATGCCTGGGTGTTCATCGGCGACGCTGGCGATCAGGTCGCCGCCACGGCGGACACGCTCGACCGCGCGATGGAGAGCCTGCCGCTGATCGCCTATGGCCAGGCGCCGGTGATGAGCCGGGTGCTGGAACTGCTGAACGGCCCCTGCGTCGGCTATATCCAGTGGCCATGCGCGGATGCCGAGCTCTGGCGCAGCTTCGGCCAGCTCGAACGGCGCATCCCCCGGCGGGCCGATGCCGCCCGGCAGACGGCCAGGGCGCGCCGCATCCTGGCGGTGCTGACCGACCGCGAACAGGAGATCGCGCGGGGCATAGCGCGGGGCCTCTCGACCAAGGAAATGGCCGGCCCGCTGGGCATCAGCCCGCGCACCGTCGAAGTGCACCGGGGCAACATCCTCGGCAAGCTGGAGGTGAAGAACATGGCCGGACTGGTCAGGCTGGTGGTAGAGGCGGAACACGGCCCGCAGGACTAGGCCGTCGGGTGGCCGGGGCCGGGGCCGGAGCCGGGGGCGTTACTGGTCGAGCACCGCCAGTTCGACCGAACCGCGACCCGGACCAATCAGGCCAAGCTCGCTCGCCGCGGCGCGGCTGACGTCGATCACGCGGTTGCCGTGAAAGGGCCCGCGGTCGTTGATGCGCACGGTGACCTTCTTGCCATTGCGCGGATTGGTCACTTCGACAAGGCTGCCGAAGGGCAGCGTCCGGTGCGCCGCGGTCATCGCGTTCATGTCGAACCGTTCGCCGCTGGCGGTCGGGCGGCCATGAAAGCGGCGGCCGTAATAGGAAGCCATGCCGCCGCCGATCGAACGCGCAGCGGGCTCTTCCTCCACCGGGGGCTGGATCTTGGACAGGTCGACCACATTGGCAGCCGGTTGCGGCGCCGCCGGCAGTGCGGCATGGGCCGTGAAATTGGCGTCGAACCCGGCCGGGGCCGTGGCGGTGTGAACACTCTCGCGCGGCTGCGCCGCGGTGGCAGGCAGCGTCACCGCTGCAAGAAGAAACAAGCTATGAAACGCGCGTTTGGCCATCATCTGGAACCTCCCGTTCGGTTTGGGCGTCTATACGGGAGGGCTCGGCGAGAGTCCTTAACACGGGCGTCAACTGCCCCATTCGCGCCACAGTTCGTCGTGGTTGCGGAACCAGAACGTGCTTTCCTACAGGATTTGGCGGGTGCTAGCAGTGCTGCACACCAACAGTTGATGCCCGATTCTGATGGCGTTTTGGGCCTGCGAAATTCGCGGGGCGGGGAATAGCAAATGGGGCCGACATCCCTGCCGACCCCACTCTCACCGATGCGTGGCCATGTCCGAAGACAGGGGCTTGGCATCCGATGTTTTCCCTGTCGATTGCCGCGAAGGCATTCGTCAGGTTCTGTCACCGGCGCTCGCACCGGCATCCGGTTCCGCCCTCCGGTCTACCCGGTCGAGTGCGCCAGGTCCGAAGACCCTCGCTTCTGTCCCAGGCCGGCCATCGATGGGCGGCACCGCGATCGCGCTTTCCGTTTATGGTCGCCAGCCTCTGGCGGGTGCATCACGGAACCGGTCCGAAGACTTTATCCAACAATGCCTCCTCGGCGTGCGACCGGGTTGGCCCGATCCATGAAAGAAGACCTTTGCGTCCCGTCATCGACCCACTTGCATCCAACCGAAGTCATCTGCATGTCGGTCTCTGGAAACGCATGGACAGCTTCTTCCATGCCTTCCTGGCTTGGAAATCCTCCGTGATTTCAGGCTTTTGGGCCATCTATCCGGCGGGATCTCCGTGCCGTTCCGATGACTTGAAGCTGCGCCGGATCACGCGATTCGTCCAGCGCGCAAGGGCCGAGTTTTCCACTTTCCCCGGTTTTCCCTGTGGAGCTGGGTGGATAACTCAACCATCTATCGCAAAAATGGAATGCCAGCATGGGTGATCGCGCAATATTGCACTGCGCAATCACCGCTATGCAGCAATTAACGGTCGCGCTTGGCCAGAAGGCGCAGGCGCAGCGCGTTGAGCTTGATGAAACCTTCGGCGTCCTTCTGGTCGTATGCGCCTGCATCGTCTTCGAAGGTGACGTGGGCTTCGGAATAGAGCGAATTGGCCGACTTTCGCCCAACGACCAAGGCATTGCCCTTATAGAGCTTCAGACGCACGGTGCCCGAAACCTTCTCCTGGCTGAGATCCACTGCAGCTTGCAGCATTTCACGTTCGGGGCTGAACCACAGGCCGTTGTACACCAGTTCGGCATAGCGCGGCATCAGCTCGTCCTTGAGATGCGCCGCGCCGCGATCGAGCGTGATCTGCTCGATCCCGCGATGGGCACGGGCGTAGATCTCGCCGCCCGGCGTTTCGTACATGCCGCGGCTCTTCATGCCGACAAACCGGTTCTCGACCAGATCGAGCCGGCCGATGCCATGCTTGCGGCCAAGATCGTTAAGCGCGGCGAGCAGTGTGGCCGGGCTCATCGTCTCGCCGTTCAGCGCGATGCCATCACCCTTTTCGAAGTCGATGGTGATGTATTCGGGCGTGTCGGGTGCATTCTCCGGGTGGTCGGTGCGCGAATAGACATAGTCCGGGGTCTCTTCCCACGGATCTTCGAGCACCTTGCCTTCGGACGAGGTGTGCAGAAGGTTCGCATCGGTGGAGAAGGGGCTTTCGCCGCGCTTGTCCTTGGGCACGGCGATCTGGTGGGCTTCGGCCCAGGCGATCAGCGCGGTGCGGCTGGTCAGATCCCATTCGCGCCAGGGGGCGATGACCTTGATGTCCGGATCGAGTGCATAGGCAGACAGTTCGAAGCGGACCTGATCGTTGCCCTTGCCGGTCGCGCCATGGGCTATGGCATCCGCGCCCGTCTCGTGGGCGATCTCGACCAGACGCTTGGAAATCAGCGGGCGGGCGATGCTGGTGCCAAGCAGATAATCGCCTTCATAGCGGGCATTGGCGCGCATCATCGGGAATACGAAATCGCGCACGAACTCCTCGCGCAGATCCTCGATGAAGATATGCTGGTCGGGAATACCCATGGCGCGGGCCTTTTCGCGCGCCGGCTCGATTTCCTCACCTTGACCGAGATCGGCGGTGAAGGTCACGACCTCCAGACCACGCTCCACCTCAAGCCATTTGGCAATGACGGAAGTATCGAGACCGCCGGAATAGGCGAGGACGACGCGCTTGATATCGGACATTTGGGCACCTTGCTGTTGTGCGCGCGCCGGTAGCAGGGGGAAGGGCCGCTAGGCAATCGTTTCGCGCTTGGCCCGACTAAAGCTGAAATGGCCGGAAGGCTGCCAGCGCAAAGCAGGCGCCGGATCAGCGCAGCTGACTGTCCTTGCTGCCTCGGCGGTTGATGCCCGTGACGCGGGCGTTTGCATCCTGACCGGACTGGCAGGCGATACAACGCTTTACGCCCGGAAGGGCGCTGCGACGTTTTTCGGGAATCTCTTCCCCGCATTCGACGCACCAGCGCTCGCTCTCGCCCGTGGGCAACCTCGCGCGGGCAGCGCTTACCGCGTCGGAAACGGTATCGTCGATCTGATCCTGTACGGCGCCATCACGCGCCCATCCGCCTGCCATCAAGGGTCTCCTTCCTCTCCCGAGATGGGAAAGGAAGGCTGAAAATCAAACTCTTGAGCTTGTGCCGGTCACTCTGCCGCTTCGCGCAGGGCCGGATCGAGATGCCATCGGGGGACGTTGTTTTCATCGGCAGCGCGCAATCTTGCGCTCTCAATCTCCAGATACTCGCGTGTCATGGGGATTGCCTCGCGATCTTTCACATATTGAATTTGCCAGTTGACCATTCCGCCATGGCGGAAGCTCTGTTCCGCACCGGCGAGATAGAAGAGCCACATCCGGTAGAAGCGTTCGTCATACAGTTCGACGATCTCCTTTTCGTGCAGCACAGTCCGCTTGTACCATTCTTCCAGCGTGTGGCTGTAATGGAAGCGCATGGCTTCCACATCCATCACCTGCCAGCCATGTTTCTCGCTTTGCGTGACCAGTTCGGACAGCGCCGGGATGTAGCCGCCCGGGAAAATGTACTTGCGGGTCCATTTGTCGGTAAATCCGGGAGGGCCCGCACGGCCGCAGCAATGGCTCATCATTACACCGTCAGCGGCAAGCAGGCGGGCGGTATGTTCGAAGAATTGCGGATAATGCGGCGTCCCCACATGTTCGAGCAGGCCGACCGAACTGATCCGGTCGAAACTGCCGGTTACATCGCGGTAATCCATTAGCTCGAAACTGACCTTGTCGGCAACTCCGGCCTCTTGCGCGCGTTCCTTGCAGAAGGCGATCTGGTCCGGAGCGAGCGCGACGCCCATCACTTCCACATCGTAATGCCGTGCAAGGTAGAGGGCGAAGCCACCCCAGCCGCAGCCGATATCGAGAATACGCTGCCCCGGCTGGATGTACATCTTGGCGGCGAGATGGGCTTTCTTGTCGAGCTGGGCCTTCTCCAGCGATGTCGTGGCCGGATCCTCGCGATAGTAGGCCATGGTATACTGGCGATCTTCGTCGAGGAAGCGCTCGTACAATTCACGTGTAAGATTGTAGGTGTGCTCGGCGTTCTTGCGCGCCTTGTCGCGGGGGTTGAGGCTATCTATCGTGGCGAGCAGTTTCTGGGCGGCCTTGCGCAGCGGCCCCTGCGGTTTCAGCGCCTGCTCGCCATCGCCTTTCGCGTTTCTGGTGACGAAAAGCACGAGGTCGCGGATATCGTGCGGCTCTTCGACCTGCAGCCAGCCCCACATGAATGCTTCGCCTGCGCCGACCTGGGGATAGCGTGCGATATGGTTGGCTGCCTTCTTGTCGGTCAGCCGGATATGCAGAGGCTGCTCGCCTTCCTCTGCCGAGCCGTATTCGTAAGTTGAACCATCGTGATCGGTCACGATCATCCGTCCGCGCTTGATCGAGGCATTCAGGAACTTGTCGAGCAGCCACATCTGAGGCGTTCTCCCATATTTCGTTTCAGGTGTCTGTGGGGCACCGGCGGAGGGCAAGTCAATCGAAGTGGAGGCGGAGATGAAGAAGGTGCGGGGAAGCTGCTTGTACCATTCAGATCCCGGCATACCATTGGTAGCCAGCGCGATCCTCCCAATAACCGCCTTGGCCGCGGCCGATATCATCCAGGCTGGCGACGGCTTCTATTCCGGTCAGATATTTTGCATGCTTGTAGCCCAACTGTCGTTCGATACGCATCCGCAGCGGAGCCCCGTTGCGAACCGGCAGGGGATCGCCGTTGAGGGTGTGGGCGACGATCGTCTGCGGGTGATAGGCATCGATCAGATCGACGCTTTCGTAATAATCGTCGCCATTGAGATTATCGGCGCAGCGGAACACAATGAATTTGGCATCGGGGCTCAGGTCGGCCGCATCCAATAATACGGACAATTGCGGCCCGGTCCATTCACCGATGGCGCTCCAGCCCTCTACGCAATCGTGGCGTGTGATCTGGGTCCGTTGCGGCAGCTTACGGATGTTGTCGAGGCTCAGGCTCAGCGGATTAACGACCAGACCGCCCACTTGAAGTCGCCAGTTGGCGAAGCTTTCTGCCACATGACGCGGGTAATCTCCGTTTCGCGGATCGGTCGAACCGTTGCCACGGAAATAGGGGGAGATCGCGCTCTTGGGATATTCGGGTGCCAAGGCTTCGCGGTTGGTCAACCACCGATGGGCACCCTTGTGCCATGTTTCGGCAACATCCAGCACGGCCTTGCCGGCGTCCGATTCCGCAATGCGGTTGCAGCCTGTAACGAACGTAGCCCCCGCTGCCGCCAGAAAATTGCGCCGCTTCATGGCTCGCGCCCTCCTGTAATCATGTCGCGAATCTGGCTGATTGGCCCTGCGAGGAAGACCATAACCACATGAACGATCGCGAAAGCGGTAATCGTGAAAGCAAATATGAAATGCAGGCTGCGCGCAGACTGCCTCCCGCCCAGCATGTCGACCAGCCAGCCGAAAGTGGGTTCCATGCCGGGGCTTATGGATATGCCGGTGAAAACCATCATCGGGAGAATTACGCCAAGCACCAAGCCGTAGGCGAGCTTCTGGAGCGGATTGTACTTGCCATCGTGGTGGTCGAAATCGAGCTTGAGATGGTCCCGAATATCACGCCAGATCGCCGATGGCCGCCATTCGCCGTGCCCGGCTGCAATGTCGCGTTTGAAATGGCGATTGGCCAGCATGGCCACCCACATGAACAGGAGGCCCAGAGCGAAGGGCCATGCCATGAGAATATGCCAGTCCCGCGCAATGGCCAGGCTGTAATAGCCGGGAATGGTCATCCAGTCGGGAAAACGCGGCACAATGAGCCAGGCCTGACTCGCTTCGAACCCCCAATCGCCCCAATACAGCCGCCGATGAGCGTTGGAGATCGTCAGACCCGACATGAACAATACGACGACACACAGCAGGTTGAGCCAGTGCCACAGCCGGGTGCTGAGCGCATGGCGCTTCACTGCGCCTGTTCCATCCGCGCAAGATAGATGACGTCGCGCGGCTGGGAAAGCAGGTGCTGTCCGCTGTCGCAGTAGAGGGTCTGCCCGTTGGCAAGATGGCCCTGAGCCAGGAACAGGGCTGCCTGTGCCACCTCTTCAGGCCCTGTCTTGCGGCGAAGCAGATTCATCCGGTGGGATACCTCCGTCTCTTCCTCGGTCTGGTCATGACTGGCGAGGATGGCCCCGGGGGCGAGGGCATAGACACGGTCATCCAGTTTGGCCGCCCCCATCGCCAGCATTGGCACTGTGGCGGCAAGGGCGTGTTTGCTCATCGTATAGCTGAAGAAGTCCGGGTTGGGATTGGCGAGCTTCTGGTCGGTCAGATGGATGACCCGGCGGCCCCCGTCCGCGTGAGCGCGCTTCAGATAATCCTGCGCCATGCGCGCGGGGGTGGTGGCGTTGATCTGCATTGTGCGGGCGTTGACGACAGGATCGAGGGCGACGGCATTGTCGGCTTCGAAGATCGCCGCGCAGTTTACGAGTGCCCTCCAGTCCTGCAACCGGTCGGCCAGTTCGGCAATCATTGCCTGTGCGGCCTGGCTGTCCGCAAGATCGCACCGAACCGTTTCCGCATGCGGCAGGCTGGCGGCAAGCGCATCGGCATCCACGCACGAGGTTCCGTAGTGGATCACCACATGCCAGCCTGTTTCGCCAAAAGCGCGGGCGATCGCTGCGCCAATACGGCGCGCGCCGCCGGTCACGAGAACTGCTGGCCTGCTATCACTCATCACACGCAACCATAGCGTCACGTGGCGCAAAGGAAAGGCGCGCCGCCATCGAACCTTCGAGAGCGGCGCGCCTTGAGATCGGCTGGTAGCCTAAGGCCGAAGATCAGCGGCAGTTCAGGCTGCCACGGTCGATTTCGCGGCCGACCACGGCACCGACCGCGCCGCCGAGGATCGCGCCGAGAGTGCGATCACCGCGGCCTGCGATTTCATGCCCGGCGAGTGCGCCGACACCGGCACCGATGACCAGACCGGTCGTGCCATTGTCCCGGCGGCAGTAATAGCGGCCATCGTTGCCGCGCCACATGCGGTCGCTGCGGCTGATACGGCGCGGTTCATAGTAGCGGCCGCGTTCGTCATAGATGCCGCGATCCTTGGCCCGTTTGCCATGCGCCTTTGCCCAGTGCGGCGGATCGGCGGCGACGGGTTCGGCAAGGCCGATGCCGGTGAATGCAAGCGCGCCGGCGGCGAGGGTGAGGGTCAGCTTCTTCATCTTTGGTGCCTCATTTTTGCTATCGATTTGACTGGTTAACGGGCACAGTGCTGACGGGGTCCACAACCTCAGATTAACAGATGTTCCTCATCCGAAAATAGCGATGAACGGGGTTTGCAGAGAGATGAAACGCTATCGCTCCGCGGCAGTGCGCGCCTGATCGCGAAGCTTGGGCGAGAGCTTTTCCAGCGCCGCGATTTCCCGCCATTGCGCCGCGTTTGCCCGGTGCGCGGGATCGTAGAATTTGGAAAACAGCCGGGCGACGGTCCAGTCGCGATACCCGGTTTCCACCCGTTCCAGCATATCGCCGGCCTGTGCGCTTCCTTCTTCGATCACGCGGTAATACCAGCCGCAATTGTGTTGCTTCACGATCCGGGCGACCATGCCCTTGTGGCCGAAGCGATGATCGATCTTCCAGCAGGGTTTGCGCGGCTGGCTGACTTCCAGCAGTGCATTGCCGAGGCGGAACCGGTCGCCGATATGGACATCCGTTTCCACCAGCCCCGTAGCATGGACGTTTTCGCCGAAGGCGGCAGGGCGCGACAGAAGGCCATGACCACCGCCGAGCCACACACCCCAACCGCCATAGTGATCGTGGGGATAGTGATGGACCGCCATGTCTTCCCCGCCGTGATGCTTCGTATCGGCGACCATATCCCCTTCCAGGCCGAAACTGCGGATCATCACCGGGCCGTCGACAGGCCGCTTGTCGATCGCGCTGAGTTCCGCGCCGTTGAAGGGCGCGGGCAGGCCAGTGCACAGCGCCTCCACCCGAATCGTCATGCCAATTCTCCCACTTTTGCGACCCGGTCCATGTCGGCGCGACCAGAGACATGGACCACATGGACCACTGTCCAGGGCATAAAAAAGTCACCCCGCGCAAACCGGCCGGGATGCGCGGTTTTCAGAGGGTAACAGAGTGCCATGGCCCCGTTTCAGCACATGCAACGCATGTAGGAAAGCGCCGGATTACGATGGCGACCAAATTGGGCGTTTTACCATCAGGGCAATCCAGTCGCGCTGGGTTCCATCGGCAGCCTTGCCGGGATAGATTTCCGCGTCTTCGATCGCGAAACCGTCGGCGCGATCGTGGCCGGATCGGCGCTCATTCGCCTTTCAGGTGTCGAGCCAGAAAGGCGAGGGTGGCCGGCCATATTTCCTGCTGGGCTTTCAGTGTGGCTTCGTCATAGCGGAATTCGCCTTCGGTGCGCTGCACGCCATTACCGGACAGGGCATGGCTCGCGCCGGGATAGATCAGGGCGACTGTTTCCAGACCGCCCGCTTCGGCCCGGCGTTCCGATATGTTTTGCGCCATCGCGCCCGAATTCCAGACATCGTCCGCATCACCGCCAGCTACGAGGACGGGTTCGTCGATATTTTCCACCCGGATGCGCGCCGCCGGAACGTGCCCGGGATTGGCGCGACGCCCGGCATCCTGCGGTGTGCGCAGCCGCACCGTGGCACCGGGGATGGCGTATTTCTTGAATTCTTCTTCCATGCCCAGATAGGGGACGAAGGGCAGGGCCTTGCCGTCCCAGGAAAAGCTGCTGACTTCGCCCGGTTTGGCGTTCGGACCCCAGCCTTCCCAGATGACGTCGCTTGGCACGATGGCGACCACGGCGGCAAAGCCATCGATCCGGCTGGCTCCGGCCAGCACGAATTCCGCACCTTTGGAAACGCCGTAGAGGCCGATACCGTTTTCCATGATATCGTCACGCTGGCGCAACCAGTCCCGGGCAATTTCCAGCTTTTCCAGCGGGATGGAATCGAAAGCTTCCGGCAGGTCGGGCAGTTGCCTTTCGGCGGGCAGATATCCGGGCGAGTAATATGGCAGGCCAAGCACCGCATATCCCTGTTCGAGAAACAGGGGAGCCGATCCGCGCGAGCCGAAATCTCCGCCTTCGCTACCGCCGAGTACGATGACGGCAGGGAACGGACCTTCACCTTCCGGCGTCGCGAAGAACGCATATGGCAGCGCATCACCCACCATAACTTCGCTGGGCGCGACCTGTGGGCCGGATTCTGCCGCCCCAGGAACGGCTACTGCCAGACTAAGAGCGGTGACGACGGCTTTGATATAAGACAATGGCATACTCCCTTGGTGTGTTACCACAGTATGTCACCTGCCGCCTGTGCGATCAACCCCGCTGACCGATCGCAACCGAACCCCTTCGCTTATGCCGCTGCTTCGGCGGCTTCCGCGGCTTCGCGGTCGCGCTGGGCGCGGCTTTTCTTTTCGGCGGCGGTCTTGAGCTGGCCGCAGGCGGCATCGATATCGCGGCCGCGCGGTGTGCGAACCGGGGCGCTGATGCCGTTTTCGAACACGATTTCGGAAAAGCGCCTGACCCGTTCCGGTGTCGAACATTCGTAAGGCGCGCCGGGCCAGGGATTGAAGGGGATCAGGTTGACCTTGGCCGGCAGCTTGTAATGCTTCAGCAGGCGGACGAGCTCGTGCGCATGTTCGTCCGTGTCGTTCTTGTCCTTCAGCATGACATATTCGAAGGTGATGCGGCGCGCATTGCTGGCACCCGGATAGGCGGCGCAGGCTTCCAGCAGTTCTTCAATGCCGTATTTCTTGTTCAGCGGTACGATTTCGTCGCGGATTTCCTTGGTCACCGCGTGAAGCGACACGGCAAGGTTCACCCCGATTTCTTCGCCGCAGCGTTCCATCGCCGGAACTACGCCGCTGGTGGACAGGGTGATCCGCCGCTTGGACAGCGCCAGCCCTTCGCCATCCATCACCAGCTTCAGGGCGCCTTTGACATTGTCGAAATTATACAGCGGTTCGCCCATGCCCATCATCACGATATTGGTGAGCAGGCGACCGTCGGACCGGTATTCCGCGCTGTCTTCTTCGGCATCCAGCCCGGCCATCGACCCCTTGGGCCATTCCCCCAGCGCGTCGCGCGCCAGCATGACCTGGCCGACGATTTCGCCCGGCGTGAGGTTGCGCACCAGACGCATGGTTCCCGTGTGGCAGAAACGGCAGTTCAGTGTGCACCCGACCTGACTGGATACGCACAGCGTGCCCCGGTCGGCATCCGGAATGAACACCATTTCGAATTCGTGGCCGTCGGAAGTTCTGAGCAGCCATTTGCGGGTGCCGTCGGTGGAATGCTGTGCCTCCACCACATCGGGACGGCCGATATAGAACCGTTCCGTCAGCCAGGGGCGCATGGTCTTGGCGATATCGGTCATCGCTTCGAAATCGGTTACGCCGCGATGATAGAGCCAGTGGAAGACCTGCTTGGCACGCAGTTTGGCCTGCTTTGCATCGAGCCCGGCTTCGCCGAAGAGTTCGCGGATACGGTCTTTCGGCAAACCGATCAGATCAACGCGGCCGTCTTCGCGGGGCGTTATGTCGCGCGCGACGGGGACCGGGTCTACCTGCCCGGGGATGCTCATGAGTGTAGTATGGGTCATGGGAACCGCGCATATAGGCGCCGCAGGGCTATTTGGCCAGATTGAAGAGCGGCGCGATAAAACTGCGGAATGACGGGCGGGTTCCGGTAATCCGTCGATCTTTATCGGCCATTGGTCGCGTTCCCTGAAATTCCACCGTTTTGCCGCTCGCAGCGCACGGATCGTCGGTAATATTGTGTCTCTAATGCCACACATTCTTGTTGTGACAGGTTAATGAAACCACAGGGCCATGGTTCCGTTTTCTCAGTCCACGCGATGCAAAATCGTGGGTAATAACGGAGTATACAATGAAAAAGACAACAGCCCTTCTGGTCGCAGGTTCGATCGCCGCAATGTCGGCCCCGGCCATGGCGCAGAGCACCGACAGCCAGTTCGACGGTTTCCGCGTTGGCGTTACGGCCGGTTACGATGCCGTGAAGGCTGGTAGCAGCGTCGACGACGACAACGATGCGAACAACAACGATCAGTCGATCGACGGCCTCGCCTATGGTGTAACCCTCGGTTACGACGTCGATCTCGGCGGCGCAGTCGTCGGTGTCGAAGGCGAATATACGGACTCGACCGCGAAGACCGACTTCAACAATGGTGATTTCGAAGGTTTCGGCTTCGGTGAAGTCGATGCCGGCCGCGATCTCTACATCGGTGTTCGTGCCGGTGCCAAGGTGGCCCCCGACGTGCTGCTTTATGCCAAGGGCGGTTACACCAACGCCAAGCTGAACATTCTCAGCAGCGATGGCACGACCGAAACGGACCGCGATTTCAAGCTTGACGGCTGGCGCGCAGGTGCTGGTCTTGAATATGCGATCAATTCCAACACCTTCATGAATCTCGAATATCGTTATTCGAACTACAGCGAAGCGAACATCGAATTCCCCGATGGTGCGACCAGCAGCAACTTCGACGTCGATCTCGACCGTCACCAGGTGATGGCTGGCGTGGGCATGCGCTTCTAAGCGAATGCAGCGTTGAAAAACGGGCCGGGGAGCACAAGCTCCCCGGCCTTTTTTGTGGTCAGCGGGAAGAGCAGGCGAGGGTGGCGGCATCCATCGCCGTGGCCGCGCCCGACAGCGAATAAGTGTTGGAAAAGCGCCGCCCGCTGCTGTCGGTGGCGCGAATTGTCATCCGGCTGGCGGACCGCATGGCGGCCAAGATGGCCGCGTCCATCTTGCGATCCTGCGCCCAGGCATCGGCCCCGCCGCCGCTCAGCGTAAAGCTCTTGCCGCCGATCGCCAGCACCGTGCCCGACCGCGGCGACAGTTCGCGCGACAGGCGGAAATGAACCTGCCCGCGCAGCCTCTTCTTCGGCCAGGTGCCGATGGTGGCGAAAGGCTGGAAATCCCGCCGGGCCTTGGTGGGGGCAGGCATAGCAATGGCATAGCAGCGCGGAACCGCCGGATCGCGGAACGCGCCCCAATCGGAAAAGACGCCAAGGCTGTCCCTGGCCGACAGCGGGGCCGCCAGCAGCAGGGCGCAGAGGAGGGCCAGCCTACGCATAGGCGATGGCAGTGATTTCCCATTCCTTGGCGCCGCCGGGAAGGGTGACGTTGCGCAGATCCCCCACAGCCGCTCCCTTGAGCGCGCGGGCGAGCGGGGAAGACCAGCCGATCCGGCCGGCGCTGGCATCCTGTTCGTCATCGCCCACCAGCGTGACGGTTCTTTCATTGTCGTCTTCGTCGGCCAGTGTGACGGTCGCCCCGAAAAAGGCGCGCGATTTGTCGGGCTGTTCCACCGGATCGATCACGCGGGCGGCTTTCAGCCGCCGGGAAAGATGGGCCAGCTCGCGATCGATTTCACGCATGCGCTTGCGGCCATAGAGATAATCGCCGTTTTCGCTGCGGTCGCCATTGCCCGCCGCCCAGCTGACTATCTCCACGATTTCCGGCCGCTCGGTCCCAAGAAGATGGTCGTAGCGTTCCTTCATCGCGGCATAGCCTGCGGGCGTGACGGGATTCGATTTCGGCTGCATGAGGCTTGCGCCCCTAGCGCAAATCAGCGGCGCAGGTAATTGCCGATATCGCGTTCGTAGCTGGCCGATTTGTCCGGGTGCATATTGGCGTAGCTGACGGCGTTGCCGATCACGCGCATCACGTAATAGCGCGTTTCGAAATTGGCCGGGATCTGTTCGATCCAGGTCACCCAGTCGACCGAACCGTTGCGCGGATCGCCATTGGCTGCAAGCCACTGGTTAACCCGTCCCGGCCCGGCATTATACGCCGCGATGGCCAGCGGGTAGGCCCCGCCATAACGATCCATCAGCCGCGCGAAGTGCGCATCGCCGAGGCGAATGTTATACGCCGGGTTCGCAGTCAGATCGGCGGACATGTAGTTCACCCCGATCTTGCCCGCTTCTTCCCGCGCGGTTCCGGGCATCAGCTGCATCATCCCGCGCGCGCCGGCATGGCTGACGCGATTGCGATCGAATTCGCTTTCCTGCCGGGCGATGGCGTGGACCATGGTCCAGTTGGCACCCGAATGGGTCTGGACGGTGGGATAGCCCAGGCGTTCGAAGCCCTTGAAGCCATGTTCGCCAGCCACAAGCCCGGCGACAACCGCCAGCTCGTCCATCCCGGTGTCGCGCGCGAACTGGCCGACAAGTGCCATTTCGCCAGGCGTATCGGCTTTTTCGGCAATCGCTTCGAAAAAGGCCCGCTCCGTCCGCCAGTCGCGGCGATTGCGGGAAATCGCCCGCAGCGCACCGGTCAGCGGATCGGCTTCGAAGGCGGCCCGCTCTGCCGAATTGGGGGTGGGAACAGCCGCAAAGGACGGCATCGGGCGGCCCAGTTCCTTCAGGGCGAGCTGGCCATAATACCAATCGGGATATTCCGCCGCCATTTCCCAGTACCGCTGGGCCCCGCTACGGTCACCGGCCCGCGCTGCGGCGCGACCGGCCCAGTAAAACCCTTTCGACCGGGTGAGCGGTGTCTTGGCGGCGGTGCCGTACCGATAGAACAGCGGCGCTGCCTGCGCCCCGTCCCCCAGCGACCACAGCGCCTTGGTGCCGCCGAGCCACATCAGATCGGTATATTTGTCCCGCAGGGTGAAGGACTGGTCCGAAATATCGGTGCCGGGGGAGAACACATCGTCGATCTTCGAGGCGATGCTGACGGCCTGGGACGTGCCAGCGCTCTTGGCCACGGCCAGGGCTTCGGTCACGAACTGGGTGCCATCGAACGCAGGCGCCGAAAACGGTGCCCGCGTGGAAAGCAGGTTCACGGCTTCGTAAGGCTGCCCGGAAGTGCGATAGTGCCGCGTCAGATTGTAGACATAGCCCGCATCGTTCATGGCACCGGCAGGCACTGGCACACCCGCCTGCGCCGGGGTGCTGCCCTGCAGCATGGCAAGTCGGGCCTGGGCTGTCGGGCGATAAGCGGGCGAGACGCGCACGATATGGCGCGACGCTGCTTCGTAATCGCTCTGCCACAGCAGCGCATCCATCCGCGCATCCTGATCTTCAGGGGCAAAACGGCTGCCGAACAGGCCCTGCATATAGAGTTCCGACGGGCCGCTCATGGTGCCGCCACGCCACGCATCGCGCGCGACGTCGATCGCTTCCGGTCGGTTGAGCGAGGCAAGGGCCAGCGCATAGCGCGCCTTGCCGCTGTTCGTCAGCGGCGGATGTCGGTCGAAGAAAGCAACCAGCGCCTGTGGTGAAGGGGCTTCGCGATCAAGCGCTGCTTCGGCACGCCGCTGCAGCAATTCCTGCTTGGGAAAATCCGGATAGCTGGAGACGAAGCCGGCGTAAGACGAAAATGGCAGGTTCTGCTGGCTTGTCAGATATTCCCACTGGCCAACGGCCTGGTCCATGTTGCCGGGCTGCCGTGCAACCATGCTGGTGCGCGCATTGTCCTGCGCCTGAGAGATTGAGGGGAATGCCAGCGAAGAGCCAAGCATGAGTGCGAATGTGAAAACTGTTTTTCTGCCCATGCTGGACATAGTGCCCGGCCCCTCCTTATCAGGCGCTGAATGAATTATGGCGCGAACCGCCGAAAATTGCCCTGTTTCATACCTCTAACGTGGGACTTACGTAAATGTTCTCAGGCTCGATTCCCGCTCTGGCGACTCCTTTTCGCGACGGGTCGTTCGATGAAGCCGCTTTTCGCAAGCTGGTCGACTGGCAGATAGAGAATGGCAGCAAGGGACTGGTTCCCTGCGGAACGACGGGTGAGGCATCGACCCTGTCGAATGCGGAACATCACCGCGTCATCGAAGTCTGTATCGAACAGGCCGCCGGCCGTGTGCCGGTGATCGCAGGGTGCGGGTCCAACGACACCCGCAATGCGCTGCTGCATATGCAGTTTTCCAAAAAGGCAGGCGCTGCGGCGGGGCTGTGCGTTGCGCCCTATTACAATCGGCCAAGCCAGGCCGGCCTGATCGCCCATTTCAGTTTTCTTGCAGAAAACAGCGATTTGCCGATCGTCCTTTACAACGTTCCCGGCCGCACGGTGACGGATATCGAGGATGAAACGGTCGTCGAACTGGTCCGCAAGCACCCCGATCGGATCGTCGCCATCAAGGATGCGAGTGGCGATCTTTCGCGCGTTGCGGACCATCGCATGGGCATAGGTCGCGAATTCTGTCAGCTATCGGGCAATGACGAACTGTGGCTGCCGCATTCGGCGGCGGGCGGTTCGGGCTGCATTTCGGTGACCGCCAATGTTGCCCCTGCGCTGTGTTCTGAATTTCAGGATGCGATTGCGGCAAACGACCTCGTCAAGGCGCGCGAGCTTAATGACCGGCTGTTTCCCTTGCATTATGCGATGTTCTCGGATGCCAGCCCGGCACCTGTGAAATATGCGCTCAGCCGTGTGCATGACTGGTTTTCGCCCGATGTTCGCCTGCCGCTGTGCAGCGCCAGCGAAGCGAGCCGCAAAGCCGTGGACGAAGCGCTCGAATTTGCGGGCCTGATTTAAAGCACTTCATCTTCGTCGAGCAAGGGTGTGGCTACGAACGGCGGATTACTGACCGCCAGCGCTTCCACGATGCTGTCAGCATGATCGCCCGCGTGATCTAGCGCGTCGACTTCGGCGATATGAAACAGGGCATCGCCCTGATTGACGATCGGGAGGGTGGCATGTCCGATGATGACGCCATCCAAGGGGCTGACCAGATCCATGCGATCTTCGCCGAAAAGCCCGCCGATGGATGCCAGCGGATCGCCCTGTCGCACGATGTCCCCCGATTTGCGGATGCGGCGGGTGATGCCCCCGCGGGGAGCCCGTACCCAGTTCGACCGGTTGGATCGCAGCGGAACGTGGACATCAGAAAGCCCATCGTCCGCTTCGATCATTCCGATGTGGGCCAGCACGCGTACAATGCCCGCCACGCCGACGTCGATCGAAAAACTGTCGAAGCGGAGCGCTTCGCCAGCTTCCAGCAACAGCATGGGTGTTTCGCGGTCATGGGCTAGCGCCCTCATCGAACCGGGGCGCAATGGACTTTCGATGATGATCGGGGCGCCGAATGCCATTGCCAGCTCCGACAGATACGAACTGCCCGATGCAATGCGGATCTGGGGAAGATTGTATCGGTGTACAGCCGCCGAATGGATGTCGATGCCCAGCGAGCAGCGATCGATCACATTCGTGAGAAAGCAATGTGCCAGTTGAGCCGCCAGGCTGCCATGCTCCGCGCCGGGAAAGCTGCGGTTGAGATCGCGGCGGTCCGGCAGATAGCGGCTATGTGCGACCAGACCGTAGATATTTACGGCGGGCGCGAAGATGATCGTTCCCGCCAGCATATCGGGTGAAAGACGTTCAATGAGATGCTGGATAACGGCTGTACCGATGATTTCGTCACCATGGATCGCACCGCTCACGAAAACGCACGGCCCCCGCCGCACACCATGCATCACGCGCAGGGCGAGGGCGGAGTTCAGGCCGGTGACCTGCTGGCTGACCGGGATTTCGACAGCCGCCTGTGTTCCAGGCTCAAGGCGTCTGTCGTGAAGAAGAAAAGGTTCTGCAGAATTTACGGCGCTCATCCTTCTAATCGGCACGACGGCCTTCTCGTTGGCAAGCGAAAAGCACCATCGTGCCGTTCCCAGTGAAAGGGAATACAAACACGCGAGCCGCGACGTGAAAACCCGGGCCGCCTTAATCGGCTGGGTTGTGCTTCTCTACAAATTCTACTGCGGCTTCGAGCATTCTCAAACGTGTTGATGACAGTGAAAGCCAGTGATCTTCGCCTTGTAACGTTACCAACTCGAACGGTTTACCGGCGTCCTTCAAGGCATCCGCCATTTTTTGGGAATGCGAGTAGGGTACAACCGTGTCGTCGCGACCATGGATCAGCAGGATCGGGGCATCGGCTTTATTGGCAAGCCGCCGAGGTGAAACGGCATCCCAACCGGCTCTGGGGCCGAGCTGTTCAACCAGGGCCGATCGCGTCACCCGAGCCCCACCTGAGGTCTCGACATCCTCATTGTACATGGCCTCAATGTCGCTCACCGGAGCTACGGCTATGGCACAGCGATAGAGACCTTGCTGAATGGTCACTCCGGCGAGCGCAGCATAGCCACCATAGCTAGCGCCAACAATGCATGCTCGATCCTTGTCGATCACACCCTTGGCGGCCAAAGCCGCAAGGCCGTCCGAAATATCGGTCTGCATCGCACGCCCCCACTGACCGTAGCCGGCCAGCTTGAACGCTTGCCCACGATTGGTGGAGCCACGAAAATTGGGTTGGAAAACAGCGTAGCCGCGCGAGGCAAAAGCTTGTGCCCACCAATCGAAACGCTCTTCATCGCTTGCGCTCGGACCCCCGTGGGGAAGTGCGACCACTGGCAGGTTCTGAGCTTGTTTCCCCGGTGGCAAGGTCAATATGCCATCCATTTCCAGCCCATCTGCCGCAGTGTAGGCAAACCTGGAGATCTGGCCGACCTTTTCGGGGCCGATGGGCATACGTTCATAAGCGATTGCGGTTGCTTTGCCGTCGGCCACGTCCACGAGATACCAAGTGCCGCTGTCTTTGTTGCCGCTAGTACGGACCAGAACTTGCTTGAAGTCCGGTGTCCAGTCGATCATGCGCATATCGAGGTCGCCAAATGCCTTGCGAATATTTTCTACCGCGGTCTGATGTTCAGGGTTGGCGAAGACAGGCCCATTTTGAATGTCGAGATAGCCGATAAGATGACCGGTTATTTCATCGAAATAGAGACGGTCGACATCAACATCGCGAAGGAAAGGTTTCGGTTGCCCTCCCGTGAGAGAAATCTCGAACCACTGTCTATGGAGGTCGGGGTCGCGGCTCGAATATATGACGGACGTGCCATCGTATCCCAACCCCACTAGACCCACGCGGCCGCTGGGGTCGGCACCTGAGACTATAACGGTGCCACTCGGTCCCGACAGCTTCCACTCGCCGGTCGTGGTGCTGACATCGATTGAAGCAGCAACATTCCCCTGCGCATCCAGCAACCAGTCGCGGTCGATACCCTCGCGGCCGGGCGCTGCAACACGGCGCGGCTTGTTGTCTTCGATGTCGACTGCATAGAGGAATGGTCGCCCGTGATTGAAAACGAAGGTGGTGCGATTGCTTCCCTTAGAACTTTCCAACTGAATCGCGCCAAAATGCGCGGTCCATCGTCCATCGATCTGGCGCACTCCGTAACTGCCGAGAACTGCCCCCATCAAATGACGCGCTTTGTCAAAAACCGTCTCGATCTGCTTGTCCGCCGCGACGGGGATAATGCGGGCGGAACTTATCTCAGCGATATCAGATGTGAACCTGACGGTGCCAGCGCTGCCCAGTTTCTCGGTCTGGCTACTCAACAGCAATAAATGATCATCCCCGATCCAGTCGAAGGAACGTATCTTGGCGTCACCAACGACCAATTGCCGGATGACTTGCAGGGATGGATCGAACATCACGATCATTCTCTGGCCCTTCTGGGTAAGGAGTATCGCGATATGTTTTCCGGTTGGCGAAACAGCTGCGTCCTCGACGTCGGGTAGTGCGCCGTAAGCCGCCAGAGGGGTCGGCTGCTGTGCTGTAGCGCCCGTGCCGAGCAACGAGATCAAAAGCGCTGCCAATAAAGACCGTAGCGTCAGCAAAATTTTCATGTGCCCCCCAATTGTCAAATCGATGACATTGTCGATTGCCGCTAATCTTACGCGGACGGAATTTCTGATCAACTTTTGGCGATAGAGCAATATAGGGTCATTTACAGGGCTTGGCCTTGCGCCCAACAAACCCTACATGCGCCGACCTTATGGCCCGTCCGAAACCCGCCACCTTCGACAAGCAGAAAACCGTCGCCGATAATCGGCGTGTGCGGTTCGATTATCATGTGGAAGATACGTTCGAAGCCGGACTTGCGCTGCAAGGCACCGAGGTGAAGGCGTTGCGCGCCGGTGAGGCGAGCATCAAGGAAAGCTATGCCGAAGTGCGCGATGGGCAGGTGTGGCTGATCAATGCCAACATCCCCGAATATTCGCATGGCAACCGCCTGAACCACGAACCGCGCAGGCCGCGTAAATTGCTGCTGCACGAACGCGAGATCGAAAAGCTGTTCGGTGCGGTGGAGCGCAAGGGCATGACGCTCGTCCCGCTATCGATCTATTTCAACTCTACCGGCAGGGCAAAGGTCGAACTCGCCCTGGCAAAGGGCAAGCAGGCGCATGATAAACGCGCCACCATCAAGGACCGCGACTGGAAGCGCGACAAGGCAAGACTTATGCGAGAGCGCGGCTGAACGCGCCGATTGCCCCCTTACAAAACTGGCGTGGGGCAACCACATCGCCAGCCATGCCGCATTCGTCGCAAATCGCTTCGCGCGCCCACTTGAAACCGCCACTGGGGCGGCGCATGGCAGGGTCGTGGCAATGAGCGAGCGCAGGTCGAAGACATTTCTGTCGGATTTCATCCGCCGGCATATGCCGACGCGTGAACAAATGGCCGAAAACAGATATTTGCGGCCTATTGCGCACCGGTTCCTGACGCCCGAACTGTGGCGGTTCACTCGGCGCAGCGTGCCGCGCGGTGTGGCGCTGGGGATCTTTGCTGGATTTATCATTCCGGTCGGCCAGATATTCCTCGCCGCATTCATGGCCCTGCCGGCCCGGGCCAATGTCCCGCTGTCCGCACTCGTGACCTTCATTACCAATCCCCTGACTTTTCCCTTCTGGGCCGTTGTGGCCAACAAGCTGGGCGTGTTTATTCTGAAGGTCGATCTGGCGACCACGGGCGGTGTGGCTCAGGATGAAATGACCAGTGGCCGCTGGGCATGGTTTCTCAATCTCTTCGAAGGCGTCGGCGTCACGGTTCTGGTGACCATATTCGGCTTTGTCGTCCTGGCGATTGTCGGCGCGGCGATCGGCTATGTCCTGGCGGATATCGTGTGGCGTTTCATCGTCGCGCGCAAACGCCAGCGGCGCCTGCGTGGAATGGAACGGCGCCTGGAAGAGCGCCTGCGTAAAGACGAAGAGCGCCTGCGTAAAGACAAAGAAGCATGAAGCTGCCAGACGACAATCCGATAACCCATCTGCCTCCCGCCCCCTTGATGCTGGGGGTGGCGGCGGCGTGCCTGGTTTCGATCGGTCTGGTGTGGCTGGTGGGCGAACAGACGCTTGTGGCCATGGCCTATGGTGGCTCGCTCGTTGCGATATTGCTGATGCTGTTGCTTGCCGCGCGCCTCAAGGCCGATCCGGTGGAAGAGCAATTGCTTCAGCCCGACTGGTCGGTGACGAGTGCGGCCATCGAGAACCGTCACCGGGCGATAGCGATTGTCGATCGCGCGAACCGTCTGGTCTGCGCCAATTCGACCTACGAAAGCTGGTTCGAGGGTGTATCCGCACCCTATGAACTGCCGCTTGAAACCGCCTCTCGCGAAGCGGCGGCCAATGCAGCGCGCGATGCGTGGAGAGATGGCCGTGCCGAGGTGACCAAGATCAGGCTTGCCGGTGCAGATACTCCGTACCGCTTGCGGATCGAGCGCAGCGGGCGGGGTGAAGCCTATCTGGTCTGGCGCTTCGATGAAATTCGCAAGCACCGCAGCCTCGAAGGCCTGGCCGAGCGTCTTGGCGGACCTTTGGGCGAAGTCATATCGCGGGCGGGCGTCGAAGTGGCGCTGGTGGCCCCCGACGGTATCGTCCAGACCACGACGCCGGGCCTGGCGGAGCGCGCGACGGGAAGTCGCGACAACAAGCTCGGTGGGCTGGAATTCGTCCAGTTGCTGCGTTCCGACGATCGCGACCGGATATTTTTTGCGCGGGAAGGGCAGCAGGGCTCGCCGCAGACCCTGGTGCATGTCCCGCTGGACATACCCAATGCTTCCAGAATGAGCGATGCCGATCAGGCACCCTCTCTCATGTTGTTGGTGGACAGTACCGTGGGTATCGGCGGCGGTTGGGAACGCAGCGGCAAGGCGGCAATCCCTCAGCTGGAGGCGCTGCTTTCGGCACTGCCGCTGGGGCTTGCCCTGACCGATCGCGATGGACGCTTCCTCTTTGCCAACAAGGCGTTCCTCCGCGCGGTCGAACGCGAAGCTGCGGGGCTGCCGCAATTCCCCTCCGATCTTGTGGTTGGGGAAGACAAGGCGGCCATGGCCGATACTGTCAGGCGCTTCGCCAAGGGCGCGACTGCCAGTGGCGACATGGCGGTGCGCCTCGCCAACGACAAGGAAGAGCCGGTGTCGATAGGCCTTGCCGGGGTGCGGGGCCTGGGCGATGCGGCGGTTCTGCTGTCCATTTCGGATTCGTCCGAAGAAAAGCGCCTGCGCCGTCAGGTGGCGCAGGCAACCAAGATGCAGGCGGTCGGCCAGCTTGCTGGCGGTGTCGCCCACGATTTCAACAATGTCCTGACCGCGATCATCGGGTATTGCGACCTGATGCTGCTACGCCATACCCCAGGTGATAGCGATTACGATGACATTCAGCAGATCAAGGCCAATTCGAACCGCGCGGCCAGCCTGACGCGTCAGTTGCTGGCCTTCAGCCGCCAGCAGACGCTGCGTCCGGTCGTGCTTCAATTGCCAGACGTTGTCAGCGAAGTGAGCCAGCTTCTGAAACGTTTGATGGGCGAGAAGGTCGAATTCTCGGTCCGGCACGATAGAGAACTCGGCTCTGTCAGGGCCGACCCTCAGCAGCTTGAACAGGTCATCATCAACCTCGCGGTGAATGCGCGCGACGCGATGCAGGCTCACGCGGCGAAGCGCGGGCAGCAGGACTGGAAGGGGCGGCTCACCCTTGCAACCAGGCGTGTCTCTGCGCGCGACGTGCGCAAGATGGGCATCGATATCATGCCTGCCGACGATTATACGGTGCTGATCGTCCAGGATACCGGTGGCGGCATTCCGGAAGAACACCTCAACAAGATCTTCGAACCTTTCTTCACCACCAAGGAACAGGGGAAGGGCACCGGCCTTGGCCTGTCGACCGTCTATGGCATCGTCAAGCAGTCGAACGGCTTTATTTTTGCAGACAATGTCCAAGGGCCGGATGGCGCTCCGGCCGGCGCGCGCTTCACGGTCTATCTGCCAGTGCACAAGGGCGAACTGCCGGTCGTAATGCGTGAGAATGAGCCGGAGGAAACCAAGGCTTCCGAATGGTCGGCCGGTGGCAAGCTGTTGCTGGTTGAAGACGAGGATATGGTCCGTGCAGTTGCCGAACGTGCCTTGGTGCGCGCAGGCTATACCGTGACCACTGCCTCAAACGGCGAAGAAGGTGCGGCAATAGTCGCCAATGGTGACACCGATTTTGATCTGATTGTATCCGATGTCGTCATGCCCGCAATGGATGGCCCAGCCATGGCCCGGGCGATCCGCAGTGTGAAGCCAGACATCCCGATCCTGTTCATGTCCGGATATGCGGAGGAACAGCTGCGGAATGAAATCGACATCGAGAACATGCACTTCATCCCCAAGCCATTCAGCGTGCAGCAGATCAACGCCAAGGTTGCCGAGGTGCTGAACGAACAGTGCAAATAGCCTGATGCGCTTGCGACACGGCTGTATGGAACAAAAGTAGAAAATAATTTCGTTCCCTACTTGTTCTTTTGGAACAAAGTGGATACATCACGGGTCAGTTGAAGAGTCGGAACCGGCTCTGGCCAAGCGCAGGAGGTAATGTCATGGCGGCAAGTCTGAAACTCGTAGAGGACAAGAAAGTGGACGCAGACCGCCAGAAGGCATTGGACGCCGCGCTCGCGCAGATCGATCGCGCATTCGGCAAGGGTTCGGCGATGAAGCTGGGCCAGAAGGAAGCGATGAATGTGGAGGTGATCTCCACCGGATCGCTGGGTCTCGACATCGCGCTCGGTGTGGGCGGTTTGCCAAAGGGCCGGGTAATCGAAGTCTATGGGCCGGAAAGCTCAGGCAAGACCACGCTGGCGCTGCATGTAATCGCAGAAGCCCAGAAAGCTGGCGGTACCGCTGCATTCGTCGACGCGGAACATGCGCTCGATCCTGTCTATGCGAAGAAGCTGGGCGTCGACATCGATGAACTGATCGTATCGCAGCCCGACACGGGCGAGCAGGCGCTTGAAATCACCGACACGCTGGTGCGCTCCAATGCAATCGACGTGCTGGTGGTCGACTCGGTCGCAGCGCTGGTGCCGCGTGCCGAAATCGAGGGTGAAATGGGTGACAGCCACGTCGGCCTGCAGGCGCGCCTGATGTCGCAATCCTTGCGCAAGCTGACAGGGTCGATCAATCGGTCGAAATGCATGGTGATCTTCATCAACCAGCTGCGGATGAAGATCGGTGTGATGTACGGCAATCCGGAAACCACGACCGGCGGCAATGCGCTCAAATTCTATGCCTCGGTCCGTCTCGACATCCGGCGCACAGGGCAGATCAAGGACCGCGACGATATCATCGGCAACGCGACCCGCGTAAAAGTGGTGAAGAACAAGGTCGCGCCCCCGTTCAAGCAGGTCGAATTCGATATCATGTATGGCGAAGGTATCTCGAAGATTGGCGAAATACTGGACCTTGGTGTGAAGGCCGGCGTGGTAGAAAAGTCGGGTAGCTGGTTCAGCTATGACAGTGTGCGCATTGGCCAGGGTCGCGAAAACGCCAAAAATTTCCTCAAGGAAAACACCGAAATGTGTACCAAGTTGGAAGCTGCAATCCGTGGCCGAACCGACGAGGTCGCCGAAGAGATGATGACCGGCCCGGACGCGGACGAGGACTAAAATCTCTTCAAGCGGGAACGCGTCGGCCCATCATCCCCCTGGACCAACGCCTTAGCCGGACTGTCCCCCGGCGTTCCCGAAGAAACGGAAAGCCGGTGCGCGCCGCTTCATGGCCGCACCGGCTTTTCCGTATGAGATTGGCGTCCTGTCAGGGCTGGTCCTAAGCTTAGCTGCGAATCGTCAGACAGGAGAGCCGCGTGACCGTTACCGTCCATCATCTCAACAACAGCCGCTCGCAGCGCATTCTCTGGCTGCTCGAAGAGTTGGGTGCCGATTACAAAATCGTGCACTATCAGCGGGATGCAGAAACCAACCTTGCACCGCCGGAACTCAAGCAGGCTCATCCACTGGGTAAGTCGCCGGTGATAGACGATGACGGGTTGCTGGTTTCGGAAAGTGGCGCAATCATCCAGTATCTTTGCGAACGCCACGGGGGCGAGACATGGCTTCCCGCGCCAGACACGCCAGCGCATGTTCGCCATCTGGAATGGATGCAGTTCGGTGAGAGCAGTTTCTTCGTCCCTGTCATGTTGAAGATTTATACAGCCCGGCTTGGTGATGCGGCCGCTGCGCTTGCCCCGCGAATCGATGAGCAGCTTGCCGCCCATATTCAGTTCGCCGAAAATAACCTTTCTGACACTCTCCACTTTGTCGGCGACGACTGGTCTGCCGCCGATGTCATGATGAGTTTTCCGGGCGAGATTGCGGTAATGCAGGGGTATGCCGAAAAGGCGCCTAAGCTCGCCCGATTTGTCGAGATGATCCATTCTCGTCCTGCCTGGCAGCGGGCTCGGGAACGCGGCGGTACCTATTTTATGTGGTGATACAAGGTGAGTGTGCTGCGCCTTGGATGGCGCCTGCACCAGCCACTGTATCCGTTTTCAAGCAGCATCATAGAGGTGGGTTGGCGAGGTCTTCCATTGTGCGACGGTGCAACCTTGACCGCTTTCACAGCCGAAATATCTTTATGCAAGGTTACGTCGATGTACTCCACCCTGAGAGAGGGAATTATAGGCTGGCATCCGATCGCTTTCGCTCTATTAGTGACCATGAACGAGTGGCGCGGACATTGCGAGCTGAAGCCCGTAATCCCGCCGACCAATGAGTCTATTTCCGATAGAGCCAGCCAGACGGCTCCTATCCTGTGGGGTGCATATTGATGGCTGAGACGCGCACCGCACTTGTTACGGGATCGGCCGGTTTCATCGGTTACTTCACCTGTCGCCGGCTGCTTGAGGATGGCTTTCGTGTCATCGGAATAGATTCCCTTTCGGATTATTACGATCCGGCGCTGAAGCGGCGGCGTCAGGAATTGTTGCAGCAGAACTCTCGGTTCAGCGTTGTAAACCAAGCCATCGAAACGCCTGATCTTATGGCGGGGATATTTGCAGAGTACACGCCGGATATTGTGGTCCATCTCGCCGCCCAGGCGGGTGTGCGCTATTCGATCGAAAATCCTCGCAGCTATCTGGAAAGCAATCTGGTCGGTACGTTCGAGCTGCTTGAAGCTGCCCGAGCACAACCGCCGAAACATATGCTGCTCGCCTCCACTTCATCAGCCTACGGTGCCAATACCGAAATGCCCTATCGCGAGATGATAAAGGCTGATCACCAGATGTCCTTCTACGCCGCGACGAAGAAGGCCACCGAGGTTATGGCGCACAGTTACGCGCATCTGTTCGACCTGCCGGTCACCATGTTCCGCTTTTTCACCGTGTACGGACCTTGGGGGAGGCCGGATATGGCTTTGTTCAAATTCACCAAAGCTATGCTCGCAGGGGAACCGATCGACGTTTACAACAACGGCCGGATGATGCGCGACTTCACTTATGTGGAAGATCTGGTCGAAGCTATTCGCCGCTTGGTCGATGCCGTGCCCCAGCGGCCCGGCAATGCCGCAGACATTGCCGCAGGAGACAGCCTTTCTCCGGTGGCGCCTTGGCGGATCGTCAATATCGGCAATTCGCAACCCGTGCAGCTTGGCGACATGATTGCCGCCATAGAAGAGGCGCTGGAGATCAAGGCTGAGCGTAATCTCATGCCGATGCAGCCCGGCGATGTTCCGGCAACCTGGGCAGACACGCAGTTGTTACAATCGCTCACTGGCTATGTTCCGCAGACCGATATTCAGGAGGGCGTCGATCGTTTCGTCGCTTGGTACCGGGATTACTATCAGGTGTGAGACGATGACCGATCAATCCGAATGGACCGGCAAGGTCGGCAATAGCTGGGCGCATGAATGGGAGCGGACAGACCGGAGTTTCATCCCTGTGACTGAGCGACTGATGGGAGTGGCGACCGCTTCCGCTTTCGCCCAGGCTGCCGATATTGGGTGCGGTGCGGGCGATGTTTCGGTTCGGCTCGCTGAAGGTCATCCGTCGGCGCGAATTACCGGCATAGACGTCAGCACCGATTTACTCGAAGTCGCTCGCCGACGAGGTGAACAGCACACAAACCTGCGCTTCGAGCAAGCGGATGCAGCGTGCTGGACTGCTGGTGAAGGAGAGTGCCCCGATCTTCTGATTTCCCGCCACGGTGTCATGTTTTTTGAAGATCCGATTGCTGCCTTTGCACATTTGCGCGAGCAGGCATCGGCGGGCGCACGGCTGGTGTTTTCCTGTTTCCGCGAGCGCGCCGACAACGGCTGGGTGGGGGAACTGACTGCGTCGTTACCGCCCACCGACAATGCCTCCGCCGAGCCCGAATCGCCCGGGCCCTTTGCATTCGGGAGTTCCAGGCGAGTGGAAGGAATCCTTGCGCAGGCTGGATGGCGGGACATAGCCTTCGAAGCGGTCGATTATGGGATGATCGGCGGGGAGGGGGAAAATGCGGTCGACGATGCGCTATCCTATTTTCTGCGTATCGGCCCTGCGGCGCGCGTTCTGGCCCTGCTCGATGGTGCCGAGCGAGCCAAATCCCTCGACAGCTTACGCTGCGTGATGGAACGTCATTTGGAGGGCGGAAAGGTGGCGCTCCCCGCTGCCTGCTGGATTGTTACCGCCCGCGCTCCCGACTGATCGCCCTTCCTGCACAGCCGACCGGGCTTTCGCGCTTGTCGCGCGCGGCGCGATTGCTTACTTGCGCGGCCATGACTTCGACCAACGACATCCGCCGCAGCTTCCTCGACTATTTCGCCGGGCACGGCCATGCGGAAGTCGCCAGCGCACCGCTCGTCCCGTTCAGCGATCCTACGCTGATGTTCGTCAACGCCGGAATGGTGCCGTTCAAGAACGCGTTTACTGGCCTTGAAACGCCGCCTGCGCCGCGTGCAACCAGCGCGCAGAAATGCGTGCGAGCAGGGGGTAAGCACAATGATCTGGATAATGTTGGTTACACAGCACGTCACCACACCTTTTTCGAAATGCTCGGGAATTTCAGTTTCGGGGACTATTTCAAGGAACGGGCGATTGATCATGCCTGGACGCTGCTGACGAAGGAATGGGGCCTCGATCCGGACCGTTTGCTGGTGACTGTCTATCATACGGACGATGAAGCTTTCGACCTCTGGAAGAAGCGGACTGGATTTGCCGACGACAAGATCATCCGTATCCCGACCAAGGACAATTTCTGGGCGATGGGATCGGATGGTCCATGTGGGCCGTGTTCGGAAATCTTCTACGACCATGGCGATCACATCTGGGGCGGCCCTCCGGGATCGCCGGAAGAGGATGGCGATCGTTTCGTCGAAATCTGGAACCTCGTTTTCATGCAGTATACGCAGGAAAACGACGAAATTGTCGGTGATCTGCCCAAGCCAAGCATCGATACCGGTATGGGGATCGAGCGCGTGGCGGCCGTGATGCAGGGCGTCCACGACAATTACGATACCGACACTTTCCGGAACCTGATTGCGGCGAGCGAGGGGTTGACCGGCGTAAAGGCGGAGGGCGACCAAACTGCCAGCCATCGCGTTATTGCGGACCATCTGCGCTCCACCAGTTTCCTGATGGCCGACGGCGTTCTGCCTTCGAATGAGGGACGCGGCTATGTCCTGCGCCGGATCATGCGCCGGGCTATGCGTCATGCCCATCTTCTTGGCGCAAGCGAGCCGCTCATGCACCGCCTTGTACCGGCACTTGTGACCGAAATGGGCCAGGCCTATCCCGAACTTGTTCGCGGGCAGGCGCTGATCCAGGAAGTTCTCGAACGGGAGGAAACACAGTTCCGCCGCACGCTCGACAAGGGCCTCAAACTGCTCGACGAAGCGACGGGCGATATGGGCGAGGGCGGCACTCTCGACGGCGAAACCGCCTTCAAGCTCTACGACACATACGGATTTCCTTACGATCTTACCGCAGACGCACTGCGTAGCCGTGGCATCGGGGTGGACAAGCAAGGCTTTGATGCCGCGATGGAGCAGCAGAAAGCGGCTGCCAGGGCAGCGTGGAAGGGCTCGGGCCAAGCCGCCAATGAAGAGGTCTGGTTCGACATTGCCGATCGTGAAGGCTCCACCGAATTTACCGGCTACAGTTCCACCACGGGCGAAGCGGCTGTTATCGCCATCGTCAAGGACGGTGCCGAAGTTCAGTCCGCGATGACAGGGGACGAGGTCGTCATTCTGACAAACCAAACACCTTTCTACGGCGAAAGTGGCGGGCAGACAGGCGATGCTGGCCGTATCTGGACTCCCGAAGGGCTGGAGTTTGCCGTCGAAACGACGAACAAGCCGCTCGGCCGCCTGCATACCCACGCAGGCACGATCACGGCCGGCTCCGTCAAGCTCGGCGATGCGGTACACCTTGAAGTCGACCGTGATCGCCGGGACCGGATCCGCGCGAACCATTCAGCCACACACCTTGTCCATGCGGCGCTCCGCAATCGGCTTGGTGGCCATGTGACCCAGAAAGGGTCGCTCGTTTCCGATGATCGCTTCCGCTTCGACTTTTCCCACCCCAAGCCTTTGAGCGACGAAGACATTGCTGCCATCGAGGCCGATGTGAATGAAGAAATTCGTGCTAACGAAGCAGTCGGCACGCGTCTGATGACGCCTGACGACGCCGTTGCGGCGGGCGCGCTCGCGTTGTTTGGCGAAAAATATGGCGATGAAGTGCGGGTTCTTTCGATGGGCCGGAAAGGCGGCGAGGGGCGCAACTATTCGGTTGAACTGTGCGGCGGAACACATGTGAAGGCCACTGGCGATATCGGAATTTTCAAGGTCGTTTCGGAAAGCGCAGTCAGTTCCGGCGTACGCCGTATCGAAGCTTTGACCGGTGAAGCGGCGCGCCAATGGCTTGTCGGCCGCGATAATGCTGTTCGCGCTATTGCCAGTGCTTTGAAGACCTCGCCCGAAGATGCACCCAATCGTGTTGCCGCTCTGGTCGAAGAACGCAAAAGGCTGGAAAAGGACCTGGCAGATGCCAAGCGTGCTTTGGCACTGGGCGGGGGCAAGTCTGCGGACGCTGGCGGAGCGGATGAGGATATCGGTGGTGTGGCTTTTTCCGGCCAGGTTCTCTCAGGCCTTGATCCCAAGGAACTGCGTCCGCTGCTCGACCAGACCAAGGCCCGGTTGGGTTCCGGCATCGCGGCGATCTGCGCTGTCAACGAAGGCAAGGGGGCGTTTGCCGTGGCGGTAACGGAGGATCTTACCGACCGTTTCAATGCGGTCGACCTAGTGCGCACAGGCGTTGCAGCGCTGGGCGGAAAAGGTGGCGGTGGTCGTCCCGACATGGCGCAGGGTGGCGGTCCGGATGGTGATAAAGCCGACGCTGCGGTTGATGCTGTGCGACAGGCTCTGGCTAAGGCTGCGGCTTAACGTCCGAGTTGTTGGTAGAGAGCGCGCAGTTCGCGCTCGATCGCGGATATTTGGGCGTTATCGGCCAATCCTTCTCGACTGTCAGCTATTCGCTGCAGCCGCTTGGCGAGGCTGGTCGCGGCTGCTTGAATGTCGGGGCTTTGCGCTTTGTCGATTGCGCGCCTGGCAAGGAAATTGAGATCCGCAACAGGACGCATCGCGAGGAAAGCGTCCACCATCGGTAAGCGAAGCGCCGGGTCGTCCCGCCAGTCGCGCGCATCGAACAGCTTCTGCACCACGTGCTGACCGGCACCGAAGCATTCGAAACGGATGCAGCCGGCAAATCCTTGCTCGGCACGCTGGTCGTAGATTGTGCACATGCCATCAGCACCCAGCTTTGGGCAGGGTTCGCCTGCAGATTTGGCTGCAGCGAAGCCTGGCATGTCCTCTGACGGATAGGCTATGCAGCACAGCGCGGCACAGCGGCTACAGTCAGAGCGGGTTTCCAGCAGAGCCGACACCCATTAGGGTTCCACAGTGCCCGTGCGAAGCTTCGGCTTATAAGTGAGTGCGCCCTCCAGTTCGATCTGCTCGCGGAATTCGTCGCGCTTTTGGTGAATGGACGCGATGACGGGGCCCATGGCGACTCCGATATCGATCAGCACAGCTTCTGAAAGTTGGAGCGAACTTTCAAGGGTTTCGGGGACTGCATGGCTTGCCCCTGCGCGGTAGAGTTCAGCGGCGTGCGAACTGTCACGCGCACGTGCAACGATCAGAAGGTCGGGGTAGGTTCTGCGGATTTTCGTCACCAGTCGGGCCGCGAGCACAGGTTCGTCCATCGTGAGAACCAGAGCGAGGGCGTTCTCTATTCCAAGTTTGTCGAGTGCATCGGCCCGAGAGGCATCGCCGAAGGCGGCGCGAATACCCTCGCGCTTGGCTTCGGTGATGAGATCCGCGTTGGAATCGATGGCAATATAGGGTTTCTTATGGGTTTCCAGCATTCGCGCGATCAATTGACCGACCCGACCTGCACCAACGATAATCACCCGCGGTTTTTCGACGTCTTCGGTAGGCAGTTCGGGAACAGGCTCTATTCGGCGTCCCACGATCTTGCCGATATGGGCCAGCAAGGGCGTGACCGTGAGGCCGATCGCGGTGACGATCTGCCAGAACTGGGCCGTGCCCGGCTGAATCAGCAGGGCGGCAGAAGCAGCTGAAATGATGATCAGCGTATCTTCGGACGGGCTCGCCATGAGGATGCCGGTTTCCACGGCTGTGCTTCGGCGGGCGCCCATCAAATACAGAAGTGTTGTGGTGATCAGGGCTTTGAGCGTCAGCAGGCAGACCACTGCGACTGCGATCGCACCGATGTTTTCGAAGATGCTGTAGATGTTGATCGTCATGCCCACGGTGAGCAGGAATATTCCCAGCGCAAATCCGCGGAATGGCTCGAGTATATTGGCGACTTCAGGCGAATAGTCCGTTTCCGCGATCATCAGTCCGGCAAGAAGGGCGCCGACGATCATCGACAGCCCGACAATCGATGTTGCAAGACTTGCCCCGATCACCACCAGAAGGCTGGCAGCGAGAAAAATTTCGGGACTTTTGGTACGCGCTGCCTGCGCGAACAGCCGGGGCAGAACAAACGGACCGGCCGCCAGCATCAAGACGATGACCAAAGCCCCCTTCCACAGGGTGTCTATCATCCCGTCGAAGCCTTCAGCCGCAGCGTGAGGGGCGAGGGTGCCTAACAAGAAAATGATCGGTACGAGCGCGATGCCCTCGAAGAGCAGCATGGAAAGCGCCGCCCGTCCCACGGGTGTGCGCGTGCCTGAAATTGGCAGAACCACGGCTGTCGATGACATGGCCAGTGCCAGCCCAAGCGCCACAGCTCCCGTCCAATACTGCCCCAGTATCGACAGGAAGATTGCGATCAGGGTTCCCCCGACCAGCAGCTCCAACGACCCCAGGCCGAATACCAGCTTTCGCAGTTGCCAAAGTCGTTTGTACGACAGTTCCAGCCCAATCGCGAACAGCAGCAGGATGATGCCAAGCTCGGCGAATGGCTCCAGGCGCTCCGGATCGGTAATCGTGAACCATGTCAGCCATTCGTATTCGGTTGTCGCCCTGCCGAGGCCGAAGGGGCCGACCACGATCCCTACAAGTATGAACCCGATAATTGGTGTTATTTTGAAACGGGCAAAGAGTGGTATCACGATCCCGACAGCGCCCAGAATTACCAGCGCGTCTGACATCATCGGAGGTATCGCGGTCTGGGCATTCATAGGGCGCGAACAGTTCCTTTATGTTGGGCGCGATTACTTCACGAATGTGACAGCATCGCTAATGTGACGAAGCTGCCCGAACGGACAGTCCGCGCCTCTCATCGGCTTGATCGTGCAGCTGAAAACTATCAGCCCCGCGATGGAATATGGTTCACCCGCCACCGATGGTCGACGGGCCGAGAGGTTCGCGACGGGGGCGTGGCTTGCCAGGATGCTTCCCATCTTCGTCCCATTCGATTCGGTAGAGGTCGAAACGGCGATCCGCAAGATTGCGTACGGTGCCTTCCGCACGCGCCCACTGCAGGTCTGCCAGATTGATATCGCTTATGGTCAATGTCTCGACATTTTCAGTCGCTTCAGCGGCTATGCCATCGCGCGCAAAAGGAAAATCGCACGGTGTGAGGATGCAGCTTTGCGCATACTGGATATCCATATTGCCGACATTCGGCAGATTTCCGACATTCCCGCTGAGTACGACGAAACACTGGTTCTCGATAGCGCGCGCCTGACCGCAATAACGGACACGGAGATAGCCCTGCCGGCTGTCGGTGCAGAACGGCACGAAGATGATGCGCGCGCCTTCATCGGCAAGGCGCCGGCTCAGTTCCGGAAATTCGCTATCGTAGCAGATCTGTACGCCGATTGGGCCGCAGTCGGTCTGGATCACCTCGACCTTGTCGCCGCCCTTGATGTTCCACCAATAGCGTTCATTGGGTGTCGGGTGGATTTTTTCCTGCGCGTGGACAGCTCCGTCGCGCAGGCACACATAAGCGACGTTGTGGATGTCCCCGTCATCCATGCGCGTTGGATGCGATCCAGCAATGATATTGATGTTATAGCGCATTGCCATTTCGGATATGTCGGTGCGCAGGCGGGGGGTGTATTCTGACAGGCGCTCGATAGCCTCGACCGGCGAGAGTTCTTTCTCTTCGAAACTCAACAGCATCAATGTGAAGAGCTCGGGAAAAACGATGAAGTCCGCTTCGTAATCACTTGCCACATCGACAAAATATGTGACGTGGCGCATGAATTCGTCATAGTCCGCCACCTGGCGGGCCTGAAGCTGGCACGTGGCCACGCGGACTGCCTCCACACCGCGGGGTAGGCGTTTCTTCACCGGCTGGTCACGCTCCACATAGGGGTTGCGCCAGACCATCATGACAGCGTTTGCCTGTGACGCTTTGTCTTCGGGCAGATAATTTTCCATTATCCGCTCGGGCTCGAAACCGTTTGCCAGCTGGAAGCGAAGAACGGGATCATGCAGCTTACCCTCGACCACCTTGTCGAGATAATCCTGAGGCCCGTCGACCCGGCGGCGGAACCGCCGATAATTCGGCATGCGACCTGCGAAAACGATGCCGGTAAGGTCTCTTTCTTCGGCAAGGGCGCGGCGTTCTTCATACAGTCGGCGGCCAATCCGCACACCGCGTACCTTCGGGTCCACGCACATTTCGTAGCCATAGAGCCAATCGCCGGTCGGATCATGGCGGCTGCCATAACCGTTGCCGGTGATCTCGTCCCAGTCATGCGATTGAAAGGCGAGCGCTTCGCCCACCTGCATGGTTGCGCAATAGCCGACTACCTCGTCATCCAGCAGAGCAACGAAGCATCCGTCTTTGAAATTGTTGATCTGCCCGCGGATCTCACCATGCGTATAGGCGGGCATATCCTCATAAACACGGCGCACGAGATCGGCGATACCGCGAATGTCCTTGATCATCGCATTGCGCACCTCAAGCCGGCGCTGACCGAACTTTTCCGTGCCCCTGCGTTTCACACTACTGCGGTTTTTCGTCGGCTGTTTGGCCATGTATTTCCTGTATATTTGTGGGCCCCATACGACAAGACCGGGATCGACGAGTGCGTCGATCCCGGTCAATCGCGTCACTGCCTAGGCAATGACGAAGTCCACGGATGGTTTCAGGCCCAGGCCTGCATTTCTTTTTCGAGGTTCTCTACGATCGCTTCGAAGAACTGCTCGGTGGTCATCCAGCTCTGGTCGGGACCGATGAGCAGCGCGAGATCCTTCGTCATCTTGCCGCTCTCGACGGTCTTCACGCAGACACGTTCCAGCGTTTCGGCAAATTTCACCACGTCAGGTGTGTTGTCGAAACGGCCACGGTAAATAAGGCCGCGCGTCCAGGCAAAGATGCTGGCGATCGGGTTGGTCGAGGTCGCCTTGCCCTGCTGGTGCTGGCGATAATGGCGGGTAACGGTACCGTGGGCAGCTTCGGCCTCCACCGTCTTGCCATCCGGCGTCATGAGGACCGAGGTCATCAGGCCGAGCGAGCCGAACCCCTGAGCCACAACGTCGGACTGCACGTCGCCGTCATAGTTCTTGCAGGCCCAGACGAACTTGCCACTCCACTTCAGCGCGGAAGCGACCATATCGTCGATCAGACGGTGTTCGTAAGTGATCTTCGCTTCGGCAAACTTGTCTTTGAATTCATTGTCGAACACTTCCTGGAACAGGTCCTTGAAGCGGCCGTCGTATTTCTTGAGAATGGTGTTCTTGGTCGACAGGTAGACCGGCCATTTGCGGTCCAGACCGTAATTCATGCAGGCGCGGGCAAAGTCGCGAATGCTGTCGTCGAGATTATACATCGCCATGGCGACGCCCGAGCTCTGGAATTCATAGACGTCGAGGTCGATGTTCTCGCCATTCTCGCCCTCGAATACGAGGCGCAGTTTGCCGGCACCGGGGATCAGAGTGTCCTTGGCGCGGTACTGGTCACCGAATGCGTGACGGCCGACCACGATGGGATCGGTCCAGCCCGGGACCAGGCGCGGTACGTTGTCGATTACGATCGGTTCGCGGAAGACCACACCGCCGAGAATGTTGCGGATCGTACCGTTGGGGCTCACCCACATTTTCTTGAGGTCGAATTCCTCGACCCGCGCTTCGTCGGGGGTGATGGTGGCGCATTTCACGCCTACGCCATGTTCCTTGATGGCGTTGGCCGCATCGACCGTGATCTGATCGTCCGTCTCATCGCGTTTCTCGATGGAGAGGTCATAATATTTCAGATCGACATCGAGATAGGGAAGGATCAGCCGTTCGCGTATCCACTGCCAGATGATCTTCGTCATTTCGTCGCCGTCGAGTTCGACGATCGGGTTCGCAACCTTGATCTTCGCCATGGGGTTCCTGTTCATTCCAATTGTGAGTTGCGCGCGCCATAGCAGAGCGCAGTGAGAGGGCAAGTCAGCGGGGCACAGGTTGAGCCTTGGCGACACAATCCGATGATCATTGATCTGTACCTTCGGATACTACGTATTGCGCAAAGTTGACGGTCCGACTTAATCGTATCCCAGGGCGGATTTCAGGGGCGGGGCGCAAACAATTGGTCGCAATCTTTTCGGTCACCTCCTGGTCCAGCAGGGGGATTTAGAAACGTGCTTCTTGTGAAAGGTGCGGCTGCCACACGTCAGCCGTGGATGGAACAGCGCAGAGTGCAACTATATGTGCTCATGCTGCTGTCCGACATGCTGATAATACTGGCCGGCTTCGTTTTGACTGGCGGTATTCACCGCAATCGGTGGCCTGACACACAGGCCCTGGCGATCGGGTGGGCGTTCTTGTCGATCTTCCTCGTCATTGCCGCTTATCAGCGCTGCTATTCAATTCGATCTCTGGACGACACGAAATATGCAGTGGGGCAGCTCGCCCTGTCGCTGCTGGTTTCGTCGATGCTCTGTATGGTGATGATTTTTTATGCGGGCGTGGCGACAGGGTTTTTGCGCACCATGCTATGCGCGGCAGTGCTGTTTGCCTTCGCGGGATCGACCTGCCTTCGTGTCGGCCTGAACCGATATCTCCGCAAAAACTACGGTCCAACTATGCGCTCGGTGCTGATCGTGATGGATGGGGGGCCGCCAGTGTCCATAACGGGCGCGCGCACTATCTGCACTGACGAGGTCGGCTTTTCCGGAACTGGTGTTGTGCCTGAAAGCCTGGACGTCATCGGTCGACTGATCAGGGGGGCGGACCGGGTGATCGTAAGCTGCGACATGGGGCAGCGCCAAAAATGGGCCACCATCATGCGTGGTGCAGGAGTGCGAGGGGAAGTCGTCTCTTCTGCTCCTCAGGAATTGGGCGCACTCGCTCTGGAGAGAGAAGGAGAACAGTCATTTATTGTTGTCTCCAGCGGCCCGCTCGCGCTTCACACCCGCATTTTCAAGCGTGCGATGGATGTTGCGATCACCATCCCTCTACTAATTTTACTGAGCCCGGTGATGCTTGTTGTGGCGCTGCTTATCAAGATCGAGGACGGGGGTCCGGTTTTCTTCAAGCAGCAGCGGATCGGGGCGAATAACTGCATCTTCGATATGCTCAAGTTTCGTTCCATGCGGCATGAGGCCGAAGACCGGCGAGGCACCCTGTCCACTTCGCCGGGTGACGACCGGGTAACGCGGGTCGGAGCATTCATTCGCAAGACATCGATCGATGAATTGCCACAACTTTTGAACGTTCTGCGTTCTGAAATGAGTTTGGTGGGGCCTCGCCCGCATGCGCTCGGCTCGCAGGCCGGTCAGAAGCTCTTCTGGGAAGTGGACGAAAACTATTGGCAGCGCCACGCCCTGAAACCGGGATTGACTGGGCTGGCTCAGGTCCGTGGATATCGAGGGGCGATTGCGACGGAAGGCCACCTGATAAGCCGGCTGGAAGCGGACTTGGAATACATACGAAATTGGTCGGTTTGGCGGGACGTCGTGATCATGTTTTCGACGGCCCGTGTGGTCATTCATCCGAATGCGTTCTGACAAAGGCACTCTGTTGCCGACGGGAACACCCGTGTTGTGGACGTGAAATTTTTGGGGGCAAGATGAATACTGGATACTGTCTTTCTGCATTAACGGCGATCGCTGTGGCAGCCGCATCCATTCCCGCCAATGCGGGGACGCGGGCGGCAGATACGCCGCAAGTTGCGGTTCAGCCGGCAAAGCTTTCCGGAGCTAGCGCCGAGACTTCGCACTCGCCGCTAACGGAAGCAGGGGCGGGCAGGATTGGCGGATCAGCCCTGATCATCTCCGTCCTGCTTGCGGTCGTTTTGTTGTCGACCGCTATGGCGTCATCCAGCAGCGCCGACGCATCGCCTGGGTCTTGAATCGCGTCTTTTCGAAAGTTCGCTGCGCTTCACCGGCGGGCTTCTCCCTCATCCAGATTGCAGCGTTTGGAAGGAACAGAATGCCTTTGAAGCATGTCGGCCCAAGGCATCCTCGCGCCTTTCAACCTTCGGGCAGAGCGAAATGGTCAGCCCCGGCCGGGTGGCCTGTCCTGACGATAATCGCGGCCGCATTTCTGCTTGGAGGCGGAGGAAGCGGATATGGATTGCTCAATCTGGCGGTTCAAATGCTCTCGCTCTGCCTTCTCGTCTGGTGTGTGAACGATGCGCTTACAGGGTGGTGCGGGCGACCGGTCGGCTTGAAGCTGCTGATCACCGCCTCTCTGGCGCTGCCCCTGCTTCAACTTGTACCTCTCCCGCCGATCATGTGGCACAATCTGCCGGGCGCTGGCCTGGCTTTGGCGTCACGCAGTTTGATCGGTGCGGAGCGAGAGTGGTTTCCGCTGACAACCGATGCCCACCGAACCCTGATAGCCTTTGCATCCCTGCTTCCTGCCTTGGCCATAGTGCTTTTCACACCCACACGGACTGGCACTGCGCAGGCGGCGATGCGCGTCATCGTGGCCCTTGGTGTGTTGAATTTTCTCATTGGTCTCTTGCAGGTCGTTACCAACCGCAATGCCCTGCTGCCTTATCCCCTTGTCGAGGAAGGGCGGTTTTACGGCATGTTCGCCAGCCACAACACGAGTGGTCTGTTTTTCGTGATCGCTCTGTGTGCGCTGTCAGGCATCCGGCTGCCCACCGATGCGGCTGCCCGCCACCAACTAGCGTTAGGCGCGGTCGCCGCTCTGTTCGTGCTTGGGGCGGTACTGACGCAATCGCGCTCATCCATCGCCTTGCTTTTACTGCCGCTCGGCGCTTTCGCGGTGCGCTGGTATCGGTTGCATAGAAGTGCGCAAGGGCCGAAATCGTGGAAGCTTGCGATCGGAATCATTCCTGCGGCCGCCATCGTCGCAACCTTTGTTGCAAGCAGCGAACGCATCAATCCCTCGTGGGAGCGTTTCGAAACTCTGGAAGATCGACGCCCCCAGATATGGCAGGATTCAGCCGCGGCGTTGCAGACTTTCTTTCCGATGGGCAGCGGCATGGGATCGTTCGATGAAGTGTTCCAGACTTTCGAATCCCTCGAACACGTGGCTCCAACCTACGCCCGCCGCGCGCATAATGATTATCTTGAACTCGGCATTGAGGCGGGCGCTATCGGTTTGGCGCTTGCCGCATCGTGGCTTCTGTGGGTGCTGATGGCGTGGTGGCGATCAAGGCAGGGCGAAGAACGGTGCGAGGTTGACGGCATCGGTTTGGCCTTGCTGGCAATCGCCCTGCAATCTGCACTCGACTATCCGCTGCGAAATCAGGCCATGCTGTGTATTACCGCTTTCCTGATAGCCTTGCTGGCTGCCCGACCGGCAGGATTGCGGGACGGTGGCCATGAATAAGTTCCACTTCGGCATACTTGCCTGCGGAGCGTTCACCCTCGTCGGGTGCGTTCAGGCGGATTTCTCACCCAACTCCGCGCTTCCCACCGGCAGCGCGGCGTATGGTGTCATGCCTCCTGCGGAACAGCGGACGGCAGCCGTCATCTATCGCATCGGTGTGCTCGATACGCTTTCAATCCGGGTGTTTCAGGAACCCGACCTTTCATTTTCAGAGCTTACTGTCGATGCGTCGGGGGCGATCAGCTTCCCTTTGGTCGGGCAGGTTCAGGCAGCAGGCAAGACACCGATAGAGTTGGGCAACGAATTGGAAGCGCGCCTTGGCAGTCGCTTTATTCGCGATCCTCAGGTCGTGGTGGGGGTGGTCAGTTCTGCGGCGCAGCGCGTCACGGTCGATGGGCAGGTGGCGACGCCCGGTGTTTATGAGATTGCCGGCTCATCCTCTCTGATAGAAGCCATCGCGCGCGCGCGGGGAACCACCGAAAGCGCGAAGGACAGTGAGGTCATCGTATTCCGTCAGATCGGAGGCGAGCGGTTCGGCGCCATTTTCGATCTTCAGGCGGTTCGCGAGGGCAAGGCTCCGGATCCCGAAATACTCGGTGGCGACCGGATCATTGTCGGCAGATCGGCCGTGAAGGGCGCCTATCGCGATATCCTCAGCGCAGCTCCCCTATTCAATGTATTTACAAGGTTCTGAGCCTTTGACGCGTGCGATTGCCCTTGAGCAGGATCCTGTAGCTGAGCGTAGGGATGGCGCCGTGGAACCAGCGGGCGCCCCCTATCCCGATGATGCTCCGCTGCTTGCAATCGATCTCCGGCGAACGGTTGCTGCGATCAGGCGAAACTACATCCAGTTTATCGCTATCGTTGGCGGCGCCATCTTGCTGGGGCTTATCGGCACGCTGCTGGCGGTTCCGCAATATGTCGCCACCTCGCGCGTACTGGTGGAATTGCAAAACGATGAAATTATCGAGCGGGAGGCCGCACCTGCTGCAGTTCTTCGGGATGCAGATCGTTTCATCCAGACGCAGGTCGATATCATCAATTCGCAATCGCTTGCAGAACGAGTTGTGGATGCGGAAGGGCTGACCAATAGTGAAGAGTTCTTCGCTGCGGTCGGCGCCGATTTCGCTCTCGAAGGTGGTCTGCTGGCAGATGAACTGGGGCCAGAAGGAGGGGTGGGCGATCGTCGGCGTGTCGCCATAGATCTTCTGCGCGAACATCTCGAGGTGAGAATGCCGCTGGAAAGCGGTATCATTCCAATCAAGTTCCGCAGTAGCAATCGCACTGTTTCCGCCGATATCGCGAATGCGGTGGCCAGCAATTATGTCGACAGCAATCTGGCCAGAAAATTCGACAGTTCCGCATATGCGCGCGAATTCCTCACCCAACAATTGGCCGAAGCGCGGAAGAAGGTCGAAAAGAGCGAACGCGACCTCAACCTCTATTCACGCGAAGCGGGGCTGATTCGCGTGACCGACCAGACAGAAACCGGCGATCGGGAAACGACCCTGTCGGTAACAAACGATACGCTGGGCAAACTCAATGCCGCTGCGAGTGTAGCCGCCGCAGACCGGATCGCGGCTGAGGGGCGCTGGCGAACCGTCTCCGATCAGCCGTCAATGGTTCTGCCGCAGGTTCTCGCAAACTCCGCCGTGCAGAACTTGCTGGTGCAAAAGTCGCAGGCCGAAGCGAAGCTTGCCGAAGAACGCAGTCGCTACCTTGATGATCACCCCAACGTTCGGGCCCAGGTTTCCCAGCTCGGGCGGATAAACGCACAAATCGAAGAGATGGGCCGGGCCATCAAGCGCTCTGTCCTGCTCGAATACAAAGCGGCGGCAGACCGCGAAACCACACTCAACCGGCAGGTTGCGGATATCCGGGCTGCAGCTCTGAACGAGCAGGATCGCGGAGTGCAGTTCAACCTGCTTCGCCGTGTCGCGGAAACCGACCGGGCGCTCTACAACAGCCTTCTCACGCGCTTCAACGAATTGAGCGCTACGGCGGGATCCGCATCGAACAACGTGTCTATCGTCGATCTTGCGACACCACCTTTGGCACCGTCTTCCCCCAATCTGATCATCAATCTCCTGATCGCGGCTCTGGTGGGTTTGGGGGCGGGGGTTGCCTATATCTTCATTCGCGAGATTTTGGATGACGTCATGCGTACACCGTACGATGTGGAACACAGGCTGGGTCTGCCCTTGCTTGGCCTCGTTCCGCAGGTGGATGATGACACAGTCCAGAGCGAGCTGAATGATCCCAAATCATCGCTGAGCGAGGCATATCAGTCTTTGGTGACCAGTTTACGCTATAGCTCTGCGGAAGGAATTCCGCGCAGCTTGGTCGTTACCAGCTCCCAACCTGGCGAAGGCAAGACCACCACCTCGCGAACACTTGCCAGAGAATTTGCCGCCATGGGACGCAAGGTTCTGCTCATTGATGCCGATCTCAGGCGACCGACCCTTCATCGCGTTCTATCCAATCAGCGAAGCGATGGCCTCACTGCATTGCTTGCCGGAGAAAAAACGGCCGAACAGGTGATCTTTGCGTCCGGCACAGATAACCTCAGCTATATGAGCGCTCTGCCCATACCACCGGCACCATCAGCCTTTCTGGCAACGGCGGACATCGCGGGCACTGTCGAGCGTTTGCTGACGCAGTTCGATACTGTGATTTTCGACGCGCCCCCGGTGCTGGGGCTGTCGGACGCTCCTGTAATTTCCACCAATGTCGATGCCGTGCTTATGGTGATCGATGCACAGGCCGGTAGAAGAGGCGCCACGAACACGGCATTGCGGCGTCTGGAAACGGTGAATGCACGCGTTATCGGCGCTGTTCTGACGAAATTCGATCCACGCTCGGCGGGTGCGGAATACGGCTATTATGGCGCTGATTATTACGCTTATGGCAAATGACCGGATTGCGTAGCCCCACGTTTCTGATTGCGCTGGTTCTCGCGCTGGGGTTGGGCTTGCCCATAGCGTTGGCACAGCTTGACAGGCAGGCTCGATCCACGCCGGCACTATCCCGATTTGTGCCGTCGGGGTCTGGCGGTTTCGCCGATGAGCAAAGAGCGCGGCAGGCATTGCTGACGAATCCCGCGATGGCGGAATCCCATGTCAGAAATGTAGTCCGTTCGCGGCCGATAGACGGCTCTCATCTATCGCTGCTGGCTATATGGGCAGCGGAAACAGGACATGGCGAGATCGCCTCTCGAACGCTTACCGAGGCGGCACGTCGCGGCTGGCGCGATACTTTCGTCCAGATTTCCGTTCTGGCTTCCGCAGTGGCCCAGAACAACCTTCTTGCTGCTGGCCAGAGACTGGATGCGCTGGCGCGAAATGGCGCGGGGCCTGGTATTTTGGTACCCGCGATGGAGGTTCTGCTGGCGGCCGACGGTGGCGATCTTGCTGTGGCGAGGCATGTGGCAGGTAGCGAAGACCTTCGCGACGGGCTGGTGGATTATGCCCGACAGAAACCCGGCTCCGGTCGGGTCGTGGCGGACATTATCGCGGTCATGCCGCAATTCGGCTCAGAGCTCGACTGCGCACGTCGCGCTGACATTGCGCGTGTACTGATGCAACAGGGCGATGCAGCGGTTTTTGATGCGTGGGGTAGCGGATGTGCCAAAGACTCCGGGCGGACACTCGCCTTCACATTCTCGGAAAACCGGTCCGATCCCTTCGCCTGGAATTACCAGCGCGGCGCAGGGCTTTCCGCTATCGCAGGCAGCAGTCGGGGAACAGCGACCCTGTCGAACCGCACCCTGTTGGATAAGGTTGTGGCGTGGCGGTTTCTGGCACTGCCGGTTGGGCCGCATGTCATTGCTGTCTCCGCATCAGCAGAGGCAGAACGGCACCCGATCGATCCACTGCGCGCAAAATTACAGCTTTTTGTGAAATGTCTGGGGGAAGGGAAGCCTGGCCACAGCACTTTGGCCAGTGCCGCAAATCCGAAAACCGTCGCCTTCACAGTGCCTGAGGGATGCGTTACGCAGCAGCTCGGCATCAAGCTTGGGAGAGGACGGGTGGACGATCTTGAGCTGTTCTTGCAATAGATGTGCAATTCAGCCGATGCATGGTTGCGGCGTTGTGCTGGCTATTTACCGACTACGCAGATTTTTAGTTACCTTAGTCCCCTTATTTATTTGTCGAAGTGAACCAGGATAGAAATGAAACTTGTTCCGGTAATCCTTTGCGGCGGAAGCGGCACACGTCTCTGGCCGCGCAGCCGCAAATCATTGCCCAAGCCATTTCTTTCGCTGTTCGGCGACAAGACGCTGTTTCAAGCCACACTTGATCGCTGCGGCGACAAGGCGATGTTCGCCGACCCGATCGTTGTCACCGGTTCGCAGCATGTCGATCATGTACAGGCGCAAGCTGTGGCGGGAACCCGCATCATCGTTGAACCGGAGGCCAAGAATACGGCTGCGGCAATCGCGCTTGCCGCCTATCGGTTGCCCGGGGACGCGATCATGCTGGTGTGCCCCAGCGATCACCATATCGCCGATACGGACGCTTTCTCCGACGCGGCAGGCGTGGCAGCGTCGCTGGCGCAGGATGGCTGGCTGGTAGCCTTCGGTATCGAAGCGAAAACGCCGGAGACTGGGTTCGGATATATAAGGCGCGGCACAGCTGTGGGCGATAGCGGTTATCGGGTCGCTCGCTTCGTGGAAAAGCCGGACCTGGCAACGGCGCAGTCGTTTCTCGCCCAAGGCGACTATAGCTGGAATGGCGGATTGTTTGCTTTCACTGCGGGGCGATTTGTCGAAGAACTGACCCGGCACCGCCCGCAAATTGCCGCTGAGGTGGAAGAGGCGGTTCGTGCCGGCAGCGACGATGGCCAGCGCTTCCATCCGGAGCCGGGTGCATTTTCCCGGATCGAGAGCGAGAGCATCGATTACGCCATCATGGAAAACACCGACCGCGCAGCTGTCGTTCCGGTGGATATGGGGTGGTCCGACATCGGCACATGGGTGGCCCTGCGCGAAGCCCGGTCGAGCGATGATGATGGCAATGTCAGCCCGGATGGTGCGGAGCTGATTGATTGCCGCAATGTGATGATCGACAGCGATGGCCCCCGTGTGTCGGCCATCGGGCTGGAAAACGTCACTATCGTTGTCTCTGGCGGCGAGGTGCTGGTTACAAGCGATAGCGGGGCCCAGAAAGTGGGCAAACTTGCCGGTGCCGAAAACCAGTAGCGTCTGCCAGAACTCACCTTGCCTCGCGGACACCGGGCCGCTGGAGGGCAAAGCTGTTCTCATCATTGTCGAAAACCTGCCCGTGCCGTTCGACCGGCGCGTGTGGCAGGAAGCGCGCACACTGAAATCCGCAGGCGCTGCCGTATCGGTCATCTGCCCGGTGGGGCAGGGCGATGGCGAGGGTCACGAACGGATCGAGGGCATCGATATCTACCGCCACCATCTGCCTGTCGAAGCGGACGGCCCATGGTCGTATCTGCGAGAATATGGCGCTGCGCTCTGGCACCAGACCAGGCTGGCCTGGAAGATCTGGCGCAGGCACGGGTTCGATGTGATCCACGCGTGCAATCCGCCGGATCTCATCTTCCTGGTGGCCTTGCCCTTCAAGCTGATCGGCAAGAAATTCATCTTCGATCATCACGACATCAATCCCGAACTGTACGAAGCCAAGTTCGGGCGGCGCGATTTCTTCTGGCGTCTGCTGGTGGTGTTCGAATGGCTGACGTTCAAGGCCGCCGATGTCGTGATCTGCACCAACGAGAGTTACCGCGCGATTGCGCAGCGCAGGGGCGGCAAGAAGCATGGGGCCACATTCGTCGTGCGATCGGGGCCTGATCTGAACACGATCAAGCGCCTGCCGCGTGACGATAAATGGCGCAACGGCCGCCAGTATCTCGTCGGTTATGTCGGGGTGATGGGCGCACAGGAAGGCATCGATCTGCTGCTCGAAAGCGTTCGGCACATCGTCCAGGCAAGACAGCGCGAAGACATTCAGTTCTGTCTCGTGGGGGGCGGATCGAGCCTGCCCAAGCTCAGAGCCATGGCAAGGGATCTGGGGGTGAGCGATTACGTCACCTTCACCGGACGGGTGCCGGATCAGGATCTCTTTTCCGCGCTCTCTTCGGCCGACATCTGCGTGAATCCCGATCGGGTGAATGCGATGAACGACCTGTCCACCATGAACAAGGTCCTGGAATATATGGCATTTGCCAAACCCATCGTGCAGTTCAATGTGAAAGAGGGGCGCTACTCCGCTCAGGGTGCATCGCTCTATGCCGCCCGGAACGATCCCGTGGACTTTGCCGAACGGGTCCTCGAACTGCTGTCCGACCCGGTAAAACTGCGTTCCATGGGCGAGCTTGGCCGCCGCCGTGTCGAAGATGATCTGTGCTGGGACAGGCAGATCGCGCCGCTGTTGGGGGCTTATCATCGCGCCCTTTGCTGAAAGCGGCTGTGCATGACGATCCGGTCCCGCCTGCGCGGATCGGTCGGTGACGATATCGCCCGCCGGTTCATGGGCATGGCGGGATTTTCGCTCGTCCTGCGGATCGCCTGGGCAGTATCGAGTTATGCAGGTGTCGTGCTGCTCGCGCGGTGGCTGGCCCCACAGGCATATGGTGTTTTCGCCATCGTTCTCAGCCTCGTCGTTCCGCTGTCGATTGTGTGCGCCATGGGCCTGCCGACGGCGGGGCTGCGGTTTCTCGGACAATATCAGGCGCAGGGGCGGTTCGACCTTGCGAAAGGCCTGACGATCTTCTCGCGCACGATCATTCTGCGCGTTGCAATTCTGGCCATGCTGCTGCTGATCGTGAGCGTCTGGGTGCTGTACGGGGCAGGGCGCATATCCGATCCGGTGGCCTATTCGCTCGGATTTCTGCTGCTGCCGCTTTATACGATGATGGGCTTTCAAAGCAGCCTCGCCCGCGCGCATGGCGGGATTTTCACCGCGTTGGCACCCCGCGATGTCCTGTGGCGTGCGCTGCTGATTCCCATCGGTTATGTGGCGTCGTGGCAGGCGTATGCGGACCAGCAGGCGCTTGTGCTGTTCATCGCCGCCAGTGCAACGCTGGCCGGGCTCGGCCTGATCCAGAAACAGCGTGTTGCCGCCATCACCCCGGCACCCATCCAAACGGCGGATACCGCCTTCGATCGTCCCGCCTGGCGAAAGGCAGCGCTGCCGATGTGGGTATCCGCCAGCGCCGTGGCGCTGGCCGGCAATGTCGATGTTCTGGCGGTCGGGGCCTTCCTGTCCGAAGCGGATGCAGGCCGGTATTTCCTGGTCCAGCGGACTGCGGCGCTGGCCAGTTTCGTGCTGGTGTCGATCAATCTGATTATCGGGCCCGAGGTCGCAAAGCTGTACTATGCGGGCGAGCGTGGGAAGCTCGATCGTCTGCTGGGGGCCGCCAGCGTGCTGGCTCTGCTGCCTTCGCTTGTCGCGCTTGCCGTTTTCGTGGCGGCGGGCCGCTGGCTTCTGGGGTTTGCCGGCCCGCAGGCGAGCGCGCTTTATGCCGAATTGATGGTGCTGGGTGTCGGCCAGTGCATCAATGCCGCCACGGGGAGCGTCGGGGTGGTGCTCAACATGATCGGTGCGGAACGGGTTGCGGCATGGATCCGCCTTGCTTTCGTTGCTGTCGGCGGGGCGGCCATGGCTGCCGCCGCCTATTTTTACGGCACCATGGGCGCGGCCCTGGCCGCTGCGGCAACCATCGGCGGATCGAATTTGGTACTGGCGCTATACTGCCGCCGGGCTTTCGGTATCGATGCTTCGGCATTCGCCTTGATCGTCCCGCCCGCCAAAGAGCCGCTGGCCGATAGTCCCCGTGATTAGGGCTGCCGCCATGCCGACAGATCGCGGCCGAGCATTGTCTCGGTCGCGCCGATCTCCTCTTCAAAGCCGCACGCGAGCGAGGCTTTCAAATCTGCCGCAAGGGGCGCTGGGGGGACGAGTTCGGCGTCGAGCCGGTCGGTAATCTGCCGTTTGGCACCGCTCAGCAAACGGGCGGGGAGGGCGGCGCGTATCATGCCCGCAAGCTTGCCCTGTTCGCTGCGCCGCGTGCCTATCGCCTTGCGCAGTTGCTGCCGCATGAAGCCGCGATCGAGGCCGGACCGATTGGCTTGCGTCTTCGTGACCTCGACCGGGGGAAGGCCAAGCCATGCGAAGATATCCTGGCAGATTTCGCCCGGGCGCGATTTGAGATCGTCGAACAAAATGAATTTGCTGAAGGGAAAGCGCGAGGTCACAGCCTTGATGCGGGCGGCATAAAGGCTGTGATGCCTGTACCAATAGCTGAACCAGTATCCCGCCGCCCGCCGCGCATCCTCGGCCTCAAGCGCAGCTTCAAATGTGTCGAGCGGTTCCCAGCCCATCTTCCGCGCCCAGTTATAGGCGGAATAGGCCCGCGATACGGGATCGCGCAAAACCACGATGACCCGCGGGCTGGTGCAACGCTGGGCGATCGTGTCCAGCGCTTCGTCATAGGGCAAGTATCCCGTGCTGCTGTCCAGATAGAACTGCGTGTGGTCATTCTCTACGCTGAATGCCCTGCGGTAATCGTCGTCATGGAAATAGGGCAGGGCTGCCATCTCGGCTGGCCCGGTGGCCAGGATCATCGGCCCGGTTGCCGCGATTTTTATATAGTGGTTCGGTTCCTTGGGATTGGCAGCCGCTATGGACGGATGCTGCGCCAGCAGAGTGTGCAACGATGTCGTCCCGGCTTTCTGCACACCCAGGACGAAAAGGGAATGCGCCCTGATCCGTTCAATCGAAGCTGGCATTGGCGATTCTTTCCCAGCTTACATTACGGAATGACAGCACCCGTTTATCCATCGTCCGGTGGTTCTGCCCAAGCGGCTGGTAATTGCCGAATTTGAAATAAGGACCGATCACATCGTTGAAGCAGTTGGCGCCGCGATCGCTGGCGATCAATTTCCCGTTGCGGTGCACGGCAATGCGGCCGCTGCGATCCGGCGACCATAACACCTCGAATTCCAGGCTTTCCCATGCCCCCAACTGCATGGGGAAACGCGCGATCACGCGTTCTTCGCTGCGGGTCGCGAACGGTGTGGCAAAGCCTGCATCGGAATTCACCGCAATCACCCAGTCCTTGCCTGTTGCCCGGATGGCCAACGGGGGTTTGCGACCTTGTTCGAAGAACCAGACATCCCTGGTTGCATGCCATTGCATCGCGATCGTGGGGTGGGGAGAAAACTGCCAGCCTTCTGCCGCGCGCACATCGGCGCGATAGCGGTAACGCTGCCCGATCCGGCTTGCCAGCGACCGGATTTCAGCGCGCATGCTGCCATGAACTGCCGCCTGGCCGGGGACGATCCTGAACGTCATGATTTGGCGATCGGGGTCGATTGTCAGCGAGTTATCGCAGCATAGCTGGTGCTGTGCCCCGGCGCGGGTGATCGCGGTTTCGAACAGCGAAGCAGGCAAAGCCTGCATGTCATCGGCCGTATAAGCGCGCATGTCTGCCCAGTCATGCAACAGGATGAAACATACCAGTACCCCCACGAAGCCCGGAACAATCAGGACGGCGGCCAGCGTGCAAATCCGCCTGATCACCGCGCCAGGCCAGCCCTGAAGTGTGGGGCTGTGAAGGCGATCAGCCGTGGGCGATAGGGCCTGCCGCCACGCTTCGCCTTCGCTGTTTCGTACATCATGCGGGTGTGCAGAATGACGAGCGCCATGATGGGCGCGACGGTCGGCTTGAATAGGATGCCCCCGCTCATGAACGGGGCCAGCATCACGATCATGACAAAATAGCGCAGATAGCGGGGCGCGGTGAAAACCATGCCCACCATCATCACAACAAAGGCGGCGATCCCGACCAGCCCCAGTTCAAGGGCGACGTTGAGAAAATCATTGTGCGAATGGGTGGATTTGTCCCGCCAGGTATAGGTCCCGAAATACGCATCGCTGCCCGGGCCTTGCCCGAAGAGCAATCGCCAGAAATCGCGCTCGGCCAAACGCTGGGAACGGTCCAGCCAGGCACCGATCCGCCCGCTGCCCATGTAAAGATCCCAGCTATCCGGGGTCCAGTTCAGAATGACGAAGAAGGCGATGAACGTGCATAGCAGCGCGATAGGCGCGGCCCGACTGACGATTTCGTTCGTCTTGCTGCTCAGGAACACGGATATGGTTGTGGCGGCGAACAGAAAGACGAGCAGATAGATCGCGGCTTCGGCACGGTAGAGCGCCGTTATCGCGATCAGTATCAGAGACGCCAGAACTGCCGGTGCCAGTGCCTTTTTGAAATAACCCATCGCCAGCGCCCAGAAGGCGACGATCACTGTCAGATAGGCGCTGGGATGCAGGCTCTCATGGCCCGACGTTATCGATCCCATTCGCAGGGTGCCGGCCCGCAGAATCGGATCGTCGATAATCGGCAGCAGGATGCACAGCGCGATGGCTGCCACGCCCAGACATGCAAGCAGCCGTTCCAATCCTGCCGACCAGCGGATTTGCGTAAGCGACCATGCGATCAACAGGATGCCGCTGAAATTTCGGATGACGACAGCGATATCGGACGGCGGGCGATAGGCCGTGAGGGTAATCAGCGCGACGCCCAGCATAAGCAACAGCGCGCCGGTCATCATCGCGGACGATGGCGATCGCGCCTGCTTTCTCAACTCCAGCGCAAATGCGCCAATCGCGGAAACGGCCAATATGCCGGCCAGCAAAGACCGCATGCCCTGTGGCAGGAAATTGAACCCGAAGACGTAGACGAAGGCTGACAGGGCAGTGAAGGTGCTCACTGCCAGCGGGAGGTCCGCCAGTGCGCGTATATCGGCACCACCTTTGCGCCCGGCGCCGGGCGTGTGTTCACGACGCAGCGATCGATGGGGCCGGGGCGCGATCATCTGGACGCCTCGGCAGTCAGCTCGATGCCACTGCCGGGGCAGGGACTGTGCGGGAGACGAGGGATCTTGCCCGGCGGTCGAGCGGGCGCTCGATCAGGCGATAGGCAAAGATGCCTGTGATTGCCGCCGCCACCATTGCCGTGCCGACGAACAGCAGGTTCGCTGCCGCGGTTCTGGGAAGGCCCAGGGCCTCCCAGACAATGCGCATCATTGCGAGGGGGAAGAGATGGGACAGATAGATGCTGTAAGAGGCATCACCGAGATTTCTCAGTGCCTTGCCGACGAAACCTTCCCCCGTCGCGGGAACCGCCAGCGACAGATAGACCAGGATCGCCGCCGGAATTCCATAGACGATCCCGCGCGTCGGCCTGTCCCACATGATGGCTTCGGCCCAGATGATGCAGCCTGCGGCGGCAAGCCAGAACAGCGGCGTCAGCTTCGCCGAAGGTCTGCCATGGATAACAAACCAGGCCCCTATGGCCATGCCGAAAGCAAACTCCAGCATGATGCTGCCCGTGTAAAACCGCCATACGGGCCCGGCATCGACCAGCCAGCCAAACAGGACGAGGACGGTGATCGCCAGCAACGTCAGAATCAGCCGGCTTTTGAAGGAAATGGCAATCGCTATCGCGAACAGCGCATAGAAGAACATTTCGTAGTTGAGCGTCCAGCCGAGCCGCAGCAGCGGAGACACAGTATTCGTATTGCCGGGCTGTTCATGCGCAATGAAAAACAGTGATTGGATATAGTGGCTGAGTGTAAATTCCGTACCACGAAAAGCAGAAGGCATGGATATGACAAGAACAGCCGTAACGCTCGTGTAGAACCAGTAAATAGGAACGATACGCCTAATTCGATTGGTGAAGAATTGAATTGGGTTCGGTGCTTTCCTATCGGAAATAAAGATCATGATGAAGCCCGATATCACAAAGAATATATCGACCCCGAAATGACCGAGTTTGGGGTTGTAAGGCATGGCGATTCGCAACTGATCGCTCGCATGTACAAAGATAACTAAAAGGGCGGCAAACCCTCTCAGATATTGGATCGGAAGGATCGTTGCCGCCGGCTTTCCAGCCCTCATCGATTGATCCTCCCCACAGCCCATGAAGCTGTCGGCTAACCATTTCGGGTCAGAGAGCAATCCGGTGAAATACTAGCGTCCGGCCTGCGGCACCCCATGCTCCCTTTTGGCAGTCAGTGAGGCAGTGCTGGCAGGCACGCCCAGCATCCACCAGGCGCGACCGCATGCATAGTATGTTTTGATCCAGACGAAGCTTTAGGCTCGCCCAATGCTGGTGTAGGCAAAACCCATATCGCGGATGTCTGCCGGGCGGTAAATATTGCGCAGATCCACCAGCACGGGGGATTTTGCCAAATCCATGACTCGTTTCAGGTCCAGCGCGCGGAAAGCATCCCACTCCGTGACAATGGCGATGGCATCTGCGTCGGTAATGGCGGCATAGGGGTCTTCAACCATTTCCACATCAGGCATAAGCGGTTTTGCCTGTTCCATGCCTTCGGGATCGTATGCCGCCACCTGCACACCCGCATCGGTCAGGGCCTGCGCCACGGCAATGGCAGGCGAATCGCGCATATCGTCGGTGTTCGGTTTGAAGGTCAGACCCAGCAGTGCCGCCTTCTTGCCGCGGGCCTCGTCCACCCCGCCAAGGGCATCAAGGACCTTTCGGCCCATAGCTCTCTTACGGCTTTCGTTGACCTTGACCACAGCCTCGATAATCCGGGTGGGACTGTCATAATCTTCAGCCGTCTTGAGCAGCGCGAGCGTGTCCTTCGGGAAGCATGAACCACCATATCCAGGGCCGGCATGCAGGAACTTGGACCCTATGCGGTTGTCCATGCCGATGCCGCGACTGACGTCCTGAACATCGGCACCCACTTTTTCGCACAGATCGGCCATCTCGTTGATGAAAGTGATCTTCGTGGCAAGAAATGCGTTTGCGGCGTATTTGATGAGTTCGCTTGTGCGGCGACCGGTGAACAGGATGGGCGATTCGTTGAGAAACAGCGGACGGTAGACTTCGCTCATGACCTCGCGACCAAAGTCATCTTCAGCGCCGATAACGATACGGTCGGGTCGCTTGAAATCGCCAATCGCGGCACCTTCGCGCAGGAATTCGGGGTTGGAGACGACGGAGAAGCGGTGTTTGGTTCCGCTGTCTTTCAGGATCCGTTCTACCTCGTCGCCAGTACCGACCGGAACTGTAGATTTGGTTACCACCACTGCATCGCCCGAGAGATGCTCGCCTATCTCATTGGCTACAGCGTAAACGAAGGATAGGTCCGCGTGACCGTCGCCGCGGCGACTGGGGGTGCCGACAGCGATGAAGATCGCGTCGGCATTCCTGATTCCCTCCGCCAGATTGGCAGCGAAAGTCAGGCGCTTCGCTTTGACGTTGGTTTCCACCAGCTCAGCGAGACCTGGCTCGTAGATGGGCATTATTCCGTCTTTCAGACGGTCGATCTTGGACTGGTCTTTGTCGATACAGACCACATCATGCCCGAAATCGGCGAAACAAGCGCCGGAAACGAGGCCTACGTAACCTGAGCCAACCATTGCGATCTTCATAAGTCTATACCTTGCTTCTCGGGTCTGCCGCGTGGCTGAACCTCGACGATCTTTCGATGTGTGTGGCAGCTATGCCCTGCCTGTTTCTGCAGCACAACACACTTGCCATGCAGAAAGGTTCGGCTTTTACAACTAGGTCTAAATTGGTCCTGTGGCGAAGGTTGACCAGCCGCTGATCAATCGGGAGGATTGATGCACAGTTGGCGTGGCTTCGCACACAGATCGTTAATCATGGGTTGGTGAAAATCTCCAATCTCTTACTTCTACGTATCTCCGCGAAGTGCAAATGAGACAATCTCGACCTTTACATTTGGAAATTGTCTCCGCTAAGGGGTGGGAATGTTATATTGTCACGTTAGGCTGCGGAATGTAATGGGGAGTGAATACCGCTCCCCATTCCGGGTCTGGTGTGCGGTTATTGCGCTCGCGGTATTCGCGCAAGGTCTTCTAGTCCAAACACATTTTCATGTATCGGCTCAGAGCTTTTCTGAACGTGCAGTCGCGTCATCAAACGCCGATAATACGCAGCGGGACAACGATCAGCCATATGGCGCCGCCGACGCGTGTCTGATCTGTAGGGAAGCAGGCCAGTCATCCCAATATGTTCCGCCTCCCGCGACATTGTATTCGGTGCCAGCGTTCAAAGAGCATTGGGCCCGGCCTGGTGGCTTCGAAAAGCTCGCACTACCCCGGCCCGCCATTGGCTGGTCGGGACGGGCCCCCCCTCGATAACTCTGCCTGACACTCCCGGTTATCTGCTTGGCCCGCTTGATTTTGCGCGGATGCCATAGCGCTATTCCGGCTTGTTATTCCCTCTTCGGAGTTATCTAAAATGCGCCTTACCCTTTTGAGCTGTGCGGCAGCGACTGCACTTATCCCTTATGCTGCTGTAGCTCAGGAAACCTCGGGATCTGATAGAACGGCCAATGAGGCCGCCCAGACCACTTCTGCTCCTAACACCAGAGATGACTTTCATAACGTGATCGTGGTTACAGCGCCGGGCCTGGATCGCCTCGATGTCCTTGCAGGCACCTCGGTCGTTGATGGGATGGAGCTTCAACGTAATCAGAACGGTCAGCTCGGCGAAGTTCTCGCTAAACTGCCGGGTGTGTCTGCGAGTGGCTTTGCGCCTGGTGTGTCCCGCCCTGTGTTGAGGGGGTTTGGCGGCGAACGCGTGCGGGTGCTCACGGATGGTGTCGGAGCTATCGACGCGTCCAGCACCTCCGATGACCATGCTGTGACCGTAGAGCCGCTGATTGCCGAACGTATCGAGGTCCTTCGCGGACCAGCGGTGCTGCTGTATGGCAGCCAGGCGATCGGTGGCGCAGTCAACGTAATAACCAAGCGAATTCCGCCTAGTGTGCCAGACGAGCCAGTCCACATCGATGCGATCGCTGGCTTCGACACGGCGAGCAATCGTCGTGAAGGCGGCGTTTCCGTCGACGTTCCTCTGGGCAGTAACCTGGCGTTCCACGTTGATGGTTCCTATCGTAACACAGATAATCTCGAGATCCCCGGCTATGTTGCGACGGAGGGTCTGCGCGCCGAGTTGTTGGAGTCTGCTGCGGAAGAGGAAAGTGAAGGCCATTCCGAGGAAGCTGCGGAATTGCGCGACGGTGCAAACGCCCGCGGAATTTTGCCTAACAGCTGGACCGAAACATACACGCTGGGCGCCGGGCTTGCCTACTTTTCTGGCAACAGCAGCCTGGGAGTCTCGTTCGACTATTACGACACGAATTATGGCATTCCGGGTCTTCCCGGCGTGGGTCACGTACATGCCCACGATCACGATCACGATCACGATCACGATCACGATCACGACCATGACCATGACCATGACCATGACCATGATGCAGACGAGCACGGACATGGTGAAGAAGGTCCAGTTTCCATCGGCATGAAGCGCTACCGTGTGGATATGAAAGGCGTCGTTGATCTCGGCGATGGCTTTTTCAATGAGTTGCGGACCCGGTGGGGCTATAGCGATTACACCCACACAGAGTTTGAGGGAGACGAGATCGGGACTGTCTTCGATGTCGAGGGCGTGGAAGGACGCGTGGAACTCGTTCAGTCCCGGCGTGGAAATCTGCAGGGCTCAATCGGGGGGCAATATTCCCACACCAATTTCTCCGCGATAGGCGAAGAAGCGTTTGTACCGAGCAATAAGACCGACAGCTTCGCTCTCTTTACGGTTCAGGAACTCGATTTTGACACGTTCGAGCTGGAATTGGGCGCTCGGTATGAACACATTGACATCGATGCCCGTGACTCGATTGGCGTGTCTCGCGATTTCGATACGCTATCTGGAGCAATAGGCGCATCCTATACACTAGTGGATGACGCATCAGGGGACTTGCGAGCCGGCGTGAATTTGTCTCGCGCCGAACGGGCTCCTTCCGCTCAGGAACTGTTTGCAGATGGCCCCCACGTAGCGACACAGCAGTTTGAGATCGGTAATCCTGCGCTTGATACGGAGCGGTCGTGGGGTGTCGAAGGATATGTCCGTGGCAATATCGGTCCGGCGCAACTCAGTGCGAGCGTCTATCGCAACTGGTTCAAGGATTTCATATTCCTGTCCGATACGGGCGCCGAAGAGGATGGGCTGGAGGTATTCCAGTTCCTCCAGCAGGATGCGAACCAATTCGGCATAGAGGCAGAAGCCAGCTTTCCGGTCTTCGAGACCAGCGATTTTAAGCTGCTGGCCGACGTTCGTGGAGACTATGTCAGGGCCACTCTTGCCGATGGATCGCCCGTTCCGCGTATCCCACCGCTCAGTCTGTCTGGCGCGCTGGAGGGACAGTTTGACCATTTCGACGTTCGTGCCGAGGTCGAATGGTTTGACCGCCAAGACCGCGTGTCAGAACATGAATCGCCTACCGACGGATACACATTCGTCAATGCATCGCTGGCGTGGCATCCATTCGAGGGGGCGGACAATTTGACGATCCTCGCGCAAGTGGACAATATTTTCGACGTCGAAGGGCGCCGACACACGAGTTTCACCAAGGAATTCGTGCCACTGCCCGGTCGCAATTTCAAACTGACCGCGCGCCTCAGTCTCTAGGCTTGCCTGAGGCTGCACGTCTCGGCACCTGGCTTGTTTCGGTGGCGGCGGGGACTACTGGATACCCGCCGCTCCGATCCATCACGCGGGGCACCGTGGGCGCTGGCTGCCTCTTCGGGCAAGCACTCCTCGAAAGGAGTAACCCCATGCAATTCAGCAATCTTTCGCATCGCAATGCCTTGGACGGCATTGCGATTGCAGGTTCCGCACTGTGCCTTGTCCATTGTCTTGCATTGCCACTGCTGATCGCGTGGCTGCCTGCTCTGTCCGATTGGTTTTCCTGGCCTGAGAGTATGCATCTATGGATATTGCTCATAGCCTTGCCACTATCGCTGTTCACCCTGTGGCGACATTCGCTTCGCGAGGGTCGGGCAGGGCCCTTCCGGCTGGGAATAACAGGGCTCAGCATAATGACCTTCGCGCTTCTTTTTGAAGGGCAAGCTGTCGAGCCGTTCGTAACAAGTGCGGGTGCGTCTCTTCTGGCAGCCGCTCACATTCTCAACTGGAGGGGGAGGCGCTCGTGCCACGAATGAAATCGAGCAGCCGCCGTGCACTGTGTGAGCTGGATGATGACATTGCCGAGATCGTTCGCCGATCTCGCAATCCTCTTTCTGCCTATGATATTGTCAACCACTTCGCGAAACGGCGAAAGCGCGTGGTGCCTACACAAGTGTACCGATGCCTTGATAGGCTGATTGATCGTGGGGCGATCCGGCGTATCGAAAGTTTGCGGGCGTTCTGCAGCAGTGGCGATACACGAGATGCGATAGTGTATTGCGAAGAGTGTGGTGCATATTCGACAATCATGGCGGAAGATGCCTGGGAGACAATTGAGCAGGCCGCACGGCAGTGCGGTTATGGTGAGCTGAAACCCATCATCGAAGTGCGCGGAAGATGCAGAAACTGCCAAAGCATTCCGAGTGAAGGTGACTGCAGGCGATGAGGTGTTGGCTCAGTACCACTCGACAGAATACCGATTAGCTGCTGCAAGCCCATCAGTACTTGATCTGGTGGAGGCAAGATAATGTCCGATCTGTCGCATATCGACAAACACGGCCGCGCGAGAATGGTCGATGTCGGCGACAAGCCGGTTACGGACCGAAGAGCAGTGGCTGCAGGCGCGTTAAAGTGTCAGTCCGCCACGATCGAACTGCTGAAGGCGGGTAAGGTCCCCAAGGGCAATGTCATTGCGACAGCTGAACTGGCGGGGGTGATGGCCGCGAAACGCACAGCTGATTTAATTCCCCTGTGCCATCAGATTCCGCTGTCGCAGGTGGATGTGTCAATCGAATCCGACGATGCTCTCCCGGGTTTTGCCATCATAGCCACCATACGCACCGAAGGGCGAACCGGAGCGGAAATGGAGGCGCTTACGGCCGTCACTGTTGCGTGCCTAACCTTGTTCGACATGCTCAAGGCAGTGGACAGGGAGATGACGATCGGAGAGATCCGGGTCATCGCCAAACAGGGTGGCAGATCCGGTGATTGGCAACGCGCGTGATCTGTTTCGACGAAGCGATGGTTCGCCTGGTAGCCAATGTCTTTCCGCTGGATGCGGAAGTAATTTCCTTCGCAGATGCTGGTGGACGCACACTTGCTCAGGATGTGATCGCGCAATTGCCATCGCCGCGTCTTACCATGTCGGCGATGGACGGTTACGCTGTCATTCTGAATTCGGTGGCTGACGGTGATATCCTGAATGTGGCAGGGGAAGCCCGACCGGGGTGCCCGCACCATTCGCCGATCGCCGCGGGCGAGGCGGTTCGCATTTTTACCGGTGCTCCCATCCCGCTGGGTGCCGACTGCGTAATCATGCAGGAATACGCAACGCGCGATGGAAACATCGTACGATTTACCGAAGGCTTTGGCTCGTCTCGGAACCTGCGGGTGAAGGGGAGCGACTTCCAGGCTGGCGACGTGCTGTTGCCAAAAGGCACAAGGCTCAATCCCAAATCGCTTGTTGCAGCCGCGGCCGCCGATGTCTCGGAAATCGTAGTGCATAAGCGACCCAGAGTAGCTGTGCTCGCCACGGGAGACGAGCTGGCAGAGCCGGGACTGGCGAAAGAACGGCCTTACGCCGTTCCGGATAGTATCAGTCATGCGATTGCCGCGCAGATCGAGCGTGCAGGCGCCGACGTGATTGGCCGGCAATGCGCTGGTGACGACCTGCCCACACTTATCGATCTGGCCGGCACCTTGCTCACTCGGGCCGATCTTGTCGTGGTGACGGGCGGCGCATCGGTGGGAGATCACGATTTTGCAAAGCCGATGTTCGACCGCCACGGGTTGAAACCTATTTTCGAGAAGGTGGCAATCAAACCCGGCAAGCCGGTCTGGCTCGGGAAGGCAAACGACACGCTGGTACTGGGACTTCCGGGTAATCCCACCTCGGCCATGGTCACCGCGCGTTTGTTTCTCGATCCGCTGCTGGCATTGCTGCAAGGAAGGAGATCTGGCCATTTGTGGCACACCATGGTGCTGGCAGGGAAACTACCCGCGATCGGAGATCGCGAAACTTTTGTCCGTGCCGCATGGGAAGAAAACGGGTTGCAGCCGCTGATCAATCAGGACAGTGGCGTCCAAGGCGATCTGGCCCGCGCGCAATGGCTCATCAGGTGTTCGGCTGGCCAGGCGAGCCTGCCATCGAGCACCGTGGTAAGCGCACTTCAGTTCTGAGATTCCTCTCTCTGCCAGATCGCAAGACTATTGCCCTGCTTGCAGATCACGCCTTTAGTTCCGACCGGTTCATACTGGCCGTCGGTCAAGAACGTGATCATATCGCCATCTTCTGCCGATACACTGGCCAGAGTGCGCGAACCTGTGGGCGTTCGTGCCACAATTACCCCGGATTTCGGTGATCCGTCGCGATGATAATGTACCGTGTAAGTCTCTATAGTGGCGGGACCTGTATAGCTTTCGTCGATCACAGGTACAGAACCGCGTCGTTCATCGGCTTCCGATTGATAGTCGAAATTCTGCGGGAATACGGCATCGGTGGGAGCTCCCGACAGAACGATCGTGTGATTATGGGTGGCGTATCCACCATTGGCGAATAGCAAGCCTCTGTCGGCTGTTCCGCGCAGCTTGCCGACCATCGCGACCACGGCATGGCTCATGTAATTGCCGATAGGCCCGCCGCCGAAGGTGAGACCGCCGAAAACGGATGCGGGTTTGTCCGATGGCCAACCCAGAACTCTGCGCGCCATTTTGGGGACGCAAGGAAAGCAACTGTAGAGTTCCACATGGGCAAGATCATCAGGGCCGATCGCGTTCAGTTCCAGGGTTCTTTCAATCGATGTCGCCAGACTGGGTGAGATATCGTATCTATCGCGGTTAAGGAAATTGCCGCTCTCGTGCGCTGCAGCGCCGTAACCGACGTGAACCATGTGCGCGTCGGGAATGCTACGTCGTCGAGCTTCGGCAAGTGAAGAGACGATGAAGGCAGCGCCTTGGTTGACTGCCGAATTGGCGACCTGAAATTTGGTATAGGGAAAGGCGATGGGTCGGTTGTCTGCGGTCGGTGTCACCACCGCGTCCGCGCTCACCGGCTTGCGGATCCACGCACCTTCGCTGCTAGCCGCGACGTTGCTCAGGCTCGCCCATATTTCTCCGCTTTCCGCTTGTCCTTCGACCAGTGTCTGTCCGTAAGCCGGGCGCCCCGCATTTTCGTACAGAGGATAGACATCGGTAGGCACGACGAGGCCGTAACTCTGGGCAAAGCCTTTGCGCACCCGATGCGTGGCATCGCGCAAGGCATTGGGCTTTTCGCCGCCCTCGTGTTTCTTTTCAGCTGCAAGCTGGCCTGCCGTGCGCAGTGCTTCCCCTCCTGCGATTGCACAGATATTTGCGTCGCCGCGACCGATACGATTGGCAGCTTCGTGGAGGAGCAGGATCGGGCTATCACCATTGGGCATCGCGGTCTGCATGCGATGGCCGGGATTGATGCCCAAAGCCTCCGCAACTTTTCCATCGACGGGATTAAGGTGGGGCCAGGCCAGCTGGGCGACGATTGCCAGCGAGTCGCAATCGGCCAACAGCCCGCCGCCCGCATTCGCATCCGCCCGCCGAAGGGCTTCCACCATAAGTTGCACCGGGTCCAGCCCGTCAGTTGCCTTTTCCGGCCGATCGTTGATCTGGCCTACGCCTACTATGACAGGGGTGGTTTCGGGGTCTTGCTCGGACATACACGCTCTCCTCCAATCGTCATGCCTAGCAAGCGCGTTGCATGCTGCAACCGGAATAAGGGAAGGGGGCTTACGTCGGCAGCGTTCTGAGGCCGGCGTTCTATTCCCTGCTGGGGCGATCGCGATAGCGTGGGTCGTCCGATAGCGCGTCTGCGGCCACGCCTACCGCCAGACGGGTTGGGAAGGCTTTTTACCCGCAGTTTATGCGAGCTACCCTGTGCGCCCGAGTTTGCCGCTCCTGTCCAGGCGCTGCCGTGCTCACGATGGTGTTGGAGGCCGCGGGCAGCTCGATGATGATCTGGCGAGCAAACTCTATTTCCGCGCAACATCATGCTGGCCTGATCGCGCCCTGATGCGAGAGCGTCTTGCGCGCAAATGCCTGCCCCGCCTCGACGCAATCGGTCCACGGCTGTCCGCCAAGCCAGGCGCCGAGAAAACCCGCATTGAAGGCATCGCCAGCGCCGCTCGAATCGATCACTTCGGCGGGCCGGGCCGGAATCAGGCGCGGGGCCTCATCGGCCGTGCCCAGCACGCAGCCACGCTCTGCCGCTTTCACCGCGACCATATCCTGACCGAACGCAAGCCACCGTCTGGCGATCTCCAGTTCGTCTTTGCCGGTCTGCCATAGCTCGCGCTCGTCGCTGTTGGTGGGCAGGCCGATTGTCGCTGCTGCCATGGCCCGCTCCGACAGGGTGCGGGCGGCGTGCTGGTCCGGCCAGAGGGCGGGGCGATAGTTGCTGTCGTAAGCGACGGAGCGGCCTTCGCCCTTGCGCTGCTCGGAAAGCCCGAGCAGCTGCTCGCGCCCCTCCGGGGAGATGACCGCCAGCGAGATATGGCTGAAGTAAACCAGTTTCGCTGACGCAGCCTCCGCCAGGGCGGGGCGGATACCCGGCAGCTCGAACATTTCCCGCGCGGCGCTGCGATCGCGCCAATAGAGAAATCTGCGCTCGCCGTGGGCATCGACGTGGATTGCGTAGATGCCAGGGTTGCGCTGCGGGTGACGCAACACGTGCCGGGTATCGATCCCTTCGGCAGCCCAGGCTGCAACGAGCGCATCGCTGATGGGATCGCTGCCAATCGCCGTAACGTAAGCCACGTCGTGTCCGGCCCGTGCGAGATGGATCGCGGTGTTGAGCGTATCGCCGCCATAGCGGAGACCGGCTCCGCCATGGCTATGATACTCCAGCATCGCTTCGCCGAAGATAAAGGTTTTCATTGCAGCCTGTTGTTGCAGATCTTCGCGATCAGGAGAACGCGAGACCTCCGTTGATGTCGAGATTGACGCCGGTGAGGAACGTGGCTTCGTCGGAGGCGAGGTAGGCGACGGTGTCGGCGCATTCCTCGGCCAGACCCTCGCGCCGCAGTGCGGTGGCGTTGGCGACGTTCTTGCGGGCTTCGTCCTTGGTGAAGTCGTCGTGGAACTTGGTTGCGATCATGCCGGGGCACAGCGCGTTCACGCGGATACCCTTGGGGCCCAGTTCCTTGGCCATCGCGCGGGTCCAGGTCATCACAGCACCCTTGGAGGTGGCATAGGCGCTGGCGCCCGGACCGCCGCCGTCGCGTCCGGCGAGCGAGGCGAAGTTCACGATCGACGCGCCTGCGGGCATGTGCGGCACGGCGGCCTTGGTGGCAAGGAAGGTCGAGGTCATGTTGAGCTGCATGAGGAAGTTGAAGAAGTCCTCGTCCATCTCGTCGAGTGTCTTGCGTGCGACCAGCCCGCCAACCACGTTGGCCAGGATGTGGATTTCGCCGCCAAAGGCTTCGCGCGCCGCATCGACCAGCGCCTGCGCGGAGGCACCCTTGGTCATATCGCCGTGCACCTTGATCGCCTTGCCGCCGCCGGCTGCCTCGATCAGGGCCAGCGTGGCATCGGCGTCGCTCTCGTTGTCGAACCAGTTGACGACGACATTGGCACCTTCGCTGGTCAGCTTGACCGAAATTGCGCGCCCGATATCGCGACTGCCTCCGGTGACGATTGCGGTCTTGCCTGTGAGTTTCATGATCTTGTCTTTCGTTCTTTCGAGGGTTGGCCGCGTTATGCGGCTTTGGGCCTGAGGGGTTTGATTTCGGGGCATAAAACGAGCACCGAGAGCACGGTCAGGATCGCGAGACCGGCACCGACGATGAAGGCCGGGGCGTAGGAATTCACGGTGATGACCGGGATGAGGAAGTTGAGCCCGACGACCGCAAGCTTGGCTGCGGTTCCGGCATAGCCCGACAGGGTGCCGACGGATTTGCCGCTGTAGAAGTCGCTGGGCAGGGTCTGGATATTGCCGACCGCCGTCTGGAAGCCGAACAGAATCGCTGCCATCAGCAGCACCGCGAACAAGGGCGTGGCCGCCTGCGTGGTCGCCAGGAGCGAGACGAGCATGATCACACCGCCCAGCGCAATCACCGACTTGCGGGTGCGATTGACCGTCCACCCGGCCTTGATGCGGTTCTGTGCCAGCAACCCGCCAAACCAGGCGCCGAACATCGCCCCTACATAGGGGATGCCCGCGTAGGTGGCGATTTCCTCAACCCCGAAACCGTAGGTCTCATAAAGGTACAGGGGCAGCCAGCCGACAAACAGCCACCAGATCGGGTCGAGGAAGAAGGAGGCCATGATCACGCCCCAGCTTTCCTTGCGCGACAGAATCTCGCCCGAGCCGGGAGCATAGTCGGCGACTTCGTCGACATCCTTGTTGCGCTGGCCGGTGAGGATGAACTGGCGCTCTTCCTCCGAGATCCACGGGTGTTTGTCCGGGCCGGACTTGTAGACGATCAGCCAGGGGATCAGCCAGAGGAAGCCGATTGCACCAATGGCGACGAAGGTCGCCTGCCACGAGCCGAGAAACACGAACAGCAGGCCCACCACGGGCGCCGAGACGATCCCGCCGATGGCCGCGCCGGAGTTGAAAATGCCCTGCGCGAGCGCCCGTTCGTTGATCGGAAACCACTCGGCATTGGCCTTGGTCGTGCCCGGCCAGTTGCCGGCTTCGGCCACGCCCAGCAGGCCGCGAAAGATCGCAAAGCTCGCCATCTGGGTGGCCAGCGCGTGCAGGATCGTCGCCGCCGACCAGACCACGATCGAGAGCACGAAGCCCAGCCGCACGCCGATCCAGTCGAAGATCTTGCCGAAGATCGTCTGCCCGAACGCATAGGCGAAGGTGAAGATGTTGATGATGATCGCATAGTCGGCCTTGGTCAGGCCAAGCTCCTGCGAAATCTCCGGCCAGAACACCGCGAGCGCTCCGCGGTCGATGTAGTTGATGATCGTCGCGATGGCGACGAGGCCCACGATCCAGTAGCGCAGCTTGCCCGCCTTCATCGCTCAGCCCTCCTTGCCAAGGAAGTCTTTGCGCACCGGGCTGAAGGTATCGATGAGCACGCCCTCTTCGAGGCACACGGCGCCGTGATCGAGATGCGGCGCGATGTAGAAACTGTCGCCCGCGCCCAGCTCACGCTTTTCGCCGTCGACGAACACTTCGAAGCGGCCGCTTTCGACATAGCTCGCCTGACTGTGCGGATGCGCGTGGACTGGCCCCACCGAGCCCTCGGCGAACCACACGCGCACGATCATCAGATCGGGGCCATAGCCGAGGATCTGGCGCGAAACGCCGCCGCCAAGCGCCTCTTTCTCCACCGCATCGGCGAACACGAAGGCCTGGCTCTGGTCGGTAACTGGCGTGCCCATATCAGTCGTTCTCTCCATCGAGCCCAATGCGCGCCGCAAAGCCCGTCCAGCGCACATCGGTGCCGTCGATCTTCGCATTGTGTGTCTTGGTGGGATCGCGGTCGTAGGAGATTGCGAGGGCGGTGCGGGTGCCGCTTGTCGTCTCCACGATCACGAAGTCGTAGCTGTCGCGCGTTTCATGCCGCAGCGACGCGATCTGGCTGCGGCTGCCGACGGTCTCTTCCGCGGCTCCGTCGTAAAGGCCGTGCGATTCCAGCACGCTGACGAAGCTTGCCGTGCTGCCGCCGCTCTTGCGCTGAATGATCATCGGTTCGCGGCGCAGGTTGAAATTTGGGTCGTTCGCCCCGCTTTCGCCGAGGATCACGCTCAGGCCGTCCTGCGGTACAAACCGGTAGGTGTAGAACCGCCCGCCGAGAATCCAGGTCATGAACGCATTGTCGGCGGCGGGCTTGGCTGTGCCGTCGACCCAGATGTGCTGGTAGCCATTGGCCTCGCCCAACACGGGCCGTTCGGCAAGGTTGCGGCTGACCGGGAAGCCGGTCTCCATGATCTGCCCGGTATAGTGCAGCGGCAGGTCGTAGGTGAGCGAGCCGTCGCCCGAGGCATTGAGCAGGTCGATCACCACCGGCGCATCGAGACCGGCCACATCAAGCAGGGCCAGCGAGCGGGTCATGGTCACGCCATGTTCGGGATAGGCGCTGTCGATGGTTGCGGTGCTGATCTGGAGGTCGGCCCCCGCGTCGTAATAGAGCTGCTGCGGGGCGTGGAGATCGGCCAGCTTCTGGTCGCCGCCGAAATGGCTCTCGCCGTTGATGACGAGCGCGTTGTGGGCGATGGTCTGCTTCGCCCAGCTCTCGTTCTCGGGCAGATAGCGCCCGCCTTCCTTGGCGACGATATTGAGGAAGCGCGCCGCACCATAGTCACGCACGATTTCGTGGCCGTTGTCGTAAAGCTGCCAGCTCAGCTTGTCGAAATGACCATGGCCCATGCCTTGCGAGGTGTTCTTGGCGACCAAGGCCAGATGCCCGTCGCCTTCGCCATGGCGCAGGATCGCCACCGCGCCCTGATCGCCCTCAGGCCCATCGGAGAGCAGCAGCGAACGGAACGGGAAAGGCCGCGCCTTGCCCGCGGCCAGATCGCGTGCGAGCTTCAGGCCATCGTCGGTGAGAATGGTGCGGCCTTGCGAGCGCGCGATGTCGAGCAGGCCCGGATCTTCCGTTTCCGCATAGGCGATGGCGACGCCGTGGTAGAGCTCGTCGGTGTTGAGGCTCTTGTCGCGCAGGGCATCGTTGAACGGAAAGAAATAGCCGTCGTAGGTCAGCTGGATCGTCGTTTGCAGGGCCTTCAGCAGGATGCCGTCGCGCCACTGGAAGATGTGGCGATCAGGGTCGTGTTTGGCGATGGCATCGGCAAACACCATGAACGGCATCAGCGCATAACGCTGGTAATACGGCCCCTCGGTGTAATAGCCATCGGGCGAGAACAGCAGCTCGGTCTGGCGCAGGAACCCGGTGGTGCCGCTCTTGTCCGAGCCCATCAGCGCGCGTTCGACCAGATCGTCGTCGCCGAGCAGGTAGCCGGTCATGCCCACGCCCGCCGCCGCCCAGGTGGCGTGATTGTGAATGCGGTCGAACGTCGCCTGCGAATCCACCGACAGGAACTGCGCCGCGCGGCGGAAAACCTGATCGTCGATCAGCTGGCGGTCGGCCTCGCTCAGGGTGTCGCGGATATCGCCATAGCCTTGCACCGAATGGACGAGCCAGACCGCATCGTTGAGCACCTGCCAGAACAGGCGGCCGGGGTTCTGGTTGGCTCTGGCCGGATGATCGCCAAGTGTCGGATAAAGCTCGGCATAGGCGAGCAGCAGGTCGCGGACATAGTCGGCATAGGCCTGCTGGCCGGTCACGCGGTAGAGCTGGCCACCGAGGTAGATCGCCTTGTAATTGCGCTTGTGCTGTTCGTGGGTGTAGCCGCCGCCCGGATCCCTCGGGACCGGAACGACGACGCCGCGTTCCATCATCGCGTCAACGAAGCTGCGCGCGTCCTCCACCTCTGCGGCGAACAGCGGGGGCAGGTCGGCGGCTGGCAGGGCCGGGGGCAGCGAGGCAGGGGCCTGTCGGGCCTGCACCGGGGCACAGCCCGCCAGCGCCAGCGATACGATGAGCGCGCGCCTGATCATTTCGCATTTCCCTCGGCGAATGTGTTGTCACGCTCCCGCACGCGGGGCTGTCCGTTGAAAACCAGCTCGGCGTAGAGCGGCCGGGGCGTGGCGGAAAAGGTGTTGCCGACCACGGCGCTGTCGGGCGTGCCGGCGGTGTGTGCGATCATCAGCGGGGCGCTGGCAGCAAAGGTGTTGCGTGCGACCCTGGCGCTCTGCACCCCGTGCAGGCGGATGGAGGCGGCTTGCTCGCGCGCCCCAGCGCGGCCTACTTCGGACAGGGTATTGTCGGTGATCGAAACGGCAGGCCCGAAAGTGCTCTCATCGCGCCCGCCGCGATAGATGTCGGCAATCGGGCCGCCGACCTGCGCAAAGCTGCTTCCCGAGATTTCGAGATGCTCGACATTGTACTGGCCGACATCGCCGGTCTCCGCTGCCGCAGAAACGATCGCGCCGGTGATCCCGGCGAAGGCACTTTTGCGGATCGTCACGCGGTCGGCGAAGGTGTTTGCGCCCAGCGCGAGCATGGAGAACGCCGCCGCAGAGTCGAGATTGCGCACGTTCACGCGGTTCAGGTCCACTCGCATGTTCGACTGGATCGGCTCTGCTGCGGTGCGGATCACGGCATTGCCGGCCGTCGCGGGCGCAAGGCTGCCGTCGATCACGAGGTCTTCCAGCTGGAGGTTGCCGCCCTCGCGAAGCTCAATCAGCCTCGGGCCGGTAAAGCGGATCACGCTCTGGCCTTCATTCGCAGAGGCACCGCGAATGGTCAGCACCTTGTCCAGCGCAACAGGCCGGTGGGCCAGATATTCGCCAGCGGTCAGCGTGAGGATATCGCCGGTGGCAGCCGCATCTGCCGCATCGACCAGGGCATCGGGTTCGTTCGCCACCGCGATCACGCGTCCGGACGAACCGAAGGCGACATGAGGGGAGGGCTTGGCGTACCAGGCGGGGCCGACCTCATCGAGCTTGACAGGCGAGAGATCGCGCGGCGCACCGATCTGCGCCAGCGCGGGGTCGAGTGGATAGAGCAGGCCATTTGCGGCGCGGTCGGCCTGCGGGGTGGCGCGCTGGAAGTCCGGCTTTGCGGCGCGGATCTCGTCCGCGACGACGAGATTGTCCGCCATGGCGATGCCGGAAATATCCGCATCGACGGTGATAAACGTCTTGCCTTCGATCCCGCCCAGCAGGTTGCGCGCGAAGGTGCTGGCGATCGGCGGGGCAGAGCGCTCCTCGTCAGCGCCCGCTCCCAGCGTGATGCGGGCGCTGTCGACGATCGTGTTGTTGGTGATGCTCGCCCGCTCAACCTGCACATAGCGGTTGACCGGGGAATCGGGGACGCCGTTCATCACCGACAGGGCGCTCGCAAACCCGGTTCCGCGCAGGCCTTCGAGGTAGTTGTCGCGCACGGTTTGCCCACGATTGATGACACGGATGCCGCCGGTGTGTTCCTTGCCACCGCCGAGAAACACATTGCGCTCGACCAGATTGTTGTCGCCGTGGCGGAGCGTGAGCGTGCCCTGCGACTGCAGGAACACGTTGCCGCGATAGATGTTGCCGCCCGACTTCGACGAGATGATCTCGACCTCGCCATCGCAGCGGTCGAAGACGTTGTTCTCCACCAGCGTGTTCGAATTGAACATCGCATATGTGCTGGTGCCGATCCGCACGGACTCGCCACCGTTGGAACCGAGAACAGGGCGCGGGCCGAAGTAGTTGTGATCGATGCGGTGGCCGTTCTCGCGGCTCTCCTCGGTGTCGAGACGCACGGCGAGCGTGACGCCCTTGTTGGTCTTGCCGGCAAGATAGGAGTGATCGAACCGGTTGTTCGATCCATAGAGGCCCACCCAGATATCGGTGTCATCGCGGCCGGGTTTACTGAAGCCGTCGATGACCACTTTGGTCACGCGCGAATTGCGGGCCTGATCCTCCCGGTTGCGCCGGAACGAGATGACCTCGCTGCGCGGGCTGTAGCCGTCCTTGAACACGAGCCCGGTCACGAGGATGTACTCCCCGCCGATCCGCAGGCTCGACTGCCCGGTGAGGATAACCTTGCCCGGCTCTTCCGAGATCAGGGTGATCGGTGCATCTTCGCGCCCCTGGCCGGTGATGACGAGATTGACATCCCGCCACTCGCCGTTGGCAAGGATGATAACGTCGCCAGCTTCAATACCGCGAAGTGCCTGTGCGTATTCGCTCTGGTTGCGGACGTAATATTGCTCTGCCCAGGCCGGGGCGGCGGGCAATAGCGTTACGGCCGCTAGCAGGCATATCCTGAGCATAGTCCTCTCCCGGCCTTTGGCCACGTTCGCGGAGCATGGGCTAGCCGAGGGGTGGTTAAAGTGTCAATCAATTTGGTATGATGATTTAAAAAACAATATAATACCAAATCAGGACATGCGGGTGGCTGCTGCAAACCGTTGCCTACTGGCGCTAGCCTGCTGCCTGGCTTCGTCGATGGCCTTGCGTTCCGCTGCATCGAGCATGGCGTCGATCAGGCGGTGGAAGTGGTCACGCATGGCGGTACGGGCGCCAGCGGGATCACGTGCCTTGATTGCGTCGAACACTGCCTTGTGCTCTTCGGTCCGTGACTGCGCATCATGTACGCAGACGGATGCATATATCTGTTTTACCTCAGGTATGTCTTCACGCATCTGCCAGAGCGCCTTCACGGTATGGACCATGGCGGCATTGTTCGATGCTTCGGCGATCCGGAGGTGGAACAGTTCGTCGGCTTCGTTGGCCTCTTTCTCGCTGCCCGACCGCATTTGCGCGACCAGATCTTCCAGATGTTCGATACCTGCTTCGTCGATGTTGAGGGCGGCCAAAGCTGCGGTTTCCGACTCGATCAACAGGCGCGCCTCGGTCACTTCGAACGCGCTGACCTTCGGGAGGGCATGCTTCATCGTCGGAGGCGTCTCGCTGACGTAAACGCCTGACCCGGTTTTGATTTCCAGGCGACCCATTGCCTGCAAGGCAATCTCCGCCTCGCGAATGGTCACGCGGCTTACGCCCAGTTTCTCCGCAAGCTCACGCTCGCCGGGGAGGCGGGTTCCGGCCGGATAAAGTCCCTCGTCGATGAGGTCTTCAATCTGCTTCGCAACCGTTTGGAATAGCCTCTTTGTAGACATCTGACCCATCGTGAATACGTATCCTTGGTAAGCGAACCCATTGTTAGCACCGATAAATTGGCATGGCCATATCGCCTAGCGCAACCTCGCTGCGATAGCTCCGCCACGCCATACCACCAACCGGGGCGGCGGCAGGGATGTCGCAGCTGCACACCAATCTAAGTGCATTCCTCTTTGTATTGCCAATAGGCATTTTGTATGCATACCTGTTACAAATATCATAAGGGAGAGAGGATTATGCGTAAGAAATGCATCATGTTCGCCGGAGCGATGGGGCTCAGCATGGGATTGGCGTCGCCGGCCTGGGCTGCATTCGCCTGCGATCCAGTACAGGACACCAATGGATCACCCTATTCCGAGGCGAAGTTCAAGAATGCGCTGGAAAAAGCCAAACTGCAGCTGCCCACCTCCAGCACCTGCATAACAAACAGCAATATCATTAATTACTATTACGATCCAGATAACTGGTATCTCGACAATACCAACATGCAGTTCAAGATCGATGGTGGTGGTTCTTCGCAGCGAAATGAGCTGAGGGGCGATTCCTTTGCCGGAAGTCGCACCGATATGGCGATGAATCTGCGGTTGAGCCTTCGGTATGGCGGGTCTTACTCCACCCGTTTTACCGTCGCCCAGATTTACGGGCAGACCGGCGGCCAGCCGATCCTGCGGGTCGAATTCCTCAGTTCGCGCAGTGGCCTGAGCAACTATCTCTGGGGCATTTACCGCACGAACGCCGGGCTGTCGCCGCAGTATCAGTACAAGCCTCTGGGTCCGGCACCCACGAGCTTCACAAAGCTCGACCTCGTCTATAACGACAATGGCACGATCACCGCGAAGCTCGGCGATAATGATGTGCAAACCTGGTCGGACAACATGAGCTACTACACTCAGTCGTCGAAGTCGGTGTACTTCAAGACGGGCTGCTACCTCCAGAACGCAGGCGATTGTAGCGTCCGCCTGTCGACCTTGAACTTCGATACCTGACCGGGATATGATTGCGCCGCCCATTCCGGGGAATGGGCGGCGCAATCGGTTTCAGCAGGCAGGTTGTGCGCTCGGTCTTGGCCGCGCGCAGATCTTTACGGAAGGCCGATTGCAGTGAGAAAACGATCGACTTCTCCGGCAACGCGCGCTTTTTCGGCGTCCGGAAACTTGCCGTGGCCGCCACCCGGCACGATCACCATCTCGGTCGGCACGTCTACCTGTTGCAAAGCGGCATAGAGTTCGCGCGACTGCTCGATGGTAACCACCTCGTCGCTGTCGCCATGGACGATCATGGTCGGCGGCACGTCCGGCGCGACATAGGTGAGCGGCGACATCCGCACGTCCATGTCGGTCGCGCCGGGGCCGTCGCCCACCCAGCGCACGACCGAGGGATGGCGACCCGAGGCAGCGCCGTTGTAGGGCTGCCCAAGGTTGGTTGGCCCGTAGAAATCGAGCACGGCGGCGACCCTCGGTGCGCCCTCGCAGTCGGGGGTATCGAGCCCGTCTTCCGCTTCGAGGTAGCTAGCCATCAGGGCGAGGTGCCCACCCGCGGAGGTGCCGTGCGTGACAATCCGGTCGACATCGAAGCCGTAGCGATCGGCATTCGCGCCGATCCAGTGCAGCACGCAGCGCGCATCCTGTACCGCCGCCGGAGCCTGCGCTTCGCCCGCCAGACGGTACTGCACGGTAATCACCGCATAGCCGCGCTCGAGAAAGCGCGAATAGCCGCGCCAGCTTTCCGGGCGCTGACCGCGCGCCCAGGCTCCGCCGTGGAAATAGACCAGCAGGGGGGAGGGCTGACCGTTGGACCGGGCGCTGGTGTAAAGGTCGAGGTGCAGGTCGGTCCCGTCGACGGAGCGATAGACCAGATCCTTATAGACCGCCGCCACCGGGCCGGTCGCTTCCGGCGATGGCCGCGCTGCCACGGAGGCGGGGGCCCGCGTGCCGGCTGGTTGCGCCGAGGCGCAGCCTGCCAGCATCACCGTCGAGGCCATCAACGCTGTTGCCAGCTTGCGGCAGGTTCCCCTCGTGCGCAGAGCCGGGCGCATCACAGCTTCACCCGCAGGCCGATGAAGTACTTGGAGCCATAGTAGTGATACTGGCGCGTGCTTCCGACCACCGGCATGTAGGTCACCTTCGGTTCGTTGAAGATGTTGAGCGCTTCCACCCGCAGAGACACGCCCGGCATCACATCGAGCGATGCGCGCAGGTCGAAGGTCTGGTTGTCGCCGACATAGCGCAGCTGGCTGTTTCCGCCGACGAAGTCCTGATAATACTGCGAGCGGTAGTTGTAGATGCCCTGCAGCGAGAGCGGGCCGATATCGTAATAGGCCTGCGCCGACAGCACGTGCTTCGAATAGCCCGAGAGGTTGGCGGGCGGAATGATCCCCGGTTCGACTTCCTCGGTCACCGGATCGTAGGAATCGCCCAGCAGGATGTCGTGCGATTTGAAGTTCGACTTGGCGTAGTTGTAGCTCACCTTCGCGCCGAGGCCATCGAGCGGAGCCGGGAGGAAACTGAAGCGCGTTGCCGCGGTGAGTTCCAGACCATAGATGGACGACTTGTCGTCGCTGTTGCGGGTCTGCGAGACCGGGATATTCACCTGCTGCCCGCCAACCTCAAAGTCCTCGTTGATGCGGACGGGCTGGAACCCGCCGGAGAAGCTCTTGTAATAGACCGTCGTCGACAGGATGGTGTCGCGATTGGGATACCATTCCAGCGCCAGATCGCCATTCCATGACATCAGCGGTTCCAGACGCGGGCTGCCAGCCGCCTGAATGTTGCGGATGGCATCGGCTACGTCGGTGAAGGCCGTGCCGTCATCGAGCTGGATCGAGCGCCCTGCCGAGAGCGCGCTGGGTGCCGGGCGCGACATCGCGCGATAGGCAGCCGCCCTCAGCAACAGCTCGGGCTTGAGTTCGAAGATCATGTTGGCGCTGGGCAGGACACGGGTGGTGTCGTGCTTGATGGTCACCGTCTCGAAGTCGCCGGTTTCGACCAGCCGGATCGTTCCGTCGCCGTTGTTGACGATATCGAGAGCGCTGCGCAGCCCGTTCGATTCTACCTCGGTCCTGACCACGCGAACACCCACGTTGCCTCGCACGGGCAGCGAGCCAAGGTCGCCTTCGTAATCGGCCATGACATAGCCTGCCCAGACCTGTTCGAGCACATCGGTGTTGGTGATAGCGCGCAGGTCGTCGTTGGGGCCCGGATCCTCGGTTCCGAGATAGGCATCGAACAGGCACAGCGGATCGAAGGTGGCCCAGCTGGAAATCTGGTCGCCGGGGGCATCCTTCAGGTAGTCGCGCTGCGGGAAGCGGGTGCGGCAGGCCAGGTTGGCATCGCGATCCACATCGCGGTCGCCCTGGGTCATCTCCACCCGGTCGGTGTAGTCGTTATAGGTCTGATGGCTGTAGCGAACCCCGGCGTGCAGCGCGGATATCAGGCCGGAAAGTTCATAGCTGCCGTCGAGCCGACCAGCCCAGATCGTGTTGCTGCGCTCGCGCTCGTCACGACGCAGGCGGGCATCATCGCTGAACAGCGACCAGTCATTGAGGTCGAAGCGCGGATCGATCGTGAACACCGGCGCAAAGCTGTCGCGCGCATCGTAGGTGTAGGCCACGCGCTGATTGCCGACCGGTGTGCGATTGCCGTAAATGTCGAGCGGGTCGGTGCGCAGACGGGTGCTGCGCGACCGATCGAGCCGGGTAGTATCCGAATAGGACACGTCCGCCACAAGGCGCAGGCGATCGCTGGCATCAACCGCGATTTCGAGCCCGCCGCCAAGATATTCCTCCGAGCGCTCGGTCAGCGTCGAGTTGGACTCGAGCGAGGTCATGCCCTCGACGTATCGCAGGAACCCGGCCGGATCGACCTCGCGGTTTTTCAGGCCGAGCCGCATTTCCGAGAAGGTCAGGTCGCTGCGATCCTCAGCGAAGGAGCGGTCCGAATACTCGACGTCGAGGTTGATCTCGACGGTCGGTGACGGTCGCCACTGGATAGCGCCGAACACCGCATCGCGCTGATCGTCTTCGCTGATCTGGCGATAGGTCATGGCATTGGGCACGATGTAGAACGGCGTGCCGTCATTCACCTCGGCGTTTGTGACATCGCGGCAGTTCCCGGTCAGCACATCGACGGAATCATCGCAGGCGCGCCAGGTCGAGCTGCCGGCCAGGGTTTCCTCCGGGTTGGCGGTCCGCTGCCGCTGATAGCCGATGGAGATTCCCATGTCACCCAAGCCAGCGAGGGAAAACTGGTCGACGAGACTGATCGTACCGCGCCAGCCCATGCCGCCGTCGCCAATGATCCGGTCTTGATAGGGGTTGTAATTGACCTTGCCTTCGATCTGAATGCGACGGCGGTTATAATCGAGCGGTCGCAATGTCCCCAATTCGATAGTGCCCGCCACGCCACCTTCGATAAGGTTGGCCTGTTGCGACTTGTAGATCGTGATCTTGTTGATCAGCTCCGAGGGGAACTGGTTGAAATTGACCGACCGGTCGCCGCTGCCGTTGCTGGCCTCGCGCCCGTTGAAGGTCGAGTTGCTCAGGAATGGCCCCAGGCCGCGCAGGGCGATTTCGGAGGCATCGCCCTTTTCACGGTGTGTCGTTGCGCCGGTGATGGTCTGAATCGCCTGACCGACCGACAGTGCAGGGATATCACCAATGTCATCCGCCGATAGGGAATCGACAATTGCTGTAGCTTCGCGCTTGGTGTCGATCGAATCCTGAATAGTCGCCCGAATCCCACTGACCACGATCTCTGTGGGTGCTGGCTCGTCAGAGATAGGTGAGCCTTGGTTGTCCTGCGCGAAAGCCACATGAGGCCATGCGAGTACGGTCAGAGCAACGCTGCAGCGAAGCCGAGCCCAACCATTGGCTGCTAACAAGTCGCACCGATAACCTTCTTTTCGTGACATTGGACACTCTCCCATCCGTGTTTGATCGCGAAAATAATTGTCTAGGCAATTTCGTCAACCAGTTTCGTTATAATTCTGTCGTCAACTTCAATTTCTGTAATACCAATTGGTATATAGCCATGTTTCCGGCTGTAGCTGGTCCATTGTCAGGATGGTTGTTTGTCTTGGATTTTTGGAGAGTGTGATTGCTAGGCGGCGTGGACAAATTTGAGCCAGTATCTGGCGGTGGCGATGTGGACCATACCGAGGAAGCTGTTGGCGAGTTGATCGTAGCGGGTGGCAATGGCGCGGTTGATCTTGAGTTGTCCGAACAT
>JAEWZX010000002.1 GCA_023394965.1 Pseudomonadota bacterium | reverse complement strand
TCTTGGGAAAATACGGCGACAGACGCGCCATCTGCTCATCCGTAAGCCAATACAGGTCGCTCATACTCAGTCTCCTCGCGGAGCCTGAATCATATCGCCGCCTGCAAATCAATGGGTCCTGAGCCTAACCACCCGATTGCCAATCAGCGGTTTGATATGGAGCTCAATGCGGCTTCGATCACCAGCGATTGATGATGCCTTGATGGGGCGGCGGTTACGTCCGATCAACCGACCGGCTTCAGCCTCGGCAAGATACCAATCGCAAACGTCTGCGATTGTCAGCCCAGTGCGGACTGAGTGCCTTTCGGCGGAAGGGTCCGATCCGTCGATCACGGCGGCCAGCTTCCTCTTGGCGATATCGCGGGCTTGCTCGACTGTTAGAACGCCATATTTGCCTATGACGCAGCGACGGGTCCTCGCCTCCTGATTTCGATATTGGATAACAAAGGTCTTGGTGCCGGTGGGTTTTACTCGGACGCCAAAACCGCGAAGTTCGCTGTCCCATCGGAAGATGTCGCGCCCTTTGTCCGGTTTGAGCGCTTCGACGGTGCGTTTAGTCAATCTTGCCATGTCATTTTTCCGTGATCTGAGCTGCCATTCCTTTCGAGGTTGCGTCTGCTGTCCGGTGGATCACGTGCTTGATGTTTGCTTCCCCACGCAGGTGCAGCATGAGCGGGGAAGCAGGGGGGAAGCAGTAGAAGGGAAGCCGCCGGAAACTGTAGAGTACCGACGATGATTCGGGCTGGAAAGTAAGCAATTGATTTTGCGTAAATTATCGAAGGTTTAGCTAAAGAAGAGAGCGATAGCGAAATTGCCAGAGGGCAGTTGCCAAGGTTGGGGTCGAGAGTTCGAATCTCTTCGCCCGCTCCATTTCTCATAAGATTCCTGTGACTAGAACGCCTTTGGTGTGTCGTGGAATAGCGTGGTTTACGCGAATATCTGCCTTGCCGGATTTCCCTTTCGCTTGAGCCTGTCGCCAACTCGGCAATTATGGTGGTTCGAAGCAGACGACATGTACGCAAAAAGTCCATCGCGGGCCCAGAGGTGCGCGGTATCCAACAGGTTGGTTCTATTCCCACCGTCTGCTAGCCAGCAACTGACCATACGACAGCAGGCCCCGCAAAGATCAGGTCGGTCGTGTGGGACGATCCTCGTGCACTACCGTGGCGTTAGTTCCTTCGGCTTTGTCCTCAGCATGTGCTGCCTTCACTTCGGCATCATGAGCGCGATCGCGCTCACGCCACAGGTCGGCTTGGCCGCGGATCTGTCCGTAGGCAAAGACCATAAGTAACCCGCCAATTACTGCCAGGTTCTTGAGAGCCATGGCAGCCTGTGTCTGATCGGTCACTTTTTCGTGGAAGAACAGCGTTGCCAGTGCGGTAAAAGCGATCAGCGCCACACTGGCGATGCGGGTCATGAAACCGCTGGCCAGAATTAGTCCAGCGAGGATTTCGAACACTCCAACAGCAAAAGCCAAGTTCCCGGGGAATGGCGATTCCGCTTCCATATAGGCTGCCGTACCGGCTGGATCCATTACCTTGCCGAGTCCGGCAAACACGAACAATGCACCTAGCAGAATGCGCCCGATGAGCGCTGCGATAGTAGCCATTGATGTTTCTCCCCGTTGATATGTCCCGAAAGATTCTGCGGGCGCGTTGTTCCCTATTCCTCAACTGTGAAGCGCAGTTCCGCATGATCTCGCAGACGCTCGACCAGCGATTCGCCCAGAAAGGCCCCTGGTGTACCAATTCCGCCAGCGGTTTCGCTGGTGAGCAGAGCGATCCCGGTTTCAGCCAGCATCCTGCTGGTTGAACCATAACCTGGGTCGTAATTGCCTTTTACTGCGTAATGGAGGCGTCGCCCATCCGGCCATTCGCCCACAAACAACACGTCATAGTGCCCATTCTCTCGCTCTTCTTTGGTAGGCCCGTCGCCTGGTTTTGGAGGCTTCGCTCCAAATGGGTTTTTCAGCATTTCGGCCACCGCATTTGCAGCGGCTTTGCCAGCCTCGCCCGGGCTGGTGAGCATCATTTCGTCATAGCGGAAGTTCTCACCATAAGGATGGTTCAGCAGGAAGTTGGTGCGATGCACATTCTTGGTGTTGATCGTCGCCATGATGAAGGGGGCAGCCCATTTCCCCAGCTCTTCCTCGTAATGCGGCATCAGGCCGCTCGGCTGGTCCGGCCCCTCGAACCCCGGCGTGAGACCGAACGGATTGTTCAGAACCTTGATGATAGAAGGGTTCTTGGCCGCAGCTTTCATCGTCGCAGTCAGACTCGCTGCTGTTCCGCCGGAAAACGTTCCCTGCATACTGCGAACACGGCCCTTGACGCGCGGGGCCGGCGCACCATGACGAGCAACGGCTTCATTCTGCAGCATCAGCACGCCCAGATCGAACGGGATCGAGTCGAAACCAGATGAAAACGTAATTCGGGATCTGGATTGCCGCGCCGCCTCCTGGTGACGGTCGATCTGCTCGCGCATCCACGCCGGCTCCCCGCAAAGATCGGCATAATCGGTGCCAGTCTTCACGCAGGCTGCCACCAGTGCGTCGCCATACAACTGATAGGGCCCCACCGTTGTCAGAACGACCTTACTGCGACTGCACATTTTCTCGAGGCTGGCTGGGTCATCGGCGTCGGCCACGATCAGCGGGATTGTCTGTGGCGCGCCGATTTCGTCGCGCACTGCCTTGAGCTTGTCGATGCTCCGCCCGGCCATCGCCCATTTCGGCCCATCACTGGTTTCGCCGTACTCGCGCACAAAATGTTCCGCGACCAAGCGGCCTGTATAGCCAGTGGCCCCATAAACAATGATATCGAACTCGCGATTTGCCATGAGTTTGCTCTCCTTCGCTGCAATGAATGCGCGCGAGCCAAGGGAGAGTCAAAAACGCAGCGTCAGCGCCAGCCCGGCTACAGTCGCGGAAGCGTCACTCCGCGCTGGCCCATATACTTGCCTGCCCGGTCCTTGTAGCTCGTTTCACAGCGCTCGTTTCCTTGCAGAAACAGGAACTGGCATGCCCCCTCATTGGCATATATCTTCGCAGGTAGTGGCGTGGTGTTCGAGAATTCCAGCGTTACATGGCCTTCCCAGCCAGGCTCCAGTGGCGTCACGTTCACGATGATTCCGCAGCGCGCATAAGTGCTCTTGCCGAGACAGATAACAAGAACGTCCTCGGGCACGCGAAAGAACTCGACAGTCCTGGCCAACGCAAAGCTGTTCGGCGGTATTACACAGATGTCGGTTTCGCGGTCGACAAAGCTATTGCTTGCGAAATCTTTGGGATCGACCACTGCCGAATCGACATTGGTGAAGATTTTGAATTCCGGCGCCACGCGCGCGTCATAGCCGTAGCTAGACAGACCGTAACTGATTACCCCGTCGCGACGCTGCGCCTCAACGAAGGGCTCGATCATCCCCTCGCTCTTCGCTTTTTCGCGGATCCATTTATCAGAAAGAATCGCCATGAACGGACATTTCCCGAGCCGCTGCCAATCGGCAAGCGGCCGGGACGATTTATCCGCTTTTAACTAGCCAGCAGTGTCGCGTTACCGCCCGCAGCCGTCGTGTCGATACAGACCACCCGCTCGGTCGCAAAGCGCTGGACATAGTGAGGTCCACCAGCCTTCGGCCCGGTGCCGGAAAGTCCCTCCCCGCCGAAGGGCTGACTTTCGACCACCGCGCCGATCTGGTTGCGATTGACGTAGAAATTGCCCACTTTCGCCCGAGCTTCCACAAATGCACGTGTATCGTCATTGCGGCTATGAAGGCCCATCGTGAGGCCGAAGCCTGTCGCGTTGATATCTTCGATTACCCGCTCCAGATCGGCGGCGCGATAGCGGACTACGTGAAGCACCGGGCCAAAATTTTCACGCTTCAGATCGAGAATGGAGTCCATTTCGATGATCGTCGGCGCGACGAAGCAGCCTGCATTTGCGCCACGGTGAAGGCGACGACGCCACACTGGACGCCCACCTTTTTTGCGGCGAGCGACGTGACGCTCCAGCGAGGATTTGGCATCCGGGTCGATGACCGGGCCAACGTCCGTAGCGAGATGCTCTGGATTGCCGATGGTCAGCGCTTCGAAACCGCCGCGGATCATGCGCAGCATTTCGTCATAAACATCGTCTTGAATGTACAGGACGCGAAGTGCCGAACAGCGTTGACCGGCGCTCTGGAAGGCAGACGCGACAACATCGCGCGTAACTTGCTCTGGCAGAGCGGTGGAATCCACGATCATGGCATTCTGCCCACCCGTTTCCGCGATCAGCGTTGCGATCGGTCCGTCGCGAGATGCGAGGCTGCGATTGATCGCCTGTGCGGTTTGTGTCGAACCGGTGAAGGCGACCCCTGCTATACGTGGGTCCGATGTTATCATTTCGCCTACTTCACCTGCGCCGGGAAGGAGCTGGAATACCTCTTCGGGTATGCCAGCTGCGTGGCAGAGACGGACAGCCAAAGCCGCGATGAGCGGGGTCTGTTCTGCCGGTTTTGCGACCACGGTGTTACCCGCCGCCAGGGCGGCGGCTGGGGTGCCGATGAAAATTGCCAGCGGGAAGTTCCACGGACTGATGCAGGAAAATACGCCGCGGCCGTGCAAGCTAAGGCGGTTTTCCTCTCCGGTCGGGCCGGGGAGGATAATGGGGCGCGTAAATTGACGCCTTGCTTCATTGGCATAGAAGCGCAGGAAGTCGACTGCTTCACGCAGCTCCAGCACGGCATCAAGCAAGGTTTTGCCCGCTTCGCGCTGACACAGGCTCAGGAATTCTTCGGTATGTTCTTCGAACAAGTCGGCGGCAGCTTCGAGCAGCACCGCGCGTTTTTCGCCGCCAAGCCGGTCCCATCCTGGCTGGATTGCCTGAGCTCGCGTGATGGCTTCTTCGACTTCGAAATCGAGCGTGTCGCGACGGGTACCGACTTCAGCTGAAAGATCATGTGGTTTATTGATAGGTGCGATTTCGGCTTCGGCACCGGATTTAAACGTCGGTTCGGCGACCCAATGCTTGCTTTCAAGCGCGGCAAGCCGTTCCTGCAGGGGCTCAAGCACGAGCGGGTCGGACAGATCGATGCCTGCCGAATTGCGCCGGTCGGGAAAGATGTCTGCAGGCAAAGGGATGGTTGGATTACGATAGGGTTCCAGTGCCGCCATGTCAGCCACCGGATCGGTCGCCAGTTCGCTAGCGGGCACTTCGGCATCGGCCATCCGATTTACGAAAGAACTGTTGGCGCCATTCTCGAGAAGGCGACGCACGAGATAAGCAAGCAGATCCTTATGTGTACCTGTCGGCGCGTAGATTCGCACATTGGTGCGGTTGTTGCCTTCCATCTGAGCTAAGGCACCGTATACGTCTTCGCCCATGCCGTGGAGACGCTGAAATTCCAGCGGTTTGTCGCCGGCCAAGGCCTTGATAGCACCGATGGTGTAGGCGTTGTGCGTTGCGAATGCCGGATATATCGCATCATCTGCTGCCAGCATTTTTTCAGCGCAAGCAAGGTAACTGACATCGGTCGCCAGCTTGCGAGTGAAGACCGGGAAATCCTTGAAGCCGCCGACATGGCTGAGCTTGATCTCGGTGTCCCAGTAAGCACCCTTCACCAACCTGACGAAGAACTTGCGGTCGTATTTGCGCGCAAGGCGGGCAACCCAGTCCACCATGGGGACCCCGCGTTTCTGGTAGGCCTGAATAGCCAGGCCAAAGCCTTCCCAGCGGCTGCCGTCCGGTCGGGTGAAGAGGCTGTCGTCCCGCGCAAGTGCTTCGACCAGATCCATCGAAAGTTCGAGCCGGTCCGCTTCTTCGGCATCGATCGTGAAATGGATATTGGCATCCCGCGCTGCCGTGGCGAGGTCGCGAACGATCGGCAGGAGATCGGCGATGGCAACATCTGCGTGCAGATATGTGTATTTCGGATGGAGAGCCGAAAGCTTGACAGAGATACCAGGCGCTGTCCGCATATCGCCGGTCGCTTCGCGGGCGAGCCGGTCGATCGCCTTGTGATAATTCACACGATAGCGTTCGGCATCGTCATAGGTCATCGCCGCTTCGCCGAGCATGTCGAAGCTGTGCGTCAACCCCTTGGCACGTTCGGGCTTGGCACGCTTAAGCGATTCATCGATAGTACGGCCATAGACAAACTGTCCGCCGAGGATGCGCATAGCCTGCAGTGTCGCCGTTCGGATAACGGGTTCACCAAGTCGATTGACCGCGCGTTTTAGCGTCTTGCCCATGCCTTTCTGCGCTTCTTCAGGTCGTTCGAGAACTTCGCCCGTCAGCATTAATGAGAAGGTGGCAGCGTTGACAAAGGTGGACGAGCTTTCACCCATATGTTCCGCCCAGTCGATATCACCGATTTTGTCTCGGATGAGTGCATCGGCAGTTGCCGCATCGGGAACACGCAACAATGCTTCGGCAAGGCACATCAACGCCACGCCCTCTTCGGTTGCGAGGCCATATTGCTGCAAGAACGCGTCGATCCCGCTCGCTTTCCGTTCGCGTGCGTCTTCGATCAGCCGAACGGCAATCTGTGCCGCCTCGGAATGCTTGCCACTTGCGCCCGCTGCCTGTGCCATGCGTTCTGCGACACAGGCATTCTCTTCTGCTCGGTAGGCTTCGCGAACAGTCTGGCGGGAAATCTGGGAAAGGCGGGCAGGATCGTGCAGGGCCATACGACTCCGGTGTAAAGGCAAGATAAACGCAAGCCTCTTGGACTTGCCGAGTTTCTCTTACAAGCTTTGTGAAACATGCTTGTTCCGTGGCGGTGGATCAGGTTCGGGCGGCGAACCAATCCGCAACTGTCTTATGTGCCTGTATAGGTAGGTGCAGGCCGAGCTTGCTGCGGCGCCACAGCACATCTGTCGCCGTGCGTGCGTATTCCCGATCCGCTAGGTAATTTAGCTCTGCTTCGTAAAGATTGCCACCGATATGCGCACCCAGGCCATCCATGCAGGTGGCCGTGCCAATCACCGCTTCGAGCCGGGTGCCGTAAGCGCGGGCCAGGCGCCGCAGCATATCAGGTGCTACCCAGCTGTAGCGTTTGCTGGCATCCTGCAGATAGGTTGCAAAATCTGCCCCGGGCATGTCGCCGCCCGGCAAAGGGGCGTGGGCTGTCCACGGCGCGCCTGCCATCGAGATGACGGTGTCGAGCTTTGCCAGAGCGTGCTCTGCAAGTTTACGGTGCGTTGTGATCTTGCCCCCGTAAACCGAAAGAATGGGGGCACCGCCTTCAGCATTCAGTTCGAACACGTAATCGCGGGTGACAGTGGAATTGCTGGCCGCATTATCCTCGTAGAGAGGGCGGACGCCTGAATAAGACGAGACGATCTCGTCTCTGGTCACCGCATCGGTGAAATACCGCGAAGCCGCTTCGCACAAATAAGCGATTTCCCGCGGTGAAATCGCAACGGCATCTAGATCGCCCTCGTACAGCAGATCGGTTGTGCCGATCAGTGTGAAGTCCCGTTCATATGGTATGGCGAAAACGATGCGGCCGTCTGGTTGCTGGAAGATATAGGCATGTTCGCCCGGAAACCGGCGGGCAACGATGATGTGGCTGCCCTTGACCAACCGCAAATGGGCCGGTGTCCCTTGGCCAAGGGCAGATTTTGCGACGCGATCGACGAACGGGCCGGCTGCATTGACGATTGCCCGTGCAGTCACGCTGTGGGTACCAAGTTCACCATCCAGCGTTGCTTCCCATCTGTCACCAGCGCGCTTCAGCCCACTGCATTCGGTGCGCACCAGCACCTCCGCTCCGCGCTCTTCGGCGTCCACCGCACAAAGAACCACGAGTCGGGAATCCTCCACCCAGCAATCGGAATATTCGAAGCCAGCTTTCAAGTTGTTTCGCAACACGTCGCGATGTGGTGGAATGCGCAGGTCGATGGCCTTGCTTTTAGGCAGGCTCATTCTGCCACCAATCCTGTCGTACAGGGCAAGGCCGATGCGCAGCATCCATTTGGGTCGCATGCTCGGTTCGTGGGGCATGACAAACCGCAGTGGCCAGATGATGTGTGGCGCATTGCGAAGCAGTACTTCGCGTTCACGCAGCGATTCCGCAACCAGGCGAAATTCGTACTGTTCGAGGTAACGCAATCCGCCATGGACGAGCTTGGTGCTGGCCGAAGATGTGTGTGAGGCGAGATCGTCCTTCTCAACCAGCAAGACTTTCAGTCCGCGGCCCGCAGCATCCCGCGCGATACCTGCGCCATTTATACCGCCACCGATGACGAGAATGTCGTAGATTCCGTTCATCCCTGCCGGAACAGCCGCCCGGCAACCGCATCGAGCCTGGCGCGCATTGCTTTATCATGTTTTTCCGGCGCGGTGATGACTGCATCGCTGAGCGCATGATCGATGGGCGAGGGGCTGCGTTTTTCAGGCAGGCTTTGGCAGAACGCTTCTATCGCTTTTCTCGCCAGGCTAGAATTTTGCCCCATCTGCTCGACTACTTGCCCGACATCTACGGCCTCGGCATCGTCCCGCCAGCTGTCATAATCAGTGACCATTCCCAAAAGAGCATAGGGGAGCTCAGCCTCGCGAGCGAGCTTTGCTTCTGGCATGCCAGTCATACCGATTACCTCGGCGCCCCAATGCCTATAGAGGCGGCTTTCTGCATGAGTGGAGAACTGTGGACCTTCCATGGCAAGATAGGTCGCGCCCTGTGTGCATTCGCCCCCGACCGACGCGACGGCCTTCGCCGCGTGTTTGGACAGTCGCTCGCAAACTGGATCGGCCATGGAGACATGTGCGACGAAGCCGTCTCCGAAGAAACTCGATGGGCGGCTGCGGGTATTATCAATGAACTGATCGACGGTTACGAAGCGACCTGGCGAAAGCTCTTCCGATAGGGAGCCGACTGCGCTGATGGCCAAAATATCCGTGCAGCCTGCACGTTTGAGCGCGTCGATGTTAGCGTGTGCGTTGATCGTTGATGGTGCTATGCGATGCCCGCGTCCGTGCCGGGGTAGGAAACGGATCCGAACGTGGCCGATTTTGCCGCACAGGACTTCGTCAGACGGCTGACCCCACGGCGACTCGATCGGTATCCATTGTGCATCCTCGATCGCGTCGATGGCGTAGAGCCCGGATCCTCCGATGATGCCGATGGTCCAATTGCTCATGATGTACCTTCATTTGTCGCAGTCATAGCCTTGAGGTTGGGTGGCCGCTGTAATCTCCTCTGTCCAGACCTTTACGGCTCTCTGCCGACCGCATTCATTTCAGGGGAAGTTCTTGCAGCGATCACCCTTCGCATCCTGCATCCGTATTCATGCAGTCATTTGCCCTGCCAGCTTGACACAGCAACCGCATTGCCGCGGAACCCCACCATCCTTTGGGCATAGAGTAGAGCAATGGCCGAGACGACAATCGAACCGACCCTCGCAAGTCTTAGCGATCGCCTGCGGGTGCTTCATCGTCAGACGCGCGAAACTCCCCTTTTCAATCCGGTTTTCCAGTTATCGCTGGATATTTCGCGCAAGCTTGAAAGTGGCGAGCTGAGTATCGAGCAGCTCGCAGGATTGGTGGACGAGCTCGAAGCGCAATCGCTTGATGCGCGTGCTGCCCGATTACGGGAGCTCTTGCAGCCGCACACAGCGGAGGACCGCCTTTCCAGTCTGTCGAACTCTTCCCAAGATTTCGACGCTTATCGCGAATTCTGGGAGCGCCCGCACATGCATGCGGTGTTTACCGCGCACCCGACTTTCCTGCTTTCGCCGCAGCAGAGCGACGCGGTGGCGAAGGCTGTCGCCAATGGGGGAGTGGCTGGCCCGCTTGAGAAACGGGAAAAGCCCGAAATCACGCTACGGTATGAGCATGATTGCGCGATGGTTGCGCTAGCCAATGCGCAGGACGCTCGAGATAAAGTCGTTCGAATGGTTCTAGAACAGGCGATGGCTGCTTTCCCGGATCGCTGGGACGAATTGCAGCCACTTCCTTTCAGGTTCGCCAGTTGGGTGGGCTACGACATGGACGGGCGAACGGATATCAAATGGTATACTTCGATAGCCTTCCGCTTGATGGAGAAGGCCTCGCGGCTGGGGCGATACGCAAAGACTCTCAAACAGATCGATCCATTGCACGACATGCTCCCGATTTTGCGTGCGGCGCAGAAGCGCGCGCAAACCAGTGCCGTAGAATTTGCAGGCGATCTTTCGGGACCGGAAGATCTCTCTGCTGCTGCCAATCGCCTTACCGCAGATCATCCCGAAAAACTTCTCTCGCTGGTCCCGCTTATCGATCGGCTCGAAAGCGATGCTACCGTAAGCGATACTGACCGGGCCATTTCTCTCCGTACCCTTGCTGCAGCCATGCGCGCGGACGGGTTGGGGATGGGCTGGATCCATTTCCGCGTAAACGCCAAGCAACTGCACAATGCGATCCGTACTCGGCTGGGTGATGCAGCGGATATCGACCTTTCCAGCCGCGGTGCGATCGCTGCACTGCGCGAGCTTCTGGCTGAGGTGCAACCTCAGAGTGCTAACTTCGCGAGCCTGGCGGTAGAAAGCTCCACTGCTGTGCGGCAATTCCTAGCGATGGCGCAGATACTTAAGCATATCGACGCAGATGCGCCGATCCGAATGCTGGTGGCCGAATGCGAGCAGCCTTCAACAGTGCTAGCAGCGCTCTATTTCGCCAAACTCTTCGGTATTTCCGACAAGGTTGATGTTTCACCGCTCTTCGAAACCGAAACCGCGCTTGAACATGGCGGGCGCTTCCTAGACTTGTTGCTTTCGGAGCCGGACTATCAGGCATATGCGAGGGAGCGTGGCCGTATAGCGATTCAGACGGGATTTTCGGACGCGGGCCGGTTCGTCGGCCAGATCCCAGCCAGCCTGGCGATCGAACGCTTGCAGGGACGTTTGGCCGAAGCGATGGCCGATAACGACCTTACCGATGTCGCTGCGCTGATTTTTAATACGCATGGCGAGGGCATGGGGCGCGGGGCCCATCCGTCGAGTTTCGAGGACCGGATCGAATGGGCATTGAGTCCATGGGCGCAGCGGCGGTTTGCTCGAGCCGGTATTCCTCTCGAGCCAGAAGCCAGCTTTCAGGGCGGTGACGGCTATCTCCTTTTCGCTACACCAGAAATTGCGCTGGCCACGCTGACGCAGATCGTTGCGTACAGTCCGGCGCATACGGATCCGGATGTGCCGACGGACCCGTTCTATCGCCGCACCGATCTCAGCCTGGATTTCTATCGCGCGATCAAGGAGCATCAACGCGATCATCTCGAGAGCCGGACTTACAGCCGTGCCATCACCGCTTTCGGGCTGGGTCTTCTGAACGAAACCGGTAGCAGAAAATCACGCCGACAGAGCGACTTATCGGCGGATCGCGAGATGAGCCTGCGGCAGATCCGCGCCATACCTCACAACGCCATTCTGCAGCAGCTAGGTTATCCGGTGAACATCATTGCCGGGGTCGGCAGCGCCGCTGAAAGCCAGATCGAGGAGGTCGGCGCCCTGCTGTCGAACAGTCCGAGAGGCATGCAAATCACACGTCTGATCAGGGCGTCGAACGCTTTGGCCAGTATCAAAACAGTGGCTGCGTTCGGTGAATTGTTCAATTCGGCCTACTGGGCGAGCCGCCCCTATCGCGGCACAGAACCGCATCTGGCCCAGGCGTGCGAGGATCTGGCGGAATATCTTATCAAGGATGATCGCAACGGCGTGTTCCGTCGTCTCGGTTCCCGCCTGCGGGTCGATGCTCTCAAGCTGCATCGTCTCTTCGAGCTTGTTCCCGATGACGATCCGCATCCGGAACGCGAAAATGTACGCCGCGCTATCGGTGTGCTGCAGGCGGTCAGGCTGGCGCTGCTTCAGCACATGTTCCTGAAAGTGGTATCGGTCCCGGCATTCAGCCGCGCCAACGACATCAGCCGGACCGATGTGATCGAGATGGTCTTCACGCTGCGCATAGATGAGGCGCTGGCACAGTTGCGCCGTGCCTTCCCCACCAGCTTCCCGCGCAAGGGCGATTTCGAACTTGACGAGCCCGGGCAGTATCCCGTCGGCGCAGGCGAGGGATACGCTGCCATTCGCGAGACATACATCGACCCGATCGAGCAGGCTTATGCCCTGTGTCTGCGGATTTCAACGGCCATCGCCAACGAATTCGGCGCGCACGGATAATTGAATTCGGAGGGATTTCCGCGCAATATCCCTGACGATCTATCGGGGGATGGTGATCGTGGGGAATTTCCTGCTTGGTATGGGCGTCACTTTGCTGGCGCTGGTCGTAATCGGTTATGTTGCGTTCAAGCTGTTGCGGCGAGGGCCGCTTACATTCGAGATCGACGGTTTTTATACCCATGTGGTAGATGGCGATGTCGGGCCGTTCATCCGCGATGTGCAGGCTGATGTCCCCCATGCCCAGGAATGCAAGCTCGACGATCGAATGTCGTGTTCGATCCGCGATGCGGTGCAAAACCATAATCGGACTGGTCAGCCCGACTGCAATGTCCTGCTGTTGTCGGGCGGGGGGCAATGGGGCGCCTATGGGGCCGGGCTGTTCGATACGCTGGCGCGCAAGAGCGGCAATGACCTCGCCCTGTCTGGTATCAGGGTCATAACGGGCATTTCGACCGGCGCGCTTCAGGCGCTGATGTTGATGGTGGCCCTCGACCCGCAACAGAACCCCGACATGCGCCGGTTCGCGCTGGACCGGTTGGTTTGGGGGTATTCGCCCGCGCGCCAAAGCGATGTGGTGAAGCATACCGGTTTGCTGGGTGTCCCGCTATTCGGTTCGGCGGCGGGTACGGCGCCCTTGCGCGCCCGGATCATCGAGGCACTGATGCCGAACGGTGACGATCGGCTGGTCAGGGCGATCGGTGCGTCCAGCATCGAAGGCTTCGTCGGTTTCGTCGAAGCGGAGCGCGGCAGCTTCCGCTATGCCGATATCAAGCAGATCGTGAACACGGCGCGCGATATGGCTGCGGCAGCCGAAGCCCTGGCAGCGGCGACCATGGCATCATCCGCCATGCCAGTGTTCCATCAGCAATTGCGGGTCGCGGGCAGCGATGGCCGACCGCTGACCCTGTACGATGGCGGGGTGCGCAAGTCGGTATTCTTTGATCGCGCGATGGCAGCGGTCGATCGGGAAGTCCGGCGACAGGTGCAGGGTCACACAGTTGCGAAAGTGGCCAATGGTGGTGCGCGGCAGGTTTATGCCCAAAGCTACGAGCAGGCCGCCCCGACGGTATATGTGGTTCGCAACGGGCCGACCGTGCGCAAGACCGACAAGGCTTTGAACACAAAGTCCGGGCCGCTTGAGAATGGGCAGCGCGGGTACGATCTGCTGGTCAACGAAAGCGAAATCGGCGCGATAGCGGGCCTCAGGCTAAACAATCCTTATGGGCGTATTCTGCTGACCAGCGCCGATCGTTACGATACTTTCCCGAGCACGGTGGGCGAGAATTTCAAGAAGGACGAGATGTTCAAGCCTGCCTTCATGGCCCGGCTTCGCGATCTGGGTCGGCACAAGGCGGAACGCGCTGAGGGGCCTTGGTGGCCGCTCAGCAAAATCGACCAGGCTTAGGCCGAACACTGGCCCCTGCCTGGCGCTGGGCAACTCTGTGCGGAACGTCCACGCACAGAGCAGGTTCTGCAAGTGAACGCTAATGCGAAGGATTGCAGCCATGGCCGATACACCCAAGTGCCCATTCACCACCACCGACGCCGGGATTCCGGTGCAAAGTGACGAGCATTCCCTTACGGTCGGGCGTGACGGGGCAATCGTTCTGAACGATCACTATCTGATCGAACAGATGGCCAATTTCAATCGCGAACGGATTCCCGAAAGGCAGCCGCATGCCAAGGGTTCCGGGGCGTTCGGGACATATGAAACCACCGCCGATGTGTCGAAATACACCAAGGCAAAGATTTTCCAGAAAGGGGCGAAAGCGGAATCGGCAGTGCGCTTCAGCACGGTTGCCGGTGAACGCGGCAGCCCGGATACCTGGCGCGATCCGCGTGGCTTTTCGGTCAAGATCTATACCGAAGACGGCAATTTCGACATGGTCGGCAACAATACGCCGATCTTCTTCATCCGCGATCCGCTGAAATTCCAGCATTTCATCCGCAGTCAGAAGCGCCGCGCCGATAATGGTCTGCGCGATCACGACATGCAGTGGGATTTCTGGACCCTGAGCCCCGAAAGCGCGCATCAGGTCACCTATCTGATGGGCGATCGCGGTATCCCGAAGAACTGGCGCGAAATGAACGGCTATTCCAGCCACACCTACATGCTGATCAATGAAGCGGGCGAGAAATTCTGGGTCAAGTTCCACTGGCACAGCGATCAGGGTGACGGCAACGCCCATCTGACACAGGACGAAGCGGATAAAATGGCCGGGCAGGATGGCGATTATCATCGCCGCGACCTGTTCGATGCGATTGCGAAGGGCGCTCATCCGAGCTGGACGCTGAAATGGCAGATCATGCCGTTCGAAGATGCCAAGACCTATCGCATCAACCCATTCGATTTGACCAAGGTCTGGCCGCATGCCGACTATCCGCTGATCGAGGTTGGCAAGCTGACGCTGACCGAAAATCCGGTGGATTGGGATACCCAGATCGAGCAACTGGCTTTCGAGCCCAATAACATGGTCCCGGGCATCGGCCTGAGCCCTGACAAGATGTTGCTGGCCCGCGGATTTTCCTATGCCGACGCACATCGCGCGCGGCTGGGGGTCAACTACAAACAGATCCCGGTCAATCAGGCCAAGAACGCCGAAGTGCACAGCTATTCCCGCGCGGGACAGGGCCGGACGGTCAACGCCGTCGATCCGGTTTATGCGCCAAATTCCTATGGCGGCGCAGGCGCACAGCCGCAGGTGGGAGGCGAGGCGACATGGATGTCCGATGGCGATATGGTTCGTCAGGCCTATACCCTGCGCAAGGACGATGACGATTGGAGTCAGGCTGGCGCCTTGGTGCGCGAAGTCATGGACGACGCCCAGCGCGATCGTTTCGTCGACAATGTCGCCGGACATCTTGCCGATGGTGTTAGCGAACCGATCCTCCTGCGTGCGTTTGATTACTGGCGCAATGTCGACCGGGACATCGGCGACCGCATTGAAAAGGCAACGCGGGATCTCATTGGCGGCAAATCGCAGGCACCCGGCATGGCGAGCGCAGCATCGATCAAGGGGTATATGGGTGTGCCCGGCACATCTGATCTTGCGAAAGGCGAAGGCAGCAGGAATGCGGCTGAGGACCTGCGCGAACAAGAACCCGCGAAGTAATATTCGGTAAGGCGACGGTACATTGACGGAATAAGTGGGCCGTTCGGCGAAACGGTCGGCCCACCTTTCGTTTCGCTTACTGCTGGCGCCGACCTTCTTCAGCGATAACCGCTGCCACTTCGGCGTAAAGGTCGGCGAAGGCGGCGCTTGCCCGCCAGGCTGCGGCGATGCTGCGGTGTTCTTCCCAGCCCGCCGGTTCTGCAATTCGTACCACATCGAGACCGCCCGCTTCGGAGCGGATGTAGAAGTGCGGCAGAATTGCCAGGCCAAGCCCGGATCCGACCATCTGCTGCAAGGCGTCTAGACTGGTGCCTTCGTAATCGGCGAGTATGTTCGCGCCTAGGGTTTTGCAGATGTCTTCCAGCTGACGGTGGTAATGATGGCGCTGATCGAGTGACAGGAACATCCGTCCGTTAAAATCTTCGTGCCGCAGGCTGGGCAGGTCCACCAACGGATCGTCGGGCGGGGCAACGATGCGCAACCGTTCCCGAAACAGGGGTTCTACCTCAAGACCCTTTCCCGTTATCGGCATGGGCGACAGCAGCATATCCAGCTGGCCTGCGGCAAGTTCGGCCTGCTGCCTGGACGGTATCCCTTCGCGGATAAACAGGCGCAGGTCGGGATAGCGCGCGTGCAGGATCTTGATGACGCGGGGCATCAGATAGGGGCCGAGCGTGGGGCTGACGCCGAATCTTATCGTGCCTGCGGGCCGGGCGGCGATATGATCGGCTGCCTCCCTGAAATCGCGCGAAGCCGCGATGACCGTTCTCGCCTGGGTCAACAGTTTGCGCCCGGCCGGTGTCAACTGCATTCCCTTGGGCACACGTTCGAATAGTTGCAGGTCGAGCCTGGTTTCGAGCGAACGCAACTGCTGGCTGAGGGCGGGCTGGGTAATCCCCAAGGCGGTGGCGGCCTCGCCCATGTTGCCAATGTCGGCAAGCCTGACGAATATCTCGATCTGTTTCAGCGTCACCATGGCGAGCTCTATTAGAAAAACTTATCACCTTAAGGCAATGTTTCGAATTGGATTATCGCCTACCCTGACCACATATCCCTGACAGACAAAGTAAGGAGAGTGCGATGAGCAAGACGCCCGATGAAAAGATCATGATCCCCTATTTGCGCAAGCTGGTGCGCGAACATCGTGCACTGAACCGGCTTATCGACACAACCAAAGCAGTCGGTGCGCGCGAAGACCTGAAGTCTCTCAAGCGCTTGCGCCTGCACCTCAAGGACAAGATTGTCGCGCTTCAGCGGCATTACTACGGTCGTAGCTTCGCCTAGCTGCGACACCGGGCGACGGTCCGGTTTCTTCCCCCATCACCCTCACTGGACCGTCGCCCACTTTCTAATATATTCTTTCCTATGACGAAACTTTCCCCATCGCAGCGCCTCGGCGCTTTCATTGCCAGCGAAAGCGCGGGCGGCATCGTGCTGATTGTCGCCGCCGCCATCGCGCTCGCCATTGCGAACTCTCCCCTCCTGGGAGGGTATCAGGGCTTTCTCGCCACCCCGGTCAACTTTACCGCGGGTGATCTTGTTGCGATCGACAAGCCTCTTCTGCTGTGGATCAACGATGGGTTGATGGCGCTGTTTTTCTTCCTGATCGGGCTGGAGGTGAAGCGCGAAATCGTTACCGGTCAGCTGCAAAGCTGGAAGCAGGCATCGCTTCCGGTGTTTGCCGCGCTTGGCGGAATGATCGTTCCGGCGCTTGTGTTCGTGGCCATCAATTCCGGTTCGCCGGAAAATATTCGCGGCTGGGCCATCCCTGCGGCCACCGACATCGCATTCGCCCTGGGTCTGCTGGCGCTTCTGGGCAGCCGCGTTCCGGTGGCGCTGAAGGCTCTTCTGCTGGCGATCGCCATCATCGACGATATCGGTGCCATCGCAATCATCGCGCTGTTCTATAACGAGAATATGAACCTCGCGGCGCTGGGCCTCGCGCTGGTGCCGGCGGCGGGCATGCTGCTGCTCAACCGGGCAGGGGTGGCGCGGACCATTCCCTACTTCCTGCTCGGCGCGTTCCTGTGGGTCTGTGTGCTCAAGTCCGGCGTCCACGCCACGCTGGCAGGCGTCGTTACCGCAATGTTCGTGCCTATTGCGACCGGTGAAGAGCAACCGCTGGAGCGGCTCGAACATGCGCTGCACCCCTGGGTTGCGTTTCTGATCCTGCCGATCTTCGCCTTCGCCAATGCCGGCGTGTCTTTCGCCGGGGCAGGACTGGATGCCCTGCTGGCTCCGCTGTCGCTCGGCATTGCGGCCGGTCTGGTGGTCGGCAAGCAGATCGGCGTATTCGGCGCCTGCTGGCTCGCCACGAAGACCAGGCTGGCGAGTATGCCTCCCGAAGTGACCTGGCGCCATATCTACGGCCTTTCCTGCCTGGCAGGCATCGGCTTCACGATGAGCCTGTTCATCGGCGGCCTTGCTTTCATCGATCCGGCGCAGATCGACGCGGTGAAGATGGGAGTGCTGACCGGATCGCTGGTTTCAGCCCTGATCGGCATGGCAGTGCTGGCTACGGCACCGTCCCGTTCGACAGCCAAGCAGGAAACGGCACTCCGTGCCTGATTTCCTGCTGGCTTCATGGCTTGGCACCCCGGTCTGGTTCTGGGGTGCCTTTCTTGCAATCGTAGTCGTCCTGACGGCGTTCGATCTCGGGGTGCTGCACAAGGAAGACCGTGAACTCGGGATCGCCGAAAGTCTCAAGCTGTCGGCATTCTACATCACCGTCGCCCTGTTGTTCGGCGTGTGGGTGTGGTTCGAGCGCGGCGAAACTGCGGGGATGCAGTATTTCACGGGCTTCTTCATCGAAAAGGCGCTCTCGATCGACAACGTCTTTGTGATCAGCCTTATCTTCACCTATTTCGCCATCCCGGCAAAGTACCAGTACCGTGCGCTTCTGTGGGGCATTATTGCGGTAATCTTCCTGCGCGGGCTGATGATCGCCGGCGGTGCGGCCCTGCTCGCCGAAGCCTATTGGGTGCTGTATCTCTTCGCCGCCTTCCTGGTGTTCACCGGGATCAAGATGTTCTTCGCCGGTGATGAGCCGATGGATGTCGGCAGCAATCCGGCGGTGAACTGGATCAGCCGCCACATGCGCGTGACCCCCGAACTGCATGGACAGAAGTTTCTGGTAAAGGTGCGCGACGAGAAGACTGGCAAGATGGTTCGTGCCGCCACACCGTTGCTGCTCGCACTGGTCGTCATCAACCTTGCCGATCTGGTGTTTGCAGTGGACAGTGTGCCCGCAATTTTTGCGATCACGACCGACACATTCATTGTCTACACCAGCAACATTTTCGCCATTCTGGGCCTGCGCGCGCTCTATTTCGCGCTGGCCGCCATGGTTCACCGCTTCCACTATCTGAAGTATGCGCTGGCAGCGATTCTGATCTTCATCGGCAGCAAGATATTCGTCACCGATTTCGTGATGGATGGCGATAAATTCCCGGCCTGGATCAGTCTCGGCGTTACTGCTGCCCTGATTGCGGCAGGCGTGCTCTATTCGCTCTGGAAGACGAGGGGAGAGGAAGAAAGTGATTGGCCCGCCGAAACGGGAGGCAATCAGCAATCATGAAGGAGCAGCCGCTGAAGCAGGTGTGGCGCAGCCGTCTGGTTCAAGGTCGATCCAGACCTGCGATCAAACCATGGCGTTGATTGCGATACATGTGGCCAGCCCGACGACGATGTTCATGGGGGCACCGATCTTGAGAAAGTCGGCAAAACGATAGTTGCCCGCGGCGTACACGATGGTGTTGGTCTGATAGCCGACCGGCGTTGCGAAACTTGCCGACGCAGCGAACATCACTGCGAATAGCAGGGGACGCGGTTCCACCCCCAAGTCGGTAGCCAGCGTCAGAACGATCGGCGTCATGATTACGGCCACAGCATTATTGGTGACAGTTTCAGTAAGAATTGAAGTCAGAAAATAGATCGCAAGCAGCAGGTAAAGCGGTGAAAGGTCGGCCAATAAAGGCAAGGCTGCGTCGACGATCAGATCGACCGTGCCCGCTCCTTCGAGACCCAGGCCGACGGCCAGCATGCCGAAAATCAGCACGATCACATTACCATCTATACTGCGCCAGGCCTCTTCCGGATCGATACAGCGTGACAGCAGCACAATAGCGACCCCGGTGATCGCCAGCAGTTCGATCGTCCACACACCAAAGGCAGCAAGCAGAATGATCCCAAGCATCGTGGCAACGGCAATCGGTGCCCGCAGACGTCGGAATGGGCGTGTATCCGGTGCGGAGATGTTGATCAGATTGATATTGTTCTCGATGGCTGAAATGCTGGCCGGGCTGCCTTCGATCAGAAGATGATCGGCCGCGCGAATACGCGCATCCGCGAGTGTGGGGCCAGGGAAATGCCGCGCTCGCGAGAGGCCCAGGATGCGTGCTCCTGTCTTTGTGAGGAAAGGGACCTCTGAAAGCTTGCGCCCCAGCGTGGGGTGGCTGGGAGAGATCGCTGCCTCCACGATGCGGGTTTCCTCCGCCTCTGGCATAGCCCGACGAGACAGACCTAGTTCCGAGCCGTGATTGGTAGCAAGAGACAGCATCTCGGCCTGGTCGGCAGCCATAAGCATGACGTCGCCTTCCTCCACGACCACGTCATCAAGGTCGCTCCACCGCACACTTCCGCCACGCTCCAGGCCGATCAGACGCAGACCCGATCGCCCGAATTGCGACAAATTACCGTAATTCTTTCCGATATCCTTGTGTTCGCCAGTTACGCGCAACTGGGTCAGATATCTTTCCTCGAGTGGTCGACTGCCTTCGCGATCCATCGCTTCAGGACGATCAGGCAGGAGAAAACGGCCCGTGACGAGAAGAAAGGCGGTTCCGGTCAGGGCTGCGACGAGGCCCACACTAGTCAGTTCGAAGATGCCAAAGGCGGGTTCGCCGGAACGCTGAGCGACACCATCGACAAGAAGGTTGGTCGACGTCCCGATGAGCGTCAACGTTCCGCCAAGGATCGACAGGTAGGATAGGGGAATGAGTAGCCGACTTGCTGTAGTACCTGCCAATCCGGCGATTTTGCGCATCACCGGAACCAGAATAATGATGACGGGCGTATTGTTGACCAGCGAAGATGCCAGGAAGGTGCCGCCAAACAGCTCTGCTATCGAACGGCGCGGGTGGCGTTCGGTCCGACGTTCGGCGATGCTTGCCAGCGCTTCCACCACGCCCGTCCGGATAAGTGCCCCGGACAGAATGAACATGGCGGCAATGGTGATGGGGGCAGGGTTGGCGAAAACCTGCTCCATCTCGCTACGCGGAAGGTAGCCGAGAACCAGCATCACGGCTGCGCCTCCCACAGCGATCGTGACTGGCGGGAAACGTTCCGTGGCGAACAGAATGAAAAGCCCGACCAACAGGCCGAGGCCTATCCATGCTGAATATTCGGTGAGAAATGTTCCCAACATCGCCGCGCCCTAGCAGGACTTTGGCTGCTAGCCGAGATGGAACTCCAAAATATGTGGGCGTGATCCGGCCGCTATTGAGCGGGAGCAAGGCCCCCGCCGAGTGAGACGAACAAAGTCGTTCCGTTCTGCAGGAACGCGCGCTGTGTCGTCAGCAATTGCTGTTGTGCTGAGAACAGGTTGCGTTCGGCGTCTAGCACTTCGAGGTAATCGGCCACACCTTCGCGATAACGCAGGCGCGCAAGTTTCGCTATGCGGTCCTGCGCGGCAACGCCCTGCGTCTGTGCTGCGACCTGCTCCGCCAGCCAACGCCGCCCTGCCAAGGCGTCGGAGACTTCGCGGAAGGCGACTTGCACAGTCTTTTCGTAAAGCGCGACCTGCTCGACTTCGCGGGCCTTGGCGAGGTCAAGATCGGCTTCGCGTGCGCCCCAGTCGAAGATCGGGAGGGAGATCGACGGACCGAAAGACCAGGATAGACCATCCGAACTGAACAGATTGTCGAGAGCATTGGAAGCAAAGCCTGCATTCCCGGTCAGGGAAATGGTGGGAAAGAAAGCTGCCCGTGCCGCGCCGATATTGGCGCGTGCAGCACGAAGCTGTTCTTCGGCAGCCACGATATCCGGCCGCACCAGCATCAGGACCGACGGGGTTCCCGGATCGAGTTCCATCCCGTTTTCCTGTGCCTGCATCGGAAGAGGTGCAGGCAGATCCGCTGACGGAGAACCGCCGATAAGTACGGATAGCTGATTGCGTTGCTGCGCATGCGCAAGGCGTTGGGCCGCAAGTTGCTGTTCGGCAGTGGTCAACAGCGTTTCGGACTGCCGGAAAGGCAGTGCGGAGGTCACACCCGCATCTAGGCGAAGACTGGCAATCCGCAGGCCTTCCTGACGGCTTTCCACGGTCGCCTGGGCCAGATCGATCTGGGCTTCGGTTTCGAGCAGAGCGAAATAAGTCGAGGCCACATCCGCGATGAGCGACAGATAGAACGCGCGCTGATTTGCTTCCGCAGCGAGATACTGGGCGCGAGCGGCTTCTGAAAGGTTCGCAATGCGTCCCCAGAAATCCAGTTCGAACGTCGATACGCCGACACCAACTTCGAACCGGTTGGCTGTCACGGACCCGGTCGCGCCTTGCGAAACCGAACCAAGCGGCGTGCGGCTGCGAGTGGCAGCCGCGTTGGCGACGGGCGTAGGTAAGCGCCGACTGTCCTGAATGCGGAACTGGGCCCGGGCTTGCTCGATACGGGCTGTCGCGGCCATGAGATCGCGATTGTTCGCCACGGCAGTATCAATCAGGCTGACGAGCCGTGGGTCACTGAACCATTCGCCGTAGGACAGGGTCGAAGCGACCACTGTTCCGTCGGGACGAAATTCGGGATCGTAGGCCGGAGCACTGGCCAGCGCCGGCCGTTCATGGTCGGGTGCGAGGTTCACGCAGCCCGCCAGGGCTATGGCCATCAGGCTTACCGATAGCTTGCGGATCATGCCCCATCTCCTTCGAGTGTTCCGGCTGGCTTGGGTTGCTTCCCGCCGATCCTTGTGCGGATCAGCATGTAAAGCAGAGGAATGATGAAAATGCCGATTGCGGTGGCTGCAATCATGCCGCCCATCACACCCGTGCCGACGGCAATCCGGCTGGCGGCACCTGCGCCGGACGAAAGCACCAACGGTACCATGCCAAGTATGAAGGCAAGGGACGTCATGATGATCGGCCGGAGTCGCAATCTGGCAGCAGCCTTGACCGCTTCGAGCGGCGTCTTGCCTTCAGCCTCTTCCTCGATCGCGAACTCAACGATCAGGATCGCATTTTTCGCGGCGAGCCCGATGATGGTGATCAGACCCACGTTGAAGTAAATGTCGGCAGACAGCCCTCTCAGCATCGTAAATATCACGGCACCCAGGACGCCCATGGGGACGATCAGAAGAACCGAGAATGGAACCGACCAGCTTTCGTAAAGCGCGGCCAGAACCAGAAAGACGATGACAACCGAGAGGCCAAGCAGCAGGCCAATCTGTCCACCGGCCTGCTTTTCTTCATAGCTGATGCCGGTCCATTCGAAGCCGATACCTTCCGGCAGTTGGCTGGCGAGCTGTTCCATTTCTTCCAGCGCAGCACCCGATGCTTCGCCCGGCGCGGCGGTGCCCGAGATGGTCATCGCCGGATAACCGTTATAGCGCGCCAAGCTTGGTGCGCCTGCCGTCCATTCCGCTTTCGCAAAGGAACTGAACGGCACCAAAGAACCTTCGGCGTTCGGTATGCGCAGGGAAAGAACGTCGTCTGGTGTCATCCGGTGTTCGGCATCCGCCTGCACCAGCACCTGCAGCACGCGTCCTTCGCGATTGAAATCGTTCGCATAGGCCGAACCGAAATTGATCGACAAGGCGTTGTTCACGTCGGACATCGAAAGACCCATCGCACGTGCCTGAACCCGGTCGACTTCGACATGCAACTGCGGTGCCGGCGGTTGGTCTTCGGGACGAAGATCCGCCAGCAGGGCGCTTTGCATGCCCATCCCAAGCAGCTGGTCGCGCGCCGCAGTCAGCGTTTCCCGGCCCACGCCGGCACGGTCCTGCAGCTTCATCGTAAAGCCGCTTGCCTGGCCGAGCGACTGAATCGCAGGCGGCTGGATCGAAAAGACCATCGCATTGTCGATGCCCATGAACGTCCCCATCGCCCGACCGACCAATGCTTCGGCCGAACTTTCAGCGCTGCTGCGTTCACCCCAATCCTTGAACGGGGTAAACATGATGGCGTTGTTCTGGCCCTGCCCGAAGAAGCTGAACCCGCGTACCACGACCACGCGTTCAACCTCTTCCTGCGATGCCCAGAAACCTTCGACCGGGGCAATTGCCTCATCGAGACGTTCCTGAGTGGAGCCGGTAGGAGACTGAACCACCGTAATGGCGAAGCCCTGATCTTCCGTGGGCAGAAACCCTCCCGGCAAACGGAAAAAGAGCAGTGCGGTAACCACGGCGAGCGCGAGGAACACCGCCAGGCCACGCATCGGCCGGCCGAGAATGCGTTCGTTGGTGCGTCCGTATTTTTCGGTTATGCGGCCAAACCAGCGGTTGAACCGGGCGAAGAAGCTGCCGCTGTACCGCCGCACCCTTTCGACACGACCGCGCCATCCATCGGGGATCGGTTTTTGTACAGTGTCCTGCGTGGCGTCTGCAGCGTCGTGATCCTGAATATCTTCACTGCGCAGGAATGTGGCGCACAACGCCGGCGTCAGCGAAAGCGCAAGGACCGCAGAGAAGAAGATGGAAATGGCCAGCGTAACGGAAAACTGGCGATAGATCCCGCCGGTCGAGCCTGGAAAGAAAGCCATCGGTATGAAGACGGCAATCAGCACAAGCGTGATGCCGATGATAGCACCTGTAATCTGATCCATGGCCTTGCGAGTGGCCTCGACCGGACCCAGGCCTTCTTCGCGCATGATCCGTTCGACGTTTTCAATCACCACAATGGCATCGTCGACTAGAATCCCGATTGCCAGCACCATGCCGAACAACGAAAGGACATTGATGGAGAAGCCGAACATCCACAAGCCCAGGCAAGCCCCAGCGAGTGCGATGGGTACGACGAGGGTTGGGATCAGCGTGGCGCGCCAGTTCTGCAGGAACAAGAACATGACGAGGAAGACGAGCACCATCGCCTCGATCAGGGTCTTGACGACCTCCTCCACCGAGATCTGGACGAACGGCGTCGTGTCATAAGGGATCGACCAAGAGATATCCTGTGGCAGGCCGTTACCCAGCTCTTCCATTCGCGCCTTCACGCCTTCAGCCGTAGCCAAGGCATTGGCGCCGGTGGCGAGCTGAACGGCCATCCCGGCCATAGGCTGGCCATTCAGCGTAGTGGAGGTGGCATAACTCTGCGCGCCGATTTCCACCCGGGCCACGTCTGCAAGCCTTACAATGGCCCCGCCGCTATCAGCCCGCAGAATGATATTGCGGAACTGCTCTTCGGTTTCGAACCTGCTCTCCGTAATGATCGTTGCGGTTATTTCCTGGCCTTCGCGAAGCGGCAGGTCTCCTATCGATCCGCCAGCGGTCTGCGCATTCTGTTCACGGATGGCCGTGAGTACTGCTGTTGGCGAAAGATTGTATGAAGCCAGCTTTTCCGGATCGAGCCAGATGCGCATGGCATAGGGGGAGCCGAACAGCATCACATCGCCCACACCGGCAACACGACGAATTTCGTCGATAACCTGGTTCGAAGCAACGTTGCTGAGATCGGTCGTATCGAGCGAACCGGATTCCGAAGTAAGCGCGACGATCATCAGAAAGCCAGAATTGGCTTGCCGTACGGTGATGCCCTGACGGCGAACTTCTTCCGGTAACCGCGCTTCGACGGTGCTGAGACGATTCTGGACTTCGGTCTGGGCGATATCGATATCTGTTCCAGCCTCGAAGGTCAGCGTAATCGATGCTGTCCCGTTCGACAGGCTGGACGAGGCCATATAGAGGAAGCCCTCCACCCCGTTGAGCTGTTGTTCGATCACCTGCGTTACGTTCTGCTCGAGCGTGGCTGCATCGGCGCCGGGATAGACCACGTTGATCGCCAGAGAAGGGGGAGCAACCTCTGGATACTGTTCGATCGGCAAACCTCGCAGCGCGATGAGCCCCGAAAGCAGGATGCCAAGTGAAATGACCCATGCAAAGATGGGTCTGTCAATGAAGTAGCGCGCCACGATTAGTCAGCCTTTGTCTTAGCTTTCGGGGCAGCCGCTGTAGTTTTGCGGCCGGTGGCGGTATTCGCGATCTGCACGGGCATGCCGGGCTGCAGCTTTTGTAGATTGGACAAGATCACGCGATCACCAGCCTTCAGGCCACTCTCGACGATCCATTTTTCGCCGACAAGTTCACCCAGCTTTACGGGACGAACGGCGGCTTTGCCTTCCTTGTCCACGATCATAACGGTACCGCCGCTATCGGCCACAGTGACGGCCCGCTGCGGAATGGCAATGACATTGGTCATCTTACCCGCATATATCCGGGCCTTCACGAATTCGCCGGACAGAAGCAATCCTTCGGGGTTGGGGAATTCAGCACGCAATTGCACCGTTCCTGTGGCTTCATCCACCGAAAAGTCGAGAAACTCGATTAGGCCTGGGGCATCATATTCGGTGCCATCGGGAAACGCCAGGCGCACCTCGACCGAATCTCCTGGCTGAAGATCGAGTTCGCCGCTGCTGATTGCCCGCCTGATCTGGAGGACCTCGGTGGCAGATTGTGAGAAAGACACATAGATTGGCGAAATCTGCTCAATTCGCGTCATCAAAGTGCCTTCGGTCTGGGAAACCAACGCGCCTTCCGTGACGGCAGCGCGTCCGGCGCGTCCGGCGATTGGCGCGCGGACGGTGGTATACCCCAACTGGAGGGAGGCAGCCTGCAACTGCGCCCGAATCTGTGCTACATTCGCATTGGCTTCGCGGGCCGCAGCCTGCGCTGCATCGAACTCCTGCGCGCTGATGGCGTTTTCCGCAACTAGTGGCCGATATCGTGCCACGACTGCATTCGCGTTCGCCGCGGTGGCGCGCGCTCGGTCGAGGCTGGCCTTGGTCTGCGCGTAACTCGCCCTGAGTTCGGAAGGGTCTATCCGGAAGAGAGGCTGGCCCTGACCTACATCGGTGCCTTCTTCGTACGTCCTTTGCTGAACGATGCCGGTGACCCGGGCACGGACCTCCGCCACTCGAACCGGTTCTACACGCCCGGGGAGTTCGATGACATTATCGATATCTGTGACTGTCACTGTCATGGTCCGCACCGGTACAGCCTGTCCCTGTGGGCTTGGGTCCTGCGACGAACATGCTGCGCTTACGAGCCCGAGGACGAGCAAAAGCAGGATTCGGTGAAGCGACATGAGTTCCCCTTACGAAACGAATCACTGTCTAATCGACAGGTTAATGAATGCGCGCTTTGACATTTTATATACAAATGTAAATTGACAATTTTGCACCATGTGTCAATCTCTCCGCATGGAAGAGAGAGAATGCAGAATTGCTGCCGCTGGCTATGCGGTAATAAGCCAGTACGGCATCAGACGGGCGACGATGAATGATATCGCCGAGGCAGCCGGTGTATCGCGACAAACTTTATATAACGTTTTCCCTAATCGCGAGGCGCTACTTGTCGGTGTGGTGCGGCATCATTTCGATCTGAAATGGAATGCGATTCGCTCGCGGCTCGCGGAAGGTGACGATCGCAAGACACAGTTTTCGATTCTTCTGGACGAACTTGTCATGGAATCCTGGAAGTCCATGCAGACAATGCCTCACGCGGACGAACTGGAGCTCGAAGTCCAGACAACCATCAAGCATGAACTCTCAGAAATCCACGCTGAGGCCCGTCGCAATTTGTGCGAATTTCTGCTGCCCTACCAAGATGCCCTTCGAAGCCGTGATCTGACTCCGATGGGTTTGGGCGAAATGCTTCACCATTCGATCATGGGGCTCAAACTTAGCACCACCACATCAGAAGAGATCGAATCCGCAACCGCCACTATGCTGGCCTGCATGTTGGCTGTTACGGAGCCGCCGGAACAGGCATAGGGGTGCTGTCACCGATGGGGCATAGCCAGCCGCAGACCCCGTAAGGGGCGGAGCTATATTACGGCGGAGCAGCGTCACGGACGTTTCCCCTCTCAAAGGGAAAGTGTATTGCTATATGCTTGTTTGTACCATGAAATGGTGCCGCTTAGGTGATGCGTCACGGAAATCACAGGAATGGCGGATTCCTGCGGCTCATCTGCTGATTGGAATGGGTTGCTGGTGCCGCTTACGTGAGGCGTCGAGTTCGGGGTTTGGCTGACGCATTTCGACATTGCTTTTTTGGCAGATTTGCGTGGGTTCTGTTCGAGTCCGCTTAGGTGCCCCCCACTCGTGACCATCTCGCCACCGTCCAGCAGAGCCTCGGCCAACGCCTTTCGTGCTTCGCGTGAGCGTGATGGCAGGCTGGCAATGACTGCCTCTGCCCAGCGTTGGTCATCGTCGTCGTGACCATCGGTTACATCGCTCGCAGCGGTTTCGGTCATGGTGGTGGTGACGATGGTATCGGCGTTTTCGGCAACGGTAGGTTTGGTCATTGTTCGAGCGTGGCACAGTTCATCGTTCCGTCAACGATGTTGAGGTGCTGCATGACGACGACGATGGTGCTGGGATGACCGTAGAGCCGTTCTGAGGGGCTTCAGGCTGCTAGTGCTCGATACACGGACTGAATAGCCCCTAGTTTTCTAGACGCCTTCGGCTTTCAAAATCTGCTGCCGCTCGAACTCGACGGGTGACAGCATCCCGTTTCTGACCTGCTTGCGCACCGGGTTGTAGAACATCTCGATGTAGTCGAACACGTCCTGCCGGGCTTCCTCGCGAGTTTTGTAGGTCCGGCGCCGGATGCGCTCACGCTTGAGCGACGAGAAGAAGCTCTCGGCCACAGCGTTGTCGTGGCAGTTGCCACGTCGGCTCATCGAGTGCTCAAGATTGTGAGCCCGGATGAAGGCGGCCCAGTCCATGCTGGTGAACTGCGAGCCCTGATCCGAGTGGATCAGCACCCGCTGCTTCGGTTTGCGCCGCCAGACCGCCATGTGCAGCGCCTGCAGCACCACGTCGGTTGTCTGGCGGCTCTGCATCGACCAGCCTACCACGCGGCGGGAATAGAGGTCGATCACGACAGCCAGATAGGCAAAGCCATCCAGGGTGCGGATGTAGGTGATGTCTGTTACCCATGCTCGATCGGGTGCAGCCACGTCGAACTGGCGATCCAGAGTGTTGTCGACCGCCAGAGACGGCTTGCCGCCATAGCTGCCCGGCCGTCGCTTGTAGCCGATCTGCGCCTTGATACCCGCCAGCCTGGTCAACCGAGCAACGCGGTTCGGGCAGCAGGTCTCGCCCTGATCCAGCAGATCATCGTGCAGCTTGCGGTAGCCATAGACCTTGCCGCTGTCGCTCCAGGCCTGCCGGATCAACTCTGTCTGCCGAGCATCTTCCCGAGCCCGCTGGCTCAGCGGGTTCTTCTGCCAGGCATAGAAACCGCTGGGCTGCACGGCGAGGCAGCGGCACATTGCCCGCACGCCAAAACGATCGCGATGCTCGGCAATGAACGCGTATCTCACTTTGCATCTCTCACTTTGCATCTCGAGCGAAATACGCGGTGGCTTTTTTTAGGATGTCGCGCTCCTCGGTCACCCGGGCCAGCTCGCGCTTCAGTTGGCGGATCTCGGCATCCTTGCAAGCATCGCCGGATACGACCTGCGCCAGCTGCCGCTTCCAGGCATACAGCGAATGCTGGCTGACGCCGAGCCGCTGCGAGACCTCGGCTACAGGATATCCGCGTTCGGTGATCTGGGCCACCGCATCACGCTTGAACTCATCACTGAAATTGGGCTTCCCCATCGTCGCCTCCTGTCCTCAAAATTAGGATCGAAGGCGTCCAGAAATCTAGGGGCTATTCAGCCAAACCCCGAACTCGACGCCTCACGTAAGCGGCACCAGCAACCCATTCCAATCAGCAGATGAGCCGCAGGAATCCGCCATTCCTGTGATTTCCGTGACGCATCACCTAAGCGGCACCACTTCTTCGCAAACCGCAGAAC